>JAGNLJ010000001.1 GCA_017999645.1 Alphaproteobacteria bacterium
TGGCAACGATGGTATCGAAGTTGACCGCTACACCGGCGGTGTTGTCTACACGTACGGTCCTGGAATGACCTTCCGCGGCTCGATCAGCCATGCTGAATTCGAGAACGTTGCTGGCATCACCGGCGGCGCGACGGATGCAGACGCAACCTCGGTTGTTATCGGTACGCAAATCAACTTCTAATCTCGAAAGAGATCAAGAATACGGGAAGGGCGGCGCAAGCCGCCCTTTCTATTTGTGCAATCTCAATCTTCGTCTTTTGGCCTGCGAAGAGCATCTTTCTGCGCTTCCGGTGCTCACGTACCAAGTGTACGTTCCGCTCCGGTTCTCGAAAGATACTCTTCTCGGCACAAAATACTTTGATTGATGAAGCGTGAAGATTAAAATCAGTCATGACTATTTCCGAGAATCTTAAAAAGATAAAAGCCCGGGCGGGGAATGCGACGGTCATTGCCGTGAGCAAGCAGCAGCCTCAGCACAAAATCGACGAGGTGCTGGCGGCGGGGCACAGGGTTTACGGCGAGAACCGCGTGCAGGAAGCGCAGGCACACTGGAGCGGCGCGCATGAAAAATTCCCGGATCTCGAGCTGCATCTGATCGGCTCGCTGCAGACCAACAAGGCGAAAGATGCGGTGGCGCTGTTCGATGTCATCCAGACGGTGGACCGCGAAAAGCTGGCAAAAGCGCTGGCGGCGGAGATGAAAAAGCAGAATAAATTTCCCGCCTGTTATATCGAGGTGAATACGGGCGAGGAGGAGCAAAAAGGCGGCGTTGCGCCTGCCGGTCTGCCGGAGCTTTTGAAATCATGCAGGGAATGCGGGCTAGAGATTACGGGCTTGATGTGCATTCCGCCGCTTGAGGAGCCGCCCGCGCTGCATTTTGCGTTGTTAAAAAAACTCGCGGATGAAAACGGGCTGAAAAATATCAGCATGGGCATGAGCATGGATTTCGAAAAGGCGCTGGCGCTGGGCGCGACGCATGTCAGGGTCGGGGAAGCGATTTTCGGGACGCGGCAACCGCGCAAGCCTGCCTAGTAAAGTTCGTACGGCGAAAAATATTCCGTGATTTTCTTTTCCGGCTGTGCGGATTTTGCGAGGCCGCGGTCGGTGAAAGCGAGCAGCGAAACGGGTAGATCATCCGGCGTTGTTCCGGCCAGCGCGGCGGCGAGACGTTTTTCAGGATCGTCGAGAATTTGTTTTTTCATTTGCGGCTTATCGCCCGATAAAAAACCGAGCGCGTTGCCGGCGATGTCGGTGCCGGTTTCCTCGCGCACGATGACATTGGCGATGCCGCTGGCGGCGCCTACAGGTCCGCCGAAAATCGCGCCGCCGATGACCATGGGTGCGGATTTGATTTCATCGCCGGTGAGTTTTCGATAGAGATGGCTGACGATGGGGATGTGCTGGAGCGGGTTGATCATGTCGAGCAGATCGTAAAATCCGAATTCCTCATCTTTGGATTTTACCGGTTCCTGCATCTGGTAGGAGAGCGCGGTTTTGAAGGAGGGGTCAGAGGCTTCGGCCTGGGCCAGGTTGCGGGTGATTTCGTCCTTCGCGGTGCCCGCCTTTACCCATGTGGGTATGCTGCCGCCCATGCGCGGGTTATGAACCATTCTAAGGATATTGCCGGAAGGGCCGTTCTGGCCGTTTCCGCCGCTACTTTCGATCATAAAGGCCTCAATTCTGCTTTAAGACTTGCAAAAGCCGTGCCAGAAGGCCAGAAACAGGCTCATGAGCGTCAAAATCACGATCATCGACCAAAACGCGGCCAGCCGGGAGCAGTTAGCGGCCCTGCTGGCGCGGGAAAATATCGTCAATTGCGAGGTCGTGGCCGAAGCCGGGGGCAGCAGGGGCGCTTATCTCTGGATAGGCGAAAAGGACCAGAAACCGCCGGAGGGCTTTAAAATAGGCGAAAATGACCGGTTTGTACGGCCTGTACGTGCCGGTGCGGTGCTGGACCGGGTGCGCAGGCTGCAGGCGATGGCGAAGAATACGGGCAGGAAAATTGCTATCGGGCCGTTCGAGCTGGACGTGCACAGCAATGAAATTTTACTGGCCGAAGACCGGGCGGTGCGGCTGACGGACAAAGAAAAAGAAATCCTGGTGCTGCTTGCTGAGGCGAAAGGCAAGGCGGTCGAGCGGCAGGCGCTGCTGGAAAAAGTCTGGGGGTACGCGGAGGGTCTCGACACGCATACGTTAGAAACTCACATCTACCGCCTGCGGCAGAAAATCGAGCGCGATCCTGCGAAACCGGAAATTTTACTGACCGACGGAGCGGGTTATAAAATTATCTGATCAGGAATTTTTCGCTTTTTCGACGGCGGCGACGAGGCTGCCGAGGAAACTGTCGCTGCGTTCAATCACGAGATATTCAATGCCGCGTTCCGTGAGCGGCTTTAGATCAGCAAGCAATTGATGGATTGTGCGGATGTCGGCGGCGGCGAGTTCGACAGGCGGCGGCGCATCATCGTGCGTATGTGACGCTGGCGGCGCAGTGCGGTCTACTTTCTGCGCGACATGCTGGTAAACGCCCGCGGCCCTGGAGGCTTCGCCGTCGGTGTGCGTACGCGGCGCGGATTTGGGCGCGTGATTTTGCGGCGCGATGATTTTTTGTCCACCATCAGATTTTTGGGGTTGAAGCGAGACT
The DNA here is from genome assembly GCA_017999645.1 of Alphaproteobacteria bacterium. Lineage (GTDB taxonomy): Bacteria > Pseudomonadota > Alphaproteobacteria > Micavibrionales > Micavibrionaceae > UBA7657. The sequence continues at coordinate 2,645 of JAGNLJ010000001.1, forward strand.
AGAAAATTTTCGAGGAAGACGCGGAGTGCCTCGACCGTCACGGTGGCGTTGTCGTCGGTTTCGAATCCGGAATTTTCTTTTTGCGTATCGTCTTTTTTGCGACGGCCTTCCTGGTCGGGATCATGGCGGCGGATATCAAGGCGCGTGTCGGCATGCTCAGCCTGACGCGACCGCGTGATGAAAAGATTGCCGAAATTCGAGAACATCGCCTGCCCTTATGTTGCGAGAAGCCCGTACTATTATTCTAGCAGCAATGCAAAAGCGATGCCAAAAGGCGGGTTTCAGGGCGATTTTGGTAATTTTATTGCTTGAGGGACGGTAAAGAGCCCTTTTCCGCGCTTTCCAGGAACCAGGGGGCGGTGTACGTGGCCAGGGCAGTGCCTTCCGAAAGGAGTTCAAGGCGGCCGGTGTCGCTCATCATCAGCCAGTGGTCGGTGCCGTCGAGCTTATGGGTGGCGTCATTGTCGGCCTTGATCGGGCGAAGGTGAAGGACAATTTCGCCATCGAACACCACGTTTTTGGGCAGATTTGCCGTACGTGCTTTTTCCGCCGGTGTGAGCTCAAGTTCGAACAGCGGATCAAGGTCGTTGATGATCACCGCGATCCATTCCTTGCCATACGGAAACGGGAAGTACGGCACGTTTCGCCCGGAGGCTTCGTGGAATGAGAAGGCGAGATGATTGCCCTGGATTAGCAATTTTACGGGCGTGCGGATTTTGATGAAGTCGCGCTCGACATTGTACGTACCGAAGCCCCATTTAAGACGAAGCAATTCCGCTTCGAGAACTTCGCGCTTGCCGTCGTAAGTCGTCTCGGCGAGATATTTCGGTGAATTCTCGATCCATTGCTCGTAGGCGGGCGTGTGGCCGTTCAGCGTAAAAAAAGCGAAGACAGCCTTGTCGTTTTCGGTGACTTCGCCACCCTGCGCAAAAGCCATGCCGGCAAAGCACAGCAGGAGAATCGAAAGAATAAATTGCGCGGACGCGTGTATGGCGGTTGTTGCTACGGTCATTTTCACAGCATAAACTTAGGATATGACGGGGAAGAAAGACAAGAACAAATCCAAGCCAGGTTTAAGCAAAAAAGATGCCGCGCTGTGGAAAGCGATGACGGCGGACGTACGGCTTCTGCCCGGGCGCAACTATGAAGAGAACGAAGAAGAAGATCTTCACGCAGGCGAAGAAAAAATCATCGAGCGCGTTGGCGTGGAGTTTTGTGAAACGCAGAAGCAGCCGAAAGGGCGCGGCGTTGACAAACGTACGGCGCAGCGTCTTTCGCGCGGAAAAATGATTATTGATGGAACACTGGATCTGCACGGGATGAACCAGCAAGAGGCACGTACGGCTCTGGCGCGATTCATCAAGAGCAGTTACGAGCGCGGGCGGCGGTGCGTGCTTGTCATCACCGGCAAGGGAAACCAGGACAAGCCGGGTGTTTTAAAAGAGCGGGTGCCGGAATGGCTGAACGAGGCGCCGCTGGAGGCGTTGGTGCTGAAAACTGCGCAGGCAAAACAACAGGATGGCGGTTTGGGCGCAATTTATGTGCTTCTACGCCGTTCACGCAGCTAATTTGACAAGATTTCCATATTAAAATATAAAGTTTTGGTCTGAAAGGGCGGGGAGGCCTTAATCATGATCAGCGAAAACGCTGCGGAAAATTGGGCAAACGCACTCGCCGATATGCGCGAGGCAGTCAGCCATGACACGAAACCGATCGTGCTGGATCTTGGTTTTCGCGTCGACAGCACGAGGCCCAAGCTACTAGAAAAAAATCCCGACCGATATCACCTCATCACTTTGAACAGCACCGAACGTTATCTTGCGGTGCGAAGATTGATGAACGAATTTAACGCTTCGCAATTCGGTCTAGCGGAGCGTCTCGAAGTTTCCTACGACCAAAAAAGAATTCTGCATTCCGAGTTTGCAATGGATGATGAAAAAAGCGTTGCGCGGCTCGTAGCGATTTATAATGAACTGTCAGGGCACCGCATTATTGCCAGTACGATTGCGGAAGATCGTTTCCCGCATTATTTCCCTTTCACATGCACGCGTTCAACCAGAGAAAGATTTTCACATATGCCTTTAAGGCATCCGGTGTACGGCAACGCCGGCGAAATCGAAGTGAAGGGGCAAAAGAAAATGATTCTGCTTGAGGGCGCCGAGATCGCAGACAACGCCCCAAAGGCCGACGAGCTGAAAGAAGCTTTGTTGTGGCCTCAAGGCGTTCATGTGATCGCACGGCTGCGTGTGAACCTGAAGAGCGCCATGCAAAGTAAAAAATATTACAGAGCCCCGGATACAACAAATGTGTATCCGAAGCTCATGTTTTCGATATATGGAGAGCGCCAACTGGCGCAGAATATGAGCGCCAGCCCGCAGTTCTAAGCCGTCAATGCTGTCCCTGGATGCGGTCCATCGAGGCAAGCATGATCGCTGTCAGCACCATGACGAAGTGAATTCCTGTCGTCCAAGCGAGTTCCATATTGGTGTAACGACCGACATCCAGAAAGATTTTCAAAAGGTGGATCGAGGAAATCGAGACGATCGAGGTTGAAAGCTTGATCTTCAGCGAGGACGAATCCAGCTTGCCCAGCCATGAGAGCTTGCCATCGCGGACATCGAGTTTACCGACTGAATTTTCGTAGCCGGAAATGATAACCATGATGATGAGCGTGCCGACCAGGACTTTGTCGACGAAGGTCAGCATCATCAGGAGCAGCTCGTTCTTGTCGTATTCGAAAATATGCAGGCCGAATTTGAAGATCATGATGACGAAATTCATCGAGAACAGGCCGAGCGACGCGGCCAGGCCGATGAACATGGGCATCAGGAGCCAGCGGCTCGCGAAGATCACGCGTTCAAGTATGAGTTCGGTGCCGTACAGGTGGCCGCCGCGACCATAATGATCCTCGTGACCAAAATTCCCGCCGGGGGGTTCCCCGGTGTGATGTGGTTCAGTCATAGTTTTTCTCCGTGTCCGTATAGTCTTTTTTTTCGTAGCGTCTGGATTGTATCGAACGGGGTGCGAAACGCACAAGGAATTTCTGGCCGCATGGCTTGCGGCAGGGCACTTGCCGTAATGCAATCATAAGATGTATTCAGGCAATAATAAAAACCCATGATGCAATATTCATAAGGTTTTTCCAGTAAATAGCCAATAAAGGCGGCTGCGGGTAAAAGAATGACCGCAAGATGTATTATGTTAATGCTCCGTTTACCTTATGGACGTAATATTATTTCCAGAAAACGACTGACTCAACGATCGTTTTCAAGATGTCGCAACGGGATTCATTATGGGACAAGGCCAGAAATTCAATACGCCCGACCGGCTGAGTAACAAGTTTGACGCAGTCAGCGCCAAAGGGAACAGCTTTTCCGATATCGTGAAGGCCGCCAATAATTTCCTGCTGCTCCATTTTGTATCCAGCGAAAGCTCGCCCGAGGAACAGCGCATAGCCGAAGCCAATATCGGTTTCAGCGATTCCATTTCCACAAGCGTCATCCCGACCGTGAACGCGCCGAACGAAGATGAGCGCACGCTTCAGAAAAAGAGAGACGAAGAGAGTGAGCGGGATGCTCTTCTTGCCGAGGTGCAGAAGCAGCTTGAGGAAGCGAACAAGCGCATCTCGAAGATGATCGATGAATGCCAGAAGATGGCGGAGTGGTGCCGGGACCAGGCGAAGAAAGCGTCCGAGGCGATGGATAAGATCACCGAGCGGATGACGAAGAATAACGAAATCATCAGTGACTTCGATGAGGAGATCGGGAGTTACAAAGCAACAGGTCATTTCGATCGTGAGAAAGTCCGGAAGCGCCTTGCCGAAAGAGGAATAAAAACAAAAGACGATATCAGCGATAAAAAATTAATTGAGCTGGCGGAGAAAGCGCGGCTGGATTTGCTGCAGGATAATAGTGATCAGAGTAAGTTGCATGATGAACTTAAAAAAGTGAAAGAAGATTGGGAAGCGCAGCAAAAACTTGCCGAACAAAAGAAGCGTGAATGGGAAGAAGAACAGAAAAGATTAAATGGGGGCAATCTTCCGCCTGAGGAAAAAACCAAACAGTTGGAAGAATTGAAGAAGAATGCTGAAGATGAAATCGAAAAGATGAGGCAAAAAAATGCTGCGACTCAGGAATCTCAGCAGAAAACAGAGTCGAAATTGAAAGAAAAACGGAAGGAATCAAAATTAGAAGAGAGCGCCTCCGATTTCGCGGAGGCCAGTTTAGAATCCAATGAAAAAGATAGACCATCCATAGGCAAGCAGTTTACATCTGCCGCGGATCCATCCGTAGAAAAGCCTGCTGTAAAAAATGAAAATTCAGATGGCAGGGAAAGCTTTGATCCAAACAAGCAGGCGAAGATTTCCGTTACCTGAAGTTATTAATGCTCCAGCCGGGGGGCGTTTGCAGAAACTTTCAGCGGGGGATTTTTTACCAGTTCCGCAGCCTCATCAACACCTTTGATCGCTGATTTATTAAGCCCGTAAATTCCAACCAGCTCTCCCCTTACATAAATGCCTATCACTGTGCTTTCCCCCTTGTCCGGGTCCCTAAAAGACTTGGCCGTAGCATTGTTTTTTGAAAAACGCGCCAAAATGGTCTGTTCAACCTTTTCACCGCTCATAGCTGAATTTTTCCCTTCGATGATAAAAAAACCGGCTTCATCAGGGTGTTTTACCGAATGGCTTCGTGCCCGTGCTTCACTAGTATGCTCGCTTTCCTTACCATCGATTATTTCACCGCGTGCCGCTCTTCCGGCTTGGTCGGCCAGATATCGGGCTTCTTCAATATTCTTTGTAATACCCTCATTAGCCTTATCCATACGTTTTTGCAGTTCCGGTGGAATTGCAGCAGGTGCGGAGGTGCTAACCGTGGTCGCTCTTGGCTCCTGGGCCGTGGCGTTGTTGTTGAAAGCCGGAATGACCGTGAGCAGAGTCGCGAGTGCGGCAGCGGGTGCCGTGCTGGTGATAAATCCACGAAATTTTTGTGCAAGTGACATCACAAAATCGTCCTAAAATTTCCGGTATTTCCAGTCTTCTTATATACGCTCAAAAGCCTTTAAAATCAAGAAAATGAGTCCATTGGCTTTCCGTAATTTTATTACATTAATATCTTAACGCGATTCCGGCTAATAATATTGTTGCTGTGAAATTCTATAACTTTTAATACATAAAACATGTATTCGTTAATGCGAATACATTAAGATTTTAATTTTTTGGGACGGGTTTTGGGGTGGATTCGCGGGCTTGGGGCAGGCGGAATCGGTGTGAGTTGAAAAAATAATCGGGCCAGAAAATTATTTTTTCGTCATTGCGAGCGATCAACGGGAGCGAAGCAATCCAAATCCCCGCTTTAAAAGTTTTGCCGCATTCGCGGCGGGCGCGGGGAAGACAAGAGGTGGATTGCTTCGTCACTGCGTTCCTCGCAATGACGGGGGTGGGGGTTGCTACGCCGGGAGCGAGCCCGGCGCGCAATGACGAAAGTTGTTGGGGTTTTGGCCGGAAATCAGCGGTTCAGGCCTCCTCGCCATGACAAAAAGGAGTTTTTCATCCGACTGGCGGCTTTTTTATGATAAAGTGGGCCAGTTTTTAGGAGAGTTATTCATGCCCCGTGACAACACCAAGCACCGCACCGCGACCTTAAGCCGCAAGACGAAGGAAACGGATATCCGCGTGTCGATCAATCTCGACGGCACGGGCAAGGCCGAGGTGAATACGGGCATCGGGTTTTTCGATCACATGCTGGAGCAGCTCGCCAAACATTCGCTGATCGATGTGAGTGTGGAAGCAAAAGGCGACCTGCATATTGACGGGCATCATACGGTTGAGGATGTCGGTTTGACTTTGGGTCAGGCGCTGGCGCAGGCGCTGGGCGAGAAACGCGGGATTGTACGTTACGGTCATGCGTACGCGCCGATGGATGAAACGCTGAGCCGTGTTGCGCTGGATTTATCGGGCAGGCCTTATTGCGTGTGGCGCCTGAATTTCACGCGCGAGCATATCGGCGAAATGGAAGTGGAATTGTTCAAGGAATTTTTCCACTCAATCGCGCAGACCGGCGGCATCACGCTGCATTGTGAAAATCTGTACGGCACTAATAATCACCATGTCATCGAGGCGACGTTCAAGGCGTTTGCGAAGGCGCTGCGCATGGCGGTGTCGATTGATGAGCGCGCTGCCGACGTTATTCCGTCGACGAAGGGCACCCTTTAAAAAAATCAAACACGGAGATCACGGAGTCCACGGAGAAAATATATTACTCTGTGCGCTCCGCGCACTCCGTGTTAATTAAAGCTTTCGTTTTCTTAAAACATCGCCGTGGGCGGGGAAGCCTTCGAAATCCGTCATGGTGGTGACGGCTTCCTTGAGCGCGAGCAATCCGTCTTTTGTGACTTCGGAGAGCGATGTGCGCTTGAGGAAATCCCAGACGGTCGTTGCCGAATAAGAATGCGCGAAGCCGCCGGTGGGCAGAACGTGGTTGACGCCGATGCCGTAATTGGCCAGCGACGAGGGCGTGTGTTCGCCGATCAGGATTTCGCCCGCGTTTTTCAGGAGCGGCACGAGATCGTGCGCGTTTTTGACTTTCAGGTGGAGGTGTTCGGGCGCGTATTCGTTCGACAGCGCCACGGAATCCTCGATGCTTTCGGTGAGGATGATGCCGCCGAAGCCTTTCATGACTTTGGCGCAGATGGTGCGGTGTGGCTCGGGCAGGTCGGCGATGTAGCGCGGCAGGGCATCCTGAACGTAACGCGCGAGCGAGTCGCTGTGCGTGATGAGAAGGACGGCGCTGTCCTCGCCATGTTCGGCTTCGTTGAGCATGTCGAGGCAGGTGTTGTGCGGGTCGGCCGTATCATCGGCGAGGATGACGGACTCGCTGGAGCAGGCAGGCATGCCGGGATCCAGAATGCCGAACAGCATTTGTTTGGCGGCCTGCACGAACGGGCTGCCGGGGCCGAGTGTTTTGCGTACGCGCGGGACGGATTGTGTGCCGTAAGCGAGTGCGGCGATGGCCTGCGCGCCGCCGACTTTGTAAACATTGTTTACGCCGCAGAGTTTCGCGGTGAAGAGCGTAGCGATGCCGGACGTGCCGTCGGCATTGGGCGGTGTGGCTATATGAATGCCCGGCACGCCCGCGATAACGGCAGGCAGCGAGAGCATGTAAACGGTCGAGGGAAAAAAGCCCTTGCCGCGCGGCACATACAGCCCGACGGAATCGATCGGGGTGACCTGTTCGCCGGCGCGTACGCCGGGCTCGATGTCGACCATCCAGTATTTCTCGACGCGGCGCATCTGTTCTTCATGGAATTTGCGAACGTTGCCGACACAGCGGAAAATGGCTTTTTTCATCGAGTTGTCCAGTTGCTTCGCGGCGCTCTCGAATTCTTCCTCGGTGACCTTGATGGTTTTCAATTCAGGGCAGCCGAATTTTTTTGCGTATTTACGCAACGCGTCATCGCCGCCCTTGCGGACGTCCTCGACGATGGGGCGGATTTTGGTGATGACGGAATCAATATCGGCCTGGCCGCGGCGCATGAGTTTCCAACGCGTACGTGCGTCAGTGTCTTTCCATCTGTAATAGGAAATCGTCATAGTTCTCCCTGGGCGTTTTTATATAGTCTTTATATAGGGAAGGACATACACTAAAACTACAGATCATGGCAAAAGAATCCGTCGTAATTATTGATTATGGTTCAGGCAATTTGCGCTCTGCAGCAAAAGCGTTCGAGCGGGTGCGCGACGACGAGGCGCTGGAGCTGGACGTCAAGGTTTCAGCGCGGCCTGAAGACCTTAAAAAAGCGACGCGTATCGTGCTGCCGGGACAGGGTGCGTTCGGTGATTGCCTGAAAGGGCTAACGGATATCAAGGGCATGCGCGAGGCGCTGCAGGAGAATGTCATAAAAAAGGGGAAGCCATTCCTCGGCATTTGCGTTGGAATGCAACTCATGGCGACGCGCGGGCTGGAACATGGAATTCACGCGGGGTTTGACTGGATTCCCGGCGAAGTGGTGCCGATTCTAAAAAATTGGGGGCCCGCGAATGAAGATCTGAAAATACCGCATATGGGCTGGAACGAGCTGGTCATTCCATCGCCGTCGGCACAGGATAACCGCCATTTTGTGCTGCGCAGCGCAAAAAACGGGACGCATTACTATTTTGTTCATTCTTTCATGTTCCAATGTGAATATGACCATCACATTCTGGGGATGACAGATTACGGCGGATTAATGAGCGCCGTGGTGGGCAAGGACAATATGGTGGGCGTACAATTTCACCCTGAGAAAAGCCAGCAGGACGGCTTGAAACTGATTTCGGATTTTCTGCAGTGGAAGCCTTAAATTTTTCCGGCGCGTGAGGGAGCATAAAATATGACAGACAAAACCAAGACAAAAGCACTGGTGCCGTCGCCGACCGTCGAGAGGATCGAGGAGTTCACGCCGGCCGAGCTGAATGATTTATGCGACTCGACTTTCGCAGGTATCGAGGCTGGCGGCGGGTTCGGATGGGTAACAAAACCGCCGCGCGATGTTCTAGAGAGATACTGGCAGGGCGTGACCGCGATGCCGTCGCGGATTTTATTCGTGGCGCGGCTGGACGGCATGATCTGCGGATCGTGCCAGTTGGTGAAGCCGCCATCGAACAACGAGGCGCAGAAATTTGCCGCGCAACTGACAACACACTTTATTGCACCATGGGCGCGCGGACACGGATTGTCGAAAATGCTGGTGGCGAAAGCGGAAGAGACCGCGCTCGAGGAAGGGCTTTCCGTGATCAACCTTGATGTGCGCGAAACGATGGAGCAGGCGATCGGGCTTTATGAAGGGCTGGGTTATGAACGTGTGGGCACACATCCCTATTACGCGCAGGTCGGCGGAAAAGTCTTGAAGGGTTTCTACTTCACGAAGCGATTGAAGTGATAATCCATATCTCCGTTTGAATAAAAAATGGATTGCTTCGTCGGCAAAAGCCTCCTCGCAATGACGTGGAGAGGCCCCAAATAAAAAAGCCCCGCACATCGCGGGGCTTTTTAAAAATCAGCTTAGATTAGTGGCAACCGCCACCGCAGCAACCGCCGTTATCACCGGACATCTTGCCGTCCTTGTCTTTGTCAATTTGGGTTTTGTCGTCTTTTTTGATCGTGTTTGTCATGACAATCACTTCCTTTCCAATATTAAAAAATCGCTTACGGACCCCCGGTCCGCCGCTGAAACACTATATAGGACAGTATAGCAGAAAGAAAAGGCCCTTGCCTAAAAGCCCAATTAATCCGGGGGTTAGAGTGCCGGGCTTGCGCCCTGCAGGGGGCTTCTTTATATCCTACGGCCATGATCATTTATCCGGCCATAGATTTGAAAGGCGGCAAATGCGTACGCCTGACCCAAGGCGACATGTCGCAGGCTACCCTCTATAACGACGACCCGGCGGCGCAGGCGCATGAATGGGCGCGGACGGGATTTTCGTGGCTGCACGTCGTCGACCTGGACGGCGCGATCAAGGGCGCGCCAGCGAATTCCAAAGCCGTACGCAACATTATAAAAGCGGTGGATCTGCCGGTACAACTGGGCGGCGGCATCCGCAGTCACGCGCAGATTGAGCACTGGTTGCAGGAAGGCGTGAGCCGCGTGATTTTGGGAACGGCGGCGGTGAGGGATCCTGACCTGGTGCGCCGTGCGTGCCGCGAATTTCCGGACCAGATCGCGGTCGGGATCGATGCGCGCGAGGGCCGCGTTTCCGTCGAGGGATGGGTTCGGGATGCGAAGATTACGGCGGCGGAGCTGGCGAAACATTTCGAAGATGCGGGCGTGGCGGCGATTATCTACACCGATATTTCACGCGATGGCACGGGCAGCGGCATCAATATCGACGAGACGGTTGCGCTAGCGCGCGGGACGTCGATTCCTGTGATTGCATCGGGCGGCGTCGGGAGTCTTGCGGATATACGCGCAGTAAAAAATGCGGCGCTGCCGGGCGTGATCGTCGGCAAGGCGTTTTATAATAAAAGCGTCGACCCGAAAGAGGCGCTGGCGGCTGCATGTTAAAGACGCGCATTATTCCCTGTCTGGACGTTAATAATGGCCGCGTGGTCAAGGGCGTGAATTTTGTGGGGCTTCGCGATGCCGGGGATCCGGTCGAGCAGGCGAAGATTTACGACGCGCAGGGCGCGGATGAACTCACATTCCTCGACATCACCGCGACGCATGAAAACCGCGACACGATTTATGACGTGGTGAGCCGGACGGCGGAGCAGGTGTTCATGCCACTCACCGTTGGCGGCGGCGTGCGGGCGCTGGAAGATATTCGAAAACTGCTAGAGGCAGGCGCGGATAAAGTGTCCATAAATTCGGCGGCGGTGAAGCATCCGGAATTCGTGCGCGAGGCGGCGAATAAATGCGGCAGCCAGTGCATCGTCGTGGCAATTGATGCCAAGGACGACGGCAAAGGCGGCTGGGAAGTTTTTACACATGGCGGGCGGCAGGGTACAGGACTGGATGCCGTGAAATGGGCGCAACGCATGGCAGAATATGGCGCAGGGGAAATATTGCTGACCTCAATGGATCGCGACGGCACGAAAAAAGGATTCAATATCCCGCTGACGCGCGCGGTTTCGGACGCGGTGAAGGTGCCGGTGATTGCTTCGGGCGGGGTCGGGAATCTGGATCATCTGATTGAAGGCGTTAAAGAGGGACATGCGTCGGCGGTGCTGGCGGCCTCGATTTTTCACTTCGGGGAATATACAGTGAAACAGGCCAAGCAGGCGATGGAGAAGGCCGGGATCGCGGTGAGACTATGAGTGAAATTCTTAAAGATCTGTACATTATCCTGAAGCAGCGCAAGGGCGCCGACCCGAAGGATTCCTATGTCGCGAGCCTGTATCACAAGGGCACGCAGCATATTTCGGACAAGGTAATCGAGGAAGCAGAAGAGACAATCGCCGAGGCGATCAAGGGTGACAGGGATCGCTTAAAAGAGGAATCCGCAGATTTATTATTTCATCTTTCGGTTTTGTGGGCGGACCAGGGCGTTTCGCCAGATGAGGTTCTGGCCGTTTTAGAGAAGCGCTTCGGCCAGAGCGGCCACGCCGAAAAAGAATCCCGTAAAAAATAATTCATCCCAGCGCCAGTTCTGCGGCGTGGTCATGCGGCGCGAACGCGAAGCCAGCCGCTGTAAATAATGTCTGAAACATTGATGTGATCGCGGGACCGAGCGGCGTTGCGTGCAGGATGCCGAATTCCAGCGGGATCAGCACCGCCGCGTGAAAAAATATATCCCCGAGAATCGATTTTTCCGCCATGTTTCGTCCGCTGCTTTAGTGTTATAAAGTAACGGTGTTATATTATAACATTCAGGGAGTCAAGTAGTGCGCTGCGTGAAGGACGCTGGTTTAGTTACTTCTTCTTTTTGGCTTTGTTTTTAGAGTCCATCAGGATTTTGACGGGTTTGTGCTTTTTGCCGTCTTTTTTGTCCACGTGGGCGTAGGCGCAAATGATGATGAGGTCGCCCTTCTGCGCGAGGCGGGCGGCGGCACCGTTGATGCCGATGATACCGGAATTCTTTTTGCCCTCGATAACGTAGGTGGTGAAACGGTGGCCGTTGTTGATGTTGAGGACGTCGACCTGCTCATAGGGGAGGATGTCGGCTTTGTCCATGATAGCGCGGTCGATGGTGATCGAGCCCTCGTAATGGAGGTCGGACTGGGTCACCGTGGCGCGGTGAATCTTGCTTTTGAGCATGCGGATATACATATAGCGTAGAAATATAGTATATGTTTGCCATGTCAAGAGCCAGAGGAGGCAGCCATGGGTTACGACGACAATAATATATTCGCGAAAATCCTGCGGGGGGATATTCCCTGTAAAAAGGTTTACGAGGATGATTTCGCGTTGGCCTTCCACGACATCGCGCCCAAGGCGCCGGTTCATATTTTAGTCATTCCCAAGGGCAAATATGAATCGATCGCGGATTTTGGCGCGAAGGCCAGCGCGGAGGAAATTAAAGGATTTTACGCTGCGGTTTCTAGAATCGCGGCTGAGCAGGGGCTGGACACGGGTTTCCGCGTGATCGCGAATACCGGATTAAATGGCGGGCAGGAAGTACCGCATTTCCACGTGCATATAGTGGGCGGGCAAAAGCTCGGGCCTATGCTCGCGGCGGCGTGATTGATCGTCAAGCCTGGCGTTTCGCCGGGAACGGGATGACGTTATCGTTCATTTTTCCCGCTATGACGGACACGATTTTCTCATCGTCGATTTCACCGGTGACTTCGGCGTAAAGTGCGCCGAACAATTCATCGGCGATGACGGCGTGCGCTTTCGCCTGGATCGAAAGAATTTTCGCGAGCGCCGAAGCGTCCGGATTTTTCGATTGCAGGGAATCGATAGCGAGAGCGAGCAGGTCAGAGAGGCCTTCGAGGTCTTCCGAAACGTTTGACAACGCATCGAGCGCGTCATGCTCGGCGACGTCTTCGTTTTCGGCGTTCTGAAGCCAGAGCCCGGCGTAATCATCGATGACGCTTTCGCACTGGATTTTCAAAACCGCGAGGCCAGGAGACGCAACGTGGTATGCGTTGGCGATTTTAAGTCCGCCAAGCGCGATGCAAATTAATGCCGAGTCCGGCTGCAGATCGCTGATGACGCTGTGCAGCCCGTAATGCACGTCGTCGGTTAGTTCACCCTCTCCGGCCAGAATGTCCGAAATAATCAACGGGACCTGTAGTCTGTTTGCGATCGTTGCCAGTTCTTTTTTGTTCAGCATTTTCACACCTGATTTTTTTATTTCCTTACGTCTCATACTTCCCGTCTTAAGGGGTAAAGATGAATCCTTCGTTAACGAAATCGAGATTCATGGAAAAGGCGGTGTTATTGCTGGTTTTATTGCGGGGGATAAGGGGATATTTTTACATAAATATAAAAGGCCAGAGCAGAATTAGCCATTGTAATTGCTTGTTGGAAAGGGGCAGACCCAATCAAGCGGGGGTTGGCATTCTCCTGTCCATATACTGCAGCTCCCAACTATTTTTTTCGTGAGAGTATTTGCAAAAAAATAACCGCCGTCCATAACAGCGGGATTTGTAATGCCGACGAGATGCCCACATGTGTCGACGACTTTTTGTTGTGATTTTGAAGTTCCGCAAATGATACCCGCAACATTGATATCTTTATTTAGATCGCTTTGCGCTGGTAATGGTTTTTTCCAACTCTCAATTTCTCTGTCGAGTTCTTGCTTTCTTCCCTCGTCAAGCTTTGACGCTAAAGAATTGCAGTCATCCAAAAACTTCATCCGTGATTCATCCCATGAATGTTCTGGATTGGGCGGATATTTTTTTAAGGGTGCGCAAACAAAACCCATCCAGAAGTAAGCCTTCTCATAGTCCTGCTCTACTCCCAGGCCGTCGCGATATTGCAAGCTGAGAAAATATTGTGCATCCATATTTCCTTGGGTTGCAGCTTTCGTGAACCATTTTGCGGATTCTGAATAATTTTGTTCAAAGCCAACTTCTTTCGCGATTTTCATTTCATGGTCGCGTCCGTAAGGACCAACACGGTCTGAATTTTTAATATAGATTCTGCCCAAGAGCATTTGTGCATGTTCACTTCCATTTTCTGCTGATTTGCGTAGCCATTTCAACGCTTCTTCATAATTTATTGGCGTACCATCACGGCCATGAATGTAGGCCCAGGCGAGTTCGAATTGAGCTCGGCCATTATCTGTCTCGGCGTTATTGCGTAAAAATTCAAAATCCGTGGGTGATGTGCTGCAATTGAGGGAGGCGCGGCTCAATGCGGGGACAACGTATACCCAAATAAAAGATATGCCTCCGAAAAAAATTAGGCCAAACAAAGCCAATTTTTTAAGAGACCTTGATTTTGAGTTGTTCTCTAAATTCATGCCTTAAACTAAAGACTTCGGCAGCGCACCGCAATTTTTCCATATGTCAGCCATTGTTAGTTGTCCGAAGTGCTATGGTATGCGATAAAGCTTTTCCATCCTAAGTTGCTGGCCTGCGTTTCTGCGTGAATTTTTGAGCGAAGAGGAAATATGGTCGCGCGGGTTAACACAGTTTCATTCCAGGGCATCGATGTGCGGTCGATTGACGTGCAGGTGCAGATTTCGTCCGGGTTGCCAGCCTTCACGATTGTGGGATTGCCCGATAAGGCTGTGGCCGAAAGCAAGGAGCGCGTGCGCGGGGCGCTGCATGCGCTGGGGCTGTCGTTGCCTCCGAAACATCTCACGGTGAATTTGGCGCCTGCGGATTTGAGCAAAGAGGGAAGTCATTTTGATTTGCCGATTGCGCTGGGGTTGCTGGCGGCGATGGATGTGATTCCGAAAGACAGTCTAGAGAATTTTTTAGTGCTTGGTGAATTGTCGCTGGATGCGTCGATCAGGCCGGTGACGGGAATCCTGCCCGCTGCGATGCATGCGAGTTCGAATGATAACCGATTAATCTGCCCTGAGGATTGTGGGGGCGAAGCGGCGTGGGCGGGCGGGCTTGATATTCTCGCGCCGCGCGATTTGCTGCAGCTCATCAATCACATCAAGGGTACGCAAGTCATGTCGCCGCCAGCCGCGAAACTCGGGAACGAGCAATTGCGCGGCGGACCCGATATTTCCGAGGTCAAAGGGCAGGAGACGGCAAAGCGTGCGTTGGAAATCGCGGCTGCTGGCGGGCATAATTTATTGATGATCGGGCCGCCGGGATCGGGGAAGTCGATGCTGGCGTCGTGCCTGCCGGGAATTCTACCGCCGCTTGCCCCGCGCGAGGCGTTAGAAGTTTCGATGATTCATTCGCTGGCCGGGACGTTGCCGGATGGCGGATTGCTGAAGCACCGTCCATTTCGTGATCCGCATCATTCAGCGTCGCTGCCTGCGCTGATCGGTGGTGGGCACCGCGTGAAGCCGGGGGAAATTTCTCTGGCGCACCGGGGTGTTTTGTTTCTGGACGAGCTGCCGGAATTCGCGCGTGCGACTTTGGAATCGTTGCGGCAACCATTGGAGACCGGCGAGACATTGATTGCGCGGGTCAATCATCATGCGCGTTACCCGGCGCGGTTCCAGTTGATCGCGGCGATGAATCCGTGCCGCTGCGGTCATATGGGCGATGACGAGCTTGCCTGTTCGAAGGCACCGCGATGCGGTGCGGATTACCAGTCGAAAATTTCCGGACCGCTGATGGACCGTATCGATCTGCAGACGGATGTTCCCGCCGTGAAAGTTTCAGACTTGAATGTGACAAGCGGGGGAGAAAACTCCGCAAGCGTCGCGGCGCGTGTGGCGACGGCGCGGAGAATTCAGTCGGATCGTTTTGCAAAGTTTGCAGAATCCGGAATTAATATGCTAAACGCTAATGCGGACGGAAAGATTTTGGAAGAAATCGCCGTCCCGGACAGCGGGGCAAAGGATTTGCTTACCCTCGCGATGGAAAACCGGAAATTCTCGGCCCGGGCCTATTACCGGGTGCTGCGGACGGCCCGGACGGTTGCGGACCTGGAGACTGCCCAATCGGGGGAGGTGAGGCCGGAAATCAGCCGGAGTCACATGGCGGAAGCCTTAAGTTACCGCCGCGTCCAATTAATATAGTATTTACATAATATATTCGTACGATCAAGCCATATCAATGGCTTAGAGAGGCGTACGGCATAAAAGGCGCCGTTTTTTGGCATTTTTCAGGATTTAAGCGTATGATGGACGTAAGAAATAAGGGACAGGGTAATAAAAAATTAATAAGCCCAAGTCTACAATCCCTTATGGCAATAAAAGGGTGTGTTTAAATGGCGATTGCAGGTTCATATAACCGCAATACAGATATGGCCAAAGGTCGCGCGGCAGTCGTCGACCTTGGCAAGCCCCAAAGCTTGACCGCCATGTTCCAGCAAAAAAGTAATCCATTCGATAGCGGCCCGGACCCCGAAGCCGAAAAAGACATTTACCCGACCGATGTGATGAAGGTCGATTGCAAGCTTCCCAACCTGGGACCTGTTGCCAAACTTGATGTGAATAGAAAAGTCGATACGCCGCCGCCGGATGCACAGCCGCTGCGCGACCAGCACACGGCAGCTGTTACGAATTATATGGAGGCCGATCAGAAAATTAAATCGACGTTCATCGACGCCCTGAAACAGCAGGACCGCGAAGTCGGCAACGCGCTCGAGCAGATGATCGCACCGGTGGGCGGTGGATCCACTGCTGCCGACACGATGAAGGCGATGGATCCGGGCGTGAGCGATCTTTATTCCGCGCTGAGTGACCTGATGAAGCAGGGCCCGAACAATGACCGCGTTGCCGCTGCGATCGATAAAACGCTTAACAGCCTGCATGACGCAACCATCGCGCAGAAAGAAGCGCACAGGGCCGGCAAGGCACCTGCGCCGGAAATCGACTGGACGAAATTCAAGACATCGCAGCAAGTGATGAATTTCATGACACGCAATGTCGAGAACGACCCGTTCATGAAAGCGGCGGAAAATGTCGAAAAAAATATCGAGGTCCGCGAAGAGAACGTAGCGGTTTACAAAGAACAGTATCTCAAGGGCGAGGGCAAGTTTGACTTCGCAAAGCTTGAAGAAGCCTTTAAAAGCGGCGATGAAGGCCGCGTTGCAACAATGGTGGGTCAGGAAACCGCACAGGTTATCAAGCAGACCGGCGATATACAGCTCGCGATGAAAAAAGAATTGTCGATAGATGATTTCAATATACGTATGGACGTCGCTTCTATCAGCGGGATGAAATTCGGCAAGAATTTCGATCAAAAAGATGTAACCGGACTCGGCGCTGGTGCCAAAGAAGTGGCCGAAATACTCCTTCGTAACGAACCGCCGAAACATATGATGCGCCCCGACAATACACCGATGGCCAGCGTCTAATTTTCCCTTTATAGTTTTTCCATGACATTCATAAAAAATATCTGCGTGTTCTGCGGGTCGTCCACGATTGTGGACGGGAAATATTTGCGGGCCGCGCGTGACGTCGGCGTGATGCTGGCGCAGAACGGATATGGCGTCGTTTATGGCGGCGGCAATATCGGGTTGATGGGCGCGGCGGCGGATGCGGCGCTGGAGGCGGGCGGAAAAGTCATCGGCGTCATTCCGAAATTTTTGAGAGACAAAGAAGTGGCGCATAAGGGGTTAACCGAGCTGCACCTGACCGAGACGATGCATGAGCGGCAGGTCGGGATGGCGGAGCGCTCGGACGCGTTTGTCGTTTTGCCGGGGGGTCTGGGGACGCTGGCGGAATTTTTTGAGGTCCTGACCTGGAAGCAGCTGGGCCTGCATGACAAGCCAATTATGCTGGTAAATGATTTCGGGTATTGGGATTCGCTCATAGAGTTTGCCGGCCATGCGGAGGGTGAAAAATTCCTCCGGGCCTCGGATGCCGATTTATATACGGTTCTGGCCGATGCGGCCGTGCTGGAAGCCCATTTAAAGCGGTTGTAAAGGGCTTTAAAATACTGTTTTATCTCGTGGTTTAAGTTCATGTATAATGAGTAGAACGGCTTCCTAAGCCGCCCAAGTCAAAACGGATCTTTCGTGCAAACCAATAATCCAGAAAAAGCCCAGAAGCTTTCTAAAGCCGCCCTGACGCGGATCGAGAAAGAAAAGCTGCTGCCGACGCCGGAGAATTACCAGCTCTGGTATGTTTATTATTCGGAGGAAAATCCGGAAATCACGCGGGCGATCGATGTGCTGGTGGCGACGGGGCAGGCGCTGACGGATGAGCGCTGCCAGGAAATTCACCAGAGATTCTTAAGCGATTCCAGCGAGAATGAGCGCGTACGCCAGGCGGGCGATAAAATCCAGACGACGATCAAGACCGTCAGCGGCATGGTCAGCAACGTTAAAGAGGCGACGAGTAAATATAATACGCGCCTGACCGATATGACCGGCGCTATCAGCAAGAAATCAAACCTGACGCGCGAAGATATCGAAGGCATTATTTCCGACGTCATGGAAGGCACGCAGGACATGATGCGGCATAACCTGACGCTGGAGGAAGAGCTGGGTCGTTCATCCAAGGCGATGAGGGAATTGCAGCGCGATTTAGACCTCGTGCGCAAGGAAGCGCTGACCGATGGATTGACGAATCTTTCGAACCGTAAGGCGTTTGACGCCGAAATCCGCCGCATCGCGCGCGAAGCGGGTAAAGAAGGCCAAACCTTTTCGCTTATGATGATGGATATCGACCATTTCAAGAGCTTTAACGATTCCTACGGCCACCAGGTGGGCGATCAGGTTTTGAGACTGGTGGCGCGCACGCTGGTTGACGGCGTCAAGGGCCGCGATATGGCGGCGCGTTTCGGTGGCGAGGAATTCGCGATTATTCTGCCCGAGACCAATCTGCAGGCAGCGATCAAGGTGGCGGAGTCGCTTCGTAAAGCCGTGGCCGGCAAGGAAGTCATCAACCGCAACACGGGCGACAAGCTAGGCCGCATCACGCTTTCGGGCGGCATAGCGCAATATGTGGACGGTGAGGCGGTCGAGGATCTGATCGAGCGGGCGGACGCCGCGCTTTACACCGCGAAACATAATGGCCGAAATCAAATCGCGTCTGCGCCTGCGCCCGGCCAAAAGAAAGCAACAGCCTGACATTCACTACCAGGACGGACGCCTAACTCGCTTTTCTGCGCTTCCGCTGCTCACGTACCAAAATGTACGCTTATTCAATTCGCACGCGCTATGCGCTTCGCGATGGGCGGTTCCCGAAAATCTTCGTTATTCATCTCGTCCTAGCGTGAATGTGTGTCTTGCTGTAATGGCAAAAAATCCTTATTTATATGACATGCAAAATTCGCCGCGAGTCGCTCCCATCATGATCCCGCCCTATCTTGAAAATCTGAATCCGCAGCAGAAGGAAGCGGTGGAGACGATTGACGGGCCGGTGCTGGTGCTGGCGGGCGCGGGTACGGGGAAGACGCGGGTTTTGACCACGCGGCTCGCGCATATCCTGAATACGGGGCGGGCGTTTCCGTCGCAGATGCTCGCCGTGACATTTACGAACAAGGCCGCGCAGGAGATGAAGACCCGTGTTTCCGGTTTGCTTAACGGGCAACCGGTGGAGGGCTGGTGGCTCGGGACGTTCCATTCGATTGCAGCAAGGATGCTCAGGCGGCATGCGGATCTTGTGGGGTTGCAGAGCAATTTTACGATTCTTGATCCGGACGACCAGCTGCGCCTGCTGAAGCAGATCATGGAAGGGCTGAATATCGATTCCAAAAAATGGGTGCCGAAGGCGATGATCGATTACATCGATCGCTGGAAGGATCGGGGCCTCGGACCATCGGGGATTTCCGCGGATGATGTGGGCGATGTTGCGGGCGGGTTGCTGCCCTCGCTTTACCGCGCGTACCAGGAGCGGCTGCGTGCGATTAATGCGTGCGATTTCGGGGATTTATTGCTGCACATGATTACGATTTTGCGCGATCCGAAAAACGTAGAAGTGCTGAACGATTATCATCGTCGGTTTAAATATATTCTCGTTGATGAATACCAGGATACGAACGTGGCGCAGTATATGTGGCTGCGATTACTGGCGCAGGGATCGAACAATATCTGCTGCGTGGGCGACGACGACCAGTCGATCTATGGGTGGCGCGGCGCGGAAGTCGGGAATATTTTACGATTTGAAAAAGATTTTCCGGGCGCGAAGATTATACGGTTAGAACAAAATTACCGTTCGACAAACACGATCCTGAAAGCGGCGGGCAAGGTGATCTCGCATAATGACGGACGGCTCGGGAAAGAGCTGTGGTCGGAGGCGGGCGAGGGCGATAAAATTCTCGTGCGCGGGCTGTGGGATGGTGCGGCGGAAGCGCGCTGGGTTTCGGAAGAGATCGAGCAATTGCAGCGGAAAAAATATTCGTTGAATGAAATTGCGGTGCTGGTGCGGACGGGTTCGCAGACGCGGGAATTCGAGGAGCGGTTTATCCAGCTTGGGCTGTCTTACAAAGTTATCGGCGGTTTGCGGTTTTATGAGCGCATGGAAATCCGCGATGCGCTGGCGTATTTGCGCGTGATCGCGCAGCCGCAGGATGATTTAGCCTTAGAGCGGATTATCAATACGCCGAAGCGGGGGTTGGGCGATACGACGATTCAAACGTTGTATGCATTTGCACGGAGCAAAAATATTTCGCTCACTGCGGCGATCATGGATCTGACGCAGACGGATGAGTTGAAGCCTAAGGTCAAGGCGACGCTGATGAAGCTGATGGATGATTTCGGACGATGGAGATCGTTGATTGATTCAATGCATCACGCGGAGCTGGCATCGCTAGTGCTGGACGAGTCCGGTTACATGCAGATGTGGAAGACGGATAAGTCGATCGAGGCGCCGGGGCGTGTTGAAAACCTGAAGGAGCTGATTTCCGGCATGCAGGAATATGAAAGCATGGCGGAATTCCTGGAGCATGTTTCGCTGGTCCTTGAGAACCAGAACAATATGACGGGCGAATTCGTTTCGCTGATGACGCTGCACAGCGCGAAGGGGCTGGAGTTCGACGCGGTGTTTCTACCGGGGTGGGAAGACGGTTTGTTCCCGTCGCAGCGCACGATGGATGAGCATGGTATCAAAGGGTTAGAGGAAGAGCGCAGGCTGGCTTATGTGGGATTAACGCGCGCACGGAAACGCGCCTATGTTTCATTCGCCGCGAATAGAAGATTATACGGGAATTTTATGAGTTCGATTCCGTCGCGTTTTGTCGATGAATTGCCGGGCGAACACACCGAGGTGAGTTCGGATGCAGGGCTGTACCAGCCTGGGCGTTCGCAGCATTGGGATTCGAGCGGTTACAGCGGTGGCAGACAAGTGGAATCGCGGCGCATCGCCGAGAAGAAATCAGAGTTCGGGCGGGGCGACCGTGTGTTTCACGACAAGTTCGGATATGGCGAGGTTGTGAATGTCGAGGGCCATAAGCTGGATGTCCGTTTCGACCACAGCGATATCAAGCGCGTGATGGATTCATTTGTCGAGAAGGCGTGATGCCAAGTTACAATTTTGGAGGCACAAGAAGCGGCACGATAATAACCGAGACAGATGAATGGCTGTCGTTATTATATCCATGCAGAGGAATCTCTGCGTTTGCCGGGAAGAAGCCAAGACTGCCCATCGGGAGGATTTCTTTTTGTTCAGAGGTCATGGCTCCATTACCTGCAGCGGTCCAATGTGCCATTAACACAGGTGATACGCGTTTCTTCCCGGCCCGTCCCATCATGCCTTCAGAACTCTGCAACACATAAATACTAGAATTGAGAAAACCGAGACCCGTAAGACGTTCGAATATGCCTTTTAACTCAAGAAGGTAGTTGCGCGCTGTGTCGGGGAGCTCTGCGCTATGTATGCTTATGGCGTCTGAAGTGGTATGAACCAATCCCGGATGGGCGTATCTTCGCTGGGTCCATGCCCATGATCTAAAAGATTCCCCTATCTTTTCTTTCGAAAGGCCATGGTACTTTTCCGGACGGTTAAAAATAACTACCGGCGCGCCGGGTTTTTCAACAGCGCGGCAAAATGCATCCGCTTTTTTGGTAATGATTATTTCCGAAGATTTTTTGTTGCTGCTCATGGCGTGGAACAATAGCGAATAAATTACATTATGTAAAGAAAATGGCGCAGGGTGGCTGGACTTCGAAGCGTTAAAAGTACATATTCTTTATGCAATAGAAAGGCTTATGGATCATGAGCGCACCAGCGAAAATAGCGACGGTTTTTGGCGGTACGGGCTTTGTCGGACGGCAGGTTGTGCGCGGCCTGGCGCGCAAGGGCTACACGGTCAAGGTGGCGAGCCGGGTGCCGGAGAGCGCGTTTTTCCTGCGCACGGCCGGGTTCGTCGGGCAGATCGTGCCGTTTGCCTGTGACTATAAAAATCCGGCGAGTATCGCCCAGGCCGTGCGCGGGGCGGAGATTGTCGTCAACTGTATCGGGATTTTGTACGAGCGCCGCAAGGGCGATTTCAAACGCGTGCAGGCAGAATTGCCGGGCACGATCGCGCAGGCGTGCGCCTATGAAGATGTGAAGCGCTTCATCCATATTTCGATTCCGAATATCGAGCAGGATAATTCGCAATATGCGAAAACCAAGCTGGAAGGCGAGCGCGCGATTATAGCCGCGTTTCCGGCGGCGACGATTATGCGCCCGAGCGTGATTTTCGGTGCGGACGATAATTTCTTCAATAAATTCGCGAAGCTCGCGCGCATCATGCCTGTATTGCCGTTGATCGGCGGCGGGCAGACGAAATTCCAGCCGGTTTATGTCGGCGATGTTGCGGATGCGGTGATTGTTGCCGCGCAAAATCCAGCGGCGGCGGGCAGGATTTTCGAGCTGGCCGGACCGGAGACTCTAACGTTCCGTGAAATCTACGAAATGCTGTTTCATTATACGGGACGCACAAGGCCATTGATCAATCTGCCGTGGGGCGTAGCTAAAGTTCAGGCCTGTTTCATGGCGATGCTGCCTTCGCCGCTGCTAACACCGGACCAGGTGGAATCGCTGAAAACCGATTACGTGATCGCGAATGATGCGCTGAAACTGGAAGATCTGGGCATTACGCCGACCGCGCCGGAAGCTATTTTGCCGACCTATTTAGAGAGCTACCGTCCGGGCGGAAAGTTCGCGAACAAGCACGCCGCGTAAAGTTTGCAAGAGCGTGAAAAACAGTATTATATAGCGGTCTCAACAACACAAAGAGCAACCACCATGCGGATTATCCTCCTTGTCCTCACTCTTGCGCTGATGCTGCCGATGGCACCGGCGCGCGCGAGCACCGAAGGCATTGCCGCCGTCGTCAACCAGGATGCGATCAGTATAACGGACCTTAACGACCGCCTGCGGATGATCATCGCGTCGACACGTCTGCCCGCGACGAAGGAAATCCAGCAAAAACTTCTGCGGCAGGTTCTGAACGATTTGATCGAGGAGCAGTTGAAAATGCAGGAGGCGAACCGCCTTGAGCTCTCGGTTTCGCAGGACGAAATCAACCAGGGCTTTGCGATGCTGGCGCAGCAGAACAACCTGACTATCGACCAATTCCGCGGCGCGATGCAGCATGACGGGATCAGCCCGGCGACGCTGGAGCGCCAGATCAAGGCGCAGATAGGGTGGTCGAAGGTCATCCAGAAAGTCATGCGGCCGCAGATAGAAGTGACGGACAGCGACATCGATGATTTTCTCTCCCGCGTGCAGAACGCCAAGGGAAAATCAGAATACAGGGTCGCGGAAATTTTCCTGCCCGTAAACGAGAACAGTCCTGATGCCGACGCGCAGCAGCTTGCGAACCGGCTGGTGCAGGAGATTAATTCCGGTAAGGCGGAATTCTTCAAGCTAGCGCAGCAATTTTCCGGTGCGGCGGGAGCCGAGCAGGGCGGCGACCTTGGCTGGATACGCGAAGGGCAGTTGGAGCCGGAACTGGATGCGGCGCTTCCGAGCATGCAGAAGAACGGCGTGAGCAATCCCGTGCGCACGAGCGATGGGTATCACATTTTATTCCTGCGCGATCTGCGCACGGTGAGCGACGAGACGATTCCGTCGCGCGAACAGGTGACCCAGACGCTCGGCCTGCAACGGCTTGAGCGCATGCAAGAGCGCCAGCTTATGGAGCTGAAGACCACGGCCTTTATCGAGACCCGTGTCGAATCCTGATGATTTCCTGAAAACTTTACCGCCGCTGCGCGATGTGATCGCGGCGCATGATCTGCGCGCGAAAAAAGCGCTGGGGCAGAATTTCCTTCTTGATATGAATATCACCGACAAGATCGTGCGGCAGGCGGGCGATCTGTCTGGCAAGACCGTTTTTGAAATCGGGCCGGGGCCGGGTGGGCTGACGCGGAGCCTGATCGGCTCGAATGCCACGAAAATCATCGCGGTGGAGTTCGACCTTCGCGCGGTGGCGGCGCTGCAGAATTTGACCGGAGAACGCGTAGAAATCGTGCAGGGCGATGCGCTGCGGGTGAATTACCAGAGTTTGGCAGAAGAGCCGAGAGCGATTGTCGCGAACCTGCCGTATAACATTGCGACGGTGCTGCTGACCAACTGGCTGAAGGAGATGCGGGAAAAGCCGGGCGCGTATGATTCCATGACACTGATGTTTCAGAAAGAAGTTGCGGAGAGAATTGTCGCCGCGCCGGGAAGCAAGACATTTGGGCGGCTGGCGGTGATCGCGCAATGGATTTGCGAATGCAGGATTTGTTTCGACCTGCCGCCGTCGGCCTTTACGCCGCCGCCTAAAGTTTCGAGCAGCGTTGTGCATTTCGTACCGAAAAAATTACCTGATGATGCGCCGGATTTCCGCAGTGTGGAGAAGGTGACAGCGGCGGCGTTCGGCCAGCGTCGCAAGATGATAAGAACAAGTTTGAAGGATTATGCGGAAGGGCTGGAGCGCCTGGGAATCGATCCGACTTTACGTGCGGAAAATTTAAGCGTGCAGGATTTTATAAACCTGGCTAAAGGCCGCTGATAAGTCCTCTGACAAAACCGGATAGCCCTTTCGCGCGGGTGCGTTTCAGGCGCTCGGCGTCGAGGATTAATTGCGCCTTTGCAATCGCCTTGTTCACATCCTTGTTGATGATGACGTAATCGTATTCCATGTAGTGCGACATTTCGTCGGCGGCCTTGGACATGCGGTGCTGGATCTGTTCTTCCGTTTCCTTGGTGTCCTTGGCGCGGTCGCGCAGGCGGTCTTCCAATGCTTTGCGCGAGGGCGGCAGGACGAACACGCTGACGACATCTTCGCGGGCGAATTCGCAAAGCTGCTGTGTGCCCTGCCAGTCGATATCAAAGAGGACATCCTTGCCGCTTTCGAGCGCGGCCTCGACGGGTGCTTTCGGTGTGCCGTAGTAATTGTCGAAGACCTTGGCGTGTTCGAGCATTTCGCGGTTGTCGACCATTTCGCGGAATTCATCGACGGTGAGGAAAATGTAATCCTGCTTGTGCACTTCACCCGCGCGGCGCGGACGCGTAGTGCAGGAAATAGAGATTGTTACGTCCTCGTTATTTTTGAGGAGTGCGCGCGTGATGGTGGTTTTGCCTGCGCCTGAGGGGCTGGACATCACATACATCAGGCCGCGGCGTTTAATTTCTGTCATTCAATCTCTCCTGAGTGTATTAAAGTACAAATGCCGGGCAATTCAAACAGCAAATTTAAACATATCGTCATTACAGGCGCGTCGAGCGGGATTGGCGAGGCGCTGGCGCTGCATTATGCCGCGCCAGGCGTGCGCATGACGCTGAACGGGCGGAATGAAGAGCGGCTGGCGAATATTGCGAATAAGTGCCGGGATCGCGGCGCGGATGCCCGGGCTAAAATCCTGTGCGTGACCGACCGTGCGAAGATGAAGAACTGGTTAGAACAGGCGGACGATGCATTACCGGTGGATCTTCTAATCGCGAATGCGGGGATATCGGCAGGGATGGGTTCGAGCAAGTCAGGTGAGAAAGCCGAGCAGACGCGCCAGCTGTTCGACATCAATCTCGGCGGCAAGCTGAACACGATAGAGCCGTTGTTACCGCGCATGATCACGAGGCAGGCGGGGCATATCGCGCTGATGAGTTCGCTGGCGGGGTTTCGCGGCTGGCCGGGCGCGCCCGCCTATTCGGCGAGCAAGGGCGCGGTGCGGCTTTACGGCGAGGCGTTGCGGGGTGCTTTAGGCGGAACGGGTGTGAAGATTCATGTTATCTGCCCCGGGTTCGTAAAGTCGCGGATTACGGATGTGAACGATTTTCCCATGCCGTTCCTGATGGAGGCGGACCGCGCCGCAATTATTATCGCAAATAGAATCGCAAAAGGGCGGGGGCGGATCGCTTTTCCCTGGCCGGTTTATTTTGCGGCACGGTGTCTTTCGGCCATTCCTGATTCGCTGGCCAGCCGCCTTCAGCGCGCGTTACCGACGAAAAGCGAAATGAGCCAATCGGGGTAATTTATTTCACCCGGATTTTATTGCCTCCATTGTTATTTCCAGCTTAGTATTGACAAAACCATCCCTATCGTAATTTATGGCGCTGCTATTCTGGGTAGTAATGTTTTCCTAAGCTCGCCCCGGGCCCGGAGATCATTGTCAGACAAGCCGGGGCTTTAAGGTCGGGCAGACATATGGATATCCAGGATGTCGAACGGAACGTAGAAGTCGCGGTCAATCTTCTCAAGGCGCTGTCCAACGAGAAAAGGTTGATGGTGGTTTGCGCCCTGTACAGGGGCGAGAAGAATGTCGGTGAGCTGGAAAAAATCGTCGGCCTCAGCCAGTCGGCCCTTTCACAGCATCTTGCGAGATTACGCCGCGACGGCCTGGTGAATAACCGCCGCCACGCCCAGACGATTTATTATTCGCTGAGCGACAAGGCCATCGAGCATGTTCTTAAGTGCCTCTACGATATTTACAGCCCGGAAGAAGTGCACGACAAGAAGCACGACTAATGTAGCGCTGCCGATTTCTTCGGCGGTTCCTGGCGCGGGCGGAATGATTCCAGAACTTTTTCCGGCGACAAATTTTTTAGATCAGATTCGAGAATGACCGTGACATTCGCGCCCATCGGTGCGTGTTTGACCGGGTTGCTGGTTTTTGAAAAGAGCGCGAGGCAGGGGCAGCCTGTCGCGGCGATGAGATGCATGGGGCCAGTGTCGTTACCGATGGCGGCGGCAGCGTCGCGGGCGAGCACCGCGATTTGCTGCAGAGACGTCTGGCCGACAAGATTCACGGCTTCAGGGCAAGCGCGCATGATTTTTTCAACGGCTTCGGCTTCGGCAGAGCCGCCGATGAGGACGGGCTGGTAGCCGAGCTGGACGAGGATCTGCGCGAGGCGCGCGTAATGGTCGGCGGGCCAGCGTTTTTCCGGCCGCGCGGGCGCAGAGCCGGGAACAAGAAGTACGTAAGGTTTGCGCAACGGGAAAGAATCGATTTTGGCCTGCATCCATTCGAGCGTGTCGATTTTGACATCGTTGATGCCAGCGAGGCGGAGAGTTTGCGCGTGACCGTCGAAGGCGTGGCCGATGGAGCGATCAGGGTCAGTGTTGCGGTGGGATACGCCCTTGGCGATGCCGACCCATTCCGGTTTTTTTGAAAAGAGTTTGAAATAGAACCCGGTGCGGTCGTTATTCTGGAGATCGTAGACGCGCGTGAAGTTTTCCGAATTGAGATCTTTGCGAAGGCGCAGCCAGGCGGGAATGTTCAGGGTGCCGGGACGTTCATCGACCAGCACGCCGTCGAAGTAACCACAATCTTCGGCGAATTTCTCGAAAGGCTTCGTGGTCATGAGAATGATTTTGGCGTGGGGATGGTGGCGGCGGATGGCGGCCATGGGACCGAGCGCCTGGATGAAATCGCCAAGCGCGCCGAGCTTGATGATCAGTATCTTTGTGCCGTCGGACATTTATTCAGCTGCGGTGCGGAAGGCGGGGTGACGCGTGGCGCTGCTATGGAAGGGCTGCTGCGGCGTCTGTGCGGCCAGCAATTTTCCCTGCAGCAATTCAGCGTAAACATTCAGCGTTCTATCGGCCATTTGCTCGCGCGTGAAATTGGCGGCGACGTGCGACATGGCGCGGGTGGCGAGAATGGCGCGCTGGGTCGGGTTAAGCGCGAGCGCTTCGTGGATCGCGGCCTCGAGCGCAGCAGGGTCGCCGGGTTTCACCAGCCAGCCGGTTTCGCCGCGTAAAATCGTTTCCTGCGCGCCGCCGTGATCGGATGCGATGATCGGGCGGCCCATCGCCTGCGCCTCGACCGGTACGCGGCCAAAACCTTCGGGATCGGTTGACGCTGAAATAACGACGGTGGCGAGCATGTAAGCCGAGGGCATGTCGTTGCAGTGGTCGACGATGCGGACGCGTCCGCCGAGGCCCTTGTTGTTGATCATATCTTCGAGTTCCTTGCGATACTCGGAGCGGCCCTGGTCGGAGCCGATCATGACGCAGAAAATATCGCGGCGCCCTAAACGGGCAATCGCCTCGATCAAAACCGGGTGGCCTTTCCAGCGCGTGATGCGGCCCGGCATCATGATGATGTTCGCGCCGTCGGGAACGCGCCATTCTCGCGAGAGTGTAATCAAGCGTTCAGGCGTGACGGCGGTCGGGTGGAATTTTTCCAGCGCGATGCCGCGCGGGATGACGCGGATTTTAGAATTATCGAGGCGGTAATTATCGCGCAGATATTGCGCGACGGTTTCCGAGATGGCGATGACGCGTTCGCCGCGTGCGATGGAGCTGTTGTAAAAACGCTTGCTTTCGCCCGCGATGTTGTAAGGCGCATGGCAGGTGGTGATAAAATGGGCGTTGGTTTTTTTGCAGGCCTGCATTGCGCTCCAGGCGGGCGCGCGGGAGCGGGCGTGAACGATGTTGACGTTGTAGCGGCGGATAATCTGGCGCAGGCGCATGACATTCTGCCACATCACGACCGGATTTTTGCTGTGAACCGGGAGGTTGATATGAACGGCGCCGAAGCGCGACAGTTCATGCACGCGCGCGCCGCCATGCGAGACGATGATGGCCTGCGCACCGCTGGCGACCAGTTCGGCGGCGATGTCGATGCAGCCCTGTTCGGCCCCGCCGGGGCCAAGTTCGGGGATGATTTGCATTATGACAGGCTGGGTTGTTAATCCGTTCATGTATCCCTTAACAGAGCTGACGCATTAAATTATAATACAGCGTTATGAAGGCCCAGATTTCCGTAGAAGAACGCGTCCAGAAACTGTCCCGACCGGGACAGCCCAGCCTGGCTTATGTTTACACGGAAAGCGCCGGGGAGGGCAAGAAGCTCCCACTGGTGATGTTCTGCGGTGGGTACCGGTCGGATATGAACGGGACCAAGGCGGTTTACCTTGAAGAACAGTGCCATTCGCGCGGGCAGGCGTTCCTGCGCTTCGATTATTCAGGCCACGGCCAGTCGGAAGGCGTTTTTTCGGATGGGACTATGGGAAGCTGGCTGAAGGACGCGCTGGATATACTGAATCATGTCTGTCCTTCGGGGCCGGTTTTGCTGGTGGGTTCGTCGATGGGCGGCTGGATTGCGCTGCTGGTGGCTTTGAACTGGAAGGGCACGCTGGCGGGGCTGGTCGGAATCGCCGCCGCACCGGATTTCACAGAAGATGTTTATGCACGCCTTACGCCTGCACAGCAGCACGAGCTTGACGAAACCGGGATTATACGCGCGGAGAATGATTACAGCGACGAGCCGTACGAATTCACGCGTACGCTTTATGACGAGGCCAAAAAGCATCTTTTGCTGGACCGCGAGCGCCGTATCGATTGCCGCATGACGCTGGTTCAGGGCATGCAGGATAAAGACGTGCCGTGGGAGACAGCGGTGAAAATCCAGAAAACATTCACCGGCGGCGATGTCGACGTGGTGTTCATAGAGGATGGCGGGCACAGGCTATCGCGCCCTGAGGACCTTGAGGTCATCGACCGGGAAATTCGCTCGCTTTGTAAGATCTGATTATTTTCTTTTGTATTTGAAGCGGCCGGCTTTTTTGCCGCCCATGATTTCGTCCATGCGGCGGCTGCCGGTGAAGTTCGTGATGTTGGGTTCGTTGAACGGCCAGGCACCCAGAAGTTTCAGAATTCCCAGAATGACATAGAAGAAACCGGCAAAGGCGGCGCCGACGATGGCGGCTTTCTGGGCCAGAATCATGTTGATGTAGGGCCAGTATCCTTCCGGCTCGGTGACTTCGACGGTCCAGCGGTAGCTTTCGGGTTCGTATTTCGTCCAGATGAAGCCCAGCGCGGCGAGCTCGAAGCCCTTGTCCTGGTTCATGTAGAAGAGATAGGCGTCGTGGCCGAGCGCCGCGAGGGCAGGCAAAGCCACAACAAACATGAATAAATGCACACCGCGCATGGAAAACTCCCTTATTTCAGGGATTCAGAGTAACCGAGGACGGGCGGCGGGACAATAGGGGGTTATTTTCATAAAAATGTATTGACGAGAAAGCCGTTTTTATGGGTATTCTAACGCCGATCATTTATTTTTTTGAGTTGGCAAGGCAAGAATGCTGGGAATAGCGCGCAGACATATGTTGGGAGATGTGTCCCAAGATGAAGAGTGGAAAGTTGTATTCCACGACCTTCCCCGCATGATTTCGAACGGTCATTCGCAGCGTGTATTGCTTAGCGGGAGAGAAATGGGTTTTTCCCGGATGCAAAGTGATTACAGGGAAAAAATAAAAAGAAATAACGAGATTTTGCAAAATCTCGCGGTCGTGCAAAACCAGCCGGAATTAAAATCGCTTTTTGATAGGGTTGCCAATTTCGTCAGGAAAAAAATACGCTACCGCACAGAGCAGGAATGGTCTAAGGAAATGCTCCGCATTAACCTGGAAGAGGAAAACCAAAATTTCAGAGAGATTGTAAAGCAGGAAGAAAAATATCTGCATAATCTGCAATCGTACCTGTTCATGTATTCCGAAGTTGCCGAAGTGCGCCAATTAATGGAAAAAAGAATTGATGAATTGCTCGCAAAAAATCTTGCAGTCGATCCGCGTTCAACCAAAATCGCGTTTCAGGATTATTGCCGCGACCTTCTTCATTTCTCCCGGTTCGGCGGCGGTGCTGTGGGCGATGGAACATACAGGTTCAATACAGATCCTTTTATCACGGTTTCGCAGGTTGAAATCGACCATCTTTTCGCTGCGGGCCTGATTAAAGAAAGCGAAAAATTCGTGCCGCGCAATAACCTTACTTTTGCGGGAATAGCGGTTTTGCAAAGGCTGAGCGAGGTCAAGCCGCACCAGTTTATGGCGGCTAAAATGTATAAAGACGAAGATCTGGTTCCGTCGATTTAAGGGTGGTCTTACGTCATGGGAAAATCAGTGATGAATGAATTTGATTACAGAGATCTTGAGTCCCGTTTCAAAATCTGGATGGACCGCAAGCATGACGCACTTACGTTTAATGGCTTAAGCCTAGGCTGTGCGCTGGACGTTTGGGAAGAAATCGAGGAGAAGGTTAAGCAGCGCCTCGAAAATAAAATCAAAAATAACAATGACGCTTTGCGCTTGCTGGTAAAACAGCCGGATTCCGAAAAAGATATCGAAGATCTGCATCAGGACAATGAAAACATTTTTCGTTTTATAAAATCGGAAGAAAGAAAATTCCGCGATCTTAAATTTCACATGTATGAACATTCTCCGGATCCCGATGTCAGGGAATTGATGAGAGAGGGCGTCGATACACTTATTGCGGAATACCTCACCCTCACTGCGGAACCGGACAAGGATATGCGGTTCCGTTATCAGGATCTTCTTTTCCTTTCGTATCTCGGCGGGCAGCCGGCGGAAGATGGGCTTTACAGGTTCCGCCCGTGGATGGGGGAAAGTTTTCCGCCAGCCGTGCCGCAATCGGAAATGGCGTTCCTAGCGGAAATTGGCCTGATCGAATCCGATACCGAGCCTACATATCATGGAGATAACCTGACCCCGGCGGGATCGGCTGTTCTCAAGCGGCTGAACGAGACTTTGGGGCCATCGACTGCCGAGCGCTGTATTCAGGCTTATTTGCAAAAACCGGCCGAGCTGACGCCCAGCGTATAGGCGGCTTGCGAAAAGACGGGAAAGCCTATAAAAAACATCCCGCACACCACATTATGGAGAGGTGGCCGAGTGGTTTAAGGCGCACGCCTGGAAAGCGTGTTGGCGGCAACGTCTCGCAGGTTCGAATCCTGTCCTCTCCGCCATTACTTCCCTTTGACCCGAACCTGCTTTTTAGTTTTGCGCGCTGACGCGCGCGGGGGGTTCGAATCCTGTACTCTCCGCCATTTCTCTTTTACTGAAAGCGTATAAACAAAAAACACCGCCGTGAGATCACAGCGGCGTTTTTGTTTGAACTAAGATTTACTGCGTCAGGTTCTTGTAGAGCAGCATGCCCAGAACGGCGCCGACGATGGGGCCGAAGAGGTAGCTGAAAGAGAACGAGCCGATGCCGAGCGCGACAGCCGGGTTCAGCACGCCGTTCGAGGCAACCGCCGCGATAGAGATGCCGAGCAGAAGCGCGCCGCCGATGACGAGACCGGATGCGCCTTGCGTGACCCTGCCGAAAATAACCGCTGCGACGCCGAGTGCCAAAATCAGGGCACCCAGCATTTCAGCGAGCATCACGAGGTTGCTTTCGGTGATGAGAAGTATCTGACGCTCGATGATGACGCGGCGTGCAAGTTCCGCTGCGCCTGCGGCACCGATGAGCTGCGAGGCGATGTAGAGCAGGGCATCTTTAGTGGAAATTTTACCGATCGATAAGGCGCCCAACGTAATGGCGGGATTGAAGTGGGCACCGGAAACGCTGCCCAGCGTGTAGACGCCGAGACCGAGCGCGAGGCCCGCGATCACCGGAGTCGGCACGGGAAAGAGCCCGTTGAGCGATAGAATGACCGAAAATGTAAGGATGAAAGTTCCTAGTATTTCTGCAACATAAATTTTCATAACAGTATCTCTCCATAGCGAGAGGCGGAAGATGATCCGCCTATGATCCTGGGGAGATTGTACGTCCGGCAGAAAGTCGAAGATAGATATTGCGTAAAATTACCCCCAAGGCCGCAAATTGCGGACCCGGGGGTTTTAAACCTGTAAGCCAGTTTTACGGTACGGGGCGACCGGAGGGGGCCGTATCATCCGCCGTGTTATCAGGGCTTGCGTCATAAGCCGGAGCCGGAGCCATCGCCGAGCCTGCAGCGGGTTCGAGCTGGTTCGCGTCGTTGCTTACGCCTGTTTCATCGGAGAGGTAGATGAAGCCAAGTACGGCAGCCACGAGCACAGCTGCGCCAAGGATAAGCGACCAGTCGCCTGCGCCCATACGGCGTGCCTCGCGGCGGTTTTCGCGTTCAATCTGTCTTTTCATGCTGTCGTCCATAGGATTAATCCTTTTCATTCGTTCGGGGTTCCGTGAGTCAGTGCGCAAACGCTTCCAGACGCTAAAAGTTTCAATTATTTCGCGTTTTTAGGCATTTTTTCGCAAACAAATGAACTTTTTGTCTTTTTCGCACGTTTGATCACACGCTGGACATATTTTTCAAGAAGGAATTGAACATGAAAACGAGAACTTATCTTTTACTGACCACGGCTCTGGCCATTATGGCGGCAGTGCCTGCATTCGCTGAAACGCAAACCGTCGTGACGAAGGAAGTCAATTCGGACGGCATGGGCGGAACGACAACGACCACGACGCGCTATTACTACAACGACACAGATGCCAATAATAACGGCATCCTGGATTCACAGGAGTTCCCGCGCTTTGTCTATAACAGCTGGGATCTCAACGGTGACGGCTTTGTTGAAGACAGCGAGTGGAACATGAATACGGGTCTTTGGTATCCCGCCGGTTCCACCGAATATAAAACCTACACCCACTGGGACAAGGACCAGAACGGCAGGTTGGATGCCGATGAGTTCGGAACAGTGGTGACCACCACGAAACTGTACGATACGTGGGATGCAGACCATAACAACGTCATCAATGAAGATGAATATACCGATGCGCGTTTCCGTGTTTACGATACGAATGACGACGGTGCCCTGAACATGCAGGAATGGCGCTCGATACGGTAAAGAGTTAACGGTTGCGGCTTGAATAAAGCTGTACTGTTTGGGAGACCCTGTCTGCGAGAGGCAGGGTCTCTTTTTATGTGCGTCTTTTACAGTTCTCTTTCAGTTCTAGGAATTATGTCGTAAATTGATCATGGATCAAATGATGGGGATTCCAGATGACTCTTTCAAAATCAGCTTTGACGGTTACGAGCCTGGCGATGGCGATGCTGTTCGGCGGCGGGGTTTACCTGCTGATGAACATGAATGTGATCGCGAAAAATTATATCGAACGCGAAGCGACAAAAACGCTGGGCGTGAGCGTAAAGCTCGGCGGGCTCGAGATCATGTTACAGGACCGCACGGCGAAAGTGACGGATCTTGTCATCGGTAATCCGGAAGGGTTTGAAAAACCGTATGCCGTAAAAGTTTCGACGATCAGCGTCGTGCTGAGCAACGCCACGAACCAGCTTGTCGAATTCAAGGATATCGATGTGGGTAATGCCGAGGTCAATCTCGAGGTGAAGGAAAATGTCACGAACTTAGCTGCGATCAAGAACCGCGTGAAGGTGACGGAGAATGATAGCGCGACGGCTGAGGCGGTGAAGGTGATCATTGATAAACTCACGCTGTCGCAGGCGCAAATCAAGCCGGGCAAAGTATTATTCACCGAGGAAGAGCTCGCTCCTGTGCAGGTTCCCGATATTGTTCTAACCGCCGTGGGGCGCAGGGAAAACGGAATTCTCGTGCGCGAGGCGATTGCGCAAGTGTGGACACATATTGCGCATAAACTGGATACGCAGGCGCTGCAGTCGGGATTGCTCGAGGGCATGTCGGACGAAGCGCTGCAGGATATGGGGCTGGGTTTCGGCCAGAGATTCAAAGAGAATCTGCACCAGACGATCCAGGAAAAGAAGGACGCGGTCGGTCAGGGGATCGACAGCTTTTTTAACGATTGATCAGGCCGTAGCTGTCGCCGGTTCCATCCCGCGCATGGCGCGGTTGCTGAGCAGGTGGAAGACAATGCCGCAGCCGAGATTGGTCAGCGCGATCGACCAGAAAATTCCCGCCACGCCGTAGAAATGTCCGCCCGCCCACGCGGCAGGAATGGCGACCGCCGTTTTCACCAGAATCATGAAGAAGGCGCGCTGCGGAAGACCCATGGCGTTGAAGGCCGACGACCAGCCGAAGACGAGATTTCCAAAGCCGTATGAGAACGGCACGATCCAGAAAAATAATGTCGCCTGACGGATGACGACGGGATCGTCAGAAAATGCGGCGGCGATAGGGCCCGCGAACACGCCGAATATCACCGCGATAAAAAACGACCAGATGAAATTAAAACGGATGGCGGTGCTGATGGCTTCGTGCACGCGGCTGTAAATCCCGGCGCCCCAGTTCTGGCCGACGATCGGCGCCATGCCGAGGGCCAATGCAATGACGACCATCATCGCCAGCGCTTCGACACGCGTCGCGACGCCATAGGCGGCGACGGCTTCGTGTCCCTGCATGGCAAGGAGTGCGGTGATGACGGCGGTGGTTGAAGGCTGGATGATATTGGCGATGCCGGCGGGAAGCGCAATGACGACAAGGCGGCTCATTGAATCGCGGAGCTTGTCCAGGTGCAGCCCGTCGGTGCTGATCATGCGTTTTTTGTAGATAATGGCGTAGAGGCCGAAGATCAGCGCGTAGCTGTAGGCGATGGTGGTTGCGATCGCCGCGCCCTTGATGCCGAGCGCAGGCATGCCGAACCAGCCGTAAATTAAAATCGGGTCGAGAATGAAATTCAGCAGCGCCATCGAGATCATGATGGTGGCGGGCGTGACGGCGTCGCCGGCGGCGCGCATCGCGGAATTGCCATTGACCGGCACGGCGAGAATGACGGAGGCGAGCAGCCAGAGCGGCATGTAATCGCGGATCATCGGCATCAGTGTTTCATCGGCACCGAGGAGGTGGAACAAAGGATCCAGAACCGCATAGGTTATCAGTGCGACGACCAGGGCGACCGTGACGCCGAACAAGGTGCCGTGCAGTGTGACGCGGCGCACATCGTCGGAACGCTTTTCACCGATCAGGCGGGCGACCACGGATGACAGCGCGATGTTGATGCCGAAAACGAGGTGTGAAATCACCATCGTGACGGGGAAGGTGAAACTGATGGCGGCTAGTTCAAGCGTGCCAAGGCGCGAGATGAAATACGTGTTCGTAAGTTGTACCCCGATAACGGCCAGGATGCTCCAGACCATGGGCATGGACATGCGGATCAGGTGGCCCTGTACGGGGCCGGTGGTGAGATCGCCCTTATGGCTGTAGGGGAGGGGTTTTGCCGACATCGTTCTTTATATGTTTTTTATGTGTGATGATTTCTGAAAGCGCCCACATCCTAGTGAGACTCGGGGCAGTTTTCCAGCTATATAAAAGGTATGGAAAAGCTGTTCGACAAGCCCGTCGTTTTGAGCATCGGTCCGCAAGGGTGCGGGGTGCCGTGGATTTACGATTATATGAAATCGCGCGAGGATGTGTGCCTGCCTTCGGAGGCGCGCGAGATTTTTTATTTCGACAGGCACTTCCAGCGCGGGCCCGAATTCTACGCCTCGCATTTCAATGTGGAACCGCAGCATAAAGTCGTCATGGAGTTGTCGACGACGGCGTTTGACAGCCCGGAAGCGCCGGACCAGGTATTCAAACTGCTGGGTCCTGATGTGAAACTGATATGCCCGCTGCGCAACCCTGCCGAGCGATCGAAGGCGGTGTATGCCGATTACGTACGGTATGGATTGGTCAAAGGCGGTCTTGAAGACGCCGTGGAAGAGGTGCCGCAGATATTATTTGCAAGCCGCTATGCCGACAGGCTTGAGCCGTGGCTAACGCAATTCGGTCGCGGAAATATTCACGTCGTTTTTTATGAGACGCTGGAGCGCGACCCGGCGGAGTTTACGGCGGAGTTTTGCACCCTGGCAGGGCTTGATTACAGACCGCCGCAAAAGGCCGGGCTGGGGGAGAGGTTAAAATCGCTGCTCCCTAGGAAAAAGCAGCCTGATTTGAGCCTGTCGCGGCACGAGCAGAACTGGTTAAAAAACCGGCTTCAGCCAGAGATTCAGCAGCTGGAAAAGCTTCTGAATATTAATTTAACCATTTGGAAATAAACAATTTTATTAAATTACATAAAAAATTAACCAAAATAGCTTAATATTCTTAATACAAGAAAATTAAGTGGTTTTGGGGCATTTAACAGCCCCCTAATAAGAAGAACAAAAAACAGGGGTTTTTATGGCGACTTTTAATGGAACGAATGGCACCGATCTATTCTTGATCCAGGAAAATCTGGGCCAGCTCACTATCACGCTCGTCAATCCTTACAGCGGCGAATCCATCTACATCGATGAAGAAAAAAACATAAACGGAGATATCTATCACGGCTATGACGGCGATGACGTGATGGTGATGACCAATTTCGGCGACGCGATATTTATTGCCAACGCACTGCGCCAGCAGATGATTTTTGAAGTGGAGAATTTTATCGCGAGCGGTGGCGGCGACGTTATCGTCATGGCTGATGAAGAGATCACGACCGGCAATCTTTTGATGCTCGGTAACCAGGGCGACGATATTTTGTGGGCGAATATGGGTAATGATTTCGTTTCCGGCGCGGAAGGCGACGACCGCATCGACGGCGGCCCGGGCCATGACGAATTATATGGCGACCAGGATAACGATGCGGTTAATGGCGGCGACGGCGACGATTACATATCAGGCGGTGACGGCAACGATATTCTTTACGGCGGCAACTGGACAGCGCCAGTCGTGCTCGACAAGGATTTCGAAGACGATGTGATTTTCCCACATCTGATGGAAGGCGTGAATATTGCCAATCTCGTGCCGCCGGGTACGAACGCGCTGGGCGTCGCGGACGGTAATCTTAATATAGATTTTGCCGCGAAGGCGACGCTGACGTTCCGTGAGGGTTTTGCGGGTTACAACAATACGTTGGGGGTTTATACGATTGCCAGCGACGGCACGATCGAGATGGGCACGATTTTGTGGGCGAACACAAAAACGGCGGGTTTAAATGTTGCGCATGAGATTGACCTGCCACTCGGTGCTGACGGCGGAGAAATCGGGTTCTTCATTTTAGCCGATGGCCAGCGCGCCAATAATTACACGGGCCTGCTGGACTTGACCGGCGAAGGTAATATCCGTTTCGTTTATGATTACGGGCTGGGTAGTGAGCGCGCGGCAACGATTCACGATCCGAACAACCGTGTGAAGGTCGTATATGACGACGGCATTATCGAGCGCGTTCTCAGCGCGCCGGATTATCATGCGATTACACGCGGCGGCTCGACAGCCATCAACCATGATGGCGACGATCACATGGTTTCGGGGATTGTCAGCATCGGGCAGAACGACGTTCTGAGAATCGGATTTGAAGATTTGCCGAATTTGGGCGATGCGGACTATGAAGACGTGTTCTTCGATTTCAACATTTCCGAAGAGATTACCGAAGGCAACAGCGAAGACGGCGACGATATCCTGGTGGGCGGCGCGGGTAACGACACGCTCTATGGCCAGGACGGCGATGACATTTTAATCGTCGGCGAGGGGCGGGACGATATTTATGGCGGTCGGGGTGATGACATTATTGCTTATGATTTCATGGATGGAATCGTCGATACGATCCATGGTTTCGAAATGGGCCTTGGTAACGACGTGCTGAATATCAGCGAGATTCTTGAGGGTTATGATCCGTTGTTCGATATGCTGTCGAAATTCGTGCAGATCGAGGCGCTGAACGGCGACACGCATGTGCGCATTAACGCCGACGGCGACAATGGCGGCGCGTTCACGGCGATTGCGATCATGAGCGGTGTCGAGACGACGCTGGCGGCGATGGTCGCGGGCGGCAATATCGTCGCGGACCAGGAAGTCGTCATTTCTTTTGATTTCAGATAGGCTACAATTGTGACCGATGGACATGGTCACAAAAACGCTTTTCACTCCCTTTGAACCTTTGCTCGGCGCAGGCGTGTTTGCAGGCGCACGGTGGCATTCCGGCCTCACGCGCGGGATAGTTCTGCAGCAAAACTTCAAGGTTTTTGCGAATGAGTTATCTGATAAAGGGTTTATCGTTACGCCGGAGCTTCCCGCCGAGGGCGATTTTCTGCATGGATTTGTTTTATTGCCCAAAAACGCGGATGAAGCGCGCTACGAGGTGGCGCGCGTTTTAAAGCTCTTGAAAAAGAACGGGGTTATCGCGATTGCGGGTGCGAACGATGCCGGCGGCCGGCGGGCAAAAAAAATGCTGAAAGATTTCGACGTGGCGGATGTGCAGGAGCTGGCGGCGAACCATGCGCGCGTGGCGTGGGGCGTCAAGGTCGGTGAAAACGATGCGGTGAATGAGGCGCTGGAAAAAGGCGCGCCGCGTATGGCGGAGACAGGGTTCGTTTCGCAGCCGGGATTGTTTGCGTGGGACAAGATCGATAAGGGATCGGAAATTCTGACGGCATGCCTTCCAGATGATTTAAACGGAAGCGGTGCGGATTTCGGCTGCGGTTACGGTTTTTTATCGAGGCATGTTCTGCAAAATTATGAGATCAAAAATTTTCACTGTTTAGACGCCGATTACCGCGCGGTGCAAGTGTGCCGGGAAAATCTGAAGGATATAAAAACGAAAGTGAATTGTGCGTGGGAAGATTTGGCGCGGAGTGCGTCGGCGCGCGATCTGAACTTCATTGTCATGAACCCGCCCTTTCATGAAGGCAAAAAAACGGATGCGGATATCGGGAAACAATTTATCGAGACGGCCTCGCGTTCCCTGCGTTCGGGCGGGCAGCTCTGGATGGTGGCGAATGCGGGATTGCCGTATGAAAGCGCGCTCGGCCAACTGTTCGCGTCGCACGAAAAAATAACTGAAAAAAACGGATTTAAAGTCTTCCGCGCCGTGCGCTAGACGCTATAGACGATTGCGTCGGTTTCGATGTCGGCGACTTCTTTAATTACGCGCTGAAGCTTGTGCTCGTCATGCAGCGCTTGCTTGTTAAGGCCGGTTTCGCGTCCCACCATGTAATAGACCGATTCAAGCGAGACTTCGGTTTTGAGGCCGAATTTCTTGACGTGATAGGCCATGGCGGAGTCCATCGTGATGATGGATTTGTCGGGCTGGTTCCGGCGGCGCATGTGTTCGTCCGTCAACTGGACGATGAGCATGAGAAGAACGTTCGGAATTGTTACGCCGTGGTGTTCCTGGAAGCTCGGGCGAAGCGATTTGAGAATGTTGTAGGTTTCAATCGTGCTCGGCACGTTGAGGAAAACTTTCTGGAAGCGGCGGTCGAGCGCGGGGTCGAGCGCGACGTGTAAGCGGAATTCGTCGAGTGTGGTTGCGCCGATCACCATGAGATCGCCTGCCGTGAGGTAGGGCTTCATGACGTCGGAGAGACCGGCGTAAGAGGAACCTTTACAGGTCGGCATGATCTGGTGAATTTCGTCGAGGAAGAGGATCATGCGCGGATTGGCGGGATCGTGGTAACGCTCGGCCATGCCTTTGCAAAGCGGGATGAAACGTTCCTGGAATTCGGCGGGGCCTGATGTACCGGCGGCCATACGCGCAAGGTCAACTTCAAGAACGCGGCAATCGCGCAGATAATCGGGAACTTCGTTCGCGGCAACTTTCTGGGCCAGCGCAATGACCATCGCGGTTTTACCAACGCCTGCGGGCGCCAGAAGCACGACGTTCTTACGACCGCGCTGGAGAAGAATGAGGACGGTTTCGTCGACTTCCTTGTCGCGGCCCGTAATAGGCGAATAGCGACCCTGACGCGCCAGCATCGTGTGGTCGGTGCAGTATTTGATGAACAGGTCTTCGAGTTCGCCGTTCGTAACCGTGTATTGCCACTGATGATTAGTCATTTTCGTGTCTTCGTTATGATTTTTTCGGGAGAGAGACGCGCCGTATATTCAATATTATAACCTTATTCACCCCCTCATTGTAGCGTCTAACAGTTAATGAATTAATTAGCGATTATAACAATTCAAGTATTATATACATAATACAATAGAACGTGGCGGGGGTGCCAGTTCAGGGGTGAGGAGTTTGCGTTCGGGTGGGGGCTTTACAGTTTAGGCCGCTTAAAGAATTTGCGTATATCCCTGCGCATACAGAGCGGCGGTCAGGTCGCCGTGAATGATCAGGTTGTCTATTTCCTTTTTCACCGCATCCTTGGGTTTGTAGCCGATGCCGAGCCCGGCGGCTTTTAGCATCGGTATATCGTTGGCGCCGTCGCCGATGGCCATAACGTCTTCGGGTTTGATCTTCATATCGCGGACATAGGTGCGCAGGTAATCTGCCTTGGTGAATTTGTCGAGAATGGGCTCAATGACCTTGCCGGTCAATTTGTCGTTGTGAATTTCCAGCGTGTTGCCGTGGTGCGTGTCGAATCCAACTTGTTTGGCGATGGCGCCCGTGAAGAATGTGAAGCCGCCGGACACCAGCACACATTTCGCGCCGCCCTTTTTCATGGTCTTGATGAGAGAGACGGCACCCGGATTCAGCTTCATCCGCTCCAGCGTTTTATGCATGGCTTCCATGCGTAAATCTTTGAGCAGGCTGACACGCTCCCGCAGCGCGCCGCCAAAATCCAGTTTGCCTTCCATCGCGAGCGCGGTGATCGCGCCGATTTTTTCCTTGAGCCCGGCGTAATCGGCGAGCTCGTCCAACGTCTCGGCATCGACGATGGTGCTGTCCATATCGGCGAGGAGGAGTTTTTTCCGGCGGCGGTCGGGGTCGGTGACGAAGACGTCGATCGCGGTTTTATCAAGGAAATCCGTAATATGTGTCATGGTCGCGCCATGGGGGACATCCGAGACGCCGAGGTCGACGGCCTTGCCGGGCGCCAGCCAGACCGGCGCACAGGTGAACTGGATATTGTGATGATCGAGGATACGGGAGACTTCCACGATGTGGCGTTCGCCGACAGGTTTGTCGGGACTGGAGCTGACGAGGGTGACGATTACACTCATGATTTTCCGGCGCTGTGCCAGCGTCCTGGCAGGGTTTTAATTGAAAATACTCTAGACAGTTTCGCAAGAATTGCCTATCGCTAGTGCTTAGAATTTTTTTGACAAAGTTTTTGAAACACCGGAAAATCCATGGAAAAGCCTGCAAAAACCCCTAAAAACCCCTGTTTTTCGTCGGGTCCGTGCGCCAAGCGCCCGGGATGGAACATCGAGGCAATCGAGCGGGCATGCCTGGGGCGTTCACACAGGGCGGGTATTTCCAAAACACAGCTTAAAGACGTGATCGAGACGCACAGGGCGATCCTGGGAATCCCGGCGGATTACAAGATCGGCATCGTCGCTGCATCAGACACGGGCGCGGTGGAGATGGCGTTGTGGTCGCTGCTGGGGCCGAAGCCGGTCGACGTTTTCGCGTGGGAATCGTTCAGCCGCGACTGGCTGGTGGATG
Source organism: Alphaproteobacteria bacterium (assembly GCA_017999645.1). Taxonomy (GTDB): domain Bacteria; phylum Pseudomonadota; class Alphaproteobacteria; order Micavibrionales; family Micavibrionaceae; genus UBA7657. Next base: position 44,572 of record JAGNLJ010000001.1, read on the forward strand.
TCACCAAGGAACTCAAGATCAAGGATGCGATTGCCTATGACGCGAAATTCGGCGAACTGCCGGATCTGTCGAAGGCGCGCAAGAACGCGGATATCGTTTTCGCGTGGAACGGCACGACGTCGGGTGTGCGCGTGCCGGACGGCGACTGGATCTCAGAGACCCGCGAAGGTTTGACGATCTGTGATGCGACGAGCGCGGTGTTCGCCTATGATATGCCGTGGAAAAAATTAGATGTCACGACATGGTCGTGGCAGAAGGTGCTGGGCGGCGAGGCCGCGCATGGCATGATCGTGTTGTCACCGCGCGCGGTGCAGCGTTTAGAGAGCTACACACCGCCATGGCCGATGCCGAAAACTTTCCGCATGCTGAAAAAAGGCAAGCTGAATGACGGGATTTTTACAGGCGAGACGATCAATACGCCCTCGATGCTGGCGGTGGCGGATGTTCTGGATTCGCTCAAGTGGGTGCAGAGCATCGGCGGGCTGAAGGCGACGATGAAACGCTGCGAAGAAAATTCGGGCGTTGTGAATCAATGGATCGAGAAATCTTCGTTCGTTGATTTCCTTGCGAAAGATGCAAAGACGCGTTCGCGCACGAGCGTGTGCATGAAATTCAACGAGCCGTGGTTTACGGCGCTGGATGAAGAATCGCAGCAGGCGTTTGTGAAAGATGTCACCAAGGCGCTCGAGTCCGAGAAGGCGGCGTATGATGCCGGTTCCTACCGCGATGCGCCGGCCGGCCTTCGTATCTGGTGCGGCTCGACCGTAGAGGCGGATGATATCCGCGCCATGCTGCCCTGGGTTGAGTGGGCGTATGAAACGGCCAAGGCCCAGCGCGCGAAAAAAGCCGCTTAATTAATTATCGGGGAGAGGTTTTTTCAAGCAGGGCTTCGAATTCTTCGCCCATGAGTATTCGTTTCTTAAGCAGGTTTTTTGCTATTTCTTCACTCGCCGACATATTTTCCCTGAGAATTTTTTCAGCCATGTTCCAACCGGCGTCGAGCGCTTTCAGAATTTCAGATTTTTGCCTTATTACAGCTTCGCTGTCGTTAGGAGATATTTGGAAACAGCTAAACGAGTCTTTTTCCAGATCGATTGACCTGGCGTAATTCGACGCATCTTCATAAGTTATTTTTTTTACATCTTTGGGGCTGAAGTTGTTTACCGCGCTGTAAGCTAGAGAAACTGCCTTATAAATATCCTCTAAGGCATGCTTTTTGACCATGCTGCCTAAATGAAGTTTTTCATTTGTAAGTCCCGCTAACCAGCATGCAATTTCGCATATAATATTTTCTCTAGAATTTTCTTGCACAATTTTCCGGGTTTTAAGGTTCACGTAAGCCTCATCTTCCAGCAGGACTATGCTAAGTACCCGCCTGCTTTGAGGTATCTTCATTTCAACGATTGCGTGTCCCGTTTCATGATGCGCGGCTTTTATTATAATTTCTGACGGGTTTAAACTTGGTAACAAGCGACGTGATATACGATCTGTTTTATCAGACGCGTTTTCAAAGGCATGACAAATATTGAAACAAACAGACGATGCTATTTTGTGCTTTCTTCCAAATGCCCAAACTATGTTGGAAAAATCCACGAGTTTGTCTGCTGCGCCTATCAACTGATACCCGGCATAGGATTTAAATTTTGAAACTATAGATGGTTTTTCTTCCATGATTTTATGATCCTTAATACCGCGTAATATATTATGTTAAATAAAAAAAGTCAAGTTTTGCCAGGTTTTGATAGCGTTTCCATCTGCCTGATTTGTCTAGGGTTCCGGAACCATAAAAGCTCTTATCCGTTCGTTATGATGTAACGAAAAGGAGACCATTATGGGTATTGAACAAGACGGTCAAAACCACGGCATGCAAGGTCAAGGCATGAAAATCGATCCGAACTGGAGCGATGCCGAAAAGGAAAGATACCAGGGCGCTTATGCTTTCGGCAAAAAAGAAGGCGATAAAAAGCGCGCTGAAGACGCTAAATAATCAGGCTGGTTGATTATTAGCCGGTTCTGAAGAACTTGCCGCAGCAATTTGATTGCGGGCGATGATTTCTCGTATTTCATCGCCCGTAAGAATTTTTTTCCTGAGCGCCGTTGCAGCAACTATTTCAACTGCGGGCCAAAGTTCATTCAGTTTCTGAATAGCAATTCTGCTTGCTTTGTCTTTGTAAGCTTCGCGTGTCTCATGAGTTTTTGTATCTGAACTACCGAGAGCCTTATCTAAAATATCTTCCATATATTTTACGTCATCATCCATATGACCCTCAGGAAAAGCCCCGTATCTTTTTGCTTCCGCATAAGGACCGCCCAATGCCATGGCGATGCAATTTATGGTGTCGTCTTCGTTCGCGCCGCTCGGCATTGAGCGTAAAAAAGTAACAAATCCACGAGCTTTTTCATCGCCAAGGCAATTCAGCACAATTTCATTGTTTACAAAAAGTGTAGAACTAAGAACCGCATGCCCTGCTTCGTGAAAGGCATTGCGCTCCATTACCGCCGAAGAATATTCCGTTTCTTCAGGGGCACAGAATCGCGCGGCTGCGTGTATGCCTTGCGCTGCAATTTTATAAAAGGGCGCAAGATAAGATTCAGGTGAGAAAAGTGATGATCTAAAATAACCGAGTGAGGCCTCTCCCAGTTTTCGGGCGGCATTAAGCCGAAATTTATCAACCAGGCCGATATCCCGCTTTTCAAAATCCATCAGAAAGATTTTACACCAAAGTTTATAATTATGTCAAATAAATGGACCTTTGACTTCGGCAGGTTAGAGGAATACATGTGGAGGCCTGTTTTCATGAACAAGACAAAATCATGGTGAAAAGATGTCTAAGACTAATGCCGTTAAGGCCCCCAAAGTATTAATCAGCGACGCGCTGGATCCCCTCGCCGTAGAAATCTTCAAGAAAAAAGGATGCGATGTCGATTTCAAATCGGGCATCAAGGCCGATGAGCTGAAAGCCATCATCGCGAATTATGACGGCCTGGCCGTTCGTTCCGAAACCAAAGTCACGCCGGAAATCATCGAAGCCGGAAAAAATTTAAAGGTCGTGGGCCGCGCGGGCATAGGTGTCGACAATGTCGACATTCCGAAAGCGACGGCGGCGGGTATTGTTGTCATGAACACGCCGTTCGGAAATTCCATTACGACGGCGGAGCATGCCATCGCGATGATGTTTGCCCTAGCGCGGGAAATTCCGCAGGCGAATGAATCGACGCACGCGGGTAAATGGGAAAAGAAAAGATTTATGGGCGTCGAGCTGTATGGCAAGACGCTTGGTGTTATCGGTTGCGGCAATATCGGATCGATTGTTGCCGACCGCGCCGTGGGATTGAAGATGAACGTGATCGCGTACGACCCGTTCCTGACGAATGACCGCGCCGTGGAAATTGGTGTCGAGAAGGTCGAGCTTGAGGACTTATTCAAGCGCGCGGATTTCATCACGGTGCATGTGCCAAAGAACGACAAAACCGCGAACATGATCAATAAAAAAACAATCGCCACCATGAAAGACGGCGTGCGAATCATCAATTGCGCTCGCGGCGGATTGATCGTCGAGCAGGATCTGAAAGACGCGCTGGATAGCGGGAAAGTGGCCGGGGCCGCGCTTGACGTGTTCGAGGTCGAGCCCGCGAAGGAAAGCATTTTTTTCAACCACCCGAAAGTGATCTGCACGCCGCATTTAGGGGCATCGACGACAGAAGCGCAGGTGAATGTTGCGCTGCAGGTTGCCGAGCAAATGGCGGATTATTTAGTTAACGGTGCGGTGACGAACGCGCTCAACATGCCGTCGATCTCGGCGGAGGACGCGCCGCGCCTGAAATATTACATGAAGCTCGCCGAGCAGATGGGCAGCTTTGTCGGCCAGATCACCGAGAACGCGATTCAGAAAATCGATATCGAGTTTGAAGGATCGGTTACGGAGCTGAACGTGAAACCGCTGACGCAGATGCTGGTTGCGCATATCCTGAAGCCGCAAATGGAAACGGTGAATATGGTGAACGCGATGGCGGTTGCGAAATCGCGCGGCATCCAGATTTCGGAGAGCCGCATCGAAGAGCCGAGCGACCAGCGCACCAAGATTACCGTCCGGGTGGAAAGCGAAGTGCGCAAGCGCTCGGTTTCGGGCACGCTGTTCACGGGACGCGAGCCGCGCATCGTCAATATCGAGGGCGTGCCGGTCGAGGCGGCGCTGTCGGAGCATATGCTGTTCATCCGCAACAACGACCAGCCGGGTTTGATTGGCGGAGTCGGCACAATTCTGGGCGATGCGAAGCAGAACATCGCGGATTTCCGTCTGGGACGCAAAGAGGATACGAAAGAAGCGGTCTGTCTTATTTCGCTGGATGCGCCGGTTTCGGATGACCTGCTCGCAAAAATCTCGAAATTGCCGCAAATCCAGAGTGCCAAGCGCCTGCGCTTTTAATTGACATAACCGAATCAGCGTTGTAGTAATTGCCTCATAAAAAAACTGGGAGGCAATTATGATTGGTAAAGGCGCTTTAGCACGGAACTGGTTCAGGATCACTGTACCGGTGACACTTGCAGGGTTGTTGGGAGCGGGCAGTTATATGCTCTCAAGCAATGAAACCGATAACCAGAATGAGGTTTCAGCCATCGCCGGAAACGGCCAGCCGCAAGATGCGGATTCTGTAATAAGTGAAGCAGAAAGAATATATCTCGATCTTCCACCAGAAGACAAAGTTGAAATTGACAGGCAGCGCATCGCGCTGGAGACGGACGAACGGCGCAGCACTATGCTGACGAAACTTTTTGAAGCCTGGAAGACGCCAAAAACATTCCAGCCTTTTATTCGGCGCGCAATTCTTGATGAAGATGTCGGTTGCGAGGACGCACTGGGAGAACAACTGGTTCTGAAAAAACTGGATGTGGATGTTGATCCACTTATTAATGAATGCCACGTCATGAAAGAGAGAATTGTTGCTCTGGAAAGCCAGCCGTTGCTGGTGAGCGGGCCGGAGTAATTTAGAGAAGTGTTAAGGGAGTTTACCGGTGGCGCTGACGGGACAGGAAAAATTTGGAATTGCCGCGGTTTTTGCCGCCGTGTTATTCGCCGCAACAACGGGATGTGACAGGCATGATGTCGAAAAAGAGCGTTCCGCTCTTCATGATGCTTTTATCATTGCGGGCGTCACAGACGAGGATGAAAAGAAAAAAATAAATAGATCTATCCGTGAGAAAACTTCCTGCTCTGAGCTCCCGGATTCCCGAACGTGTCAGCGGGTAAAAGATTTTTATAACTCAAAGCTCGGACGCTAGAATTAAATCATGAAAGACACTCTTAGCGACATGACAAAGAAGGTTGTCGGCACATGGAATGAGGTGCTGAACAGCCGGGTTAAAACAGCGCAGGTTGTCGCCTCCACTGCTTTATTCGTTCTGGTCAGCGCATTTTACGTGGCAAGCGACATTAAATACCAGAATAGGCTGCAAGAGGAAGCCAAAGCGATTTTACGTGAGAAGGTACTGACGCAGTTTTTTGATGCTCATGGCACGCCTACAGATAAATTTCAGTTAGCTATGAAGCGCGGGGTTTATGATGGCACGAAATGCGAACGTATCCAGGAAGCTCACGAGCTTGTCTTCGAAGAGAAATCTTTATTCTTCAAACAGTGTGAGAATGTGAAAAAACAAATCTCGAATCTTTTACACGATTTGAAATAATTTTTTTCAAGATTCCAAAAACAAAAAAATCCCGGCGCCCATCTCTATAGCGAAGCTATAAAGCCAGACGCCGGGATCCTTTTGGGAAGGTCCTGAGGTGTTTACGCCGAAGCGTAAGTCACCTGCAGGCTCTTTTCGAACCGATTGCCATGGACACATGGGCAGCTTACCCAACTTGTCGTCCCGTCAATCCGCGGATGAACCCCCATCCGCAATTATTTATCGTGGCTATCAAAACCACTCCGTTAACAGTCCTGCATAGACCATCAACTTTTTCGGAGCCGAATAATAACGCCCTGGACCTGTCACGTTTCTGCTTGCAAACGTTTTAGCGTGCGCGACCACGGGTCAGTTGCAGAACGTTGTATCCAGAAGCTCTTAAGCCCCTATGAGCAAACGGGGACCGAAGTCTTATTCCCATCTACCCGGCCGCCGACCAAGGCGGTCCGAACTTCGAGGTCATTTATCGCTGTGCCCAACAATCTGTGTCCCGAAGACATTCTCAGATTGCAAAACCGTCTGGCCTGAGTCGAGTCATTTTTTCGAGATTTTGAAATTTCCGTTCAAAAACGAGTCGCATGTGGAAATTTTCGAACCCTGATGTGTTGCTTGAGATTCAGCGGTGAAAAACTTTCGCGCACAAAGTTATTCACAGCTTCCTCACAGGCAAAAAATTTTTTTCAGGACGCAAAAAAAATCGGCAAGAATTTTCCGGAATCAGCGCAGTGAAAATTTTTTTTACAAGAATCGGGTTCGAAAATGCGAATCGAAGCCCGGAAAGAGAATCGATTCGAAAATAAAAAATGGCGGATTTCTGCGGGGTTCATAAAATCGAATCGCCCAGGCGAATCGATTCGCGGCGATTCGGCGTTTTTTCGATTCTTAAGGGGAGGCCTAAAAAGTTTTTTGAGCGCCGGGCCTGGTGCAAGGGAACCAAGGGCTTCCTCATATATATGTCATTCCGGGAAAAGCGTTGGGAATGTCATCCGGAGCCGAATCCGCAGAAACAAGAGGATAACAGGCCAGATATATTAAGGAATCAGCCTACCCAAACGAGGAAAAACCCTTTGTTTTTGGCGGGGCGAAGACTATAAGGTCCATAGATATTCCGTCATATTTAGTTATGTAAAATATAAATGGAATCAAGGATTTAGCCGTATAGGAACATATAACTTAACAATCCTTTAACATAATTGTTGACAGATTGTTAAGTTTCCCTTAAAACTTGAAGAACATCTGTTAAGAAACTGTTAAGTTTTTACGGCCCCACGAGGCCTTATTTTTTTTACTCAGGAGAGAGTCAATGGCAAACGAAAACGCGCAACCCGCAACCCCTTCGGCACAGCCCGCACTGCAAGGCACCGAGTCCGCACCCCCGGCACAGAACATCCTTGAAGATGTCTGCGAGATCGAAGGCCAGAAGGTCGAATCGACAACGATGATCGAGCGCCCGCCTCTCGGTGAAACGCGCGAAGTAGACCTCCAGGAAGGTCAGAATTATATTTTCGGCTTTGCGAAAGCCGATGCCGACACCTTTATCGTGGACCAGGACGGCACCCTCACAGTTACGTTTGAATGCGGCGGCAGCCTCATCCTGAAAAATTATTCCGCTGTTACGACGGGCGATGAAGCCTCGACGTTTGCTTTCAGCGACATCATTCCCCAGGGCGAACTCTCCAGCATGATTAAAGTCGTCGACACGACGCCTGCTGAAGAAGTCGAGCCTGAGAACACAGCCAAGAACGAAAAGACCGTTAAAGCCGAGCAGGTCGCGAATATCGAACCCGCAGCCGGCGATGAAGCTGCAATGCTTGCACAGATCGAACCCGCAGCCGGTGATGCCGGCGGCGCGTCCGGCAACAGCGGCTATGGTTTCAACACTCCTTATAATGCTGCTACCGTTAATCCGCTGAATGCTGTCGGTCCGCTTGGCGAGACCGAGCGCCAATACGGCGCGAACTTCAGACAGCCGAACCCGCTGATCGCTGAAGAAGTAGAAGAAGACGACCGCCCGACGGCTGAAGGCCCGGCGGAGGAATTCCTGGATGAAACGAATCTGGCCGGCGGCCCGATCGTCGAGACCGGCTCTATCACTTTTGATTTCGGCAATGACGCTCCCGGCACAGTTACGCCGGTTGCTGCTGGCGGTTTCACCTCCGGCGGTTCGCAGCTGAATGGCAACCTGACCTCTGAAGGTCATGCTGTTACTGTCGTGGTTAATGCCGCGCAGGACGGTTATGACGGCGTTGCAAACGGCCAGACGGTTTTCACGCTCGTGATCGACCAGGTTACCGGCGAATACACATTCACGCTGCTGCGTCCGTTAGATCATGACGACGCTACGGATCCGAACGATGTCATCGACCTCAACTTCGATGTCCTGCTGACGGATGCCGACGGCGATGAGCTGGTTACGCAGATTGTCGTTCATGTTGCTGACGACGCGCCGACACTGGATGGCGATGGTACGAAAGTCGTCGATGAAAAAGATATTCCGGGCGCTTCGGTTTCCGGCAACCTGATCGAGAATTTCGGCCAGGACAATGATGCACCGGCGAACATTCATACGACCGGCGTTTCGAGTGCGACCGGCGACATGGCCGGCGGCGTTCTGCGCTCCGGCGGTGAGAACGTCAACATCACGTTTAACGGCACCAGCTATACCGGCACAACGACCGGCGGCACGCCTGTTTTCACGCTGACGATAACGAACCAGCAGACCGGTGCGTACACGTTCAACCTGCTGCAGCCCCTGGATCACTCGGCTGGCGGCGATAAGATCACGCTGACCTTCGGCGCGGAAATCATCGACTTTGATGGTGATACAGATCCCGCCAACATCGTCATCGAAGTTAAAGATGATGTTCCGGACATTAAAGACGGCAACCCGACGATTGGTAACGGCCTCGAAGTGATTGATGAGACCGACATGAACGGTGGCTCGATCACGAGAAACGGCAACCTTCCGGTTGATACTGGCGCGGATACGCCTGTCACGATCTTGCCGAACGGCACTACACAATTGAATGGCTCGTTTGTCGGACCGAACCTGCTGTCACATGGTGAAGTGGTTACGATTACGCAGACCGCGAACGGCTATCAGGGCGTGGCCCCGGGCAACCGCGTCGTGTTCACATTCACGATCAACAATAACGGTTCTTACAGCTACACGCAGAATGACCAGCTGGATCATGCCGACGGCACGGACGCCAACGATGTGATCAACCTGCGTTTCGGCGTTACGATCACCGACAATGACGGCGACACCGACAGCGGTTTCGTCAATGTCAATATCGTCGATGATGCACCGATCCTGAACGGCGACGGCACCAAGACCATCGACGAAGATGATATTCCCGGTGCTTCGGTTTCCGGCAACCTCGTTGAAGATTTCGGCGAAGACGGCCAGGGCAACATTCATACGACCGGCACTTCCAGCGCCACGGGCGACCTGGCTGGCGGCACGCTGAAATCCGGCGGTGAGAACGTCAATATCACGTTCAACGGCACCAGCTATACCGGCACAACGACCGGCGGCACGCCTGTCTTCACGCTGACGATCAACCCGGTTACGGGCGCCTACACGTTCAACCTGCTGCAGCCTTTGGATCATTCCGTTGGCGGCAACACGATCACGCTGACATTCGGCGCAGAGATCGTTGATTATGACGGCGATACCGACCCGGCAAATATCGTCATCGAAGTTAAAGATGACGTTCCGGAGATCAAGGATCACAACCCGCAGATCGGCAACGGCCTCGAAGTGGTTGATGAAACCCTGCCTAATCCGGATGTCCGCAACGGTACGATCAACTTTGATTTCGGCGGCGACGGCCCGGGCTCTTTCGGCGCGAGCGGCACGTCTTCGTCCAGCATCCCGCTGACGTCGCACGGCGTTCCGGTTACGATCACGCCCAGCGCGACCGGCTATGTCGGTACGGCTGGCGGTAACGAAGTCTTCAAAATCACGATCAACAATGACGGCACGTACCAGTTCACGCTGACCGGCGTTCTCGATCACCCGGTTGACGGCTCGACGCCTGCTGACCATGACGACATCATCACCCTGAATTTCGGCGTGCAAGTTACGGATGCGGATGGCGACTCCGACACCGGCAGCATCACGGTCCGCGTTCATGACGACGGCCCGAAAGCTGTCGATGACGGCAACTCGACAACCGGCCAGGTTGTTAACGGCAACGTTCTCTCTAATGACAGCCACGGCCAGGACGGCCCCGGCGCAGTCATTTCCGTTACGTTCAACGGCAACACGACGCTGGTTCCGGCTGTTGGTACAGTCAACATCAACGGCACCAATGGCGTGCTGACGATTGCGGCGAACGGCCAATACACCTATACGCCGAACGACAATAAAGACGGCAACGACGTCTTCACCTACACGATGAATGATTTCGACGGCGATACTGCCAGCGCGAAACTGAAGATCGGCGTCGATACAGACGACAAACCGATCATCATCAAGCCGGCAGCGGAAGTTGTCGATGAAACCTTCCTCGGCCCGATCGTCGAGACAGGCAATGTCGACGCAGACTTCTTCGGCGACACGCCCGGTACGATTACACCGGACGGCATTACCAGCTCGACCGGCTCGAAACTGAACGGCAACCTGACCTCGCTCGGCCAGACGGTTACGATCACGGAGACGGCGAACGGCTATGTCGGTACGGTCAATGGCGGCGCGACGAATGTCTTTACGCTGACGATCAACCCGGCAACGGGCGATTACACCTTCACGCTGAACCGCGTTCTCGACCATAACAACCCCGGCGATCCGAACGATGTCATTACGCTGAATTTCGGCGTCGTCGGCACGGACTCGGATGGCGACACGGCTTCGACCAGCATCACCGTCAACGTCGTTGACGATGCACCGATCGCGAAAAACGACGTCAATCTCGGCGAAGGCGTACGCACAGGTAACGTTGTTACCGGCGTAAACGGCGGATCAGGCGCGGCTGACGACCTCAGTAACGATACACCGAACAATGTGACGAAAATCGCGTTCGGCGGCACATCCGTCAATGTTCCGACAGTCGGCCAGGCAACGATCAACGGCCAGTTCGGCCAGTTGAAAATTTCGGCTGACGGTTCTTACACCTACACACCGTTTGCACAACCTTTCCAAGGCGGCGTCAACACGACGCTTTCGCTGGATCCGGCGGCTGCAAACTTCAACGGCTTCCAGAACACGTTCACCAAGAACGGCATCACGGTCAAATCTGCTAACGGCGCTGACCTGACCTGGTATGATGCAGGCGATGGTGGCGGTATCGGCATCGCGCCCGACAATATTTTTGGGCCCGAGATGATGGAAATTGATTTTGCGGCATCTGATAAATTAACCCTTACTTTCGCAGATCTCGGCGATAACAACAAAATTGGCGGGATCGATTACATCCTTCATCTGGCAAACGGCCAGACCGTAAGCGGCGAGTTCGATATCGGCCCGGTTCCGCATGCGAACGGTTTCGCATCGTTCACGCTGAACTCGTCAAGCTTCGGCGGTGTCCAAATCGTCGGCATAGATGTAACCACGATCGCCAACTCGGCTTTGCCGCAGGCATCATTCACGGTTCAAAACGTGATCGTTTCCTCGCATGACTGCCCGCCCGATCAGGGTCCTGACCAGTTCGTCTATACGCTGACGGACCGCGACGGCGACTCCAGCACGGCGACGCTGACGGTCGAAGGCAATCAACCGATCCTGGTTGTCGGCGAGAATGTTGACGACAAGTCGGGCTCGAAAACCGAACACCGCATCGGTTGCGACCACGGCGAAATCATCGGCAAGCGCGCGGCGGATATCCTCGTCGGCGATGTCGGCGGCTCGAAACAGATCGCACAGAACAAGGACTTCAATATCGTCCTTATCCTGGACATCTCGGGCTCGATGGGCGAAGGCCCCGGCTCGAAACTGCAACTGCTGAAGGATGCGGTTACGAATCTTCTGGGTGATTTCAACGACTACGACACCGGCACGATCAAAGTTCATGTCGTTCCGTTCGGCACGACGGCTTTTGCTTCGGGCACGTTCGAAGTTACGAATGATGCAGCCTTCAACAGCGCCGTATCGTTTGTTCAGGCGATGGACAATAACAATCAGCAATTCACCAACTACGAAGCGCCGATGATCAGCGCCCTGAACTGGCTGAATGGCAACCTGACGAATGACCCGATCGCAGGCGCAGATACGTTTACGTACTTCGTCTCGGACGGCGAACCGAACCATTATGTCGGCACCAGCGGTCAGACCGTCAACTCGAACAACAATGCGCAGCTTGTTATGAACGAGATCCATGGCATTTCGGACGGCAGCGACGAAGTCGGTCAGCTGCAGGCGAAGAGCCAGGTTGTGGCAGTCGGCATTGACATCAGCGGTACAACGCTGGCGCGTCTCGACACAATCGATGAGAACGGCGATGCGGTCGACGTTCAGAATGCAGGCGACCTCGACGCAGCGTTCCAGAACCTCAACCCGCTGAACCAGCTGACCGAGACGGGCGATGACGTCCTGACCGGCGGCGACGGCAACGACCTGATGTTCGGCGATACGCTGTTTACGGACGACCTCGCCGCTGCACAGGGCCTTTCGACGGCCCCGGGCGCAGGCTGGACAGTCATCGAGCAGCTCGAAGCCGGCCTCGGCACCAATGCAGCCTGGGACCGCGACGACACGATCGCCTATATCAAAGCGAACGCCGTTGCGATGTCTGAAGAGTCGGTCAGCAACGGTAATGGTCGCCAGGGCGGTAACGACACGCTGAGCGGCGGCGCCGGTAGCGACATCATCTTCGGTCAAGAAGGCGATGACGTGATCACGGGCGGCGGCGGTAACGATACGCTGTATGGCGGTTCGGGTGACGATGTCTTCAAGTTCGTCAATCTCGGCGGCGAAGGCGTAGACGCGGTCAAGGACTTCGAAATCGGCGATCTTCTCGACGTTTCGGGCCTGCTGGTCGGCTACAACTCGGTCCAGGACAGCATCAACGATTTCGTCTTCAAGACGGAAAGCGGCGGCAACACCACCATCCACATCAACGCCGACGGCGTTGGCGGCCTGGCAGGTGCGACGGCTATCGCGACCCTTGAAGGGATTGTTGGTCTTAACATCCAGCAGATCACGAATGACGGGAACGCCGTTTAATTAAGGTTTCTTAACAGAAAGTCCGGTTCGTTAACGCGGCCGGTCAATCTCTCCGACCCGGGGCTTGCCAAAGCCCCGGGTTTTTCTCTTTAAATAGAGGGCTAATCCTCTAAAAAATAAGAAAAAATTATGGGAACGGGCTTGCCAAGACCTATAAAAGTTCTTATAAAAGGGAAGTCGTTGAAGTTGTGGATAACTTCCGGCTTAAAAGTTAGCAAAACAAAGTAAACTGTTCATCGAGAGGATGCCGACCGTGCTTTCCAGAAATTCCATTCGCAGATTTTGTCTGACAGCTTCGGCTGTCGCGCTCATGTCCGGCATCGCAGGCGTTGCCCTCGCGCAGCAAGACAAGCCGCTCCACCCATCCTTGAGCATCTCGCTCCGTGACGCAGTCGCCACGGGCGTGAACACCAACCCGGAATACGGTGAAGTCGCCGCATCGCGCCGCGCCACCGATGAAGAGCTGAGACAAGGCCGCGCGGGATATCTTCCCTCGATTGATATGCGCGCCGACACAGGTCCTGAATACACAGACAGCGAAGTCGCCGATGAAACGGAAACAATGTGGCGTTATCTCGTGTCACTTACGCTGACACAAATGCTGTTCGATGGTTTCGAAACGAAATATGAAGTTGCGCGCCAGAAAGGCCGCGTACAATCTTCGGCCAACCGTGTTCGTGAAACGGCTGAACTCGTCGGTCTTTCGATCGTTGAATCTTATCTTGAAGTTTTACGTCAGCGTCAGATCCTCGTGATCGCGCGCCAGAACGTCGATGCGCACCTGAGCATCCTTGACCAGATCAAGCAAGGCGTAAACGCAGGCCGTTCGACGGAAGCAGACAATGAGCAAGCGAATGCACGTCTTGCCGCCGCACGCGCGACGGAAAGCAGCATCCGCCAATCGCTCCGCACGGCGGAAGCGCAATACCGTTCTGAAACCGGCGATGACGCAGGCCAGCTGCAACTGCCGGAAATTCCGTTCGGCACGCTGAGCCAGGATGTAGACGCCGAAGTTGAAAAGACTCTGGCGCACAGCCCGACGCTCGACATTTTCGCATCCGACATCGAAGTGGCTTACGCTGAAGCGCAGGGTACGAAGTCGACCTTCTATCCGCAACTGGATCTGGAGCTGAATGCAAATCAAGGTCATGACATCGAAGGCATCGAAGGCACCAACCGCGGCGCCTCGGCTCTTCTGGTTATGAACTGGAACCTCTACCGCGGCGGCGCAGACTCCGCGCGCGCGCGTGAGTTCATCCACCGTCACCAGCAATCCAAAGAAGCACGCGCACGCGCCGGACGCGCCGTTGAAAACGACGTGCGTTCGACATGGGCAAGCATGGTTTCAGCTGGCGAGCGCGCACGCGAATTCGCAACGCAAGCTGCCGCTAACACCGAAGTCGTGAAGGCATACCAGGATCAGTTCAACCTGGACCGCCGTACGCTGCTCGATGTTCTTGATGCGCAGAACGAACTCTTCGTTTCGCGCACCAATACGATCAACTCGGAATTCCTTGAGATGTTTGCTGTGTACCGCCTGCTCGCTCTGAAAGGTGCCTTGCTCCCGACGTTGGGTGTCGAGTATCCTAGAGAGAGCGCCATCGCTTCCGGCGAGACATGGTCAACGGAAGACAGGATGAAGGCGCGCTAACTAACTAGGCCGTCCACTTTCCGTTCCGGGTTTCCAGGTGAGCAAAGAACAAGCTGACAACGCTGCCGATTCCACCGATCAACCGGACGCCCCATCAGGCCCGGCCCAGCCGCCGGGCGGGTGGCCTTTGCAGGCCGACAGGCTTGCGATCCATACCCCGTTGATTGACGTCCTGCAATTGCTGGCAGGCCATTATGGCCGCCGGACCTCGCCGGCCTCGCTGACCGCTGGCCTGCCCATTCCAAAGGAAGGGGGGTTTCCCCCGGCTCTGTTTATCCGGGCGGCTGAAAGGGCCGATTTACAGGCTGTCCTGGCCGACAGGAGCCTCGAATCCCTGGCCATAGCCCCTAATCTGCCCTGCATCCTTACTTTGGAGCATGAACAGGCCTGTATCCTCTGGGATATCCAGTACCCCGCCAAACACGCCCCTAAAAAGCAAGAAGGCAAGGACGTACAGGTACACCCCGAGACACGTTTTATCGTCCAGTTCCCGGAAACCTCACAGGAACGCCAATCGCTGACGCTTGAGGCTTTAAAGCGCCTGTATATCGGTTATGCGTTCTTTGTACGTCCTGTGGCGCGTACGGACGAGCGGGCCGGGCCTGCCAAGATCGAGACTGCTCGCGACTGGTTCTGGTCGGCTTTCTGGAAGAACAAGACGCTTTACAGCGAGGTGATGATTGCGGCGGTGATGATCAACCTGTTCAGTATTGCCAGTTCGCTGTACGTCATGAATGTTTACGACCGGGTGGTGCCGAACAAGGCGTTCGAAACCCTGTGGGCGCTCGCGATCGGTATCCTTATCGTCTACATCTTCGATTTCATGCTTAAAAATCTCCGGGCGCAGTTCCTGGATTACGCGGGCAGCAAGGCCGACGTCAAAATTTCCGCCGAACTGTTCCAGCAGATCATGGGCATGACCATGGCCGCGCGTCCATCGAGCGCCGGGGTGCTCGCCAGCAAGATGCGCGAGTTTGAATCCATCCGCGATTTCTTCACCTCCGCGACCATGACGGCGCTGATCGATCTGCCGTTCGTGTTTTTATTCATCGGATTTATCGCCATCATCGGCGGGCCGGTCGCGTTCGTTCCCCTCGCGGCGATTCCGTTCGTCATCGGCATGGGACTGGTGCTGCAAAAGCCGCTTAACAAAGTGGTCAAGGAATCGCTGAATGAAAGCGCGCTCAAGAATGCGCTGCTGTTCGAAACCTTTACCGGACTCGAGACGATCAAGGTGCAGGCAGCCGAAGGACATACTCAGCGCAGCTGGGAAGAACTGAACGACAAGGCGTCGCGCACATCGGTGAAGATGCGTGCGATTTCGGCACTGTCGGTCAACTGGGCGATGTTCATCCAGCAGATGGTGAGTGTGTTCATCGTCGTCGCCGGTGTTTACATGATCGATGCGGGCCTGTTGACGATGGGCGGATTGATCGCCTGCGTTCTGCTGTCGGGCCGGGCGATGGCGCCGCTGTCGCAGGTGGCAGGATTGCTGACGCGCCTTAACCAGAGCCGCGAATCGCTGCAGCATCTCGACGAGCTTATGAAGCGTCCGGTCGAGCGTCCGATGGGCAAGCATTTCATCACGCTTCAGCATGTGCAGGGCAAGGTCGAATTCCGCGACGTGGTTTTCAATTATCCGGGACAATCGACGCCTGCCGTGAATCATTTGAGCTTTACCATTGAGCCGGGCGAGCGTGTCGGCATTATAGGCGCGGTGGGTTCGGGCAAGACGACGCTGGAAAGGTTACTCCTGAATTTATACGAGCCGACGAGCGGTTCAGTGCAGATCGACGGTTCGGATGTGCGCCAGATCGATCCGGGCGATTTACGCCGCAATGTCGGCGCCGTGCAGCAAAGCCCGCAGCTTTTCTACGGCTCGGTGCGTCACAATATTACGATGGGCCATGAGACCGCGCCTGATCGTTCGGTTCTACGTGCGGCGGAAATGTCCGGCGTTCTCGAATTCCTGAAAGATTCTTCGGCGGGACTGGATACACAGGTTGGCGAGCGCGGCGATGCGCTTTCGGGCGGACAGAGGCAGGCGGTCGCGATTGCGCGTGCGCTGCTTTACGATCCGCCGATTTTGGTGCTGGACGAGCCGACGGCGTCGATGGATCCGGCATCTGAAAATCGTTTGTTAAAGCGCCTCAGCGTTCTGTGCGAAGGCAAGACGACAATTTTGATTACGCATAAGGGTTCGATGCTGGCGCTGGTCGATAAGCTGATATTGATCGACCGTGGGCGCATGGTGGCGTACGGGCCGAAAGATGAAGTGATCCGCAAATTACAGGCACGCCAGTACGGCACCGCCGCCGAGAATACGGAAGGTTGACGATGGCCACCGAAAAGAAAAAATCACAAAAGCAGCCACCCGTTGACGCCAACGAGGAATGGAAGGCGCTTCGCGAAGGCTGGGCCGCCGGACAGGTCAGCAGGGCGCATGCGCATCTGCTAGCGAAGTTTGATACGGATGAAGAGATGCCCTTGTCGCGGCATTTATTGCTGCTGTCGATCGCCGCGTTTTTCATCTTGTTTTTCATCTGGGCTAATCTGGCGCCACTGGACGAGGTGGCGCGCGGCGAAGGAAAAATTATTCCCTCGGGCGACGTTCAATCCATCCAGCGGGAAGAATCCGGTATTATCGAGGAAATCCTGGTGCGGGAAGGCGATGAAGTGACCAAGGACCAGATCCTGATGCGGCTGTCGGATATTGCAGCGTCGTCAGATCTTGGCGCGAACCAAGCGCGTTATCTTGGCCTCCTGGCCACCATCACGCGCCTGCAGGCGGAAGCCGAAGGCAAGACGAGCTTTGAATTTTCCGAAGATATCATCAAGAATGCGCCGAGAAGCGTGACCGAAGAGATGAACTCATTCCGCGCCAACCAGACGCAATTGCAGGGGCAGCTTAATATCTTCATGCAGCAGCAGAGCCAGCGCGAACAGGAGGTGCGCGAGCTCAGCCAGCGCGCCAGCGACATACGCGGCGTTATAGCCTTGCAGCGCGAGGAAAAAGCCATGGTCGAGCCACTGGTGGCGAAGGGTTCGGCGCCGAAGATGGAATTGCTGCAACTTGAGCGCACGATCAAGGAAAAACAGACGGAGCTTAACAGCGTGCAATCGAACCTGCCGCGCGCGCAATCGGCGGTGAATGAAGCGAAGGCGCGGATTGAAGATCTGAAATCCTCGGCCAAGGCGCAGGCGCAGACGGAATTGTCGGCCAAGCTGATCGAGATGAACGAGGCCAAGGCGCGCGTTTCAGGATTGACCGAGCGTAAGACGCGTAAAGAGATCAGGGCGCCGGTCGACGGGATTATCCAGGAAATCACGGTCAACACGATCGGCGGCGTGGTCAAGCCGGGCGAAGACATCATCAAGGTCGTTCCCAAGAATGACCAGCTGGTTGTCGAGGCGCGGGTGCGGCCTGCCGACCGTGCCTTCATTCACGTCGGCCAGAGAGCCGTGGTCAAATTGTCGTCGTATGATTTTTCGATTTACGGCGGGTTGGACGGCAAGCTGGTTTATATTTCACAGGATACGTTCGAAGACCAGAAGGGCAATACGTATTACAACGTCCGGGTGGAGACGGATAAGAATCACCTGATGCATTACGGCGAAAGAAAAGAAATCACGACGGGCATGGTGGCGACAGCCGACATCCTGACGGGCAAGAAAACGGTTATGCAGTATTTACTGAAGCCGTTCGTGAAGACGCTCGATAACGCGATGAACGAGCGCTAGTTCTTTATCCACTGCAGAGCTTCATCCAGTTTCCCGGCTTCGAAGAAGCGGATTTCACCGCCGAAAAGCTTACGCGTCATTTTGACCTGGAAGATGCGCGCCTCGGGCGGGTTTACATAGGCGAATTTGCGGGCGTATTTTCCGTGGTCGATGATGAACTGGAAGCTGCGGGCGGCGGCCTCCTTGCTCCAGCCTTTATATTCATCGTCGTAATTGACCAGCATGCCGAATTTATGGCCCTTGTCGACCATTTCGGCGATGGGGTCGCAGACGCAGGTTTCATATTCCTCGACGTCCACGATATTCGTGTACGTGACGCACAGCGTGCTGTCATCGCTTTCGGGCAGGGTAATGATATTGGTGTCCGAACAAGGCTTTTTAATCATCTGGCCCATGGCTGAATATCTCCTATTGGGGGCGGCAAAAAACACTTCGGTGTTTTGCAGGCCTGTTGTATTGAGTATTGCTTGAGCTGGGCTATAAAAATGGCATGATAACGGAACAAAATGCAAGATTTACACAGGAAAGCTGCCCCGATGGGCGATAAAAACGTCAATATTACGCTTCCGGACGGGTCGGTACGGTCGTATGGAGCCGGGGTCACGGGGCTGGAAATAGCCGATTCCATTGCAAAATCGCTGGCCAAGGCGGCTGTGGGCGTGTCCGTCGACGGCCAGATCTGCGATTTGTCGCTTCCCATACGCAAAGATGCAAAAGTGGCGATTATCCGCCGCCAGGACGACGCGGCGCTGGAAATGATTCGTCATGATGCCGCACACGTGCTGGCCGAGGCGGTGCAGGGATTGTTCCCCGGTACGCAGGTGACGATCGGGCCGACGATTGAAAACGGATTTTATTACGACTTCGCCCGGAACGAGCCTTTTTCGACCGAGGATTTCGCGGCGATTGAAAAAGAGATGCGCAGGATCGTCGAGCGCGGTGCGCCCTTCACGCGCGAAGTGTGGGACCGCGACGAGGCGATCAAGTTTTTCAAGAACAAGGGCGAGAATTACAAGGCGGAGTTGATTCAAGACCTGCCTGTGACCGAAGAGATTAAAATCTACAAGCAGGGCGAGTGGACGGATTTGTGCCGCGGGCCACATATGCCGACGACGAAGCATGTCGGGAATGCTTTTAAGCTTCTGAAGGTGGCGGGCGCGTACTGGCGCGGCGATCATAACAAGGCTCAGCTGACGCGAATTTACGGCACGGCGTGGCGCGATGAAAAAGAATTGCAGCAATATCTGACGATGCT
Organism: Alphaproteobacteria bacterium; assembly: GCA_017999645.1. Classification (GTDB taxonomy): domain Bacteria; phylum Pseudomonadota; class Alphaproteobacteria; order Micavibrionales; family Micavibrionaceae; genus UBA7657. Next base: position 64,070 of record JAGNLJ010000001.1, read on the forward strand.
GGAAGAGGCCGAGAAGCGCGATCACCGCAAGCTGGGCAAGGAGATGGATCTGTTCCACCTGCAGGAAGAAGCGCAGGGTTCGGTGTTCTGGCATGAGAAGGGTTACACGATCTGGCTGGCGCTCGAGGGCTATATGCGCCGACGCCTGCTGGATGCGGATTATAAAGAGGTGAAGACGCCGCAGCTGATGGATTCGCGTTTCTGGGAAGCGTCGGGCCACTGGGGCAAGTACCGCGAAAACATGTTCGTGGTGCCGGACGTGGTGCCGAATACGGAAGAGGGCGGAAAAGTTTTCAAGGAAGAGCCGAAGAGTTTCCTGGCGCTGAAGCCCATGAACTGCCCGGCGCATGTGCAGATTTTCAAGCAGGGGATCAAGTCGTACCGCGATCTGCCGCTGCGTCTCGCCGAATTCGGATGTTGCCACAGGAACGAGCCGCACGGTGCGTTGCACGGTTTGATGCGTGTCCGGCAATTCACGCAGGATGATGCGCATATTTTCTGCCGCGACAGCCAGATTTTGGACGAGAGCATTCGTTTCTGCAAACTGACGGAAGAGATTTACAAGGATCTGGGGTTCGAGAGCTACACGATCAGGTTGGAGACGCGGCCCGAGAAGCGCGTGGGTTCGGATGAGCTGTGGGATAAGGCGGAAAACGGGCTGAAAGAGGCGCTCGACAAGCTCGGCATGAAATACACACTCGCGCCGGGGGATGGCGCATTCTACGGGCCGAAGCTGGCGTTTATTATCAAGGACGCAATCGGCCGCGAATGGGGCTGCGCGACGCTGCAGCTAGATTTCAACCTGCCGGAGCGGCTGGATGCGCATTACACCGCCGAAGACGGCAGCCGCCAGCGGCCCGTCATGCTGCACCGGGCGATCCTGGGTTCCATCGAGCGTTTCATCGGGATTTTGATCGAGAATTATGCGGGCAAGCTGCCCCTCTGGCTGGCGCCGGTGCAGTGCGTGGTGGCGACGATTACGTCCGAGGCCGATTCCTATGCCGACCAGGTGGTGGAGCAGCTCAAGGCGCTGGGCCTGCGGGCGGAAATCGACAAGCGCAATGAGAAGATCAATTACAAGGTGCGCGAGCATTCACTGGCCAAGGTTCCGGTGATGTTCGTGGTCGGCGCGCGCGAGGCGGCGGAACAAACGGTCGCCATACGCCGTTTGGGATCGCAGGACCAGAATGTCCAGCCCCTCAAATCCGCAGCGGAATCGCTTGCAGGCGAGGCAAAATCCCCTTATTAATAGGGCCTTCGTAACAAGTTCAGGAGAATGGACTATTAAGCAACCCTACAGACCACCCTCGCGGCCGCCAGGCAGCCGACCACCCGGTAGCAGACCGCCTTCAGGCGGACGTCCCCCAAGCGGCGGACGCGACAGCCGGGGTCCGCAGCGCCCCGTAGATGACGGACCGCGCGTCAACGAACAAATCAGATCAGAAAAAATCCGCGTCGTCGGTGCCGACGGCGAGATGAAAGGCGTTATGAGCCCGCGCGAAGCCATGGTATTGGCTGAAGAAGCGGGGCTGGATCTCGTGGAGATTTCGCCGAACACCGATCCGCCGGTGTGCAAGATTCTCGACTACGGCAAGTACAAGTACGAGCAGCAGAAAAAAGCCGCCGAGGCGCGCAAGAAGCAGAAGGTCGTTGATCTGAAAGAAATCAAGATCCGCCCCGGCATCGAGCAGCACGACTATGAAGTGAAGATGCGTAATGCGCGCAAATTCCTCGAGGGCGGCGACAAGGTGAAGGTCACCATGCGTTTCCGCGGCCGCGAGATGTCGCACATCCAGATCGGGCGCGAATTGCTCGAGAAGATGCACCAGGAGCTGGCGGGCATTTCCAAGGTTGAATATCACCCGAGGCTTGAGGGCCGCCAGATGATCATGATCCTGGTGCCGGCGTAAGATGTTCGGGCTTGGCAGGAATAAGGATGCCGGGCCGCTGCAAAATCCTGATCTCGGATATCTTCTCGACGCGATGATGCGCGACCCGGCCAAAAACCAGGACGCGTTTTACAAGGCGTTTCTCACCAGCAATGTTTTCCTGATCGGCGAAGCGGACGGCGCGCAAGGCGAGAAGATTATTCAGGAAGGCGAAAGCGTGCGCGTGATGCAATGGCAGGACCCGCAAGGGAATCCTTTCCTGCCGGTTTTCACATCGATGAAGGAATTGCAGGAAGCGATAAAAGATATGGGCGAGATGCCTTATATTTCTTTTACCGGTTATGACGCACTGAATTTGACACAGGGGCAGGCGCCTGTTGCCATCGACCCATCAAACGAGCATTGCCTGTATCTGGTCCCGCCGCAGATTGCGCAGATTCTGAGTTATTTTGATTCGATAAAAAATTAGGCTGCAGCAGTTTTTTTATCAGGATTAACTTTAACCGTCATATAAAAATTCATTTTAGCAAGTTTAGATGTTTTCACTTTTTCATCTATTTTATATTTAGATAAACTTGCCTTGATTGTGTCTATAAACCAATTGTCACAAAAAGGATTTATCACAATTTCATCTATAAAATTTACCGGGTCAATAGGGATGCCCGCGCCGCTTTCCTCAATTTCATGGCCATGATTTGCTATTAGTAGAGCGCGCACCTCTTTTTCATGTTCGTAGCTTTTGTTTTTGCACATGAAAGGCCAAAGCGTGTTAGGCAAAGGATCGTCCGGTTTTAATTTTTTAATAAAACCGTCATCGAAATGGTCAATATAATCAACCTCAGCGGCATCCCTTAAATCTACTGCATGGCCAATATCTGCAATTTTTATTGCGGCGCATAATTTTTCAAAAGTAGTGTTAATTGCTACACCATCATTGCCTGGACAATAAAGACGCCACATAGCCGCGGATTCATGGTTGTCTTTAAGCCAGCAAGAGACAGCAACTTTAGATCTCATAGAATAAGTGAATGATGGGATGTTAAATCCAGAAATTTTATTCAATCGTTCTAAGTCATCTTTAGGCCAAGCGCCTTCAAAATGATCTTCAAATTTATCTATGCGCGTAAAATATAAGGCTTGATTCTCAAGCATCCACATTAATTTTGTAAAACTCATATAGCGCCAAAGCTTAGTGCCTTTTTCAGGGCGCTTAGCAAAAATCGGGTGGATATAATCTTTATTCATTTAACCCGCTTTTGTAATCCGTGAAATAAAGAAGCCGTCGATGCCGCCGGATGCCGCGAGGTGGAAGGGCAGCGTGCGCACGTCGCCGTTTTCGGTGACGGCGTCGGCGATGTCGCCGATTTCCTTGGGCGTGATGGCGATTTTGGCGGCGTTGGGATGCTGGCTGAGCAGGTGGTGGATCTGGTCCTCGCCTTCGCATTTCTGCAACGAGCAGGTGCAGTAAACGAGAACGCCGCCGGGTGCGAGGATGTTAAAAGCATTTTCAAGAATGCGCATTTGCGTCGGAACGAGGCTCTCGAGATCACGCATGGATTTGAGATGCGGAACGTCCGGGTGGCGGCGGATGGTGCCGGTGGCGGTGCAGGGCGCATCGACGAGGATGAATTGCGCGGGCTCTTTCGGTTTCCAGGAGGATGCGTCGCTGGCGATGACCTGGACTTTATCAGCGAGGCGCAGGCGCGCGAGATTGGCTTCGAGTTTTTTGAGGCGTTGTGCGCTGCGGTCGATGGCGATGACATTGGCGCCGCGTGCTGCCAATTGTGCGGATTTGCCGCCGGGCGCGGCGCAAAGGTCGATCACGGTTTTGCCTTTGATGTCGCCGAAAAGGAGCGCTGGAATCGCGGCGGCGGCGTCCTGTATCCACCAACTGCCTTCATCATAGCCGGGAATTTCGTGGACGGGTCCGCCCGCGATGCGGCGGAGCGTGCCGTTGCCGACTTCGGAGGCTTTGAGATTCGAGGCCCAGAAATTGCGGTCGGCTTCGTCGCGCAGGGTTATATCGAGCGGCGCTTCGGCGAGGTTGGCGCGGGCGATCTGCGCGGCGGTTTTCAGGCCGAAATCATCGATCCAGATTTTTAGCAGCCATTCGGGCGTATTCAGGCGGCCTTCATCCTGGCGCGCGAGCCATTCCTTGCCGATGCGGGCGACGGTGCGCAGCAGGCCGTTCACAAAGCCTTTTTGCCTGTCCATGCCGCAGCTTTCGGCAATGCGCACGGAGGTGTCGACGGCGGCGTGATCGGGTACGTTCATGAACATGATCTGCGTGACGCCGAGGCGGAGAATATTCTGAAGGAGGAGCGTTTTATTGCCGGGGCGCTCTTCGGATTTCGTGATCAAATCGTCGACCTGGCCGAGGCGGCGGAGTGCGGTGGAGACGAGCATCCGGCAGAAAGAACGGTCGCGCGCGGGCAGGGTGCGGAAGTCGGCGCTGTTCTCGAGTGCGATGTCGAGCGGGTTTTTGCGGCCCAGAACATCTTCGAGGAGATTGAGCGCCACGATGCGGGCCGAGAGCATATCGCCGGATGTGAGGGCGTCGTCGTGATCTTCGGGAATATCCGCTTTCAAATCCTGGGGCCGCATCATCTGCGTCATGGACGGGATTTCCCGGCTTTCGATTTCTCTATGAGTTCTTCCTCAACTTCGCAGCTATGCTTGATGAGCTGGGCGTAGAGCTTGCGGACGAAATCCTCATCTAAACCTTTTTCAGCGGCAAGGCGGGCGGCATTTTCGCGGACCTCGTCGATGCGGTCCTGCAGGAAGGCGGGGATGTTGTCGCGCGCCTTGATTTTGGCGACCTCTTCGATCACGTCGTAGCGGCGCTGGAGCAATTGCAGGATCTGCTCGTCGATGACGTTGATGCGTACGCGGTAGGGCTTCAGGACTTCCATAAAATCAACCTCGGGGGCGTAACCTTGTTTCAAGAGCCAGTATAGATTAAATATTGCGTATGAATAGAGAGAAACAACCCCCCAGTTCATGCAAATGTGGCGAGCCGAAAGGCTGCTGTTCCCCTTCGGTTCCGGTGGAAATCAACGGTTTCGAGGCGCAGGGGCTGCTGGAGCCGACGCGCTATGGCGATTGGGATGTTAAGGGGCGTTGTTCGGATTTTTGATTTCGAAGGCGCTTCGCGCAAATATAATCTGGATCCCCGTTCACGCTCGCCTTTGGCTCACTGCCGGGGATGACGTTATATTTGAACGCCGTAAAGGTCGTATTCCTCGGCGTCTTCGATTTTGACGTTCACGATATCGCCGACTTTCAGATTTTTCACATCGCGCAGGAAGACGGTGCCGTCGATTTCGGGTGCGTCGGCTTTGGAGCGCGCATCGGCGCCGCCGCCTGCGACTTCATCAATGATGCACTCTAACGTCTTGCCGATTTTTGCGGCGGCTTTTCTGGCGCTGATTTCCTGCTGCTTTTCCATGAAGCGCTGCCAGCGGATTTCCTTGATCTCGTCGGGAACTTCGAGGCCGATCTCGTTGGCTTTTGCGCCCTTGACGGGTTCGTACTGGAATGCGCCCGCGCGGTCGATTTGCGCTTCGTCCAGCCAGTCGAGCAGCATCTGAAAATCCTCTTCGGTTTCGCCGGGGAAGCCGACGATGAAGGTCGAGCGTAGCGTGAGATCGGGGCAGATTTTGCGCCAGTTCTGGATGCGGGCGAGAGTTTTTTCCTGCGAGGCCGGGCGGCGCATGGCTTTGAGCACGTTCGGGCTCGCGTGCTGGAACGGGATGTCGAGATAGGGAAGGATTTTTCCTTCGGCCATTAATGGAATGACGCTGTCGACATGCGGGTAAGGGTAGACGTAGTGCAGGCGCACCCAGATGCCGAGACGCCCAAGCTCTTCGCAGAGATTATAAAATTTCGCGGGGACCTTGTTTCCCTTCCACGGGCTTTCGGCGTATTTCAGATCGACGCCGTAAGCGGATGTATCCTGCGAGATGATAAGCAGTTCTTTCGTGCCGGATTTCGCGAGCGCTTCGGCTTCGTGCAGGATGCGGTGGAGCGGGCGGCTGACGAGATCGCCGCGCAAGGACGGAATGATGCAGAAGGAGCAGCGGTTGTTGCAGCCTTCGGAAATTTTTAAGTAAGCGTAATGACGCGGCGTGAGTTTGAGGCCTGCTTCGTCATAGGTCGGTGGCGTGAGATCGATATAAGGGTTGTGCGTGATGGGTTGGTGCTTGTGCACGCTTGTCACAACCTGTTCATACTGGTGCGGGCCGGTGACGGCGAGAACTTTCGGATATTTCTCGGTGATTTCTTCGGGCGTCGCGCCCATGCAGCCGGTGACGATGACGCGGCCGTTTTCATCCATGGCATCGCCGATGGCCTGCAGCGATTCGGCCTTGGCGGAATCGAGGAAGCCGCAGGTATTCACAATGACGAGATCGGCACCTTCGGCGCTGTCGATAAATTTATATCCTTCGGAGCGGAGCTGGGTCATGATGCGTTCCGAATCCACCAGCGCCTTCGGGCAGCCGAGCGAGACCAGCCCGATTTTCGGGGCGGGTGAGGGTTGTGAGTAATCCTTGCTTTTTGGCGTCTGGGCAGTTTTCATGGCGCTGTTTTATAGTATTTTTCAGGGCTCATTAGCAAGAAAAGGTAAATTTATGCGGTTTTGGCTGTTTCTGGCGGCTTTTATGTCCTTTGCGCTGCCTGCCCGGGCGGATATGACGGTCTATGAGCTGTTCACGGCGCGGGATTGCCCGTCCTGCCCGCGCGCCGATGAGCTGTTCGGCCAGATCACCCGCGCCAATCCGCAAATCATCGCGCTGTCCTGTCACGTCACCTATTTCGACCGTCCGGGCCGCGCGGATTCGCTCTCGGCGCCTTTTTGCGACGGGCGGCAGACGGGATACAAGCAGAGCAAGGTGCTTGACCGCATCTACACACCTGCGGCGGTGGTAAACGGGATGTATGCCGTGAAGGGCAACGACAAGGACGCGGTGATGGCCGGACTGTCGAGCAGCGGCGTTATTGAGACGGTAAAACCGATCCGGCTTTCGGTGCAGGGGGGATACTTAAATATCACGCTGCCTGCTGTGACGGTGAGCGAGCCCGCCGATGTGTGGTTGTTCGCGTACAACAACAGCAACGCGGTGACGTTCCTGACCAAGCTGATGCGGTGGAACGGGAAATCGGTGGCGATGGCGTTCCCGGTGGCGAATGTCCCGGCGGCGGGTTACGCCGTAATCGCGCAGACGACGGCGCAGACGCAGATATTTGCGGCGGGCAAGACGAATTAAATTTTAAGCAGCGATTTTGAGATCGACCATCACGGGGACGTGGTCGGATGGTTTGTCCCAGTCGCGGGCTTCGATATGGATGTCCTGCGATTGCAGGGATTTTTTCAACGGCTGCGTCACCCAGATGTGATCCAGGCGGCGGCCGCGGTTCGATTTCTTCCAGTCCTGATTGCGGTAGGACCACCAGGTGTAGAGTTTTTCCTCCGGCGGGATGAAGTGACGCGCGGTGTCAATCCAGTCGAGCGAATCCAGCATTTTGTTCAGGCGCGTGGTTTCCGGCGGCGTGTGCGAGACGACGGTGAGGAGCTGCTTGTGCGACCAGACGTCGTTTTCGAAAGGAGCGATGTTGAAATCGCCGACGGCGATGAGCTTGTCGGTTTTCTTGTAGCGCTTCTTGAACCAGCCGGTCATTTCATCGACGAAGTCGAGCTTGTGCTTGAATTTATCGTTGGCGACGGGGTCGGGGATGTCGCCGCCGGCGGGGATATATAAATTGTGCAGTTCGAAATTTTTGAACTTTGCGGCGATGTGGCGGCAATCCTCGCGCCCGCAGCGATGGTGGACATCGTGTGCACTGAACGGTACGCGTGAGATGATGGCGACGCCGTTATAGGATTTCATGCCGCTCATGGCGACGTGTTTATAACCAGCGTCTTTGATTGCCTGCAGCGGGAAGGTTTCGTCGACGGTTTTGGTTTCCTGCAGGCAGATGATGTCGGGATCGCATTCCTTCATCACGCGGCGCAGATTGTCGATGCGCAGGCGAACGGAATTGATGTTCCAGGTCAGGATACGCATTTTATTTTCTTAGAACGGGAATTTCGTGTTTTCGTCGACGCCGATGGAATCCATCATCTTCCTGGTTTCTTCCTTGACGCGCACATCCTTGGCTTCGCCTGCGTTGTTCATCGCGGCGACGACGAGATCCTCGAGCATGTCCTTGCCGCCGCTGTTCAGGAGCGAGGGGTCAATTGTCACCGACCTGACGACATTCGCGCAGGACATGGTCACGCGCACGAGGCCATCGCCCGAAGCGCCGCTGACATCGATGTCCTTGAGTTTTTCCTGAATCTCTTCAAGTTTCTCCTGAACCAGTTTGGCCTGTTGCATCATTTTCTGAATATTGAGCATCGCTTAATCCTTGTTTTCTTCTCTAGCAGTTATATCCGTTAATTGGGCGCCGGGAAAGATGGCGAGAATCTGCGCGACTTCCGGCAGTGCCAGCGCTTCGGCGAATTCGGCGGCGCGAGCGTTTTGTTTCCTTTCGGCGAGGGTTGGCTCGCCGGGCAGGCCGGAAATGCTGACCATCCAGCGGCGGCCCGTAAGTTTGGTAAGGATGGGCCCGAGTTCCTGTGCGAGTTTGGGGGGCGCATGTTCGTGCGGGCGGATTTCAAGGCGGCCTTCCTCGAGGCGGACGAGATGGACGGATTGGTAAATCTGGCTGGAGAGCATGACTTCGCCGGCTTCACCCAGCAGCGAGACGATGTCTTCGAGATTGCGGACGGCGTGTTCGCCCTGGATTTGCGGCTCAGGTGCCAGTGCGGCCTGTGTCGAGCCTTTGCCTGAATTCATTGGCGCGCGGGCAACGGGCGCATAATCGCGTGAAGGTGCAGTGGCGACCATGGTCTGGCCGTTCGTGCTTGCGGGCTGGTCTTTTAGTTTGCGGATGAGATCGACCGGGTCGGGCAGGTCGGCGGCGTAGCTAAGGCGGATGATAATCATCTCGGCGGCGGCGTGCGGCGCGGGCGCGTTCTGAACTTCATTCAAACCTTTAAGCAAAATTTGCCATGTGCGGCCCAATGTGGGCATCGACAATTCCGCAGCGAGCGCGGCGAGGCGTTTGTCTTCGGTTTTGGCTTTCGGGATTGCGCGAAGTTTCGTGAGAAGGTGCGTGAAATCGAGAAGATCTTGGATGAGTACGAGCGGATCGCCGCCGGAGCGGTACATTTCATCCATGATTTTCAGCGCTTCGGGCATGTCGCCGGTCAGCGCTTTTTCGAGAAGATCTAACGTGCGGCCACGGTCGCCGAGGCCGAGCATGTCGGTGACAAGCTGCGCGGTGATTTTTTCGCCGCCAAGAGAAATGGCCTGATCTAACAATGAAAGACCGTCGCGGACCGAGCCGTCGGCGGCGCGGGCGATCTGTGCAATTGCTTCATCCTCGGCCTTCACCTTTTCTTTTTTGCAGATATTCAGGAAATGGTCCGAGAGCGTCGGGATGTCGACTCGGCGCAGATCAAAGCGCTGGCAGCGCGAAAGAACGGTGAGCGGAACCTTGCGGATTTCCGTCGTCGCGAAAATAAATTTCACGTGCGGCGGCGGCTCCTCCAGAGTTTTGAGCAGCGCGTTGAATGCCGATTTCGAGAGCATGTGCACTTCGTCGATGACGTAGATTTTGTAGCGGGCCTCGGTCGGGGCGTAGCGCACGCCATCTAAAATTTCGCGCATGTTCTCGACGCCTGTATGCGAGGCGGCGTCCATTTCGATGACGTCGGGGTGGCGGTCCTCTGCGATAGCGCGGCAGAGCGAGCAGTCATCCGTTGAGCCCGTGGTCGGGCCTGATTTTCCATCCGGGCCTTTGTAGTTAAGCGCCTTGGCGATGATGCGGGCGGTTGTCGTTTTGCCGACGCCGCGGACGCCGGTCAGCATGAAAGCGTGCGCAACGCGTCCGGAGTCTATGGCGTTTTTCAGCGTGCGGACGAGGGCGTCCTGGCCGATCAGCTCGTCAAAATTACGGGGACGATATTTCCGGGCAAGGACGCGGTATTCGGGGGCGGGAGCTTTGTTATCGGACATAGGTATTATCTAGAGCGATTCACCCAAAACCGCAAATGGCCGACATCAGTTATGAGGAGGAAAGTGGAAGACCGGACCCGAACCAAATTCGTTACGGCTGCTGCCTTTCGGCCCTGACCGGGTTGGCGATAGATCCGCCCCGATCTTCCGGGGATACATATAAGGACTGGCGCGCGGGTCTGCAAGCTGCGCGGTCAGTATATTGACATAATAAAAATGAGGAAAAGGATTGAAACCGCGGCGGGTTTCCATGTATTGGATAGGCCAAGCCGTTGTAGCTCAGGGGTAGAGCATCGCATTCGTAATTATAAGGTCTGTCGGCGAAAGCGGTGAAAGTTTAGGGGCTTACGATCTTGGCCTCGGCCGAAATAAGGCTATAAGAAGGTCGGCACATTTTTGGAAGCCGTCGTAGCTCAGGGGTAGAGCATCGCATTCGTAATGCGAGGGTCGGAGGTTCAAATCCTCTCGACGGCACCATTTTCATCGACATAAAAAAGGAAATTCTCATCGGGCTGGAGACTGGATTTTATTCTGCGGTAAAAGGCGGTGTAGGAGTTATTGTAGAAGCAATCTGTAATGCTAAATCGATCGAAATTTTCTTTGATGGATAGGCCGCTAGAACGAGAGAGGGAATGAATCTTTGTGTAATATCAGAAAAAGTATGCCCAAAAGAACGCTCCCCTTTTTTACCCAGCTGTTCCGCAATATTTTTAATATCTGTCGTGGATATTCCAGTTCCTTCCAAATAAGTTGATAGTAGCCTTTGACGCATTTCGAGATTTGGGCGTTCAAACTGAAAAACAGCTGCTGCTCTTCGCTGAATTGCCGGATCAAGTGCACTAAGTCGGTTAGTGCACATGATTGTTAAGCAGGCCAAGCGATCCCCAGCAATATCGTCGATACCCCGTATCAATGCATTAACCCCGGCGCGATCTTCATGATGCATCTGCGCCAGTTCTCGCGATTGAGCCAATGCGTCCGCTTCATCGATTAGGAGAATTGTCGAGCTTCCTTTTTTGCCAGCGCTATTCTTTTTCGAGGAATGGGAACGAAGATACCGGAATGCCTCAGAAATTAGTGTCGTCATTTCACCAACTGCTCCGCTCCCTCGCGCCCGCAAACTCAGGCAAAACAATTCAACAGGAAGCTTTGTTGTACGAGCGAGTCGGTCGCCAAATGTAGAGGCGAGTTCAGTTTTCCCGGTACCAACGTCGCCGGCAAAAATAAACAAAGGGGGACGACCCAAGAGGAGATCCAGGGCGGGTAATCGCGTGCTATGCTTATCAGTGCTCCACTTTTCCAAAAGATCGGGGCGCAGCAAGGCTTCCGCTTCCTTTTCCAGCCGCTCCTTAACGGTATCAAGACCAACGAGAGCTTCATATCGCTGATGAAAACTGGCGTCTGGGAAGGTCACTACTGTTTCAAAAAGATCGTCGATATTCATGCTGCGTGTGACCGAAATGTTTTTCTTGTAAGCGATACTCCGCTCGATGAATATGAACGATCTTCTTGCCAATACCCAAGACCTTCTTTAGGTCCAGCGCCAACGCCACGCTTAAATGGCAAGTTATTATAAACCCTGTCTTTTTCTTCCTGAGAAAGCTGAGTCCATTTCGAAGACCATGTCATTTGATTGAAGAACGAAGCAGCCGACACATCAATTCCCGAAATCACTCCACCGGGCCGATCATCCGCAGCGTTTAAATTCCCTGAACTGTCAACGCTGTATTGCCAAGAAAGAATACGCTCGCCCCCTTTTTGAAAACCAAACTCATAGGATGAAACGTAGCCATCACGTAGCATCAGGGCCAGCTCAGTCCCGTAATCATTTATCTCATTCTCAGTCGGTCGATTATAGAGTTGTTTGCATCTCCACATATCGCTTGTAACTTTAGATGCAAGATACTTAGCCTGTGTCAGGGTGAACGACTCGCTGGCCGTTCGGGTCATTGTAAAACTCATAACTTCTCAAGCATTAAAGCTTGCTCCCATCAGTTCGCGCCAGCATTCGACTGCTTCGCCTTTGGTCTGGCAGTTGCGTGCATAACTCAATGCATCAAGAGCCTGACCGGACATTTCAATTAATTTAAGCCGTGTTGAATCTGTCATATCCGACGCGACGTTATTCTTAGGATTTACTGGGTCAAAAATCTCCACGGGATTTGATGTATGTCCGGGCAGATCAGAAGCACCATAATTGTCCGTGAATGCAATCCTTTCCTTCAGCCCAGTTTTCTGGATATAAACGAAAAAATTTTCCAGACCGGTGTGGTAATCACTGAAATCGGCGCCATTATCTGCCAGCTTCGCCATGATTAACTCAACAAGAAATGAGCGCAATGTGAAGTTGTCCGTATCGGTTTCGCGCTGCAGGACCCACCATTTAAGCAGACGTATCACCTGCGAGAAATGCGTCGGTTGCTTCTCCTTTCGCTTGCGGATGAAATCCAGGTGAAGGGGAATGCTCGTGAGAATTCGTTCTCCAGTTCTCCGATCCCAAAGATACCCACGCCATTGCGGATCGCCGGTATAATAGATCGGCGCAATTTCTACATCCAGACCTGTTCCAGAAAACGAGATGACGATACAAGGCCCATCAATCTTAATCTTATCCTGTGAAATTTGACTATACGTTGTCCGCAAGCGCGTCAGAAGCAGTTCCAGAAGTGGAGCGATATTGTTAGGAGCATCACCCTCTCCTTTTATATAAACTGCAACATCGATGTCATTAAGGGTTTTGAGGGAGGTTCCCTTGGCCAAACTTCCTGAAAGAATCATCTTCGCGAGGCCAATCTCGGGATGCTCTGAAATATATCGTTCCAGGTGATCACGAAGTGTATTAACTTGTTCGCGATACCTCTGCGCATCCTCGGTACGCAAGTTTACTTTCTGAGCCGCAAATGTCGCTAACTCACTCTGCGTAATTTCTGGTGTTGCAAATTTGTATGCTTCCATAATGCTGGGCCTTTGCAGTACAGAAACCCCACATCTAGTGATGCTAGAGATTCTGAAACACAATAGATTGCGTTATTGCACTAAACATGTCAAATTAAATGCATGACATCAAAAGAATATTTTGATCGCGCTACCTTAGCCGAAATCTGGAGCGGATGGATTTTTATAGGTGTACTTGCTCTTTCATTGACAGCGCTCATAGTGCCGCAAGCAGGGGTTCAGGACATCGTTAATCCATTGCTCATTGCAATATGCATAATAGGAGTGGCTGTCAGCGCAATAGGCTCATTCTGTCAGAACGAGGGAAACCAGCTCCTCCGAGCGACACAGCTTACGAACGCGTTCGACGTTCCCATTGGCACGACTGCAAGGAGCGACTATTACAACAACCTTTTCCCGCCTTCTGTAGACCGGCTGGCTGCCACGACATTTGAAAATTCGCTTTTTACCTCGACTGTTCTCAACGTCATGCTTAAAAAAGTTCGTTTAAAAATTGCTGGATACATCTTCGTGTTCATTCTCTTGATGGCATTTCGATGGAGCTCAACAAATACACTACTGCTTTTTGCACAAACGGTATTTTCTGTTGATGTCGTTTGGCACTGGCTGCGGATGGAGCGGTTTCTTATGAGAGCGTGCAGAGTTAAACGAGAATTACATCAACTTTTTATGCATGGGGGGATTGCTGGCGATAAAAAAGGATTTGCTATCGCCCTTGCCGCTTTCTCGAATTATGAATGTGCCAAGGATGAAGCGGCAATGCCTCTTGATGGTAAAATTTTTGAAAAAATAAATATCCAAGCAACAAAGGAATGGGATGAACTTCGAGCAAGACTAAATATCCCATAGCGGTTAAAAAGCGTACGCTGCTTACAGCGCTAGCTATCCGAAGCATTAAACGCTTTCGAATTGAAATTAATCAATATAAAGTTACCCCTGGATTAGCTTTGGCTGGTCCGGGGCGTTAGAAACCCCACTGTTAGCGGTGACGTGTCCGTTATCACGTTGCTTCTCGGCTTATGGCCGGGGGGCGGCGGCGCATGTCCAAGCTTCGGCTAAAGGCCGTCGCGGTCGTCTAACAGCGGCTTCTAAACCTCCGGCCACCAAGAGCAATCTTGGTGGCTTTTTCTTTTGCAAAAGGAGTTAAAAATGATAAACGCCGTTTTTACAATTTTGTCTTTAATTATAATTTTCGGAGCAGGGTGGCTTTGTTGGTGCGCGCTACAGGTCATTGAGAGATTGGGCCTCAGGGCCATCGACAAGATGCGCGGTATATCCCCGGAGGATAGAACGCTGCGGCGTGAAGAGAAGCTTCTGCAAGGCGAAAAAAACAAACTCGCCAAGGCGGAACAGACCAAGGCGGTGAGAGAAGATTTTCTGCGCCGTCGAAAAGCCATACAACAGGAAATGGGTCTGACCCGGACTGTTTCAATCTTCGAGGGCTGGGCGTCGATAGCATGGGTTATCTTCATGGCGTTTTTATTGTTTAAGTTAATTGGCTACTTGGGCACTTCGGAAAGGCACATGGAATCTTTGATGGAACGAAGTGGCCATTACAGCGCCGGGAAAGGGCAGTAACAAATCTGCTAAATTTGGGGTCACTCACGCGCGCGAGCGCGAGGACGTAACGTCAGAAACGACGGTAACGTCCAAGCCCGAAGGCGCGAGAAGCCGAAATCTCGCCGCCGAAGATTCTACTCCTCTCTCTTATTTTTATCGTTACTACCGTTACCACCGTTACGCTTCCGTTTTTACAAACGAAATTCCGAAACGATAGATTTTAGGCGTCGTTACCTTCCTGCTCGCCCTTCCCGGCGCTGTCTGGATGCGGCTCGATGTAATGGGGTAATTCGGCCTGCAGGTACTCGGCGGGCCGGATAAAGCCCTTCTGCACCTTGCCTGGGCCGAGCCGTAACGTTTTAGGCCCCTCCCACCCAAGCTGCCGCATCGCGTACCCCAGGCGCTTGTAGACGGCAGAGTTTTGTCGTTCAGGCGCGATCTCAAGTATGGTCAGCAGCTCGGCCGTGGATATGCGGTCGTGGTTCCCAGCCCGCTGGCCTTGGATAGTGGCAAGCCGATCCAGCCATGGATCATACTCAACGCGCGATTCCTGAAGGATGCCCGCTTCAGCCCACAAAGCCTCGGCCAGCACGATGCTTTCACCCGCCGCTTCGGCATGGGCGGCCTCCGCCCAGAGCTGGTTGCGGTCGCGGCGCAGGGCATCCAGGGTAAGCTTCGCGGTCTTTACGGGCAGAAAGCGCCGGTTCCCAGTTTTATCGCGCAGGTACTGATCCTCGTTCGTGGTGCCGACAAAAATACAGCGCCGGGGCCTGTTCTCACGAAAGCGACCATAAGCGGGCCGCGCGCGGTCTTCCTGCCGGGAGACAAAAGCCTTAACCTTACCGACGTCCGACCGGGTCATGCCTTCGAGTTCCGAAATTTCATAAATCCAGACGCCTTCGACGGCCTCCATCTGGGCCTTGGCTTCAAGCGCGAGAATATCTTGGTCAGAAAAATTCTCACTGCCCGCCAAAATTGTTAGCGCCGTCGATTTGCCGGTGCCCTGCTGCCCTTCGAGCACGACGATGGTGTCAAACTTACACCCTGGCTCTCGAACGCGGCGCACGGCAGCAATCATCATCAAACGGCCGATGGCTTGATTTAAGTTCGTGTTCGCCGCGCCAAAGTATTCAGGCAGCAGGCGATCCAATCTCGGAACGCCGTCCCAAACAAGGGAGTCGAGGTACTCACGGACGGGGTCGTTATGATTTTCAAGACACAGCATCAGTGCCGCGTCACGGACATTATCCTTTTTGGGATCGAAGCCACATTTTTCCAAAATCAACTGGCGCAGCATCGCGCAAGCGTTGTCACTCAGCTCGCCTTGGTAATGCTGTAGAACATGGCCGCCGACCTTCAGGCGGTTATGAAAGGTGTCGTACTCACAGACAATCCCAAGTCGCCGAATCGCAAGGCGGGTATTGCGGTATGTCGTCTTCAGGTTGCCTTTACCATCAACATCCCATGCCTCATCATGGTCAGCTGATACTGCCGCGCTCGCTTTTTGCAACTGGCGCAAGGCGTATTCGTTGATCCTGCGACCCTGCTTTCTTACATGCGCCGATATACCCCAGCGCGGGTCTTTGATAATCGACAAAACAATTCCGCTCGGAACTTCAGCGCGCAGAAGGCCGCAAAGCCCGTCGAAAAGCCAAACCGAGTCAGAATTATCACGTTCCTTCGGTTCATCAACAATCCTGCCTTCTAGAACAATTTGTTTAATTCTTGCCGGTACGCCATGCCGGTCTAAGTCATCAATATTTTGCAACCGCGTTTCTTCGCCAATCTCGGCTGAAGGCACAATCACCTGAGCCAGATTCCGTCCCTCATGCGGCGGGAACGCGAATAAAGGATAGACGCGGCTAAAATCGGCTTCGACAACATGCGCCATAACGGGCTTTTGCCCTTTCTTGTCGCGCTTGTCGGCCGTCGGCCAGTTTATGCATCCGGGCGCGCGGGCGATGCGGTCTATGTTGCGACAACTATCCGCACCATAAATAATTTCCAACCGCATTCCGCGCGCTTCTATGTCAGCGACCCGAGGGTCAACCATCGTCGTCGTCATTTTCGCTCTCCTCTTCATCTTCTTCATCTGCGTCCTTTTCCTCCGGACGCCCTTGAGGCAAGGATACTGACGTATCCAGCTTCCAAAATCCCCAATACCCGCCACCGCTATCTATAACCAGCGTCGGTCTAGGCACATCTTTAGGTGCGCCTAAAAGCCTTTTGGATATGCGCTCTCGTTCTTTTTGCAGTGGCTCACCCGCGCGCGGGTCAACATCTACAAAAAGATAACGGACTTCAGCGATGTCCTCTTTCTTCGCCTTTTTGTCCGTTTTTGTACGAGGCGGATTGGGATTAAAGTAAATATTGAATCCCAAATTATTCATCCGCTCCGCCCATGCTTTGCATTCCTCGGCTTCATCGGGATGAAAAACCTTCGTACAAATGTCACGCATACCATGGGGACATCCCGAAATGCCTTTAGGCCATATAGCAGTTATGGCCCAAAAAGCGTCTGGTAAAAGCTCGCGCAGAAAATCTACAAGAGCTTGCCCGTCACAGCGCAATGCGCTGCCTTCTTCATTATCGGTCATGTTTGACCTCCCGCGTATTGCGCGGTAGAGGTGAAGCGCTGGCTTTTTATGTAGGACTGGATGTCCTCCACGTTATAGCGCACGCTTCTACCGATTTTTTGAAAAGGTATAGGACTGCCGATACGGCGATCCTTTTGCAACTTATAGACGCTACAGCCCAATAGGTGGGCAGCCTCTTTCTCTGTAATTAACCGCATTACCAACTCCTTTCGTTATTGTTGAAAAGCAGTTGGTTTATTTATTTATACGATTTTTTTATAAAGACGGCATGACAAATAAGAGGATTTTTGTACCGGTCACCAACCAGCATCACTCAAAGCTTGAAAAATTTTCTCTCTATCTTCTTTGAGTTTTTTAATATCTTCTTCGGAAAAATATTCATTCGGCTCCAGGTCTTGCCAGAGATCTATGGAGACAAAAGATTCATAATGCTTTTTGTATCGACGCAGATGCTGCTTGAGCCGCTCAAAAGCCACGTCATCATCAGCTTTTTTCGTTGCGCCTTCCTTGATGATCTCTTTAATCGCTTTTTCAAGCGGTGTACCGTTTTTATTGGCATTAACGACCCATAAAACTTCCGCGTGTGAAAACTCAGTCGGTGGCTTTATGTGCATAGGGTAGCGGCGGTTTTCTTTCGGCATTGTTTTGTCAATGCCAAACAAAGCCTGCATAACGTTATCGAAGCGTTGTTCATCCGTATCCCCCTGGGTATGGGCCGTTTGCTCTATCACCCTCATTACAATCTGATCCAGACCATTAAACAAAATCATGTCCCGCTTTTCTCCACTATGAACCGCGCGATTTTCTCGACCGGCTCCCGCAGCCGCTCAACATCGACGATAATATAACCGCCGGTCACGTCCGTCACGCGGTGATTGATGAGGCGCTTAAGCGCATATGCGCTAATATCCAGGCTTTCAGCGATGGTTATAAAAGTGCGGCGCAGATCATGGCAGGTGAAGCACACGCCACAATTTTGAATAACTTTGTATATGCCCTTCTTGGGTTCAACCAAGTGGCCGTACTCCCCTGGTCCCGGGAAAACATATTCATAGTTACCGTAGCGCAGCCGCCGCGCTTCTAGTAGCGCCGACAAAAACGTGCTCAAAGGCAATGTTAGAGAGTCGCCGTTCTTGGTATCGGGGATCAGTAAACTTTTTTCTTTGAAATCGATATCAGACCAGCGGAGCCGCTGAGCTTCGCTCCGGCGCAAACCGGTAAAAAGCAGAAGTAATAAAAAATCTCGGTATGTATCATTCTCAAGCGCATGAACGGCACGCCACCAATCTTTGAGATCATGTGGCTTGATATAAGTGCGACGACGCTTTTCTTTGTACCAGCCTTTTACATGCGTTAAGTAAGTGACAGGATTCCGTTGTTCAATATCAAACGTAGCTTCAGCGTAATTGAGCAATGCCCTTAAAACGCGCATGACCTTATTAGCGGTGTAAGGCCCGTTCAGCAAAGCAATCTGCGCATGACGCGAACCGATCATTTCTTTTGTAATATCTGTAATAATCCGACCGCGCCATTCAGAAAGATAGCGCTTAAAAATGTAACGGTAATCTTCTTGTGTACGGGGCTTTAAATTCTTGCGCGCACTCAGATAAGATTCCAAAAGCATATCTAGAGTCATAGTCTTTGCGCGATTCCCTTGCTCTTGTTCGTTCGGATTCATACCTAACGACATAAGGTACAATTTATCCCGAGCGATCTTGCGTGCCTCTTCAGGTGTAATGTGTCCGTACTTGCCGATGGTGTAGCGCACTGAGCGCCCTCGAATATCTTTTTGAGCGGCAAAGGTTTTCGCGCCGCTGCCAACGATCAGGTAAAAGCCGGGCAGCTCCGCGTCGCGGTAGAGCACTTGGCCTTTTTGCGTGTGAGGCAGCGCGTCGATGGCGGTTTTGGTGAATTTCAGCTTGGGCATAGGGCCTCCGTCCTAATGTTTCTCAAGAATCATAGGGACAGAAAGACGTAGAAGACAACAAAAAACCAATAAAATCAATAAGTTATATTAGGCCATCCTAAACGGGGCCAGGCTATCCCAAATAAGGTTTTAAGAAGGTGAGGCCAGAAAATTTCCCTGGCGTAACGGAAGGTTACGGTTACGACCTTATAATTTGGAGTTTAAAGCAGTGAGCTTTAGTATCCAAAATTACCCCGCCGATTAAAAATGGATATATGCCTATGAAACAAAACACACTGGAAAGAGATTTTGAAAAAGAGATGATGAATATTTACCATCGCGCAAAATCTGAAGCCAACTATACCCCTTCGGAATTTCACCGCATGCTTTCTGAGCTTGGAGGAATCGAAACTGCGCGCAGGCTTATTAACTCGAAATTGCCATCCCCTGGTTATACACGATTATGGGAGGCAGGGCATCCAGAGCTAACTGTAGAAGCGGTAGTGTATGAAAATCCAAAGTGGCATCCTTTATTTGACAATCAAACTTTGGAAGCAGCCAGAAAAAGATTAAAGGCATATGATTATCCTTTAAAATCCAAGTCGCCATTCTATGAATGGATGATTGATTCCGGCTTGTCTGAATCCACTGCACTTAAATATTCAAGCGCTATTGAAGGCCCGATCTCAGACTGGGCCCGCGAGGCCAAAATTATAGTGGGCTCCATTCTTGACATTACGAGCCAAACGGAAATGTCTGCAGCGGTGCTGGAAATAAGAAAGCTGCCAATTTTCTTGGAAAGAGATAACACCGGCCATCACATGTATAGCAGCGCTTTAAAAAAATATTCTAAGTATCTTTATTTTTCACCAAGCACTAGCATCGAGAATGACATTAAAGAAATAATTTCCGATCCAAAAATCAATGAAACTCAAAAAACTCTCTTAGTTAATGCCAGGATAGGACAGGGTCAATATCGTCGAGATTTATTAAATTTATGGAAGGGATGTTCTGTCACTGGCTTTAAAGATACTTCCCTTCTCGTCGCGTCCCATATTAAGCCCTGGTGTTATTCATCGGATATTGAGAGGTTAGATAAATTTAACGGACTGCTATTATTACCTAACCTGGATAAAGCCTTCGATAAAGGATTCATCTCTTTTGACTCTGAGGGGAAAATTCTTATTTCGAATACAATGAAACAAAGAGAATTGTTAGGCATAAAAGAAAATATGTCAGTTCGCTTATCTAAAGAGCATCTTCCTTACTTAGATTATCATAGGGACCAAGTCTTCGAAGAAGGGTAAGTACAGCTTTATAATTTACGTCACATTACTTTCTTTGTTTTGTAGGCGTTTTCATTAATATGCTGAACTAGATCTATTACTTTTTTACTTCCGCTTTCACCAAAAACCCCCACAACACCTTGGTCATTGATATGGGTGAAAGGGGTGTCAAATAAAGCTCTGGGCTCCATCATTCCATTTTTTACAAGATATTCGACGATTTCATCTAAAAATGTCATTTGATCAGGGTGGAGCGGTGCTTCATGTAAAAATTATCGTTTTTCTGCAATTGACCTGTATTCACAAACAAATGAAAAAGGCTTTTCAATATCCGTTTTGTTTAGATGCAAGCTATAATTATCTTGAAGTTTCTCATCATTTAAGCAAATGGCTAATTCTACCTCTATCTGCACATCTTTATGTGGCAACTTCCAATTCTTAACATTAGCCAAAGCCTTCGTTCGGGCATCACGTTCAGTTTCTGCCACAACAAAAACGTTTCTATGTAATTCAGTAAATTCTGAAGGATCATATCCTCCAAGATTTAAAAAATAGAGTTTTTGGGAACCCTCATATGGAGTGGTTTTTAAAGTAACGTCATACCCGTCTGCATAATCTAAAATACCCCAACAATCTAAATGAAGACTTTTGGGGGTTCCCCACCATTCTTGTCGCAATTTCTCGTAGCAATCTTCAATAACATTGCCGATGGCAAAGCGTACGTCATGAAGTTCAATATTTGAATTATGCGTTTTCCCACCTACGTATATAACAAATAGATTCATCTTTGTTTCTTATCGCGAACTAAAACCATTCAAAATTAACTCTCCCTTGTCTTTCCAAAGCGCGTAACGATTCAACAAGAGACATAGCATCATTACGTGCATCATGTGCGTAGTGATGGTTGCCCAAATCGACCCCAAAAAATTTAGCCAACGTTCCACTACTATTATTATTTAATTGTTCATCCGTAAGGCCAGCCCTTTTGAAAATCTGACGTATATCTCTTGCCTGCGCCGGATCAAATGGGCATTCGACACGCGCTATGTAACATGAAGGTACAATTGTACGAAGCATGTCATAGCCGTAGGAATACAAATAAAAATTCCCAGAAAAATTCTTGAAATCAGTTACGGTTTTTTTAAAACTTTGTCCGCGCTCTTTCAAAATATTCGGAGTAATCTTTGTTAATTCAACAAAGCAATCTGTTAATCCAATTTCGTTTCCATCTGCACCTACAGGAATGCTATAGGCAAGAAACTCATCTAAGATGGGAAACCCTTCCTCAACAGAAACCTTAAAAGCGCCAATTTGAATTAGTAGCGGTGGTTGATCGTATAAGCCATTCCAACTACGCTTAGGCGCTCCCTCATCAGTCCAATATTCACTATCGTATATAATGATCTGCTTTGCCATTGAAACCCTTAAAAATCAGCTTCTAGTACAGGAACAAAACCACTTTCGTAACTTTTTAAAGTTGGCTTGCTAGGATTAAAACTATGCCTCTCAAAAATGCGGCCAATTGAGACCTGCGCCAATACTATAACATCAAATGGAGTAAAAATAGTCTCCAGCTTTTCCTTAATAAGGGCTTCTTGAGTATTGTCTACGCTATTGGCTAAATTGCCTACGTCCTCCTTGCATTGCAAACATGTGATTGAAACATCGGCCTTAGCGGTAGCAGCGGCTCTTTGTAAAAGCGATATCGACGGTTTAATTGTTGTATCATTTGTGACAACAAGCGCAATTTTTTTGCCCATAGTAACCGCCTGAGCCATCATCGGCTCATCAATACGAAATAGGGGAAGAACACGGCTTGTTTTGTAACGATCAATAAATTGTCCCAGACTGGAGCACGTCACCAAAATTGCAGTCCCTTCTTCCTCTAGAATCGAATCTATCTTTTGCGAAAAATCTCTATATAAATCTTCAAGTTCCTCCCCTTCTGCCGAGAGTGCCTCTAAGTAGCGAGGGCAAACTTCATGGCTAATTCTTAAATTTTTTCCTCCGATTTTCTCTGTTACTTTTCCAGAAATAAAACTGCCAACTTCTGGAACGGTATGAAGAAAATGTATTGATTTAAAGCTCATGACTATGTTCCTTATTAAATTTCTGGAATGCGGCATTTGATCGCTCAGCAAAAAGTTCGGCATCTTGATCTGTAAATGAAACAGAAGGATACCCACGAGAAATAGGAGCCAAAATAATTCCACATTCAATTAGTGCTTTTTGTAAATGAGCATCAAGGGTTTTAATTTTCGCTGTCCATTCCTCTGCAGACCTTAGTTTTTTATCTGTAACATGCACATAAAAACAAGAAGGATGAGATTGCATGATTAAAGGAACGTCGTGGTCATGGGCTGCGTTTTTCATGATTTCCTGCAAACGGCATCCATTTTTAGCCACTTTTGCCAGAGAACTTTCTTCTTCTTGCAAAATATTCAAAGTAGCATGTATAGCAGCTAGCCCTGCATGATAACCATTAAACGTTCCAGCATGAACAACTTCACGTTCTGCCATCAAAGTCATAATTTCTTTTTTGCCTGCAATCGCAGATACAGGCATCATTCCGCCGCCCATAGCCTTTCCTAAAGTTGTGAGGTCAGGAGTAACGCCGTATAATTTTTGTGCACCTCCCAAATCAACACGAAATCCAGTAATAATCTCGTCAAAGATAAGAACGACTTTATATTCATCACAAAGTGCCCGCATTCCCTCTAAATATCCAGGAAGAGGCTCAATTCCCCCACCATTAACCGCCAGAGGCTCTGTGATAATGCAAGCAATGTCTTGATGGTATCTTTGTAGAATATCTTCAAGATATGAGAGGTCATTCCAAGGAAGCAATATAGATTGAGTTTCTCTCACTCCTAAAGCTAATCCTTTGCTGGCGCGAGAATCTCCAGAAAAGTCAATTGGATGCGGACAATCGTCATTTGAAGGCTTGCCACCGAGCATATTATCGCTATGTCCGTGGTAATTACCGTTAAAGCGAATAAATTTTTGCTTTCCGGTATACGCTCTTGCTACGCGCAGCGCAGTTTGTACCGCCTCTGTGCCAGTAACAGAAAAACGAACCATTTCTGCCGAAGGAAGTACATCGCAAATTTTTTGACTCACTTCCAGCGAAAGATCAGATAAACTATTAGATGAAATTTTAGAAACTTCGCGAAAAACTGCGCTGATATAATCTGGATGACAATGTCCTAGAATATTGGAGCCAAAGTTTGAATAAAAATCCAGATACTCGTTTCCATCTAGATCCACAAGACGTGCACCAGATCCATGTGAAAATACTAAATCTTTTGGATGCCAAGCATCTCTAAAATTATAGTGAGCCGCTCCAGCTAATACGCCCCTTAGAGAATCTCTATATTTTTCGCTTTTTCCATGAGAAATTATCGGAGCCCCAGCTTTTTCTTCTAGAGGCACAGAAGAAGCTGCGGTGGGCCAATAGCCATACAAGATGCGATCTTTTGTATCATTGCGTGCTTCACTCAAAACTTTTTGGCCTATTGCTGATATATTTTTATCATGCATCCGGTAAAAAAATAACGGCTCTGCTATACGAATTCCTCTCCAACCCTGATCACAAATTTTATTCCACTGATGGTGTTTTGTTCCAACCCGTACTGTCTCATCGAGCGGCAGACATGATTGGAGAGCCTTGGTGCGAATCAAGCATGTTTGAGGAATGTAGCTGTGTGTTTTTAAAAGTTCTCTTGAAAACTCCGTAGATTTTCCATTGCCTATTACTTCTTCCGTGTCATTACACAAGGTGCAATCTGAATAAACAAATCCTAAGTCAGTTTCATCGACATGCCCCATAAAAACTGTACTTGTTCTGTCGATATATTCCGGGTGCAGCCAATCATCCGCGTCTATGATGATCGAATACTCCGTCTGGATCAAAGGAAGCATTTGATTGAGCAGACTATTCTTGCCCCCATTGGAAGGATTTCTGATAATCTTTACGTCTTTAAAGATATGAGAATAATGTTTTTCTGCCTGCTCAACAAATAAATCGGAATCATCTGTGCTTGCATCATCTCCTATGATCAAGTTCAAACAATGATTTTCCCTTCCATTTAATGCCGCTATACTTTGCATCAATCTCGGAAGATACCTGCCATAGTTGTAGTTTGTGATAACAAATGTAATATCCATTTAGGTGCCTAACCTCTGCATATCGGGAAAAAATTTATCATGATATTCATTTTCCCAGACAAGCGCACGCGCACAGATATCACGCAAATCTTGCTGATCATTAGGTGATGCTGGAAGGCGGTATTTCCATTCCCTGCGGCAAAGATCGAATAAGCGAGCTAATTCTACCCCTTTTCCCAAATCTATTTCTTTTAACGCGTCAACGCATTGCTTTTTGTTTCCCACGGGCGTCCCGCTTATGAGCGCAACTGTTCCCGTACCGATCCATGTCATCAAGGAAATGAGAGGCTTTGTTGAAGCGTTTCCATCTACATGCTTTCCCAAATATCCAAAATATTGGTCATGCTCATTTGGAAACCCAAGAGGAAACGGGCTATTGCTATAGCCCCTAATCCGATTGGAAAATTCAAAGGGAATTTTTCTTGTCGCATCTACATATTCATCTTTTGAAGGCATAGGAATTCGTGCGAAGACATCTCTTCCCCAAATTAGGTGTCCGGCCAACTTTGCACTGATTACAGCTTCCCGAAATGCAATTCCCAAAAATGTTGATTGTCCTTGATATAGCTCACCTGCTACGACCACAGGTGACACATCAAGATTTACGCCGTGCGTATGATCTACATTTTGAATTAACGACTCAAGATTTTGTCTTTGTATCTCATCGAGAGGAGATTCGGAAACTACTGTTATATCGATGTCGCTTACTTTTGTTACCGCATATCTTTCTGCATAACTTCCTGTTAAATAACAGGCAGAAAAATTGCCTGATTTTCTAATTCCATCAACAAAATAATTGACGGCTTCTTGTATTTCTTGATGAATGTCTTGCATTAGCATGGATATCGTTTACTCAGAAAGTTTTATAATTTTATGGATCTTTGGGAGCGTCCTTTAATAATTTTTCATTTATAAAAGTCTCAGAAAATTCTGCAGCGCGTCGTACTGGAATGTGTACAGGAGCATGCCCAGGCACACGCCCTCCTGTTTTTGCTAAGGCTGAATCAACAACAGCAAGGAATGCTGTTTCATCACCTTTCACAAGATGGCTAATCCAGCGATTGCCAAAAGCGCAATGAATTGTCTCATCGGCTTGTAAAAATTCATAATATCTTAAAAGGGCATCAAGCCCCTTTTCTTTAAAAAAGCTCATAGATAATTCTGTTGTGTCTAAACCATTACCTTCGCCGATTATTTGCTCAATTGCCAATTTTTCAGCTAGCGTATCGCCTTTCATATAAGCAGCCCAAATGTGGTTCCTATAAGTATAGTCGCCTAGCTTTCCCCCATATAATTTAAGCATGTCTTCCGCCATTATTGCGTGACGCGCTTCGTCTGTGCATTGGCGAGCCATATCATAAGTGAATTGAGGTGGCATATTTGCTCCATACTCAGCTATGTTTCTTGCGCAGATTTCAGCGGCAGCAACCTCAATTTCAGAATAGATAAAATGAACAAAACGCCTTCTCCCATCCATACTGTCAAGCAATTCAGATACCGGAGCGTTAAGAATATTTTCATTGCTTTGCTGCAATACAGAAGGTCTTGCGGGATCATTTAGTAAGGGGGGCTTAACTGATTCTGGCGTCCACTTAACTTCAACGCCAGCCATAGAAGTCGGATCAGAAAACTCTGAGGCTTCAGGGAAGCCTCTTGCTTTCAGCATATCCATTTTTTCTTCCAAACGATTTATAATATCGCGTATTGCCCATTGGCTGGGCTGATCATAAAGAGGATCAATGCTTTCTCGAATTTCTCTTACACTTTGTAAAATTCCGTTAGTGCTGGAAACAATAAATTGTTGAATGTGAGCCAAGTCACTTTCAGCAGCCATGGCATCAAACAAAACAACTGTCTCTGGAGATTTAGATATATATTCTGGAACAATCGTATTTTGTTCCTTAATGCGTTCTGTAACTGCCTCAAGTGCTTGAGCGCTATAGCCTATAGCTAGCCCCACCGTAATCTTATCTGGAAATTCAGGAAAGTAGGCAATCCAGGCTGACTCTAGGTCGGTCAAACGCCGTAGCGCATAACCAACGGCAGATAATCTCATCTTGCTGTTGCCAAGATTGAAACCTGAAGACAGATTCATAATTTTTTACCTTACAGTTCAAGTCTATTGGACTTTATTGCCTTAAACGAGGGTGTGGTGTCCCGCGGCTTAATTTCTTCAATTCCCATGTAGGGACGCAAAACTTCTGGAATAACAATGCCCCCTTCGGCAGTTTGGAAATTTTCAAATATTGCCAACATCGCACGTGTTGTGGCAATCGCCGTACCATTCAGGGTGTGAGCATAGCCCGTTTTTCCGTCTTTATCTTGATATCTAATATTCAGACGACGTGCTTGGAAGTCTGTGAAATTTCCTGCTGAAGTCACTTCACCATATTCTCCCGCTTCTCCTTTGCCTGGCATCCATGCTTCAACATCGTATTTCTTATAGGCCGGAGATCCAAGATCGCCGGAACAAATTCTTACAACTTGATGGGGGATATTCAAATCACGGAATACACCTTCTTCAATTGCAAGAATCTCTTGCAAATGTTTTTCGCTCTCATCGGGATCAGAAAGAATATACAATTCTACTTTTGAAAATTGATGAACACGATAAAGTCCTTTGCTAGATTGACCGCCTGCACCCGCTTCCATGCGGAAGCAATGGCTAAGCCCAACATAACGCTCCGGGAGTTTTTCACGTGAGTACATACGATCCGACAACATCCCGCCAATTGTAATTTCAGAAGTTGCGATCAAGTTTAAGTCTTCGCCCTCAATACGATAAATATTGCTATTTTCTCCTCGTGGCGAAAAACCGGAACCTTGCAAAATTGTGGATCTCGCCAAATCAGGCGTTCTTACAAACGAAAAGCCTGCTGCCTTGGCTTTTGCAATAGCATAGTTTTGAAGTGCTATTTCTAATTCAGCCCCTTCATTCTTTAGAAAATAAAATTTATGGCCAGCCACTTTAGTGCCCGCATCGAAATCGACGATATCAAGTGCGCGCCCTAATTCTAAATGGTCCTTGGGCTTGAAAGGGAAATGCGTTCTTTGCCCAAAAGTGCGTATAACGACATTTTCATGATCATCTTTTCCTATCGGAGTATCAGGGGCCATAAGATTAGGAACTTTCAGTAGTAGTTCATTAAAAGCAATTTCTGCTGAACGAACACTGTTGCCAAATTCGCTTTCAAGCTTCTTCAATTCTGTTCCGCGATCAATTAAAGCCTGTTTTTCTTCGGGACTGGCTTTAGGAATTGCTTTTGCGATCTTGTTTGCTTCAGCGCGCAGCCCTTCGATTTTTTGTGCTGCTGCCTTACGGGCATCGTCTGCGGCTATAACTTCATTGATATCAAGGGATAGCTGCCGAGCCTCTATGCTATGACGTACTTCATCAATGTTTTTTCTTATAAATTTTGGATCAAGCATGTTTTACCCCTTAAAGTTGCAATTTCGGTGCGTTTTATTATAAAAAATCAATTTCTGTCAAGAAAATAAGCTGAGAAACTATCTTTAGAGATTGAAATTGCAGGGAAATTTGTTAATAAGGCGATAATAAGGTTGAGAGGTCTAACAAGGGACTAAACGGTACTGCTCGAGCCTATTTACTGTATTGATAGAGACACAAAAAATAGTCATATAAGCGCAGCATCATACGAGATTATATTACTCAATATTGCTTCGTACCGAAGTTGCCATAACTTAATTCGTAATGCGGCGGTCGTAGGTTTAATTCCTATCAACGGCATCGTTTTTTCCGGCTTTCCGCAGCTATCCCGCCATGAGCCGTCTTTCTTTCCAAGCTTTTAAAATTTATAGTCCCTCCCCATGGACTTGTTTTTCCAGATATTCGTCAACAGCCTGGTCATCGGCTCCCTCTACGGGGCGATAGCGATGAGCTTTGCGCTGGCGTACCGCACGACGCGGTTTTTTAATCTCGCGCACGGATCGATGGCTGCGATTGGCGGTTATACATTTTTCTGGATGCGCGACAGTCTCGGTGCCGATTTTATCATCAGCCTGCCGGTCGGGATTTTAGTAGCGGGAGTGGCCGGGTTCCTGATCGACCGTTTTATCTATGCGCCGCAACGCCAGCGCAAAGCCTCGAGCACGGTGCTCCTGGTAGTCTCGCTCGGCGTCGTGACGGTGATCGAGGCGGTACTGTCGATGGTGTTCGGTCCGCAGTTCAGGCCGCTTGTCACCGCCGAGCATATCAGCAGCTTTCAGATCGGCCCGGTTTTTATCACGCAAGTTCAAATCTGGATCATCGCGGTCAATCTTTTGATTTTCGGCGGACTGATCGCGCTCCTATATAAAAGCAAATTCGGCAGAATGATCCGGGCGATTGCCGATGATTGCGATGTCGCCCGCACGCTCGGTATCCGCACGGATTATTATATCGGCATCATGTTTTTTATCGCCGCAGCGATTGCAGGACTTGTAGGAATTCTGAACGGGCTGGATACAGGGTTGCAACCGACAATGGGTTTTTATTTGCTGCTGAAAGGGATCGTCGCGAGCATCATCGGCGGCGTCGGCAGCATTCCCGGCGCTTTGCTCGGCGGTCTCCTGCTGGCCGTTGTCGAAAACGCGGGCGTGTTTACCATCGGCAGCGAATGGCGTGACGCCATCGCTTTCGTGTTGCTGCTCGTCTTCCTGGCGTTCAGGCCGCAAGGCATTCTGGGGAAGGAAGGGAAGTAAGTGGATTACCTTATCAACCTTTCCATCCTGTTCAGCATCTACGGCATCCTGGCCGTGAGCCTCAATCTGCTGGTCGGCTATACGGGGCTTGTCTCGCTGGCGCATGCGGCGTTCTACGGCATCGGAGCCTACGCCGCCGCGCTGCTGATGACGAAGGCGCAGATGGGTTTTTTCCCGGCGATGCTGTGCGGCATGGGATTGTCGGCTTGCGCCGCGTTGGTCATCGGCATGGTGCTCAGTAAATTCCGGGGCGATTACTACGTGATCGCATCGGCGGGATGCACGATCATCGTCTACAACGTCCTGATGAGCTGGCGCGAAGTGACCAACGGCGCCATCGGTGTCTTCGGCGTGCCGCGCCCCGCCATCGGGGATTTTGTATTTACATCCAACCTTGCGTTTCTCGGTCTGGCTGCCGCGTTCCTGGTTCTCGTTATGCTCGCTGCGCATTTGATTGCGAGCTCGTCTTTCGGTCGTGTTCTTAAAACCATCCGCGAGGATGAAGATGTCGCTCGAATTTTTGGTTATCGCCCCCTGCATTACAAGATGCTGATATTTGTAATTTCGGCGATGATGGCGTCGGTGGCGGGCAGCCTGTTCGCCGTTTACCTGATGTTCATCGACCCGTCGACCTTCAAGCTCGTGGAAAACGTGTTCCTGCTGGCGATCATCATTCTCGGCGGGCTGGCCGATAACCGGGGGGCCCTGCTCGGGACACTTATATTAATAGGCCTGCCGGAATTGCTCCGTTTTACGGGCTTTCCTACGGAAATAGCCGCGCAGATGCAGAAGGTGATTTACGGGCTTTTACTGATCGTGTTGATGTTTCTGCGTCCGCAGGGTATTTTAGGCAAGTTTCGCATATAGGAGATTTTTATGAGACATTTCGCGCTTGCACTTGTAGTTGCCTTGTTCGCTTTCCCGGCTGTTGCCGCTGACAAGCCCGTCGTAAAAATCGGCCTTACAGTTCCGCTGACAGGCGATAACGCGCAGATCGGCGACGCCATGAAGGGCGGCGCGATGCTCGCCAAGGAAGATTTAAAGACCGAGACGAAATATGATTACCAGCTCGTATTCGAAGATGATGGCATGGAAGCCAAGCGCACAGCCGCCACGACGGGCAAACTGATCAATGTCGACAAGGTTGATGCAATCGTGTCCATTAGCTCGGGCACCGGCGGCGTTGTTTCGCCGATTGCCGAAAGCAGTAAAGTCATTCATTTCGGCCTGGCTTCGGCGCAAAGCGTTGCGGATGGCGATTATAACTTTATTCACTGGACGCCGCCGTCCGAGGAAGCGCGCACCCTGGTCGCCACGTTAGAGAAAAAAGGAATCAAAAGCGTCGCATTGCTCGGGTTGAACCAGCAGGGCTTTATGGCGATCCGCGATGAAATTTTAAAACAGCTGGACGGAAAAGATATAAAAGTAACCAGCGACCAGGTCATCAACCCGGGTGAAAAGGATTTCAGAACGGCGATTGCCAAGGCAAAAGCTGACAATCCCGACATATATATTGTGACCTTCTTTTCGCCGGAAATTGAAATCGTGACCAAGCAGATGCGCGAAGCAGGCATTAAGGACAATATCACCGCGATCGAGGCTTTTGGCCTGTCGACCGAGCCCTCCCTGTTCAACGGGCTGTGGTATGTCGATGCTGCGGTGGCGGAAAGCGATTTCACCGAAAGATATACGAAACGTTTTTCAAGAGCGCCGGGATTCGGCTCTCCGAATTCCTATGATGTTTTCAACATGCTGGTTAACGCCTATGAAGCGGCAGGGACGGATCCGAACGTGAAACCGTCGCATGAAGATGTCGTGAAGAAACTTCATGAAATCAAGGATTACGACGGCGTGCTCGGCAGTTTGACGGTTGACGAGAAGGGCGTTGTTCTCTCGCCAGCCGCGGTGATTGTCATGAAAGACGGCAAGCCCGTTTCCGAAAACGCACCGGAAGCTGTTGAGCCTGCGGCTGCGCAATAATCAATGAGTGCCCTTGCGACCGAGCGCCTGTGCAAAAATTTTCTGGGCGTGCAGGCGCTCCGGGAGCTGTCGATTGAGTTCGCGGAAGGCCAGTGCACGGGTCTGATCGGGCCGAACGGTTCGGGCAAATCCACGTTGCTGCATGTGGCGAGCGGACTGGTTCCGATCAGCGACGGCGCGATCATCCTGAGCAAGCAGCGCCTTGATTGCATCAAGCCCCATCAGATTCTCAAATACGGCATGTCGCGAACGTTCCAGGACGGACGTTTGATCGGGCAGATGAGCGTGCTCGATAATCTGCTGCTGGCGATGGCGGAGCGCAAACCTTTTCGCGCCCTGTTCCAGTTCAGGAAGAACGAAGATCTCGCCCGCGCGGAGGAAATGCTGCGCCGGGTCAGTCTGTGGGACAAGAAAGACGTGCTGGCAAACGGGCTTTCCTACGGCCAGCGCAAGCTGCTGGAAATCACACGCGCCATGGCGACAGGAGCGGACACGTATCTGCTGGACGAGCCTTTCTCAGGATTATTTCCCGAAGCGATTGAAATCATCGTGGGCCTCATCGAGGACATGAAGAAAAAAGGCAAAACCATCGTCCTGATCGAGCACAGCATGGATCTGATCACGCGGCTTTGCGATCATGTCATCGTAATGGATGCGGGGAAGCTGCTGGCGCAGGGGAAACCGCAGGAAGTGCTGCATAATACGGACGTCCTCGAAGCTTATCTTGGGAAATGACGATGCAACCGTTGCTTCAACTCTCCAACGTCTATGTCGAATATAACCGCTTTCGTGCGCTGTGCGGGATTGATCTCGCGTGCGGCGAGAAGCAGATTATTGCGCTGCTCGGGCCGAACGGCGCGGGTAAATCCACGATCCTGAAGGCGGCTTTCGGGTTGCTGCCGATTTCGCAGGGCACGGTTCAATGGCAGGGCAGGCCAGTAAAGCCCGCGCCGCCGGACATGGTGCAGAGCGGCCTATCCTTCACGCCGCAGGGCAAAAGTGTGTTCCCGACTTTAAGCGTGAAAGAAAATCTAGAGACCGCCGTGCATTTCATCAAGGACCGCAAGGATATCCAAAATCGCCTTGATGAAGTCGTCAGCCTGTTTCCTGCGCTGGAAGGCAAATGGAACGCCGAAGCGGGGACTTTATCCGGCGGCCAGCAGCAGATGGTTGTGCTGGCGCGGGGGTTGATGACGCGTCCGCGGTTATTGCTCCTGGACGAGCCGTCACTCGGCCTTGCGCCGAAGCTGGTAAAGGAAGTGTTTCTGAAGGTGAAAGAGATCAATCAGCGCCTCGGCACCGCGTTCGTTATCGTCGAGCATAATCTTAAATCGCTGCTGGATATTGTCGATCATGCCTATGTGCTGCGGCAGGGAAAAGTGGTCGCCAGCGGCCCGCCAAGCGATGCGGCGCTGCGCGAGACGATCCAGAATATTTTCAAATTATAATCAATAATATCAATGACATAGATGACC
Organism: Alphaproteobacteria bacterium; assembly: GCA_017999645.1. Classification (GTDB taxonomy): domain Bacteria; phylum Pseudomonadota; class Alphaproteobacteria; order Micavibrionales; family Micavibrionaceae; genus UBA7657. The sequence goes on from JAGNLJ010000001.1 coordinate 96,649, forward strand.
GCGCGGCCTGGGTTCCGCCTAAAAAGGCCAAAACTCCTCAAGGGAGCAAAAAGCCTCTATTTTGCAAATGTTTGACAGACAACTCTAAACCTGTCATAAAACCCGCGCAGTTGATAAATGTCCTCCTAATTGAGGGCCGAGCTTACAGAAAAGTATCCGCCATTTAAGGGTACGTGAAATTAGAATTCTCACTTTTTTTCCGCAAAGTTCAATTTATAGGCTGAAGCCTCTTAGAGGCTGAATAGCGTTTTCGCATAGTGCGGGGCGCATAACACCATAGTTGAATAAAGGAAGAAACATGTCGACTAGCACAGGTACAGTAAAATGGTTTAACGAGCAAAAAGGCTTTGGATTTATCCAGCCTGCAGGTGGTGGCGAAGACGTATTCGTTCACATCAGCGCCGTTGAAAAAGCAGGTATGCGCACTCTGCGCGAAGGCCAGAAGATCAGCTACGAACTGCAGCTTGACCCGAAAAAGGGCAAAAACAGCGCGGTTAATCTGAAAGAAGCCGCCTAACTAACTCAATAATAAAAATCAGCGCATGTGCCGTGTCCGGGTTCTAAACCGGATGCGGTACAGCGTCATTTCAGAAAGAAAAATAATGAAAAATTTTGAAGGCTTCGGCCTATCGCAAGAGCTGAACAATTCCCTGGCAAAAATGAATTACACGGTGCCTACGCCCGTTCAGGAAAAAGCAATTCCATTCGCACTGCAGGGCAGGGACATACTGGGCTCGGCCCAGACGGGCACCGGCAAGACCGCTGCCTTCAGCATTCCGCTGGTTGAAGCGGTGCTTCGCAACCCGCACGGCAACGCGCTTGTGCTGACGCCGACGCGCGAGCTGGCCAAACAAGTCATGGATGTCATTCACCAGCTGCTTGGGCCGCAAAGCCCGATCAAGACCGCCTTTGTCATCGGCGGCGAGCCGATGGGCAAACAGTTTCAGCAATTACGCCAGCGACCGCGCATTATCGTGGGCACGCCCGGCAGGATCAACGATCACCTCGAGCGCGGGCTTAAGCTGACCAATACGAATTTCCTCGTTCTCGACGAGACGGACCGCATGCTCGATATGGGTTTCGGCGTTCAGCTGGACCGGATTTTAAAATATCTTCCCGCGCAACGTCAGACGCTGATGTTCTCGGCGACCTTGCCGAGGGCGATTGTCCAGATGTCGGCAAAATACCTGACCCAGCCGGAGCGCGTTGCTGTCGGCGAGACCAATGTCGTCGCGCCGAAAATCAAACAGGAAATCGTTCATATCGCGCATGAAAAGAAATATGAAGAGCTGGTCCAGCAGCTTTACAAGCGCGAGGGATCCGTCATTATTTTTTCGAAGACCAAATACGGCTCCGAAAAGATGGCGACCAAATTATGCCGCGACGGTTTTGAAGCCGATGCGCTGCATGGCGATCTGAGGCAAAATCAGCGCACGAAGGTCATGAATAAATTTCGCCAAAAGCAATTCAGGATCCTGGTTGCGACGGATATCGCCGCGCGCGGTCTTGACGTTCCGCATATCGAACACGTGATCAATTACGACCTGCCGCAGGTTGCGGAAGATTACATTCACCGCATGGGCCGCACGGCGCGCGCGGGCGCGGAAGGTTCGGCGCTCTGTTTCATCTCGCCGCAGGAAGCCGATAAATGGCGGGCGATTGAAAGATTGCTCAATCCTTCGGCTGCGGGCCCCGAGCGAAAAGAGCAAGGTCGTAAAGAGCAGGATCGCCATAATCATAAGCCGTACGGAAAAAGGGGCGGATCGAAAAAGCGCCGTTTTAAAGAGCGTCCGCGCTATGCAAGAATGGCTGCTTAAGGGCGGTTGTTTTCAGGCGAGGGTTTTGCGGCCGGAGACGATCTATTCGTCTCGTCATATTGCCGGATGATTTTGGGCAATTGTTCATGATCGATTATTGATTGCATGCCGGGTGATGCCGGTTTCGGCCAGTCTGAAAAAGGCTGCCACCGATAATCCATATGTTCTTTATTCAGGACAGGCGTGAACTGTCCGGCGCATAGCCCCAGATATGTAAGAAATTTCAGTTTATTTTGCTCTTCACAAAATATGGGCGTGAGGGATATCAGGTCGCCGCCGGTTTCTTCCCTGAATTCGCGGATGACGGCCTGGGTTGGCGTTTCACCCGGCTTTATTTTTCCGCCCGGCGTTCCCCATGTGCGTGGAAAATTTTTTTGCGAGTCCGATCTCAGCAAAGCGAGGCAATTTCCTGCCCGGTCGAAGGCAATGACGCCGACGCGGAACGGGCCGCGTTTCGGGTCGGGGAAAATTGTGTTCGCCATGATTGAAAGGTCCATCATGGCGGAGATATATCATATTTCCGTAATAAATAACAATCCTTACACTCATTCATGCAATGCGGGGCTTTTTTACAAGCATTGGTAGTAAAAAGGCCCGTGGTATCAATACAGTTCCGGCGCTTTCCAAATAATAAAAGCTGGCAATAGTTCGGATTTTCAATAAAGTGGGCGCTTCTGCAAAATAGAGCGAAGAGGGATTACGGCCCGCATGACACTGCCCGTGCCGAAAATTGATGTTGCCCCGGGATCCGGCGCGGATCTTTCCCGCGCGCGGCTTGCCGCGATTATTCAGTCAAGCGATGACGCTATTGTCAGTAAGGATTTCAACGGTGTCATCACAACGTGGAATAATTCTGCGGAGCGCATTTTCGGTTATACCGCCGAAGAGGTGATCGGCCAGCATATTTCCCTGATCATTCCTAAAGACAGATTTGAGGAAGAAAACCACATTATTTCAAGCATCCGTGCCGGGCGGCGCGTCGATCACTTCGAAACCGTGCGTCTTACCAAAAGCGGCAAGCTGGTGAATTTGTCGATCACTGTTTCGCCGATCCGCGATGAGAGCGGCCAGATTGTCGGCGCGTCGAAAGTCGCGCGCGATATCACCGAGCGGATTGAAATTGAACAGGCGCTGCGTGAGGGCGAGCGGCGCAAGGATGAATTCCTGGCGATCCTGGCGCACGAACTTCGCAATCCGCTGGCGCCGCTGCGCAATGCGCTGGCAATTTTCCGCTCGGACAAGGCGAGTGAAAGCATAAAGGCCCAGGCGCGCGAAATGATGGAGCGCCAGATCAACCAGATGGTGCGGCTGGTCGATGATTTGATGGATGTATCGCGCATCACGCGCGATAAAATCGCGCTGCAGAAAGAACGGATAACGCTGGAAGCGCTCCTGCATAACGCGGTCGAAACATCGCGGCCGGTGATCGATTCCTTCGGTCATTATCTGAAGATCGATCTGCCTTCGGATCCGGTTTATATCGACGGCGACATGGTGCGTTTGTCGCAGGTGTTTGCGAACCTGCTAAACAATGCCGCGAAATACACAAGGCGCGGCGGGAAGATTTCAGTTTCCGGTCGCAAGGAAGGCGACAATGTCGTCATTCATGTCATCGATAACGGCATCGGCATTTCCCCGGAAATGATGCCGCGCGTGTTCGATATGTTCCTGCAGGTCGACAGCACGATCGAGCGTTCGCAGAGCGGGCTTGGCATTGGTTTAACGCTGGTAAAAAAGCTCGTCGAGATGCATGGCGGCGTGGTTGAGGCCTTCAGCGAAGGTGAAAATAAAGGGAGTGATTTTGTCGTTACGCTCCCGGCTTCTTCCGCGCAGGTTAGTGAGGAGAGTAACGATAAAAGCAAGCCTGAGGAGAAGTCAGCCGGCACGCGCGTGCTGGTGATCGATGATAATGTCGATTCAGCGCGCACGCTGGGCTGGATGCTGGAATTACAAGGCCATGATGTTCAACTGGCTTTCAATGGAAAAGATGCGATGGCGGCGGCGGAGAAATTTCAACCGCGCATCGTGATGACGGATATCGGCCTGCCCGGGATAACGGGTTATGAGCTGTGCCCTTTGATGCGCGAAATTCCCGGCATGAAAGACGCGGTGTTTATCGCGCAGACAGGCTGGGGTCAGGAAAAACACAAGCGCCAGTCGAAGGAAGCCGGATTCGATCATCACCTGATCAAGCCGGTGGAAATGAACAAGCTCGAAGAGCTCCTGTCGTCGATTTTAAATCCAGAGAAAATTAATTAGCGATCACGCGGCGCGTTCATGCTCCGGGCAGTCGATGCGCAGATCAGCTATGGCGAGCGGGACCTGCATGAGCTTGCAAAAGCCGCCGTCGCCGGTTTCCTGAAAATGATTGCAGGTAGAGCACATGCGATCGTGCGGGATGAGTCCCTGGCCCTGCATGATTTTTAAAAGATTCAGCAATGCGCCCCATAGAGCCTGCTTTTGCAGATCATCCATCTGGCCGACGGATTGCAGGAACGGCGCTGCATAGGCGCCGAGCGTTACGGCTTGTTTTTCACCGGCGGCGGTCAGGCCGATTTTATGGCTGCGACCGTCTTTTTCATCGGCATATTTTTTGATGAATTTACGTTCGAGCAGCACGGTGACGGAATCGCTGACCGTCGGTTTGGAAATGCGGAATGCCAGAGCGAGAGAGGAAATCGTTTGCGGGCCGGACTGGAGGCGGTGCAGGATGCGCGCATGCAAAGGCGAAAGGCCCTGCTGCTGCCCGGCTTTTTGCAGCGAGGAGCGGGTGACGGTATGAAGGCGCTCGAGCGCCGATAATATTTTTTCCTCGACTATCATGCACAAATTACGGGGCCGAAAAAATTGAGCGTGAAGAGGCCAGCCTACTTCACGCCCGTTTTTTATCCTACAATTTTCTTTACGTCATCGAGGCTGGCGCCGAAATTGATGTGAAGAACCTCGCCGTCGATCAGGAGGGCGGGGACGGATTTAACGCCTGCGCTCTCGGCTTCGGCGATGCGGTTCTTAGCATTGCCGAAATGTACGACTTCGAGTTTGTATTTATCCTGGTCGACGAGATTCAGGACTTTTTGCTCGGCAGACACGCAGACGGGGCAACCGGCATGGTAAAATACGGCTTTAGCAGACATGGGATTTTCCTTTTTTGATTAAAGTCAGTAGTCCTAACTATCTAGTCTGGCGCTCCCTTTTGTCAAGGCGCGGGTTTTAGCCCTTACGCGGGTTTAATTCCGGGCCATTTCATGTAACAATAAAGCCCATAAACGTTCAAAAAAGTTCAGGGTTTCATGGCTGTCCGGCACGATTTACCGCTTGTTACCACGCTCGCCATCGGCATGAGCGCGGCTTTCGTGTGCGGATTAATCGCCTCGAAGCTGCGAATCCCCCCGATTGTGGGCTATCTGATTGCGGGCGTGCTGGTTGGGCCCTATACGCCAGGTTTCCATGTCGATGTCGGCATTGCCGAGGAATTGTCGGAGATCGGCATTGTTCTCCTCATGTTCGGCGTCGGGCTTCACTTTTCATTGAATGATTTTATGGAAGTGAAAAAAATTGCGCTGACCGGGGCGCTGTCGCAAATTGCCATTGTGACGACGCTCGGTGCGGGGATTTCGCATTTGTGGGGCTGGCCGTGGGAGAGCAGCATTTTGTTCGGCCTGTCGCTTTCGGTTGCCTCGACCGTTGTTCTGCTCCGCGCTTTCGAGGAGCGGAATCTTGTTCAGACCATGCACGGGCATATCGCCATCGGCTGGCTGGTGATTGAAGACCTTGCGATGATTTTGGCGCTTGTTTTGATACCGGCGCTGGCCGCCGATGATGCGGCTGTGTCAACGGCGGGTTCGCCATTACAACAATTGTTCATAGCTTTGGGTAAGATCGGCCTTTTTATTCTCATTATGCTGGTGGCCGGCAAGCGCATCCTGCCGTGGCTGTTGACAGCGGTAAACAAGACGCGATCACGGGAATTATTTACGCTGGCGGTCTTCGCCATGGCGATCGGGGTTGCATTCAGTGCTTCAAAGTTCTTCGGTGTTTCATTCGCGTTGGGTGCGTTTTTTGCCGGTATGATGATCCGCGAATCCGATATGAACCACGAAGTTGCCAACCGTGCGCTGCCGTTCCAGGACGCGTTCGCGGTTCTGTTCTTCGTATCGATCGGAATGTTATTCAATCCGTATATTCTGCTCGATCAGCCGTTGCATGTGCTGACGGTGACGACGATTATCATGCTGGGAAACTTTCTCGTTTCATTCAGCATCGTCATGTTGTTCGGGTATCAGCTTAAAACAGCGCTGCTGGTTTCTTCTGGTCTTGCGCAGATCGGCGAATTCTCGTTTATCCTTGTGACTGTGGGGCTGGCGTATGGATTGCTGCCGGAGGACGGGCGCGATTTGATTTTGGCGGGCGCGATGGCGTCGATTGCACTGAACCCGGTGGCGTTTTTCATCTCGCGGAAGCTTTATGAATTCGCCGAGCGCACGCCGAGACTCTCGCACATGTTCAACATGCGTGGCGACAGCCTCGCGTTCCTGCGGTCGGATGAAAAATATGTGCTGAAGGATCTGGTTATTTTAGCTGGTCATGGTCGCGTCGGGCGGCAGATCTCAAAAAATATTCATGACTCGCATATCGACCTGGTTGTCATCGACAATAACCGCGAGCGGGTTGAAGCCCTGCGCGAAAACGGATTTCACGCGATTGCAGGCGATGCCAGCCAGCAGGAGACGCTGAAAGAAGCGGCGATTCACAAGGCGGTGGCGCTGGTGGTGTCGGTGCCGGATCCATTCGAGGCGCGGCGTATTGTGGAATCGGCGCGGGCGCTGAAGCCTTCCTTAAAAATCCTGGTGCGCGCGCACAATGAAGAAGAGCGGAATTATTTCATCAGCCAGAACGCCGACCTGACGACGACAGGCCCGCGGGCGATCGGCCAGATGATGGCGAATTATCTCAATGATATGCGCTTAAAGAAAACGGACTAAACGTTGCCGTCGATCCACTCGGCGAGCTGCGCCTTCGGCATGCCGCCGACGCGCGTGTCGACAACCTGACCGCCCTTGAAGATCATGAGCGTGGGAATGCCGCGCACGCCGTATTTGGCGGGCGCTTCGGGCGCCTGGTCGATATTGACCTTCACGACTTTAACCTTGCCCTGAAGTTCGTCGGCAAGCTGGTCGATGACGGGAGAGAGCACCTTGCAGGGGCCGCACCATTCAGCCCAGAAATCGACGAGCACAGGCTCCCCGGCTTTCAGAACTTCGGTGTCAAAATCCTTGTCAGTGACTGCGATACTCATATGAATTTCCCCTTTAATGTGAATCTCTGCCAATAACTATGGGATTTTCGCCGGGCGGGTCAAGTGGGCGGCAGTTTCATAAGTGTTGGGCCGTCGGTCCAGAGCAGCGCGCAAGAGATTGTTCTGCCGGGGTAAATCTTTGCCAGAACGGCGGCGTAGGCGTTCATTTGGTTGCGATAAAGTACGGGGACATCTTCTGCGCGCACGGGCGGCGGGCGGTTGGTTTTGTAATCGACGATGAGAATTTCATTGTCGGTAACCAAGAGGCGGTCGATCTGACCGCTGACGACGCGGTCGTCATCAAGAAGACCTGTGACGGGAATCTCGGCGAGAGAGCCCCGTCCGAAGACGGCTGCGAAATCGGGATGGCCAAGAATTTTGAGAGTCTCATCTGCGATGCTTGCACGGATTTTTTCGGGAATATCCTGCGCGTAGAGATTCAGGAATTCACGCGCGGCGTGTTCACGTTTTTCTTTTAGATGTGCAGGAAGGAACTGCAGCAGCTTATGCGTGAGCGTGCCGCGCCGGAAGCGGTGGATGTTATCCGCCTGCAATGGTGAATTGATGGGCTGCTCCGGCTCTTCGGATTTGGACGGGCGGAGCGGCGGCGCTGGCGGGCGTTCGGGTTCAGCGGGCGTGAACAGCCAGGGCGGCGGGGGTTCGGCGCTGGCGGTTTTTTCTGTTTTGTCGTCTGTGCGGTCAGGTTCCTTGCCCGCGAGTTGCTTATTCTCAAGGCGGAGCGTGCCGTCGGCGAGAAGTTCGGTATCGGACAGCGATTCCAGCCCGGCGCGCATCGCGAAAAACCATGAATCGGGGAGCGGCTGGCGCGTGCTGCTGCAGCCCGCGACATAAAGGCGGTCTTCTGCGCGGGTCATGGCGACATAGAGCAGGCGGCGGTATTCCCGGTCCTGTTCAAGTTCGATGGCGTCCAGTGCAGCGTCGTATTCCTCGTAGCCTTCGGGTGCGCGCGGCGACCAGAGCGGCGTTTCGAAACCTGTTTTGTCGGGCCAGAGCAGGCGGCGCTCGGCCTTGCTGTTGCCGCCGCGCACGGCGCGGGTGGTGTCGGGGAGAATGACGATAGGCGCCTGCAGGCCTTTTGCGCCATGGATGGTCATCAGGCGGACGAAATCGCCGCTTTCATCCATTTCGCGTTTGACTTCGGCATTGCCGCGTGACTGGCGATGCAGGAAAAGCTGTAGCGATGGCGGGTTATCGGATTCAAAATCGAGCGCGGCGTTCATGAGTTCATCGAGCGGTTCCATGATATCGCGACCGAGGCGTTTTTGCATGGCGTGCAGGCCGCTGCGCTCATCCGCCGGGCAGGGATTTTGCAAAATGGCAGTGAGGAAATCAAAGGGCCCGAGCGCGGCGTTTTGCAGTATCGTATCCAGGTAAGCGATGATGTTTTTATGTTTGCTTGTCTGTAGTGCGGGCCAGAGTTTATCGGCGCGCGGATGTGCGAGTTCGAACAGTTCTTCTTCACTCATGCCGATGAGCGGCGATTTCAGAAGGCAGGCGAGGTTGAGGTCATCCATCGGCTGCAGCGCGAATTCAGCGCAGGCGAACAAATCCTGCACCGAGATTTGCTCATTCAGGATCATGCGGTCGGCGCCGCTGATCGGGATTTTCTGGTCTTTGAGCGCTTTTGCCACCTGCCGGAACAGCGTGTTGCGCGTGCGGAAAAGAATCATAACATCGCTAGCCCGGATGCGGCGATTACGGGCGGGCAGGATGGCGTTCGCATCATCCAGCCAGCCACGAATTGTTTTCGCGATGTGGGCGGCGAGTTTGGCCGCGCCGGTTTCAAAGCCGGTGATTTCAACGGGCGGCGCCCATGGCGCGATGTCTTCGGTCTCAGGCGTTTCAAATATCGGCCAGAGTTCGACGAGGCCAGCCTGCCCGCGCCGGTGCGAGATATGTTCGATGGCGGATTCGGAGACTCCGTCCTGCATGGCGGGGGACGCGAAGGTGGCGTCGACGGTCTGCAGTACGGATTTAGTGGAGCGGAAGGAAATGCTCATTGGCACGTCGTCCCAGTTTTTTTCCGCGTCGCTGATTTTTTCGCGCAGCCAGCCGCGCATGCGGTGGAATTCCTGCGGTGCGGCGCGCTGGAAGCTGTAGATCGATTGTTTTTCATCGCCGACGACGAAGATGGTGCGTTCGGTTTCGGATGCGCCTGCGCCAGCCGTGAATTCTTTCGCTAACGCTTCGACGACGCGCCATTGCTCGGGGTTGGTGTCCTGCGCCTCGTCGACGAGGATGTGGTCGATGCCGCCGTCGAGTTTGTAGAGCACCCATTCGGCGCGACCTTCAAGCAGGGCGCAGGTCATGAAGATAAGATCGTCGAAATCGAGGGCGGATTGGGCGAGTTTCAATGATTGATAGTGCGCGACGATTTCGCCGCCGAGGATAAGAAGATCGCGCGTGAGAAGAGCGGATGCGGCGGCGTTCATGCGATCGAAAAGTTTAAACAGGCGTTCGGCTTCGGCCTGAAGAATCGCGGCGGTGCCGGGCGCGCCGCGCTCGACATCGACTCCAGCCAGTTTGACTCGGATTTCGCCGTCTTTTTTAAGGTAAGCGAGAGAATAATCGCGCAAACCGGCGGCGCGGTCTTTGAAATCCAGCCATGACTGGATGATGGCGGCGTTGTCATTGTCGGTTTTATTGCCGTGGTCGGCGAGCGCTTTGCAGGCGGCGCGCAGGCCGGGTTCATCGAACGCGGCGGAATGGCAGGCGTCGCGCAACATGTCTTCGGGTTCGCGTTCCGGCGGCAGGCTTAAGCGCTCGCAGAGTTTTTTGTAAACGTCTTCCGCGCCGTTTTGCATGACGCGCTCAAGCTGGCCGCGTTCTTTGGCGATGGAGCGGATAAGTTCGAAGAATTGTTCTTCGTTGACGGCGCGGGCGACGCGGTCGAGGGCGCTCGCCAGCGGTGAGTTTTTATCATCCTCGGCTTGTTTAAGAATGGTGTCGCGCGCCTGCTGGAGCAACGCGGCTGCGTCGGTTTCCTGCAACGGGCGGAAATAAGGCGGGACGCTCGCCTCGAGGGGAAAGCGTCCCAGAACCGACTGGCAGAAGGAATGGATGGTGAGGATCTTGATGCCGCCGGGGGTGTCGGCGACCTCGGCGAAGAGCTGGCGGGCTTTGTCGAGATCTTTGGTCGTGGGTTCGCGGTTCTGGAGTTTTTTGAGTTCGGTGCGTAAATCGTCCTCCGGCGCGATGGCCCATCTGGTGAGCGTGTTGCTTAAACGAATGGCCATCTCGCCCGCGCCCGCCTTGGTGTAAGTGAGGCAGAGGATCTTGCCGGCGTTGGTGCCCGGGCGTCCATCGGCGTCGGGGAGCAAGAGGCGCAGGATGCGGTCGGTCAGGACTTTCGTTTTGCCAGTGCCTGCAGAAGCCGTGACCCAGACGGAGTAATCGGGGCGCGAGGCTTTGCCCTGCTGGACGTTGGGGTCGGTTTCGCGGACGGTGTCAGGTGCGCCGCTTTGAGGCTTCTTTTGAACCTGCTGACTCATTTTTTTACTCATGCGGCGGCCTCGCTCTCGTCATCGCCGAGCGCGGCCCATTCGGCGATCCGCGCGAGGTGGCCGTAATCGCTGAAGCGGGGGGCGTTGTCGGGGCACGGGACGCTGTAATAGGGCGTGGATTCGCTGTCGAAAATATTGATGAGGGTTTTGAGGCCGGATTCGGCGTCGGCGATCATGTCCTTGAGATCGCGTTCGGCCCTGATGATTTTGACGGGCGGCGCGCCGCCGGTGATGGACCAGTATTGCAGCGAAACGGGTTCAAGTTTGCCGATTTGTTTGAAGCCGCCGCGTGTGAGGATCAGGCCTTCCAATGGCAATTGAGGCAGGCGGCCGCCGGGGGCGGACTGGCCGGAGGATTTGTAATCGATAATCGCTGCGCCGCCAGGCACGGAATCGATGCGGTCGGCGCGGGCGGAGAGGAGGAATTCGCCGCCTTTTGCTGCAACCGGAATTTCGCCACGAATTTCAAATTCCAGCGGTTTGGCCTGTTCGCGCCAGCCGCGTTCATGCTGCGCGAGGCTTTGCGCGGATTTTTCGAAGCGACGACGCCAGAAGCTCCAGACGGCAACGTCTTCATGTCTTTTGGCGATTTCCTCTTCGGCGGTTTCGATCAGGATTGCTGCAGCATTTTCGGGCAGGGAGTCTTTAGTTTTTGCCGCGAAGTTTTTCATGGTCTCGTGCAGCAATTCGCCGCGTTCGGCGGCATCGATATTTTTTTCCAAGGGTTCGGTCTTACGGAGGCGCAGCACATATTCCGCATAAATGCCGTAAGGGTCCTGCCGCCATTTTTCGATGCGGGTGACAGAAAGGGCGCGCGGGCGGGCGTTAACGGGCGGTCGCGGTTCGGGCCGACGGGTCGGGGTGACCGATGTTGCCTCGTCCATGGCATTGGCCCAGCGGATGACGGGGGACGCGGTTATGGTTTCGGGTTTGATTGCTGCAGCATTGAGAACGGCCTCTAGCCTCTGGAGCCAGCGGGCCGTAACGGCCGGGCCGCCATCCTGACGTTGCGAACGGGTGAGCACGACATGGGGCGCGCAGAAACCCTGCACAAAGTCGTGGGCGGCGAGGCCGATCTGGCGCTCGGGCGGCGGCAGGCCGAATTCGGCGCGCATGGGCCGGGACATCCACGGGTCATGACTCGCTTCCGGCGGCCAGGTTTTTTCGTTGAGGCCTGCCATGATGATAAGGTCGGCGTCGGTCATCCGGGCCTCTAACTGGCCGAGGATGCGGAGGCGCGGGTGGGTGCCATAAGCGGGTCGGACGACGATGTCTTTCATCAGGGCATCGATGACATTGGCGTAGACCGAAAGGCTCATGTCGGGGAAGTCTTCTGCGTGGTCCAGAAGCGAGGCGAAAAAGGCGGCGGCTTTTTCGCCATCTTCGCCCTGCCAGGGGGTTTCGGGGGTAAGTGCGAGTGCCTCGATCATCGCGATGTGAGACTTCACGATTTCGCTGAATTGGCGGGGCTTTTCAGGGGGTGAACCACCCATGAACCGGGCCAGAGTCGGCTCAATGATCCGCGTGATTTCCTGTGGTGCGCGTTCTTTCAGGCCGTTTAAGCCGGGAATGGGCCTGGGGCCGCGCAAGGCGAGATCGAGAGACTGGAGGCCTTCATGTTTGCAAAAGGGATGTTTGAGGAAAGCCAGCAGGGCGACGGGGCTGAAGTTTGCGGCGGCGGCATCGGCGGAGAGGCGGATATAGCTTCCCGCCGGGGTTTCGCCTAAAGGCCGCCCGGCGGTGTCGTCCAGCATGATATCCCAGCGGCGGCAAGCGGCGGCTACGCGGCGGGCAAGGCTGCGGCGGGGCGTAATGAGGGCGGCGGTGCGGCCAGGGGTCTGGAGCGACTGGCGCAGCAAAATGGCGATGGCGGCGGCTTCCTCACGTTCATTCGCGCAGGTTAAAATATTGATATTTTTCAATGCATTAGTGATTTTTTGCTTTGAGGCGCTATTGCCGGGCAGTTCATTGGCCCAGTTTTCCGTGGTTTCGGCGGGGCGCATGATTTCGGATGCCAGCCAGCGACGTTCGGCGTGTTTTGCTGCGTCATGTTTCGGCCACGGCAGAACCTTTTCACGGGGTACGTCCAGTTTATCGAGCAGGTGCTTGATGGCGTGCTGCGGGTGGGATTCCGTGAGGACATCCCAGCTTGCCGGGTCGATATCCGGGTCCATTCCCGGCAGCACAACACGGCCCTGCGGGAGCGCAGCAATCACCTGCAGCAATTCCGCCGTGGCGGGAATGGTGCCGGTGGTGCCTGCAGCAATAATGGGGGCTTGGGGCGGGGATTTACGCCAGTGACCGGCCAGCGCGCGCAGCAAACGGTTGCGGCGGTCAGCCCCGTCGATGACGCCTTGCTCGGCCAGAATTTCTGGCCAGCGCTGGCTGAGGATTTTCATGAAAGTGAGGGTGACCTGCCAGTGTTCGGCGAGTCGTTCGGCGCTGACCAGCGAGGGCAATTTTTGAAGGTCCAGCCCTTCCGTATAGACATGGTCCATGAGCCGCCCAAGGGCTGCGGCAAGCAATAAGGCCTGATCGAAGCTTTTGGCATAATAAGGCAGTTTCAGAATGGTTGTGGCGAGCAGGATCTGGCGCTTCAGGGGCGGTAAAGCGGGCGGGATTTCGAGCAGGCCGGGAGCATTTTCATCGGCCATCAGGGCCAGCGAAAGCTCCTCTTCATCGATGTCCCCGAGGGCATGCATCTGCGGCAAAAGGAGGGGCTTGCCGCCCGTCTCGTCCAGAAAAGCCTCGCGTAAAACGCGTAACGCGCGGCGGGTGGGGAGGATGATTTTATAGGAGGCGAGGACTTCGGGTTGGCCGTTGGCCTCAGCGATTAATTGTGCAGCAAGACTACGCGCAAAGCCTGTTCCTGCGGGAATATTGTAGATTCCGGGGGTTATTTTTGCTGCGCTCATGCTGCACCATTTTTACCCGCGAATGCTTCGTTCACCGCCTGCAGGTCGGCGAGGGTGCTGATATGGTGCCAGTCGCCCTTGTGTTCTATGGCGAAGAGGCGGCCAGCCTTTTCGGCTTTGTCGAGGAGGGGCAGATAGGACGAAGCGCCCTCGGTTACACCATCGAAAATCCGGGGGTGGTTGATGCGCATGCTGGTAAACATGTGGGTGCCGGTCTGGCCATGCGAGCGGACGGCGCGGCCATCCGGCAGGATGTCATAATCGCCCACGCCGTGGGTCAGTTTCATGCTTAAAACAGGCTGCAGCAAGATCAGAATATCCATCTTCGCAGGGTCCCATTTTGCTGCAAGAGTCGGGATGGCGGGAGCTGCATTCGCATCGGTCCAGAGGCCATCACCGCTGAGCACAAAGAAGGGTTCGCCACCGAAATGCTGCAGTGCGTTTCTGATGCCCCCGGCGGTGTCTAATAGGACGGGTTCATGGGACAGGACGATCTCGGGGCCGGGCTGGTCTTTCAAATGGTTGGTGATTTGCTGCGCCAGATGGTGGGTGTTGATAACGATTTTTTTGACCCCGGTTTGCTGCAGCTGGTGAATTGTGCGGCTGAGCAGCGTGCGTCCGCCGACCTGGGCCAGAGGTTTCGGGATGCTGTCGGTCAAAGGGCGCATGCGGGTGCCAAGTCCGGCTGCGAGGATGAATGCTTTATCCGGGATGGTCATGGGCGCTCCGTCACTTGAATCGATCTTGAACCGGGCTTATTTTTGACGGGAGCGAACAGGATGTCCAGCCCGCCGGGCGGTAAAAGCCTCGAGTCGATCCGTTCCGGCCATTCGACAAGCGTGATTCCTGAGAATGCGTCTTCCCAGCCGAGTTCGTAAACTTCTTCAGGTGATTTCAGGCGGTAGAGGTCGAAATGCCAGATCGGGGCGTTCGGGGTGTCGTAAGTCTGGACCAATGTGAAGGTCGGGCTCGGGACTTCGAGGTCTTTTTCGCCTGTCAGGGCGCGGATCAGGGCACGGGCAAAAACTGTCTTGCCGCCGCCCAGGGGGCCGCGCAGCAAAATGACCTGGCCGGGGTACAGCAGGGGCGCGATATCCGCGGCAAGGCGGGCTGTGGCCTCTTCGGAATCGGCCTGAATCTCAACGGGAAGTTTCATGCGGTGCACTATATTACGCCAAACCGGCTGTGGCTATGGGGCCGGGGAGTTGGTAAAATGGAGATATGAAAGCCGTAGTCGCAACATTGGCCCTGATGCTGCTTGCCCTTCCCGCGCAGGCGCAGGAAATCGTGCAGGAACCGCTGTGCTTCGGCGTGCGGAACGAAGCGCCCTACAAGGTCTACGGCAATTTCGGAACCGATTATTACGTGGCCGAGGACGGCACCAAGGCGCGCCACCGGTCAAACTTTCGGCTGGATGCGCCGGGCTCGGTCGACGATGAGGGTTATCCTTCGGACCGGGCGGAGTTCTGTTCCTACGGCCCGTTCTATCCGGACAGGAAGCTGGAAATAGTGCTGCGGACGCTGGTGCCGGTTTTTAGCTGCAAGACCCGCATCGATCAGGGCGAAATTGTGATCAAGGGCCACCGCAAGCCAGAGGGCGGCGCGGAGACATGGGCGGAGTGCTTTGAATAGCCGCAAATTTGCCTCTTTCTGAAGCATCATGATACGTTAAGCCTATGCAAATAGATTTCAGACCGACAGGATTTACAGTCCGCTGTGAAGCGCGGACGGGCGATTTTGAAGTAGAGACGGGTTTTGGTCCTGAAACGGATGAGCGTATGCACATGCTGCTGGTCATCACTGAGCCGGGAAACAATAAAAGCGCGGATGCACTGATTGCCGCCGCCGTGCAGAACGAGAAAATTTCACTGGGTGCCGCGCGGGGCCTGCCGCAGGATCTTTTGTCTGAAGACGGCACGATTCCCGATGATTTTTGCCGGGCAATCAGGCTCGCCGTACAGTCTCATTACCTGATAGTCAAAGGCATGAACGCGCCGCACCTGATGCCGGGACTGGATTTTTTCGCGCCCGCGCCGCGTTAATTACCCCGCCGCCGCCGCAGGAATTTTCAGGGAAGTTTTAGTGGAGGTAAGGGGTAGGACCAGCGTCACGGTTGTGCCTTTGCCCTGTTCGCTGTCCAGCTCGACCTTGCCGCCATGCAGGGCGACGATGCTGCGCACCAGCGGCAGGCCGAGGCCGGCACCGGTGCGCGATGTTTTCCGTCTGCCGCCGCCGCCCGCGCGCTGGAAGGGCTCGAAAATCCGCGTGCGATCTTCTTTCGAAATCCCGATGCCGTTGTCTTTCACGAAAATGGCGATGTCGTCCTTGCGGCGTTCGGCCCCGAGCGTGATCTGGCCGCCTGCCGGAGTAAAGGTGATGGCGTTGCGGATGAGGTTGATGATAGCCTGCTGCAGGCGGCGCTCGTCGCCCGCTATAATGCCGACATCCTTCGGGCATTCGAAAACGATTTTGATGTCTTCCTTGCGCGCCCAGTCCTGCACGAGATCGAAGACGCTCTGCAGCATGGCACGGACCTTCATATCGGCGCGTGCGAGTTTCATATAGCCCGCCTCGAGTGTCGAGAGATCGAGAATGTCGTTGATGAGGCCGAGCAGGCGTTCGCTGGCGTCCTTCACGTCACGTGTATATTCCTTCTGCCGATCATTTAAGGGGCCGAAATATTGCTGCTCGAGAATTTCGTTGAAGCCCATGATGGCGTTGAGCGGCGTGCGGAGCTGGTAAGAAACGTTGGCGAGGAAATCGAGCTTCAATTGCTCGGCGGCCTCGAGCGCGGCGTTTTTCTCGCGCAGGGCATTTTCGACGCGCATCTTGTCGGTAACGTCGGTGTAAGTGATGAGAACGCCGCCGTCGGGCAGCGGTACGGTGACGAAATCGACCAGCGCGCCGTCGCCACGCGTCAATCTTCCCTCATGCATTAAACGATCGAGGCCGCTGGCGATCAGCCCGTCGCGGCGGGTGGGCCAGTCGTCGTTCTGGAAGTTATGCTGCATCTTCTCGACAATCTTGGTGATGTGCGGTTCGCCCTCGAGATCTTCCGGGTGCAGGCCCCAGAGGCGGCCATAGGACGGGTTCCAGAGTTTCAAACGTCCATCGCCGCCGAACACCGCGACGGCTTCAGCGAGGTTGTCGAGCGTTTCCTTCTGCACCGCGATCAGGGTGTTGTAAGACGATTCAAGCTGCAGGCGTGAGGTCACGTCCTCGAATGTCATCATCAGGCCGCCGAGTGAATGCGGCACGACGAGCACGCGCAGCGTCGAGCC
Source organism: Alphaproteobacteria bacterium (assembly GCA_017999645.1). Classification (GTDB taxonomy): domain Bacteria; phylum Pseudomonadota; class Alphaproteobacteria; order Micavibrionales; family Micavibrionaceae; genus UBA7657. Next base: position 113,482 of record JAGNLJ010000001.1, read on the forward strand.
GTCGGGCAGGTGCATCATGTCTTCGTACGGGCCGATCAGGCCGGTAAACATGCCGACCCAGCTTTGCTTGAAGCGCTTGAAGTCGGCTTGTTCGGGCAGACGGCGCGTCTGGCGCAATTTTTCCATGATATCGCCAAGCTTGGGCCCCGTATTGAGCCACTGATCCTCGAGGCCCCAGAGTTGGGAGAAGGCGGAGTTGTAGAATTCCAGTTTTTCATCGGCGCCGTAGATAGCGATGGCGCTGCGGAGTTGCTCGAGGAGTTCCTTGTTCGAGGACTGGTAGCGCTTCATGTTGGTTTCTAACTCTTCCTCGCGCGTGATGTTGAACGCGATGCCGAGTGTGACGGGAAGCGGTGTCAGCGGGATTTCAGAAATGCGCATCAGGATACGCGTGCCTTTGACGACGGCGTGGGCGGTGGTGTCGAGTGTCTTGCCCTCTTTCAGCGCGAGCGCGGCGAGGGTTTTGCCGGGCGCAAGTTCGTCGCGGCTCGCGGATTTTTTCTTGAGCGCCTGCGCGGCGATTTCCTTCTGGTCTTTCAGAACGGTTTCGACGGTGGTGTTGAGGAAGTCGGCGTAGGTCGTGTTGCACCAGATGATTTTCTGGCCGGAATCGCGGAGCCACAAGGGACGTGGAATGGCGTTCAGCGCGGCGCGGGATTTGACCAGTTCGCTTTCGTGCGACTGCATGGCGTTTGAAAGCGACGAGTTTTGCATCGGCGCTGCGTTTTCGGTGTCCTCGATCCATAAAACGTGGAAGACATGTTTGTTGTCAGGGGCTGCTCCCTTCGCGCCGGAAATGCGGAGGGATTTTGTGCCGTCATGTGTTCTGGCGGCAATCGCGAAATTGGCGCCGCTGCGGCGGAGGCGGTCCATGAGTCCCTCGAGCGCGGCGGCATCGCCGGGATCAAGGCGTGACTGGATATCGGCAAGACTGCGGATGGATTCGGCACCGAGGAGGGCAGGAAGACCGGGGCTGGCGATCACTTCGCCGCGTTCCGACCAGCCGCAATATTCGCCGGGAAAGGCTGAAAGAAAGGCCTCAAGCCGCGCGGCGTCATTGGCTTCCGCGCCGCCGCCGGTGAGTTTCCTTAAAAACGAGGATTTATTGCTGTCCTTCACACAAAGAGTCTAGGAAGAGCCGGGGAAAAGAACAAGGGTGGAAATTAAGAGGCCTTGAGTGCGGGCTGTTCCGGGGTGTTGTCATTGCCGTCTTGAGGGGTGCGCGGCGCGGGTATGCGCTTTTCCTTAACCAGTTTTGCGATGAGTGAGTCCCATTTTGCAATTTCTGTCTTTTCGCTGGATTTTTCCAGCATGACATTACGGATTTTGTAAAGTTGTTCCGCCTTGGCGTTCACTTCTTCCTGCGTCCATTGCCCGATCGTCTTATTTCCGAGAATGAATTCGTAAGGTTCCTTGGTCAGGTAGTCCATGATGCTTGAGCCGGGCGCGATCTTGCCAGCCTGGACGGCCTGCAAATAAGACAGCGCGACATCATAACGACCGCTATGATCGATGATGCGGCCTTTAAGCGTGTTGTGTTTGATATCTTCGATTTTGATACGCCCTGCACGCAGGCTTGTGCTCAAATTCCGTACGTAATCGAGATAAGGTACGTTTTCCTTGTCCTCGTGAGTGAGCAGTACAACATCATCAACTACGTCCTTCCTGAAGCCAAGGCTTATAAGGAATTCAGCAGTAAGATCGGAATTCTCCAGAACGTCGTGCAGCAGCGCGATCTGTTTTTCATATGGGTCTTTAAATTTTGCGGCGATGTGCTGGGGGTGGTTTATGTAGGGCTTTTTATCAACTTTCAGAGTCTGGCCTTCGTGAGCGGCGTGCGCAACTATACTGGCGACGCTCACGTAAATTACGGCTTCCATGTCGATTCTTTTGTCGTTCGTGGCTTCCAGATCGATCGTTTTGAGATACATCGCCACCAGATTGCCAGCATGTATAAATCTCAGCCAATTTGTATGGAATGCGATCTGCATTTTGAGCAGCGTCCGGTCAAAGAGGCTGAACGTGTTCTTCTTTTTCGGAACGCGGATTTCCGAATTTTTCTGAAACTGGTCTTTTATCTTTTTCGTGGCCATGGGCAGGGTTTTAGCACACCCATTAATATATGTAAATTTTATTATGTATATTAAAGGTTATATTAGATTTCGCTTATAAAATGACCGTCCGCTGATTATGCAGGAATATTCGTCTTTCCGCATAAAGCTGGAGGGCGCGGGCAAGTACCCTTGCCTCGGTGTCGCGGCCCAGAGCCTGCATTTTTTGCGGTGTGTAGGCGTGGTTAACATGAACGGTTTCCTGCTCGATGATGGGGCCTTCGTCGAGGTCGGCGGTGGCGAAGTGGGCGGTTGCGCCGATGATCTTGACGCCCCTTTCATACGCCTGGTGGTAGGGTTTTGCTCCCTTGAAACCGGGCAGGAATGAGTGATGGATGTTGATGACGCGGCCCGCATATTTCGCGCAGAGATCCTCGGAGAGAATTTGCATGTAGCGGGCGAGCACGATGAGCTCGGCCTTTGTCGATTCCACGAGTTCGGCGATTTTATTTTCCTGCGCATTCTTATTGCCATCCATGTAATGAAAAGCGAGGCCGCGATCTGTCACCAGTTTTTTGTGCGTGTCGTGGTTGGCGGCGACGGCGGTGATTTCAATCGGCAAATGTTTCGTGCGCCAGCGGTAGAGCAAATCGTTGAGGCAATGATCTTCTTTTGAGACCAGAACCAGCGTGCGCACGGGTTCATCGAGCCGGTCGATGTGCGAGGTCATGGAAAATTTTTGCGAGATTGTTTTAAATGCTGCGTTGAATTTTTTTTCGGACGTTTCCTTCAGCGGCGCGTAAACAACGCGCATGAAGAAATGGCCGGAGAAGGGATCGTGGAACTGCGAGGATTCCTCAATGTTGCATTCCGCTTCGCTCAATGCGCCCGCGACCGCGGCGACGATGCCGGGCTGGTCCTTGCAATTTAAACGTAAAACGAACATTCAGATAACCTTTGTAACTTTATCGTCATTGCGAGCGTAGCGAAGCAATCCAGAGGCAACAACTTAAAACTGGATTGCTTCGTCGGCATAGATTGCCTCCTCGCAATGACAAGCTATATATTATTAATATGAAATCTGAAATCATATTTAACGAGACCGAAAACCGCTATGAAATGGCTGTTGGGGACCATACCGTTTATGCGAATGTACGCAGACAACAAGGCACGCTTTATATCGATTACGTTTTTGCGCCGCCGGAGTTGCGCGGTAAAGGCGCAGCCGGGCAATTCATGGAAGGATTGATGGAGATTGTGCGCGCGGAGAGGCTGAAGGCAGTACCCATATGCGGCTATGCCGCCAGTTGGCTCCAGCGGCATAGCAAAGACTATAGCGATTTGATGTCTAAAGCTTAGTAGCGGTATTCGTCTTTCTTGAACGGGCCGTTCGGCGAGACGCCGATATAGTGCGCCTGTTCCTTCGAAAGCTTCGAGAGTTTCGCGCCGACTTTTTCAAGGTGCAGCATCGCGACTTTCTCATCGAGCTCTTTCGGCAAAACGTAGACCTTGTTTTCGTACTTGCCCTTGCTGTTCCAGAGTTCGATCTGGGCGAGCGTCTGGTTGGTGAAGGATGCCGACATAACGAATGACGGGTGGCCCGTGCCGCAGCCGAGGTTAACAAGGCGGCCTTCGGCGAGCAGGATGATGCGCTTTCCCGATGGGAATTCGACCTGGTCGACCTGCGGCTTGATGTTGACCCATTTCATGTTGCGCAGCGGCTCGACCTGGATTTCGTTGTCGAAGTGGCCGATGTTGCAGACGATCGCGCCGTCTTTCATGCCGCGCATGTGGTCAACAGTGATGACGTCCTTGTTGCCCGTGGTGGTGACGAAAATGTCGCCGCGCGGCACGCCGTCTTCCATGGTCAGGACTTCGTAACCTTCCATCGCAGCTTGAAGAGCACAGATGGGGTCGATTTCTGTGACGATAACGCGGCAGCCGGCGTGGCGGAGCGAGTCCGCCGAACCTTTACCAACATCGCCGTAACCGGCGACGACCGCGACTTTACCGGCCATCATGATGTCGGTGGCGCGGCGGATCGAGTCAACAAGCGACTCGCGGCAGCCGTATTTGTTGTCGAATTTCGACTTGGTGACGGAGTCGTTGACATTGATGGCGGGCACTTTCAGCGTGCCTTTTTTCGCCATGTCGTGCAGGCGAAGAACGCCCGTGGTGGTTTCTTCGGAAACGCCCTTCACGTCTTTCATCAGGTCGGCATATTGCTCGTGCATGATTTTCGTGAGGTCGCCGCCGTCATCCAAAATCATGTTCGGCACCCAGCCGTCCGGGCCCTTGATCGTCTGGTGGATGCACCAGTCATATTCTTCTTCCGTTTCGCCTTTCCATGCGAAGACGGGTGTGCCGCGCGCGGCGATGGCGGCGGCAGCGTGATCCTGCGTCGAGAAAATGTTGCAGGACGACCAGCGCACCGATGCGCCGAGAGATTGCAGCGTTTCGATCAGGACGGCGGTTTGAATTGTCATGTGAAGGCAGCCGACGATGCGTGCGCCTTTCAAAGGTTGCTTGCCCTTGTATTCTTCGCGCGTCGACATCAGGCCGGGCATTTCCGCTTCCGCGAGGTCGATTTCCTTACGGCCCCATTCGGCCAGGGAAATGTCTTTTACCTTGTAATCATTCTGTACGGCCTGCGGCTTGGCGCTCATCGGGAGGTCTCCTAAGGGGGTTAAAAAACGCACGCTTCTTTTGGCATTTAAGGCCCTTAGAATCAAGCGAATTAAGGATTTTTTTACCTTTAAAGCGTGATAATATGGCGCTATGGGACTGAAATTTAACGAACAAAGCGAAAAACCTGAATTCACCAGCAAACCGAATCCGCTGGTGCCGCATTCATGGCAGATTTTTCAGTACAAAAATAATAAAGATGAGTACGAACCGGTGGCCGATTATGTCCTGGTCGATACGGACGAACCCATTGAAATTACTGAGAAAAAAGTTATAAATATGGTGTCGATCCTGAACGGTAAAAAGAAGCTGATCGACTTCACAAATTTGACCGGAAAGCGGGTTTTGTTTAATATTATTCCAGAGGCATCGGATACAAACCGTCAAAAAATAGTCTTCAGAACATATGACGGAGCCGGGGTTTCCAAAGAAAACGCGGTACTAACAATAGATAAGGGTGTGTTTCATGAAGATTCTTGAACTGGCAGTCGAATTCGCGAAAGTGAACAGCGATTCCAATTTAGAAGGCGGCGTTACACTGAGCGCATCGCCAAATCCTAGCGGTCCAGGCCGAGGTTTCTAATTATTTTCTCATATCGCGGTGCTCAATGTGGGCGGTGTAGCCCATGTCCTTGAGCCATGCGCCGAGCTCGCGCACGGCGAAAACGGAGCGGTGTTTCCCACCTGAGCAGCCCACTGCAATCGTGAGATAGGATTTTCCTTCTTCGGCGTAGCGCGGCAGTAACGGTTTCAAAAGAGATTTGAAATTTTTCACGAACGGACCCCATTGCGGGTCTTTTTTTATGTAGTCGCCGACCGGTTTATCGAGACCGGTTTTCGGTTTGAGCGATTTCACCCAGTGCGGATTTTTCACGAAGCGCACGTCCATGACGATATCGGCTTCGCGCGGCACACCATTGCGGAATGCGAAGGACATCAATGTCACGACCAGCCGCGCATCCTTGCGGCGGATCGCGAAATGGCCTTCGAGAATGTGACGGAGGTCATGAATGGAAAGTTCAGTCGTGTCGATGGCGAGATCGGCCTTGGCGTGCAGGTTTTCAAGTTGCTTGCGTTCTTTCCGGATGCCGGCGCTGGCGGGCGCGTCTTTTGCAAGCGGGTGGCGGCGGCGCGTTTCGCTGAAACGCTTTTGCAGAACGGCGGCGTCGCAGGTGATGAAAAGAAGCGTTGCGCCGAGCGCCCTGGTTTTTTTCAGAACCGTGCCGACTGAAAAACCGCGGCTGCGTGTGTCGATGCCGATGGCGACGGGGCGGCCTTTTTTCGTCTGCTTCACCAGAGTTTTGACGAGCGTGAGCGGGAAATTATCGAAGACCTCGTAGCCGAAATCCTCGAAGGTTTTCATGACGGAGGTCATCCCTGCGCCCGAGAGGCCGGTGACGATAACGACTTTGTTTTTTCCAGTATGAGGCATCAGACTTTGCCTAGAATGACGGTGAAGCGCGCGCCGGTGACGCGCAAATCCGGATCCTTAATGTTTTCGGCGAAGATCTGACCGCCATGTGCGCCGACGATCTGCTTGCAGATGGCGAGGCCGAGGCCGGAATGGCGGCCGTAATCCTCGTGCTCGGGGCGCTCGGTGTAGAAGCGGTCGAAAATCGTCTCGAGGCGGTTTTCAGGGATGCCCGGGCCTTCATCTTCGACGGTAACGACAACTTTTTTCCTGACGGGAACGATGGTGATGTGCACCGTGCCGCCGGGCGGCGAAAATGAAATCGCGTTGGCGAGAAGATTTTGAAAAACCTGCGCAAGGCGCATCTCCAGGCCCCAGACGAAACTGTCTTCCTCGCCCATGTCGCTGAGCGTTATGTTGACATCGGCGTTCGCGGCGCGGGTCGTACGGCTGCGGCTAACGGATGTTTCGCGGTCGAGGGGCGATTTGTGCAGGTCGACCAGTTCGCTCAGCACGCGGCGCAGATCGAGGCTTTCGAAACTTTCGCGCGAAAGCTCGGCATCCAGACGCGAAGCATCGGAAATGTCGCTGATCAAGCGGTCCATGCGTTCGATGTCGTGCGTGATGATACCCATGAGGCGGGCGCGGTCTTCATCTTTCCTGACGATGGATGCGGTTTCGACGGCGCTCTTGAGCGAAGTCAGCGGGTTTTTCAATTCGTGCGCAACATCGGCGGCGAAGCGCTCGATGGAATCCATGCGGTCCCACAAGGCCTGCGTCATGTCGCGCAGGACGATTGAAAGCTCGCCGATTTCGTCATGGCGGGCGCTGAGATCCGGGAGCTCCACCTCGCGGCCCCGGCGCAGGGCTTCTGCCGCGACTGCGAGCTTGCGCAAGGGGCGGGCAATCGTGCCGGAGAGATAAATCGAAAGCAGGATGGTAATGACGAGCGTGATGCAAAATACCTTGAGAATGTTCAGCCAGACATTGCCGATATCTTCCTCGATGTCCTGCCCGCCGCGCGCAAGCATGACCGCGCCGAGTAGGTTGCCGTTTTTAAACATCGGTGCGGCGGCGGTCAGGAAAATATGGCCTTCCGCATCGTGCCAGGCGGAGAGGCTGACGATTCCCTTCACGGCGTCGGCAGCATCGGGGTGGCCCTCGGCGGTGCGGGATGTGATATCGGGATAGGATGGCAGGACCTGGCGCTCGGGCAGGAACTGGATGATCAGCCCTGCCATTTTCTTGAGCACGCGAATGCTGGAGAGCGTTTTGGGATATTCCTCGGTGTCCCTGATATGTCCGGGCTCGGTGATCTCGGGGATATGGTCGGAATCGAGAAGGAGTTTGCCGGACGCATTGAAGAGGTAAACGCGTTGGGCCATCGTCTGGCTGAAGCGTTTCAGCGCGCGTGTATAGATTTCAGGCGTTACGGCCTCGGGGTTTGGCGTTGCCTCGGACAGCGCGGCGGCGACCAGTTCGACTTCGGTCTTGAACGTATCGAGTTTCGTTTCGATCAGGCTTTTCTGGTAATGGCCGAGATACAGCATGCCGATGGCCAGCATCAGCAAGGCGGCGGCGTTTACGCCGATGATGCGGACGGTGAGGCCGGTGATGCGGCGTTCGGGTCCGCCCCAGTAAAGGTCGAGAAGATCGTCGAAAGGGGCCTGCACATTGGGGCGGCCCAGCGGGAACCAGCTACTCTTCTTCTTTGTAGCGGTATCCGACTCCGTAGAGGGTTTCGATGTGGTTGAATTCCGGGTCAAGGTCCTTGAATTTCTTTCTGACGCGTTTGATGTGCGAATCCACGGTGCGGTCGTCGATATAGATATTCTCACCATACGCCATGTCGATCAACTGGTCCCGGTTGCGGACGTGGCCGGGCCGTTCGGCCAGGGCCTTGATCAGCAGGTATTCCGTAACGGTGAGGCTGACGGGCTCGTCCTTCCAGGTGCATAGATGTTTGGCGTCGTCGAGCTTCAGGTGGCCGCGCACTATCTGTTCTTCGGAACCGGAGGTCGCGGCGGCGGGTTCTGCTGCACTGTTCCGGCGCAGCAAAGTCTTGATGCGTTCGATCAGGAGACGCTGGGAAAACGGTTTTTTTATGTAGTCGTCGGCGCCCATGCGGAGGCCTATGACCTCGTCGACCTCGTCATCGCGCGAGGTCAGGAAGATCACGGGGATTTTGGATTTTTCGCGGAGGCGCGAGAGGACTTCCATCCCGTCCATGCGCGGCATCTTGATGTCCAGTACGACGAGCTGCGGCAGAGATTCCAGCAGTCCTGCCAGCGCGGCTTCGCCGTCATTATAGGTCTTTACCTTAAAGCCTTCGGCCTCCAGCGCCATGGTGACGGAGGTCAGGATGTTGCGGTCGTCGTCAACTAGGGCAATGGTCGGGGTGGTGGTCGGCGTCATGCCGTTATTATCGCCTATCGGCGCAGCTTTTCAAGACATGCCCGGCGAGATAAAGCGAGCCTGCCACTAAAATGCGACCGGGGTCGTTATTGGCGGTGAGATTTTCGATAGCGGCGTCGATATTTCCCTGAGTCGCGGAGTCGAGGCCCGGCAACTGCGATTTTACCTGTCGCAACATGGCTTCGCCGGTGTGGGCCTGTGGCTCACCCGGGATATCGACGAACGTGACGGATGAAATATGCTTTTGCAGAATCCTGATATAGCGCACGGGATCTTTGCGTCTCATCATGCCGAGGACGAGGTGGAGTTTTTTATCGTCTGCTCCCACCCATTTTTCGGCCTGGGCAGCGAGCGCGTGGGCTGCGTCGTCATTATGGCCGCCATCGAGCCAGAGTTCCCAACCGTTCTGAAGCGCGAACTCTTTTGTCAGATTCTGGAGGCGGGCGGGCCAGTGGATTTTTGTGAGCGCGGCTTTCAGTGCGTCCTGTGAAACGGGGAACTGGTCCTTGATGATCTCCAGTGCGGCGATTGCCGCGCCAGCATTAGCGATTTGATGACTCCCCTGCAAATTTGGGCGCGGCAGAGTCATTTCCACATCTTTATGCACAAATTTAAACACGTCATCATTCTCGTGCGTGAACCATTCCGCACCGCTGCGCGACAGGGGTGAGCCGTTTTGAATTGCGATGCCGGAGAGGATTTTGCCGACGCCTGCCGCTTGCGATTCAGGGCTCTGCGCGGCGATGACGCAGGGGATGCCTGGTTTAATGATGCCGCCTTTTTCAGCGGCGATTTTGTGGAGGGAATCGCCCAGGAATTCCATGTGGTCGTAGGAGACCGAGCCGATGATGCTGACCAGTGGTTTGTCGATGATATTGGTGCAATCGAGCCGCCCCCCTAAACCGACCTCGAGCAGCAAAATATCGGCCGGGGTGCGGGCGAAGGCTGCGAAAGCGAGGGCGGTGGTCAGTTCGAAGAAGGTGATGTCGTTATCGCCGTTATATCGAAGCGCCTCGTCGACCAGTGATTCCAGAAAATCGTCGGAGATGTTTTCACCGGCCAGGACAATGCGCTCGTTAAATTGAATGAGATGCGGCGAGGTATAGGCGTGGATCTTGTAACCTGCTGATTCCAGAGCTGATCGCAGAGTCGCGACGATCGAGCCCTTACCGTTGGTGCCCGCGACATGAATGACGGGCGGCAGGTTTTTGTGCGGATTGCCGAATTTTTCGAGCAGTTCAAGATATGGCGCGCGGAAGCCAGGATTTATGGTTTTGCGGCCAAGCGTGTAGATGTGTTCGAGTTTTTTCCCGAGGGAGGGCGAAGGATGGCGGAGATCGCTCGCATACATGGTGTTCGGCCCCGTGCTTTAGGCCCGGCTCTGCTTCGTTTTCTTCTTTTTTGCAGGAAGGCGGAGTTTCTTGAGCGTGACGCGGGCGGCGCGGACCTGTTGCTGCGCTTTTACGGCGCGTTCGCCTTTGCCGGCGGGGGCTGAAACCATGGAGCCTGCCTTGCCGTTGGCGCGGGGGTTGCCGCCGCCGCTTTTCTTGCCGTTGCCGGATTGCGCATTCCTGTTCATCATGATGTTCAGGATGCGCGAGAGGGTTTCATGCTGGTCCTTGCGCGCGACAACGAGGTCGACCATGCCTTTTTCGCGTAAGTACTCGGCCGTCTGGAAATCATCAGGCAGTTTTTCACGCACGGTTTCCTCGATGACGCGGCGGCCAGCAAAGCCGATGGTCGCGCCGGGTTCGGCGATGTGGATGTCGCCGACCATCGCGAAGGAAGCCGAAACGCCGCCTGTTGTGGGATCGACGAGGATGACGATGTAGGGCAGGCGTGCCTCTTTCACCATTTCCACGGCGATAATGGTGCGCGGCATCTGGATGAGAGACAACATGCCTTCCTGCATGCGGGCACCGCCGGAAGCGGGAATGATGATCAGGGCCGATTTCGTGCGCACCGCCTCTTCGGCGGCCATGATGATGCCTTCGCCGACGCCGGTGCCCATCGAGCCGCCCATGTAGGAGAAATTGAAAGCGGCGACGATGGCGTTCTGGCCGCCGATCGCGCCCTTGGCGACTGTGAGTGCGTCTTTCAGGCCCGTTTCATTGCGGGCTTCGCGGATGCGGTCGGCATATTTTTTGCGGTCCTTGAATTTCAGCGGGTCGGCGGCGACGTCAGGCAATTCCATACGCGTATATTTGCCGCCGTCGAACATGATGGGCAGGCGTTCCTTGACCGTCAGGCGAAGGTGATGATTGCAGTGATTGCAGACGTTGAGGTTCTCGGCGAGGTCGCGGCTGAATAGCATGCCGTCGCATTTCGGGCATTTCTGCCAGAGATTGTCGGGAACCTCCTTGGGTTCGACGAGCGAACGGATTTTGGGACGGATGAAATTGGTCAGCCAGTTCATAAGGGTCTATATGCCGTTTGTTTTTATTTATCTTTAAGTGGCTCTTTTGCTTTTTTAAAGCCGTTTTGCAATGCAAAACGTTGGGCGGAAACTATCGCTGATGGGGGCGGAAAGTCAAGCCGGTCTAACCCTTGAGACCAGTGGAAAGTCCTGAAACTTGTTTTGAAACAATGGTTTGCAGGTCTTTGGCGTCATGGTTGGCGGCGATGGTGTTGATGATGGCCGAGCCGACCACGACGGCATCGCCGATCTTCGAGAGGGCCTTAACGTCTTCCGGGGTTTTGATGCCGAAACCGATGGCGATGGGCAGTTTCGTGTGCTTCCTGATCTGCTCGATGTGCGGGCGGATGGAATCCGGGCTGGCTTTTGCTGCGCCGGTGATGCCGGTGACGGAGACGTAATAAAGAAAGCCGCTGGCGTTATTGACAACGGTGGGGATGCGGTCGTCTTTCGTCGTCGGGGTGAGCAGGCGGATGAAGTCCAAGCCGTTCTTTTTTGCTGCGGCTTCGAGGTCAGCGGATTCTTCCGGCGGCAGGTCGACGATGATGAGGCCGTCGACGCCCGCTTTTGCAGAATCAACGCAGAATTTTTCGTTGCCGTATTGCAGGATTGGGTTCGCGTAGCCCATGAGAACAATGGGAGTCGTGGAATTACCTGCGCGGAATTGCTGCACCATTTTCAGAGTTTGCTGCATGTCTGCGCCGGTCTTCAATGCGCGAAGGCCTGCGGCCTGGATGACCGGTCCGTCGGCCATCGGGTCGGTGAAGGGCATGCCGAGCTCGATAATGTCAGCGCCTGCGGCGGGGAGAGATTTCAGAACCTCTAAACTTCGTGCAGCATCGGGGTCGCCCGCCGTGATAAAGGTGATGAGAGCCGGACGTTTCAGCGCAGCAAATGTCTGGGAAATTCTCGACATCCTAACTCCTCACCCAGCCTCGGCTAAGCTCACATCCGTTCGTTAAGCCTCGGCAACCCTCTCCCTCAGGGAGAGGGTGATGGAGCGAAGCGACAGCGGCTGAGGGGTTATGGTGTCTCATTATAATTTCACGCCCAGTTTTTCAGCGACGGTGAAGATGTCCTTGTCGCCGCGGCCGCACATATTCATGACGAGGATATGGTCCTTCGGCAGTTTGCCCGCGATTTTGCAGACATGCGCGAAGGCGTGGCTGGGCTCCAGCGCCGGGATGATGCCCTCAAGCTTCGAGCATAGCTGGAATGCATCAAGGGCCTCCGCATCGGTGACTGACACATATTCGACGCGTTTCTGGTCGAACAGCCAGGAATGTTCGGGGCCGATGCCGGGGTAATCGAGGCCTGCGGAAATAGAGTGCGCCTCCTGTATCTGCCCGTCTTCATTTTGCAGAAAATAAGATTTCATCCCATGAAGTATACCAGGTTTACCCCCAGTTAAACTCGCAGCATGTTTGTCGGTGTCAACGCCGTAACCGCCCGCCTCGACGCCGATCAGTTTAACGTCGGTCTCGTCAAGGAAAGGATGGAAAAGGCCCATGGCGTTGCTGCCGCCGCCGATGCAGGCGACGAGCGTGTCAGGCAGGCGGCCTTCGCGCTCCTGCATCTGTTCGCGCAGTTCTTTGCCGATGACGGACTGGAAATCGCGGACCATGGCCGGGTAGGGATGCGGGCCTGCTACCGTGCCGATCAGGTAGAATGTGTCGTGGACGTTCGACACCCAGTCGCGCAGGGCCTCGTTCATGGCGTCTTTGAGCGATTGGGAGCCGGAGGTAACAGGGCGGACTTCCGCGCCCAGCAGTTTCATGCGGAAAACGTTCGGGGCCTGGCGCTCGATATCCTTGGCGCCCATGAAAATTGTGCAGGGAATTTTGAAGAGGGCGCAGACGGTCGCGGTCGCGACGCCGTGCTGGCCTGCGCCGGTTTCTGCGATGATGCGGGTCTTGCCCATGCGTTTTGCGAGCAGCCCCTGGCCGATGCAGTGGTTGATTTTGTGCGCGCCGGTATGGTTCAGCTCATCGCGTTTGAAGTATATTTTTGCGCCCTTCAGATGCTTCGTTGTTTCTGCAGCAAAATAAAGCGGCGACGGGCGGCCGATATAGTTTTTTGCGAGATCGTCGAACTCTGCCCAGAATTTCGGGTCATTCTTTGCTGCGTTCCAGGCCTTCTCTACACTCAGGATCAGCGGCATCAATGTTTCCGCGACATAACGGCCGCCGTAGGGGCCGAAATGGCCTTTTTCGTCGGGTGCGTTTTTCAGAGTGTTGGGCTTCGAATTCATGCGCGTTGTTATAGCTTTAATAGGCCTTCCTTGAAAAGGATTGATTTCGGGGCCGATTTTTGGAACCCTGAAGACACCATCTTCATTGTCTGATCTGCGTACGTACAAAACGAGTCGCCCAAGCGCGACACATAAACACTGGGATTCATCAATGATTCAGGACATTTTCGACGTACTTGGTTTCAAACAGGAAGAGGCGAAAACCTACCTTGCCCTCGTCGAATCGGGCCCCAGGACGGCGACTGAATTATCAAAGCTGGTTGGCGCGCCGAGGCCGACGATTTACGGATATTTGGAGAGGCTGCTGGCGGCGGGACTGGTTTCAGAAAATGCCACGCGCGGGACGAAGGTTTTCATGGCGGCAGCGCCGACGCGCATCCGCACGCTGTACCGGAACAAGATTCGTGAATTGCGCGGCCGTGAAGATTCGCTGGAATCATTGATTACAGATTTAGAAAACAAGACGGGCGGCGATATGCTGAAGCCGCGCCTGGTGAATTTCGAAGGCCGCAAGGCGCTGCAGGGCGCGATGGAAGAGATTTTGTTGACGCGTCCCGGCACGGCGACGTGCGCTTTCTGGCCGGTGCGCGCCGTGATGACGATGCTCTCGCCGGAATACCTCGCCTATCACAACAAGAACCGCATCCGTAAAGGCATTCACCTGCAGGCGGTGTGGCCGCGTTCGCAGGGTATCGATATCGGTCAGCACCCGTCGATGGCGTGGGGCCCGGAATTCAAGGCCGAGCTGCGTTATGCGCCGATGGGTGTCGACTCGCCGATGGCGTACTGGGTTTACGGCAACAAGACGTTGTTCCTGACCTCGCGCGAGGAGCCGACCGGGTTTGTGATCGAGAGCGCCGATATGGCGCAGCAAATGCGCGCGCAGCATAGCCAGATCTGGCAGCGTTCGGAGCCCGTGCCGTTCGACCGGAACGCGGCAAATGAATTCATCGCGCAGATTGCAGCATAAAATTATCCCGGTGCAGGGATCGGTATTGCTGCGGGCGTGATTGCTGCAGCATGCGATACGGTGTTGAACGCGGTCATGGCCATGTGGCCGATTTCACCCAGGATGATCGAGCCGCCGGGCGCAGCGAATTCTACAAGCGTTTTTCCCATCATGCCCCAGAGCGTGAAGACCATATCGAGCAGCCCTGCGCCCGGGTCGGCGGCTTTAGCCAGTACCGCCGCCTTGGGCAGGAAGGCATACATCGCCGGGATGCCGAACAGGCCGACAAAGGGCGCGACGGTGCTGTGCGCTTTCCACAGTTTCGACAGGAAGTCTTTTTCTTTGGGCGATGGTATTTCATTTGCCATGGGCGGGAATTTGACTGAAATCGGGAAAACGTGCAAAATAGTGTCACGACAACTCGACAACATGTGTCGTAGTTTTCCGACAACACGGACAGAAGTGCTTTAAAACCATGATTGACGAGCTTTTTCAGACGCTGGGATTCAAGGAAGAAGAGGTTAAAACCTACCTCGCTTTGTTAGACCACGGGGCCCGCACGGGCGGGGATCTTGCCAAAATCATGGGTGCGGCGCGGCCGACGACCTACGGCTATTTAGAGAGGCTGATGGCCGGGGGGTTAGTCACGCAGAGCCAGAGGCGCGGGGTGAAAATTTTTATTCCCGAACCGGCGGAGAAAATCCGCCTGCTGTACCGCCGCAAGATCGAGGAGTTGCGCGGGAAGGAAAAAAGTCTGGATGCCGTCATTCCCGAACTTGAAAAACGTTCGGGCGCAAATTTATTCCGCCCACGCATGCAGTTCTTCGAAGGGCGCGAGGGAATCGAGTCAGCGCTGACCGATATTCTGAACGTTCCGGCGGGGACGATGACTCTTTCATTCTGGCCGATCAAGGCGACGATCGATGCAACGTCGCCGGAATTTTTCCATTACCTAAACGCCGAGCGCATCCGCCGCGACATTCACGTGCAAGCGATCTGGCCGCGCACGCAGGTTGTTTATGTGCGCAACTTCCCGTTCATGGGCGCAGGCAAGGGATTTAAACGTGAAATCCGCATCGCACCCGAAAGCGTCGAGTTCAAGATGGGTTACTGGATCTGCGGCAACAGGGTCGTTTATATTTCGTCGCGGGCGGAAAGTTACGGCTTCATCATGGAAAGCGCGGAGCTGGCGCAGACGATGGCAACGCAGCATCAGGTCATCTGGGGTATTTCAGAAAAACTTGAGTTTGACGAAAAGCACACGAAAAATTTTCTCCGCGAGATCGAGGAAGAATTCTAGCGCTTCGCGGCCTTGATGAAGGCGCGGATTTTTGCGGCGTCTTTTACCCCGCGTTCGATCTCAACGCCGGAGGACACATCGACGGCTTTGGGCCGCAATATGCCGAGCGCGGAGGCGACGTTGCCCGCGTTGAGGCCGCCCGATAACATCCACGGTTTTTCGATTTTGCGACGGCGGAGCAGCGACCAGTCGAACGATTTTCCGGTGCCGCCATGTTCGCCTTCGACTTTCACATCGAACAGCAGCCAGTCGGCGACGGGCAGGAATGCGTCGAGTTGTTCGAGGTCGGTTTTATCGCCGATGCGGATGGCTTTCATGACGGGAATGCCGAATGCCCTTTTGATATCCATGATGCGGTCGGGCGTTTCATCGCCGTGGAGCTGGATCATGTCGAGCCTGAGGCCGACGGCGAATTTTTCTAGGTCTGCGTTAGACGGGTTGACGAAAAGACCAACGGCTTTGACGTTTTCAGGCGTGAGCTGGCGCAAATTCGCGGCCGTGTGAAAATCGATGTTGCGCGGCGAGCCTTCGAAAAAGACGAAGCCGACGAAAGCGGCCCCGGCCTCGATGGCGGCTTTGAGATTTTCGGAGTCTTTGAGGCCGCAGATTTTGACTTCGGTCATGGAACGGTGCGCGGGTTATTGATCGCCCATTGGTAATAGTTTGAGAGCACGGTTACTGTTATGACGCCTATCAAAGGTGAGAAAAAACCGACAACCGGTAACATGCATATGGTCAGAAACAAGTTAAACCCAAGGCTGCTATTTCCAAACATAACTGCGCCCACAATTCCGCCAACAACGATGGAAGCCATTATGTAAGCGAAGGCCACCAGCATGACCCGCCACCATGAAAAAAAACTTGCGGCAAAAATTTTCCATACATAACCGGTCGTCATTCTCCATGATTTAGACAGGGTTATGTCCGCATCAATGGCTTTTGCCGGCAGATAGAAGGCAATTTTTAAACCCGCGATGGTGGCGAAAATTACAAGGATCATCACCAGGATGAACGCGAGACCCGCGTTGCCGATTTTCAACGACAAAAAGAAGGTGAGGGATGCTACCAGCATATACAACACGATAAGTCCCAGCGGCACGAATATAAATGCCAGTTCATTTCTTTTGGGTTTGAACGGATTCATAGGCACGTACCGGTCGGCCCCGTGAATGACAACGCGATGCCATGAAATCATCAGCGCGGCCATGAAATAAGACGATATGAGCGCACCAAGCGGCATTATTTTTCCTTTACCTGGGAAAAGTAAATGATTGATGAAAA
Organism: Alphaproteobacteria bacterium; assembly: GCA_017999645.1. Taxonomy (GTDB): domain Bacteria; phylum Pseudomonadota; class Alphaproteobacteria; order Micavibrionales; family Micavibrionaceae; genus UBA7657. Next base: position 130,241 of record JAGNLJ010000001.1, read on the forward strand.
CATCGAGTAACTCAAAACCAATCAGAAAAGGCAGCAGTGGTTTCAGGATGTTCCAGAACGAATCCTGATTGTCTTTGATAAAACTGCGGACGTTTTTTGATGTTTCTCCGGCGGGCAGGGTGGGTGTGAAATGTTTCATGGGCTTCTCCTCTTATAAGGTGTCCAGAATTTTGCGCGCGGCGGCGGCGGGGTCGGGCGCGCCGGTGATCGGGCGGCCGATAACGAGATGCGTTGCGCCTGCGCTCATCGCTTCCTTCGGTGTCATGACGCGTTTCTGGTCGTTTTTGTCGGAGCCTTCAGGGCGGATGCCGGGGACCATGAAAACAAAATCTTTATTAAAATTATTGTCGCTTTTTATAAGTTCAATTTCGTAACCGGAGCAAACAACACCATCAAGGCCACTCTCATGCGCGAATACTGACAAGTCAAAAACTTGTTGTTCAAGCGAAAGTTTTTTGAGGTTGTCATCATACATTACTAACGTTTTTTGATTAACGCTGGTTAAAATCGTAACGGCTAGGAGTTTGGTTTTTTTGGCACAGGCTGCTTTTGCCGCTTCCATCATTTCATGGCCGCCCTGCGCGTGCACGTTTAAGTAGGCTGGCGCAATATTTTCAGAAACGGAGCGTACAACAGAGGCGACTGTGTTGGGGATGTCGTGGAATTTGAGGTCGAGAAAGATTTCTGCGCCGGGGCAAGCGTTCCGGATTTTTTCAACGCCCTGAGGACCGAAAGTACAGAAAAATTCGAGGCCGAGTTTCAGGCCGCGCGTTACGGGGCCGACCGATTTTGCCAGTTCAATGGCGCGGGGGAGGTCAGGCGTGTCGATGGCGCAGAAAATTACGGGGCGCGCGCTCATAGATCATCCGTTCCATTGCGGGGGAGCGAGGTCCAGTCACGCGGCGGGGATTCAATGGTTGGCGGCAATTTCGCAGCTACCAATGACTCTTTCGTTTCCTTTTCCTTCGCGGCGCCGAGTTGTTTCTCGAGTTTTTTGATTTTCCGGGACTGGACGGTTTTCTGGACGCGGACGGGAACCGATTTCAGCCAGGCCATGAAACCGCCGAGAATAAATCCGATCGCGAGCAAGCCGAGCGCGACGATATAAAGGGGCAGGCTGACGGCCGGGAGGACGGGATGCCAGACGATGTCGACGTTCTGGCGGTTCGCGACGGCGAAGATGGCAAACAGAACGGCGAAGATAAGACCAATGATGCCGCGGATGAAACCCATCGACGCGATTCCTTTTCAGAGCAGGTTAAAAAATTCTATTGGTACTCGCTGCCACCCTGGGGCGCGCCGCCGTTGAGGCGCTCGCGCAATGCCTTGCCGGTTTTGAAGAAGGGCAGGCGCTTGGCGTCGACGCTCACGGTTTCGCCGGTGCGCGGGTTGCGGCCGGTGCGCGCGTCGCGGCTCTTGACCGAGAACGCGCCGAAGCCGCGAAGCTCGACCCGGTCGCCGCGTGCGAGGGCGCCGGTGATTTCATCAAAAACGGTCTCGACGATTTTTTCGATGTCGCGCAGGTAAAGATGCGGGTTGCGCTCGGCAAGGCGTTGAATAAGTTCGGATTTCGTCATTGCTCAGATTCTCCCCTTAGGATTGCGCGAAAAGCAGCTTTTCGCATTTTTCTGTGCCTTTTCAATGAATAGGACTCAACATTGCCCCAATCCGGGCGGGGGCGTCAAGCGAAAGTCATTGAAGGGAAAGGGAAATTAGATTTGAGCATGCGCGGATTACGGGGAGGGGGTGCTGGCGCGGCGTTTCTTATCAGTTTGTTCGGCGTTTTTGAGGGGAGGGGGTGGGGTGATGTGTTTTCATAAGGCGAACGAGAGGACGGAGAAATGGCGGGGAGGCGCGGCTTCTGATGAACGATGGTGTAAGGATTTTATGATGGATGGGCGGGAGAATAAAGGAATTTAATCCTAAATTCTATTCTTTGATAAAATTGACATAATCATATTGGCTCTGTAAGACTGCGCTTACAAAAAAATGGACTTCATCAAGACCCAGAAGGAAACCGATGAGCGCGAGCGGTCCGACATACGCTTGTTACAGATGGTCCTTCGTTGCGTTAATCAAAAGCTGCGGGAGAGTTTCCGCAAAAGGAAAAAAATATGAGTACGCCTGATGAGAATTTTACTTATAAAGATTTTATCCTGCCGGAGCAGTTAAAAAATCTGCAGGATAATGAGAATAGAGAAAGTACGATTCCTATTATATTTACATTGGGAACTTTAGCCGATTTGTTCAACATGTCCGCGGATGATCTGACCCTCGACATTCAGGCGCGGAAGCAGATCAAAGAGGGTGACATGCAAAAAGCTCCTGTACATGAGAGCATGAAAAAGCGCCTTCTGAGCACACCTGAAAATAAATTCTACAGTGGCACGCTGTTAACGTCTTTTTGTCTATTGGGCATCAGTTCAAGGACGGGAAGGTCGATTCGCTTCGAAGCAAGCGGTGTTGACGGGGATGGAAAACGAATCGGGAAAGGTTTCTCTGCGGGGATGCCCCCTGCTTTTTTTGAAAAGTTTGAATCCGATCCGCTGACGGGCGCGCAATGTTATTTTGGACAAATATGCGAAGAGCTCGGCTTTCCTGAAAGAGTGATGGTGTATCATATTTTTACCCCGACATTGCATTGAAGAGGATAATAAAAAAACCCGGAAGATGATCCCGGGTTTTTTGTATTTTTTTATGGATCCCCCGGACAAGCCGGAGGATGACGAAGTGGAGGCGTGTTAAATAATAACGCCGCTGCGGTCGATGTTGGTGGCGTCCTTGCGGTCGGAACGAGCGCCGTGCGTTTTGGCTTCGTCGAGGATGCGCTTCACCTCTTTTTTCTGCGCGCTGTCGGCGGGTTTTACGGCGATGAGGTAGCTGCCGTGGCCGAGCTCCTCCTCGTAAACTTTCGCTTCGTTCTCGGGGAAGCCGAGACCGGCGAGCGCGCCGAGAATACCGCCGCCTGCGGCGCCGAGACCGAAACCGGCAACGGCCGCAACGAGATAACCTGACACGACGAGGTTAAGACCCGGAATGACGACGGCGCCTGCCGAGGTCAGGCCGGCCAGAACTGCGCCGGCCAGACCGCCGAGAGCTGCGCCGGTGGTGGCGCCTTCTTCAGCCTTGGTGTTGTTTTCGATGACGAAATCGCCGCGCGTTTCCTCGGTAGCGAGAACGCTGGTCTGGGCGGCGGTGACGCCGATTGATTCGAGCTGGATGAGGGCGCGTTCGGCGTCCTCGCGGGTTTCAAAGATTGCTGTGATGTGGTCCATGGGGGTCTCCTTTGTGAGCTTGTAGGAGACAAACAAGGGAGGGCGCGGTTGGTTCCGTAGTCCCTCACCCCGGCCCTCTCCCGGAGGGAGAGGGAGAAAAAAAGCCGGACATTTCTGCCCGGCTTTTTGTTTTCTCAAGAAGAGGAGGAAATTATTCCTCGTCCTTCTTCTTTTTCTTTTTCGGCTTCTCTTCGCCTTCTTCGGCGTCGTCAGCCTTTTTCTTCGAGGCCTTTTTCGCTTTCGGCTTTTCTTCGGAGGCTTCCGATTTCTTGCCGAGCGCCGCACCGAGAATGTCGCCGAGCGATGCGCCGGATTCGGTAGAGCCGAATTCCTTCATCGCCTGCTTGTCTTCGTCGATTTCGCGAGCCTTGATGGAGAGGTTGAGCTGGCCTTTCTTGTCGGTGCTCATGACCTTGGCGTCGATCTTCTCGCCGACTGCGAAACGGTCGGAACGCTGTTCCGAACGCTCACGCGACAGATCGGACTTCTTGATGAAGCCTTTCTGGTCGCCGACGGTGACTTCGATGCCGCCCGAAGTAATGGCGGAGACGGTCGCAGTGACCACCTCGCCCTTGCCTTCGGCGCCGCCCTTGGAAGCAGCCGATTTTTTCGGGCGCTTGCCTTCGTGCGGGTCTTTGGTCAGTTGCTTGATGCCGAGCGCAACGCGTTCCTTCTCAGGAGACATGTCGAGGATTTTCGCCTTGACCTTGTCGCCCTTGTTGAACGCTTTGAGCGTCTCTTCGTTGTTGTCTTCCCATGAAATGTCGGACAGGTGAACCATGCCGTCGATTTCATCGGTGAGGCCAACGAACAGGCCGAACTCGGTAACGTTGCGCACTTCGCCCTCGATCTCATCGCCGATCGATTTGGAATCGGCGTATTTCTTCCAGGGGTTTTCCTGCGCCTGTTTCAGGCCCAGGGAGATGCGGCGTTTGTCCGGATCGACGTCGAGCACCACGACTTCCACTTCCTGAGATGTGGAAATGATTTTGCCGGGGTGGACGTTTTTCTTGGTCCAGGACATTTCCGAGACGTGAACGAGGCCCTCGATGCCTTCCTGAAGTTCGACGAACGCGCCGTAATCGGCGATGTTCGTGACGCGGCCCTTGAATTTTTCACCAACGGTGAATTTCGCGGCAACGTCTTTCCAGGGGTCATCCTCGAGCTGTTTCATGCCCAGAGAAATGCGCCCGGTTTCTTCGTTGAAACGAATAACCTGGACGTCGATGCTCTGGCCGATCTGCAGCACTTCGGAGGGGTGATTGACGCGCTTCCACGAGATATCTGTGACGTGGAGCAGGCCATCGACGCCGCCGAGGTCGACGAACGCACCGTAATCGGTGATGTTCTTGACGACGCCCTGCAGGATCTTGCCTTCTTTCAGCGTGTCGAGCAGGTCGGAACGCGCGCTCTCGCGGCTTTCCTCGAGCACGGCACGGCGCGAGACAACGATGTTGCCGCGCGCGCGGTCCATTTTCAGGATAAGGAACGGCTGCGGCGCGCCCATCAGCGGGGAGACGTCTCTTACGGGACGAATATCCACTTGTGAGCCAGGCAGGAACGCAACGGCGCCGCCGAGATCGACGGTGAAGCCGCCTTTCACGCGGCCAAAGATAATGCCGGTGACGCGCTCGTTCTTCTTGTGGGATTTTTCAAGCTCGATCCAGACTTCCTCACGGCGCGCTTTTTCGCGGGAGAGGACGGACTCGCCGTCGCGGCCTTCGATTTTCTCAACGAAGACCTCGATGCTGTCGCCGATCCGGACTTCCGGATCTTCGCCAGGCTTGGAGAATTCCTGGACCGCGATGCGGCCTTCGGATTTCAGACCAACGTCGACGATGACGAAATCATCGGTCAGACCGACGACCGTGCCGGTGACGACATTGCCTTCAAATTTAGTGGAACCGCCGAGTGATTCAGCGAGAAGTTTCGCGAAGTCATTCGACTCGGTTCTGTCTTGTAGTTTTGCAGCTGTGCTAGCCATTTTAGATTTTCCTTTCGTGATGAACGCGGGCCATCCTTGCTTTTTGAAGGCTATGGGGCGGTCATCTGTTCCAAGGGTTTTGATTTATGCGCGCTCTGGTCAGAGGCGAGAGCGGATATAGTCCATTGCCTTTTGAAAGGCTTGATCCGGGTTTAGATCGGTGGTGTCCAATTCGAGGGCATCACCGGCCGGCTTCATGGGGGCTATTTTCCGTTCAGCGTCGCGGGCGTCCCGCTCACGCATATCCCTTAAAACGGCCTCATATGTAGTGGTAATGCCCCGTGATTGCAACTCTTTTAGGCGGCGCTGGGCGCGGGTTTCGACCGCTGCCGAGACGAATAATTTGGCCGGGGCGGCGGGGCAGATGACGGTGCCGATGTCGCGGCCATCCAGTACCGCACCTAAGTAACTGTTTCCATTAGGAGATTTTCCGGGATTTTGGGCGAAATCACGCTGGAGCGCGAGGATGACGGCCCGCACATCCTGCATGGAGGCGACGAGGGAGGCGGATTCCGAGGCCGCATCGGTGCGTAGGTCGGGGTTCTGGAGGAAGGCCGGGTCTGCGTGAATCTGGCCGGGCAGGGAACGTGCGATGGCAAGCGCTGTTTGCAGATCGGAGGGGTTGCCTCCGGCCGATGTTACGCCATAGCCGATGGCGCGGTATAAAAGGCCGGTGTCGAGGTAATTGAAATCCAGCGCGGCGGCGATTTTACGCGCGATGGTGCCCTTGCCGCTGGCAGCGGGACCGTCGATGGCTATGACTGGTCTGGTATTGGTCATGCTTCGCTTCTAACATGCGGTGATGAAGTTGAAAAAAGAATTTTTGATCCTTTCCGTCATTCTTTTGGCAGGCTGCGCGAAGGGCAACGGCATCAGCATGATGCCGTATTCGAGCAAGAGCGACTGGCCGGGCGAATTCAAACTGTGCCACGGTTTTTCATGTTCGGAAAAAAGCCTGGTGACGCTGGATGAAAAACAGTGGAACAAGGTGGCGGCGGTTTTTAAAAAGCCTGCGAAAACACCCGAGAAGGAACGCGAGCAGATCACGAAAGCGGTAGCGATACTGGAGACAGAATCGACGAAGGACGCGAAGCTCGCGCCCGATTTCGGCGAGGCGAATACGTTCGAAAACGATCAGGCGCAGATGGATTGCATTGACGAGGCGATCAACACGACGCATTACCTGGAGTTTCTGGATGAGGCGGGGCTGCTGAAATACCACGATGCCGCGCCGCCGATTCACCGTGGATTTCTGGTTGACGGTCAGTGGCCGCACAATAGCGGGGCGGTGAAGGAAAAAGCCAGCGGCGAAATTTACGCGATCGATTCCTATTATTTCGACAGCGGTAAGCCACCCGCGATTGTTCCCATTGATGTGTGGCTGGATGAATGGCGGCCCGCCAACCTGCCACCACGCAGACGGTCCTAATCTCAATTATCGTCTTTTGGGCTGCAAATGCCGGTTTTCTGCGCTTCCGTTTCTCAAATACCACAACGTATTCTGCGATACGGTTCTCGAAAACCGGCATTTTCGCCACAAAATCCTTCAATTGAGGATGAGACCTAAATATTGAAAGCCACGGATTTTTCGTTCTATGATGCGGCAAGCGCACCAGTAATTTTATCGACCGCTTTTTAGATTCACCGGATTCCCGCCTTATGGCGAAATTCGGCACTGCAGCGGGTGCGGCGTTAATGATAGGACCTGCTGTCGTGGAAACTTTGCGTCAATTGCACGTATTGGAAGGCCACCAGCCGGAACTTACTATTGTTTTCGGTTTGGTCGGCGGCGCAGTGGCCGTTTATTTACTAAACAAAGCAAAAGCCAGGTCTTTGCCGGGGCTGGAAGCGGGCCAGTCTTAAATCCTCCAGCGTTTTCATTGACATAATCGTAAATCTCCATTAAAACCAGATTTTCCAAAAGATTAACCGGTTTTAGAGAGAGATTTTGAAATGAGCATTACCGATTTGACGAGTGAATTGAATGCGCACGGCCAAGGCCATATCAAGCAATTGCTGAGGGCGGTTCACGATTATGATGCCGCTCATCAGAAATTTACGCTGGATGGGAAAAAACATTTAGCCACCCTATTTCAACTTCCCGCAAACCAAGGTCCGGCCATAACGGAAGAGACGTTACGCGGCCAGTTGATAAGGGTGTATGAGGCGGCTGATGCCGTGGTTAGCAATGCCCCGCTTTTTGCGGATATCCAGGGCGACAATCCGGTTGTTGATTCAATCGTGACGCGAACCACCCTTGTGCTGAAAGGTCCCTTTGATAAATTTTCTATCTACGATTTCACGCACGAGCTGAGAAAGGCGGCAGCAGCACATGCAGCGCAGGGGGATAGTTTTTTCGCGAAGCCTGAGAATGCCATTTCGAATGAATCTCACAAGGCGCGTAACGACGAATACAGGGGCGAGCAGGTGACGAAGTACGCTCAAGGGCTGCTGGCTGTTGCTGCGGAATGTAATGCCATTTTTGATCACGCAGAGACCCAGGACCCTACGCTCAGCGATGGTTTCGACAACAAAAGGTTAATGCAGGTTACGGCTGATGAATACAACGAGCAGGATGTACTGTTTTTCCATGACCCAGCGAATGTGCTGAAATTTAACCCGGTCCGTTCACCGGCGCACGAACTTCAAAATCTGGACATTTGAGATGGACAATTCACCTCAAATGGATAAAAAAACGAGCGCGCGCTTCAACACATGAGCCATGACATGCTGCGAAAAGTAGAGGAGCTGCTGATTATCGTGCACGCCTATCACCGCACCGAGGAAAATTCTGCGCCGCGCAATGTGAGCGACGCGCCGGGTCCAAACACGTAAAAATTGCTGAGTAAGGGGTTTACTATGAGTGATGATAAGCTGACAGGGATATCGGCCCAGGCAAGGTGTTTGCTGAGTTATGTGGGCGATTATCACAAGGCGACGCAAACCGCACCTCTGAGCCTGGAAGAGTGTCGTCTCCTGTTTTCCCGATTGAACAATATTAAAGATGCAGCCAGAGCGCTCAGCGCTTCTACAGTAGAGGGATACTATTCACGCGAGCGCAATCCGGTGGTCAATTCAATCGTGCTTCATGCGCGAGGTCTTTGTACGGGAAAATTCGATGCCGTAGAATTTGTGCAAAGGCTGGAAAAGGTGTCGCTCATATTTGTAGATAATGAACGATGGGATGATTTCATCAAGAATGATGCCCATGTGATTCCGGCGAATGTGACGATTTCAAACGAAGGATGTGGCCGTCCGGAAAGTCAGGATCCAAGATATTGGGGCGACAGCAGGCGCGCGCAGGCCTGTGTCGAGGAGCTGCTCGAAAATGTCCAAGAATATCATGCAACCCGGACCCGGTTTAGACAGCTGAGAGAAGAAGATTACGATTCCGAATGCGGCATGGCGTACTATGTGCTGGATGAAAACAGAGCGCTTGCCGAGCATGCTAAGGAAGTGAAACAGAATATAGCCCTGCTGTATAAATATGCGGCGCGGTATGAGGGCATTAAAGATAAAAACTACGTTGTAGATGGAATTATCAGGTATGTCTTCAAGGCGCAATCCGAAGGCATCGATGTCAGTGACATGATTGAGGAAATGAAAAATGCGGCGTTTGAATATAATCGCCACGGCGCAGCGTATTTTAATTTTTCCGGCATGGAATCAACGTTTCCGCGCATTCCAACCACCGGCGTTTATGTGCGCATCAATTACCCCCATTCTGTCAGGGTCAAGGATAGAGCCGCCCACAGCGAAAAAATGCAGGCTGTTTACAAAGACATGATTGCTGAAAATTCAGATCTTCCCGGCGGCAGTGCCGATTCTTCCGGCTTTTTTTTGAGAGTTGAGAATGAGAAAAAAGCCCGGGAAATCGCCGTGGCGGATAAATATTGCCAGACTTTTTTCATCTTTGAGGCGAAATATCTAAAGTTCAAGCTGGTCAGTGAAATACTCGGTGAACTTGAGAAACAGCAAAAAGAAGAGTTTGTGGGCACGGTGACGCCATTCAGCCGATTGGAACCAGGCACTGAACTATACAAGGATTTTGTGGATTGCGGCGCAAAGGTGACTCATGTCGTTCATGCACAATATGCCAGCAGGGAAATGTTTTTCGGACCTAACGACCAAGGCATGGTTCATGACTCCACCGGAAAAGTATTATGGCCCGTATCGGCAGAGGAGTTGCAGGCGGAAGCGGCGGCGGTGGCCGCGGCGAGGCAGGCATTGCGTGCGCCATCGCTTCAATTGGACAAAATTTAGCCGATTTCCATCCCGAGATCGTTCATCAGGATTTCGAAATTCGGGAACGAAGTTTTGATCGGCGCGGAATCGTCGATTGTGATCGGTTCATCCGTCACGCTTCCTAAAACCAAGAACGACATGGCGATGCGGTGGTCGAGCGCGGTAGCGATTTTCGCACCGCCTTTGGGCGGTTTGCCGTTGCCGTGAATGGTGAGCGAGTCTTCGCCCATCTCTAATTTTACACCGCAGGATTTCAGGCCTTCGGCAATCATCAGCAAGCGGTCGGATTCCTTGACGCGCAGTTCCTCGAGCCCGGTCATTTTTGTCGTGCCGTCGGCGCACGCAGCGGCCATGGCGAGGACGGGGAATTCATCGATCATCGAAGGCACGCGCGCGGTGGGAACGTTGACGCCTTTTAATTTGCCGTTCGAAGTGACGACGATATCGGCGACCTGTTCGCCAGCCTCGACGCGCTGGTGCTCAAATTTTACGTCTGCGCCCATTTCCTGAAGCGTCAGGTAAATTCCGTTGCGGCGTTCGCCGATACATACTCTTTCTATGCGGATGTCGGAGCCTTGTTGCAGCAGCGCGGCGACGACGGGGAACGCGGCGGAGGATGGGTCGCCCGGCACGTCGACGGCGCAGGGCTGCATTTCCTGCTGGCCCGTGACGCTGATGGCTATGGCGCCGCCCCCAAGTTTTTCGGTTTTCACAGCGAGGCCGAAATGACGCAGCATATTTTCGGTGTGATCGCGCGTGGGTGTTGCTTCGATGACTGTTGTAATGCCGCGCGCGTTGAGGCCGGCGAGTATAATCGCGGATTTGACCTGAGCACTCGCCACGGGAAGTTTGTATTCAATCGAGAGCGCGTCCTGCGGCCCGTGCAGGGTGAGGGGCAGGCGGCCGCCTTCCGTGGATTCAAATTTTACGCCCATCAACTCTAACGGCGTCATGACGCGCTTCATCGGGCGTTTCGAAAGCGAGGCATCGCCCGTGAAGGTTGCGGAAATATTGTGGCCGCCGACAAGGCCCATGAGCAGACGCGTCGAAGTGCCGGAGTTGCCCATCTCTAACGTGGATTTTGGTTGCGCGAGGCCGCCGATGCCGACGCCGTGAATGCGCCAGAGGCCGTCGCCGCCTTTTTCGATTTTCGCGCCGAGTTTACGCATGGCTTCGGCGGTGTGGAGGACGTCTTCGCCTTCGAGCAGCCCGGAGATCATGGTTTCGCCCACGGTAATGGCACCCAGCATAAGGGCGCGGTGGGAGATGGATTTATCGCCGGGAACCCGGATGGTTCCTGTCAATTTGCCGGATTTCGATGAGGTTAAAGGACGCATGGAGAAGGAATATAGAAGGCGGGCCGGGCAATCAATTATTTTTGCTGTCCTTTTCTCTTGACGATGGTTATGGAAAGGTTTTAATAGGGTTATTCAAACAATAAAAAGAGTAGGAAGAACAGAAATGTCCCATACATACGCATACGCCATTGCTCTTAATAACCCGGATTTGCTTCCGGAAGTTACAAGAGATTTTCGAAAAGCTCACGTAAAAGTTCTAAGTAGTGAGCCAGTGCTTGTTGTGAAAAGCACCCCTGCACGCATAGACCAAATTTTGGGCACACGCGGCGATTATGCCCTTGATGGTATTGTGCCGGACTAATAGCTGGATTTAAGTTTGATCGAAGCTTGAGAGCTTGCCGTCGTAGTTCTGCGCGAACTCGACGAACTTGTCATGCGGGACGGGGCGGGAATAGCGGTAGCCCTGAGCTTCATCGCATCCTTCAGCGAGGAGGAATTTTTCGTGTTCCTTGGTCTCGACGCCTTCAGCGATAACTTTCAGATTGAGTGAATGTCCAAGCCGCACGATGGTGCGGGCGATGGAGGCGTCGTTCTGATCGTTCAATGCATTGCGGATGAAGGACTGGTCGATTTTCAAACGATCGATCGGGAACTGGCGCAGATAAGAGAGCGAAGAATAGCCGGTGCCGAAATCGTCAATCGCCAGTTCGACGCCGATGGCGTGCAGGCTCTGGAGCGTGCGGATCGTGTGCTCGATATCATGCATGAAGACGCTTTCGGTGACTTCGAGCTCCAGCTTGTTGGCGGCGAGGCCGGTCTGGCGCAAAACTTTCTGAACATAATTGACGATATCGCCCTGCACGAATTGCGCGGCGGCGACGTTGACGGCGATGCGCAAGTCCTTCCCGAGTTTCTTGTTCCAGTTGACGGCGGCCTGGCAGGCGACTTCCATGACCCATTCGCCGATGGGAACGATGAGGCCCGATTGTTCGGCGACGGGGATGAATTCGTTCGGCGGGATGAAGACGCCGCCTTGCTTGCTTGAATCAGGTTTCCACCAGCGCAGCAGCGCCTCGGCACCGATGATCTCGCCGGTTTTGAGATCGAGCTGGGGCTGGAAATAAACGCTGAGCTGTTTTTGCTCCATGGCGTCGCGCAAGTCGCGCAGCATCTGGAAGCGTTGCTGCACGGCGCGGTCGAAATCCTCGTTGTATTCTTTAATCCTGTCGCGGCCTTCTTCCTTGGCGCGGTTGAGGGCGATGTCGGCGTTCTTCAGCACGCCGTCGGGATCGGTACTGTCGCTGGGAAAGGTGGACGCGCCGATGGATGCGCGGACCTGGAAATTTTCGTTGAAGACCTTGAACGGTTCGGAGCGGATGACGCCCAGAACGCGCTCGGCGACATCGCGCGCGGTGTTGATGTCAGTCGAGAGCGGCATCATGACGGCAAATTCATCGGCGTCCATCCGCGCGACAACAGCGGTTTCCGGCATCGCGGCGCGCAGGCGCTTGCCGACGCCTTTCAGAATCGCGTCGCCGACATTGTGACCCATGGAGTCGTTGATGTCCTTGAAGTGGTCGATATCGATGGTGACGACGGCAAAGCGCGGCACTTCCTCGTCGTCATAATGCTCCGCTTTTTGAGCTAGATTTTGCAAGAATAAAGTGCGGTTGGGGAGCGACGTCAGCGTGTCGTAATAAGCGAGTTTGTGAATCTGGCTCCTGGCTTCGTGCTTGAAATGACGAAGATTGGCGGCGTTCTGGTTGATCAGATCTTGAGCTATCTTGATGGCGCCGCCGATCTCATCGTTCGGGTCGAACGGCGAGGGCTGGATTTTCGGATCCTCCGGATTTTTACTCGCGGCCAGAAGATTGGCGCGCATGAACAGGATCGGCTCCAGCAGCCAGCGACCGAGCGCGATCATGAGAACGGTGGTGACTAAAGCCGACATCAGCATCATGACCCAGATGGTCTGTTTGACGAATTCGAGCATGTCGGCCCGCACAGCGGAAGCGTCGAGGCGCGCGACGATGACGTAGGGGCGGCGGAGGTCGCTGCTGCGGTAAATGACTTCGAAAGATGTGCCGTCGGCGCTGCGGTAAGTGCGCGACAGGCTGTCAGAACCAGCGATGAACAAGGCGAGTTGCCCGCCGTAGGTCTTGATCAGGTCGAGCTGGTTGGAATAGACGGCGATGGCGCTGATGCTGGTGGCGGAGAAGAGGCGCTCGATGCTTTCGTCGGTGAAAGGGGAGGCCAGCGTATCGGGACTGGAAACGATGAGTGGCGCGATCGCGGCGCGGCCATTTTCACGCAAGGTGTCGAGGAGTCCCATTTCAAATTCTTTCAGGCGGAAGTTGAGAATGATTGCCTGGACGGTGAGGATGGTCAAGAAGACTGCGAGAATGATGCGCCAGCTGATCCGGCTTTTCCAGATTTGCCCTGACGACGAGACAAGCAGATTGCTCAGCATCGATGATTTTGCTTTTTGTGTATCCACTGTGTCGGCTGAATCCCCTGTCCGATCGGAGAAAATCAAATCTGAAGCACGTGCCATGGCGCCCTTATTATTCCCGATTATTTCCGAGCTGTACATGCCGCGCGACTTTTATGCACAGTTGCAAGCCAATCATGAAAGTCTCCCCTAGTATAATATTAGAGGGTAATGATTAATAAGCCGTAATAATCCGAAAAATCATCATTCGCTTTGATCTCAGCCCCTTGAATTTCCTTAATTAAAACTCTTCATGATTTTTTAAGAATTATAAAAAAAGAGGCATTCGCGTTTCATGTTATGATTCTCGCGTGGGTGCATAAAAAGATTACCAAAAATTAACGATTTTTCGCGAGAATTGGCACGGCAATACCTGCGTATTTCACGTCGTTTTTTAGGGCTTCATGAAACTGATTAAGGACAGCGCCGAGCATCATTTCGTCACCACGCTTGAAAAGCTGAAGGACAATCCGAAGGGCTGGGTTGTGCTTTATTTTGCGTTGTCGCGCATGCTGGATCACAACGAGTTGGTCAGCGTCCTGGACGAGATCCAGGTGAAGATCGCCAAGGCGCGCACGACGTCGTCGCATTTCGCGGATGAGCTGAATAACCAGGCGCAGAATATCGGCAAGGGATTTGTCTATCTGTTTTCCGATAATGACGTGTTGATGCTGGTGCAGCCTGAAAACGAACAGGAAATGACGCTGATTTCATCGATCTACAAGGAGATGGGCAAGCAGGCGCAATCGGATTACGCCGACAGGTGCCTGCTGGGCGATGATTTATATAATTATCAAAAACTCGCCGATGCGAAATTGCTGTCGGCGAAATGTTTCGAAGCGTACGAAGCGATGGGCGACACGAACAAGGTGGCGAGCATTCCCGTCCGCCGCGCGCGCCATGACGTTTCAAAAGTGATGATCGTCGAGGATGACAGATTTACGGCGAGTTATGCGGCGAATATTCTGAGCAAGGAATATGAGCTGTCAGTCTGTCGCACGGGCGAGGAAGGCATTATCGCCTATATCGAGCACGCGCCGGACATAGTGTTCCTGGATATTCATTTGCCGGGGTTGAATGGCCATGACACGTTGCGCGCGATCAAGGCGGCGGACCCGAAAGCGTTCGTGGTGATGCTGAGCGTCGATACGGCGAAGACGAGTATTGTGGAATCAACCCAAAGCGGGGCGCATAGTTTTCTCAAGAAGCCGTTTTCGAAAGAGCGGTTGCTGAATACAGTCAAAGCGTCACCGTATGTTCGTGGAATCCACGACGATAGCGATTCAAGTATCCATTAACCACGTCATTGCGAGCCCCCGCCTACGCGGGGGTAAACTTCGCGAAGCAATCCATATCTCCGTTTGAACAAAAAATGGATTGCTTCGTCGGCAAGTGCCTCCTCGCAATGACGAAGGAGGGGCTATTTTTTGCCGATCATGGCGAGGAAACGCGCGCGCGCATCAGCATCGGTTTTGAAAATTCCCGAAAATGTCGTGGTGACCGTGGACGAGCCCGGTTTATTGACGCCCCGGATCGACATGCATTGATGGTCGGCCTCGATGAAGACAGCGGTGCCTTTGGGGCTCAGCGCCTGGTCGATGCATTTCACGATATGGCCGGTCATGTTTTCCTGGCTGACCATGCGCTTGGCGAAAATATCGACGACGCGCGCGAGTTTGCTGATGCCGACAATTTTTTCATTCGGCCAGTAGGCAACATGCGCCTTGCCGGTGATTGTTGCGATATGGTGTTCGCAATGCGAAACAAAATCGATGTCTTTCACGACGATGATGTCATCAAAGCCCTTGATGTCCTCGAACGTCTTGGAGAGCTCTTCGGATGGGTCCATCGCGTAGCCGGCGAAAAATTCTTCGTAGGCGCGGACAACGCGGGCGGGGGTTTCAAGCAGGCCTTCGCGGCTAGGGTCTTCGCCAGCCCAGCGCAACAGGACTTCCACCGCTTTTTCGGCCTCGGCGCGGGATGGGCGCGGGATGACGCGGTTGCTGTTGCAGGCTGCCGGTGTTTCACCCGTTTTCGAGACTTCTTTGGCCATCTTTTCCTCGTTTGATTTAGGGCTTGGTAATAGCCGTTATTTACCTTATTTTCCAGTAAAATAACGCCTTCAAAATGGTGAAATATGCCGAACCTGCGGCTTTACAATAGTCTGACCCGAAAAAAAGAGGAATTTTCCCCCCTCGACCCCCGGCATGTCCGGGTCTATGCCTGCGGGCCGACAGTCTATAATTACGCCCATATCGGCAATGCCCGGATGGCGGTTGTGTTCGATTTGCTGGCGAATGTCCTGCGCTCGATCTATCCGAAGGTGACGTATGTTTCCAACATCACGGATGTCGATGACAAGATCATGGTGGCGGCGAAAGAAAGCGGCGAGGCGATTGACGTCATCACCCGCAAATTCGAGAAAATTTATAACGAGGATATGGCGGCGCTCGGCGTTGCGAAGCCGGACGTGCAGCCGCGCGCGACGGAGCATATTCCGGAGATGATTGCGCTTTGCGAGGCGCTGATTGCGCGCGGGCATGCGTATGAAGCCGAGGGGCATGTGCTGTTCAACGTGCCGTCGTTTGCGGCTTATGGCGGGTTGTCGGGCCGGAGCAGGGACGAACAGATTGCGGGCGCACGCGTCGATGTCGCGCCCTATAAAAAAGACCCGGCGGATTTTGTGCTGTGGAAGCCGAGCGCTGCGGACCAGCCTGGATGGGATTCACCGTGGGGTTTCGGAAGGCCGGGATGGCATATCGAATGCTCGGCGATGGCAGAGAAACATTTAGGATTGCCGTTCGACATTCATGGCGGCGGGGCGGATTTAAAGTTTCCGCACCATGAAAATGAAATCGCGCAGAGTTGCTGCGCGCATGGGAAAGATGAGGATTTATCGGCGTTCGCGAAGATGTGGGTGCATAATGGATTTGTGACGGTCGATAATGAAAAGATGTCTAAATCGATTGGCAATATTCGTTTAGTGCATGAATTGATCAAAGAACATAAAGGTGAAGTTTTACGCCTTGCACTTTTATCAGCGCAATATTCGCAGCCTTTAGGCTGGTCCGAAGAAACAATAAATAATATGCGATCTTTGTTAGATACTATGTATCGAACACTTTATAATATGCAGGATGTAAATGTTGGAGATGTCAGAGGGGAAATAGAAGTTGTTGAAGAAGCACTATTTGATGATTTGAATACTCCGTATGCAATTTCTGTCGTAAAAACTATCGAGCGGTCTTTGTACGGGGAAACGGATAACAAAGAAAAAGAAAATCTTAAGGCAACTTTGTTGGAAGCAGGAAAGCTTCTCGGTATTCTCCAACAAGATCCAGCCAAATGGCTTGGCTATGATGTAAGCGGTGATGCTGAAGTTGAAAAACTTTTGGCCGAACGCACGAAAGCGAAAAAGGCAAAAAATTTCAAGCGCGCGGATGAAATCAGGGATGAGTTGAAGGCGCTGGGATACGCGATTGAAGATACCCCTGAAGGACCGAAGGCGCGGAAGATTTCCTGAAATAGTTGAGTTAACGTACGAATGGACCCCCGCCTTCGCGGGGGTGACGATTTTTTATGAATGGATTGCTTCGTCACCGCGCTCCTCGCAATGACAGCGGTCAGCGCACAATCAAAACCTTGTAATAGAAATAACCAAGGCCCGGCGAGGCAGGCGCAGAGTTGTGGTAAATGCAAGCTGCGGTAACTGTCGGCATCTGCACATGTACGTGAACAGCTGACGGATAGGTGCCTGCGAATTTGGGGGCCGTGGTGTTGATCATGGTGCCGCCGATAGCGGGAGGCTCGTCACCGGGATTGGGGATGCCCAGCAGTTCGTTGATTTCAATACACACCTCGCGCCTGACCCAGGGCAGCCAGACCATGAGTTCCGTATTGTCGCTGGTGTCAGCGTGACAATTGTCGCCGCCGGTTCCGACCTGCCAGACACAAGTGTTGTAAGGGAAATACCATTGCCCGATTAGCGCGCCTGGTTGCGCGAAGCCTGTGGCGGATGCTGCGGTTTCATCGAGCCATTGCATGTCGGGCGCGGAGTAGGTCAGGCCTGCGCCGCCGGGGTGAAAGAGTTTGCACGCATCGTCGATGCAATTGGCGTTGGGATAAGAAACGACCGGGTTGTCGAAATCGATTTCGGTATCGCGCACGCCGCGCAGGCGGAGCTGGGCGACACCGTTGGCCATGGTGCTGGTGTTTTGAAGAATTTCTGTCGCGAAAAGACGCGCTTTTTCCTCGCTGACCTGCTGGATGTTGCCGCGTCCGCTCTGGGCGACGGCAAAGATCAGCGCCGCGAGCAGCGCGACGGCGATCAGGATATAAAACATGACGTTACCGCGCTCGGCGGCGTTGGTTCTCATGCAGGGGATTTTACATCAGCGCGGAAAGGTTTGAAATCGCTTTCGCTGGATTTGGGAATGTGCACGGGCATGGTTTCGATTCCGGTGGCGGCGAGGGTCAGAAGCTCGGCCCGGCCGACGCCGATCTCGACATTGTCCATCATGCCTATGCCAAGAATGGGCATGGGTATGGCGGCGCCGGACTGAATCAATTGTTCGACCGCCTGGCGTTTTTCACGCTCTGTGGGGTTAAGTTCGGCGGCGGATTTGATTTTGCCGTCAGGGCGGAGCCATTCGAAGCTGAAGAGCGAGCCGCGCCAGCTTTTGACGATCTCCGGCACGCGCACATGCACTGACAGGTACCGCCCGGCTTCGTCGGCGGCGAGAGGGTTTTCAGTGAAATGTATATTCTTTTCTATTGGCATGTGTCCTTCCGCTGTTATTTTATAGGGATCGATTTATCAAACCGTAAAAGGATTATGAAATATGCCGATTCCCGGCCCTAAGGCTCCCCAACCCGAAATCATCACGGTGGATGAAGATGCCGACCAGGTGAGTTGCGATGGCGGCGGCGGTGCGCTTGGCCACCCGAAAGTCTGGTACACATTTGATGGTGCGGATGAGGTGGAATGCGGTTATTGCGACCGGCTGTTCACAAAAGGACGCGCCTGAAGATTAAATAATATCAATAGTTTAAATCAAATCCCGAGGGCTATTGAAAACCATGCAAAAAGAACAAAATTAATGAAACAGGGTGCTTATGCGTGGTATACTGAAAGGATCGAGGGGTGAAGCATGATTAATAACAAAGATATGAATTCCACTGCCTTCTTCAAAGGGCTGTCGTCCCAGGATTTCCGCAATTTCGGTGTTCAGCAGCTTGCCTATATCCGGCCTGTGCTGATTCAAAACCGCACGGCCTATGCGATTCACGCGGCTGACGGCACGCCGCTCTCGGTAATGGATACGCATGACACGGCGATCATTGCTGTCAGACATAATGATCTGGAACCTGTCACGGTTCATTAGTTTCATTTGAATTTAGCTCTGAAAGATCCCGGCTTTACGCCGGGATTGTCTTTTGTCAGGCGGCGATCTGCCATTCATCCGGCGTCATCAGTAATGCGTGGATGCCGTCTTCGTCACGCGCACTGCGCAGTTCGGCGCAGAGGCGCTCACTTCTGAAGATGCGCGAGACGTGGGCAAGACGGCACAGATGCAGCGGCCCGTCTTTTTCCGGGGAAAGCAGCAGGACGACGAGGTCGACATGCTCGTTGTCGACGGCGTTGAAATCAATGCGTTCATGCAAACGCGCGAGCATCGTAAAAGGTTTGGTCAGGTGCGGTGTCTGAAGATGTAAAATAGCGACGCCGCCGCCAATGCCGGAAGGCGTGTGCGCTTCCTTGCGCACGAGTTCGTCATAAAGAAATTCCGCGTCGGCATTTACATGGAGCGAGGCTTCGGCTGCGACGAGTTGCAGAACCTGTTTGCTGCCGCCGACTTTCAGATCGGGCAGAACTACGTTTACTTCGATATCATCGTTTGCGGAGGACATTATGACCCTCTTATAAAATCCGAATTTATAAATCCATTTGGCACACAGTTGGATAACTAATAGACATCCGCAAAAAAACGCCAGTAAAAAAATTTTATTTTTTTTTGTGATGTGGAAGGAACCGAATTGCGAAAACAAAAACCCGCGGGAAAGGAGCGCCCGCGGGTTTTTTATTAATTAGTCGCTATAAAATAAGCGTTATTTTATTATTTTATTTTCTTGGCCTTATTGTCCGGATCGACCCAGCCGACATTGCCGTCGGGACGGCGGAAGACCATGTTCAGGCCGTTATGGCTGGCGTTCCGGAACATGAGCGCCGGAAGGTCGGCAAGCTCGAGCCGCATGACGGCTTCGGAGACGGTCAAGGTTTCGATGTTCGTGGTCATTTCCGCGATGACGGCGGGGCCCTCCTCAGGCGGAAGTTCCTTGTCGTGACCGTCGGTGGCGAGAACATAATCGCGCGCCTTGGTGATTTCCGCCTCGGGGCTTTGCTCGGTGCGCTCATGGTGATCGCGCAGTTTGCGCTTGTAGCGGCGGAGCTGCTTGCCTGCTTTTTCGGCGGCGGAATCAAACGCGACATACGGGTCGGCCTCGACAGCGTCGGCGACGACCATGATATTTTTTCCGAGTTTGAGGGAAATGTGAGCGCGGGTGCGCGGGTGGCCGTGGCCTTCTTTTGAAAATGTGATATTCGCAAATGTTGTGTGGTTGAAATATTTTTCGCTTAAGTCCTCGATTTTCTCCTTTACATGACCGCGTAGTGAATCACCGACATCTATCTGTTTTCCATGAACTGACAGTTCCATATCGTTCTCATCCTGTTCTTAATTGATGGGTATAAGCACTATTATAACATAAATCTCCATAGCCCGATAACCATAGATTTCAGGTTAATTTTTAACGCAATTTTATAACTTTTTTTATGACTTCTTCTGGCGGCGGCGCAGGACGGAGGAGGGGATGTTAAGGCCCTCGCGGTATTTGGCGACGGTGCGGCGGGCAAGGTCGATGCCGTCAGCTTTAAGCATTTCCACGATTTTATCGTCGGAGAGTATTTTTTTCGGGTCTTCGGCGTCGATCATGGTCCTGATGCGGGCTTTTACGGATTCAGAGGAATGGGAGGTGCCGTCTTCGCCCTCAAGCGCGGTGGAGAAAAAGAATCTCAGCTCGAAAATGCCGCGCGGCGTGCCGATAAATTTGTTGGTGGTAACCCGGGAGACGGTGCTTTCGTGCATACCAATGACTTCAGCGATCTCTTTTCGCGTCAGAGGTTTTAAAAATTCGATTCCGTAATTGAAGAAGGCATCCTGCTGTTCGACGATTTCTGCGCCGACTTTCAGAATAGTTTGCGCGCGCTGGTCGAGGGCGCGTACTAACCAGTTGGCAGAGCTCAGCTGCTCAGAGAGATATTCCTTGTCCTTTTTCTGCGTCGCGCTTTTGGATACTTCCGTGTAGTAGGTCTGATTGACGAGGACCTTGGGAAGGGTTTCGGAATTGAGCTCGACGCGCCAGCCGCCGCCGACATTTTTCGGCAGGCGTTTCATAAGAACATCAGGAATGGCGGTCTGTACAACGAGATGGTCGAATTCACCGGCGGGGCGGGGATTGAGCCGTTTGATCTCCTGGATCATGTCTTTCAGGTAGGTTTCATTGACGCCGCAGGCCAGCCCAAGTTTTTTCATTTCGTGCGCGGCGAGAAGATTTAAATTTTCGAGAAGTTTTTTCATCGGCGCGTCGAGCGCATTTTTCTCGGCGAGTTGCAGCGCCAGGCATTCGGAGAGATCGGATGCGAATACACCGCACGGATCGAAGGTTTTCATTTTGGAGAGGAGTTTTTCAACGCGCTCGAACGGCGCGCCGAGTTGTTCGGCCAGCGGTTTCGGGTCGGTGCGGAGATACCCGGCTTCATCGATCTGGTCGATGAGGAGCGCGCCGAGCACGCGGTCGCGGTTGTCCTCGAAAGCGATGTAGAGTTGTTCGGTCAAATGTTCGCGCAGGGTTTTTTCCGTGCTCATCCGGCTTTCGAAGCCTTCATCCATTTCATCGAAGGATGAATTGCCACCGGCGCCGACAGTGGCCATGGAGGAGCCGGCATCGAAATCGGGTGCTTCGTTCTCGCCTGAATCGCGTTGCATCGCGCCGTCGAATTCTTCCTGGATGTTGTCGATTTCTTCTTTGGGTTCGGCGGGTGCTTCGGCGCTTTCGGACTCGGCTTCCGCTTTTTCAAGGAGCGGGTTTTGGGCCAGTTCCTCCTCGATGAATTCGGCGAGCTCGATGTTGTTCAACTGCAGCAGCTTGATGGCCTGCTGGAGCTGGGGGGTCATGACGAGCTGCTGGGACTGGCGGAAGTCTAAACGCTGGCCCATTTTGGGAGGAGGACTGCTCATGCCGCATTATAACACGGCAGAAATAAATTAAATCTTGAAATTTTCGCCGAGATAAACGCGACGGACGTCTTCGTTGGCGACGATTTCCTCCGGCGAGCCTTCCATGAGGACGCGGCCGTCATGGAGGATGTAGGCTCGGTCAACGATTCCTAAACAGTCGCGCACATTGTGGTCGGTGATGAGCACGCCGATGCCGCGTTGTTTCAGATAGGTGATGAGCTTGCGGATGTCGCCGACGGCGATGGGGTCGATTCCGGCGAGCGGTTCATCGAGCAGCATGAATTCAGGGCGTGCGGCGAGGGCGCGGGCGATTTCAACGCGGCGGCGTTCGCCGCCTGAAAGCGCGAGAGCTGGTGTGCGGCGTAAATGTTCAATGCCGAATTCGCGGAGCAGGTCCTCGAGCAGCATGGCCTGGTCGTCGGGCTGGAGCGATTGCGCCTCGATGACGGCGAGAAGATTTTGCTCGACCGTGAGGTCGCGGAAGATCGAGGCCTCCTGCGGGAGGTAACCGATGCCGAGGCGCGAGCGGCGGTACATCGGGAGGCTCGTGATGTCCTGGCCATCCAGCTGGATATAGCCGCCGTCGGGGCTGATGAGGCCGGTGATGATGTAGAAACAGGTGGTTTTGCCCGCGCCGTTGGGGCCTAGCAGGGCGACGGCTTCGCCGCGCTGGATCGAGAAGCTGACGTTTCGTAACACGGGACGCTTTTTATAGCTCTTGGAGAGGTGCTCGGCGGTGAGGCCGCGGGGCACTTCCCTGATGCGCGGGTGCGGGTTGATTTTCATTTCGGTCATGACTTTTTACCTGTCAGCCAATTTATACGAATTGGACCCGCGCGTCCATGCGAAAGGGTTTTTCCGCATTACTGCACCGTCAACAGCGGGCCGTTATTCGCGGGCGGCGGCGTTTGTGAAGCGGGCGCGGGCGCGGTGTTGCTTTTGATTTCAGGGCTTTTCTTTTCCGTGCCGGGATAGAAGATGCCGCGCACCTGGCCGCCGGTTTTCGCCATATTGGCGCCGCCGAAAAGCTGGCTGGTGTTGGTGTTGAGATCGACTTCGGCGCGCTCGCCCTCGAGCTTGTTGGGGCCGCGGTGGAGAATGACACCGCCGGTGAGCAGGGCCTTGTTGGTCTGCGCATTATAGATGCCGTGCTTGCCGGTGACTTTTTCGGCGGGCGTGGTGATGACGACATTGCCGTCGGCCTCGAGTGAGTGGAGTTCGCGTTTGCCAGCCGCATTGTCTTTCAGGATAGCAGAGATGACATCGGCCTCGAGCGTGTCGGTTTCGCCTTTGGCGTTTTTCTTGTCGACGCGGGCGTTGCCGATGGCGTTGATTTTGCCGTCGGTAACCCAGTATTCGAAACGCTCTTTCGCAGTCACGATCTGGTTCGGCGAAACCATTTTCAGATTGTCGCCGGTCATGATGGCAACACCCTTGGCGAGGTCGTAATCGGCGCGCTGGCCGTAGGCGATGGAATCTTTCGAGCTGAGCTCGACATTTGAATCGGCTTCGACGCGGTGGATGTCCATGCCGCCGCCAGTTCCATCGCGGTAATGCGCGGTGAGTTTTGCGGCCGCGATGGAGGATTCACCCTGTTTGGCTTTGGCGTTATCACGCGCGATGAAAAGTTTTTCATTGCGGTTCCATTCGAGCGAACCGTCGGCAGTGATTTCGACGGGTTCATCGCTGGAGGAACTTAATTCCTGTGCGGATGCGGGGATAGCCGTCATTGCGAGCGTCAGCGAAGCTATCCAGAAAAGAATGGATTGCTTTCCCCGCTTTCGCGAGGACAGGCTCGCATTCGCTCCTCGCAATGACGAGAGGATTTTTGTCATGGTATGAACTCCTTTGGCCCGCCGGATGTGTTGGTGAGTATGAGTTTTGCCGGGCCGTTGAAAACGAGGTTGCCGGTTTCGGATGAACCTTCGAGGCCCTTCGCCGCCAGTGTGCCGTCGGGGCCGTGGCCCGCGATATCGACTTTCGAGGACGCAGTGTTCTGCATCATATCGACATCGAGTTCTTCCATCTCGAGCTGGTAGCCCTTGTCGTGGTTGAGCTGGACCTTGCCCCGGAGGAGCAGGATTTTGCTGTCCTGGCGGAAGCTGCCGCGATCGGCGCGGACGGCGATTTTTTCGCCGCTGCTCAGCGTCATGTCACCGAGCGGTTCATCCAGCATGACGAGTTGCTCGTCGCTTTTATTCTGCACGGCGCGCTTGGCGGTGATGGTGAAGGGCTGGTTTTTTTCATCGACGCTTTCGAAGCGTGGGTTGACCAGTTCATTCTGGCCGACATTGGTGGGCATCTTGGCGGCGTCGATGGAAGGCAGAATGTTGTTGCGCTGGACGTCGCTCCAGACGAAGACGATGGCAAAAAGCGCGAGCGCGATGACGGGCAGGATGAGGCGCATGCGGCGCACGAAGCGCGACCATTTCGGATTATGCGTGTCGCGGGTGGATGCGCCGCGCACGAGGCGGTCGTACTTACCGGCGCTTAAAGTGTTTTCCGGGTTTTCAGGGTCTATCGTCATGGCGGCTTTCCTAGACGAGCCCGGCTTGCAGGCAATCCTGAAGCCGGATCATACCGACGAGTTTGCCGGAGTCCATGACAAGAAGAGAGGTGAGGTAGCGGCCTTTGACTTTGGTCATCATGTCGAGCGCCTCGGCGGCGAGGGCGCCCGGTTCAATCGATTTCGGTGACGTTGTCATGATTTCGGTTACGGATTTTTTCAGCAGGTCGTCGGACATGTGGCGCTTCAAATCGCCGTCCGTGATAATGCCCCTGAGGTTTTTGTTCTTGTCGACGACGACAGCAGCGCCGAGATTTTTTTCTGCGAGAACAATGATCGCTTCGTTCATTTTTGCGTTATCTGAAACGAGCGGCATGTCATCCAGCGCGACCATGAGCTCGGAGACTTTCATGAGCTTGCGGCCGAGTTTGCCGCCGGGATGGAAGACCTTGTACTGCTCTTTCGTCAGTCCCATGCGATCCAGCAGTGCGACGGCAAGCGCATCGCCCAGCGCCAGCATCATGGTGGTGGATGTGGTGGGCGCAAGGCCATTGGGGCAGGCTTCGGGCGCCTGCGGCAGCTGCAGCAAAATGTCGGAGTGTTTCGCGAGGGTGCTGGTCTCGTTGCTGGTGATGGCGATGAGTGTCAGGCCATAACGGCGCGTGTAATGAATGAGGTCGGACAGTTCGGTATTCTCGCCGGAGTTCGAGAGCATGAGCACGACGTCTTTGTCCGTGATCATGCCCATGTCGCCGTGGCTCGCCTCGCCGGGATGGATGTAATAGGCGGGTGTGCCGGTGGAAGCGAGAGTAGCAGCGATCTTGCGCGCGACGTGGCCGCTTTTGCCGATGCCTGCGACGATCAAACGTCCGGCATTCAAGCCATCTTTCATGGTGTGGATGGCGGTGACGGCTTCGGTGAAATTGTTATCAATAGACTGGCTAAGTTTTTTCAGGCCGTCGATCTCGGTTTCCAGCACGCGGCGGGCTGCGGCGATATCCGGGGAATTTTTTTGCTCGGGTTTCGCGGCTTTCATCAGTGCTCGAAAATATCAACGTTTGCCCAGCCGGCGAGATCGAGTTCGGCGCGGGCAGGCAAAAATTCGAAGCATTTTTGTGCGAGCTCGACACGGCTTTCGCGCACGAGCATGTCATCGAGTTTTTTCTTGAGTGCGTGCAGGTGCAGCACATCGCCTGCGGCGTAGTTAAGCTGTTCCTGGCTGAGCGTTGCCGCGCCCCAATCGGAGGATTGCTGCTGCTTGTTGAGATCGATGTTCAGGAGTTCCTTGCAGATGTCGCGCAGGCCATGCTTGTCGGTGTAGGTGCGTACGAGGCGCGAAGCGGTGCGCGTGCAGTACACAGGTGTGCAATCGATTTTCAGATAAGCTTTCATCACCGCGAGGTCGAAACGCGCGAAGTGGAAAATTTTCAGGATGTTATTATTCGAGAGAATTTTTTTCAGGTTGGGCGCGTCGTAGGTGTCGCGGTTGAGCTGGACGATGTGGGCGTTGCCATCGCCTTTTGACAGCTGGACGAGGCAGAGCGGGTCGCGCGCGGGGTTGAGGCCGAGGGTTTCCGTATCGATCGCGACGCTTGCGCCGAAATCAATGCCGTTCGGAAGGTCGTTCTTGTGCAGCGTTATGCTCATCCATGCCTCTTAAATGGTGCCCAGGAAAGGACTCGAACCTTCACAGCCGTTAAGCCACAGGTACCTGAAACCTGCGCGTCTACCATTCCGCCACCAGGGCTCACCATCAGGGGGTTTGTCTAAACCAGTATTACCGGAAAGTCAAACCAGCCAAGGGGGTTAGGGGATGGGGGAGGAGGGGTGAAATCGTTAAAATAAGGCTTCCCATTTACTCTTTTTTTAACGATCATGGATAGTATTAAAGCCGGGGTCTTTTCAGACCCCTTGGCTCTTCAAAAGGATACATACATGAAAGTTCTGGTTGTTGATCGGGATGCGCTTGCCGGGCAGCTTATCAAGTCGCGCCTCGAGCCTATGGGCCATAAAGTGAGCCAGGAAGGTGCCAAAAACAATGCCGTCGAGCGTTTGTCCGGCGAGCAATTCGAGGTGATCTGCCTCGACCCCGCGCCTCTGACCAGCCCGCGCCCGGTGATCCTGAACATCCGCCGTTCGGTCAAAAATTACCCGTATATTTTCCTGCTTTCGGAAACGGCCTCGCGCCAGGAAGCGCTGAAGCTCGGCTGCAACGACGTCATGAACAAGCCATTAGACGTAACTACGCTCGATGAGCGGATGGGCAACTGCGAGCGGCTGACGACGCTTATGCGCCGGATCGGCGACGATTCAGAAGATTTCCCGAGCGCCGGGGGCGTCATCGCCAAGTCAGCGTTTAACCAGCTGTTTCTCTCGGCCGTCGACCGCGCCGACAGGTATGGCGAGCGCACGTACATGCTGTTTATTTCGGTCAGCAATTACAGCCAGATCCGCGAAATGGACGGGGCGTACGCCGCCGATTACGCGGTGGCGAAGCTTTCGCAATATCTCGTGCTGCTGCGCCGTCAATCGGACATTATCGGCCAGACGGCAAAGTACGAGTACGCGCTGATGCTGCAAAGGCCGGTGTACGACACCGAACCCGTGGAAGCGGCGAACCGTTTCGCTGAATCGCTGGCGGGTTGCGAGGATATCGTTTCCTCGGGATCGTCGCCGGTGGAGATCACCGTGACGTTGCTTGATGTGCCGGTCGGCACGAAAATAGTCGAGCACGTCGTAAGGCCGGGTCCAAAAGCCTAGGCCTGTAGTCCCAGAAGTCGGGGGATTGCCTCAATCATACTGTTGTATGGCCCGCGTGCCGGGCATAAAATAATGACGTGGGCCTTGCCTGCGTCTGCGTTCCTAAGTCATTGATAATGTTGGATTTATGAAGCATTTACGCAGCCTGATTTGCGCGCTTGCGATGATTGCATTTCTTATGGCTGCCGCCCCTTCGGTGCGGGCGGCTGGGGAACATGGCGCTCTCGGGCCGGACGATGTGCTGGAGATCGTGGTTTATGGGGAAAAGGATCTGTCGGGCAGTTACCGGATCGGGCCGGACGGCGCGATTGCAATGCCCTTGATCGGCGAGGTGAATGTTGGCGGCATGACCGCGCGCGCGGCGGAAAAAAGCATTGAGACGAAGCTGGCAGATGGGTACCTGGTGGAGCCGAGCGTGACCATGCAGGTGAAATCGTCGCGGCCGTTTTACATCATGGGCGAAGTGAAAAATCCGGGCAGCTACGCGTATGCGAGCAACATGACGGTGCTCAATGCTGTGGCGCTGGCGGGCGGGTTCACGTACCGCGCGGCGGAGGGCAGCGTCGAGGTGACACGGGGCGGGGCGGAGAGGCAAATTTCGCCTGAGGAAAAAATCGCGCCGGGTGATGTGATCACCGTTAATGAGAGATTCTTCTGATGGAGCGAGTCGCGCAGGAAACAGATGTGCGCGGGTTGCTGCTGATATTATGGCGGCGGCGTTTAGTGATTTTCGGGGTGTTGTTGCTGGGTCTTGGGTTTTCCGGACTGGCGCTGGGTTTGACGAAGCCGCATTTCACGGCGCGGGCGATTATTCTGGTGAACACCGGTGCGCGCGATATCATTCCGCGTGAAGTCGCGCCGCAGGCTTCGTCGCGTTATGATGCGTCGCTGGTGCTGAACGAGGTGGAGATCATCCGTTCGCGCAGTATGGCTTCGTCCGTGATCGAGCGGCTGGGATTAAAATCTGACGCGGAATTTTCGCACGAAGATGTCGTGTCGGCATTCGGGCGGAAACTGGCGGTACGGCCGGTGCCGGGATCGTATGCGATACAGCTGGAATTCAATTCACTGGACGCGGAGAAGGCTGCGAAAGTCGCGAACGCGATTGCGGATTCCTATGTCGAGAAAAGTTTAGAAAGCAGTTTCGCGGCGTCGCAGAAGCTGGCGGCGTGGCTGAATAAACGGTCGGCGTCTTTGCGTGCGGAAGTACAGGCGCAGGAATTAGCGGTCGAACGTTACAAGGAAGCGAATAATATCAGGCAGGATACAACGACGCTGTTATCGGGGGAGCAGGTGCGTTCGCTCAATGAGCAACTCGCGAAGGCGCGCGGTGAGCAGGCGGCGGCGGATGCGAAGTTGCAGCAGGTGAAGGCGATGCTGGAGTCGCCCTCGCGCATGGAGAGTTCGGGCGCGGTAATGAATTCTGAAGTGATCCAGAAACTGAAAATCGACCAGGCGCGGCTGGAGGCGGAGATGGCGGAATTGTCAAGCCGATACGGGCCAAAGCATCCGCAGATTTTGAATCTGCAATCGGAGATCGCGGGGACGCGGGATTCGATCCGCGCCGAGATCGCAACGATTGCGAAGGGAATCGGGGCCGAGATGGACCTGGCGGCAGGGCGCGTGAATGCGCTGGAGCAGAGCCTGGATGTTTCGGGCGGCGTGAAAATGCGCGAGGATTCGCGGATGGTGGGATTGCGCGCGCTGGAGATGGAAGCGGAATCGACGCGCGAGACGCTGAACGGTTTTATGGAGGCGGCACGGCGCGGCGAGCGGCAGGAAGAATTGCAGGAGCCGCGCGCGAAAATGATTTCACATGCGAGCGTGCCGCGCGCGCCGAGCTGGCCGAACCAGATGCTGGTTTTGAGTTTGAGCGCGGTGGCGTCGTTGTTCGCGGGTCTCGCTATCGCGCTGCTGATGGAGAAGATGGATAATTCGTTCCGCAGCGCGAACCAGATTGAGAAGGCGATGGGCCTGCCGTGTTTTGCGCTGATCCCGTCGGCGGGAAAAGTGCGGATGCCGTTTCTGGGGCGTTACCCGCTGGCGGAGCCGACATCGGGGCTGGCGGAATCGGTGCGCACGCTCCGGATGGTGATGAATTTACGCTCGGGCGAGAGAAAACCAAAAGTCGTGACGATGACGTCGTCGTTTCCGGCGGAAGGGAAGACGACGCTGTCTCTGTGGCTGGCGCGGAGCGCGGCGGCGTCGGGAGAAAAAGTTGTGCTGGTGGATACGGATTTACGCCGTCCGAACGTGCATAAATCATCGGGGCAGAAGGGGCCGGCGAATCTGGCGCAGTATTTGTCCGGTGAGAAGCAACTGAACGAAGTGATCTGCAAGGATGCGGATTCCCCGGCGCATATTATTTTCGGCAGCAGCGTGCCGAACGCGCTTGATTTACTGGGCACCGAGCGGATGAAGGAGTTGGTGGAGCATCTGCGCGGGATGTACGACCTCGTGATTTTGGATTCGCCGTCGTGCCTGGCGGTGCCGGATGCGCGGTTGCTGGCGACGCTGTCGGATTGTGTTCTCTACGCCGTGAAATGGGACAAGACGCCGCGCGAGGCGGTGGCAGGCGGTGTGAAACACTTCACCGATTTCGGGTACAGCGCGCTGGCGCTGGTGCTTACGAATGTGGATGTGAAGAAGCACGCGGAATACGGGTACGGCGATTCAGCGGCGTATTACGGGACGTATGCGAATTATATGAAGAAGGCGGCTTAGAGCTTAACCTCTGATAGATATAGGAAAAAATTCCTTGACATTTAGCCAATAATATCAAAGAATAAGCGCTTCACAGGCCATTTTTGCGCCTTTTTGCAACACATCACCGTCATCGCGAGCCGACATCGTCGGCGCGGCGATCCAGTTTTTTCTGGATTGCTTCCCCCGCTTTCGTGGGGGCAAGCTTGCGCATGCTCCTCGCAATGACGATACACATATAAGGAGACTCCCATGCCTACACTTTTACCACAGGACAGCGACTCGAACATCATTCCCGCGATGCGCCTCATGCAGAGCGGCGCGCACAAAATCAGTGCGACCAGTTCGTCGGCGCGGAACTCGACGAACTTCAACGACAACACGCGCGTGGTGAGCGTTTACGCGACCGAGCCGGTCTATATCAAGTTCGGCGATTCAAGCGTGACGGCGGCGGCGACCGATCATTATTTCCCGGCCGGGGTTTATTACGATTTTGCCATCGGCGGCGACCGCACGGGACATTACACGCGCCTCGCGGTTTTGCGCGTGACCGGCGACGGGGATGTTTATATTTCCGAGAAAGAGTAATCAGGCCGTGCGGCGCGACTTGAGAGCCGTGGTGATGGTTCCGTCATCGAGGTAATCAAGTTCGCCGCCGACCGGCATGCCGTGCGCAAGGCGCGTGACGTTGAGGCTCGCGGTGTCGAGATGGTCGGCGATGTAGTGCGCGGTGGACTGGCCGTCGACGGTGGCGCTAAGCGCTAAAATAATTTCCTGCACTTCCTCGTTTTCGCTGCGGGCGACGAGACGCGGAATTTTCAAATCTTCCGGGCCGATGCCGTCTAACGCCGAGAGCAGGCCGCCGAGCACATGATAGAGGCCCTTATACGCGCCGGTGCGCTCGAGCGCCCAGAGGTCGGAGACTTGTGCCACCACGCAGATTTTGGCGCGGTCGCGCGAAGGATTGCGGCAGATATTGCAGGGCTGGATCATGTCGAGATTGCCGCATTCGGGGCATTCCCTGATTTCCTCGGCGGCTTTTTTCAGCGCGTCGGCGAGGGGGATCATCATGTTCTGGCGCTTGCCGAGGAGATGCAGCGCGATGCGGCGCGCGGAGCGATTGCCGAGGCCGGGCAAACCGGCCAGCATGCGGATGAGGTGGTTGAGCGGGCCTTCGTCGTTACTCATTATTTTTTGGGGAATTTTAGTCATTCACGCCTTTTTTAACCGGGTCCTTGTAGACGAAGAGCGAGGACGGGTGTTTAACATCGGTCTTGAGATAGAACAGCTCGACCTCGGTGATGAGGCCTTGCGCATCCACGATGCGCCATTTTTTCAGCGTGATGGGGTCTTCGGAAAAGCCGAGCGTAAGCGAGCCTGCCTCGGGGTCGGTGGTTTGCACGATTTCGATCTGGATGAGATCGCCGCCGCGTTTGATGTCTTTCACAGTCAGATCGTCGCGCAGTTTCAATTCATCGCGCAGGATGAAATCGGCGAGGGTCTGGCCGATGGGAGCGTTGGTCTGCTCGCCCAATTGTGAATCGTAGAAATAAATGAAGAAGCCGTCGGCGACGACGAAGTCCTTGATGGGCGCGTCATATTCGAATTTCAGCTTGCCGGGGCGCTGGAGATAGAAGGTGCCGACGAGTTGTGTGCCGTCGTGCGTGGTCTGGACGAAGCGCGCGCGGGCCGTGCGGAGGGTTTTGAGGTAATCCTCGGCGATCTTGATGTCGGCGTTCCAGGCCTCGTCGCCTTTCTTTGCAGAGGCGGAAAGCGGGAAGATCAAGGTGAACAGCGTCAGGGCAATAACAAAAAAGCGCATGGAATCAGGGGCCTTTTAAACGGGTTTATTGATTATACGCTTATATAGGCGATAACCCTGCCGATCCAGTTTTTTTAACAGATTTAAGCGTCGCTGAAGTGGTTGCCCACGAGCACTTCGCGTTTGCCGGTGGCATTGGCCTTGGAAATGACGCCCTGGCGCTCCATTTCCTCGATGATCCGCGCGGCGCGGTTATAGCCGATTTGTAAATACCGCTGCACGAAACTGGTCGAGGCCTTGCCTTCGCGCGCAACGAGCGCCACGGCCTGGTCGTAGAGTTCGTCGACGCCGCTGCCGTCCCCGCCACCGCCGAACATGGCGTTCATGACTTCGTTATCGCCGAAATCGTCTTCGCCCTCGGTGACTTCGTTGATGTAATCGGGCTCGCCCTGATCTTTGAGGAAGTCGACAACTTTCTCGACTTCGTTGTCGGACACAAACGGGCCGTGGACACGCGTGATGCGTCCGCCGGGCGCCATATAGAGCATGTCGCCCATGCCGAGGAGCTGTTCGGCGCCGGATTCGCCCAGGATCGTGCGCGAGTCGATTTTCGACGTGACCTGGAAGGAGATACGGGTCGGGAAGTTCGCCTTGATGACGCCGGTGATGACATCGACGGAAGGTCTTTGCGTTGCCATGATGAGGTGGATACCGGCGGCGCGCGCCATCTGGGCGAGGCGTTGAATCGCGTTCTCGACGTCCTTGCCTGCCACCAGCATAAGGTCGGCGAATTCGTCGACGATGACGACGATATAGGGAAGGTCGTTGAGATCTAGCGGTTGTTCCTCGAAAATCGCCTGGCCGGTGCCGGGGTCGAAACCTGTTTGCACCTTTCTTAGAATCGTCTCGCCTTTTTTCCTGGCTTCGCGCAGGCGCTCGTTATAGCCCTCGATATTACGCACGCCGAGTTTCGACATGGCGCGGTAGCGGTCTTCCATTTCGCGTACGGCCCATTTGAGCGCGACGACGGCCTTGCCGGGTTCGGTGACGACCGGCGTGAGAAGATGCGGGATGTCCTGATAGACCGACAGCTCGAGCATTTTCGGGTCGATCATGATGAAGCGGCACTGCTCGGGCGAGAGACGGTAGAGCAGCGAGAGAATCATTGTGTTGACCGCGACCGATTTGCCGGAGCCCGTGGTTCCGGCCACTAACAGGTGCGGCATTTTGGCGAGATCGGCCAAGATCGGCTGGCCGGAAATATCCTTGCCGAGCACGAGCGGAAGTTTCGCCGTGCCGGTTTCGTAAGTACGCGAGGAGAGAAGCTCCTGCATGTAAACGATCTGGCGTTCCTTGTTCGGCAGTTCGATGCCGATGACGTTGCGGCCCGGGACGGTCGCGCAGCGCACCGAGACGGCGGACATCGAGCGCGCGATATCGTCGGCGAGGGAGATGACGCGAGATGTTTTCGTGCCGGGCGCGGGCTCTAACTCATAAAGCGTGACGACGGGGCCGGGCGAAATGCTGACGATGTCGCCCTGCACGTTGAAGTCGGCGAGAACGTTTTGCAACAGTTCGGCGTTCTTGCGGAGCGCGTCCTCGTTGAGATCGTTGTGCTCGGTATTTTTGGGCGGTGATTGAATGAGCGTGAGAGGGGGCAATTCCCAATCGCCTGACGCGAAGCTCATCTTGCGTTGGCCGCCGGTGCCGGCGGCCTTTTTCATTTTCTTCGCGACGACGGGAATGGCGGGCGGGGCCGGGCCGGTGACGGCCTGGGCTAATGTACGAACCGTGCGCTCGGGTTTGTCGAAGCTGCCGATTTCTTCTTCGTCTTCTTCTTCGGATTCTTCGTCCTCTTCATCTTCATCATAAACCTCGCCGGTGTTGATGGCGGGTGCACGTTTGGGTTTGGCGGGTTCGGGGCGCAGGTTTTTCAGGAAGGTGAGCGGTCGCGGGCGATAGGACGGATCGTTGTGATGCAGAACCCAGTTCACGAAATTGGACGCGGCAGTCCATGCAAACAAAGCAGTTGCGGCGGCGAGCGCGCTGACGCCGTGAAATACCGCGCCGAGTTCGTCCGATGTGACGGCGATTGAAAATGAAAATGCGAGGGCGGCGACAATGGCGGCGGTGATGACAAAAAATCCGTGATCGAAAAACGGCGCAATGCCGGTACCGAATTGGCTGAGGTTCTCTAAAATCAAGGTGCCTGCGCTGCTGCCCAGAAACGGATGAACCATCCAGCCGTTTGAAGAAACTTGCGCGGTGGCGACGGGCAGAGCAACGGCGGCGATGACGAGCGCAATGGCGCGGAGCCATGCAGGACTCAAAATTTCGCGGCGGAAAAGGCGAATGCTCCAGGCGATGATGCCGCCAGCGATAACAAAACCGCCGATGCCGATGGTTTGTAAAAGAAGATCGGAAAGCCATGCGCCGGGTGCGCCCATCCAATTGTTGACGGGACCTGCGGCAATCGTGCCTGCGGTGTTGGATGACGGGTCGGCGTGATCGTAGCTGGCGAGGGCGATGAAAAGGAACAGGCCGAGGCAGCCCAGCGTGCCTGCGAAAATATCGAGCAGCCGCCGGGCCGTGAAGGCCTGGACGGAGTCGGGCAGACGGAAGAGCGAGCGTTTTTTCCGCCGGTGGCGGTAAATGGTACGGGAGCGGGACATGATTTCAACTAACAGTGGGGACAGAGGAGTGAAAATAACTATCCACAGCCTACCGCGCCTTGGTCATAAAAACAAGGAAAGGAGGCGTTTTTTATTGATTTTTAGGATGCTTCAGCTGTGTTTAAGGAGGCCTTATTAACGATTTATTAACCATTAGGGGCGTATTTAGATAAAGCCAAAAAAATACGGAGAAACGCCCATGACCATGTCAAAAGCGAACGAGGGAGAACGTGAAACGCCTCCCGACGAATATTCGGTCTATATTTTTCACAGACCTTTTCATAACGATAATCGTACCGATCCTTGCCCTAAATGGGAGAGGCGCCACACCACACGTACGGCGGAAGCCGCTTACCGCAAGGCTGAAAAACTTTTCAGGACGAATGAATATGACCGAGTCGAGATCAAGAAAAAATTTTTCGACCGCAGGGCAAAACGGCGCTTCGATAAAACTTTAAAAATTTACCGCGAAACTGAAGACAGACTGGTTGGTATGTTCATTTCATTCCTGCTGGTTTTGATGGCGGGATGCGCGCTGACGGGCATGGCGCTTTTGTTCATGTTGCCCGCGGATTAATCAGTCAAGAATGGCCAAAGGATCTTTGGCAACGGCCTCGGCGACCTGGTCATAGATGTTGGCGTTATGCTCCATCTGCTCGCGGATCGGTTCGTTTTGAACGGCGAGTTTGCGGAACAGGTTCGCGGTGTCGTGCAGCAGGCGGGCGCTGAGCTGGCCGAATGTCTGGCCGCCGGGCGCGGCACCGCGCGGATCTTTTTCCATCATCTCGGCCATGCGTTCATAGATGGCGGCGTTGTCCGTCATTTCCTTTTTGACGCCTTCATTCTGGTCGGCCAGCGTCCGGAAAAAAGTGGCGGCGTCTTTCAACAGATCGACAGTAATGGCCGCATAAGTCGGCATGATCAGAACTCGCTCTGGTTCTTCCTGTACGTACGGCGCAGGCCATGAGCCGGCCAGGCGCCGAGAAATTTCACATCCTTGGCATAAAATCCAAGTTCCTCCAGCGCGAGGCGGAAGGCGGTGCTTTCGGGGTGGCCCTCGATCTCGCAATAGAACTGCGCGCCCTGGAAATTCGGGTCGATATAGGATTCAAGCTTGGCGAGGCTCAAATTATTGGTCGCGAAGCCGCCGAGGCTTTTATATAAAGCGGCAGGAATGTTGCGGACTTCGAACAGGATGGCGCTCAGTGTGTCGACGTCTTTTTCATCCAGTTTCGGAATTTCGGGCTCGGGCGAAAGGATGATGAAACGAGTGGTGTTGTGTTGTGCGTCCTGTACATCTTCCTCGATGATCTGTAATCCGTAAATCTGGGCAGCGAGTTCGGAGGCGATGGCGGCATGCGCCGGATCGCTGTTTTGTGCGACTTCCTCGGCGGCACCGGCGGTGTCGGCATGGATGTGGGCTTTCAGTCCCAGCCTTTGAATCACCTTCCGGCACTGGGGAATGGCATGCACGTGCGAGTGTACGTGCTTGATGGATTCCTTTTTTGCGCCTTTTATGCCGAGCAAATGATGGCGGATGGGGAGGAAATATTCCCCAACAATGAACAGGTCGCCCTTGGGCATCAGATGGTGGACGTCGGCGACCCGCCCGGCCAGCGTATTGTCGATCGGAATCATGGCGAGGTCGGCCCCGCCTTCGCGTACGGCATTGAAGGCGTCCTCGAAGGTTGGGCAGGGGATGGTTTCCATGTCCGGGTAAACGGCCCGGCAGGCGAGATCGGAATAGGCGCCTTTCATACCCTGGAAGGCTATTTTACCTACGTTTTTTTGGGCCTTTTTACTCATAAGGGTTTTTCTGCAAAAATTTCGGTTGAATGAGTACTGACATTGGGTATAACACTCTCGACAATCGCCCTCAACCGGGATATTTTCGAAAAACGTAAAGAAAACAGTATAGATAGCCACACCCGCCGATGTCCCTTGAATCCAACAAAATTTTCGCTGCCGTTCTTGTTGCCGGAATTACCGCCATGCTCGGCGGATTCGTAGCTGAAGTGATGATTCACCCTCACGCGCTCGAGACCGATGTCGTGAGTATCGAAGGCGCACCGGAACCGGGCGCAGCCGCAGGCCCTGCCGGGCCTGAGCCGATTTTGCACCTGATTGCCACGGCAGACATTGCCAAGGGCGAAAAACTTTCGAAGGCCTGCGCCTCGTGCCACAACTTCCAAAAAGGCGAGCCCGCGAAAATCGGGCCGACTTTATGGGATACGGTCGGGCACAAGAAGGGCGGCCATGCGGGCTTTGCCTATTCCGAAGGCATGGTTGCCAAGGGCGGCACATGGACGTACGCTGACCTCAACAAATTCCTTTATAAGCCGAAGGCATTCGTAAATGGTACGAAGATGAGTTTCATCGGCCTCAAGAAGCCGGAAGACCGCGCGGCCATTATCGCATGGCTGCGGACGCTGGAAGATTCACCGCCGCCGATGCCGTCACAAGGCGAGATCGATGCTGAAGCAGCGGAACTCGCGCCGCCAGCAACAGCGCCTGCGGCTGCTGCACCGGTTGAAGGTGCCGCGCCTGCGGAAGCGCCCGCGCACTAGATCTCTTTTTTCTCCCAGGATTTTTCGCCCTGCTGCCAGTAGGTGAGGGCGTGGCCGGAGTCTTTGTATGATTGCCAGTGCGCACGGGCCTGCGCGATTTGCGATTCATCGCGGCCATCCAGCAGTTCGCAGCAGAGTTTGAAATTGCCGATATCGTCGGCGCTGGTTCCGTTTGTGAGAATGAGAACGTCGGCACCGTTCGGATTGTCATTCGATGAAGTAAGATAGACAGGCTGCAATGCTGCGTGGCCGTCTTTTTTCGTGCCGTGCGGCAGGAAGATGTTGGTGTTGTAAATCCAGAGATGTTCGGCGAGACGCTCGGCCTCGGCTTCATCATTCGTTTTAACGAGAATTTTGTGGCCGTTTTCGAGGGCCTTCGTGAGGAGGCCGGGCAGGACCTGCTCGAGCGACTGGCGTTCCATGTGATAGAAGCGCACCTCTGTCATTTCGCATTTCCCTGCGGCGGGTAGTGATGTTTGAAGCCTTCGAAATCTTCGACGATATATTCGTTTTCTTTTTCCTCGACAATGTAATCGCGCGTGACGGGCACCTTGCCGTGGCCGCCGGGGATGTCGAGCATGTAATGCGGCTGACAAATTCCTGATACGCGGCCCAGTAATTTTTTGACGATTGCCTTGCCCTCTTTTAACGAGAGGCGGAAATGCGATGTGCCGGGCGCGAGGTCGGGGTGGTGGAGATAATAGGGTTTGACGCGCAGCGCCGCGAGTTTGCGGAAGAGGTCTTCCAGAATATGCGGGTTGTCGTTGACGCCCTTGAGCAGCACGGATTGCGAGAGCAGGACGCAGCCCGCTTCGTGGAGTTTTTTGAGTGCGGCTTCGACTTCCGGCGTGATTTCCTGCGCGTGGTTGATATGCACGGCAATGTAAATAGCCTTCTCGCGTTTCAGCGCGGCGCAGAGTTCATCGGTGATGCGTTTCGGGTCGGCGGCGGGAATGCGCGTGTGAATACGGATGACTTTGACGTGATCAATCGCGCAGAGTTCGTCGAGCGTTTCGGATAACTGGCGGGCCGAGAGAACGAGCGGGTCGCCGCCGGTTAAAATAACTTCCCAGACGTTCTTGTTTTCGCGGATATAGGCGAAGGCGTTTTGTTTTTCTTCGGCGTTCAGAATGTCCGATCCGGGGCCGACCATTTCGCGGCGGAAACAGTAGCGGCAATAAACCGCGCAGACATTCGCGAGCTTCAAGAGGAGGCGGTCAGGGTAGCGGTGGACGAGGCCTTTTACGGGTGTGTGCGCGTAATCGCCGATCGGATCCGGGTTTTCTTCGGGCGTGGTTTTCAGTTCCTCGATTTGCGGGATGTATTGTTTTGCAACCGCGTCGATAGCGACAGAGCCCTGCATGGTTTCCAGCACATGCGGTGTAACAGCAATGGCGTATTTTTCGCCGACTTTTTGAATAACTTCAGATTTCTGAAATTTCGTCATTGCGAGGAGGCCTTCAGGCCGACGAAGCAATCCAGCAATTTTTCTGGATTGCTTCGCTCCCGCAGGTCGCTCGCAATGACGTGATTTTAAATCGCTCATTTTTTCTCAAAATTATTGGCAATCAGGCGGTCCAATGTGCGAACGCCGAAGCCGGTGCCGTATTTCGGCACGGTTGCGCGGTCGGCCTTGATCCATGCCGTGCCTGCGATATCCATGTGCGCCCAGGGCATGCCCTTGTCGATGAAATGCTCTAGGAAGCCCGCAGCGGTGCAGGCACCCGCGAAGCGTCCGGATTTAGCGAGGTTCTGGAGGTCGGCGACAGGGCTTTCCATTTCCTTTTTCCAGACTTCGTCTAACGGCATGCGCCAGAGTTTTTCGCCGGTTTCCTTGCCCGCTTTTTCGATGTCCGCCCACAGTGCGTTGTCGTTGCAGAAGATGCCGCAATATTCCTGGCCGAGCGCGACCATGATCGCGCCGGTGAGGGTGGCGAGATTGACGATGGCGCGCGGTTTATATTTTTCCTGCACGTAGGTCAGGCAGTCGGCGAGAACGAGGCGGCCTTCGGCGTCAGTGTTGAGGACCTCAATCGTTTTGCCGGCATAGGATGTAACGATGTCGGAAGGGCGCGTTGCGTGGCCCGAGATCATATTTTCAGCGAGACCGACAACGCCGATGACGTTTACTTTTGCTTTTCTCCGGGCGAGGGTTTTCATGGTACCAATGACGGCGGCGGCGCCCGCCATGTCCATTTTCATTTCTTCCATGCCGGCGGCGGGTTTGATGGAAATGCCGCCGGTGTCGAAGGTGACGCCCTTGCCGACCAGCGCGAAGGGTTTTTCCCTGGGAGATTTATCGCCGTTCCAGCGCATGATGACCATGCGCGGCAGATTGTCGGAGCCCATGCCCACGGCCAAAATCGCGCCCATGCCGAGTTTTGCCATTTTCTTTTCGTCGAGGATTTCGATCTCGACGCCAAGAGGTTTGAGCTCTTTCACGATCCTGCGGACGAAGAGTTCTGGTACGACTTCGTTCGGCGGTTCATTGACGAGGTCGCGTGCGAAAAACACGCCTTCGGCGACGGCGTTAAGACGAGCGAATGTTTTTTCCGCGTCAGCGGGTTTGGAAACGACGATGTCGAATTTTACCGGTTTGGCCTTGCCGGACTTCTTGCCGGTTTTGTATTTGGTGAATTTATATGAGCGGAGCTGAAGGCCCGCAGCAAAACGCGCGGCGATTTCGCCAGTTTTTAAATTCGAAGCGTCTTCGTCGACGACGAGTGTGATGTGTTTCGCGCCGGATTTTTCGGCAGCGGCGTAAATTTTTCCGCCTGCATCTTCGGCCTGTACGGCGTTCAGCTTGGCGGCTTTGCCAAGGCCTGCCAGGATGACCTGCGAGAAGGATGCCTTGCCTGGGAGCGTTAACGTCAAGGACTCGCCGTTCTTGCCGGAGAAGCTCGGGTTGGTTTTCAGGACCTTGGCGATGTAGCCGTTCGCGGCGTTGTCGAGTTTTTTGCCGAACGCGCCTAGTTTGCCGCCTTCGAAAACGGGCAGGATGGCGGCGTCGGAGCCTTTGCGGGGGGTTTTGGAGAAAGAAATCGCCAGTGTCATGTCTATGTTTTCCGTGATTAATTTAACGTCACTATAAGCAAGGCTGTCATCCCCGGCAAGCGACGCGTAGCGGAGCACCGACCGGGGATCCGGGAAATTATGTGCGGCGCTAGGCGCCGCTTTTTATGCCAGATCCCCGCTCTGCGTTCCGGCCTGTAGGCAGGCCTCCACTTGGCGGGGATGACAACACTCTATATATTTGCCGCTATGTACGTGTTCGACCGGTATGTTTTAAGGAATTTGGCCATGGCGACGGGCTTCATTGCCGTGACGCTGGCGGCCATCGTGTTCCTGACACAATCTTTGAGATTTTTGGAGCTGGTGATTGAATCCGGGGCGTCGGGTACGTCGTTCTGGCTGCTGGCGTTTCTGGCTTTGCCGCGTTTCCTTGAGATTATCCTCCCCATTGCGCTGCTGGCCGGGATTATCTTCATCTATAACCGCATGACCATCGATTCCGAGTTGGTGGCCATCAAGGCGGCGGGATATTCACCGATGCAGCTTGCCCGGCCCGCATTGATGCTGGCCGCTGTTATTACGCTGCTTCTGTGGTCGATCACGATGTGGGTGACGCCGGCGTCGTTATCGTCCATGCAGCATTTGCGGCAGGTGATCAAAACGCAATTTTCGGCCCTGCTGTTCCGCGAGGGCGTATTCAACCAGGCGGGCAGTGGCCTCACCGTTTACATGCGTGCGCGCACAAGCGAGGGCGAATTGCGGGGCTTGATGATTCATGACACGCGCAATCCAGAGGTCAATCCATCCACCATCATGGCCAAGCGCGGCGTGATCGTGGCGCAGCCGGAAGGGGAGCAGGTTTTAGTGTTCGACGGATCGCGGCAGGAATACGACCCGAAAAAAGGTACGCTGCACCGGCTGAATTTCGAGCGTTACACGATTGATCTGCCCGCGAGCGACCCGGTGCGCGCGCGCTGGCGCGAGCCGGAGGAGCGAACGATTTTTGAACTTGTGAATCTGGCACCCAATGACGAGGCACGCAGCGATCCGAAAGCGAGATACGAGTTTATCGTCGAGATTCACAGGCGCATCGTCGCACCGTTAATTGCGCTCGCCTATACATTCATGGCGTGCGCGTGCCTGCTGACGGGGCCGCTGGAGCGGCGCGGACAGGGCAAGAAAATCGCGTTTGCCATTGCCAGCGCGGTTACGCTGCAGGCGCTTTTTCTGATGACGTTCAGCCTCGCGCGCGACAGCGTGATCGGCTTGCCGCTGATGTATTTACTGGTGGCTGCGCCGTGCTTCATGGCGCTGTTTTTCCTGAGCGGTTCGGGCGAGAAATTCCGCCGCCGCGTTCTTTACCAGCAGGGGAAAACGTGATGAAGATTTCACCGACACTCAGCCGTTATCTCGCGCGCACATACCTTATTAATACGCTGTTCCTGTTGCTAGCGCTGCTCGGCGTTATCTACCTGTTCGACACGGTTGAGTTGATGCGGCGCGCAGGAAAAATCGGTGAAGTGCCCTTGCCGGTTATTTTGCAAATGGGTTTGCTGAAGCTGCCGGAAGTCGGGCAGATGCTATTGCCCTTCGCGATTTTATTCGGCGCGATGTTCACGTTCTGGCAGATGACGCGGCGTTATGAATTGATCGTCGTGCGCGCGGCGGGTTATTCCTGCTGGCAGTTCCTGACGCCGATTATCGGGGTCGCGCTCACGATAGGTATATTGCACATCACGGTCATCAACCCGCTCAGCGCGTTGTTGCTCGGGCGGTTCCAGCAGATGGAGAATACCTATCTCACGCGGCAGGACAACCAGATCGCCCTGTTCAAGGAAGGTTTGTGGCTGCGGCAGGGAACGGAGAGCGGCTACGTGATTTTGCATGCTGCAAAAATCGAGCAGCCGTCATGGAAGCTGAAAAATGTCATGGCGCTGTTTTTCTCGAATGACGACCGGTTCCTCAAGCGGCTGGATGCCGGGATGGCATCGCTGGAGGAGGGCGAGTGGTTGTTCCAGGATGTGAATGTCAGCAGTCCCGACGCCCAGCCCCTGAAAGAAAGCGTCTATATATTGCCTACCGAGTTGACCGTGGCGGATATCGAGGAAAGTTTTTCATCTGCGGCGGCAATGTCATTCTGGAAACTTCCGGGCCATATACGCACATTGGAGAACACGGGGTTCGATGCAAGTCCGTTGAAAGTTTATTACCAGAACCTCCTGTCGCAGCCTTTGATGTTCGCGGCGATGGTGCTGCTGGCGGCGTCGGTTTCCATGCGCCCGCCCCGCAGCAGAGGGG
The DNA here is from genome assembly GCA_017999645.1 of Alphaproteobacteria bacterium. GTDB lineage: Bacteria > Pseudomonadota > Alphaproteobacteria > Micavibrionales > Micavibrionaceae > UBA7657. The sequence goes on from JAGNLJ010000001.1 coordinate 172,111, forward strand.
TTCTGAATTATTTTGCAGCGGGGATTTTGATAGGGTTTGTCATATTTTTTATGTCGAGCTTTTTGCAGGCGCTGGGGGCTTCGCACCAGGTGCCCGTGATCCTGGCGGCCTGGTCACCAGCCCTTATAAGCCTGCTATTAGGCCTGACCGTTATGATGAATCTTGAGGACGGCTAGCCAATCATCGTCTTTTGGGCTGCAGATGCCGGTTTTCTGCGCTTCCGCTTCTCAAATACCGCAACGTATTCTGCGATGCTGTTCTCAAAAACCGGCATTTTCGCCACAAAATACTTCAATTGGGAAAGGGCATGGGGCTTTTGACTTAAATGCCACAGTTCCGGGGAAAACAACCGTATCCGGCTTGAAAGGTGTTGCCGAAAGGTTACACTAAAAATAGGACAAACCTTTGTTTTTTAAGATTCTGGTAACTTCGATCTGTTCTACTATAGATATCTTAAATCCGGGGAGTTGACTCGGGTAGGGATTTAAAAGATATAAGGGCTTTGAAACTATATTATACGGACGGCGTTATCATCCATGACAAAAAATAATCTCGCAACAATCCTGCTGGTCGCTGGCACCAGCCTCGTTCTCGGCGCATGTTCAACAAACAGCGAATACCGCGAAGGGTCAATGACCGACCCGTTCGAGAGTTCGAACCGCACAATTTTCGCCTTTAACAAGGCCGTCGATAAAGCCGTCATTCACCCTGTCGTGAAGGGCTACCGTTTCATCGTGCCCGAGCCGGGCCGCAAGGGCCTGCGCAATTTCCTGCGCAACCTGAAATCTCCCGTAACACTGGCCAACGAAGTCCTGCAGGGCGATGTTGACGGCGCGGGCAAGGTTGTTCTGCGCGCTGTCGTGAACACGCTGGTTGGCGTGGGCGGTGTGTTCGATGTTGCCGGTTCTGAAGGTTACGAATACGAGCAGGAAGATTTTGGCCAGACGCTGGGCGCCTGGGGTGTAGGCCATGGTCCGTACCTGGTTCTGCCGATCCTGGGCCCGTCTTCGGCCCGCGATTATGCCGGTTATATTGTTGATTCATTCGCAGACCCGCTGCGCTGGTACCTCTTCAATATCGATGAAGAGGGCTGGTATTACGCGAAAGTCGGCGTTGAATATCTCGACCTCCGTGAATCGCTGGTTGATGTGCTCGAGGAGCTTGAGAAGAGCTCGATCGATTACTATGCCGCAGTCCGCAGCACCTATTATCAGCGCCGCGAGGCTCTGGTGCGGGACCAGATGGCGACGCCTGACGGCGGCGAGGCCGATCACCCCTAAGCTTGTTTTTAAAGCGCAGGGCGGTCGGGGGTTTCCCGACCGCAGGATCGGTATTGATAAATCCGTATAAAGTATATATAGAACAGGCATTCCAGCCTTAGGGGAATGTGCCTGTATTTTAAGAGGTTTAACGTGCGCCATATCAATCTGATCGCTTTTTCCGTTGCTGCCCTGACGGGCGTATCTGCTGCTGCGCCTGCTGTGGCCATGGATTTGCGCGAGACACCGCGCGGTTCACTGGTTGTAACAGTTGCTGCGAATACGGAAGCTGCAAAAAGCTTCGTTGATAAAATGGCGCAGACCGGCATCGGGTTTCTCGGGAATGAAGGTTTGACCGACGAGCAGCGCACGGCTGAATTCCGCAAGCTCCTGAACGCGAATTTCGACATGGCGACGATCGGGCGCTTTGCTTTGGGACGTTACTGGAAAACGGCGACGCCCGCGCAACAGACCGAATACCAGAAACTGTTCAAGACCATGATCGTGAAAATATATTCACGCCGCTTCAAGGACTATAACGGCCAGAAACTGGAAGTGACCGCCGCGCGCGCCGACGGCGAGACGGATGTCATGGTTTCATCCTCAATCGTTCCCCCGAACGGCCAGAAGATTTCCGTCGACTGGCGCGTGCGCAACAACAAGATCGTCGATATACTGGTCGAAGGCGTGAGCATGGCGCTGACGCAGCGTTCGGATTTCGCATCGGTCATTCAGCGCGGCGGCGGTAATGTCGACGTTCTGCTTGAGCACCTACGCGCGCAATAAAAGAAAAATCATTTCAGAAAATAGTTAGCTTCCGGTGCCCATAAGCGCGGCAAGTTTGCTCGCGTCTTTGGTGAAGCCGAGGCCGATATTTCCGCCTTTGAAGACTTTATCGATGAGCTGGCCGGCGGGGTCGCCCGCAGCTTCGCTGAAGGTCGAGACCGAGACGCCCATCCAGCGCAGGATGTTATTCGGCACCTGGTCGATCAGCTTGAAGAAACCGGTCGCCATCATATACACCATGATCGCATACATCATCGTGAAGAAAAATTTATCGACCGGCAGGCGGTAAAATTCAATCGAAGACGGGCCGAGGCCTTTGAATTCGGCCTCCATGTCGTAGCCCGAGACGTTTGAAACGACGAGGTCGAATACATCGTTCAGCACGCGTACGCTGGCGGCAAAAATTGTCAGACTGGCGACAAGGCCGAATACGATCAAAATCGGCCGCAGGAAAATTTCAAGCAGAAGGAAATAGCCATTGTTGGCTGCGGGACCGGGCATGCCCTGGCCGTCCATGCGGCTGATATGCGCGAGCGCCCAGAGTGGCATCGCCACAACTGCTTCGAAGATGCTTTTGACCCAGCCGCTCAGGGCGAACATGAAGTAAATGAACGGCAGGAACGGCAGCACGTAATAAAGAATAAAGCTTATGACCATCGTGAATTTTCCGATCTCTACGGCCATGTCGATGAGAGCCTTTAATGTCTGTTCATCGCCGCCCACGGCCTTGCCGAATATGGCAACGAGAGAGGTTCCGACCAGGCCACTGCCTATATTACGGACGGATGCATCCATCAGGCCTTTTCCGAGAACGCTGAGCTGCGCGAGGGGGTGGATATTTGTGTTTTCCCGCATGGCGAAGACACCCTCGGTGCCGAAAATCATATTGACGACGTCGTTGAACGTGTTGCCCGACGTTCCGCTCTGCAGTTTCGAGGCGTTGCCGCTTTTATCCCAGAACGTATAGGCGTTGTAGAGAACAGCGGCGATCATTTTATCCTTGTAGCGCGGGTAGTCTGATTCTTTTCTGCCGCCGAGTGCGGGATCGAATAAATCTTCGGGGCTAATATTTTCATTCGTCGCTTTATTCTGTTGCCCGATATGCTCCATCAGGAAAGGGTATTTGTCGGCGAAGGGGATATTTCCGATTGCCGCGGTTATCTGGCCGTTTTGCTGCGCGATGCGGTTGTACCATATGGCGGCGCCTCCCCAACCCATTGCGCGCAACTCGGGCGTGACGGCAAAATTGGTTGAAGCGGCTTCCTGCGCGACCGCGGCGGGAATCTGATTTTTAACGAAATTGGTCCATCTCTGGATTTCGTTATTGGCGAAATTGGTTGTCGGCCAGGCGTTGCAGTTCGGATCATGGTCGATCTGCATAATGCGTCCGCGCACGCATGCGGCATTGACGCTGCCTTGCGCGTCATCCCACATGGCCCTGACCAGTTCGTAATAAACTTCCTGCATGATCCAGGCGCCTGAAGTGGGATCGTTCGACGTTACAGGCAGGTTGACGACACCGCACACGGCTTTAACGTTGCCTTTATCAAGCGGGTATCGTGCTTCGTTGAAGACACCGAAGCGGATTTCGATGTTACCGGCGTCGTTGAAATCAAGGGCGCCGGCAAAATCCACCGTGTCCAGGGGCAGGACGTTCGGGCCGGGCAGATTTGCGCCGGTCAGCGCATCGCGTACCAAATAACCCTGAACTCCATCGGGCGCGTGAAGCGTTTCGCCATAGGCGAATTCCTCGGCGATCTTGCAGGTTTTCGCGACGAACATGAAACGCACAAGTGCGTTGATTTCGGGTGCGTTCGGCGTGGCGATAAGGTTTTCCTGCGGGCCAAGATAGGTTTCAACGAGGGACAAATTAAAGTGACCCCACGCATTAGTCGCGAAGTTCGATCCGAATTTCGCCGTCCAGAATGTGAGCATCTGGGCGGTGTTCATGCCGTAATGGTCGTCGTCGATATTGACCGGGATGAGAAGCGCAAAAAAGATAATCAGGCGGACGGGCCCCCATGTCCTGTTGAACCGCTGGCCGAAGGGCGTGCCGTTCACGGCGGTTTCGCCGATGATCGTCGTGACGAAATAAAGGATGACGATAACACCCACCATGAATATGCCGATGGAGTAATAATGAAACAGCGTATGCAGAGCCCTGTGCATTGGCCAGGGGTAGGGGCCGCCAATGTTACCGATCTGCTGACCGTTCAGGCCCATGCAAGGGATCTGCAACGAAATGCAGGAGCCGTAAATGCGTGAGCCGAGGCCGAATACGCGATCAAGAATTATAAAGGCGATATCCTGTTCGCCATTTCCGAGGTTACCTCCATGGCCGAAAATCGATTCTACGCCGAGAATATTATTGAGCGTGATGTCGGCAGGTGCGATGCCGGCCATGGCGGCAGGCGCCAGGACCGCCATAACAAGAAGGATGACCTGCAGCATCAGCATGATGGCGCCCGCAAGGATCGCGAAAAAAACGATGATCTGGTCGATGTTGCGCCGGGCGAAGACGAGATTGTTGGCGGCTTCGGCGATGACGTGCCTCATGCCGTACCGGCCAATGTTGGCCGGATTCAAATAGGGGTGGCCATCGGGCAGCAGGCGAACAGAGTGATAGACGATTGCTATCATGTAGGCGACATGCATGAAGCCGGTGGCAAAAAACGCATGCAGCCGCGGCAGAAAGCCCGGCAGGAGCGTGTATTTTAGTACCTTTCCGGTGCTGAGCGTTGCCATTTATCCACCGCCGCCGCCGCCGCCGCCTCTGGCCATTTTTTCGGTTATATCTTTCATCTGGCCACCGATAGCTCCCGTTGCCTGGCCCGCGCCGACGGTGGTTGTGCTGACGAGGCTTTCAGCTGCATTCTCGCGGGCGTCGTTTTCGGTCGCGACGCTCTGGCCCATCCAGCGCAGGATGTTTGCCGGAATCAGGTCGATGAGCTTGAATGACGAGAGGGCCATCATGTAGACGATGATCGCGTAAATCGCGGTGAAGAAAAGTTCGTCGACGGCCGAGCGGAAATACTGGCCCATTGAAGCGCCGATGCCCTTCGCTTCGCTGGGGACGTCGAAGCCCGACAGGTTGGAAACCACCAGATCCCATGTCTGGTTCAGGGCGAAGACCATTGCAGCGAAGATCGAGATGCTAGCCAACAGTCCGAAGATGATCAGGATAGGTCGCAGGAATATTTCGAAAATGAGGAAGTAGCCGTTTACCGCGGCCGCGCCCGCCAGTCCGTTGCCGTCGATGCGGATGTGCGCGAGCGCCCAGAGCGGCGCACCGATCATGGCTTCGAAAATTGCCTTCAGCCAGCCGCCGACCGCGAAGAAGAAATAAATGAAGGGCAGGAAAGGCACGATGTAATAAAGGACGAAGCCCATCGTCAGGATGCCCATGCTGATTGAAATCAGGAACTTGGTGAGCGCGGCGGCGCCTGCGCGGCTGTTGTTGTCAAGCGCGGGCATGATAACCATACCGCCCCCCGCGAGGAAAAGATCGAGCGCAGCGCTTTCGACGAGCGATCGTCCAACACCAACCAGTTGTGCAAGCGGGTGGATATCCGGGTTTTTGCGCATGCTGTAGAGGCCGCCGGTGCCGAAAAGTGCGTTGATTGTGTCCATGACGATGTTGCCGGTGGGTTCGGTATGCGATGTTGTCGCGAAGCCGCCGCGCTGCCAGTAGTTATAGGATTCCCACATCGCCGACGCAAAAGGAAGCGTGTAAGGTTCGCGCTCCTTAACAGGCACGCCATTGGCCAGCTGCGGATTGAAGCGTTCGGCTACAGGCACACTCTGGTCGCCCTGGCGTTTTTTCTCGTACACATATTCCATGATGCTCGGCCAGCGCGATACCGACGGGATGGCGCCGACCGCTTCAGTCAGCGAGCCGTTGATCTCTGCGACCTTGTTGTACCACATGCCTGCACCGGCCCAACCTTTGGCAAGGAGCTGCGGCGTGATCAGCCATGTTGCGGATTCAATTTGGGCGCGCACGGCGCCGCCGCCGCCGCCCAGCACACCGCCCAGACCGTTTCCGCCGCTGGTCAGCGCCGCTTCAACGTCGCCCCGATAAAAGTCCTGTATGGCGCTTCGGAAAGTATCGGGGGGCGGCACGAGGTCGTCTCTACTCGGCGGGCAGTCGCCGCCGAGGCGTTGACACGGGGTATGTTTGAGCGCGGTGTAAGACGCGTAATTATAAGGCGTCAGGAATGTACCGGTATAAACCGATTGCCAGAGTTCCTGGACGATGTAAATGTAATAACGCTGCATCATCTCGGTGCCGGGTTCCGCCAGGCCGGGCATGCGCGGATCGCTTATCGGGATAATGAGTTCGCCGCAGATTGGCGATACATAACCTTTGTTGAGCGTGGTTCTGTCGATGACGCCAAAGCGGATAACGAGATCCTGATCGCCGCGAAGAAAAGTCATGACGTCATTATAACTTGCCTGCGTGCCGCCACCAGGCGGGCCGCCGGGCAATCCAGGCCAGTCGGCGAAGAGAAGGTTGGGCGGATTGCTGAGCGGATCGCGGACGGCATAGGCGCGGATGTGTCTTCGTTCCTCTGCGGGTCTCAGCCACTCAAGCCACGCGCAAACCGAAGCGGAATACATGAACTGCAAAACACCGTGAATTTCAGGAACGTTCGGCGTCGAAACCAGGTTCCTGGTCTGGCCGATATAGCTTTCGGTAAGGCCCTGGTTGAAAAGAATCCAGCCGTTGGTGGCAAAAGCCGAACCGAACTTCGCAGCGTAGAGAACGATATATTGCGACGAGTTGAGGCCGTAGCCGATCGGGATCAGGAGGCCGAAAGCGACAACAATACGTATGGGAGCCCAGAGCTTGTTGAAGCGTTTGCCGAAAGGCGTGCCGCTTTGCGCTGTTTCCATCACGATGGTGCTGATGAAGTAGCAGGTGATCAGCGTGGCAACGACCAGCAAGCCGATGCTGTAAAGGCGGAACATTTCATGCAGGGCGTCGTGAATGGCGTAAGGCCAGCTTGGCTGGACGAAAACCGACTGGCCGGCCATATCGAGGATTCCACCGCCATAGTTATCAAGGCATGTTCCCTGCGCATTCACGCAGGAATTGAAAAGATCCGGCACGCCGAAGACAAGATCGAGCATGATATGGGCTATATCCTGACCGGGATTTGGCGTGACAAAAAATCCGGCGAAATTGGTCGGCATAGCCGCGCCCGCCAGCACGGGCTGGAACATAAGAGACGTGCCTAGCAGAAGAACCTGGAGGAAAATAAGAATTATGCCCACAAGCACCGCGCCGAACATGATAACCTGGTCCGCGTTTTTGGTTTTGAGTACGAGGTGATTGGCGGCTTCGGCGATGACGTGGCGGATTCCAAAGCGCCCTATATTTGCCGAGTCGAGATAAGGGTGCCCGGCGGGGAGCAGCCGCACCGTGCTGTAGACAAGAGCGATGAAAAACGGGATATACTGGAAGCCCGAGAAAAAAAGATCCTGCAGCCGGGGACGAAGACCCGGCAGAACCGCATATCGGACAAATTGTTTTTTCGTTACATTCAACATCAGTAAGCCTGTTTATAAATCCTTTATGGCCCCGGCGTGCCGTCACCCTGTACTCTTTGCCTGAGCGAAACCATCGCTTTTTCGAGATCGCCACCAAAGCCGGCGGCAACATCGCGGAGGCCGGTTGTCGTTGTCTGCGCCATCTGATAGCCGCCGTAAGCCGCATATTTGGTGAGGCCTTCGGTCGGGTCGGCGTTGATATCGGAGAAGGCCGATACGCCCGCGCCCATATAGCGCAGAATTTGGTCAGGGATTTTATCAATCATTTTGAACGAAGCCGTCGCCATCATGTAGACGATGATCGCATAAACGACGGTATAGAAAAACTCGTCGATCTTGTTCTGCGGCAGAACCTTGTAAATATAGCCGGGGTAATTGACCTTTTGCTGCGCGCCCGGGCCGGTTTCCGTCCAACCTTCGAAGCCTGTGAGGCTGCTGGTGACGAGTTCCCACAGAACGTTCAGCATGCGCACCTGCGCTGTGAAAATAAGGACGGCTGCGACCAGGCCGAACACCGTCAAAATCGGACGGACAAAAATTTCAAAAATCAGGAAATATCCGCTCGATGCGGAATCGCCGGGAAGCCCTTCGCCGTCGATGCGCAGGTGCGCCAGCGCCCAGAGCGGCGCGCCGACCATCGCTTCGAAAATGCTCTTGATCCATGTTCCGAACGCGAAGAAGAAATACAGGAACGGCAGGAACGGTAAAACATAGAAGAGAATGAAACCAATGGTCATCGCCAGCATCGCGATCGTCATCATCATGCCGCTGGCGTAACCGGCCAGCGGACCCGTGTGGCTGTCCATCAGGCGCAAAAGACCGCCCGCGCCTGCCGTGATCGTGGAGCCACCGATATTGATGATGGCACTGTCGACCAGCGATTTGCCTACAGCTGCGAGCTGGGCGAGCGGGTGGATGTGGGCGTTGTCGCCACGCATTTCCATGAGGCCGCTCATGCCGAAAATCGCGCCGATGACGTCATTGATGACCGAGCTGCTCACGGTTTTGCTGGCCTTCTCCATGTCGGGATCGTCTTTGTTCCACCAGTTGAAGAAGTCGTTCATCAGCTTTGCAACTTCCAGGCAGTTCGTGGGGCAGGCGAGCGTCACAGGTCTGCCTTCCGCGAGGTTGGGGTTAAACTGCATTTTGCTGGAGAGATCGGCGTCCGCTTTTTTCCGCTCCCTGCGGGTTTGGTCCATCACGTCGGGATAGGTTTCAAAGTAAGGCATGCTGACGATGGATGTAGAGAAAACGCCGTTGATCTCGGCGATCTTGTTGTACCAGATTCCGGCGCCCGCCCAGCCGCGATCGAGAATATCGAGCCGCATCTGGATATCCTGGTTGTTGGTGTTGTAGACCATCCATGCCCAGTCTATTTCGGCTTCGTACTGAGGCTTGTAGACGCCAAGCAAAGTCTGACGGCCCTGGGCAGTGACTTGCGTATCATTGCAGGTTATCGGCCCTACAGCGCAAATGGGAAGCGATCCATGCCCGCACCCGATGGCGCATTGCAGGTGAGGCTCCCTGTTGATCGCGAATTCCATGTAACGGTGCGCGAGATCGACCATGAGCGTGCCGTCCGTGAACCACATGGCCTTGACCAGGTTGAAATAAAACTCCTGAATCATGTCGGCGCCGCCCGGCATTGGGGGGCCGTTAGTCGGTCTTATATAGGTGATCGGAATACGGATATCGCCGCAATATTTTCCGACCTGGCCTTTTTCCTTGTCGTAGCTGGTGTTATTGGGGTCGTAACGGCCGAAGCGGATGACGATGTCACTGTTGTTGTAGAAATTCAGCGCGGCTTCATAGCTCGTTCCGGCCTGAAGCTCCATTCGCGGCAAAGGATTCGGCATCCAGTCCTGCGGCTGTTTGACGAGATAAGGCCTGATATAAAAACCTCCTGACGGCGGCGGGGCGCCCTGATAGTTTGGATCTAGCTTCCAGTGTGCATAGGCGCAGGCGTGAACGAGGGACATGGCCTGGATGATCGGCATCAAACTTGGCGGGCTCGGTTTTGCGAGAAGACTTTCGCGCTCACCCGTCGGGTTGAAGCCAGCACCCATTCCAGCCTGCAGCGTGTCGTTGAACTGAATCCAGCCGTTGGTTGCAAAACCGGAGCCGAACTTCGCGGCGTAGAGCACGATGTACTGTCCGCTGTTGAGGCCATAGTTGATCGGCAACAGAAGACCGAGCGCAACGACAAGGCGGACGGGCACCCATGCGTTCTGAAAGCGCTGGCCGAAGGGATGACCGGTGGTGGCGGTCTCGCCGACGACAATCAGCACGTAGTACAGGAAGATGACGACGCCGACGATGAGCAGGCCGAGAGAATAGAATCTCAGCAACTCATGGAAGGCTGTGTGGAACGGCCACGGTAATTGGCCGTTGATCGGTGGGCAGGCGCCAGCTTCCGTGCAGAAAAGATCTGGAATTCCGAAAACCTGGTCGAGCACGACGAAGGCCATATCGGTGACGGGGCCGCCACTGGGCGGATTCTGCGTGAGGAATATCGAGCCTGCGAAAGCGGGCTGGATTATGAAGATGTATATGATCATAACGAGCTGAATGAGCAGGATGATCACACCAGCCAGCAGTGCAAAGAAAATGAAAACCTGGTCGGCGTTTTGTTTTCTGAGCACCAGATTGTTGGCAGCTTCGCCGATGGCGTGACGGATTCCGAAGCGGCCGATATTGGATGGATTGAGGTAAGGGTGATTGGGCGGCAGAAGGCGCACGGCGCCGTAAATGGTGGCCATCAAAAACGCGATATAGCCGAAACCGGACGCGAAAAGTGCCTTGGCACGCGGAATGATCCGCGGCAGCAACAAGATGCCAAGAACTGTCTTCGCTTTAACGCCGTTCACTAAGATCCACCACTACCTATATTTTACCGCCGGAATACTTAAAATTTTAGTAAATTTTGTCTCAGTTTTTATATTGTAACATCTTTTAATGCCTGAGCGCATATTGTGTCTAAGTTATTGAAATTAAATAATAATGTTCGCCGCCGCGACCTCGCGCTGCGACAGGTTTTTTGCTTAAGCTATTGAAATTATTGAATTAAGTAACTTTTTAGCCCGCACGCCGGAGAGGCTTGTATTTAATGCGGTGGGGCTGGTCGGCGGCAATCCCGAGGCGGCGTTTACGGTCGGCCTCGTAATCTTCATAGTTGCCCTCGAACCATTCGACATGCGAGTCGCCTTCGAAGGCCAGGATGTGGGTGGCCAGGCGGTCGAGGAACCAGCGGTCGTGGGAGATGATAACCGCGCAGCCGGGGAAGTTTTCGATGGCCTCTTCAAGCGCCGAGAGCGTTTCGGTGTCGAGGTCGTTGGTCGGTTCATCGAGCAGGATGACGTTGGCTTCGGTCTTGAGCATTTTCGCAAGATGGACGCGGTTACGCTGACCGCCGGAAAGATTGCCGACTTTTTGTTGTTGATCGGGGCCGCGGAAGTTAAAGGCGGAGCAGTAAGCACGGGAAGGCATTTCGACCTTGCCGAGCTTGATGATGTCTTCGCTGTTGGAAATTTCCTGCCAGACATTGTTGTCGGGATTGAGCGAGTCGCGGCTCTGATCGACATAGCCGAGCTTGACGGATTCACCAACCGTGAATGTTCCGCTGTCCGGTTTTTCGGTGCCGGTGATCATGCGGAAGAGAGTCGATTTACCCGCGCCATTCGGGCCGATGACGCCGACCACGCCACCCGGCGGAAGGCGGAAGGACAGATTGTCGATGAGCAGATGATCGCCGTAACCTTTTGAAATGCCCTTTGCTTCGATGACGTTTTCGCCAAGGCGGGGCGGTGCGGGGATGACGATCTGCGCGTTGCGCTGCGTGTTGGTCTGCGATTCAGCGAGTAATGTTTCGTAAGACGCGATACGCGCCTTGGATTTTTTGCGGCGGCCTTCGGGCGTTTTGCCCATCCATTCCATCTCGCGGGCGAGTGTTTTCTGACGCGCGGCTTCTTCTTTCGATTCCTGTTCCATACGCTTGGCTTTGGCTTTGAGATAACCTGTGTAGTTGCCTTCGTACGGGATGCCCTTGCCGCGGTCGAGCTCTAAAATCCAGCCTGTGACGTTGTCGAGGAAGTAACGGTCGTGCGTGATCATGATGACCGTGCCCTTGTAGTCTAACAAGAAGCGCTGGAGCCACGCGACGGATTCGGCGTCGAGGTGGTTCGTCGGTTCGTCGAGCAGAAGGAGATCGGGACGTTCCAGTAGCAATTTGCAAAGCGCGACGCGGCGTTTTTCACCGCCCGAGAGATTGTCGATTTTTGCATCGCCCGGCGGGCAGCGCAGCGCGTCCATCGCGATTTCAATCGTGCGGTCGAGTTCCCAGCCATCGACAGCGTCGATTTTTGCCTGGAGTTCGCCCATTTCGTTCCCCAGTTTTTCGAAGTCGGCATCGGGCTCTGCCATCTCGGCGCTGATCGCGTTGTAACGGTCGACCATGTCCTTGATTTCCTTGAGGCCCATCAAAACGTTTTCGTGAACGCTCTTGGTTTTGTCGAGCTGCGGTTCCTGCTCCAGGTAACCGACGCGCACGCCATCGGCGAGCGTGTAGTCGCCGGTGAATTCCTTGTCGCGGCCAGCCATGATGCGGAGCAGGGTCGATTTACCCGAGCCGTTCGGTCCGAGCACGCCGATTTTCACGCCGGGCAGGAAGCTGAGCGTGATGTTTTCGATGACTTTCTTGCCGTTGCCGTAGGCTTTGCCCAGGCCGTGCATGGTGCAGATATATTGATAGGCTGCCATCGTTTTTTTTCCAGTCGTTTAAATTTAAAATGGTTTTATAGGGTTTTTGCGTACCGATCAAATTTTATCGGTTTGATAGTATTTTGGTATGGGTGACACAACAATTGGCAAGAACGGCCAGGTTGTAGCCGCCTTCCAGCACGGAAATCAGCCTGCCTTGGCAATATTTATCGGCGAGAGTGATGAGTTTTGAGGTCATCAGGTCGAAATCCTCTTCCAGCAACATCTGGCGTCCCGGGGCGTCATTGAACAGGACTTCTTTGGGCGGGTCGTCACGGTGCGCGTCAAAGCCAGCCGAGATAAATATAAAATCGGGTTTCCATTCCACAAGAGCGGGGATGATCCGTTCGTCGAAGATTTTATGATGTATGGCCGGGTCGGCTTTAACGGGGACGGCGATGTTGTTGATGGTGCCGTGAGGGCCTTTGTCTTCATGATGCATGTAAGGCCAAAGCGGCTCCTGATGAACTGAAAAGAAAAGAATGTCCGGGTTTTCTTTGACGATATCCTCTGTTCCATTGCCCTGGTGTACGTCGAAATCGACGATGGCGATTTTCCTAATACCTTTTTTTTGCAGGGCATAAAGCGCGGCAATCGCGAGATTGCTGAAAAAACAAAATCCCAGCGAAGAGTTTTTTGTCGCGTGGTGACCAGGTGGTCGTGTCACGCAAAACGCGTTGCGGTATTTTCCGGCGATGATGTCATCAACGGCCTGGCAGGCGGCGCCGACTCCGTAACTGACCGATTCAAGCGAGCCAGACCCCATGCGCGTATCGGGGTCGATGGGGATCGGTACGTCACCGGGTTTGAGCTGCCGGTCTTTTTCCTTGAGATCATCAAGATATTCTTTAGTGTGGCCGAGCAGGATTTCATCGTCGGTGCCCTTGCGCGCGGTCACCCATATGACGTTTTTTGAAACGTTTTCCGGAAATTCCTTTCTCATCGCCCCGAGGATAGAAGACAGGCGTTTGGGGGTTTCCGGGTGCCTGTCGCCGGGATAATGAGCCAGAAGTGCTTCATTCGTATAAATAGCTGTTTTCAATGTCATAAGGGACCATTCCATGCCGGGCCAGCCATTGTCAAAACCCATTTATTTTTATTGCTTTCAATAACATGCACGTGCTATCAACAATTTTCATAAGATATAGATAAAGAGTATAATCATGAAAGTCATTCCATTTACAGCGGCTGCAAAACTGCGCGAAGGATTTAATTTCTACGGCAGAAATTACGTCGAGCCGACCCGTCCTCTGCGCGTCATGATCGCCACATCCATACGCGATGTCGGTGTGGACGATAACGTTGGAAAAAATATCCTGATCGAAGGCCAGCCTGTTTACCTGAAAGGTGTGCTGGAGAATTTGCTTTCCGTCAGCAACGCAGACGGTATCGCCAGAGATCAATTTCAGATCGTCGGCATTGCCGTTGACGACGTTGTAGGCCAGGACAAGCTGGATGATTATACAGCTTTGCCGCAGCAGGATCAGCAATGGATTGTACCGACAAATACGACATATAACGGTGAGCCGCTAAAAGAGATGGTGCATTCGCATCCCAGCATGTTCCGGAAAATCGTCGGTAATAAAGAACTTAAAAAAGATGAAAAATTACGTTTTGAAAATGAACTGGTTGAACTTGCGAAAAAATTGAATGCGGATGTCATTCTCTCAGATCACTTCATGCTAAGATTCGAGCGTACACAACATCTGATGCCGACGATCAACATTCACCCAGCCGTGACCAATCCGGCAAACCCGGCATGCTGCCGCGGTAAAACCCCGACCAAGGACATTCTTGATCGGGCCGCGAAAGATGGCGGTACAAAGACGGGCGCATCGCTGCATTTCGTAAACGACGAATTCGATGACGGCGTGATCATCGCCGATACCGACGTAGTTGTCGTGCCGGACGGCTGGGACAGAAACCGCCTGAGGCTCGCGGTTTACGAGCAGGCTAAAAATCCGCTGGTCGAGCTGGGTCTCGCGCATCTGAGCGAGCACTTCGATTATCTTTATAATTTAAGCAAGCGGCCCCCGGAATTACGCGAAGAGTCCTTGCGTTTATAGAGGACAATTTGCTGCGGGCTCTTGCCCGTCCGACCAGTTGGTCTATTCTATTGGGACGAGGAGAGCAGCCATGGCCCAGCAAGCAACCCAGAAGAAAATCATCGCCACCGCCGAGCGCCTGATTTTGAGGCACGGATATGACGGGACGTCGCTGAACGACGTGGTCAGCGCCGCCGGGGTGAGCAAGGGCGCGTTCTTCCATTACTTCCCAAGCAAGCAGGCGGTCAGCCGGAACGTTCTGGAGAAATACGCGAAGGAGCAGATTTTCGCGCCGCTGGAGAAAAATATGAGCCGGGCGCCGAATGTGAAGCAGGGGCTGCTGGACTGGCTGCAGGAAACTTACAACGCCTATGCGCAGTGGAAATTTGCGGGTGGATGTTTGCTCGGGAATTTTGCGCTGGAGTTGTCCGACCGTGACGAGGAAATGCGCGAGCAACTGAAGGGAATTTTCCTGCAATGGGAAAACCAATTGGCGGGTTATCTGAAGCCGCTGGCGGCGGAGGGTAAGATAAAAATAGAGCCGAGGCAGTTTGCGCGGCTTTTGATTTCAGCCTATCAGGGCGCGACGATGACGGCGAAAGTGCATAAGGACAATAACCGCGCAAGCCGTGAATTCCAAGCGATCGGACAGCTGATTGACGCCGTAATCGTAAACTAATTCATACTTAGAATTGTCAATTTGTTCATACTTTTGACTCTTGCTAAACGCGCACCATTTCTCTTTTATCTTCAACAAGGGAAAGGGATTTTACATGACATTCAAAATTCATGAACGCGACTTACGCGGTCGCACCAAAACGGGCTGGCTGGACAGTTATCACACATTTTCATTCGGCGATTTCCGCGACCCGGAGCGGATGGGGTTTCGTTCTTTGAGAGTCATCAACGAGGATTTTGTTATTCCCGGCGCGGGCTTTCCGACGCACCCGCATTCCGACATGGAGATTATTACTGTGATCCTAAAAGGCGAGCTGGCGCACAAGGACAGCACCGGCACAGGCGCGGTGATCAAGCCCGGCGAGATTCAGAAAATGTCGGCGGGCAGCGGCATCACGCATTCGGAGTTCAATCCTTCGAATGACAATCCCGTTCACCTGCTGCAGATCTGGATCAGGCCGGACACGCGCGGGATTGCGCCGGGTTATGAACAGATTACCGTCGCACCGCAGGACGGCTGGACGCTGGTCGGCGACCGGGAAGGCAATGATACAGTCGTAAGCATTCACCAGGATGTGAAATTGTTCACTGCTGTTTTGAAAGCGGGCGAAAAAATTTCGTATGAATTTTCGAAAGACCGCTATGGATTTTTACAAATCGCGCGCGGAGAGATTACGCTCGGCAGTGAGACAATCCGGCAGGGCGACGGCGTCGAAATTTCCGGCGAGGGAAATATCGAGATTACCGCGAAGGCGGATTCAGAGCTTCTCCTGTTTGATCTGGGGTAATGCGCGTATCTACGAGCAGCATGGCAGAGAGTTCTTTTAATTTATCGTGTGGAATTATGAACTCTCCTTTGCTCCAGTTTTTGGCGGCGCGGGACCAACTCACAACCGCATCCAGCACCTGGCTATGCTGAATTCCCTCGGGCAAGAGTCGCGGTTCTTCGGGTCGTAATGTTCCTCGCAACAGCTGATGACGAGTGATTTCCCAGCGGCGTTCTTCATGCGAGGGGCGAACAAGCAGAGCGCAGGGAGTATCATCATGATAATCGAATAACATCTCATATTGTTTGTATTTGATCATCAACACCCTGCCAGCATTTTTAAAGACAGGAGTCAGGTAAGGCCATTCCTTATTCGTGAGGGTGAGTTCCGATCCTGTAGACAAATCCTCCGGCATCCGGCGGAAGGTGTTTATTTCCTCTCCTGCCTTAACCGCCCAGGCTACAAGGGCGTTTTTGATTATGATCGGATCAATATCTCGAGATACGGTTTCTATCTGCTTTTGCCATCTGGCTTGCCCCATGAAGCGGGAGTGGCGCGTTATTTTCCAGCCATCCTCTTCTTTCTTGGCCCTGATCGCGCATTCTACGTTTCCTGGCTGCGACAGCCAGGGAAGTTTAACCAGATCACCGACCCAGTTCACATATCCTGCACTTGCGAATGCGTGGGTGAGAAAATGGTTCTGCAGCGGATTTCCGTTTAAGGATGGGGTGGGGGTTACGATTTGCGACGGCGGCTGTCTTTTTTCTATAGGTTGCCGATGCTCTATGGGTTTTTGCCGGGATTGTTCGAACGCCGCCATTTCCCTTAAGGCACGATCAATGCCCCCGTTATCAATGTCATCGCGGCTTGCCCCATTCCATTTGTTGAAACCTCCGGATTTTTTCCCGCGAGCCATGGATATACCTTTCCCTGATTTTTTAATTATGGATAGACCATAGGACATAAAATTGTCATAAGTCAATACGGGCAAAGCCATGGATTGAGGGCGGCTATTTGCCTATGTTTGTTGCATGAAAACGACAGACGGGCTGATCAAGGGGACGGACGGGAAGATGCGCTGCTGGTGGCATGGGGGTGACCCGATGTACCAGCGGTATCATGACGAGGAATGGGGCAGACCGGTTAAGGATGATATCCGGCTGTATGAGAAAATCTGCCTTGAAGGATTCCAGGCGGGGTTGTCGTGGTTCACGATTTTGAAGCGCCGCGACAATTTCAGGAAGGCGTTCGCCGGTTTTGATTTTGTGAAAGTCGCGAAGTTTAAAAAGAGCGATGTCGAGCGGCTGGTGAAGGATGCGGGGATTATCCGTCACCGTGGCAAGATCGAGGCGGCGGTCAATAATGCGCAGAAGACCATTCAAATTATCGATGAGTTCGGATCGCTTGGTGCCTATTTCTGGCGGTTCGAGCCGGAACCATCAAAGCGTCCCAAGCGTCTGGATTACAAGACCATGAAAGCGATGCCTGTGACCGAGGAGTCAAAAGCCCTGTCGAAAGACCTGCGAAAGCGCGGGTTCAATTTCGTCGGGCCGACGACGATGTATGCGCATATGCAGGCGATGGGGATGGTAAACGATCATCTTGAGGGGTGCTGCTGCCGGGAGGACATCGAGAGACTTAGAAACAAATTTAAAAGACCTGTCTGAAATGATAGGATTAGGGGCGCATGACGAGAGACCGTAAAACATCTTTTGATTCCCTGATAGAAGCGAACCGCGACCGCGCGAAATTCTCGGGCCATGGCGATGCGCTGGGCGCGGCGGGCGTAAAAGAGAAAAGTTACGACCCTGACAACAGCACGCACTTGCGCAAACCGGGAGAGAGCCTGGCGATCACGCCCGGCGAGGGCGGGTTCAAATATATCCTGGTCGGTGCGGCGTGGGAGAATATCGCCACCAAGAAATCGGGATTGTTCAGCAAGGCCGCAAAAAAAGCGCTGAAGATCGGCGTCGACCTCGATGTCGGTTGCCTTTATGAATTACAGGACGGCACGCGCGGGGCCGTGCAGGCCTTCGGCGAAAAGTTCGGCGATTTCGAACAGCCGCCTTACATGGCGCTGTCGGGCGACGAGCGCACCGGCGAAGCCAAGGGTTACGACGAATATGTGCAGATCAACGGCGCGCACTGGGACAAGATCAAACGCATCCTTGTTTATTTCTATATCTATAGCGGCGCGCCGAACTGGGCCGAAATCAACCCGAAAATTATCCTGGATGTGCCGGGCGAGGAAGACCTAGTGGTTGCGCTGGGAGCGCATAACGATGCGCTGGCGGTTTGCGCGGTGGGTGGGCTTGAAAATGTACGCAACGGTATAAAACTGACGAATTACACCGAATATTTCCCCGGCCACGCGGAAATGGACCGGGCTTTCGGTTTCGGGTTAGAATGGGCAGATGGCAAGAAAAAGGGGTAGTTCATAATGCCGGATATTCTCGATACAGCGTATGAAGGTAAAGAAGTCGAACTGACCGACGGCAAGGCCAGGGTCGGCGACGACGTCAATCTTACGGTCAAGGATCCGACATTGCACAAGATGCTGGTCGGCGTGGGGTGGGATTTGAATGTTTTCAATGCCGAGGCGCTGGACCTGGATGTCAGCCTGTTTATGCTCGATAAGCACGGAAAGACGCGCGTCGACGAGGATTTTGTTTTTTACAATCAGCCCGTGACCCTTGAAGGCGGCGTGCGGCATGGCGGCGACAGCCGCACCGGCGCGGGCGACGGCGATGACGAAGTCATGCTGATCGACCTGCACAGCGTGCCGTTCGATATCATGAAAATCGTTTTTGTGCTGACCATTTATAGAGGCCGTGAAAAGCAGCAGAATATGGGCATGGTACGCAACGCCTATCTCCGCATAGCGAATGAAAAAAGCAATGTGGAGCTGGTGCGGTACGAATTTTCCCATGATCTGGAAGACAAAATGGAAACCGGCATGATCGTCGCGACATTAAACCGCGAAGGACCGAAATGGCATTTCACGCCGGTGGCGGAATTCGTCTCGGAAGGATTGAAAGATCTCGCCCCGCGTTTCGGTCTCACGATCGTTCAGCAGTAAATTTTTAATCTATAAACTTAAAAGCCGCGCTTGATGCCAAGCAATTGTGCAGGCTTGATTTTCGGTGACTTACGGCCGATCTTGCCGCGCTTGCCTCCGCCCCAGTCATCGTCATCGCCGAGTTCCTGTTCGATCAGCGCATCGATGTCGGGCAGGTCGCCCATCTGGATGGCCTGGATGCAGGCGCGGAAAAAATTACAGCCCTTGCCTTCCCAGTCGTAGATTTTATTGACGTAGTCCTCGCCCCGAACCCGCAGCTCGACAGGCGACCACAGCCCTGCGCCGCCGCCGGGCAGCATTTTCATGAGCATCACCTGTTCCACGGTTTTGCCGTTTTCATCGGGCGCGTCTTTGAGCATCTGGATTTCGGATTCAATGTCCTGCGAATCCGGGCCCATACGGACCTCGGCGCTGCAGGATATGCCCCGGGAGGCATCATAATGGAGCCATGGCTGCGTTTCGTAAGGGGCCAAGACCCGGTTGACGCCCAGTTTTTCCATCAGGTTTTTCAATTCATAGCGCATGCGCTTTACCTTAAAGCCGCAGATTACCTTAATTCTAGCAGAATTGTTAAGGTTTTGGCTGAGGGGGGAAGGATTTTTTAGAATTTTGGTGGTAGAATTGTATCCGGATGAAGAAATCACAAAAAAACGCCCGGATGGTGTGCCTTATTCTTGCCCTGTTCATGATGGGGGCGGGTTTTGCTGCGCCGGTTGCCGCGCAGACTGAAAGCCCGGCGACTGAGTCTGCGCCTGCCGCCGCCGCACCCACTGATGCAAAAAAGACATTCGAAACCCAGGCGCGCGCTGTCAGCGCGACAACCCTGCTTGCCGGGCAAACCCCGGTTCAGCTCTGGGGTATCGAGGCCGTGGAAGCCGCGGATCCGGCCATCAAGCTCAAGGCGCGCACGACGCTCGATAATCTTATCGCCGGCAGAAAAATATCGTGCGAGTTGAAGGCACGCAGCGGGAGCGATGTGCGGGCGCAATGCGTCAATGCCGACGATCTCGATTTAAGCCTTTATATGCTGCAGCAGGGATATGCGACCGCCGACCGCACGGCGGTTTACGGGTCGGTTTTCGAAGATGCGTATATCCAGGCGGAAACGCGCGCGCAGGATAAAGGTTTAGGGATATGGATACCAACAGGCACGAGTTCGGGCGGTGGTAGTTCGGACGGCACATTGATGCTGAGCTTTGGTTTTATTTTATTCCTCTGCATCATCGGTGCATTCACGTTCCTGAGCATCATCATCATGCGCGGATTCCAGAAGGTGGTCGATGCGCAGAACGACAATATCGCGATGATGACGAAGGAAAGAAAACTGCGCGACCAGGAACGCGAAGTTGTCGCGGTGATGCTGGATTCGGAGCTGAAAGCCAACAAGGCGAAGATCGAGGCTTATCTCGCGGTTTATGAGGAAATGCTGAAAAGCATGAAAGACGCAGACCGCCAGCCGAAATACAAAAAGACGGGCGATATCGTGCAGCGCCAGCCGGCGCTGGCGCGCTCGGTTTTCGACCGCAATACAGACAAGGTTGATGCGCTGGGTCCGCGTTTGTCGAGCGAACTCGTGCATTTTTACGCGCGTATCAAGAGTAACCCGGAGTATGTGAATCTCGAGCCGCACATGGAGCTCGAGGAGGCGGTGGATGTGGTAGAGCGTTCATTGCGGCATGCGCGGCGGCTGAATGAGCTGGCGGGGCGTATTCTGGATTCCTTCGCCGCGAGCGGCATCATGTCGGAAAAATTCCAGGAATAATTTCACTTCATTGCGAGCGTTAGCGAAGCAATCCAGAAAAAATGGATTGCTTCGTCGCATTCGCTCCTCGCAATGACGGCTATATAGTTTTCGTTTTTATGTGTTTTTTATCTTTAAACTGGATGTCCAGTTCCTGGCCCGATTTTATCTGGGTAGCATCAGTAATTACATGACCGTCGGCACCTCGTACCACGGCAAAACCCCGCTGGAGAACGTTTTCAAAGGAATAGGCCTCGAGCATTTTACCGGCGTAATCGACGCGTTTTTCCCAGTCGCGCGTGATTTTGGGGGCAAGGGCGGATAAATGTTCGCTCCAGCGGTCGAAAATTTTCTGCGTGTGGTCGAGGAAGGTGAAAAGGCGCGGCAATTTATCGGCGGCGTGATCGAGGCGCTGGGTTTTGACCTCGAGAAGGCGGGTTGGGTCGCCCAGGCCGCGTGATTTCGCCTCAAGCTTATGCTGCAGTTCGGAAGCAAGGCGCGTGAGGCCGGAATAAAGACGCTGGCCGTCATCCATGATCTGTGCCTGTAATTGCGCGCGCACGGGAACGGCCATTTCCGCCGCGCCGGTCGGTGTTGGCGCACGTAAGTCGGCGGCGTAATCAATCAATGTCGTGTCGGTTTCATGGCCGACAGCGGAGATCAGCGGGATTTTGGAATTTGCTGCAGCCCTGACGACAACCTCCTCATTGAAGGCCATCAGGTCTTCGAGCGAGCCGCCGCCGCGTGCGACGATGAGCAAATCAGGGTGCGGTGAGAAATTCTGAAAGCCGTCGATGGCGGCCGCGATTTGTTCCGCTGCGCCCGGACCCTGAACGAGAACAGGCCAGACAAGGACGTGGCGGGGAAAGCGGTCTTCCAATCTGTGCAAGATGTCGCGGATTACGGCGCCGGTGGGTGATGTAACGACGCCGATGATTTCAGGGAGGAAAGGAAGCGGTTTTTTGCGTGCCGGGTCGAACAGGCCTTCGGCGGCCAGTTTTTTACGGCGCTGTTCCAGCATTTTCAGAAGCGCGCCTTCGCCCGCCAGTTCCATGGATTCGATAATGAGCTGGTAGTTCGAGCGGGCGGGGTAAGTCGAGATGCGGCCCGTGCATATGACTTCGAGGCCTTCCTCGGGTTTTACAGATAATTTGGAAACTGTGCCCTTCCAGCAAACGGCATTGATGACGGCGTCGGCGTCTTTCAGGTCGGTATAAAGGTGGCCGGATGTATGGATTTTAATGCGGGACAACTCGCCGCGCACACGGATGCGGGCATATTGTTCCTCGAGCGTTCTTTTCAGCGAGAAAGCGAGTTCGGAAACAGAAAACTCGGGGACATTCGATTTGATTGCTTCGGCTTCGGGCATAGTTTGATGATATGATTCCAGTCTGGCTCTGACAACAGGGATAATATGTCTTCTAACCTCGCGGCCTATTTATATGCCGATGAAACGAAAACAGCCGATGCGCTGCTGAGGGAGTTGCCCTGGCCGCGCCAGCGCACGCACAGAATCGAAGACCGCGCCGCCACGCTGGTGCAGCTGATGCGGAATGAAAAAGTGCCCGCCGGGCAGCTTGAAACCTTCCTGCAGGAATATTCGCTCTCGACCGATGAGGGTCTTGCGCTGATGACGCTGGCCGAGGCGTTGCTGCGCATTCCTGATAAGGCGACGGCGCGGGCGTTGATCCGCGACAAGATCAGCAGCACGGGATGGTCCGGCAGCGGGGGATCGGGTGACTGGGTCGTGCGCGCGGCGGGGTTGGGTTTGCTGGTGAGCAGCCGCACGATGGACAGTGCGCTGTCCCTGATCAGCGAGCCGGTCGTTCACACCGCCATGGCCAAGGCGATGCGCATTATGAGCAAGCAGTTCGTGCTCGGCACCGATATCGAGGACGCAGTGCAGCACGCGATTCCATACAATCAAAAAGGCTACCGCATGTCGTATGACATGCTGGGCGAGGGTGCGCGCACGGCGCTGGATGCGGACCGCTATTTCAGCGCCTATGCCGAGGCTATTCGTTATATCGGCGAGCGCAAAAAACCGTCCGGCGAAAAAATGCCGGGCATATCGGTGAAGTTATCGGCGCTGCATCCGCGTTATTCATTTGCACAAAAAGAGCGCTGTGTGCCTGCGTTGATCGAGCGGCTGGTGGAATTGTGCAGGCTGGCGGCGGCGCGTGATGTGCCGCTGACGGTGGATGCGGAAGAAGTCGACCGGCTGGAAATTTCGCTGGAGATCATACGTGGCGTGCTGCGCGACCAGGGATTCAACGGCTGGGAAGGTTTCGGCCTTGCCGTGCAGGCTTATCAGAAGCGGGCGTCGCCACTGGTGGATGAAATCATCGCGATGGCCAAGACTCACCGCCGCCAGTTGCAGGTGCGGCTGGTGAAGGGCGCATATTGGGATACCGAGATCAAGCGCGCGCAAGTGGCGGGATTGCGGGATTATCCGGTTTTTACCGCCAAGGCGAATACGGATCTTTCGTATCTCACCTGCGCGCAGAAAATGGTGAACGCCAAGGATCATATTTTCCCGATGTTCGGCACGCATAACGCGGCGACCGCGGCGGCAGTGATGGAGATCGCGGAGGATGCGAACGCGCCCTTTGAGTTCCAGCGCCTATATGGCATGGGTGAATCGCTTTATAACATTTTGCTGCGCGACAAAGCGGCGGAGGTCAGTGTTTACGCGCCGGTGGGATCGCAGGAAGATTTGCTGGCGTATCTTGTGCGCAGGTTGCTGGAGAACGGGGCGAATACGTCTTTCGTGAACCAGCTGGTGAGCGCGGATGAACCGGTGGACAGCATTGTGGACGACCCGGTGGAAAAAGTGCGGCGCCGCGCGGACAAGCGCCATGCGCATATTCCGCTGCCGCGTGACCTTTATATGGATGAAAAGCCGCAGGGCCGCGTCAATTCGGAAGGGCTGGATCTCAATGACGCGGCAACGCTCGCGGATCTGCAGCGCGAATTTAAAGGTTTTGTGAAGCCGTATGAAGCGTTTCCGCTGATTGGCGGGCAAGGATACCGCGAGCGCACGCAGCAGGAAATCAAAAATCCCGCGCAGCTTTCCGATGTTGTCGGGCAGGCGTGGATGAGCAATGTATCGCTCGTGGAAAAAGCGATGCGCGTTGCGGGTGAAGCGTTCAGGAACTGGTCGATGACACCCGCGAGTGAGCGTGCGAAATGCCTGGAGCGTTATGCGCATCTGCTGGAATCGCACCGCGAGGAATTAATGAATCTTTGCGTGCGCGAGGCGGGCAAGACCCTGCCTGACGCGCTGGCCGAAGTGCGGGAGGCCGTGGATTTTTCGCGTTATTACGCGAACAGGGGCCGTGCGGATTTCGCCGATGTATCCATGCCGGGGCCGACAGGGGAAAGCAATGTGCTGCGGCTTGAGGGGCGCGGGGTTTTTGTCTGTATCAGTCCATGGAATTTTCCGCTGGCGATTTTCTCGGGTCAGATCATGGCGGCGCTGATGGCCGGAAATACGGTGATCGCGAAACCGGCGGAACAAACGCCCTTGATCGCGATGTATGCCGTGCGGCTGATGCACAAGGCGGGAATTCCGACGAATGTGATCAATTTTGTTCCCGGCGGCGGCGAGGTGGGTGCGGCACTGGTGGAGCATAAAGATGTTGCGGGCGTCGCGTTCACGGGTTCGACCGATGTCGCGTGGAAAATCAATCAGACGCTGGCGGCGAAGCGCGGGCCGATCGTGCCGTTTATCGCCGAAACCGGCGGCATGAACGCGATGATCGTGGATTCGTCGGCGCTGCCGGAACAGGTGATTGACGATGTGCTGCTCTCGGCGTTCGGCACGGCGGGGCAGCGCTGCTCGGCGCTTCGTATTTTATGTCTGCAGAACGAATGCACGGATAAAATCATCAATATGCTTGAAGGCGCGATCAGGGAAATGAAGATCGGCGATCCGGCGCAGATTTCGTCGGACCTCGGGCCAGTTATCGACGAGGAAGCGCATGGAAAGCTCGTGCTGCACCGGGAGCACTTAAGAGGTTTCGGGAGGCTCATTCATGAAACGCCGATGGACTCCCGCCTTAAAAACCAGGGATATTATTTCGCGCCATGCGCGTTCGAGCTGCAAAATCTGCACGGGTTGAGCGAGGAAGTTTTTGGTCCGGTGCTGCATGTCGTGCGGTATGAGCGCAGCAAGATCGATGATCTGATCGACGATCTGAACGACAAGGGTTTTGGTCTCACTCTTGGTGTCCACAGCCGGATCGATACGTTTCAGGATTATGTCGCGAGCCGGGTCCAGGCGGGGAACGCCTACATCAACCGCGGCATCACCGGCGCGGTGGTCGGTACCCAGCCTTTCGGCGGGCAGGGCCTGTCGGGAACGGGGCCGAAGGCAGGCGGGCCGCATTATCTTGCCCGTTTTGCTCAGGAAAAGGTCATTACCGTCAATACGACAGCAGCAGGCGGGAACGCCAGTCTTGTATCTCTTGAAGAATAGTTTAAAAATCAGGTCATGAAAGTTCTTATTGTCGGCTCCGGCGGCCGCGAACACGCGCTGGCATGGGCGATTTCGCAATCAAAATATTGCGACGAGCTTTATTGCGCGCCGGGGAATGCCGGGATTGAGTCGCTGGCTGAATGCGTGCATATCAATGCCGAGGATATCAACGGCATCGTCAATTTCATAAAGGAAAACAAAATCAATTTCGTCGTCGTCGGGCCGGAAGGCCCGCTGGTGGCGGGACTGGCCGATGCGATACGCCTCCTCAAGGTTCCGGTGTTCGGTTGCAGCAAAGCTGCAGCCAGATTAGAGGGCTCAAAGGCCTTCATGAAAGATTTGTGCGCGAAGTACAACATTCCGACGGCGGCGTACGGACGTTTCACTGACTTCGACAAGGCGCGCGATTTCATTAAAAAGAACGGCGTGCCAATTGTGGTTAAAACCGACGGGTTAGCTGCGGGCAAAGGCGTCATCATCGCGACGACCGAGAAGGAAGCGCTGGAGGCGGCGAAGGATATGTTATCCGGCAAATCGTTCGGCACGGCGGGCCGCGAGATTGTCGTTGAGCAATTTTTAGATGGCGAGGAGTTAAGTTATTTCGCGCTGGCGGACGGCAAGACGATGCTGCCGCTCAGTTCGGCACAGGATCATAAGCGCGCGTTCGACGATGATATGGGGCCGAACACGGGCGGCATGGGCGCTTATTCTCCTGCGCATTTGATGACGCCGGAACTGGAAGAAAAGATTTTAACGCGCCTGATCAAGCCGACGATTGAAGCCATGGCGCGCGAGGGTTGCCCGTTTACGGGTGTGCTGTTCGCGGGGATTATGGTCGTGAAGGGCGAGCCGATTTTGCTGGAATATAACGTGCGCTTCGGCGACCCGGAATGCCAGACGCTGATGGCGCGTCTGAAGGGCGATGTGCTCGAGATGCTGCGCGCGGCGGCGGAAGGGCGCCTGCATCAGGTGAGCGACGATATCGCGTGGCTGGCGAAGCCTGCGCTCTGTGTCGTGATGGCGGCGAAGGGTTATCCGGGCGAATATAAAAAGAACACCGTCATTCGCGGGCTGCAGCATGCGGGCCATGTGCCGGGCGTTTACGTGTTTCACGCAGGCACGGCACGCGGCGCGGGCGGAAAAGTCGTCAGTACGGGCGGGCGCGTGTTAGGCGTAACGGCTCTCGGGAATACAGTGGCCGAGGCGCAGGCGCAAGCTTACCGCGCGGTGGACAAGATCGACTGGCCGGATGGATTCTGCCGCAGGGATATCGGCTTCAGAGCGATTAAAGGCTAGGGCTATTGAGGGCTGGGGCCTAAAGGTCCCCGTTCGGTGTCAGCCTCAGATGGCTGTGTGATTGTTTTCTGCTCATCCGATGGAAGGGGCGCAGGTGCTGGCGAAGCGGGCGCTGGCAGTGGCGCGGGTTTAGTGCGCTGCTCGGTTGTTTCAGGTTTCACATGTTTGCGCGGCTCATGTTTGCTGCCGTCCGACATTAAAAACGCGACGCTCAGAACACCGCTCAGAACACCGATACCGGCCCAGGCACCAGCAATATTCCTTGCCGTGTCAGCGGCAATCTGATGTTCGCGCAAGCGAAGAAGGAAATATTCCAGGACTTCGCCTGCGCTTACCATCTTTTCGACTTTTTTTATCTGTTTGCTTTTGATCTGTAATCCATCACGGGATTTTATGTAGTAGTAACGGCTCTCGGCGGCGATGTTATATTTAACTTCCCTGAGATCTTCTCCTACCGTTTCGGGGATTGCAGTTATCACGAATCTTTGCCCGGATTTCTCCCTGGAGAAAATCGATGTATGTCCGTCATAGATGCGGAATGCCAGATGGGCTGATAGTCCTCCGCCCTCCTGGTGCTGCGTTATGCTGAGGAACCTGTTCCAGGGATTAAAGGCGCCCAGCCTGCCCAGATGACCGGCAGCCTGCAACTCCAGCTGCTTGCGCAGGTTCTCGTAAATCTTATCGATTACGCGGGTTTTTCTCGGATCGTATTCGTAAGGCATTTAATCCTCTTGAGGCTAAAAGACCCAAAAGTTGTATGCTTTGTTATAAAAAATGTCAATTTATTTCGGAAAATACAATTAATGGAAAGTATTAGCGCTTCGTTTTGAAATAATCTTTCAAAATCTGTCCGGCGGCGGGGGCGTCGAGGTGAAGGGCCTCAGGCCGGTGGTGGCAGGTGGGCTGCTCGTAGAATTTGCCGCCGTGCATAACACCGCCGCCCTTGGGATCTAATGCGCCGAAAACGACGCGGCGGATGCGGGCAAAGCTGATGGCTGCCGCGCACATGGCGCAGGGTTCGAGCGTGACGTAGAGATCATATTCGGGGATGCGCTGGGCGTTTTCCTCGTTGCAGATTTGCCGGATAACGAGGATTTCAGCGTGGGCGGTCGGGTCTTTCAGCTCTAACGTGCGGTTGCCGTTGGCGGCGGCGATTTCGCCGGTTGCGATATCTACCAGCACGGCACCGATGGGGACTTCGTCCCGCGCGGCGGCGCGTCTGGCTTCTTCCAATGCCAGTTCCATTGCTTTAGTGTCTGCATTCATGACGGTAGACTCTACACAAAACGGGCATAAAGGCGAGCGAATAGCAAAGGTGATGGCGCGGGCGGGATTGTGTTCGCGGCGCGACGCCGAGCGCTGGATTCTTGAGGGGCGCGTGCGTATCAACGGCGAAGTGCTGAAAACGCCTGCGGTGACAGTGGGTGAGGGCGACGAGATTATCGTCGATGGTAAACCGCTCAGGGCTGCGGAAAAGACGCGGCTTTATATGTATCACAAGCCGGAAGGGCTGGTGACGAGTGCGAAGGACGAGCGTGACCGGCCGACGGTTTTTGGATCGCTCCCGCCGGAGCTGGGGCGTGTGGTGAGCGTGGGCCGTCTGGATTTAAGCACGGAAGGTTTATTGCTGCTGACGAATGACGGCGGGCTGGCGCGGCATCTGGAATTGCCTGCGACGGGATGGCGGCGGCGCTACAAGGCGCGGGTGCATGGACGCGTCGATGAAGGAAGATTACAGGCGCTGGAGAAGGGCATCACGATCGAAGGGTTTCATTATAAGTCGATTGAGGCGCGGCTGGAGAAACAGACCGGCGCGAATGCGTGGATTGATATCGTGCTGACGGAAGGAAAGAACCGCGAGGTGCGGAAGGTGATGGAGGCGCTGGGGCTGCGCGTGAACAGGTTGATCCGCACGGCGTACGGGCCGTTCAGTCTGGGCGATTTGCCGAAGGGCGCGGTGCTGGAGGTGAAGCCAAAAGTGCTGCAGGAGCAGCTCGCCGGATATTTCAAGAGCAAGGAATGAGAATTGTTGGGGGAAAATACGGCAGCAGAATTCTGAAGGCGCCGAAAGATGATGCTATCAGGCCGACGAGTGACAAGCTGCGCGGCGCGATATTCAATATGTTGCGGAGCCGGGGCGTTCTGGATGATGCGCTGGCGATGGATTGTTTCTGCGGCACGGGCGCGCTCGGGATCGAGGCGCTTAGCCAGGGCGCTGCACATTGTGTATTTGTTGATAACAGCCGCGCGTCGTTCGATTTAGCCAAAGAAAATGCTGAAGCTCTTAAAATCGGTAGCGAGGCGGAGTTTATTTTTCGCGATGCGACGAAGATGGGGCCGAGACCGCCTGGAATTCCGGCACGGACTCTCGTTTTTCTCGATCCCCCTTACCGGGAAAATTTGATACCTCAGGCGCTGGAGTCATTGCAGCAGGGCGGGTGGCTGGTGGCGGATGCGATGTGCGTCATCGAGGCTGAAAAAGATTTTGCTGCAGCCTTGCCGCCCGGAATTTCTGCAGTCGATGAAAGGCTTTATGGCGAGACGAAGTTGATGCTCGCCATCGCGTCGTCAAGCGTTCCCGAATAAATCAAGCCGAGCAAGAGCAGGCCGAGCGCGATGCGATAGATCGCGAAGGGCGTGAAGGTCCATGTGCGCAGCCATTTCATCAGGAACGCGATGGTCGTCAGCGAAGCGACAAAAGAAAAGCTCACGGCTACGGCGGCGTCCAGCGTCATGGCTATGCTGCCTTTATTAAGAAGGTCGAGTGCACCGATAGCGCCTGCCGCCGAAGTGGCGATGATGGAGAGCAGGAAGGAAAAATGCGCGGCTTCGGGGCGGTTGAGGCCGAGCGCGCGACCGGCGGTCATGGTGATGCCGGAGCGTGAGGTGCCGGGAATAAGCGCGAGCGCCTGCGCGCAGCCGATGAGAACGGCGTCTTTGAGACTCATGTCCTGAATTGTTTTGCGCACCGGCGCGCGGGAATCGACGACCCAAAGTAAAATCCCGTAGAGCAACGTGCACCAGGCGACGATTTCAACCGAGCGCAGGAAATCGGGCTGGGTTTTATGCAGCAAAAATCCGGCGGTGAGAGCGGGGATGGAGGCGACGATCAGGTAAAGATCGAAGCGCGCACCGGAATCGGAAATATTTCCAGTGAGAAGTTTCGGTACGCCCGCCAGCATTTTCAAAACGTCTTTCCTGAAATATAAAAGCACCGCGAGGAGCGAGCCGACATGCACGGCAAGGTCCAGGATTAAATCTTCTTCCCAGGCGCCGTCGACCTTGCCGCCTTCGAGCACGGCATGGGTGAGCAGCAAATGGCCGCTGGAGCTGATGGGCAGGAATTCGGTGATACCCTGGACGAGCGCGAGTATGGCGATATGAAGAAGCGGCATGGAGTTTAAGCGACCTTGATTTTTTTACAGCATAGAGGAAAATAAATGCATGATCTATGTCATGGGTGCAATCGGTTTTGTGCTGGGCTTCATCTTCGGGCAGATGTTGCTCTCTTTCCTGCTGCGTCACCGTAAGCGTTATGAATTGCTGGAGGATAAAAGCCTGTGGTGGCAATATGGAATTATAAACTGGGCCTGCGCCGCCATGGGCGCATACGGGATGATTGAAATGTACCGGCTTTATTACGGTCCCTATTGATCCCCATTGATCTTGAGGGTGAATGTCCTAATATCTCTTCTTAAGGTTTTACCCCCATGAAGGAGACAGATCATGCGTTTTATTCCCGCTTTGCTTGGTGTTGCGATTATCGGTTTTGCCGGTCCCGCGTCGGCTGAAAAATTCGTCCTCGACAAGCCGCACACGCAGATCATTTTCAAGGTCAACCATATGGGTTTCAGCCATTCCTACGGCAAGTTCACGGATTACACGGGCGAGATCAATTACGATGAAGCAGACCCGACGAAATCGAATGCCGACGTGACGATCCAGACGGCGTCGTTAGATCTCGATGATCAAAAATGGAACGAGCATATGAAGAGCAAGGATTTCTTCGATGTCGAACAATTTCCGACCATGACGTTCAAGAGCACCGGCATCGAGAAGACCGGCGATAAAACAGCCAACATCACGGGCGACCTGACGTTGCTCGGCGTGACGAAGCCGGTGACGTTGGCCGTGCAGCAAAACAATATGGGCAAGCATCCGATGAAGGGCATTAACGCGACAGGCTTTTCCGCGAGCGGAAAAATCAAGCGCTCGGATTTCGGCATGAAGGGCGGCATCCCGATGGTGAGCGATGAAGTCGACATCATCATCGAGGTTGAAGCCTATGGCGAAGATAAAAGCGTCGGAAATAATTAAGGCATTCCGCCCGTGCAATTCAAGAACACGCGCAATAATTTCGGTCTGATCGCCAAGGGTTTTCACTGGATCCTGGCGATTTTGATTTTGTGGTTGTTGTCGGTGGGGTTCGCGATGGTGGGCATTCCGCCCGGCCCGGACAAGTTCTGGGTTTACGCGCTGCATAAATCCTTCGGGATTCTTATTCTCGTTTTGATGATCGGCAGGGTGCTCTGGCGGCAGATTTCCCCGCGCCCTGGGCCGCTGCCGACCCATAAAACGTGGGAAGATACGCTCGCGAAAATCGTACATTTTGCATTGTACGCGTGCATTTTCCTGATGCCGCTGTCGGGCTGGATCATGTCGTCGGCGGGCGGATTCCCGGCGGAATTTTTCGGGTTGTTCTCTTTACCCGCAATTGTGCCGAAGAACGAAGCTATTTTTGAATTCACGCGCAATGTTCACGGTTTTGTAGCGTGGACAATTCTCGCCTTGCTCGTGCTGCATTTCGCGGGCGCGTTCAAACATCATTTCATCGACAAGGATGAAACGCTGCAGCGCATGACCAGCCGGAAGGTCGGTTTGTACTGGGGTGTTTTATTTGTGTTGGTCGCGGGTTTTTTGTGGACGTCGCCGGTGGCTATCGGATTGCTGCGTGATGACGGAAAAAGCGAAGCCAATAGCATCACCGATGAGAGTTCAGGGAAAGAAGTCCGCGATGAAGAGCTAAAGCGCAGCATACAGGCACTGGATGACAGCGACACATGGTTGATCGATATGGGCGCAAGTTCAATCAGGTTCGAGGCCACGCAATCGGGCGAAAAATTCGAAGGCGGGTTCAAGAATTTCGGTGGGAAGATTATTTTCGACCAATCAAAACTGGACGAGGCCTATGCCGATATCTGGATCGACATTACCAGTATCGAGACGGGCAGCGGCGACCGCGACGGACAGGCGAAATCAGCCGACTGGTTCGACACAAGCAAGTTCCCGCGCGCGCAATTCGTGGCTGATTCGTTTTCCAAAACAGGGCCGAATCAATATCTTGCCCGCGGTGCGCTCACGATCCGCGACCAGGTGGTGCTGGTGGAGCTGCCATTCACGCTGCAGGTGCGGGAATCGCCGGAAGGTCAGGCTGCATTGATGGAAGGTGTTATTACGTTGAATCGCCTCGATTTCGGCATCGGGCAGGGCCAGTGGCAGTCGACCCAGACCATTGGTAATGAAGTGAAGATCAGCATTACCGTTGTTGCCGATTCGCGCTGAGTTGCGCTTTTTCGGAAAACAATCTAGGAATCAGAGGCATAACCGTATTTTAGGGACTGTTCATGCAAGAGCGGCTCCGTTAAGGTGAAAATGTTATGAGAACATTGTTTCATCTGTGGCTTCACCCTTTTTCACGAAAGGTCAGAGTTGCTCTGACCGAGAAGAAACTCGATTTTGAGCTGCAGATCGAAAAAGTCTGGGAGCGCCGCACGGAATTCCTGGCGCTTAACCCGGCGGGCGATGTGCCTGTCCTGATCGAAAAAGACGGCACGACGCTGGCGAACTCGCAGGTTATCTGCGAATACCTTGAAGAAGTTTACCCGGAGGTGAATCTGCTCGGGCACGATCCCGTCCAGCGCGCGGAAACGCGCAGGCTCGTGAGCTGGTTTGACGTGAAATTCAACCGCGAGGTGACGGATAACCTGATCGGCGAGAAGCTGATGAAGCAGTTCCTGAAAACCGGCGAGCCTCATGCGCCTGCCGTGCGCGCGGGTCATGCGAATATTCATTATCATCTTGATTATATCGGTTTCCTGACGGAGAAACGCAAATGGCTGGCGGGCGATAACTTCAGTCTCGCAGATATCGCGGCGGCTGCGCATTTATCGGCCATTGATTACATTGGCGATGTGCCATGGGAAGAGCACGAAGCGGCGCGTGAATGGTATGCGAAAATGAAATCGCGCCCGAGCTTCAAGCCGCTGCTAGACGACAGAATTCCGGGCTTCACGCCTTCCAGCCATTACGAGGATATTGATTCCTAAATAACAACAATCCGGGCCATGAATGCCCGGGAATAACAGGGTGCGATGAAAAAACTTTTCTGCTTTGGTTACGGTTATACTTGCGATTATCTCGGTCACGAATTGCTCAGCCGGGGCGGGTGGAGCGTTGCCGGAACGACGCGCGACCGGGAAAAACGCACTTCGCTCCGCGCGCGCGGAATCCAGGCGCATATTTTCGATCATGAGCATCCGCTGGCGGACCCGCATCTTATTTTGCAGGGCACGACGCATCTCATTATCTCGACGCCGCCGGACGATGAGGGCGACCCTGCCTATGCGATGCATGCGGCGGATATTCTCGAAATTCCAACGCTGGAATGGGTTGGTTATCTTTCGACCACGGGCGTTTACGGCGACAGGGCCGGTGAATGGATCGATGAAAATGCGGAGCTGACGCCGTCGTCGCGGCGCGGCAGCCGCCGCGTGCGGGCGGAGGAGCAATGGCTTTCACTGCAGAGAGATCACGGGCTGGCGGTGGAGATTTTCCGGCTGGCGGGAATTTACGGGCCGGGGCGCAGTGCGCTGGATTCCGTGCGCGCGGGCGTTGCGCGCCGTATCAACAAGCCTGGGCATGCGTTCGGGCGCATCCATGTCGAGGATATCGTGCAGACATTACTGGCGTCGTTCGAGCGGCCCAATCCGGGGCAGATTTATAATGTTGTCGATGACGTTCCGGCGCCGAGCCACGAGGTTATCGCTTATGCGTGCGAATTGTTGGGGCGTCCTGCGCCGCCGATGGTGGATTTCGAAGAGGCGAATTTGGCGCCGATCACGCGCAGTTTTTACATGGATAACCGCCGCGTTAAAAACGACCGGATCAAGACCGAGCTCGGCGTGCATTTAAAATATCCCGATTTCGAGTCAGGCCTGCGCGGCTGCAAAGAGGCGGAAGAGCATGCTGTTGCCAATATCTTCCGCGGTATGGATGGCGAAGACGCCCATAACACCGGCTAAAGCCTTCCATATTTAAACTCACACATCGTTATCCTTCTGTCTCGCCGTGCTCACGTATTTTAATACGCTGCGCGCGCCTCGCCTCGGCTGCCTTGTGTGATTTTAAATCTGAAAGGCTAATTTTTGGGTTGTTTCGCGCTTGCATCGCGCGGCAGGCGTATGGTGACGGATGTCCCGGCGCCGACTTTTGAATCGATCAGGAGCGATCCGCCATGCATTTCCACCAGCTCTTTCGTAATCGCGAGGCCGAGGCCTGTGCCTTCGTGGTCGCGCGTGTAGTGCGATGAAACCTGCTCGAACGGGTTGGTGATACTGGCGAGTTTGTTGGCCGGGATGCCGATGCCGTTATCGGTAATTTTCAGCACAACGGATTCTTTTTTCTCGGTGCATTCGATCTGCACGTGACCGCCTTTAGGCGTGAATTTCACGGCGTTGGAGAGGATGTTCAGAATGACCTGAAGAATGGCGCGGCGGTCGACGACGATGTGAAGATTTTCATCGCCGAGTTTTTCCATGTCGATGCGCACGGCGGCATCAGACGCACGGCTTTCCATCATGTGCGCGGCGAGGCGCACGGTTTTGGCGACGTTGACCTCTTCAAATCCAAGCTCGTATTTCCCGGCCTCGATCTTCGACATGTCGAGAATGTCGCTGATGAGGTCGAGCAGATGTTCGCCGGATTCGCGGATGCCCTGGATGTATTCGAGATATTTTTCCGTGCCGATGGGGCCGAGCAACTGGCGGTACATCATTTCCGAGAAGCCGATGATGGCGTTGAGCGGCGTGCGGAGCTCGTGGCTCATATTGGCGAGGAACTGGGTTTTCGCAGCATAAGCGCGCTCGACGGCTTCCTTGGATTGTTTCAACTCGCGCTCATGCAACGTGCGCTCGGTCATGTCCTGCATGATGCCGTAGAGGGCCGTGACCTCGCCGTTAGCGTCCTGCGCGCAGCGTCCTTCGCAACGTAAATAGCGAATGTCGCCGCCGGGACGCGTGATGCGGAAATCCATTTCGTAATTCTGCTGGCCGAGGCCGGCGCGCTGGAAGCCGTGGTCGGCGCGCGCCCGGTCGCTTTTGTGCACGAGCGCCATCATGCTCTGGACGGTGGGTGCGAAATTATTCTTATCGACGCCGAAGATATTGTAGAGCTCTTCGGACCACTGGATATCATTTTGTCCCAATGTCCAGTTCCAGTGGCCGAGGCGGCCGATGGATTCAGCCTGACCAAGCTGGCGCTCACGGCGGCTAAGGGCCAGTTGTTGTTCACGGATGGCGGTGACGTCGCGGCCCACGCAATACAGACGTCCACCGTTGCGGCGCTGACGCCATTCGACCCAGCGCGCGGCGCCGGATTTCGTGACGATGCGGGCCTGGAAATCGGTGGGCGCGTTGTCTTCCGGTTCGTCGAAGCCGATGCTGCGGATGGTGCTGCGGATATAGGGTTTGTCTTCGCTGTGGAAGAGATCGAGAAAATCGGTTTTGCTCTCGCCGAAAAGATCCTGGAAGGCGGCGTTGGAGCGAACGATCTCGCCGCCGTCATCGACGACGACCATGATTTCGCCGGAGAGATCGGAGAGAGCGAGGAAATCTGTTTCCGCCTCAGTTTGAGTCTCGGAGCCGACGAGGTAGCTCGTGTTGTCCGGCGCGATCAGCCAGTTGAAGCGGAAATCGACATCGTTTTTTCGGTCGCGCGCGAGCGTGCGGAAGGTTTCGTTGGTGAAGACGCGTTCACCGTCCGCGGAAATGGCGAGGCGCGCCACGTCCTCCTTGTGGACGGGGATGGATTCGGAGTCCTGGTGTTTTATTTTGCGGTTCAGCGAAAACATAATGAAATCAGGTGAAAAATAATGTGGGGAGCGGGACTGGATGCTCCTATATACCATAATTGAATTCGCGCCGGATGTAAAAAGAAAAACCCCTCTGCCGTTGCCGGGAGAGGGGTTTTGAAAGGGTTTGAGCGCTTAATCGGCGTATTTTACGGCGCAGCCATAAGGCTGGGAGGTCGGGGTTTCGACCGGGTTGCCGGCTTCGATATCGCTCAGCGCGGCGAGGACGTAGTTTTTCGCTGTGGCGGCGTCCTCGGGCTTCGGCGAGGGGTTGTCGTCAATCGCGCCAGCGTAGGCGAGCGTGCCCTCCTTGTCGATCACGAACATGTGCGGCGTGGTCTTGGCGTCGTATGCCTTACCAATCATGCCGCTCTCGTCGAGGATTTCAGCGGAAGGTGCGGCACCCGCATCGGTCATGATTTTTTTAGCGTCTTCAGCGCTGACGTGACCCTGACGGCCCGGTGCGCTGGAATTGATGGTGATCCATTCAACGCCCTTGGCGGTGGCTTCTTTCTGGGTCTTTTGCATGTTGCCGCTGCCATAATGTTTTTTGACGTAGGGGCATTCATTGTTGGTCCACTCAAGCACAACGACTTTGCCTTTCAGGTCAGCGAGCTTGATGGCCTTGCCGTTGACGTCTGTGGCGGAAAAATCCGGCGCTGGCTGGCCGACGGCGGGTGCGGCAATTGCGGGCGCGGCGATGGCGAGGGTGCCAACCGCCATAATGGTTGCTAAAAATTTCTTCATGGTCTCTCCTTTGTATGAGTTTTAAATCTAGTTCCCGGTCACGGCTTTGGCAACAATGCCCGGCGTTAAAATCTGCGGCAGCAGGACCGGCTCAGGTCTGACGCCGTTGCTGCGTGGCCCGTAATAGACATAGATCGGCACGCCGTTTCGTCCAAACCCGTTAAGATATTGCGTAATTTCAGGGTTCTGGTTGGTCCAGTCGCCGACCAGATATTGTACGCCGCGTTCGCTGAAAACCCTGCGCGTGGAGGGGACGTCGATGGCGATGGCGTGGTTGACCTTGCATGTGATGCACCAAGCAGCGGTCATCTCGACGAAAATTGCGTCGCCGCCCTCGAGCAACTGGGAGAGTTTCTGCGGCGACCATTCCTGGCTGAAGCCGGTTGATTCTTCCGGTTTCTGGGTGCCGCCGGGAATGAGCATCAACGCCGCGAGGAAAGCGAGGATGGCGAAGACGCGGACAATATTTTTCCAGAGCAGTTTCGCAGGTTCATGACGGAGCAGCCAGATTCCAAACGCGATGAGCACGAGGCCCATGAGTGCGGCGAAGACGCCCATCTGGCCGGATTGCTGGCTCAGCACCCAGACCAACCACGCGGCGGAGGCATACATCGGGAAGGCGAGGAACTGTTTGAATGTGTGCATCCATGTGCCGGGTTTCGGTAATATTTTTTGTAGTGCCGGGATGAAAGACAGTGCGAGATAAGGCAGCGCGAGACCTAAACCGAGCACGGCGAAAACGAGGAGGCTTATGAAGGCGGATTGAGTCAATGCAAAGCCAAGCGCGACACCCATGAACGGCGCGGTGCAGGGCGTGGCAACCAATGTTGCGAGAACGCCGGTGAAGAAAGAATGGCCGGGCGTGTTGCCTTGCGTGAGTTTGTTGCCGACATTGCCGAGATGCCCGCCTATTTCAAAGATGCCGGAGAGATTGAGGCCGATGATAAAGAACAGCCATGCGAGCGCGGTGACGATTTCAGGGCTTTGCAGCTGGAAGCCCCAGCCGATCTGTGCGCCTCCGGATTTGAGCGCGATGAGCAGGCCTGCGATACCGAGGAAGCTTAAAATTACACCGGCGGTATAGGCGATACCGTGCAGGCGCGCCTTGGCCGGTTCCTTCTCGGCGATTTTGACGAGGCCGAGCGCCTTGATCGAAAGCACAGGGAACACGCAGGGCATGAGATTTAGAATAATGCCGCCGAGCAGCGCGAAGAAGAGAACGATGATGAGAGATTTATCCGGCGCAGCATTCGGCGCGGGCACGGGCGTTGCGGCGGGAGGGTTGTCCGATACGACGGCTGTGAATTCATAGGCATTCATCGGGCCGGACTCATCCATGCTCCAGAGCAGGAGGCCGGGGACTTCCTGAACTTCACTTAATGCGCGCTGGCCGCGTTGTTGTTTGATGGTCAAACGCCCGCCTTCGATATTGATTTCGCTCGGCGCGGTGTTCTCGACCATGCCCCATTCGGCGGGGATGTAA
This sequence comes from Alphaproteobacteria bacterium, assembly GCA_017999645.1. Taxonomy (GTDB): domain Bacteria; phylum Pseudomonadota; class Alphaproteobacteria; order Micavibrionales; family Micavibrionaceae; genus UBA7657. The sequence goes on from JAGNLJ010000001.1 coordinate 209,907, forward strand.
TCGTAGCGTTTCACGCCCTGGCTCCAGCTGACGGGCATGTCGATGACGAAAGCGCCGTTCTGTTCGAAATAGCTGGCGCGGCTGGGGTTGGGCAGTGGCAATTTGCCGCGGGCGTTTTCAAAGTAGCTGGCGTTGTCGGCATTGCTGGAGTCCGGGCCGTTCAGCGTGATTTCATATTTGCCGCTTTCGGGGATGCAGATTTCCTTGCAGACCAGCACGTCGATATCGGCGGTGAGGGTGACGGGCCCTTCGGGCAGTTCGGCGGGCGTCTGGATTTTCTGCAGCAAAATCACGGCGTCTTCATAGCCGTAATTCAGGAGTGGGCCGTAGGGGAGTTTGTGCGGCACGGGCCATTCGATTGTGCCGGCCGTAAAGCCGTCCGGCATTGTCCATTTTATGCGCGGGGCGGCGCCGGAATCGCCGGGGTTTTTCCAGTAAGTGTGCCAGCCGGGGGCGATGGATTGCTCGATGGCGATGGTGATTTCGTTGCCGGGCTTTAAAACGCCCTCGGGAACGAGCCGGAGCTGGACAAAGGGGCCTTCGCCGTCCTGAGCGTGAACGGGGCCGATGCTTAAAGCGAGAAAAATACTGACCAAACAGGCTTTTAAAAGACGGCGCATGAATCCCCTACAGGCTTGACTTGGATGGCCAGCCCGGAAAGACTGGCCCGTATGAAAGTAGCACTTTCCGATACGCAATCAAAGGTATCCTCCCTGCTGTGGGACCCGGCAAAAAACGGCGCGGAAACGTCTGTGCTGGCCGATTTTGTGCGATTTATCGAGGCGCGCGGGGCGGGGCCGTTCGGGGGGTTCAATCATGCAGCGTTTTTGAAACTGCAGGGCTGGGCGGTGGAGGAGCCCGAGAAATTCTGGGATGCCGTGTGGGATTTTTCCGGAGTGATCGGCGACAAGGGATCAAAGGTCATCGAAAAAACCAAAAACGTGCCATGGGCGCGGTTTTTTCCGGACAGTAAAATTTCCTACGCGGAAAATCTTTTGCACCGGGTGCACAAGAAGCCGGACGACCCGGCGATCATTGCGCGGACGCAGAACGGGCCGGACCGTGTCCTGACATGGGAAGATTTATGTCACGAGGTCAGCATCTGGCAGCAGGCATTCGAGGCGGCGGGAGTAGTTGAGGGCGACCGTGTTGCGGTTTACCTGCCGAATATTCCCGAGGCGATGATTATTTTACTGGCGGCGTCGAATATCGGCGCGGTGTTTGCCTCGGCGGGGATGGAGATGGGGCAGTCGGATCTCGTCAACCGCTTCAAGCAGGTGAAGCCGAAAATTCTGGTGACGTCGGAAGGTTATGTGCACGGCGAGAAAACCGTGGACCGCAAAAAAGTGATCGAACATGTACGCGCGGAAATTTCGTCGCTGGAAAAAATCGTTGTATTGACCGAGGGCGATCATGAATTCACGGCGGGACTTGAGCCGCAGCCGCTGGAATTCAAGCGCCGCGATTTCAATCACCCGCTTTATATCCTGTTTTCATCGGGCAGCACCGGCAAGCCGAAATGTTTTGAACATTCAACCGGCGGCGTGATGCTGAAACATATCAGTGAATATCTTTTGCATTGTGATATCCGTGCGGGCGACCGGGTTTTTTATCACGCGACGCCAAGCTGGATGATGTGGAACTGGCTGGCGGGTTCACTTTCGACCGGCGCGACGATTTTGCTGTATGACGGCTCGCCTGCCTATCCGGATGCATATGCGCAATGGGAATTCACGACATCGAACGGCTGCACGCATCATGGTTCCGCCGCGCCGGTAATTTTGAGCTGGGAGCAGGCGAAGATTATTCCGCGTGAGCGTTATGATTTGTCGGGTCTGCGCATGGTGATGTCGACGGGCGCGGTGTTGCCGAAACAGGGATTTGAATTTATTCACAGCGCTATAAAGCAAAATGTGAAAATCGGCAGTATTTCCGGCGGCACGGACATTGTCGGGTGTTTCCTTGGTGGGAATGCGTTCACACCAACCTATGCCGGGCAGATTAACGGGCCGATGCTGGGTTGCGATGTGCAGGTATGGGACGAAGATGGAAAAGTTCTAGGCGCGGGCGATGCAGGTGAGCTGGTTTGCGCGAATGCGTTCCCGTCGATGCCGCTGCGATTCGTCGATGATGAAAAAGGCGAGAGATACGAGGCCGAGTATTTCGAATATTTTAAAGACCTTGGGCCCAGCAAACATGTCTGGCGGCATGGCGATTCAATCGAGAGAACGGCGCAGGGGCAGTTCGTGATTATCGGGCGCTCGGATGCGACGCTTAATCAAAACGGTGTACGCATCGGGACGGTGGCGATTTACGACCAGCTCAAGCCGTTCGCGGATAAGATCAAGGACGCGGCGGCGATCGATTTTACGCGGCCCGATAACAAGCAGACGATTACGGTTTTGTTCCTGGCGTTACCGGACGGTTCCAACGATGTGCCGGAAGAGCTGAAGGCCGGGATCAAAAAAGCGGTGAAGGATAATATTACGCCTTACGCGATTCCAACCGAGATTATTGCCGTGCCGGGTACGTTAAAGACGCCGAATGGAAAAATCGCGGAAGTGGTGATGAAAAAAATTGTCGGCGGAAAATCGATTCCGAATGCGTCGTTGTATGGCGAGGATCTGGTGAAGAATTTCGAGAAAATCGGCGAAGAACTTAATAAAAAGTACGGTGGCTGATGCGCGGCTATTTTGGCATTGGCGTCGAGCAGATCAGCAAGGAATATAACGCTGGCAATCTCGTGCGCTCGGCACACGCGTTCGGCGCGAGTTTTTTCTTCACGATCAACAGCGAATTGGATCTCCATAAGCTCCGCATGTCGGATACGGCGGATTCGTTCGATCACCTGCCTTATCATCAGTTCAAAAACGTTGCGGACATGGAGTTACCGAAAGGTTGCGCGCTGGTGGGTGTGGAATTCGTCGATGAATCCATAGACCTGCCGAGTTTTCGCCACCCGATCCGCGCGGCGTATGTGCTGGGGCCGGAGATGGGCAGCCTTTCGCCTGCATTGGTAAAGCGTTGCGACCACGTGATTAAAATCCCGATGAAATTCTGCGTGAATGTCGGCGTGGCGGGAGCGATTGTGATGTATGACCGTTTGCTATCCATGGGGCGTTTTGCGGAACGCCCGGTGCGGGCGGGCGGCCCGGCGGAGCCGCAGGAAAAACCGGTCTTCGGTCATCGTCGCAAGGTGCGGACAAAAAAGGGCTGAGCCATGCTTAGATATTTCGCGATTTTTTTAGCTCTTGTTGTTGTTTTCTCTCAACATGCTTTCGCCGATCCGCAAAAAACGCGCATCCAGCGGCAAATCGAAACGCAACATTCCCGCCAGAACCAGGTGGAGCAGAATAATAAAACGCGCCTGCAAAAACAAAAATCGGAAGATCGGAAAAAATACGACCGGGAAATTCGCCAGCAGGAGCAAAGATTGCGTCAGGTTGAGCAGCGTACGCGCAACATCAAGCAGGATAATAAAAGCCGGTTAAACAAGCAGAAAAACCGCGCGAAAAAACGCCTGAATAACGATACAGGCTCTTTCCGTTATAACGATTAAATCCTAAGCAATGTATGCAGCAGGCGGTGCAGGCCGCTGTATTGCGCCGGGCCTGAGGTCACCACCATGTAGAATCCGCCCTGGCGGTCGCAGGATGTTGCGGCGTGGCGGCAGGTTTCGTCCATGATGACAAGGTCGCCGCGTTTGTGAACGCCGCTTTCATCCATCAGCGCGCCATCGAGAACAAGCGTAAGTTCCATCGCGCGGGGCGCCATGCGCGGAGATTCAACACCGCGTCCGGCTTTTAAAAACCGTGTCTTGCTCTCGCGGCATTCGAGGGAAAGCTCGAAACTCTGAACGCCGGGATGCACCGTGCGCCAGTGAACATGCTGCACATGACAAGCGACGGAGCGTTTAAGGCAGAGGGGAATCGAAAGACCTTCCGGGAACACCAGTTCATACATCTCCTCATGTTCCTCCGGTGCTTCACGCGCATCGAGGCGATTCAAAACATTGGCCAGGCTTTGTTTTCCCATGGAAACGGGTTGGCAATATTTTTCCATCAGCGCGCCGCCGAGGGCTTCGCATTCCTGCACTTTTTCCTTCGCCTGCGGCGACATTGCGACGTGGCTGGCTACAATAAGACTCTGCGCCTGATCGAGAAGGCCCGCCGCATAGCTCAGCAGCAATGTTTCATACGCGTCCTGCAATGCGGCCTGTTGCTGGTTCATTGCCACAACTCCTTGACTGTTTTGTTTTTGCGCAGGCGCTCGAGCGCGAGGCGAATTCTGGATTTGACCGTGCCGAGCGGCAGGCCGGTTTCTTTCGCGATGTCGGCGTGCGACTTGTCCTCGAAAAAAGACTGGCGCAGCAGCATGGCCTGTTCTTCAGGCAGTTCATCCAGCGCCTCGGCGATGGATTCAATTTCCTCGCGGCGCATGGTGTTGCCGCGCGGCGAGTCGGTGCTTTGAATAAGGTCGGGGTCGGTGGGCGCGACTTCGAAGCGCCCGGTTTTGCGCAAGGTGTCGATCTTGCGGTTTCTGGCTATGGTGAAAATCCATGTGCTGGCCCCGGCCTGCGCGGGGTTAAAGGAAGGCGCCTTGTTCCAGACAGTCAGCATGGTTTCCTGGGCCAGTTCGTCGGCGACGTCCTCGGCGGTGCCGCCTTTCATCAGGAAGGATTTTACCCTTGGAGCGAAATGCTCGAATAATTGCACGAAACTCTCCTTGTTGCGGTTTTCCGCGACATCCAGCAAAAGCTGCTCGAAACGGCCATTCCTGCCTGTTTCAGCCGGGCGGTGAGGGCCTTCCATAAGGGCTCTATCCAGGGGTTTTTGCGCCATGGCGATATTCATAGGCCTTTTTGTCTCCGGGTCCAGCAAAAACCATGGGGATAACCCCTATGGCTTTTACGTTTTGGTAAGGATTTCGGATCACTTTTTTTACTTTTTGGGCTTACACTTATAGGAGAGATGTGTTTAACTCCCTTGTTATCCCCCAATTTATTTATGGAAAAGGTTAAATCAGGTACTGGACCCATGGTAAATAAGATTTTTCTAATACTCGCTCTGGCGGTTTTTTGCACATTCTCAGCACAGGTTTTTGCGGGCGAGCCTCGTCTCCTTAAAGCCTATGGCGACTGGGAAGCGTATTTCTTCGAAGAGGGCGGCAGCAAGGTTTGCTACATGGCGGCCAAGCCCAAGAAGAATGAAGGCGAGTACAAAGCGCGCGGCGATATTCATGCGTTGATTACGCATCGTCCCGGCGAAGGCAGCCGCAACGTGTTCAGCTATATCGCAGGTTACAGCTACAAGCCCGCGTCTGACGCGACTATCGAGATAGACGGACAGAAGTTCGTGCTGTTCACCAAGGACGACACTGCATGGGCGGTGGATGCGGAGGATGATGATAAAATTGCCGCAGCCATTCGTTCCGGCACGAACATGACGATAAGCGGCGTTTCATCGCGCGGCACAAAAACCAAGGATACGTACAGCCTGTCGGGTTCTTCGGGCGCTTACGAGCGCATCAGCAAAGAATGCGGCGGTTAATAAAAAAATACGGAATATTTTTGACTATGAAATACGTTGAAGTATCGAAAAAAATCAAACTGGGTGTGGACGTTTCGGAGGAAGATCTGAAGCAGGCCCTGGTGACACGTTTCCGCCGCACTTTCGCCGTAGATGATCTGCGCGAGCAGCCCGGCAATATTCACCTCAGCGCCACCAGCGGCGGCCCGGGCCGCATGATGCGTCACGCGCGCGTTAACCTTAATGTCACGTTTGTAAAGACCAAGGATACGGCGCGCATCACCATGTATGGCTATACGCAGGTCGCGAAGTCACTGCTGGTTTGTTACAGCATTTTGTTTTTCATGGTTCTGCTGACCGGCCTGCTGCCGGGATCGGTGTCGACCAGTGAGGATAGCGGTCCGCTGGATACGCTGGTGTTCCTGATTTTTGGAATTTTCATATTTTATGATATTAACAAGCGGCTTAGCGACGCGCAGGATTACCTGAAATCCCTGCTGGATTCACTTGAAACCGAATTTGGATGATTTTATCCCAAGGTCTTTACCGGCCCTGAGGCTATCGGAAGTTGGAATTGAATGTTTAGTATGCTAATCGGAACAAGACTAAGAAAGTCAGTATTAAGCAACGCGTTTACAAGCGTTGTTCCCGGTAACGTACAACCGGCAACCGACAGAGTTAAGATTTTAGAACGCCGGGTTGGGTCATTGATGACATCGCTGAATAACACAATCGCGTTGCACAGGGTTTTACGCCTGCGTCACCGCCACATCTTCACACGCCATGACCGCATTCGCCTGCGTTATGTCGCGGGTACGGCTGTCTGCGCGGCTGTCGGCATGTTCAGCATTTTCAGCGATACAGGCTCGGCTGTGTTCAGCAGGCTGTATGGTAACCCGGCTGCTTATTACGCAGCCCTGAACCCGGCTGGCGGCGAAGACGGCGGGAACTACACCGTTTTATCCCTCGCATCGCCGGGGCTTTCGACGGTTATCCAGGACCGCGTTTCGGATGGTATGCGCCGCGCGAGCCTCGCTATTCAAAAGGCACCGAAGAAAGATTACCAGGACATTGAAATCGGCCGAGGCGATACGCTGGCCGGTGTTCTGCAGGAAGCAGGCGTGGGCGGCAACGATGCCTATGAGGTCGTCAAGGCGCTCAGCAAACATTACGATCCGCGCGGCGTGAAGCCCGGCCAGAAGCTTAGCGTTCACTTCAAGCCCGGCACCGAAGACGTCTTTACGAAGATGACGATGCAGGTCGATCCGATCAAAGAAATCACGATTCTCAAGGACGGCGAAAAATTCGCAGCTGAAATGTCCGAGAAGAAGCTGGTGAAGAACACGTATGCGGGTAAGGCGGAGATCGAGACATCGCTTTACGGTTCCGCAGCGCGCGCAGGCATTCCTTCGGCTGTTATCGCCGACATGATCCGTATTTATTCCTGGAATATCGACTTCCAGCGCGACATCCAGCCCGGCGATAAAATGGAAGTCATGTATGAGGCCGAGGAAACCGAAGATGGCGAATACGCGAAATTCGGCAACATTCTTTATGCGAACCTGACGGTCGGGGGCAAGGACGTCCAGATTTACAGATATGAGATGGCCGATGGCCGCGTCGATTATTTCCAGCCGAACGGCTTCAGCATCCGCAAGACACTGATGAAAACACCGATCGACGGCGCGCGCATTTCATCGGGCTTTGGCCTCCGCCGCCACCCGGTTCTGGGATACAACAAGATGCACAAGGGCGTTGACTTCGCCGCGCCGACCGGCACGCCGATTTACGCGGCAGGCGACGGTATTCTTGAATATGCGGGCCGCTTCAGCAGCTACGGCAATTACATCCGTATCCGCCACAATTCACAACTCAAGACCGCTTACGCGCATATGCACCGCCTCGGCAAAGGCATGAAGGTCGGTGCGCGCGTGGGACAGGGCGATGTCATCGGTTATGTCGGCACAACGGGCCGCTCGACCGGACCGCACCTGCATTATGAAGTCATGCTGAACAGCAAGCAGGTGAATCCGAAATCGGTCAACCTGCCCACGGGCGAACAGCTGACGGGCAAGGACTTCCAGAAGTTCAAATCGTATATCAATACGATCCACCAGCAGTATGTCTCGCGCAGCGAAGGCATGAAGTTCGCGCAGAACTTCTTCTTCCCCGGCAGCGCCAAAGGCTTAAATTAACTATCCCGTCATTGCGAGCGATAGCGAAGCAATCCAGTAAAACTGGATCGCCACGCCGCGTATAAAACGCGGCTCGCGATGACGTTACGGTTAAGGTTTAAGTTCGAGATTAGCCAGCCGTCCCATATAGGCAACGAAGTCAGGGTCTTCCCCTTCGACAAGCGTCGGCAGCATTTCAATGAAATTGGGGCGGCTGATCCAGAGCTTGATGTAATCCTCCCACGAATTCCACATGCGTCGGTACGCCAGTTCCTTCTCGCCGTAGAGCAGGATGAACGCGCGCTCGAACAGATTGATCAACATTTCATAGAGAATTTTCTGTTGGCGTTTCAGTTCGGCGTCCTCGAGCGGTTTATGATGCTGGTCGATGTCGGGATGTTCGAACAGGCGCCCCAATATATGGTCGTAATGATCCATGAGTTTGTCGTAAATTTCTTCCTGCTCGGCCTGGCGTTCCTTTTTTTGCTCGTGCACGAAGACAAGGATTGCGAACGGGATGCCGAAGATGGTCGCCGCGTAACTCAGGAATTCAAAAAATTCGAGCGTCTGCCAGTTCATTTTTTCAAAAACCTGAGTATGAAGATGACGGCGAGAATGCCCGCCATGGTGAACCAGAATATAGCGTATTGCAGGTGATTGTTGGGCGGTGTGACTTTCGTCGATACGGCAATCGGGTACTCGCCTTCTGTCTCGCCCCCTTCGAGCATGAAAAGAACGTCATGCAGCGTGGGAATGTTTTTGGCCTTGGCGATCTCTTGTGTATCGGGCTTATACCATTTATCGGTTTCAGGTTTGTTGTCAGGCGTGAAAGGGCTGCCGTCCCATTTCCGGCGCAGCATGCCGATAATGCCGCCGTTTTGCGCGGCCCTTTGCGCGGCGTCGCGGCTCTCCGGTGTTTCATGGCCGGAGGCCCAGTCGGTGGGAACCCAGCCGCGATTGATGAGGATGTAGGTGCCATCTTCTAGGCGGAGCGGCGTGTAGACATGTCGGCCCGGAAGGTTTTGATAAGTGCGCGGGCCGATGAGGATTTGCTTTTCAAAATCGTACGTCCCTCGCACGCTGCCGCGCCGGAAATCGTCATCGCTTCTGAAATCCTCTGAATCGAGAAGAATTTGCGAGGCGTCTTTTGAAAGTTCGGCGTCCATCTGGCGTAGCAGGTCTTCTTTCCACGAAAGGCGGTGCATCTGCCACGCGCCGAGCGCGCAGAGAATCGCAATTCCCAGCAGGGTCATAAGAGTCGGCAGCCATAAATCCTGCTTAGACATTTATTCCCAGTCAGTCGCTCTGTGTTTGTATTGCAGGGCTATTATATAGGCTTTCAAGGGCCGCAACATCCCGATTGTGGCGCCTATAGCGATAACGCCCCAGAGCAGTGCATGGATCCAAAGGGGCGGCTGCAGCCATGCGTCTAAAATGAGGGCCGCAGGCACCAGCGCAAAGCCGAGGATAAAGATAAGGAAAACGGCGGGGCCGTCGGCACTGTCGTTTTTGCTTAGATCAAGGCCGCATATTTCGCATTTATCGCGAAGATCCAGCGTGATGCCAGGTTTATAGAGGTCGCCTTGTGCGCATTTCGGGCATTTGCAATGCCAGCCGAGGCGTAAAGGCTCCCGGTCCGGCAGCATGCTTTACTCGGTCGCAACTGGAGCAGGATCGGCAGGCGCCTCGATGACTTTGGGCGCCGCTGCCGCTTGTGCCGCTGCTGCCGCCTTGGCGGTGTGATCGATGCCGACCACATTCCCCCACCAGTAGACGGCGATGAACAGGAACAGCCAGACCACGTCAACGAAATGCCAGTACCATGCGGCGGCTTCGAAACCAAAGTGACGCTCAGACGTGAAGTGGCCCTTGGCGGCGCGCATCCAGCAGACAAACAGGAACACCGTCCCGACAAAAACGTGGAAGCCGTGGAAGCCGGTTGCCATGAAGAAGGTCGAGGGATAAATGCCGTCGGTGAATTTGAAATGCGCGTGCGCATATTCGTAAATCTGGAAGCAGAGGAACATGACGCCAAGGCCAACCGTGATGCCAAGCGCCCGCACGGCTTCTTTCTGGCGACCTTCGAGAATGGCGTGGTGCGCCCATGTCACCGTGCAGCCCGAGAGCAGCAGGATCATGGTCATCAGGAAGGGCAGGCCGAAGGGCGGGATAGTCTCAAGCCCTTTGGGTGGCCAGACATAGCCGATGGCTTCGGTCGGGTAAAATGCTGCGCCGAAAAACGCCCAGAAGAATGCTACGAAGAACATGACTTCGCTTGCTATGAACAGTGCCATGCCGAAACGCAGGCCCACTTCCGTGATCTTGTTGTGGACACGCTCGGTGATGCTTTCGAAAATAATATCTTTCCACCAGAAGAACATCACGGCGAGGACAGCGAGGACGCCGAGGACAACGCCCTTCAGTCCGACAGCCATGCCGCCGATCTGGACCTTGTGCATGAACATGATCGCGCCCATCGCCAGGAAACCGGCAGCGAGAGAGCCTACGAGGGGCCAGATGCTGGGCCTGACGAGATGGTAAGGGTGGGGCTTGCCTGTGCTTGCGTATTCGACGTGATCAGCCATGAGTCTTTCCAGGTTTTGTTAACAGATCCCGGCTTTCGCCGGGATGACGCGTTCGCGTCAGTTGGTGCCCTGTATAGCAGGGTCGCCCTCATTGTAAAAGGCATCGAGGGCGTCTTCAAGCTCCTTGGATTCAACCGGGTAAAAAGTATAGGAGAGGGTTATGGCCGTCACATCCTCCATGTCCGGGTCGTCGTTCATGGCCGGGTCGACGAAGAACATGACCGGCATGGAAACGTCCTGCCCTGGCTGCAGGACCTGTTCGTCGAAGCAAAAACACTCGATTTTGTGGAAATACTTACCCGCCTTGAAGGGGGTGACGTTATAGATGGCGGTGCCCGCCGTGGCCGTATTGCTGCGGTTTTTTGCATGGAAGGCCGCAAGGCCCTTTTCCCCCAGCCGGACGTCGATTTCGCGCAGTTCCGGCTTGAAATCCCACATCATATTGCGGGCCGTGCTCGCATCGAATTTGATGGTGACGGTGCGGTCTAAAACCTTGCCGGGAAGGGCTTCGGCCGTCCGGGTCGTGCCATCGAAGCCTGTAACCCGGCAGAAAAGGTCGTAAAGCGGCACAGAGGCAAAAGACAGGCCCACCATAAAGAGAAAGGCTGCGAGTACGGCAAGACCCGTGCGGGCATTTTTACGGATTAAATCCTGATCCGGCGGGAGCCGGGGGGCCGGCGGTTTCGTATCCGGATCCGGGTTGTTCTGGTTCGTTTCTGTCATAATGCGATTTCACGGAGTCCTGATATTGCCTGAGGGCCTCTTGCCGGGGGGCGCCGAAATTCTTGCGGCGCTGTTCCATGTCGTTACGGAATTTAGCGTTTTCGCGGCCATATGCAAGGCGGCGGTCATGGATATTGCAGTAATACCCGCCCGGGTCGGTTTCGGCCTGGCCGGCCTGGGGCCGGGCGCATGTACGGAGCTGCGTTTCGGCAATAGCTGCGCCGGGAAGGATCGAAAACAGCATCAAAAGGGCGAAAAAGGAATATTTGAGCATGGGGAAACCCGTGATTCAGACCTTCTTTCAGTTTAACCGAAAGCGAAGGTCCTATCCACCGGCAATTTTAACCATCGTGATGACCCAGAACAGGGCGATAAAGCCGATGATCGCGGCGCCGACCGCGATATTTTTCTTAAGCTTGGCTTTATGCAAGGGTCCGTGCGGCATCAGAGCACCATGACAGCAAGGAAAAGCGCGAAGAGATAAAAGACCGAGTAGCCGAACATCAGTTTCGCATTTTTAAGACTCGTGCTGGAGAGCACGCGGATCGCGGTGAAGACGAAAAACCCGCTGAGGACCGATGCGGCGATTAAATAATTGAAATTTTCAAAGCCGAGGAAATACGGGCTGAGAGTGACAGGCAAAAGAATGAGCGTGTAAGCGAGCATCTGTATTTTGGTGCGGCGTTCGCCAGCGACGACGGTCATCATGGGAATATCCGCGCGCTTGTAATCTTCATTTGCAAAAAGCGAGAGCGCCCAGAAATGCGGTGGCGTCCAGAAAAAGATGATGAGGAAAAGAATGACCGGGTACATCGTGATATCGCCCGTGACGGCGGCCCAGCCGATCATGGGTGGGAATGCGCCCGCCGCGCCGCCGATGACGATGTTTTGCGGTGTCAGGCGTTTCAGCCAGATCGTGTAGATGAAAACGTAAAATAAGTTCGCGGCGGCGAGAAGGGCTGCGGCCAGCCAGTTAAGCGCGAGGCCCATCATGACGACGGAGGCGAGCGAGAGAATGATGCCGAACGAGAGCGCCTCCTCGGGTCTTACGCGGCCCATAGGCAGGGGGCGGAAGCGGGTCCTGTGCATCACGGCATCGATGTCGCGGTCGAACCACATATTGATGGCGCCCGCCGCGCCCGCGCCGACGGCGAGGCAGAGCATGGCGATGAAAGCGAGGAACGGGTGAAGCTGGTGGAAGCCAGGCGCGATCCACATCCCGGCAAAGCCGGTGAAGACCACGAGGCTCATGACCTTGGGTTTTAGCAGCAGGAAATAGTCGGATATTCTGTCATCCGAGGCGGCAGGCACAGACATGATGTCGGGGGCGCCATTCATGCGTCTTTTTTAGGCTATTCCGGAAACCGGCGCAAGTGGAGGGGATTATCCGGGTCCATTATGGGACATATCAAGCAGCGCGAAGGCGCGGCGCAATTGTTCCTCTTCTTCCTTTGTACGTGCAATAATTCCACCGATAACAATAGGCTGAAATTCTTCACTCTTGTCTGGTTTGGGCGTTAAAAGTTTTTTATTATTTGCTGAATCTTTTTCAGCTTCGGGAGGCAGGTCAAAGCTCGTAAGGGTTTCATGCAAATAATTGGCCTGCGCGTTAAACCCTTTCTCATTCATGGCAAACCAAAAATCCATGATGGCGTTCAGGATATTTTCCTGATTACCGCTGTTTATGTTCTGCACGAGGTTATCGATAAGATCGATTGCTTTGCCGGGCTGGCCGTCCGTAATCAGATTCATGATGCGGTCATGTTGCGATGTGTAACCAGCGGGCAGGACAAGATTGTCAAAATCCCCGGATTTTTCCTGGGCAACGGTATCATTGGTGGCGCCCGAAAACTGCGTCAGCAGAGACGGGACGGCGATATCGCCGAAGTAACGGGTTCCGTATTTATCAGTGTAGATATGATCGGAGGAAATGAAGGCGGCCAGATCTTCGGATGTGGTGGCATTATCAAGATAGATATCGGTGAGGGTTTTGTTTTCAGGCCAGTCGAAAGGGGTTGCTACGTTTTCGTAGTCCTTGGGTTTGCGTTCAATTGCGGTCGTCTCAACTGGCATAAGTAACTCTTTTCCGTTGATTAAAACCTACGACACCAAAGGTTAATAAATGGTTAATATCAAAAACCCCAAGTCTTTCAAGGACCTGGGGTTTTAAAATTCAGGGATAGCAGTTCGTTTTATTTAATCATCGGCTGGATGTCGAACTGGTGGAAGGGCGGCGGCGAGGGCAGCGTCCATTCCAGTGTCATCGATTGGGGCGAGACGTTCCAGTAATTGCCCGGGACCTTGCGTCCGAAATTCAGCGTGTAGAGCACGACGAACACGAACCAGATTGTTGCAGCGAACGAAATGTAAGCGCCGATTGAGGAAACCTCGTTCCAGCCCGCATAGCCATCTTCATAGTCGATGATCCTGCGCGGCATCCCGGCATGGCCGAGGAAGTGCTGCGGGAAGAAGATGAGGTTGACGCCGACGAAGGTCACCCAGAAGTGAACCTGGCCCATCCATTCGGGATACTGGCGACCGGACATTTTGCCGATCCAATAATAAAAGCCCGCGAACAGCGCGAACACCGCGCCGAGCGAGAGGACGTAGTGGAAGTGCGCGACGACGTAATAAGTGTCGTGCAGCACGGTATCCATGCCGGGGTTGGCGAGAATGACGCCGGTGACGCCGCCGACCGTGAAGAGGAAGATAAAGCCGATCGCCCAGAGCATCGGTGTTTTGAACTCCATCGAGCCGCCCCACATGGTAGCGATCCATGAGAAGATTTTGATGCCCGTCGGGACGGCGATGATGAGCGTCGCAGCCGAGAAGTAAGCACGCGTGTCGACATCCATCCCGACTGTGTACATATGGTGTGCCCAGACGATGAAGCCGACCACGCCGATGGCGACCATCGCGTAGGCCATGCCGAGATAGCCGAAGATGGGTTTGTGCGAGAAGGTCGAGACGATCTGGCTGATGATGCCGAAGGCCGGCAGAATCATGATGTAAACCTCGGGGTGGCCGAAGAACCAGAAGAGATGCTGAAACAGCATCGGGTCGCCGCCGCCCTCGGGCTTGAAGAAGGCGGTGCCGAAATTTCGGTCGGTCAGCAGCATGGTGATCGCGCCGCCGAGTACGGGAAGCGAGAGAACCAGCAGGAAGGCCGTGACAAGCATCGACCAGACGAAGAGCGGCATTTTGTGCAGCGTCATGCCGGGTGCGCGCATGTTGAAGATGGTGGTGATGAAGTTCGCGGCACCGAGAATGGAAGATGCGCCCGCAAGGTGGAGCGAGAAGATCGCCATGTCGACGCCCATGCCCGGGTGGCCGAGTACGTTGGAGAGCGGCGGGTAGACCGTCCAGCCCGTACCGACGCCGCCGCCGATCACGGCAGAGAGCAACAGGAGCAGGAATGCAGGGACAAGCAGCCAGAAAGAAATATTGTTCAGGCGCGGGAAAGCCATGTCGGGCGCGCCGATCATCAGCGGCAGGAACCAGTTGCCGAAGCCGCCGATCAGGCCGGGCATGACGACGAAGAAGACCATGATCAGGCCGTGTGCGGTGATAAAGACGTTCCAGAGGTGACCGTCAGGGTTACCCGCCGCATCGGTGATGAACTGGACGCCGGGTTCTTGTAGTTCCATGCGCATCATGACCGAGAACGCGCCGCCGATCAGACCAGCCATGATCGAGAAGATGATGTACAGCGTGCCGATGTCCTTATGGTTCGTCGACATGAACCAGCGGACGAAAAATCCAGGCTTGTGGTCGTGTGCGTGATCGTCGTTGTGATGCTCGTGATGCGCGGTCATTTTATTTACAGTCCTCTTTATTATTCGGCTTTTTTAGCTTCAATCCAGGCGTTGAATTCGTCCTTAGGCACGGCGCGGATTTCGATCGGCATGTAAGCGTGATCCTTGCCGCATAGTTCCGAACACTGGCCGTAGTAAGTGCCAGCCTTCGTGATGCGAACCCATGTTTCGTTGGTGTGGCCGGGCATCGCGTCGATCTTGATGCCGAGCGAGGGCACGGCAAAAGCGTGGATGACATCGGCGGCGGTCGTCAGTATCTGGATGTTGGTGTCGAGCGGCAGCACGACGACATTGTCAGTCGAAAGCAGGCGAACCTGATTTTTGGATTTGTCGATTTCCTTTTCCGGTACCATGTAGGACAGGAAGTTGACGCCGCCATTATCGGGATATTCATAGCCCCAGTACCACTGATAGCCGGTGACTTTCAGCGTCATTTCAGGGTTGGGCGTACGGTCGGTGAAGTAGAGCAGGCGGAACGAGGGCACTGCGATGACAAGCAGGATAAGCACAGGCACCACCGTCCAGACGATTTCGATCAGGACGTTGTGCGAAGTTTGCGACGGTACGGGATTGGCACGTTTGTTGAAGCGGACCATCACGTAAAGCAGCAGGAACATGACGAAAACGGTGATCGCCACGACAATCCAGAGTACGAATGTATAAAGAAACTGGATGTGCTCCGCAGAGGGCGATGCGGCCTCCTGGAACCAGAGCTGCCAGGGATGCGAGTGGGTTGCCAAAGCGGGCGAAGCGGTCAGAAGGAGGGCGGACATGGCCGCAAAAAAGATTCGGATCATTTTTTTATATCGTGCTGTTTTAATTTATGAACTTACAATTATTCCCGGGGCCTAATATGCCTGATTTTTCATTGGTGATACACTTAAAATTAGCGGAAACAAAAAGCAAGTCCCTGTTTATTTGAGGACTTAGCTTTCGGCCTGCATTTTTGCATAACCAAGGGCGAGGATGACGGCCGTTTCGCAGCGAAGGACGGTTTCCCCAAGGGAGAGGGGGCGGACATTCGGTAAACCGCCCAGGAAAGCGAACTCATTATCATCAAAACCGCCTTCCGGCCCTATCAGGAAGGCCCAGGCCGTTTGCTTAAAGGTCGAAATATGGGGCGACTCGCCCCGTTCGCAGCACCAGAGGATGGGGGCCGGGCCGGTCCAGCCCCCGATTTTGGGCTTCAGTTCACTTAAAGGATGCAAAACCGGGATTTCAAAGCGTTCGCATTGCTCGGCGGCCTCGGTGAGCTGGGCGCGGATGCGTTCTTCATTAATTTTGCGGATTTCCGTGCGGGCGGTCAGGATCGGATGGATGTGGGTGACTCCCAGTTCGACCGCCTTTTCGATGATGAAATCCATGCGGTCTTTTTTGATCGGGGCGAAGAGCAGGTGGGTTTCGCTGGCTTTGCCGGGCTGCTCGCGGATTCTGCCCTTGATGGTGACGGTGCAGCCGTCATTTGTGAAGGCTGTGATTCCGGTCAGCCATTCGCCGTCGCGGCCATTGAACAGGCGGATAAAATCGCCGGGCTTGCGGCGAAGCACGTTCTTGAGATAGTGCGCCTGCGCGGTTTCGAGGTTGACCGTTGCATTGGCTGCGAAATTGCGATCAATGTAGAGACGCGGAAGTTTTGTAAAATCAGAAGCCATAGCGCACAGTGAACACGAAAATGCATACCGATATCAAGCGGGAAGGATGGATCAAAAAGCTCCTGCCCCCGGTTTTGCGCCCCTATGCGGCGCTGGCGCGGCTGGACAGACTGATCGGCATCTGGCTTTTGCTGCTGCCGGGCTGGTGGGCGGTTCTTCTGGCGGCGGGTGGTGGCACACGCATGGATGGAGCGGCGTGGAAAATTTTCGCGCTTTTTGGAATCGGCGCGGTGGTGATGCGTGCGGCGGGGTGCGTGGTCAATGATTTGTGGGACCGCGATCTTGATAAACAAGTCGGGCGCACAAGTTTGAGGCCGCTGGCGGCGGGCGAGGTTACGGTGCGGGAGGCAGTTCTATTTCTTGCGCTTCTTTTATGCATCGGCCTTATTGTTTTGCTGCAGTTCAATGCGCTAACGATTTTGCTCGGGGTTTTAAGTTTACCGCTGATTGCCGTTTATCCATTGATGAAACGTTTTACGTGGTGGCCGCAATTGTTTCTCGGGTTCACATTTAATTTCGGTGCGCTGATGGGGTGGAGCGCAGTGACGGGTTCCCTGGATCTGCCTGCGCTGCTTCTCTATGCAGGCGGGATTTTCTGGACGCTTGGCTATGACACGATTTACGCGCATCAGGACAAGGAAGACGATGCGCTGGCGGGGATTAAATCGACGGCGTTATTGTTCGGCGAGAAAAGCAGGGGTTACGTCGCGGCGTTTTTTTGCATTGCTTATGTTTTGTTGTTCACGGCATCGCAGAGTTTATTTCTTATTCCGGCGGCGTTGCATTTGGCATGGCAGTTGTACGCATGGAAGCCGGATGATGCAGAAAGTTCATTGCGCATCTTCAAATCAAACCGTGATTTTGGAATTCTGGTCCTGCTCGGCCTAGCCGCCATATAGCGTGCGGAGGCGCTGTTCGGCGATGACGAGCATGGGGAGGTCGACCGTTCCAGCACTTTGCAGGGCCGAGATGACAGGCTCGGCCTGCGAGACGAGGTCGGCATTTTTCTTGAACCAGTCGTTGGCGATGCCGTCTTTCTTGCCGTTTTTCGCGTCTTTCAACATGCGTGTGGTGAGGCCTGCTTGCGAGCCGTAGAGCTGGTTGACGAGCGCGGCGGTTGCCTCGGCGTGCCATGCATTTTCAGATGCCATGAAGCGCGCCTGCTGACGCATCCAATCTAAATGGAAGTGGCGCCCGACTTCGAAATAGGTGCGGGTGACGGCGCTGAGATCGGCTTTCTGTTTGAGCGTAATACTGATGATGTCGCAGGCTGAAGACAAAACAGGCATCAAAGCGATCTGGTGCGCGAGGTCTTTCGGCAGGCCGTCGGCAATCGCGGTTTGTTCGCGTTGTTTGATGCCTTTGCGCACGTCGTCGGTGACGAGATCAACAAGGTGTTCGCGCAAATTCGCGATGCCTTCGCCGTAATCTTTAATATGCGCGCTTAAGTTAAAGTTGCGCGCGCCGCGTGTCAGGAACCACGTGATGACATGTTCCGCCGTGTGGGCGATTTCGCGCATAGCCTTGAGCTGGACCATGGCGGGGACTTTATTGTCGAGTTTCTCGATATCATCCCAAAGTTTGCGCAGGTTAAAGGCTTCGCGCGTGACGACATAGGCACGGGCGACTTCGGCGGCGCCAGCGCCAGTTTTTTTCATGCGCGATTTGATGAAAGTGGGGCCGAGGCGGTTGATGAGCGAGTTCGCAAGGCCGGTTGCGATGATTTCGCGGTGCAGTTTGTGGCGCGTGATTTCTTTTTCGTATTTTTCCTGCAGTGCGACAGGGAAATACGCCATCAGGCGTTCATGCATGTCGGGGCTGTCGGGGATGTCGGTTTCGAGCAGCTCGCGCGTGAAATTGATTTTCGAGTAGGAGAGCAGAACGCACAGCTCAGGGCGGGTCATGCCCTTGCCGAGATGCAGGCGCTGCGCAACGGTTTCAGCATCGGGCAGGCCTTCGAGCACGCGATTGAGGCCGTGGTTGCGCTCGAGGTCCTTGATGAATTCTTCCTGCAGGCTCAGTGTTTCGCGGGCCTGAAGTTCTGCGAGGCTGATGGCCTGGCCTTGCTGGTAATTGTTGCGGAGAACGTGCGCGGCGACTTCCGGCGTCATTTTCTCTAGCAGCTTGTTACGCGCGGGGATGTCCATCTTATGCGTCTTGCCGCTCATGACGTCGTTCATGAGGATTTTGATGTTCACCTCGACGTCGGAAGAATTGACGCCCGCGGAATTGTCGAGGAAGTCGGTGTTCAGGCGTCCGCCTTTTTCGGCGTATTCGATGCGGCCATGCTGGGTGAGGGCAAGGTTCGCGCCTTCGCCGACAACGGCGGCGTGCAGTTCATTACCATTGATGCGAATGGCATCGTTCGCCTTGTCGCCGACATCGGCGTGGGTTTCATGCGTGCCCTTGATATAGGTGCCGATGCCGCCAAACCACATCAGGTCGCAGCGTGATTTCAGCATCGCGTTCATGAGTTCGTAAGGCGAGACTTTTTCACGCGAAATCCCGAAGCGCTTCTGAATTTCAGGCGTGAGTTGCAGCGATTTTTCGTTGCGGTTATAAATGCGCCCGCCCTTGGAGAGTTTTTTCGTGTCGTACTGGTCCCAGCCGAGCACGCCGTCGAACAAGCGCTGGCGCTCCTTGAAGCTGGAGGCCGTATCCGGATCAGGATCGCAGAAAATATGGATGTGGTTGAACGCACCGACAAGGCGGGTATGTTCGGACAGCAGCATCCCGTTGCCGAACACGTCGCCGCCCATGTCGCCGACGCCAATAACCTCGAACGGTTTTTCCTGGATGTTGTGATTGAGCTGGCGGAAATGCAGTTTGACGCATTCCCAGCCGCCGCGCGCGGTGATGCCCATTTTCTTGTGGTCGTAACCGGCGGAGCCGCCCGAGGCGAAAGCGTCGCTGAGCCAGAAGCCGTACTCTTTGGACAAGCCGTTCGCGATGTCGGAGAAGCTCGCGGTGCCCTTGTCGGCGGCGACGACGAGGTAAGGATCATCGCCGTCGCGGCGCATGACGTCTTTCGGCGGGATGACTTTTTCGCCTTTCAGATTGTCGGTGATATCGAGCATGCCGCGGACGAGCGTCTTGTAGCATTCGATGCCTTCGGCCTGAAAAGCTTTGCGGTCAGGCTGAGGCGTTTTGACGACGAAGCCGCCTTTCGCGCCCATGGGAACAATGACCGCGTTCTTGACGTTCTGCGCTTTCAGCAGGCCCAGAACTTCTGTACGGAAATCCTCGTGGCGATCGGACCAGCGAATGCCGCCGCGTGCGACCTTGTCGGCGCGCAGGTGAATACCCTCGACGCGCGGGGAGTAGACGAAAATTTCGCGGTAAGGGCGCGGCTCGGGCAGTTCGGGAATCTTGGTGCTGTCGAATTTGAGCGAGAGATAGGATTTCGCGTCGCCGTTTTCCTGCTTTTGATAATAATTGGTGCGGAGTGTGGCTTCGATCAGCCCGGCGATGGTGCGCAGGATGCGGTCCTGGTCGAGCGATTCAACTTTTTCGAGGTGACTGTTGATCTCGACGGAGAATTTTTCGCTATCGGCGATTTTGTTTTTGCCGGATGGGTTGAACAGCGCCTTGAAACGACCGACCAATAGCGTGGCGATGTCGGAATGCTGGGTCAGTGCGTTCTGGATATAGGGCTGGCCGAAGGGCGAGCGGATCTGGCGCATGTAGCGGACATAGGCGCGGAGGATGTTGATTTCATGTGCATCCATGCCGGAATTAAGAATGAGTTTGTTGAGCGTGTCGCTCTCCATTTCGCTGTACCAGATTTTGCCGAAGGCGAATTCAAAATTCTTTTTCACTTCATCGAGTTTGATGGCAGCGCTTTCAGCCGGGATCTCGACGAGGAAATCGTGGATCCAGACGGAGTGTGGTGCATTCTGGGGTTTTACCTCGAAGGGAAGTTCGGATATGGCGCGGAGACCCATATTCTCGAGGATCGGCAGCACGTTCGAGAGCGGCATCGGCGCGCCGGGATTGTAGGTTTTCAGCCGCAGCTGGGAATTGCCACCGCCCTCGGGACGATAAAGGTCGAGCGTCATTTTATTGCTTGCGAGGCATTCCTCGATTTTCCCGAGATCGAAGACGGCCTGTTTGGCGCTGTAGCGTGACGTGTAACCGACGGGGAAGGCTTCGCCGTATTTCAGTGTCAGTTCGGTGACGCGGTCTTCGTCTTTCAGCGTTTCCGCCAGCGCGCCGCGAAGGCGCTCGGCGAGAGTCTGGCCGGCTTCCTGTAGCTTCATCTCGAGTTTTTTAGGATCGTATTTCGGCGGGTCTTTCTGGTTGATGTTGATAATGAACATCACCCGCGCGAAAACGGAATCATCGAGTGTCGTATAAAAATTCGAAAGCTGGCCGTTCAGTTCGGATTCAAGGATGCGGCCGATCGCCTTGCGCAGGCCCGTGCCGAAGCGGTCGCGTGGAACATAAACAAGGCAGGAGACGTAACGTTTGAACGCGTCGAGGCGCATGAACAGCGCGATGCGCTGGCGTTCCTGCAGGCGTAGAATCTCAAGCGCGATCTCGTAGAGTTCTTCGTTCGGGATCTGGAACAGTTCGTCGCGCGGGTATTTCTCAAGGATATGGCGCAGTGTTTTGCGGTTGTGCGAGCCGGGAAGAAAGTCCGACATTTCCATGATCTCGTCGACTTTTTCGCGCAAGTAAGGCACGTCGCTGACGCTGCGGGAATAGGTGACGGAGGTGAAGAGGCCGAGGAATAGCTTTTCGCCCTTCGGGTTGCCGTTTGCGTCGTAGGTTTTGACGGCGATGGCATCCATCGGTACGCGGCGGTGCACGGTGGAGAGGCGGTTGGTTTTAGAGACGGAAACCGGCGGCAGGTCGCGGCGGAGTTGCTGCAGGTTGCGCGGCAGGCCTTCCTCGTTCTCATTTATGAAAGCCGGGATGATGTCGTCATTCAGCAGGCCGAGGCTTGCACCTTTGACGGTTTTGCTCTGGATGTTTTTATCCTGGCCGGCGAACTGGTATTCACGGTAGCCGAGCAGTGTGAAATTGTTGTCATGGAGATAATCGAGGAACGCGCAGTAGCGCTCGATATCTTTCGCGGCGTATTTGGTTTTGGCGCGGGCAAGTTCGTTGCGGGCTTCTTTCAGCCGCTCCAGCATCGATTTCCAATCGCGGTTGGCGATATAAACGTCCTCGAGCGCGGTGGCGAGGCCGGTTTTCAGATTCTCCAGTTGCTCCTCGGAGAGGGTTTCACGGATGTGAACGTGAATATGCGACTGGCGGACGTAATCTTTTTTGGGCGTGTCGGACGCGTCGATCATTTTGCCGCTTTTGTCGTAGCGGACGTAAACGACCGGGTGCAGCAAAAGATCGATCAGGAGATTTTTTTTGTTGATTTCGGCGGCGATGGAATCGACGAGGAACGCCATGTCGTCATTGACGAAATCGATGACCGTCTTGCGGTAGGATTCGCCTTTCAGCACCGCGCTGCCGACTTCGAATTTGCGGTCGCCGGGTTTACGTGCGCGGGCGAGATTCCAGTGGCGCACTGTCATTTCGGCGAAGAGTTCGGGATCGTATTGCTCGAGGTCTTCACGGGGAACGCGGGCGGCGAGGGCCTTCAATAAATTTTTCTGGGCTTCCGGGGCGTTGGCCGGGAGGGTGGAGAGTGCTTTTTGTATGTATGATTTCAGCATCGCCGTATTGTTTTTATTGAGAAACTTCTTGTGCGCTAAAATGAGGCTTGGATGCTGCCCCGTCAAGCCCTCAGGACGGGTTTTATTTTTTCATAATACAAATAAATATGGGTTTAGCCGGTCCAGTGTTTGGAGAACAGGAAAAGGATGAGTGTCGGCAGCACCACCCAGGTCATGACCAGGTTCATGGGAGGGACCAGCCTGCGCCTGAACATGACGGTGACCAGCATGACCACCCCGTATAAAATCATGACCAGAGCGAGATTGCTGAATAGTTTAGCGATATGATCGGCGCCTTCCTCGTGCGGGTAGAGCATACCCATAAAAAACAGGCCGACGCCGCCGCCAACTGAAAGAGCCCCGTTACGTGCGGCTTTGCGGACTTTTTTGTTCAATCGTTCTTCGGGGTCAGGAAACATGGAACCAGCCTAGCAAAAAAGAAGGTTACAGTGAATCGATGATTTTTTGCAGCATGGCCGTTTCCCACTCGGCGCCGATGAGCTTTTCGCGGATGTTGAGGTCGCGGTCGGTGATCACGGTTTCCGGCAGTTGCGAAACACCGAAAATTTTCAGCGTGACGTCTTCGCGGTCGTGGGCGATGAAAACATTGTCCGTCGGTGCTTTTTGTTGCTGCAGAAATTTTTTGATGTCGTCTTCTTTCGCGTCCGAGGAAAGAGCGATGAGCACGACATCGTCTTTATTGTCTGCAGCAATTTTTAACAGCGCCGGGAATTCCACGACGCAGGGCGCACACCATGTCGCCCAGAAATTGATGATGACGATTTTATTTTTGAAGTATTGGACGCTGCGGGTTTTGCCGGACATATCGGTGAAGCTGAAATCCGGCAGCGGCGTGATTTCCGTTTCCGCGCGCGCGGGCATCGCTGCGCCGTCGAAATAAATCGTGAGGCCGTAGCCGAGCGCGGCGACGGCGAGGAACAGCGCGGCGTTAAGCCAGAGCGTGGCGCGTTTTTTCTGCATTCAGTTTCCAGAGCGTTGCAATGAGAATGGTTTCGCCTGCGCAGAAAAACCCAAGCGCGAGCGCGATGCCTGTGATGAAGCCGTAAGAGTGGAGGCCAATGCCGAGCAGGTTGACGCCGAACCAGGCCAGCGCGACGATGACGTTCAAAAATGCGACGGCGGCGAGAAATGCCATGCGGTTCAGGCGGGCCGCGATGCGGCCATGCTGGATCCAGATCAGCCACAGAACTATCAGAAGCGCGCCGTTTTCTTTCGGATCCCACCCCCAGAAACGGCCCCATGATTGATCGGCCCAGATGCCCCCTAAAATGGTGCCGATGCCGGTGAGCAGAAGCGCGGCGAGGGTGGTTTTATAGATGGTGTCGTAAAGCAGGCTGAGTTGCTGCGCGGGTGCGTTTTTCAGGCGCAGGATAAACCATGCGTGCGCAAAGACCGCCGCCAGAATACAAACTGCATAGCCCGCGGTGATGCAGAGCACATGCGTGCCGAGCCAAAAGCTGGTGTTCAGAACCGCGACGAGCATCTCCATGCTCTCGCCCCGCTGCAGCAAAAACGGCGCGAGAAAAAGCAGGAATGCGGCGGCACCTTGCCCGGCAAAAAGCGCGACCAGGTTTTTGCGGCGGAGATAAAGTGCGAGCGCGGCGGCGGCGCAGATGAGGCTGACGAAGAGGAGGGATTCATAGAGCGTGCCGACCGGCGGGCGGCTTAAAATAATAATGCGCGATGCGAGGCCGGTCACGTGCAGCGCAAGGCCAAAGCCGAGGCACAGCAAAGGGAACAGCATGCGGTTGCTTTTGCGGTAACGCTCTGCCGCGAGAATGATGATGCCGAGAAGGTAAAAGCCCATGGCGAGCGGGAATGGCGCTGTAATGTTATAGGCTTTCTCGAGATAGATTTTAAAAGGTGTTTTGCCGCGCGCGGTGTCGGCAGCGGCACGCCAGCCTTCGGCGTTTCCTGCACGATAGGCGATCGCCATGTCCTGCCATGTTTTAACGTCGCCGTTTTGCAGCAGTGACTGCCATGGTGAAATCCATTGGCCGTCTTTGTTAATAATTTTTAAAGTGCCGTTATTCGCTCCGGCGGTTTTAATTTCCTGCAGCGCGAAAGCAAGGGCAGCGAGTTTTTTTTCATCGTCGGTGTATTTGGCGGTATCGGCGCCTTTTTGCCTGACGATTTTTGCCGCGTCGTTTTGAATTTTGTCTTCAGAGGCGCGGAAATCAATGTAAGCATTTTCGGTCTTGTCGTTGCTGTAGGCGGGCGGCGCTTCTGTGCCTAGCGGCAGGACGGCGGAAAAGCTGCGCAGTAATTCACTGTAGATCGCGACATCGTCATAAAGCCTGAGCGTCGTCTGCTGCTGCGCAGTCAGGTTATCGGGATTGGCGCCCCGCAGTCCTTGCGTTTCGGCGGCATGTGCTGCGAGGCCGGGTGCCAGTTCGGAAAAGGAAAAAAGCGTCCTTTTTTGCCTGAGGCTGAAATGTTCGCGCACTGCAGGGTTGGTGATTTCAAAGACCGGCGTTTCTGCGGCGTTCACGGGGTCGAACAAAACTTCCGCCAGCCATTCCGCCGCGCCGTGGCCGCGCACGGCATCGCGCCCGGAAAATTCACGCAGCATGATGCGCGCAAAACTGTCGAGCGGTTTGATGCGGCCTTCGTGCAGCACGGGCAGCAGGCCGAACGAGGTATAATTGAGTTCGGGTTCAGCCGCCGCAGCGATTTTCGTGCAGCATAAAACCAGAAATAATACTGTGAGGATTTTTTTCATGCGGTTCTTCCCCGCATCACGTAGGCAAGATGCAGCAAAAGTCCTGCTGTTATAATCAGCGTACCGATATAGGGGAACAGGCGTCCCTTGTTTTCGACGACGCTTAAAATAGTCGCCTGCATTTTGTCGGTTTGTTCGAAGGACGATTGATAGAAGGTGTAACCCTTGTAGCGCAGTGGCTTGTTCATCTCGATGCGGGCCGGCCATTCGAGGCCGTTGTCGACGA
Source organism: Alphaproteobacteria bacterium (assembly GCA_017999645.1). Taxonomy (GTDB): domain Bacteria; phylum Pseudomonadota; class Alphaproteobacteria; order Micavibrionales; family Micavibrionaceae; genus UBA7657. The sequence goes on from JAGNLJ010000001.1 coordinate 235,028, forward strand.
TGACGATGTCGGAACTGTAGCCGCGCGCCTTGTCGGTGCCGGGATAGATTTCCTTATCAAAGTCGCTCAGGCGGATCGTGAAGGGCAGCATGCTCTGGCGCTTGCCGAAGATGAGTTTGTATTCCTTTTCATTTGCATAAAGCGTAATGGGTTCAGGCATGCCTTCGAAGGCGATGTAGGTGCCGTCCTGGTCCTTGAGACCCGCAATGGTAAAGGTCAGACCGGGGAGGTCGGCTTCCGGTTCCTTGCTGGGGGGCGTCGATTCCAGCGCCATGAATTTCGCCATGCCATGATAGTTGCCCTCATTCGCGCGTTTGACGATTGCGCAATTGCTGCAAGTATTCTGGACGATCAAATCGAACGGCACGCCGGTGATGCGGAGTTTCATTTCGCTGAACGGCTTCGATAATTTCAGGACATCGTTTTCGAAAATATAAAGCGTGCGCTGGTGGTAGTCGTAGAGGTAACGGCTCTCGGTATCTTCGGGGATGACCATGAAGCTTTCCTTCGCGCCGGTTGCCGTCAGCAATCCGCCGAAGAGCAGGACCAGCACACCGAAATGGGTGAGGTTGATCCCGGCGCGGCGGCGCGACCATTCGCTGAAGGCCAGAAACTTGACTAGAAGGCTGAGCGCAATCAGGCCGAGCAAGGTATAGCCACCGGGCAAGGGCACAGGTCCGGTCCAAAAAATGAAAGACGAGAAAAATTTCTTTTGTGCAGCATAAAGCCCCATCGGACCCTGGGCCAGCGTGCCCGCGACGAGCAACAGCATCAGCGGTGGAAGCATGTAAAACGGCGCGTCGGCACGGGCGACGGCGAGGGCCAGTTTTCTGCACTTCTGAAGCGTTTTTTGAAACATGGGGAGCACTATAAGGTGTGCGGGGGTGACGGTGGAAGGCAAATCTGCTAGAAAAACGGGGAAAGGATTCCCATGCAGACATCCCTTAAAGGCAGGACTGCCCTCATAACCGGTTCAACCAGCGGCATTGGCCTCGGCATGGCGAAAGGGCTTGCCGCGCAGGGCGCAAACATCGTCATCAACGGCCTGGGTGATGCGGGTGAGATTGAAAAAGCGCGGAAAGAAGTTGAGGCGCTGGGTGTGCGCTGCGTTTATGATGGTGCCGACATGACCAAGCCCGCGCAGATTACCGCGATGGTGGAAAAGGCGATCAAGGATTTTGGGAAAATAGATATTTTGATTAATAATGCCGGGTTCCAGCATGTTGCGCCGATTGAGGAATTCCCGCCGGAAAAATGGGACGCGATGATCGCAGTTATCCTGTCTTCCGCCTTCCACACGACGCGGGCCGCCGTACCTACAATGAAGAAAAACAAGTGGGGCAGGATCATTAATCTCGCTTCCGCGCATGCGCTGGTGGCTTCACCGTTCAAGGCGGCTTATGTTTCGGCGAAGCATGGATTGCTGGGGTTCACGAAGACGATGGGCGTCGAGCTGGCTCAAAGCGGCATTACCTGTAACGCGATATGCCCGGGCTACGTGCATACAAAACTGGTCGACAACCAGATCGCGGCGACCGCCAAGGCGCGCGGCATTTCTGAAGAAGACGTCGTCAATAATGTATTGCTGGCGGCGCAGTGGACTAAGAAATTCGTGACAGTGGAACAAATTGCCGCTTTAGCTGTTTTCATATGTAGTGATGCGGCACAGAATATTACCGGCGCCGCGCTGCCAATAGATGGTGGTTGGACCGCAGCGTAAAAAGTTCTGACAATTATTTCTCACAAATAAATGTGACGCAGCGCGGCACATCATGAAACGCTTATAGAATAAGCGCTTAGCAAGCTTATACTAATATTATTACCAATTTTGCCCCCATTACATTTTAAAACAATGTTGACAGGGGTTTTCAGGTAATTTCATAATTTTCTTAATATAAAAAGAAGAGTTGGACGGGTCGATTTTGGGTTCAGTTACAGACACTTTCAAAGGCCAGGCCGGTGAGATGCCGGACCAGTACGGCGGTACGTTAAAAAAGAGTGGCGACGAGGTGATCTACCAGATCTACCCGCGCTCCTTTAAGGATTCCGACGGCAACGGCCAGGGCGATATCAACGGCATCACCAGCATGCTGGATTACATCGAGAGTCTCGGCGTCGATGCGATCTGGATGTCGCCCATGTATAAATCACCGCCCGGTCCGGCCGGTGATGGCGGTTACGCCGTCGAAGACCACCGCAGCATCGATCCCGTTTACGGCACGCATGAAGATTTTCAAAACCTGCTTTCGGAAGCGCATGACAGAAGCCTGAAGGTCTATCTGGATTTCGTTCTGCCGCACACGGCGAACACGCATTCATGGTTCCAGGCAAGCCGAGACCCTTCGCATTCCGAGCACGACAAATACAAGAATTTCTTTGTCTGGCATAAGGGGCATCACCTTATCGATGGAAAATCTTATCCCACCGAAGAAGCGAAAATTATTGCGAAGGAAAAAGGAATTGAACTTCCCAAGGTGCCGCTGGTGCCGAACAACTGGAAATCCGTTTTCAGCAAAGGCGAAAACAACGCAGCGTGGACATGGGATGCGAAACGTGAAGCTTTTTACATGCATCATTTTTTACCAAGCCAGCCCGCGCTTAATCTGAATCTCGATCATGTTCAGAGTGCGATCCATGAGGATATGCAGTTCTGGCTCGCCATGGGGGTCGATGGCTTCCGGCTTGATTCCGTTCCGTTCGCAAATTACGACCCGGAATTCCGTGATAATGAATGGATCAAGGGACAGTATCCCTATACAGGGTGCGGCTGGGAGGACCAAAAATTTACGCACAGCATGTGCCAGGATTCAACCAAGGCGTTGATAAAACGAATGCGTGAGCGTTTCCCGCATGCCAAGCTGATGGGCGAGGTCATCGCAGGAAAAAATGGAGGCAGCGACTCCATTGAGCAGGCTGCTGATTATGTCGAGGCGGGACTGGACAGCTGTTACACGACTTACGGGTGGGCGATTGGTTCATCACATGCTGATTATATCCGCGGGCTGTTAGAGGGGATCGTGGAAAAATTTCCGGACGGTGGTGTATGGTTGCCCGTTAGCACCCATGATTGTTACGAAAAGAGCCCGCGTACATACACCCGAATTGCAGAGCATATGGAGAAAACGGGGCAGGCACATCATCTCGACAAGGCTTATCGTCAGGCGCTGCAGATTTTTGGGACGTTCGGAACGCTATCACTTTACCAAGGCGATGAACTGGGATTGCCGCAGGCGCGCATGGGCAGGGATATTCCTCTTGAAAAGGCTCAGGATCCCATTACTCATACTATGGGTCCCGATCGTAGCCGCGATGTTGTGCGTACGGCTTTCCCCAGCAATTCAACGGAAAAACACGCAGGTTTTTCACCTTCCGATGACCCTTACCTCCCGCTTGCCGAGCCACATAAAGGGCTGGCTGTGGACGTCCAGAAGGGAAACCCCAACTCAACGCTGGTCTTCACGCAGCATCTTCTCCGTTGGCGCAAGGAACAACCAGCCTTGATAAACGGCAAAATAAAAATACTGCCGACGATCGGTGATACCGTGGCTTTCCTTCGCGAAAGCGATGAGCAGATCATTCTTTGCGCTTACAATCTGGGCCCGCAGGAATTTCCCTTCAGACCGGCGGATGTTCTTAATAACGAAGAGCTACGCAAACTGGGGCTGACGAATAATGAAATATTATTTATGAAGCCCTACGACAGCCAGTTTGCGGGCCGTGCCAAGCCCCAGATGCAGCATGACCATCAGCATACTCACGCGCCTCAACAGGCGATGGCCTGATTTCAGCCGGGCAGGATTTCCGATTTTTTGATGATGAAGAAACCGCCATCGGCGGCGATGGACATTTCGCCGCTATTCTGTGCGACGATTTTTCCGGGCGGCAGGGTGTGTTTTTCTTTTTTAATCTCGTGCTTATAGACCGCTCGTATATGTCCCTCGATTGACGCAAGACTCCCGTAATGTCCGAAGGCGCGGGCGATTTTGTCGAGACGCTCAAGGGGAAGATTCCAGTTCAGCACGCGCATTTGATCGCTCGGCGGCGGGAAATTCAGCGCTTCGCCTTCATCCTGTTTTTTCGCAGCGCTCCAATGTTTCGGCAGGTCTTTCATGATTTCGGCCAGCAGTTCCGGTGCACGCACGGCCATGCGGGCCGAGAGGGTTTCGACCGTTTCATTATCCGCGAGCGTCAATTTTTCCTGTGCGATGATGTCGCCGGCATCCATTTCATCGGCGAGTTTATGAATGGTGAAGCCGGAGGCTTCCGGGTGATCGAGGAGGATGAACGGAATTGGCATCAGGCCACGGCCTTTCGGCAAATAAGCCGGATGAATGTTGAGGCCATAAGCGGGGGAGACATCCGGAATTTTGTAGAGATAGCCAGCAGAGATGAAAACCTCCGCACCCTTATCGGTCATTGCCTGTACTTGCGCGCGGTGCGGTTTTTCCAAAAGCACAGGCAGGTTGAATTCTTTGCCGAACGATGCCGTCTCGCGGTTGAAATTAAAAATATTGTCACAGGGAAAAGTGAACAGCCCAACCGGTTCATGGCCGTCCTGTACCAGACGATGCACGATACCCAGCATGAAATCGTATCCGCAATAAACAAACTTCATAGCCAACATCATTGGCTATTTGGATGGGCGCGGCAAGCTTTAAGGATTAGACTTTTTCGTCGAATGTGCGGAGGAGTTCTTTTTCCATGTCTTCCGCGACCCGGATCGTCATCAGATTGGCTTTATAAGACGTTTCGGCGATTTTCATCTTCACGATTTCTTCGGCCAGTTCTACGCCTTCTTGCGGGTTGGCGATTTTATTCGCGCTTTCGGCCACCTGTTTTGTGGCGAAACCAAGACCCTGCAGCGCTATTCCAATGGCATTTATCATCCTTTTATAATACCATGAAAATATTAACGGCGCATTGAGAAATGCCCTGTTTCCACCTCTGATAAGGCCTTGATATCATGCGTTTTTTCACGCTTCTGACCCTGTTTTTCGTTGTTTTTGCGGCTTTTCCTGCTCCCGCCCAGGCGGGTTTCTGGAAGGATTTAAAGTGCTGGTTCATCATCTGCACCGGCAGCGGCGACGAGGTTTTTACGCGGCCTGAGCTTGAGGACGGCAAAACGCCGCACAATATCCAGTTCGCCGACGATCCGTGGACGCCGCAGGAATGGATCGATTCACGTGGTAGCGTTTCGGCGGTTGTTGACGGATTTTACACGGCGGGAATAGTAACTGACCAGTCGCGCCACTGGCGCACCGGTGTTCCCATTCTGGAAGTCGGACAGGGATTCATGCGCCTGTCGGGACAGGACAAGCGCCGCGTCGCGAAATTCATGGATTACAGTTTTCAAAATACTGAAAATTACGCTGGCACATATTTGCTCCGTCACAAGGCGAGCGGCGATTCAATCGGCGTTTATAATGCCGAAGGCCTGCAGCTCCAGTAATTATTTCTGATTTTTCTTGCTCATTTCCACCACTCTCTCGCGGTGGATGATATAAAGATTGGCTGCGAGAATAATGAAGCCGCCGAGAAATACCGACAGGCCCGGCACATAATTCCAGATGACGACATCGAAAATCGTTGCCCAGATCAGGCCGGTATAATTGAGCATGGCGACGAGTGACGTCGGCGCCATGCGGAATGCGGATGTCAGCAGATATTGCGCGAGCATGGCGGAAATTCCGACGCCGAGAAACAGCAGCAATTCATCCGGGCCCGGCATTTTTGCGACAAAAGGCATGAACAGGCCGCCAATGACGATGCCGCTGAGGATGAAATAAAATGTAACGCCGAGAGAATCTTCGCTTTTGAGATAGCGCAGCATGGTGTTGGTGAAGGCGTGTGTGCAGGCTGCTGCAAAAGCGATGAGCACGCCGACAAGCGCGATGTCACCTGAGGGGCGCACCATTAAGATAACTCCCAGCATGCCGATGCCGATGGCGGACCAGCGCCGCCAGCCCATATGTTCATTCAGTGCAAAGTAAGCAACGGCAGGAGTCAGGATAATTCCGGCGAAGAGAATGACCGTAGTTTCAGCCATGGGCAGATATTGAAACGCGGCGAAGGTAATAATCAGCCCGATCGTGCCGACAACAGCACGCATTAATAGCGCGACGGGCTTCCGGGTTTTCAGGACATTCCATTTTTTGAAAGCGGCGATGTAGATGATCAGCGGCACAATCGCGACGATGTTCCTGTAAAAAGCGATTTCTGCCGGGTGGTGGTTTTCCATCAGGAGTTTCGCGCAGGCCTGCATGATGCCGAACAGTAAATAGGCCGCGAGGCCGTAACCGATGCCGCGCATGATGTGATCTTCGTGCGGAGCCGATTGTGTCGGTGCCGTCGGCGGAAAACCCTCGGGCATAGTCGGTTCTTTTTGTTCCATAGGGCTTAAAAGAAAAGGGGCTGTCTATTTCTAGAGCAGCCCCTGTTTCAATTCCTGTAAAAATTGAATCAGTTTCTGCTCTTGTCCACGAGCTTGTTCTTGCCGATCCAGGGCATCATGGCGCGAAGCTGTGCGCCGACCTTTTCAATCGGGTGCTGGGATTCTTTTTCGCGCAGTTCTTTCAAACGTGAAAGGCCTTCCTTGTTGCCGCCCATGAATTCCTGTGCGAAAGCGCCGGACTGGATTTCAGCGAGGATTTTTTTCATTTCCTTTTTCGTTTCATCAGTGATGATGCGGGGGCCGCGCGTGTAATCGCCGTATTCTGCCGTGTTGGAAATGGAATAGCGCATGTTGGAAATACCGGCTTCGTAGATCAAGTCGACAATTAATTTTGTTTCGTGTAGGCATTCGAAATACGCCATCTCGGGCGGGTAGCCAGCCTCGACCAGCGTTTCATAACCTGCTTTGATCAATGCCGAGATGCCGCCGCAGAGAACGGCCTGTTCGCCGAACAGGTCGGTTTCGCATTCGTCCTTGAATGTGGTTTCAATGATGCCGGAGCGTCCGCCGCCGACAGCCGAAGCGTAGGAGAGCGCGATGTCTTTTGCCTTGCCGCTCGCGTTCTGCGCGATAGCGATCAGGCAGGGTACGCCGCCTCCTTTTTGATATTCGCCGCGCACCGTGTGGCCGGGGCCTTTGGGGGCGACCATGAAGACGTCGAGATCGGCGCGGGGTTTGATCAAACCAAAGTGAACGTTAAGACCGTGGGCGAAGGCAAGCGCCGCGCCTTTTTTCAAATTCGGCTCAAGAACGTCGCGGTACAGGTCCGCCTGGTGTTCGTCGGGCACGAGGATCATGACGACGTCGGCATCGGCGACCGCCTTGGCCGGGTCAAGAACCTGGAAGCCTGCTGCTTTTGCCTTTTCGGCGGTGGCGGAGCCGTCACGGAGGCCGATAACGACACTTTTCACGCCGCTGTCTTTCATGTTCTGGGCATGAGCATGGCCTTGCGAGCCGTAACCGATGACGGCGACTTTTTTGTTCTTGATCAGGTTTTCGTCTGTGTCTTTATCGTAGTAGACTTTCAGCGGCGCGTTGTTAGCTGGGGCTGAAGCTTTTGCTGCGTTGGCCGGGGACATCGTTTATTCCTTGTTTTATGCGGTTTAGCGGGCACAGAACAACAGGAAACAGCCGTAAAATCAACAAAAAACGCATTGACATAACGTTAAACAAAGGAGAGAATGCGACCTTGACTCAGGGAAGTGGGATTTTTTTATGAAGTCTGATGGAATCATCACTGTCGAACGCCCATTCGTTGGGAGAGTGATCGATCGGCTTGTCTGCCTGATGGAAGTATTCGACCAGGCTGTCAGTGTCCGGAACGCAGAAGATGCCGGTTTTATATTGCAGGAATTCTGCAAGACGATCCGCGAAGGCCATAAAGCGGAAGGCAAACAACATGCTGAATTTGTTCGCGATGCGCATTTATTGCATCCCTACACTTTAAAAGCTTTAGACTGGACGCATGTTCGCGGGTCGGGAGAGCCGAATTGGGGCGCTGTCGTTTCATACAAGATAGTCATGAAGGGCATCGTAACCGACATGCACAAAAAATCTTTAGAACAAGAATTTGGGATGCCGGTAGCAGGACCGTAAACTAATTTTTTCCTACGGCCGGTTCATGCCCTGTTCGACGATCTCGGTCAGCTTCAGGTGTTCTTCCATTGAGCCGAGAATTTCCTTGCCTTCCATGCCCCAGGTTTTTTCATCCATCTTGAGTTGGTAGATGGTCGCGGTGTGACCCATGAAATTGAAATTTTCGGCGAAGATGCAACGGATTTCCTTGTCGGCGTCATACCAGCCGTCTGAATCGACAACAGTCAGGCGCACCTCGCGGTAACCGGAACCGAGGTCAGGCGAGTCGCGGAAGATGTGATCCTTCACTTCCTTGATCTTGTGGCCTTCCTCCATGAACGCTTCGGCGCCGGCGGCACAGCCGTTCTGCAGGCGCATGTCAGCCTGTTCGCGCGACATACAGCCTGTGAGAGCTAATAAACTAACCATCATCGTCATTGCGAGCGACCAGCGGGAGCGAAGCAATCCAGAGTTCCTGGAAGTAAAACTGGATTGCTTCGTCAGCCTTACGGCTTCCTCGCAATGACGGTTTTTCATTTGCATGGTCATTCTCCTTTTTTAATTTCTTTTTTCATCTTGCCGCGCGAGAGGGCGGCAACGCCTGTGCGACTGACATCGGCTAGGCCGAGCGGGCGCATCAGGTTGACGAAGGCATCGATTTTCCCGGCGGTGCCGGTGACTTCGAAAATAAATGAATCGAGCGTTGAATCGACGACGCGGGCGCGGAAAATATCAGCGATGCGCAGCGCCTCGATGCGCTGGTCGCCTTCGCTTTTGACCTGCACAAGCGCGAGTTCACGGTCGACGAACGGGCCGCTGACGGTGAGGTCGCGGACTTTTTGCACGGGTACCATGCGATCTAATTGTGTTTTAATTTGTTCGATAACACGCGGCGTGCCCGTGACGACGATGGTGATGCGCGAGAGATGCTTGGTATGGTCGGTTTCCGCGACGGTCAGGCTTTCGATGTTGTAGCCGCGCCCGGCGAACAGGCCGATCACGCGCGCCAGAACGCCGGGTTCATTGACCACGAGAATGGAGAGCGTGTGCGATTCAATATTCTGTGCGACCGGGTTGGCCCCGTAGACGCTTTTGCTGATTTTTTCTTTTAGCTTAGCCATGTCCCTGTTTTAGCAGAGATTTGCCCCGATATGAAGGGGTTTAAACCAGCTTTTTATCGAACTTTTCCGCGTCCGCCGAGAGAATCATCTCGTTATGGGCCTTGCCCGAGGGAATCATGGGGAAGCAGTTTTCGCGCTGGTCGATGCGCACGTCCACCAATGTCACCTTGTCCGTTTTCATCATTTCCTTGATGACATCATCGAGTTCGGCAGGCGTTTCAGCGCGGAGGCCAATGCCGCCGTAAGCTTCCGCCAGTTTCACGAAATCTGGCAGCGAGTCGGTGTAGCTTTCGGAATAGCGTTCGCCATGCAGGAGTTCCTGCCACTGGCGGACCATGCCCATCCACTGGTTGTTCATGATGAAAACCTTGACGGGCAGGCGGTATTGAACGGCGGTGCTCATCTCCTGGATATTCATCAGGATAGAGGCTTCGCCCGCGACATCGACGACAAGCGCATCGCGGTGCGCCATTTGCGCGCCGATCGCGGCGGGCAGGCCGTAGCCCATGGTGCCGAGTCCTCCGGACGTCATCCAGCGGTTCGGGTGGTCGAAGGGCAGAAACTGCGCGGCCCACATCTGGTGCTGGCCGACTTCAGTCGAGACATACGCATCGCGTTTATCTTTGGAGATGAAATGCGCGAGGCGCTGCAGCGCGTATTGCGGCTTGATGATCTTGTCGCTGTTTTTATAGGCGAGGCAGTTCTGGCCGCGCCATGCGTCGATCTGCTTCCACCATTTTTTCAGCGCGGCGGCATCAGGTTTGCAGCCTTTCTGCTTCCAGACCTGCAGCAAGGCTTTCATGGCTTCGCCCGCGTCGGCGATCAGGCCGATATCGACGGGCACGTTTTTGTTGATTGAGCTTGGGTCGATGTCGATATGGATTTTGACCGAGTTAGGCGAGAAGGCATCGACGCGGCCCGTCACACGGTCGTCGAAGCGCGCGCCGATACAAATCATGACATCGCAATCATGCATCGCCCAGTTGGCTTCGAAGGTGCCGTGCATTCCTAACATGCCCAGCCATTGTTCACCCGAAGCGGGATAGGCGCCGAGACCCATCAATGTCGAAGTAATGGGGAAACCTGTTTCGCGCACGAGGTCGCGCAGCAATTTAGAAGCCTGCGGGCCTGCGTTAATAACGCCGCCGCCGGTGTAGAAAACCGGACGCTTGGCCTGTGCCATGAGTTCGACAGCGGCCTCGATGCCGTCCATATCAGGCATGGTGCGCGGCTTGTAGGCGTGCTTCATGGAATCTTTCGCGGCCTTGTAATTGCCTTGCGCAAACTGGATGTCTTTCGGGATGTCAATCACAACGGGTCCGGGACGACCCGAACGCGCGACATGGAATCCTTCATGGATTGCGCCAGCGAGTTCGTTGACGTCTTTGACCAAATAATTGTGTTTCGTGCAGGGGCGTGTGATGCCGGTGGTGTCGGCCTCCTGGAAGGCGTCGGTGCCGATCAAATGCGTGGGAACCTGTCCGGTGATGCAGACGACCGGAATGGAATCCATCAACGCGTCGGTCAGGCCTGTAACCGCGTTGGTCGCGCCGGGCCCGGAGGTGACGAGGAAGCATCCGACTTTACCTGTTGAACGCGCATAACCTTCAGCGGCGTGGCTTGCGCCCTGTTCGTGGCGGACGAGGACGTGTTTGATGCGATCCTTGTTTTTGAAAAGTTCATCGTAAATCGGCAGAACCGCGCCGCCGGGATAGCCGAAAATAACCTCGACGCCCTGTTCGATGAGGGCTTCGATCACCATTTCCGCGCCGGTCATTTTTTTCGCAGGGGCGGGCGTGGTTTTGCTCGCCTTCCTTTTGGCTTCGGTGGTGCTCATTTGCAGGTTCCTTCGTTTCGTCATGGGTCAGTCTTTTACATCTATTTTCGGCATTAAAAAACCCCGGACTTTTGGGCCGGGGCGCTTCAGGGAACTATGGCAAACAGCCTAGGCCCGGAGCGCCTCCGTAAGGAGCACCACGAGTACGAGGTTGTTCAGGCCGATGTTCAATGTCTTGGTCATGGGGTTGTTTTTACCGGGTCAGGCAGGGATTGGCAAGCTATTTATCATTATCAGTCTCTTAGGACGGCCGGTTTCCGTCACTTGAGATGGAGCTGTGGGCGCAGATTTCACCATGGTTTCGGTTATGTTGTTTTTAGCCGCTTCGCTATTGCCGTTGAGCGCCTGGATGAATTTTTCACGAACGCGCGGTTTGAAGTCAAGCACGTCTATAAAATCCTGTTGTCTAACCCGGATCTTGTAATCTTGGTTGTTTGCGGTGAAGCCGCTGGGCGATTGATCGTCCCGCTCATATTTTACATCTTTGCAATTATAAACTTTTTCCCCATCTTCATAGCTTATCTCGCCGTATTGTTCCGCCATAACTTCGAATGCGCATCCCTCAACGACTCGCTCTACTTCCTGGATGGCGCTTTCATTAAAATGCATCCGCCCCAGATTTCTTTTCATGCGCGGCCAGAATAAAGAATTTCTCGCATTTTGCGGGAAAACTGCGTCGGTGATAGCTATTGCGGTCAATGAGGAGAATTGGGTCATGGCTATTTCATAGCATGTTCGAGAGGCTGAGTTCTAAAAATACGCTCATTGTCTTTTACTCTTGCTCTGATGCTTATGCAAAAGTCGTCATAAACGTTCGTAGCGTTCTTTGGCTCGCCATTCGGGTATGCGCCGCCGGGGAGAATTCGTTCCTCGCCTGCGCAGGAGAGTAGTTCGTCTGCAATCATGATGGCTTGGGTGTTAAAACCAGCCTCTTTCATCCGATTATACCGTTCCCGGATGGGGCGCACTTCTGCATGAAAGCATGTGGCGCTGCCGGCCCTGTCGTAAAAGGCGTCGATGATTGTCTCGCTGGTATCCATTGGGGTGCCCATTAAATTGTTCTGATTTATATGAGCAATATATTTACATAAATGTAAAAAACCTGTCAAGTTAAAGCTGGTTTTTAAACCAGGTGACCTGTCTTTTTGCGTATTGGCGGGTTTCGGTCTGAGCAATGGTTATAGCCTGTTCCAGCGGGATTTTGCCCCGCAGGTGGTCCCGTAAATGAGCGAAACCCAGTGCCTTGGCCAGCAGGACCGATTCGGGGATGTCGCCGCTGTCGATGCGTGCGGCAAAATCTTTGACTTCCTCCAGCGCTTCATTGTCCAGCATCTGGATGAAGCGCATGTCGCAGCGGCGGTAAAGCTCTTCGCGCTCCGGCATGATTTTATGGATTTCAAAACTCCAGTTTTCTGGCGGCGCGTTTTTAGATTCTTTTTGCCAGTCGGATAATTTTTTCCCGGTTGCTTCAAACACTTCCCATGCGCGGACGATGCGGGCGGTGTGTTCGGGGTGAAAACGCGCGGCGGATTCAGGGTCGCGTTTTTTCAGTTCTTCGTGCATGGCCGCGCTGCCGATTTCTTGCTGCCGTGCGTTTGCATGCCCGCGAATTTCGGGCGGTGTCTCGGGAATGGGCGAGAGGCCTTCCATCAATGTCTTGATATACATGCCATTGCCGCCGCAGATGATCGGTGTCTGTCCGTTTGCAATAGCCGTTTCGATTTCGCGGATTGCCAGCGTCTGCCAGATTCCAGCGGAGCAGGGTTCGGCTGGTTGCAGGATGCCGTAAAGAACGTGCGGCGCTTCGCGCTTATCAGCTTCTGTGGGCTGCGCCGTCAGAACAGGCAGCCCGTCATAAATCTGCATGGAATCGCAATTGATGACGACGCCGTTCAGTTTCTTTGCGAGACCGAGCGCGAAGGCCGATTTGCCGCCTGCCGTCGGGCCGGCAACGATGTGGATAGTGACAGGAGCGCCGCGATTACTGCTCAATCTGCGGCTTCTCCTTTTCAGGTGCGACCCTGGATTTCTTTTCCTCGAGCTTCAGTGCGACGAAACGCACGTCGCCTTCGCGGTTAAGAAGCAAGAGAACCGACGTGCGCTTGTTCTGAATCGCTTTACTGACGATCTCGGATACTTTCTGCGGATCTTTCACGGCCTGCTGGTTGATTTCGACGACGACATCGCCGGGCAGCAGGCCTTTTTCTGCTGCTTCGGACATATCGGCGACGCCGGTCACGACCACACCATCCACATTGCCGGGGATGAGATAGTCTTGTCTCAGTGTGTCGGACATCGCCGAGAGCGTCAGGCCGACAGAGTCGATTTTTTCTCCCTTGGCTTCGGAGCGCGGCGCGCCGCTTTCGAGCAGGCCGTCTTCCTCGGCTTTTTCAAGTTCGCCGACTTTGACTTTAGTCGTCGCTTCCTTGCCGTCACGCCAATAAGTCAGCGTGCTGTCGGCACCAATCGCCGTTTCCGCGACGAGACGCGGGAGCTGGCGCATGGCGGAGAGTTTTTCGCCGTTAAAGGTCAGGATGATATCGCCGGGTTGCAGGCCTGCGGTTTCCGCCGGGCCCTTGGGCGTAATGCTGGCGACCAGCGCGCCTTCGGCGTGCGGGAGGCCGAGGCTTTCGGCGATTTCGGGCGTTACACTTTGAATGCGGACACCGAGCCAACCACGGCGCGTGCGGCCGAATTCGACGATCTGTTTAATGACCGGCGAAGCGAGCGCGGAGGGAATCGCGAAACCAATGCCGACGGAGCCGCCGCTCGGTGAGAAGATCGCGGTGTTGATGCCGATGACTTCGCCCTTCAGGTTGAACATCGGGCCGCCGGAATTGCCGCGGTTGATCGATGCGTCGGTCTGGAGGAAATCATCATAAGGCCCGGAATTGATGTCGCGCGCACGAGCGGAGATGATGCCCGCCGTTACTGTGCCGCCTAAACCGAACGGATTGCCGATCGCGACAACCCAGTCGCCAACACGCAGAACATCACTGTCGCCGAATTTCAATGCGGTGAGTTTTTTCTTGGTATCGACCTTGATGACGGCGAGATCGGTTTTTTCATCACGGCCGATGACTTCGGCGGTGACGGTTTCATCATCGTGGAACGTCACGCGGACTTCTTCGGCGTCGCGGACGACGTGGTTGTTGGTGACGATCAAACCTTTTTCGGCGTCAACGACGAAGCCGGAGCCGAGCGAGGCCTGCGGCGTCAGCGGCGCGCCGTTACCGCGTTTTTGCATGAACTCTTCAAAAAAATCTTCGAACGGAGAGCCGGGCGGGAATTGCGGCATCTCGGGATAATCTTCGGGCGTTTCCATTTTCTGTGTCGAGGAAATATTGACAACCGCCGGGAGGAGCGGCGCCACGAGATCGGCGAAGCTGCCGGGTGCGTCGGCCGCGAGCGGACTTTTGGGTTGTTCCTGTACGGCGGCGTGAGCGAGTTCAAAGCCGGTAAAAGTAATGACACATATGGCGAGTGTGGCGATGAGTTTATTGCACATGGGGGGAGGGTCCTCTGTTACCAGTTGCAGCAGTAAAATAGGCCTGCCCATGGACGCGGTCAACAGCGGTTAAATTTTGTGAAATGCCTTCAATATATAGATGGCTGTAACGCCGATAAGCGCCATAAGCAGGCCGAAGATGCGGAGCGGCTGGGTCGGGAGCGACAGGGCCATTGCCATAAGTTTTTTAACCTGATCGGGGAAGAGGGCGTAGATCAGGCCCTCGATGACGAAAACCAGGAAGAAAGCCGTGAGGAGTGTGAGGGTGAAGGGCGGCATGGCGAGTTACCTCGTCACGGCGAGGCCGGGCCGCTGGTGTGATCCTTGAAGTAGCGGAAGAAATCGCTGCCGGGCGAAAGGATGAGGCGGGTTTCGGGATCGGCCAGCGTGTTCTTGTAGGCTTCCATCGAGCGGATGAAGCCGTAGAAATCCTTATCCTTGTTAAAAGCGTCGGCGTAAATCTTGATCGCGTCCTTGTCGCCCTGACCTTTGATCATCTGCGCGTCGCGGCTGGCTTCGGCGAGGAGGACGGTGCGGTCTTTCTCGGCGGTCGAGCGGATTTCAAGTGCGCGCTGTTCGCCTTTCGCGCGGGTTTCCGTCGCGCGTTCCTTGAGATCGGAAATCATCCGGCGCACGGTGGAAGTGCGAAGATCGGCGGTGAGATCCGCGCGGACGATGCGAACGTCGACGATTTCGATGCCGAGGCTGTCCTGCGTGATTTTCTGATTCACGCGTCTTTTGATTTCTTCCATGATGGCTTCGCGCTCGGAAGAGAGAAGCGCCTGCAACGTCACGCTGCCGAGAACGCCGCGCGTCGCGTCGTTGAGGATGCTCTCGAGGCGCTGGTCGGCGTTGGCGGTGGTGCGCAATGTTTTCAGGAATTGCAGCGGCGCGACGATTTTATAGCGGGCGAATGTGTCGGCGATGATAGGCTCGCCGCTGACATTCTGGATTTCCGGGGCCTCTACAGGCGTCTGTGGTTCCGGTGTTGCGTCGGGGGCCGTCTCAGCCGGGGTAGGCCCGGGGTCTGGCTCGATGCCCTCCGCTTTTTGCGCGGGTGTAAGCGAGTAATGTTGCAGGCTTGAACTGGCGATGACGACCTGTTCGGGAGGCGGATCGACGGAGAGAATGCGGCGGTCAAAATAGCGCACTTCCTGCACAATCGGGATTTTGAAGTGAAGGCCGGGCCCCTGCGCATAGCTGCCGGGGTCTTCAGGGTTGCCGATGGGCTGGCCGAGCTGGAGGACGACGGCCTGTTCGCGCTGGTCGACGATGAACAGCGATTGCGAGGCGCCGATCAGGACAGCAGCGAGAACCAATAACAGTGCTATTGATGTCTTGCTCATTGCACGAGTCCTTCCGGTGTTGTCGAGATTTCCGGTTTCGGCGCGGCGCGCACGGATGATTTATTGAGTTCATTCAGCGGCAGATAGGGCACGACGCCCGAGCCGCCATCTTTGTCGAGGATGATTTTCTGCGCGTTCTTCAGCACTTCTTCCATCGTCTCGATATAAATGCGCTCTTTCGTCACGTCCTTGCCACCGAGATAGGCCGCGTAAACGGAATTGAAACGGTCGGCATCGCCGTTCGCCTTGGCGATCACGGATTGCTTGTAACCTTCGGCCTCGCGGTTCATCTGCGTTGCAAGACCACGTGCTTTCGGGAGAATATCTTCACGGTAGGCTTCGGCGCGGTTCTGCACGTCCTCGGCGTCCTGCTTGGCGGACTGGACATCCTGGAACGCGTCCTGCACATCAGGGTGCACTTCGGCCTTTTTGATAAGGACTTGTGAGATCGTCACGCCGGATCTGTATTCATCAAGATTTTGCTGGATGATCGCCTTGGTTTTTGCGGCGACTTCCTCGCGCTTGTTGGTGATGATCGGGAACATTTCGGTCTGGCCGACGATATCGCGGATCGCGGACTGTGCCACTTGCTTAATCGTGTTTTCCTGGTCCTCGATATTGAAGACGAAATCCTCGGCGGATTTAATGCTCCATTGCAGCACGATATTGAGGTCGACGATGTTGCGGTCGGAGGTCAGCATCAGGCTTTCCTCGGGCAGGTCGCGCTGGCCGCGTTCGCCGGTGCGGTCATAGGCTTCGGTGAAGCCGATATTCATCGAGCGCAGTTCGTTGACCTTGACGGTTTCCGCCGTTTCGATCGGCGCGGGGAAGTGATAGCCGAGGCCTTCCTTGTCGGCGGTGCGCGACCAGGCGCCGAAGCGCTGGATGACCACGTTGTCGCCGGGATTGACGATGAAGAAGCCGCTGGCCAGCCACAAAGCAACAACTGCGGCCAGGATAATGCCGATGATGCTGAATGAATTCAGTTCGCCGGGCATGACGCTACGGAAATTGGCCTGCGCGCGGCGCAGCATTTCATCTATGTCCGGGGGCTCGTTGCCGCCACCGCCGGGAGGTTTTTGTCCGCCGCCGCCCCATGCGCCGCGATCATCGTTGCCGGGCCGGCCCCAGGGGTTTTTCCTTTTATTGTCGGGTTTATCGTCCCAGCCCATGATTTTCGCGCTCGAATCTCTATTTTGCGTGTTTGCTTTTTAGCGGTTATAAGAATATCTCTTTCGCTCAGGAAAGCAAGGATAACGGGCCATGAAACCGGCTGTTTTGCAGAAGCAAATTATGGAAGCACTGGGACGTGTGAATGATCCCGGGCGTGGACGCGATATCGTTTCGCTCGGCATGGTTTCAGGTCTGCAGGTGGCGGCTGACGGCAATGTCATTTTCATGATCGAGGTTGATCCGGCGCGGGGCGCGAAGCTCGAGCCGTTACGCCAGGAAGCGGAGCGCGCGGCGGCGGGCGTTGCAGGCGTGCGCAAGGTGACGGCGGTACTGACCGCGCAAAAAATCTCGAACGATCCGCATGGCATGGAAAAAAATCCTAAGCTGGAATTGCCGATCAAAAATATTATCGCGGTGGCGAGCGGCAAGGGCGGCGTCGGCAAATCGACGGTCGCGATGAATTTAGCGGTTGCGCTTGGAAAGTCCGGAAAGTCGGTTGGATTGCTGGATGCAGATATTTACGGGCCGAGCGTTCCGAAAATGTCGGGGCTAGAGGGCCAGCGCCCGAAACAGAATGACGATGGAAAACTCGTGCCGCTGTCGGCGCATGGTCTGAAAATCATGTCGATCGGTTTCATGCTGCAGAACGAAGCGCCTTTGGTCTGGCGCGGGCCGATGGTGCAGACGGCGGTTTATCAAATGCTGCGCGATGTCGAATGGGGCACGAATGAAAATCCGCTCGATGTTCTGATTGTTGACATGCCCCCTGGCACGGGCGATGCGCAATTGACGTTAGCTCAGAAAGTGCCGGTGACCGGCGCGGTGATCGTTTCGACGCCGCAGGATATTGCGCTGATCGATGCGCGCAAGGCCGTGGCGATGTTCCAGAAAGTGAACGTAAAAATTCTTGGCCTCATCGAAAATATGAGCACCCATGTCTGCAGCAATTGCGGGCACGAGGAGCATATCTTCGGCCATGGCGGCGCGAAACGCGAAGCAGAAAAGCTCGGCGTGCCGTTCCTCGGTGAAATTCCGCTGGATGCAAAAATCCGCGCGCATTCAGACGAGGGCAAGCCTGTGTCTGAGGAAATTTTTGCAAAAATTTCAGGATTACTTGCGCTCTAGTACGTAGAACGTAAAAGCCGGGTCGCCCTCGCGCTTGTCTTCGGAAACGACGTTCCAGTCATTCCAGTCAAAATCGGGGAAATATGTATCGCCCTCATATTCCCTGTCGATGATGGTAATGTAGAGGCGCTCTGTGATCGGCAGGGTTTCTTTGTAAATCTGTCCGCCGCCGATGATAAATAATTCCTCGACCGCCATATCGCCGGCTTTGGCTTGCGCCAGCGTCATCGCCTCGTCGATGGTTTTGACGAAGAACGGGCCGTCGCCATTTACGGGTTCATGGAAGGAACTGCTGATGACAATGTTGGGGCGGCCCGGGAGCGGCTTGCCGAGCGACTCATACGATTTGCGGCCCATGATGATGGGTTTGCCGAGCGTGGTTTTCTTGAAATATTTGAAGTCCTCGGGGATGTGCCAGGCAAGGCCGTTCGCCACGCCAATCACCCTGTTCCGGGCCATGGCTGCAATCGATGAAATTGTGACTTTCGAGGCATTCATGGACTTGCACTTTATATGGGCGTTTTAATGCTGTATATGGATGTTTCTTATCATTATTGATAGTTTTAGTTGACATAATAATAATTATGTTTTAAGGTCCCTGCTGTTCAATAGGGAGTGAAAAAAATGCATATTAAAAAAATTCATATTTATGTAGGTCGAATTAATAAATCGGATGGCATTGCGGATCTCGAACGCGATTTTCCCGCAGCAGCGGCAGAACAATTTAACCATGATGAAATTGCCGCGGAGGTCCGAAAAGTTTGCCTGATCGGCAAGGGCGAATTCATCCTTCATTTAGATGCAGAAAAAGTAGGGCAGGATCAGTTGCAAAGATCGCTGCGCCAGATTTTCCCGCAGTTTAACATAGAAGGCATGGCTGAAGTTGTGACCAGCAAGAATAGTGATGTATCGTTGATGCGGCACGGCGCAATAAACAATCCCTGCAATATTTTTGGTGCTATGACCAACGATGCAATGAACCGCTTTGGTCGCTGGTCGCCTGTTAAAAGCCCTGCTGTTCAAGCGGCTGAATTTACGGCGGACGCTTAAACAGCAACCACGCCCTTAATATGCGGGTGGGCGTCATAGCCGACGAGTTCGAAATCCTCGAACTTGAAATCGAAGATATTTTTGACGTGCGGGTTCATATGCATTTCCGGCAGGGATTTTGGCTCGCGGGTCAATTGGAGTTGCGCCTGCTCGATGTGGTTCGAATATAAATGCGCATCGCCGAATGTGTGCACGAATTCGCCGGGTTTGAGGCCCGTCACCTGCGCGACCATCAAAGTCAGCAGCGCATAAGATGCGATGTTGAACGGCACGCCGAGGAAAATGTCGGCGCTGCGCTGGTAGAGCTGGCACGATAATTTTCCATCCGCGACATAGAACTGGAAAAACGCGTGGCAGGGCGGCAGTGCCATCTTGCCGATCTCACCGACATTCCACGCGGAGACGATCAGGCGGCGGTCATCAGGGTTGGCCTTGATGCGCTCGATGACATTTGAAATCTGGTCGATCTGGCGACCATCCGCCGTGGGCCATGCGCGCCACTGGTGGCCGTAGACGGGACCGAGATTGCCATCTTCGTCGGCCCATTCGTCCCAAATGCGCACGCCGTTTTCTTTCAGGTATTTGATGTTCGTGTCGCCCGAGAGAAACCAGATCAGTTCATGGACGATGGATTTCAGGTGAAGTTTTTTCGTCGTGATCATCGGGAAGCCATCGGCGAGATCGAACCGCATCTGGCGACCGAAAACGCTCAAGGTGCCGGTGCCCGTACGGTCCTCTTTTTTCGTGCCGTTTTCGAGCACGTCGCGCATCAAATCGAGATATTGCTTCATGAAGATCAGTTTCTTTGATTCTTATTTAAAAGGCAATTTTATCATTGGAATAACCCCCGGTCGTAACCCCGTTGAAAAACGGGGTCCATGGAATGTTGCCATGTCATGGGCCCCGGCTTTCGCCGGGGTTTCAGAATTATTCAAACAAAGCCTTGTATTCGCCGTAGCCTTTGGCGTCGAGCTCGGCGAGAGGGATGAATTTCAGCGAGGCGGAATTCATGCAATAGCGCAGGCCGCCTTTATCCTTGGGCCCGTCTTCGAAAACATGGCCGAGATGCGAATCGCCGGAAGCCGAGCGAATCTCGGTGCGCGCGCCGCCGAGCTTATAATCCTGGTGTTCCTTCACAAATTTCGGGTCGAGCGGTTTGGTGAAGCTCGGCCAGCCGGTGCCGGAATCGTATTTATCTTTCGATGAAAACAGCGGCTCGCCGCTGACGACGTCGACATAGATGCCGTCTGCCTTGTTGTCCCAATATTCATTGTGGAAGGGGCGTTCGGTGCCGTCATGCTGCGTGACGTATTTCTGTATTTCCGTGAGGCCGTCAACGGCTTCCTGGGTTTTGGCATAGGGTGCTTTGGTCACGGGCAATTCTCCTTTGGTCGATTCCCCCGCTGACTCAGCCTCCGGGGGCGGCTCTTCCGCCGGGTCTGCGGCATAGGCAGGCACCTGGAAGAGAGAGAAAGCGGCAATGGTCAGCATAAGTGTTTTGTTCATGGGATTCCCCTTTGAATTATATGGATGAGGGTTTGGTTTTCTCAAGTTGCCTGTTATACGCAGGCAAAATATTTATCCCGCGAAAGAAATTGTTAAATTATTGAAATTATTGAAAAAATTCTATATTCGGGTGCGGGAATTCTTGATTTTTAAGATTTATACTCTATAATCAAAGATGCCGGCTTGCCGGTTATGACGCTAAACGCGGATACGTAATAGACGTTATGGACCCGGGGGCAGTGCCCGGCGGCTCCACCAGAATTCGCAGGATTTGAAAACGGATTGGCGAATTCCGGCGGGGCCGAAACAGGATCGACATGCGTATTAAAGGTATTTTGCGGCGTCCGGAATCGGCCTAACGTTACTGGGCCATTTGATAGTTGCAAATGACAACTCTCAGTTCGTAGCAGCCAACGACAATTTTGTTGTCGCTGGTGAAGGTCGTAAAGCTGCCTAACGGCACTCTACGCGCTACACCTTAATCCCTTCCTACTAACCTAGGGAGGTGGGGTCCGGTGGGTACCTCGCAACAGAAACCCACCATTTTTTTTATCGCCGCGTGCGTGTAGACTCTTCCCTGATGACTCACCGGCTTTTTCCCTTCATCTGGCTTTCGTGTTTTGCTGCGGCGCTGATGCCGCTTGCGGCATTCGAGGCGCAGTTCATTTTTGTTGCCGTGTCGTTGCTTGCTGCGGCGGTCTCATTTGTTGTGCTTAAGCATGATTTTGCCGCGCGCGTGACCCGCATGGATTCTGCCGTGCTGATCCCGGTTTTTGCGTTCTGGGCACTGGCGCTGGCGAGTGTTGCGCTTTCAGAAATTCCAACCATCAGCCTGATTTATTTCGGTGTGTTCAGCCTGTTCCCGCTGTCATTTTGCTGCGCCCTGCTGGCGCGTGAAAAAACGCGGTTTTTTGCGGTGGCTGGTATTGGATATGCGTTGTTTGCGGCGGGAATTCTGCTGCATGAATTTGTGCAGTTTTTTATGCATGGTGATGACACGTTCCGCGCCGGGTGGCCGTTTGCGGATGCGAATGCGTTTGCCGGGTTTTTGCTGCCGGGGCTTTTTGCCGCGCTGGGGCTGATGCTGGGTGGCAAAACCCGTGTGCACTCCAACGCGGGGCTTGTTCTTGCGGTGTTGTCGGCGGCGGGGCTGATGGCGAGCGGCAGTCGCGGCGGACTCGTGGCGGCGGTGCTCGCCTTCATGATTTTCGTCGCCCTGTCATGGCCGCAGATACGTCATCACAGGCGCTGTATTTTTGCTTTTCTGGTGGCGACGGCGGTGCTGGCGATTTTGCCGGGAATTATGCCGGAGCATAATGCCGGCGAGCGCATTGTTCGCACTTTTACTGGCGAGGAGCCGGTTTTGTGGACGCGTCCGGCAATCTGGGCTGCGACATGGCAGACCATACGCGAGCATGTCTGGACCGGCACGGGAATCGGCACGTTCTATCTTTATTACCCGGCCGTAAACACCGACGATTATTTTTCAACGGGCCGCATGGCGCATAATGATCCGCTGCAGTTCTGGGCAGAGATGGGCGTTCTGGCACCGTTATTGTTTTATGCATTTATCATAGCGGCATGTGCAGCAACGCGGCGCGCGCTGAAAAATGTTGCGCCTGACGATCAGGCGCGCATTCACATCATTGCGCCATTTTGCGCGCTGGGGGCGCTGGTTCTGCACGCCCATGTCAATTTTCCCTTTTACATTCCTGCCACTTTGATGCTGGCGGGGATTTTCATGGGGTACTGGTTCATGCAGGTGCGCCGTGTTTTGCCTGATGCGGGTACGGCGGTGATGCGGCACAGGCAGGCGTTGAAGATTGTGTTAATTGTGCCGTTGCTGGCGGTTTTATATGGCTTCATGAGTTTGCAGGCCAGTCATATCGTTTTCATGCGCGGCGATATGCGCGGGATAACTGGCGATCTGGAAGGATTTGCAAATGACATCAATAAAGCCAGCCGCATGGCGGCGCGCAAAAACGTCGAGGCTGTGCTGATGGCTGCGCAGGTGAATACAGCAAAATTGCAGGCGCAGGGCGGCATTGCGCGGGCGGGCGCGCAGCAATTACATGATGAGACGGTGGCGTTGCTGGACGAGGCGCAAAAATTAAATCCGCGATATGCGACGATAGTATACACGCGCGGGTTGCTGGCGCGGAGCAGGGCGTTGCTGGGTCTTGAAGGCGAGGGGAGCCAGGAGACATTTTTCCTCGAAGCGCTGGCATTGGATCCGCGCTATTACCCGGCGCGCATCGAGCTCGCGCGCTATTACACGCGCAAAAAAAACAAGGGTGAGGCTTTTGCCGTGCTGGAAGAGGGGCAAAAATGGGTCGATGCCGCTAACGTGCCGGATGCCTATTACGAGATGCTGGCCAGCAGCGCGATGGAGCAGGGGCGCCATGATCTGAGCGGTTTTGCGCTGACGCGGCTGGCGCGTTCGAAGCGTGAACAACCCGCCGCCGCCGAAAGTTCCCTCCCCGGTGATGGAAAATAGTGCAATTTCAATGCGTTGTTTTCGGTGAACAGGCTGTGAACAGTCTATAACCGGGCTTGATTTTCATCGCCATGCTTGCGACATATAAGGTGATGAAAGATGAAGACGACATTCTCAGGTATGACCGGATGGTCGAGGGCGCGCTGCGCGGCGTGGTCAGGAGTTCCATTCAGGAAGTGATCGAGCACGGCCTGCCGGGTGATCATCATTTTTACATCACGTTCCTCACCGATTATCCCGGCGTAAAAATTCCCGATTACCTCCGCGACCGTTACCCCGGCGAGATGACCATCGTGCTGCAGTACCAGTTTTCCGATCTGTCGGTGAAGGACGAGGCGATGAATGTCACGCTGTCTTTCAACAACGAACCTGAGCGCCTGAAAATTCCGCTGGCGGCGATCAGCATCTTTGCCGATCCGTCAGTGAATTTTGCGTTGCAGTTCCAGCCGATGGGTGAGTCGCTTGAAGATGCCGAGCTTGCAGTACTCGACGAGCTTGAAGGGCCTGACGATGATGGCTCGAAGCCCAAGAGCGGCAAGGGCAAGAAAACGGGCGAGGTTGTTTCCCTCGACAAGTTCAGGAAGAAGTAGCCAGTTTGTTCTGGAACGAGCGTATAAATCCTAAAACAGAGCCTTTGAAAGTTCTCCTCAAGCGCGGGGAGTTTTTTGATT
Organism: Alphaproteobacteria bacterium; assembly: GCA_017999645.1. Lineage (GTDB taxonomy): Bacteria > Pseudomonadota > Alphaproteobacteria > Micavibrionales > Micavibrionaceae > UBA7657. The sequence continues at coordinate 258,888 of JAGNLJ010000001.1, forward strand.
CCGCGCGCGGGCGCACCATTCCGTTTAAATTATATTACCCGGCGGGCGAGGGATTGCCGGACAAAGTGCCGGTGATACTCTGGTCGCACGGTTATGGCGGCAACCGCGACGGCGCGGGGTTCATTTCGCGTTACGTGGCGAGCCACGGCTATATCATCATTCATCTGACGCATACAGGTTCGGACAGTTCGCTGTGGGAAGGAAAGCCCGGGCATCCTTGGGATGTTCTGCGCAGGAGTCCGATTACACGAGCGATGACGGTAGAAAGATTCAAGGATGTTCCTGCTGTTCTCGATCAGTTGCCGAACTGGGCGAAGGAAAACCCGGAGCCGGGTGCACGGATGGATCTGGAAACACTTGGCATGTCGGGTCATTCGTTCGGCGCGATGACGACGCAGGCCATGGCGGGCGAGAATTTTCCGGGCGATGATGATGCGCCTGCGGGCGAGTTGCTGAGTTACAAGGAAAACCGGTTCAAGGCGGGGATCGCGTACAGCCCGGTGCCCATTCGCAAGTTGCACGGCGAGACGCCGGAGAAACATTTTTACGGGCCTATTTCATTGCCGATTTTTTATATGACGGGAACGAACGACGATTCGCCGCTGGAGGGTTTCACATACGACCGGCGCGTGGTGGTTTACGATTATACCGGCGCGGCGGAGAAATACCTGCTGGTGCTGAAGAACGGCGACCACATGGTTTATAACGGCACGCGCGGGAAGCTGGAGGCGAACCCGCTGCGCGAGCCGCACGAGGATTTCATCAAGGTCATGAGTCTTGCATTCTGGGAGGGTTATCTGAAAGGCGACGCGGCGGCGCTGGCGTGGCTGAAGGATGGCGCGGCGGCGTGGGTCGGTGCGGCGGGCGAGTTAAAAACGCCCGTTTAATTCTTTAGGGGAACTTTCCATTTTTTCCTTTGTTGGTCAATTTCCACAGACAGAAACGACAGGAGAAGTCCCATGAAAATCAGCGAAGTTATGACCAGTGATTGCGAATGGATCACGCCGGAAACCACGGTGACCGAGGCGGCGAAAATCATGCGCGACAGGGATTTCGGATTTCTTCCCGTCGGCAACGAGCAGGAAAAGAAACTCGTCGGCACCTTGACCGACCGGGATATCGTCGTGCGCTGCACTGCGGCGGGGTTCGATCCGAACACGCACAAGGTCGAGCACATCATGACCGAGAGCGTGCTGTATTGTTTCCAGGATGACGATGTCGAGAAGGTCTGCAGGAACATGGCCGAGATGCGCGTGCGCCGGATGCCGGTGATGACGCGCGACAAAAAACTGGTCGGCGTCGTTTCATTCGGCGATGTGGCGCAGGCCGCGCGCGAGAAAGATATCGCCCAGACCCAGCAGGACCTGACTCGCGAATGCGCGGAGAAGGATAGGAAGGCTGCTTAGAGAAAAAGGCTGGCGCGCCCGCGCTTTCTTTTAGATTAGCAGGTCTCGAATCCTGCATGTCAAAATCGGGATGTATTCTGATATGGCGCGCCCGGCAGGATTCGAACCTGCGGCCTCTGCCTCCGGAGGGCAGCGCTCTATCCACTGAGCTACGGGCGCATTCGCAACAGCATTAAAGCCATTATAGAGGCTTTGCCAAGCTAAAACTATTGGGAAAGCTGGGGGATTTGGTTATTGCCGGGGCTGGCCGAAACGGCGGCGGGCGAGGCCGACGGCGCCGAGCGTGCCGAGGGCGGCGAGGATCATCAGGAGGCTCATTTCAGCCTTGCCGATGCCGTAGCCGGTGTGAACCTTGAGGCCCTTCATGTCTTCCGTGATGTCGTTCATGGCCTGTTTCATTTCGTCCTGCCGGGCTTTCAGGGTGTCGATTTCGGCTTTCATGGCCTTGTTCTGGGCTTCGAGTTCCTTGCCGGCTTCGATCATCGGTGCGATCAGGCCCGAGTAGTTGACGGCTTTCGTGCCCATTTCATCGTCAGCCGTGGTCACGAGCTCGGGGAAGATTTTTTCGATTTCCTGCGCCATGACGCCGAATTCAACCCGGCCTTCCTTGTCGTCCTTCATGGTGAAGGAATAGGTGTTAACCAAGCCGAGTTTTTCCAGCATCGAGCCGCGCTCGCTCAGCGGGTGAATGTTTGTTTTCAGGCGGATGTCGGATACGTCGGCGATGGTACCGGTGTATTCGATGTCGCCGGTGACGTCGAGGCTGACGGAGGGGTTCGACATACCGATACCGACAAAGCCCGTGCTCTTGATGACCATTTCCGGCGTGGTCGCGCCGTCGCCCATCCAGGCCGAGGAGCCGTCGGGCTGGGTGTTGAATTCGATACGGCCAGGCATGTCGTCGTTGCCGGGGGTGCCATCGACATATACACCGATATAGGCGGCTTCTTCGTAGTTCGTGCCGTCATGCGCGTTGAAGATAAATTCATGAATGACATCGCCCGATGCAACCACAGTCGGTGATGCGTTCGTGCCGCGCGATCTTTCGGTCATGATGTAGGGATTTTCATAGCCGTTGGCGCTGCCCATTTTAAAGCCCATGCCCTTTTCTGAATCCGAGCCGAGGCTGAGCAGGTGTTCCGGTGCCGCAATGCCGATGCCGACAAAGCCGGTGCTCTTGATGACCATTTCCGGCGTGGTGGCTTCAGGGTTAACGGCGGCGCCATCGGCCTGCGTCTGGAATTCGATGCGTCCCGGCATGTCGCCATTGCCTGGCGTGCCGTCTACAAAGTACTGGATCAGGGCTGGTGTTTCCCATGAGTTGCCGTCATAAGCCGTTCCCCACATTGTTAATACGGAGTCACCGCTTTGTACGACCGTGGGCGCCGCGATGGTGCCGCGCGAACGCGAGGCGTTAAAGCCGCCATTTTCCCACCAGTTGGCAGCAGCAACGCTGCTGGTGACGGCACCCTCGCCATTGCTCAGCAGGCTGATGGAGGCGGTCGTGCCATATACTTCCAGCAACTGGCTTGGTGATGATGTGCCCACGCCAACTTTACCGTCTGCGGCAATCACGAACGGCGTGGCATCTGTATCGCCGGTTTCATCGTTGACGCGGAAAGAGTTGGCGGCGCCGAGGTTGGTGACGATAAAAGGAGTGGCGGTGGATGTGGCGAGCGTCGAAGCCTTGGCGATAAACTGGTCGCCGCTGGCGCCGGTTGTGCCGCCAGCCGAAGCTGCGGTTTCGCCGAAGACCATGCCTGTTTCGGCACCGGCGAGCTGCCAGTTCCAGACGATGTTGTTTGCGGCGTTTGCAATCGTGGCATCGCCCGCAGCGGCGGCAACGCCGGAGAGTGCAGTCGAGCCAGCGGCTGCGCTGGAGACGCCGCCAGCCTGGTACCAGTCGGTGCCGTCGGAGCAGACGCGCACGCCCTGGCCGGGGCCGAGCGCGATGTTGGTGCCTGCGCCGGTGAAGAAGTTGCCGTTCTGGTCGAGGGTGATGGTGTCAACCGTATCAACGTTGACGACATCCATGCAGCAGCCGTTGTAAGACGCAGTTGGCGTTGTGAAGGTGTCGGTCGTGTTGGTTGTTCTGTTCGCGGTTGCGCTGATCTGTTTGACCGTGCCGCAAGAGTTGGCGGTGATGGTTGCAGCGGCACCGACGACTTCAGCCGTGGGCGAGGCGACGACAAAGCGCGAGGCCGGGTCAGTTATGCCGATACCGACACTGCCCGAAGAATTAATTCTTACGCGCTCGGTGGTTGTCGTTGTGCCGGATACCGCATTCGGGCCCATGGTGTAGAAGCGGAGCGAGCCGTCCTTGGAGTTATCGGTAACGTCATCAAAGACACCCTCGATCTTGGCCGCATCGCGGTAGGTGTCGTTAACCGAACCCTCAAGATTGAAGACTATGCTGCTACCGATACCGTTAGAGGCTGCTGAATCGGTATCTTCAGCCATCAAAATCAGTGTATCGAGAACGGCGTTACCTGCTGTGTTGCCTCTAATTACGGTGCTTCTTGCCTGGGTGGTAACCGAGTTAGGAGCGTTCAGGAATAAATTCATGCTCTGCATGGAAATAGTGCCGGTGTAAACAGCCCCGGCATTTTCACCATAAAGTTTGATGTATGCGTCAGAAACATTGTTGCCGATAACATTCGGGTTGCCGATTGTCAGTGTCGTGAAGCTCGTTGGGTTAAGAAGGTGGAGTTCTGTTTCCGGCGCCGTTATTCCCACGCCCACCTTGCCGTCGGCTTTGACAATGAAGGGCGAGGTGTCGGCATCGCCAGTTTCATCGTTAACAACGAAGGAATTCGCGGCGCCGAGGTTGGTGACGATAAAAGGGGTGGCGGTTGATGTCGCGAGCGTTGCGGCTTTCAGGACAGACGAGTGGCCGGTCGCGGTAGAGGCCGTATTTTCCGTGAAGGTGAAGGCGTCTTTGTCAGCGGTTGTAAGCTGCCAGTTCCATGTTTGTGCATAGTCGGCGTTGTTGATCGAGTTCGCGGCGGCTGCAGCGGTGAGGCCGGATATCGCCGTTGTGCCTGCTGATGCGCTGGATACTCCGCCGGCCTGGTACCATGCCGCGCCGTCGGAGCAGACGCGGACGCCCTGACCGGGTGCGAGGGCGATGTCGGTGCCGGGGCCGGTGAAGAAGCGGGCATTCTGGTCGAGTGTGATTGTGTCAACCGTATCGACGTTGACGACGTCCATGCAGCATCCGTTATAGGAAGCCGTGGGCGTAGTGAAGGTATCGGTGGTATTGGTTGTTCTGTTCGCCGTTGCGCTGATTTGTTTGACGGTGCCGCAAGCGTCGCCCGTGATGACCGCAGCGGCGGCGATCACTTCCGATGACGGCGGTGAAACCACGAAGCGCGAAGCAGGGGAAGTGTTGCCGATGCCCACATCGCCGGATGCGTCTACACGAATTTTTTCGGTGCCAGCTGTTGAAATGCCTATTTCATCAGCCGCTGCACGATACCAGCCGAGATCGGCATCGCTGTCGAAGGCATAAGTGGGAGCAGCAGCAGAACCAAATCCAGGCTGTATCTGTACAGTGGCGCTGTTTATTTTGAATTTATCAGCCTGGAACTGGTACAGGGCGGTACCATTGGATACCAGATACGTAACTCCATCACTTGGGCTGTAGAAACCAGAGTCTGTATCGCCGCCGATCGTGATAGGGAGATCGGTAAGAGTTCCGGCCGGCACGTAAAGCTGGCCGCTTGTCACGGTTATGGATCCGGTGACGCCAAGGGCTGTCGCAGGGGCCGTCATTCCGATACCGACCTTGCCGTCGGCGGCGATGACGAAGGGCGAGGCGTCGGCGTCGCCGGTTTCATCGTTGACGCGGAAGGAGGCTGCTGCGCCGAGATTGGTAATCATGAACGGCGTCGCGGTCGAGGTGGCGAGTGTTTTCGCGGCGAGGATGTACTGATCCGCGCTGCCGCCGGCGGAGGCCGCGGTTTCACCGAAGGTGTGGCCAACTTCAGCGCCCGCGAGTTGCCAGTTCCAGGTGATGTTGTTTGCGCCGCTGGCGATGGTGGCGTCGGTCGTGGCGGCGGTGATGCCGGAGAGCGCGTTGCTTGCGGATGTTGCGCTGGAGACGCCGCCCGCCTGGTACCAAGACGTGCCATCGGAGCAGACCCTTACGCCCTTGCCGGGGCCGAGCGCGACATCCGTGCCGGGGCCGGTGAAGAATTTGGCGTTACTGTCGAGCGTAATGGTGTCGACCGTGTCGACGTTCACGACATCCATGCAGCACCCGGCGTAGGACGCGGTCGGTGCGGTGAAAGTGTCGGTCGTGTCGGTTGTGCGGTCGGCGGTCGCGCTGATCCGTTTGACGGTGCCGCAAGAGTTGGCGGTGATGGTCGCGGCAGCGCCGATCACTTCCGCCGTGGGCGAGGCGACGACGAATTTGGAGGCGGGCGAGGTGAGGCCGATACCGACATTGCCGTTAGTGTCGACGATCATGAGGTCGCCGTTATTCGCAGCCGCAGAGCTCAGCATGAAGAGAGGGCTGGTGCTGTCCTTGATGACTTCGAGCATCGCGTCGGGTGTTGAATCGTCACCGCCGGTGGCAAGGCGTTTTGTGCTGCCCTGGAAAAATGCGAAGGGATTGGTTTTGCCGTCTAAAATCATGACATTCCGGAAGTCGGCGGTGCCGCCCGAGGTGCCGACCGCGTTGAAGCGCAGCGTGTTGTCTTGCCCCGCCCAGCCGACGCCGATGCTGTAGGGCCAGCCGCCGCCGCCGAAGAAAAGATCTCCGGTGCTGCCATCGTTAAGGCCATCGAGGAAGATCGGGCCAGCGACATCGAGTTTTGCTCCGGCGTTGGGTGTTGCCGTGCCGATGCCGACCGCGCCGTTGCTCTTGATGACCATTTCGGGCGTGCTTGCGCCGTCACCCAGCCAGCCGCCTGCGCCATCGGCCTGGACCTGGAATTCAAGGCGCGTCGGCATGTCGGCTGCGCCTCCACCGGTGACCGCGCCATCGACAACAGCCTCGATCATGGCAGCGGTGCGGAAGTTGGAGCCGTCATGACCCGAGATAATGAAATCAAGCAGCATGTCGCCGTTTTGCACTGCCGTGGGCGAGGCCATCGTTCCGCGGGAGCGTTTTGTCTGGATGTATGGATTCCAGTTGGGGTCGCCCGAAGTGCTGACCTGCACGGATAGACCTTTTTCAGCGTCGGCGCCGATATCAAGCAGTTCATCGGGGTTGGCGATGCCGATGCCGACATTGCCGTCGGCAGCGATAACGAAAGGCGAAGTGTCGCCAGCGACATCGTCGACGCGGAAAGAATCTGCCGCGTCGGCGTTGCTGACATGCAATTTAGCGCTTGGCGCGGCGATGCTTACACCGATATTGCCGCTGTTCTTGATGACCAGTTCAGGCGTCGTGGCTTCCGGATTGACCGCGGCGCCATCGGCCTGGGTCTGGAATTCGATGCGGCCCGGCATGTCGCCATCACCTGGCGTGCCGTCGACGAAATACTGCATCAGGGCTGGTGTTTCCCATGTGTCGCCGTCATAGGCGGTTCCCCACATTGTCAATACCGAGTCGCCGCTTTGCACGGCGGTGGGTGCCGCTATGGTGCCGCGGGAGCGCGCTGCGTTGAAGCCACCGTTATCCCACCAGTTAGCGGAAGCGGCGGTGCTGGTGACGGCGCCCTCGCCGTTGCTGAGCAGGCTGATGTAGGCGTTCGTGCCGTAGACTTCCAGCAACTGGCTGGGTGTTGTTGTGCCGATGCCGACATTGCCGCCAAATGGGTTTAAGAGAAGACTCTGACCTGTGCCCGCTACAACATCGGCAGCTTGAATCGCAGATCCGACATCGGCACCAACTCTCAGTGGGCCCATACTCAGAAAATTATCTGTGGTGCCATACGCTCCGACCCTGAGCGCATCTCCTGTTTTTATGGCGCTCATTATCGTATTATCGTTGTTGATATCTAATTTTACTCCCGGCGATGCCGTGCCGATGCCGACTTTGCCGTCAGCTTTGACAATAAAGGGCGAGGCGTCGGCGTCGCCGGTTTCATCGTTGACGACGAAAGAGTCGCCCGCGCCGAGGTTGGTGACACGGAGCGGCGTTGCGGTCGAGGTTGCGAGCGTTGCGGCTTTCAGGATCGAAGAGTGGCCGGTCGCGGTGGAAGCTGTGTTTTCCGTGAAGGTGAAGGCGTCTTTGTCATTCGTCGTGAGCTGCCAGTTCCATGTTTGTGCATAGTCGGCGTTGTTGATCGAGTTTGCGGCGATGGCGGCGGTGAGGCCGGAGAGCGGGATGTTGCCGCCGCTGGCGACGCTGGTGACGGATGCCGCCTGGTACCAGCTTGTGCCGTCGGAGCAGACGCGAACCGCCTTGCCGGGACCGAGCGCGAGGTCGGTGCCGGGGCCGGTGAAGAATTTAGCGTTCTGATCCAGCGTGATCGTATCAACCGTATCGACGTTGACGACATCCATGCAGCATCCGTTGTAGGCAGCGGTCGGTGCGGTGAATGTATCTGTGGTGTCCGTTGTGCGGTTGGCCGTTGCGCTGATTTGTTTGATCGAGCCGCAGGCGTTGGCGGTGATGACGGCGGCGGCTGCGACAACTTCAGTTGAGGGCGGAGCGACAGTGAACGGGCCTGCGCCGACGATACCGCTGCCGCCGATTCGGACGTTGTCGTTGGCAAGATCGCCGAAGATGGTGCCGCCGATATTCAGGTGATAGGTGCTGTTGTTGGCGGGCGTATCGACGTCAAAGCCAATTACTATGTTGTCCGTGCCTGTCGTGATTGAATCACCTGCAGCAGCGCCAAGGGCAGTGTTCCGACCGCCAGTTGCAATACCCAGTGCCCCGGCGCCGACGCCCGTGCTGGCGTGAGAGCCGGTGTTGGTCGCTAACACGCCATAACCAATGGCGACGTTGCTTTGTCCCAGATCGTTGTTAACAAGGGTGGCAGACCCGATCGCGGTGTTGCTGTAGCCCTGCGTGTTGCCTGCAAGGGCGTTTCGGCCCAGCGCGGTGTTGTTGGTGCCGGATGTATTGCCAAGTAGCGCTGAATGACCGATAGCCGTGTTCGCAGTGCCGGTGTTGTCTGCCGCCGTTACGCTGCCTTGCAAGGCGTATGCGCCGACGGCGGTGTTGTATGTAACCGAGCTGACTGCTGTATCGTCAGCGTAGAACATGGCGCCATAACCGATAGCGGTGCTTTCCTGTTTTGCAACATTGCTTAAAAGCGCGACGCTGCCAATGGCGGTATTGCCGTCGCCGCTTGTGGTTTGCTGGAGGGCCTGGTTGCCCATCGCGGTGTTATAGCTGCCACTGGAAGTGTTTGTCAGGGTGTTGCGGCCAAGAGCGGTGTTCTGGTCGCCGCCAGCCAGGTTGCTGAGTGAAGCGTAACCTACCGCCGTGTTGCTATCCGTTGTTGCCGTGCTGTTGACGGTTGTGGCGCCCGCATTCTGGCCGATGAAGAGATTGCGCTGCGCGCCTGCTGTCAGCGCTGCTGCGCCCGCGCGGCCCATGATCAGGTTATTTTCAACCGCATAATCGGTGAAGGCATCGCTCAGGTCGTCGATGGCGAGAATAGTTGCGGCGGCGCTGGTGACTGTGCTGGCCTGGTACCAGCTTGTGCCATCAGAACATACACGGACCGCTTTGCCGGGGCCGACTGCAAGATCGGCGCCGGGGCCGGTGATAAATTTCGCGTTATTGTCGAGGGTGATTGTGTCAACCGTATCGACGTTGACGACGTCCATGCAGCATCCGGCATAAGAGGCGGTTGGAGCTGTGAATGTATCTGTTGTATCCGTCGTGCGGTTGGCGGTGGCACTCAAACGTTTGACTGTGCCGCAGGCGTCGGCCGTGATAACGGCGGCCGCACCGATTACCTCGGTGGAAGGTGCAGCGACGACGAAGCGCGAAGCGGGCGAAGCAAGTCCGATGCCGACCGCACCATTATTCTTGATGACCATTTCGGGTGTGCCGCCTTCGAGGGATCCGCCCGCGCCGTCGGGCTGGGTGTGGAATTCGATGCGGCCCGGCATGTCGGCCGCGCCGCCGCCGGTGACCGCGCCGTCGACGAGCACGTGGATATAGGCGGCGTCCCGGTTGGCGGTGCCGTCATAGCCTTGCATGGTCAGTTCAAGAAGAGAATCGCCGCTGGCCACCGCCGTTTTTGCCGCGACGGTGCCGCCGGAACGCCTGGCGTAGATAAGAGGGTTGTGCTGCGGGTTCGCGCTGGAGGTGAGTATTGACACCGCGGGCTCTCCGTCGCCCTCGACCCTCAGTGCTTCCGTATAGGTGTCCGCGGTCGATTGTTTCCTGATATGCAGCAGGGCGGAGGGGCTGGCCGTTCCCATACCGATATTGCCGCTGCTCCTGATGGTGAATTCAGGAACCGAAGCGCCATCGCCCATCCATGCGCCAGTGCCGTCCTGCTGCACCTGGATTTCCATGCGGGTGGGCATGTCGTTGTCGCCGGGCGTGCCGTCAACCATGAAGCCGAAATAACCCGCATGGCTGTAAGAGTTACCGTCGTAACCCATGAAAATATATTCGCCGATTTCGTCATTATTCGCCACGACGGTTGGCGCGGCAAGCGTGCCGCGCGCGCGGCGGGCATCGAGCAGCACGTTTGAAGATGTCGCGGTGTTGGCGACTTCTATTATTATCCCGTCTTCCACGTTGGAAGCCACGTGCAGTTTGCGACCCGGGGTGGTTGTGCCGATACCGACATCACCGTCGTTCTTAATGACCATGCGATGCGCATGCCCCGAAGCTCCATCAGGGGTGGTGTAAAAATCCAGCCTGGTCGGCGTGTCGCCGACACCAGGTGTACCATCAACGGCGGCAACGATCGAAGCGCCATTTGTATAGGCGCTACCATCATAAGGCTGGAAATAAATATGTCCGATTTCATCATTGTTCTGGATAATGGTTTCGCTTCCTTCGGAACCGCGCGACCGGCGGAATCCAACGTTGCCGCTGCCTCCGTAAGTGCTCGCATCAGTGAAAGATTCGATGAGTAGGCCTGTATCGTCCAGATCGCCCGCGATATTCAAGATGTCGCTGGGTGTTGCGGTGCCGACACCGACTCTGCCGTCGGCGGCGATAACAAAGGGTGTTGTATCGGCGTCGCCGGTCGCATCGTTGACGCGGAAAGAATTGGCTGTGCCGAGGTTGGTGATCATGAATGGGGTGGCGGTGGATGTGGCCAGCGTTTTTGCAGCGAGGATGTATTGATCGGCACTGCCGCCAGTGGAGGCTACGTTCTCACCGAGGGTGAGACCGACTTCACCGGCTGCCAGCTGCCAGTTCCAGACCTGGTTCCAGTTGCCGCTGTTGATGGTGTTGTCGGCGATCGCGGCAGTGAGGCCGGAGAGCGGGATGTTGCCGCCGCTGGCGACGCTCGTGACCGATGCAGCCTGATACCATACCGCGCCGTCGGAGCAAACGCGCACCGCCTTGGCCGGACCGAGGGCGAGATCGGTGCCGGGGCCGGTCAGGAAATTCGCGTTGGTGTCGAGCGTGATGGTGTCGGCGGCGTCGACGTTGACGATGTCCATGCAGCACCCGGCGTAGCCCGTCGGTGCCGTAAATGTGTTGGTCGTATTGGTCGTCTGGTTACCTGTTGAGTTGATCTGTTTGATTGTGCCGCAGGCGTTAGCCGTGATCGTTGCTGCGCCGGCGATGGCTTCCGCGGCGGGCGCTGTGGCGACGAAGGGACCGACAGCGACAGCGCCGCTGCCGCCGATGCGGACGTTGTCGTTAGCGAGATCGCCGAAGATCGTGCCGCCGATATTCAGGTGGTTGCTGGTGTTGTTGGCAGGCGTGTCGATGTCAAAGCCGAGGAGAATGTTGTTAGAGCCTGTCGTGATTGAATCACCGGCCTGCAGACCGAGCGCGGTGTTTTGACTGCCCGATGTCATGGCCGTCAATGCGGAATAACCGATGGCGGTGTTGTATTGACCGGTGTTGTTGGCGGCGGTGGTGCTGCCATGCAGGGCCAGGGCGCCGAAAGCTGTGTTGCCCGACCATTCGCCGCCTGCGCTGCTGCTGGCGTACATCATGGCCCGGACGCCGACAGCAGTATTGTAATAGCGCGTGGCGTTCGTCATCATCGCGCCTTCACCGATCGCGATGTTCGATTGGCCGGAAGTATTCGCCTGCATGGACTGGTAGCCGATACCGATATTGTTGTGGCCGCCGGCATTGTTGGTCAGCGCAGCGTAGCCGATACCAATGTTGCCGATACCGCTCGTGTTGTTCATCAGGGCGCTGTGGCCGAGGGCGGTGTTTCCTATCCCGGTGTTGTTTGCCGCGGTCGCACTGCCTTGTAATGCATAAGCGCCGACGGCGGTGTTGTATGTAACCGAGCCAACTGCTGTATCATCAGCGTAGAACATGGCGCTGTGACCGATAGCGGTGCTTTCCTGTTTTGCAATGTTGCTATAAAGGGCAGTGGTGCCAATAGCCACATTGCCGTTGCCTACCGTATTTTCCTGAAGCGCTTGGTTACCAACTGCAACGTTCCAGACGCCATCAGTCGTGTTTGACAGGGCATTGCGACCAACGGCGGTATTCTGACTGCCGGTGGTCAGGTCTCTTAGCGCAGCGTAACCTACCGCCGTGTTGCTGTCCGTCGTTGCTGTGCTGTTTGCGGTGGTTGCGCCTGCATTCTGGCCGATGAATACGTTGCGCTGTGCGCCTGCTGTGAGTGCTGCTGCGCCCGCGCGGCCCATGATCAGGTTATTTTCAACCGCATAATCGGTGAAGGCATCGCTCAGGTCGTCGATGGCGAGAATAGTTGCGGCGGCGCTGGTGACTGTGCTGGCCTGGTACCAGCTTGTGCCGTCAGAACAGACGCGAACCGCTTTGCCGGGGCCGACTGCAAGATCGGCGCCGGGGCCGGTGATAAATTTCGCGTTATTGTCGAGGGTGATTGTGTCAACCGTGTCGACGTTGACGACGTCCATGCAGCATCCGGCGTAGGAAGCGGTTGGAGCTGTGAATGTATCTGTTGTATCCGTCGTGCGGTTGGCGGTGGCACTCAGGCGTTTGACCGTGCCGCAGGCGTCGGCCGTGATAACGGCGGCCGCACCGATTACCTCGGTGGAAGGTGCAGCGACTACAAAGCGTGAGGCGGGAGCCGTGTTACCAACGCCGACTGCGCCAGTGGTGGCGTCAAGGTTGAACATGCTCGTGCCGTTGACCGTGATCCTGAAGCCTTGGTGGGCGGGACCGGCTGTATTAATATTTGTTGCTACATATGCAAAATTGGAGGCGCCCGCGACAGGACCTATATAAAAGCCCTGGTTCGCGACGGCGGGTGTAAGCACGAAACGGTCAAGGGCATCATATGCCATCGTCAGAGTTTTGTTAGTTCCTGTTCCTGCGAAAAAACGAAGTCCGCCAGCCGTGGTGTTATCGCCGATCTGGATCTGCGGCGATGTTCCCATGACATGAAGTTTTGCCGCCGGGGTGGCCGTACCGATACCGACGCTGCCAGTAGCATCGACGACGAAGGGCGAGGTATCGGCATCGCCGGTTTCATCGTTAACGACGAAGGAATTCGCCGCGCCGAGGTTGGTAACCAATAATGGCGTTGCGGTTGAGGTTGCAAGTGTTGCGGCTTTCAGGATCGAGGAGTGACCGGTGGCGGTGCTGGCTGTGTTTTCGGTGAACGTAAAGGCGTCCTTGTCAGCTGTCGTAAGATTCCAGTTCCAGACCTGCGCATAGTCCGCGTTGTTGATCGAGTTGCCAGCAGTGGCGGCGGTGATGGCGGAGAGCGCGCGGTTGGTGGCGACGGAGGCGGGCGTGAAGCAGTTGTTGCCGGCCTCGTCGCAGTAATTGATGGCGCCGATATCACCCTGGACGTCGAGTTCGAGTTGCTGGACGCCGGTGGAGACATTGGTGTTGGCGGCTGAGGTGGCGTCCGGATCGATGACCACGCGACCGCCGAGCAATGCCATCAAATTACTGGCGGTGACATCGACGGAATCCTGGTCGCCCATAAATATGGCCATTGAATTCGCACCACTGACTTGCGGATAAGTTCCTGCCGTCGTGCCAAGGCCGAAAGCTGCGGAATAATTGCCAAGGGCGCGGGCCGCGCTTCCGACTGCGAAAGAATTGCTGCCGCCAGCGGTTACGCCGCCGCCAGCCGCGAAACTGTAGGATCCCGAGGCTGCAGAACTGCCGCCGAAGACGGAACTATAGGAGCCGCTGGCTACAGTACCAATACCTGCCGCGAAGCTTGCGTAACCGCTGGCGGTAGTGTCATCACCGACTGCGGTACTGAAAGAGCCGACATTGGCATCATCCCATTCTGCAGCCGTCACGCCGCCCGCACGGAACGCACCTTTGGATTTATCGAAGAACATGCGGTTATCATCATCGGTACCGACGATGTCGGCCAATTGCGCCGCGCCGAAGACGAAGTCGTCGGTGGCATAAACGGTCGGCGCGCGCGTGCGGATGACGGTGCCGGATTTTTCCCAGATCCCCGTTCCGGCGACGGACGCAGCGGTGAAGCAGTTCAGGCCGTTTTCGTCGCAGAAATAAGTAGCGCCCGTCGGACCCTCGATATCGACGAGAAGGTTCTGTCCGCCGCCGCCGGTGCCGTCATTGGGTGTGGCATCGCCGATGCCGACCTGGCCACCCTGCAGGAATGTTATTCTGTCGGCGGTTGAATCCGCGAAGGCGAGATTGGTGGTGCTCAGGGGGCGGTACATGTCCCATATGGCGCTGCCTCCTGCTCTCAAACCAAACCCCGAGTCCTGGGCTGCATCAGAGTTCAACCTGACAAAAGCAGGCTGGCCAGCATTCGCGTTAACATAGATCAGGCCCTGGCCAACAACGTGGTTTCCGGTGACGGTCAGTGCTGTGCTCGGGCTGGCCGTGCCGATACCGACTCTGCCGGTTGCACTGATTACAAAGGGGGAGGTGTCGGCGTCGCCGGTTTCATCGTTGACGCGGAAGGAATTCGCCGCGCCGAGATTGGTGATGATAAACGGCGTAGCGGTTGAAGTGGCGAGCGTTCTCGCGGCGAGAAGATATTGATCGTCCGCGCCGCCGGATGAGGCCGCGGTTTCGCCGAATGCAAAACCGGTTTCAGCGCCCGTGAGCTGCCAGTTCCAGACCTGGTTCCAGGCGGCGCTGCCGATGGTGTTGTTGCCGTCGGCAGCCAGGATGGTGTTGAGTTTCGCCGTGCCGCCTGAAGACGCCGTCGCGGCGGTGAAGCAATTGTTGCCGCTGGCGTCGCAGAAGAAGTCCGCGCCGATATCGCCGGTCACATCGAGTTCAAGGTCCTGCGAGCCGCCGGTGCTTAACGTCCCGGAGCCGATAGCTATACCGCCGAAATCGACCGCATCCAGCCCGGCGGCGTCGTTGCCGACGGTCAGAACTTCTTCGAGATTTTGCCCGGCGCCGCCGGAGCCGCCCTGCAGGTCGGTGGCGCAATCCCAGCCCGTGCCGGGGGTCCATATGACCTTGTCGGTGGCGTCATCGCAATCCGGGATGGCGCTGAAATCATTCGTTAGTCCTTCGAGTTCATAAATATCGGCATGAACCGTGCCCCTGGCAAGGATGTCTCCGCCTTCAATATTACCAGCGGTGGCAACTATGTTTCCCGCGGTAGCGGTTATGTTGGTTGCAGCGATGATGCTGGCGTCTGAATTGATATTGCCTGTGGCATCAATAGCGCCTGCAACCTCGAGCGCGTCATCAAGCGTATTTGTGCCGATGCCAATACGTTTATTCGCAAGGTCGCCATATATAAGGTTGCCGATATTCAGGTAGTTTTCAGTCGTGGCGAGGGGAACATTGATGGGGGTGACATCGTGCGAGCCGATCAGGATGTTGTTCTTACCGGTGGTGAGGGTCGCGCCTGCTCCGCTGCCGACTATGGTATTGTTCGTGCCAGCGCCTGTGACGCCTGTGCCTGCGCCTTTACCGACCAAGGTGACTCCGTTTACCGCGTTGTCGGTCAGAACATTTATATTGTCGAGTTTATAATGTCCGCTTACATCAATGTTGCCTGCGATTTCAAGTTTGTCATCGGGGCTGGCAACGCCGATACCGACATCACCGTCATTCTGGACGATAAGGCTTGCTGTCGGCGTGCTGTTGGAGACGACAAGAGCGTTGGTCGCATCGGTTGCGCCGGAGCCGGTGATGGTGGTGTTGCCGGTGAGGGCAAGACCGGCGGCGGCGATGTTGATCTCGGACGCGCCATAGCCAAGTTCGAGGACGCTGGCCGCTTCGCTTAAATGCGCGCCGGTCGCGCCCCATGTAATGGCCGAACCGGTGGCGAGCAGGAGATCTTCTGTCAGTTTGACATTGCCAACGACATCAAGCGCTTCTGTCGGATCGGTGATGCCGATGCCGACATTGTCAGTGTCATAATAGATTTCATCGGTATCGAGAGCGTTTTGCTGCCACAGGCTTATAGCTGCCGCGCCCAAAGCGACGTTAACCCATGTGAACGGGCCTGTGCCATTATCTGCTGCGTCATCGCAGACCTCGAGCGTGTCGGGATCGGTTGTGGTGTTAACGCGGACAATTCCAATATTTGCGGCGTTACAGGTTGTAGCGACAGTTTCATTCGGCAGGAACATGCTTGCCGCCGCCCTGAGGTCGACGGGGCCGGTGAAGGTCGCGCCCTGCGCTTCGATATCTTTATCGATTACTGCAACTTCAGGAAAACCTTGTTTGATGCCCCATAGGCCACCGCCCATTGCTGCGGCAGTTTCATAGCTGAAGGTGCTCCACATATCATCGCTGCCCCCAGCTTTTGATATAGCAGGTGAAGCGCCGCCGGTGCAGGTTGTATCGAATTCCTGGTCTGGACCTGCGGATATGACGGCGATAATCGTATATCTGTTGGGATTGGCATCGCCGACTCCATCACCGTTACCGGCCAGGCGGTTTTGGCCGTTGCAGTCATCGGCGTCGATCTCGAGGCCTGGATCCCATGCGCAGTAACCGTAATTAGTGCCCCACGGGTCAACTTTGTTTGAACCAACGGATAAAGGAAGAAAGCCGCCTCCAACGGGCGCGTCGCTTGCGCCGGCATCGAGGTAGGGCATGGGTTCGACAAAGCCGTCGAGGTCGCAGTCGCCTTCGTTGTTGCTGGGGTCATTCTGTGTTGCCTCGAGCAAAACCATTTTCGAGGCAATGTTCATATCCGCCTCGGCCTGTGTACGACGGTTGACATTCACCATCGTCGAGAGCGGTCCGCGCATTGTGGCCATGATGCCGGCGCCGAGAACGCCGACGATCGCGACCGCGCCGAACAACGTGAAGAACACGTTGCCTCGTTCAGATTTGCGATTTCTGATGGACCTGATTGTCATCGAACCCCGTTAAACTTGCGGGGTTTTGTTTTCACAGGAACGGGCTGGAGGCCCATAGGGAGACGTCCTGAGGAACGCAGTGGGAAAAGACCTGTGAAAACATTGGAGAGAATCGCGGGAATCTTTTTGAGCGCCTTCGAAAAAGAAGCGGCTGAAAAGACAACGTGTTTTAAAACGTAATGAATGCTGTGCGCAAACATGCGTTATACGGCCCCCAGAGCCCGAAAGTTCTAAAAATTTCCCACTTGTTAATTATCAATTAAATTTGTTTACAAATGATTAGCGACTCGGAGTTTCTTTTTGTGTGTGTTTTGTTGGGGATAGAGGGGTTTTTATTTCATAACTCATGAGTCGCTTCCGATTCATTTTCCGGAGTCAGCGTGATAATTTTTAATAAAGTCTTAAGGATTCCGAATCGGTTGCGTAACGCGATTCTATTTCGGTGGGGGAACGCCGAATTTTTTCAGCGTTTCGCGCTGGCGTTTGCGCAAAGTTTCAAGATCGAAACCCGCGATTAGTTCATTAAACACGCGGTACCAGTTGATTTCCGCCTTCAGGTGAATGAAGACCGAGCCGAGGCCGAGTGCTGCGCGATCCATGAAAACAAATTCGCGCGGAACGGAAACGCCATTTTTGCCACGGCTGAGTTCGCGCAGTTTTTTGTGAACCTTTTCAGCGGTTTCGCGTCCGTAAATACCGCCTGATGTTTCGCCGATCAGGCGCACCTTGTCTTCCATGACGGGGCCGTAGAGAAATTTCGCCCAGATATTCAGCGTGTCGATCTGTTCGTTGCTGAGCCCTGTGAAACCCCACGTTTCATAGGCTTTTACCGCGAGATCGCGGTTGTCGGTCATCAACGCGTTGTACAAATCGATGACGCCGCCGACGAATTCCGGGCGGAAGACACGCACGCAACCGAAGTCAAGCAGGTTGATTGAATCATCCTTGCGCACGGTGTAATTGCCGAGATGCGGGTCCCCGTGAATGACGCCGTAATAATAAAGCGGCACGTACCATGTGCGGAACATATTCATAGCGAGGCGGCTGCGTTTTTCCGGATGCGCGTCGACGAAATTCAGAATTTTTTCGCCCTCCAGCCATGTCGAGGTGAGGAGACGCTTGGTTGAAAGCTCGTTGATCACCTCAGGTACGTGCACGACATTTTTTTCATCACGCAGCATGTGCGCATAGAGCTTGCAGTGACGTGCTTCGAGTTCGTAATCAAGCTCTTCGCGCAAACGTTCCGACAGTTCGGTATGTATATGTTCGGTGCGGATCGAGTTGTCGTAGCGGCCGTAAATTCCGAAGATAATTTTTAGCTGATTAAGGTCAGCATCGATGGCCGACTGCATGTCCGGATACTGTAATTTACAGGCCAGAAGAGCGCCGTTTTTTGCTTTCGCTTTATGGACTTGGCCAAGACTGGCCGCAGCGGAGGCGGTCTTTTCAAATGACTGGAATTTTGACTCCCAGTCCGGCCCCAGTTCGGCCTTCATCCGGCGCTTTACGAAGGGCCAACCCATGGACGGGGCGTTGGATTGCAGCTGCTGGAAGGCTGCGGCGTATTCAGGCGGCAGGGCTTCGGGAATGGTGCCCAGAATCTGCCCGACTTTCATCAGCGGGCCTTTTAAATTCCCGAGCGCCTGCATGAGTTGATCGGCATGTTCGGCGCGCTCGATCTTAATGCCGAGAAAACGCTCGCCCGCCAGTTTCGCGGCCAGACCTGCCATCGCGCCCGAGACGCGACCATAACGCACAAGTTTTGCACCGACGCGGGCTTCGCTTTTAGGGGTGGAAGCGGGTTTGTTCGTCATGCCCTCAATGTGGGGATTTATATTGAAAAGTCTAGGAAAAAGCGCCTTTCAAAACAGAAGCCTGTTGCCTTGAGGCGGGGGGAAAGGTGATACTGAAAGGATGAAGATACACGCCGGATTGCTCTCTTTCGCCCTTATTTTCACCCTTGCCGCCACCAGTGCCCCGCCTGCCAGGGCAGGATTACTGGAATTTTTCTTCCCTTCGACCCGCAAGAAGGAATACGACCCCACATACACCATGCAGGCACCTTTCGCGGTGGATGAAGAGGCGAGAAAAAAGCAGATCGATCAACAGGCTGATCCTAATGCCCCCAAGCCGCCCCCGCCCAAGCATGTGATGCCGGAGAATAATACGCCGCTCAACCAGCCGCACCGGGATAACAAGGAAATCAGCGCGTGGCTGACGAATTCGCTGTCCGAGGCCATGACCTTCGATAAAGGCAATCACAAGGAAATGCTGAAGGCCGACGAGAAGTATTTTAACGAAACAGGCAAGACGGAATATCTCAAGTTCCTGGCCGATCACAACATTATGAAGGTGATCGAGTCCGAAAAATTTGATGTACGCAGCTTCGTGCTGGGTCAGCCGTTATTGTTAAATGAAGGCGCTGTGAACGGCGTTTACCGCTGGCTTTACGAAGTGCCGATGATGGTGAGCTATATGGAACGCGGCGCCAAGAGCTACAAGGATCTTGAGCCTGTGAACCAGCAACTGGTGCTGACCGTGCAGGTCGGGCGCATCAGTGGTGTAATGGACGGCACGGCGATCCTGATCGAGCGCTGGAGCGGCAAGGCCCAGCACACATTGAAGACCGAAGCTCCCTGAATTATCCCCGCAATCCCCGCTAAAAACAGGCGGAATAAATAATTCGCTTTTGCGCGCGTGCGCGGTGGCTACAATCAGCCCATTCCGAATCGCAAAACTTATTCAGAAGGAGCCTTTTATGCCCAAGGACGCCGCAGTGCGCAAAGAACAAGACGATGAAGCGAAAGATGTTGCAGGCGTTGCCGGACAGCGTTTGAAATCGCTGATCGAGCGCATCGAGCGTCTCGAGGACGAGAAAAAAGGCCTGGCTGACGACGTGAAGGATGTTTACGCAGAAGCCAAGGGTGTTGGCTTTGATGCGCCGACCATTCGCCGCATCGTCAAGCTCCGCAAGATGGAGCCGGAGAAAATCCGCGAGCAGGATGAGCTGCTTGATCTCTACAAATCTGCAATTGGAATGGGTTAAGCGCTAGCCCGGTTTTTCACGAGATCATCGACCACCGCCGGATCGGCGAGTGTTGATGTGTCGCCAAGACTGTCGATTTCATCGGCGGCGATTTTGCGAAGAATTCTTCTCATGATCTTGCCCGAGCGTGTTTTCGGCAGACCGGGCGCCCACTGGATGACATCCGGTGAGGCGATGGGGCCGATGACTTTCCGTACTGTCTGGACGATTTCTTTTTTAGTGTCCTCGTCGGGATTGTTCCCCGTACGTAATGTCACGTACGCATAAATCCCCTGGCCTTTGATGTCGTGCGGAAAGCCGACAACGGCGGATTCCGCGACGGCGGCGTGTTCGTTGATGGCGCTTTCGATTTCGGCGGTTCCTAAACGGTGGCCGGAGACGTTAATCACATCATCGACGCGGCCCGTGATCCAGTAATATCCGTCTTCGTCGCGGCGCGCGCCATCGCCGGTGAAATATTTTCCCTTATAGGTCGTGAAATAGGTTTGCGCGAAACGGTCGTGGTCGCCATACACCGTGCGCATCTGGCCGGGCCATGAATCGGCGATGCAGAGATTACCTTCGCATGCACCCTCTAACACTTTGCCACTGCCATCGATGATTTCGGGTTTGATGCCGAAGAATGGATGCGTGGCCGAGCCGGGCTTGAGCGCGTGACAGGCGAGCGGCGTGATCATGTGGCCGCCGGTTTCGGTCTGCCACCACGTGTCGAGCACCGGGCAGCGTTTTTCGCCGACGATATTGTAATACCAGAGCCAGGCTTCCGCATTGATTGGTTCGCCGACGCTGCCGAGAATTCTGAGTGACTTGCGCGAAGTTTTTTTGACGAAATCGTCGCCCGCGCGGATAAGCGAGCGGATGGCGGTCGGCGCGGTGTAGAAAATATTGACCTTGTGCTTATCAATCACCTGCCAGAAGCGCGACCAGTCGGGATAATTCGGGATGCCTTCGAACATGAGGCTTGTCGCGCCGTTGGCGAGGGGCCCGTACACTATATATGTGTGGCCTGTCACCCAGCCGACATCGGCGGTGCACCAGTAAATCTCGCCTTGTTTGTAATCGAACACGACTTCATGCGTGAGAGCCGAGAAAACGAGATAGCCGCCGGTGGTGTGCAGCACGCCCTTGGGTTTGCCGGTGGAGCCGGAGGTGTAGAGGATAAACAGCGGGTCTTCCGCCTTCATCATTTCGCAAGGGCAATCGTCGGGCTGATCGTCCACTAGCTCGTGCCAGTAAATATCGCGGTCTTTGGTCCAACTTGTTTCATTGCCCGTATGTTCAAGGACGAGGACTTTCTTTACATCGGGGCATTTTTGCAGCGCTTCATCGATATTGTTTTTGAGCGGGATTGTTTTGCCGCCTCGGCGGCCTTCGTCGGCGGTGATGACTATTTCCGCGCCGCAATCACCGATGCGGTCGATCAAACTCTTGGGTGAAAAGCCGCCGAAGACGACGGAATGAACCGCGCCGATGCGTGCGCAGGCCAACATGGCGAACGCGGCCTCCGGTACCATCGGCATATAAATAATGACGCGGTCGCCCTTTTTGACTCCCAAAGATTTGAGTGCGTTAGCGAGGCGACAAATTTCGTCCTTCATCTCGCCATAGGTAATTTTCCTGTCATCGCCTGGTTCGTCGCCTTCCCAGATGAGCGCGATAGTGTCTTTTTTCGCGGGTAAATGGCGGTCGACGCAGTTGAAGCACGCGTTCAGGATACCGTCCTCGTACCATTTGATGGAGACGGGTGCGTTAAAAGATGTATTTTTGATCTTTGTGGGTTCTTTGATCCAGGTCAGGCGTTTTGCCATGGCACCCCAGAATTTGTCGGGGTCATTCACCGATTGCGCGTACATGTCGTGATATTCGCCTTCGGAAATCGCCGCAGTTTTCAGCGTATCCTTCGATGGCGCAAAAATTTCGGTCATAGGGAATATTAGCGCAGGAAGCCGGGTATGAAAACCCTTTTAGGAGGCCAGTTTATTGATGGTTTCCCATTCTTCTTTCGTGACGGGCGTGACAGACAGGCGGGATTGGCGGATGAGCGCCATGGATTTGAGCGCGGGGGTGGATTTCATAGTCGCGAGGGTGACGGGGGCGTTGAGTTTTTTCACGGCCCTGAGATCAACCATGCCGAATTTGCCGTCCTTGTCGGTGTGGTCGGGGTAGTATTCTTTTGCCACCTCGACGATGCCGACGATCTCCTTGCCCTCGTTCGTGTGATAGAAGAAAACCTTGTCGCCCTTTTTCATGGCTTTCATGTTGTTGGCGGCCTGGTAATTGCGCACGCCGGACCAGAAGGTGGTTCCGTCTTTTACCATCTTGTCCCACGAATAAGTGGAAGGTTCGGATTTGACGAGCCAGTAGGGCATTAGTTTTCCACGCCCGCCGGGCGGCTGAGCAATTCCTCGATCGCCTTGTCAACGCTGAGGCCTTCGTTCAGGCATTTGTTGACGGCGGTTGTGATCGGCATTTCGACTTTCAGTTTTTTAGCTAACTCGATGGTGGCCTTTGCCGTGTGTACGCCTTCGGTGACTTCCTTACGGGGGCCGAGAATTTCATCAAGCGTTTTTCCCTGGCCCAAAGCTGCGCCGAGCGAAAAATTGCGCGACTGCATCGAGGAGCAGGTTAGCATGAGGTCGCCGATGCCGCACAGGCCGAGCATGGTTTCTTTTTTACCGCCGAGTGCGATTGTTAAACGCGTAATTTCAGCAAGGCCGCGTGTGACCAAAGCCGCACGTGCGCTGTCGCCCATGTTGCGGCCATGAATAATGCCGCAGGCGATGGCGATAACGTTTTTGATCGCGCCGGAAACTTGTGCGCCCGCGACGTCGTCCGTTACGTAGGCGCGGAAGAATTTCGAGCCGAGCGATGATTGAAGTTGTTTTGCCAGAAGTTCGTCCTTGCAGGCGAGCGTCACCGCGCCGGGCAGGCCGCGCGCGATTTCTGCGGCGAAGGTTGGGCCGGTAAGAATGGCGATTTTCGCTTTCGGTGCGACCTCTTCTGCGACCTGCGACAATAACAATCCGGTGCCGATCTCGATGCCCTTCGCGCAGATGACGACAGGCTTGTCGTTTAAATCTTTTTTCAGGCTGCCGAGTGTTGTGCGCACATATTGCGCCGGAGAGACGAGAACGAGGATGTCTTTTTTCGCGATATCATCAAGCGAGCCGGTCGCGTTCAGCGATTTCGAAAGCTCAACGCCGGGAAGAAAAACCGAATTCTGGTGATGTGTGCGGATGGAATTGACGACTTCAGGTTCGCGCGCCCAGAGCGTCGTGTCGCGCCCGTTTTTCGCGAAGACCTGCGCGAGGGCCGTTCCCCATGCGCCGCCGCCGATAACGCCGATTGATTGCATCTTCAATACCTTAAGCCTTTACTCCCGCACCATGGCGCGGCTCGGCGGAGGGGTCAAGGGGCCAGCGGGGCCGCGCTTTGACGTCGAGTGAATCGGTGAAGCCTTTGTTCAGACGTTCAATTCCCGCCCAGGCGATCATCGCCGCATTGTCGGAGCAAAGGTTGAGCGGTGGCGCGTACAGCTTAGCCTTGTGCGCGGCGGCGGTTTTTTCAAGCTGGGCGCGGATTGCCATGTTGGCCGCGACACCGCCGGAGACGACCAGAGCGGGGTTTTTCGGGCTGTACGTGCGGATGAATTTTTCGAGGGCGCGGCTGCAGCGGTCGGCGAGGGTTTCGGCCATGGCGGATTGCAGGGCATGACACAGGTCGGCGACGTCGTTTTGCTTGAGCGTTCCTTCCGGCAGGGATTCCACCGCGTTGCGGACGGCGGTTTTGAGTCCGGAGAAGGAGAAATCCAGTTCCTTGCGGCCAAGCATCGGGCGGGGGAGGTCGAAGCGTTTTACGGCTGCGGCAGTGTTCTTACACAGGGCGGCGATTTTCTCGACCTGCGGCCCGCCGGGATAGGGGAGGCCCATGAGTTTGGCTGACTTGTCGAAACATTCACCGGCGGCATCATCGAGGGTGGTGCCCCAACGTTTATATTGTCCGGTGCCTTCCGCGACCAGAATTTGTGTGTGGCCGCCGGAGATCAAAAGAAGCAGATAGGGAAATTCCAACCGGTCGGTTAGTCTTGGCGTGAGGGCGTGGCCTTCCAGATGATTTACAGCAATAAAAGGAATATTCCGGGCGCTGGCGATTGCTTTGCCAGCCATCATACCGACCAGTACGCCTCCTATTAAACCGGGACCGCAAGTGGCGGCGACGGCGTTTATATCCTCGAAGGAAAGATTCGCGTCATCGAGCGCCGCCTTGATGAGGGTGTGTAGATGATCGAGATGCGAGCGCGCAGCGATTTCCGGCACCACGCCGCCGAAAGATTTGTGCTCCTTGATCTGGCTCAGCACCAGGCTGGCCAGGATTTTGCCCTCGCCGGTGACAATCGCGGCGGCGGTTTCGTCGCAGCTTGTTTCTATGCCTAAAACATTCATAATGACGCCCTAATTTACCTAAGGTGATAAGGCCACGAACCATGACTGTCAAACCGGGAAAGCTGAGGATCGGCACGCGCGGCTCGCCACTGGCGCTGCGGCAGACGGAAATCGTCTGCGCGGAGCTGGCACGCGTACGCCCGGATCTGGATGTCGAAACCGTGATTATAAAGACTTCCGGCGACTGGGTTCCGGCGCAGGGCGAGAGGCCTTTGGATGCGCGCGGCGGGGGCAAGGCGCTGTTCGCCAAGGAGCTGCAGGAGGCCCTGCTGGAAGACCGGATCGATGCCGCCGTGCACTCGATGAAGGACATGGATTCGTCGCCGCCGCCGGGGTTGGCGATTACCTGCATGCTGCCCCGGGAGGATGTCCGGGATGCCGTTATTATGAGAAGCGACAGCCCGCCAGTTTCGTCGCTCGATGACCTCCCGGAGGGGGCTAAAATCGGGACCTGCAGCCTGCGCCGTCAGGGGATGCTTCTGGCCGCTCGGTCGGACCTGGACGTGGTCTCCATCCGGGGGAATGTGGGGACCAGAATTGAGAAAATGGAGGCCGGGGAATTGGCCGGAATTCTCTTGGCCAAAGCCGGATTAAATCGGCTAAATATGGCTAAAAAAGCCGATTTTCTGCTCCCTTTTGAGGTCATGTTGCCATCTGCCGGTCAGGGTGCTATAGGCATTGAAACTAAAGAGAATTCTTCGGATATTATAGCCATATTTAGCCAAATAAATTGTCAGAAGACGTTTTCCGAGGTCGATTGCGAGCGTTCGGCCCTGGCAGCTTTGGGTGGCGGGTGCCATACGCCGGTCGGTTCTTATGCGGTTCTGGAGAACAATAATATCTGGCTTCGCATGCGTCTGATTTCCCCGGACGGGGTTAAAAACTACATTGAAGAGGGGCGTGCCCATCTCGATGATGGCAGTGCGCTTGGCCATGAATTAGGAACCAGACTTCGCGAAAAAGCGCCAAAGGAGTTACTATACTAATATGACAAAAGCGAACGGAGGAGTCGTCCTTATCACAAGGCCGATAGAGGATGCTGACGATTTTGCACGGGATGTCAGGGCGCTGGGCCTGACACCGCTGGTCGAGCCTATGCTCGGCATCGTTCCGGTCGATTTTGAAATGCCGGATTTAAAGAACTACCCGGCCCTGATATTTACAAGCGCCAATGGCGTAAGGGTTTTCGGATGCCCGCCCGAAGCTGCCGATATGCCTGTCTTTGCTGTCGGTGCCCACACAGCCGATGAAGTCCGCAAGCACGGCTATCAGAAGATATTTACAGCCGGGGGCGATGCCAACGATCTCGCCGCCCTGATCAACAAGAAAATTATCGGTTCTGTGCGCATACTGCACATACGCGGCGAACATACAGCAGTCGATCTGGGCGATATCGTCAGGCACGATAGTATTAGCGTGGATTCAGTGGTGGTCTATACCGCCCGCAGTGAAGATCATTTCAGTCCTGTATGCCGGGATGCGATTGCCAAGGGTACTGCCGGGGCGGTGACATTCTTCTCAAGGCGTACGGCAGAGAATTTTGTCCGGCTTATCGAAAAGGAAGGTTTAAGTGCCAATTTATCGGGCATTAAAGCCTTGTGCCTCAGCCCTTCCGTGCTAGAGTGCGTACAGGGAACAAGCTGGGCCGGTGCGTACAGCGCCAGGCAGCCTGAAAAGGCCGCCATGTTAGACCTCCTGAAAGCCCACTGCGTTCCCGGAAAAAACTAACCCGATCCGGAGTTTCCATGTCACAGAACGAACCCGCGCCGCTCGAGAACGCCGAAGCGATTATAGAAATGTTTGGCGGAATACGCCCAATGGCCACCAAAATCAGCGTGCCGGTGACGACGGTGCAGGGCTGGAAGAAGCGGAACGTGATTCCCGGGGCGCGGCGCGAGGAAATTTTACGCGTGGCCAAGCAACTGGACTTAGACGTTTCCAAAATCACGCAGGCAGAACAGCGCCCCGTGCAGGGCAGCGGCACGAATATTCCGAATAAAATAGATTCATCCGATTTCACCGCCCGGAACACAGATAAAACTCAGGATGAAGCGCCAACGTTCATCAAACCAGAGCCTTACGTGGCCCCCAAAGCGAAAACGGATTCACTCGAAACTGAACTCATGCGCAGCGAGCGCCGCGCCATCACCAAAAGCACGGCGATCAATCTGTTTCTTGTCCTCATCGCGATTGTTTCGGTTGTTCTGCTGCTGCTGCCCGAGCGCGACAGGAGAATCCAGGCACTTGAAAGCGATGTCAGTGCGATCAAGGAGAAGCAAAGCTTCATCCGCAGTTTGATTCCCGATGACATCGAGGCGAAATTCGCGGCGCTGCAGGCGCAGCTTAGCGGCTACAGCCCCAGCCTCGGTTCCGCTCTCAAGGAGGCGCAGACAGTTTCCAACGACGTGCTGGGCCCGCATGCGGGCAGCCTTGAGCAGCGCGCGCACAAGCTGGAGGGGCATGTCACCGACATTACCGGCATAACACCGCCCGCGAATTTCGCCGCGCTGGCGGCGCGCCTGCAGGCCTTGAGCGAGGATGTCGCCGGCCAGTACAAATTGAGCCAGAGCACGGAGCAACTCATGGCGCAGCTCTCAGGTGTAGCTACTGAAGATCCGGCGCAGGTCGAGCTGGCGCTGCAATCGGCGCAGGAGCAGGACCCGGCGCTGGCGGAGACATTCGCGGGCGTGCCACCGCAGGATCTGAAAGCCGCAGCGCTGCTGCTCGGCATGACGCAGTTCCGTTCATCGCTGAACCGCGATAACCAGCCATTTGAAAAGGATCTGGAGCTCATGAAAAAGCTCGTGGGCCAGGATGACCCCGAGCTTGCGGCTGCCATCGACCGGCTTGCGCCCTATGCGCAGCAGGGCGTGTTGACGCCTTCGGGATTATCGCAGGAATTCCGCGGGCTCGCGGGCGATGTTGTCGTGGCGTCGCTACAGGGCGACGACGTATCACTTCAGGAAAAAGCGCAAGCAAGGCTTGGCGATATGTTCCAGATCGAGAAAAACGGCGAACAGGTCAGCGGCACGCCGACGCAAAAGACTCTCGCCAAGACTGACAAGCTGCTCCAGCAGGGTGACCTTGAGGGCGCGGTTGCGAATATGGAGACGCTGAGCGGGCCGGCCCGCGTGGTGGCACAGCCCTGGCTGACGAAGGCGCAGGCGACATTGATGGCGCAGAAATTCAAGCGCATGCTCACGAGCACGATCAATGTGAAAAGCGGCGCTGGCGGTACGCCGATCTATAACACCGGCGGCCCGCTGCCGGGCGCGCGCGGCCTCAATCTTCCCCCTGCGCCGGGCCTGATCGAAGAGGATTTACCCGCTACACCTCCCGCCGGCGAGTAAAATGAGCGCACTGCTGCACAGGAACACGCAATGATCTGGGCACTCTGGTACATCGTGAAAGTCGGGCTGCTGATCGCGGTGGTGGTATGGCTGGCCGACCGGCCAGGCACGGTCAATATCGAATGGCAGGACTACACGGTGCGCGCGCAGGCGGGATTGTTTCTTGCTGCGCTCATCGTTGTCATCATGCTCGGGATTTTCGTCTACCGGGTCATCCGCACAATCGTCGATCTGCCGAAAACATGGCGGCGTTACCGCGAGATTACGCGTCGCGACAAGGGTTACCGCGCGCTGGCGCTGGGACTGACGGCGGTTTCAGCAGGCGATGCGCGCGCCGCATCGCGCCATGCGCACCGCGCCGTAAAATTCCTGCCGAAAGATAGCGGCATGCCGCTTTTGCTGATGGCGCAAGCGGAAAGGCTAAAAGGAAACGAGACGGAAGCGCGGCGAATTTTCGGCGAAATGCTGCAGAACAAGGACACGGCTTTTCTCGGCGTACGCGGTTTGCTGCAGGGCGCGCTCGAGGAAAAAGATTACGAGCGGGCGCTCGGTCTCGCGCAGCAAGGCTTGGGCCTTTACCCGAAACAGAAATGGGTTCTGCGCATTGCGTACGACCTTGAAATTCGCCTGCGTCACTGGGACGCAGCGCGCAAAATTCTTGGCCGCGCCGAGAAAGCGGGCGCCCTTACAAAGGATGAAGCGCGCAGCGACAGGGTGGCGATGCTGATGGCGGAAGGGGAAGAATTGCTGCGCTTCGGACAGCGCGCGCCCGCTCAGAAAAAATTCCATGCTGCGTATAAAATGGACCCGTATTTCGCGCCCGCCGTGATGGCGCTCACAAGGCTTCAGAAATATGACGGGCACCGTAAACGTGCAGCAAAAATAGTGGCCAGTGCGTGGCAGCGCACCGGTCATGCTGCGCTGGCCGAGCTCTGGATGGAGATGAAAGACACCGCGAAAAACGATGACCCGCTGTCGCGGCTGAAATGGTCTGAGTCGCTTCTGGAATCGCATCCGAACAGCGCTGACGCCCACCTCGTTATTGCAGAAGCGGCGATTGAGGCCGCGCTGTGGGGCGAGGCGCGGGATCATTTGTACAAGGCGGAAAAAGTCGTGGCCGATACGCGTGTGTTCAAACTCCGCGCCGAAATAGAAAAGCGTGCCTTCCAGGATAACAGCGAAGCCCTGATGTGGATGAAGAAGGCGCAAACCGCACCCGAGCCGCGCACATGGATCTGCCGCGCGACAGGGCGCATTTACGACACGTGGCACGCGATCGCCGAGCCGCACGGTTCGTTCAATACCATTACCTGGGATTTCCCCGGTATGCCGGGTGAAGCAGCCGTGCCGTTGCATATCGGCGCGGCGGATGCGCTGATCGAGGCACCTTTAATTTTTAGACCTAAAGTCTAATTTTACCTTTTTGCATCAGGTAGAGAAGGCCGATGCCGGCAAGGAATCCACCGATATGCGCCTGCCATGCCACCCCGCCGCCGCTCAGCGACCCGGTCAGCACCATGAAGATGATCCAGAATGCTACTAACGGCCACGGGCCGCGCGTTTTATGGCCGAGGCCACCGCGTTTGCCGAGCTGCATGATGAGCGCGCCGAACAGACCGCTGACGCTGCCTGACGCGCCGATAACCGGGATTTCAGAGACAGGATTGAGCGCGAAATAGACAAGCGCCCCGGCGATGCCGCAGACGAAGAAGAAAATGATGGTGCGGCGCGTGCCGAATTCACGTTCGAAGAAAACGCCAAGCGAAACGGCCATGACGGAATTGAAGGCGAGATGCATCCAGCCGCCATGGATGAAGATATGCGTGATGGGGCTGAAGGCTGCGCCGTAAGGGAAGGGTTTAAGCACGCCGGTGAAATAGGCGGGCACGAAGCCGAATGTATAGACAATCTGCGTCCGCAATTCTTCCGGCGCCAGCATCATGCCGATTTGCACAATGAAGAAAAGCAGGAGGATTGCCCGCGTGAATAACGGTATCTGGCCCATATTGAAAAAGGGCTCTTTCTTTGGAGTCGCGACACGCAGACGCATAGCTTCGCGCTTCTTGCGCTCGTCTTTCGAGGGAAAACGGACGATGCCGTTATCTTCCTTGTCGTGGCCGTTGCCGGAGCCGTTGGTTTTTTTGCCGTTCATGCGGAACAGTATAATAAAAAACACCGCCTTGTTTAAGGGCGGTGTTTGAAGTGACGTTTGATTGGAGACGTCGTGTTTTAAATTTTTAGCCTGGACCGGGACGGAAGCCGATGTCGGCGTTCTTCTCGCGGTCGTATTTATAGACTTTCTGTTCGTCGCCGGTCGGTGCCATGAAGGCGGGCGGCGTGTATTTGGTGACGAAATCGCCAGCTTGGGCCAGCAGATCGGTCGCCTGGATCTTGGCGTGCTGAAGTTGCTTTGCCAGGACGCCCATAACCTTGCCGTAGGCTTCAGCGGCCACTTTCGTGCCCATGATGACCATCTCGACGATTTTGCCCATCTCGGGGATTTTCCCCTCGCGGACGCTACCGAAGGCTTCTGATGCAAGCGAGCGCATGCTCTCAAGTGATTTTTTCGGTGATTTGCCCCCACCGCCACCTGAGCCGCTCGATTTGCCTTCCTTGTCGTCATCTTTGTTGTCGTTAATGATTTCAATGTCGACAAAAGTCGGCATCTGGAAACTTACGGGATAGGATTTCAGCTCCTTGATGCTGAGTTCCTTGCCGGTCAGACCGGCGCGCAGTTCAATGCGGATCTTTTCGGGGTTGCGCCAGTCCAGTACGACGGAATGGCTTTTAAACTGCCCTTCCTGTCTGCAGGCATGGACCAGTCTTTTGCCCGGATAGAAGGCCTCGGTAATACCGGCTTCTTCCAGAAACTGCTTCACGTTCACTTTCATTACACACCACTCCTAATCATCTTTTTTTATAGTTTTTACCAGTCCGTTTGTCCTTGGCCGGTTAATATCCGGTTTATCGCTTACGGAAATTATGATTATAATGCTCTAAAAGGGTTAAGAAAGTCTTAACGTCTCTAAGTCTATGAAATAGCGTAATTTTCTCTAACGTACAGGAATATGCTATACTAGAATCGTTAAAAGACGCGGAAAAACCAATGATTCGAGCGATTTTCCTTATTACCTTATTAGTGTGCCTGTCGGCGGGTCCGGCCATGGCTGAAGGATTGTGGATTTTCGGCAAGAAAAAGAGCGAAAATGCCGCCCCGGAGAGCACCAGTATCTTCAACAAGCCAAAGGAAAAGAAGGCGCAGGCCAAACCCAAGCAATCCTTCATCAATAAATTGTTTGGCCCCGGCGAGCAGAAAAAAGAAGACCCGGATGTCGTCATTAACGGCGTCAAGTTCAAGGGACTCAAGAAAAGCATGCTGAGCACGTCTTACATCCCCAAATCGCCCGAGGAAATCATGCTGGTCGCCTTCGCCCATAAAAGCTGGGAAGGGGATATATTGGCGGCGCGGGCTGCCGATGCCCAGAAGCGCATTGAAGAGGCCCGCCTTAAAAGCGAAGCCGCCATGGAAAAAATGAGGAAAGAAGCCGCCACAGAGATGGCCGGTGCCGCCCAGGCCAACGCCAAGGCGCAGACAGAGGCGAAAACAGGGAAAAAACCCGCAGCAAGCAACGCAGCATTGCCTGCTGAAAAGCATATTTTCAACAAACCGGGCTCCACCAAGCCTTCCAAGGTCTTTAAAGATTATTAGTGTGTGAGCCGCGCATTTACGGTGCGACGGGCCCGCCTGAAATCATCCGCTAAAATACTTTTATAATAGAGTCGGAGTGACAGGACTCAGCAACGTAATAATTATTAGGAGTCCGTTAGTTTTTTTTGAAGTGCGGCGGGTGGAGTTTATTCTTACGAAGAAAAAGAAAAATTTTATTGCGGCAGCAACCATGGATCATGGAGCCGTTTTGATGCTTCGTGAGACCTGATTTTGTTTCGCTTAAAGTTGCTTCCTGCGCCGGGGTATTGTATTCAAAAAGCTGAATATGCCCGGTGGGTTTTAAAAATAACTCCAGAGTTGCAATGCGTAGTCCGTCTGTTCTGTTCATGAACCGCGTTTATCCTCCTGCCACCGGCGCTACGGGCCGTGTGCTGCGCGATCTTGCGCGTGCGTTCGCCAAGGCGGGCTGGCAGGTCACTGTCATCACTTGCGGGCCCAAATCGGGCACGGTTCGCGACGGCGGAGTCCGGGTCATACGCGTCAAAGGGCGAACCCGCCCGGGCGGAATTT
Source organism: Alphaproteobacteria bacterium (assembly GCA_017999645.1). GTDB lineage: Bacteria > Pseudomonadota > Alphaproteobacteria > Micavibrionales > Micavibrionaceae > UBA7657. The sequence goes on from JAGNLJ010000001.1 coordinate 290,705, forward strand.
TCTCGTATAGCTTCGCATGGATGAAGATACTGCTGTCGGCTTTAAGGCTGCCCGCAACGGATCTTATCGTGACACTCACTGACCCGCCGATGCTGGTCACAGCGGGGCGCGTCGTGCAGCGCGTGAAGAAAAACCGTCATATCCACTGGTGCCATGATCTCTATCCGGATATTTTCCCGGCGCTCAACGTGCCGATGCCGGAATTCCTGATGAAGCCCATGAAGCGCCTGTCGCGCCGCTCGATCCGCGCTTGCGATAAAACAATTGTTATCGGGCGCTGCATGGCTAAACAGCTAGCCATGGGAGGCGTTGATCCGCGCCATATCACGGTTATACCAAACTGGCCGGATTATGAGCTTGTTGCTGAGTCGGAACATGAAGACTCAGGCGAAACGTTTGAAAATACTGGTTTTTCAAATGCGCATGTGCAGGTTAACGGGGCCAAGGCCCATGCCGAGCAGATGAAAGATCCCAATCCTAAATTCCGCGTGCTCTACGCCGGGAATATCGGGCGGGCGCACCCACTGGGCACCATTCTCGATGCCGCGCAGCTCCTGGACCAGCAGAACCCGGAAATCGAATTCGTTTTTGTCGGTGACGGGCCGCGTTTCGATGACATCGCCAGGGAGCGGGCGCGGAGGGGGCTGCACAATATTCGCCTGATGCCCTTCCAGCCGCAAAAGCGTTTAAAGCAGGTGATGGAGAGCGGCGACGTGCATTTGATCTCGATGCGCGAGGACGCGGCGGGGATGCTGGTACCGTGCAAGCTTTACGCCGCGCTGGCAGTGGGACGGCCCTCGATCTTTGTCGGGCCGGAGAGTTCGGAGACAGCCAAAGTCATCCATGATTTTCACGCGGGCGCTGTAATCGCCCAGGGCAATGCGCAGGCGCTGGCCGACCAGATCCGCCATTACCGTCTCAACGGCGAGGACTGGTTTGCAGCCCATAGCGGTGCCGAAGCGGCGGGCAAGGTTTTCGTGCCGGGCGAGGCTATGAATGCCTGGATCGAGCGGGCGTGGAGCGTGGTGGAGCCGGATATCGCTAAGACCGCCTGATGAAAGCCCGGATTGCTGCGTTAAAATCCTGAAATCTGCTTATTTCCTAGAAAACAGCCGTATTTTTGCAGAAAAATTGCTGCGCTTTGTGCGGGTATTTGATCATTTATGCTGCGGTCTGCAGGAGGTATAGGGCAGTGTTTTGCAGGGGTCCGGCTATCTTCAGGCGGCGGCGGATCAGGAACTGCTCGGCCCGGCTATGGCGGGATTTTTGCTGCGGTTTTTCGAATGCGCATACAGGCAGGGGATAGTAATCGACATGCTTCACATGCTGCAGCATTCTGGCGGTGAAATCGTAGTCTGCTGCGATTTTATACTGCACATCAAAAGACAGGCCATTCAGGGCACCGCGCCTGTAAATCATGGCCGGGTGCGGCGTGAACATCCCGAGACGCAATTGGGTGTGCGCACGGGCGGATTTATAAGTTTCGCCTTCAAGGCAGTCTCCGTATATGAAGTCCGGGGCTTTGCGGGCCGAGCGGATGAAATTGTGCAGGCGGGCGAGCGTATTGGCGAAGGCCAGTTTGCTGCCTGCATCCAGGAACAGAACGTAATCGCTGGTCGCCCGGGCGAGGCCCAGATTCATGGCGTCATATTTGCTGCAGCCTTCGCGGTTGATTGCGCTCGCGTTGCTGTGGGTCAGGAAACCTTCCGTGCCGTCGGCCGAGCCGCCGTTGATCACGATCCATTCAAAATCGCGAAAGGACTGGAGCTTCAGGGAACGGTCGGTCTTCTGCAGCCCCGGCAGGTTGTTGTGCGTTACAGTGATGATTGAAAAAACGGGGTTTTCGCGCATTATCTTTCTTACCTAATTGTTCCCATCATCTGTAAAAAGCGCGGCGTCCGCAAGGCTGTCCCGGGCCGGGCTCAAGCTATCCCCTTCTTTCACCGAAAACAGGATGGTGCCTTCGTTCAGACCGAGGGCTGCGGCAAGGACCTGTTTATCCTCGTGGGGGAGAAGTTCATAAATGCCGGGGCGTTTAGCCTTCCCGGCGACGGCCATGGTCGGGCCAAGGGGCGGCACAAGGATGCGGTCGCCCTCTTGCAGCTGGAGGTCAAGGCCTGAGCCGTGCAGCAAAAGCGCGTAGAGGTCTATGGCGGTACTGCCGCCTCCGCGCACCAACCTGATCTGGCGGAGTGAGCCGTCTTTTGCGATGCCACCGGCCTCGATCAGGGCGTCGACCACGGTATGAAAGATGGTCAGGTTCTGGCGGCCCGGTCGCTGCACATGACCCGTTACCAGCACCCCGATCTGACGCACCGAGGACAGCGAGAGTTCGGCATCCGTATTGTGCAGGGTACGGGCGGCGGCCTTGACGGAAAGGCGGACTTGCCCGATAGCGCGGCCTTCTGCAGGGATAGGCGGCAGGCCGGGAATGCTCAGCAGCCCTTCCGGGGTGATTTTATAGAGGCCGTGGTCGGTGCGCTGGCCGGTGAAGACGATCTCCAGTTCATCGCCAGCGTGCAGCAAAAATTCGTCCCGGGCCTCACCCGTGGGCATCCGCGGGCTAAAGGCGGCGGCTTTGTCGAGTTGTTTGCGTATATCCGGCCCGGGCACGGCGAACAGGTCATAGCCGAATTGCTGCAGTTTCTGGCCAGCGCGGGTGGAATACATGGTTTCCAGTGCCGAGAGCTGTTCCTGCGGCGCTGTCATCACAACTTGGTTGGCGAATACGGGGGATACAAAAAGTGCAGCAAAAATCAGCAAGTAAAGTATAAGTTTTCTAAGCATCAGAGCTGTTCTGCCGCAGCATCCGGTATGGGCGTTTCGGGGTCGTCTGGCCTCGTGGCGCGGCGGGTTTTGTGCTGCTCATGGTGGTCGATGATGGTGTAGGCGACCGAGGTTACGTAGCTGTTGATGCGGCGCAGGTCGCGGATGATATCCAGGTGGATGTCGCTGGTGCCGATGGATTCCGAGACCCGGTCGCGCAGGCGGTTAAAGTGGCTACGCGAGCTTTCCACCTCGGCCATACGCACGTTGCGCTTGTTTTCCACCAGCCGCGCGGCGAGCGCGGGATCTTCGGACAGGAATATATTCTGAGCTAGGCGTAAATTCTGCAATACATTGCCGTGGAATTCCTTGATTTCAGCGAAGCCTTTTTCCGAGAATTTCTCCTGCTTGCGCATTTTCTTGAGCGCCATATCCATCAGGTTTTTATCGATGATATCGCCGCAATTCTCGAGGTTTGTGCAGAAGGTCAGGATCTGGATGTAGCGGTCGGCTTCCTTGGGGTCGAGGCTCTCCTGGGTAAGGCGAGTCAGGTAGAATTTGATCTCCTGATTCAGGCGGTCGACGCGGTCGTCCATGTTTCGGATCGAGGTGATCAGCGTTTCATCGTTTTTCTCGAGCGCGGTGATGGTTTTTTCCAGCATGCGCTCGACTATTTCGGCCATGCGCAGCGTTTCCCGCGCGGCGCCTGCCAGCGCGATAACCGGCGTGTCCAACGCGGTGGCATCGAGATAGGCCGCGCCGTTGTCGTCACGTGCGCCCTGCTTATCGGGGAATATTTTGACCAGGAGAAGCGCATAGATTTTCGCCAGCGGCAGGAACACAATTGCCAGAGCGATATTAAAGGCAGTGTGGAAATTGACCACCTGGCGGTCGGTCGCGCCCGGAATATACGTATTGAGAAGTTCAGCGATCTGCGGAATGAAAAATATCACACCGGCCATCATGACGAGTTTCATAAACAAATTGCCGACGGTGATGCGCTTGACGCGCGGGCCATCGCCGACCGTTGCCACCAGCGTTATCAGGGCCGAGCCGACATTGGCACCCAGCACCAGTGCAAAGCCAAGTTCCATCGAGATAACGTTGTTGCCGACCATAGTCGCGAACAGCAGCACGGTCGCCAAGCTTGAATGGATCGCCCATGTGAAAAGCGCAGCAAAAGCCACGGCCAGAATGGGTTCTTTTTCAAGCGGGTGGAGGATCAGCGGCAGCACTTCGGATGTTTTCAGGGGCTGGGAAATCTCGCGGATGAGCGTGAGCGAAAGCAGCATAAGACCAATACCGATCATGACGCGGGCGATGTGCCGCGTGCGTCCGCCATGCTCGTAGAACGAGAAAATCAGTACGCCGGATGAGAGCATAACAGGCGAGAGCCAGCGCAAATCGAACGTCAAAACCTGCGCGACCAGTGTCGTCGCAACATCGGCGCCGATAATGACGGCCAGCGCCGCCGTTACGGTCATGAATCCTTTTTTTACGAAGGAGAGCGTGATCAGAATTGATGCGGTCGAGCTCTGCAGCAAAGCGGTGACGGCCGCGCCCGCCGCGAAGGCGCTGATGCGGCTTTTGGTGCCTTGCGAAATCGTGTGGCGCAGGTTCGTGCCGTAGGCGCGGCTGAAGCCGGTCTTGACCATGCGTGCGCCCCAGAGCAGGAGGCAGACGGCGCCTATGAGGTGGATGATGATGGACGTAACGATAGCGAACACTCCCGGGACAGGCTGCGAACAGCCAGAACTTTATTTATATCAAAAATTGGAGCGAAATTCTTAACAAAAGGTAAATTTTTGTTCTGGCACGTTTTTTTGACAAAAAAATCGACTCGGAGTATAATTTCTTAACATAATAAATAAAAAAATAAACGGTAATATTTAGGGTAGTGGCATGAATATAGCTCTGGCTCTCGGTCAGGATAATAAAGCCGTTCTTTTATATGATGAGCCGCTCGGGTTTGCGCCCGCGTGGATTGAATCCTCGGAAGACGGGCGCGGCATGCGCATTATCGGCGAGGGGGGCGAGGAATATCTCGCAGGCGTCCTGTTCGATTCCGTCTTTAATCAGCTCCAAGACCTCAGCGGCATCATGATGGTGCGCATGGAAAACAACGAGCCGGTCGAAAGTCACACTGTTTCCTTCGTAAACCAGACTTACAAGGATGACAGATCATGACACAGGGTGCCTATAGCACGAGCTTGAGTGCCAAAACGGAATTCACGAATGAAGACAAGCGGCAAATGCTGAATCTGCTGCAGACCGGACCGAATACCGGTAATTTGCAGGCGATGCTGATGAGCGGGGGGCCGATTTCTGCTGACAATATGACGGCGCTGATCACCAAACTTCGCGAGCTCGATACGCAAAGCCAAATGCCGGAGACACTGAAGGATAAATTCAAACAGATTGAAAAAACCCTGGATTTATTCGCGCAGAAGCCACCTAGCAACGCGTCAAACATCAAGGACACGCTGGCGGATTTCCAGTTAAGGCAGCTTTATGCCGTGAATGGAACGTCGGGCTTCGCAGAAGACACATCCAGGAATTTATTCGACTCCCAGAAGAAGGCTGAAATGGCTACCCTGACGGCATTGCAATCGCCGAATCCGCTCGAGCAGGGCCCGGGTTTGACGCTTCAGAACAATCCATCCGGTCCGGGTTTGAACCGGGTGGTGTAGTTTTACTGAATTTTAGCTGAGTTTTTTAACGGCAGGATAATGGAAAAAAAGAATCCCGATCAGTTTTATAGAATTCAAGGCGACACCGGTAATTACGAATTTTATCACAGGAGGAACGACGCGGCTGGAAACAGTAAATATGTGTTCGTGCAAGTTGATGTTCGTACCAATCCTGAACATACGGAATTACTTCACAAATCAAATAACCGTATCAGGCTTTCAGAGGCTCTCTGGTTTCCTGAAGGACAAACGCCTTCTGAACCATACGACCCTCAATCAAGCAGAATAGTCGGTATGGTTATGAACCGCGATCTGGGGCTGAAGGAGCTCGTCGATCTCAAGTCGAAAATAGACACGATGCTTGAGCAGGGATACAAGCCAAGCGCGTATGATCTCAGGGCATTGAAAAATTTCATGGACGGCGCGCAATATAACGCCGGTCTGGATGGCGGCGACCCGAGGCTGGCTCTGGTTACGCTCTCGATCAACAGGGCTATATTGGGACGCGACCAAGTCTGGGCGCATTTCAATAACGGTAAGTATGATGGCGGTGAAAAATTTGAAACGGCGCTGAAAGAATTTTTGAAAGACGAAGATGGGTTCTGGCGTAATTTGCTCAGTGATCCATCGCTAGGTGTACCGCGCAGCGTGCCCGACTTAAAAACCCTTACCAAGGGGGAGCCGCTTAAAACAGAGTCGCTGCCCGATCCGCTCCCTGGGAATGAGCCGAGAGAGTTTCTGGTATTGGGTCCCAATCCGCATTATCAGGAAGAAATGGGCCAGTTTTACAAAGGTCTCAGCCGCGAGCAAAAAGCCCTGTTTACCGACAATGCAGGTCCGTTCGCCGGTGAAGGTGCTCTGGGTATCAGCACTGAAGGTTTGAGCGATGCTAATCACCAGCACTTAGCCAATCTTAAGCGCTTTGAAGAAAGCCTTACGCCTGACCAAAAAAAGAAATTGGATGAATTGAATAACCGTGGATGGGGAAGATTTGTCCGGCCCGATGACGGTATCGAGCGCGCACCGAATGTGCCGATCCTTACGCCCAGAGAATTAAGCGAAAGATTCTTTGATCCCGATGAATTTAAGCGCATACTGGAGGAAGCGAAGCAGGCGCCGCAAACATCGCTTAGCGAAAAACTTTTGGAAAAACCGTTATCCAAACCTCTGGAAACGTTGCAGGACTATTTCGAGCGCACCAGCCTGAAGAGAGTTATCTGTGTTAGCGGGAATGAAGGCGATACGAGGCAAATGCTTGAAGACGCCGGTATGACTATGAGCAAGGTTCCCATCGAAAAAGGAGGGGCGATGGCAGCAGGTTCCAAGCTTGCGCCACCTGTTGCGCCCGATCTTGAAACGCCTCCGCCTGCCGTTCAGAAAAACACAGTATTTACCGCCTGAAAAAACCTAATCCTGAGGGACGCGCCGCCCGTATAAATTCCGGTTCCAATATTTTTTAATGAATCGTTAAAAAGTTGTTTGACAGGGTCGAATCAACTGGGTATAACCCCGCTCACGCTTGTGTCCGGCCTTAGTTCGGGACGGGCGGAGGGTGCTGAATTTCCTAGTCGTTTCAAGGGATTTTGCGCGGTGCGGTTGACGGCCCGAAGGTTATGGGTCTATATTGCGGCCATCGCCCAATTCGGTATGAGAAACGAGTAACAAGAAGTCGGAAATAAAGACTTCTTTTTTCTCGGTTCTTTTTTTGCGGTCTTCTAAAAAGTTTTTTTGGGGACTGGAAGAAAAAAAACTGGGTGGTTCTTATACATCGTGAATAGGAAAGAAGAGATGCGCAGGCAGCAGTGACTTGTGAACGCATTGAATGCGGTAAACAAGATATCTGTTTGCAGCGCGCGTCTCGACGCATTATTAACGGCCCTTAATTGGGTCGTAAAATAAAAACGCAGAACATTGGTCTTTCTTTTAAAGGATTGGCCAATGGTCTAATGCAAGCAGGTCTCTGAAGATTCTATTTTAACTTCAGAAACAATTCTAGATTTCGATCTATGATTAGTTCTGATGGATTCAAACGTGAGAGTTTGATCCTGGCTCAGAACGAACGCTGGCGGCAGGCCTAACACATGCAAGTTGAACGATGTAGCAATACAGAGTAGCGCACGGGTGCGTAACGCGTGGGAATATGCCCTTCACTACGGAACAACGTTTGGAAACGAACGCTAATACCGTATAATGACTTCGGTCCAAAGATTTATCGGTGAAGGATTAGCCCGCGTCTGATTAGCTAGTTGGTGAGGTAATGGCTCACCAAGGCGACGATCAGTAGCTGGTCTGAGAGGATGATCAGCCACACTGGGACTGAGACACGGCCCAGACTCCTACGGGAGGCAGCAGTGAGGAATATTGGACAATGGGCGCAAGCCTGATCCAGCCATGCCGCGTGAGTGATGAAGGCCTTCGGGTTGTAAAGCTCTTTCAGATGCGAAGATAATGACGGTAACATCAGAAGAAGCCCCGGCTAAATTCGTGCCAGCAGCCGCGGTAATACGAATGGGGCAAGCGTTGTTCGGAATCACTGGGCTTAAAGCGTGCGTAGGCGGATTTGCAAGTCAGAAGTGAAATCCCAGGGCTTAACCCTGGAATTGCTTTTGAAACTGCAAATCTAGAAGATTGAAGAGGTTAGCAGAATTCCGAGTGTAGAGGTGAAATTCGCAGATATTCGGAGGAATACCAATGGCGTAGGCAGCTAACTGGGCAATTTTTGACGCTGAGGCACGAAAGCGTGGGGAGCAAACAGGATTAGATACCCTGGTAGTCCACGCCGTAAACGATGTGTGCTCGTTGTCGGGGCCTTAGGTCCCGGTAACAAAGCGAAAGTGATTAGCACACCGCCTGGGGAGTACGGTCGCAAGATTAAAACTCAAAGGAATTGACGGGGACCCGCACAAGCGGTGGAGCATGTTGTTCAATTCGAAGCTACGCGAAGAACCTTACCTACTCTTGACATACCTAGTATGGATTTCAGAGATGATTTCCTTCAGTTCGGCTGGCTAGGATACAGGTGCTGCATGGCTGTCGTCAGCTCGTGTCGTGAGATGTTGGGTTAAGTCCCGCAACGAGCGCAACCCCTATCGTCTGTTGCCATCAGGTTAAGCTGGGCACTCTGACGAGACTGCCGGTGACAAGCCGGAGGAAGGCGGGGACGACGTCAAGTCATCATGGCCCTTACGAGTAGGGCTACAAACGTGCTACAATGGCAGTGACAATGCGCAGCCACTTCGCAAGAAGGAGCTAATCGCAAAAAGCTGTCTCAGTTCAGATTGTCCTCTGCAACTCGAGGGCATGAAGTTGGAATCGCTAGTAATCGTTAATCAGAATGTAACGGTGAATACGTTCCCGGGTCTTGTACACACCGCCCGTCACGTCATGGAAGTTGGTTTTACCTGAAGACGGTTTGCTAACCCGCAAGGGAGGCAGCCGGCCACGGTAAGGTCAGTAACTGGGACGAAGTCGTAACAAGGTAGCCGTAGGGGAACCTGCGGCTGGATCACCTCCTTTCTAAGGCTTGCATTTGGTGCTTTCGGTTGTCGATCTCACGATCACGCCGTAATAACCTGTCTCTGCTGCCGCCGTATCTCTTCTTTCCGGATCGTGAAATCAGAAATTTTCTGAATTCTCATCAGGGCTTGTAGCTCAGTTGGTTAGAGCACACGCTTGATAAGCGTGGGGTCGCAAGTTCAAGTCTTGCCAGGCCCACCATTTTTTCTCGAAGAGAGTGTGGGCCCGTAGCTCAGCTGGGAGAGCGCCTGATTTGCATTCAGGAGGTCGTCAGTTCGATCCTGATCGGGTCCACCATTCTTCTTCTGAAATTTTCTTCGGGAAGTTTCGGATGAGGAATGAAAGTTCCTCGGTTCTTATACATCGTAAATAGGTAATTATTGTAAAGACATCAAAAGTGTTAATAGCAAATTTTGGTTATTAGCAATTGATTATATTATTTATGAAGATTGTCTTTGGCATTATCAGCTCATGCGGCGCAAGTCGTGTGAATATGCCGTAGACGCTTCATAAACCAATGTCTGACAAAACTGAGAATCATTTTAAACCACGTTGTTTCCTTTAATTACAAAAGGAAGGAAACTTTGCAGCGGATTTATCCCTGCGCGTGATTTGAATTCAAGCGTTTTGAAGGGCATCTGGTGGATGCCTAGGCGATCAGAGGCGAAGAAGGACGTGGCAGGCTGCGATAAGCCGCGGTTAGGGGTCAACACCCGTTAACCCGCGGATCTCCGAATGAGGAAACTCCACTCTTATGAGTGATCCCGTGATGAATACATAGTCACGGCGAGGCGAACCAGGGGAATTGAAACATCTCAGTACCCTGAGGAAAGGACATCAACCGAGACTCCGTTAGTAGTGGCGAGCGAACGCGGATCAGCCCAGTGGTCTTTATGTAAGAATTAGAAGCTGTTGGAAACCAGCGCCAAAGTGGGTGATAGCCCCGTATAAGTAGAAAGCATAAAGATCCTTGAGTAGGACGGAACACGTGAAATTCTGTCTGAACATGGGGGGACCATCCTCCAAGGCTAAGTACTCTCGATCGACCGATAGTGAACTAGTACCGTGAGGGAAAGGTGAAAAGCACCCCAAGTAGGGGAGTGAAACAGTCCTGAAACCAGATGCCTACAAACAGTAGGAGGGGCGTAAGCCCTGACTGCGTACCTTTTGTATAATGGGTCCGCGAGTTAGTCTTACATGCAAGCTTAAGCCGTTAGGTGGAGGCGCAGCGAAAGCGAGTCTGAATAGGGCGACATAGTATGTAGGATTAGACCCGAAACCCGGTGATCTAGCCACGACCAGATTGAAAGTAGGGTAACACCTACTGGAGGATCGAACCCATGCCTGTTGAAAAAGTCTGGGATGAGTTGTGGTTAGGGGTGAAAGGCCAATCAAACCGGGTAATAGCTGGTTCTCCGCGAAATCTATTTAGGTAGAGCGTCAGTCGAATACCATCGGGGGTAGAGCACTGGATGGACTAGGGGTGAGCGATCACTACCAAATCTAACCAAACTCCGAATACCGATGAGTAATGACTGGCAGACACACCATGGGTGATAAGGTCCGTGGTGAAAAGGGAAACAGCCCAGATCTACAGCTAAGGTCCCCAAGTAATGACTAAGTGGAAAAGGAAGTTGAATGTCCATAACAACCAGGAAGTTGGCTTAGAAGCAGCCATCTTTTAAAGAAAGCGTAACAGCTCACTGGTCTAATTAAGACGTTTGGCGCCGAAGATATAACGGGGCTTAAGTCATTCACCGAAGCTTAGAATGCATACTTAACTGTATGCGTGGTAGCGGAGCATTCTGTAAGCCTGCGAAGGCGACTCGCGAGAGTTGCTGGAGGTATCAGAAGAGAGAATGCGGACATGAGTAACGAGAAGAGTGTGAGAAACACTCTCGTCGAAATCCCAAGGGTTCCTGCGCAATGTTAATCAGCGCAGGGTGAGCCGGCTCCTAAGGCGAGGCCGAAAGGCGTAGTCGATGGGAACCACGTTAATATTCGTGGGCCAGTGGAATGTGACGGTAGCCGTAAGCGGTCAATCCTTATTGGATTGGTATTGGCCGTGAAGGATATCCAGGAAATAGCATCCACGTGAGACCGTACCCGAAACCGACACAGGTGGGATGGTAGAGTATACCAAGACGCTTGAGAGAACTGTTCTGAAGGAACTCGGCAAATTGCATCCGTAACTTCGGAAGAAGGATGACCCATCTGTACGCAAGTATGGTTGGGTGGCACAAACTAGGTGGTGGCGACTGTTTATCAAAAACACAGGGCTCTGCGAAGTCGCAAGACGACGTATAGGGTCTGACGCCTGCCCGGTGCTGGAAGGTTAAAGGGAGGAGTGCAAGCTCCGAACTGAAGCCCCAGTAAACGGCGGCCGTAACTATAACGGTCCTAAGGTAGCGAAATTCCTTGTCGGGTAAGTTCCGACCTGCACGAATGGCGTAACGACTTCCACACTGTCTCCAGAGCAGACTCAGTGAAATTGAATTCCCCGTGAAGATGCGGGGTACTCGCGGTTAGACGGAAAGACCCTATGAACCTTTACTATAACTTCGCAGTGGCAATACGATTTTCTTGTGTAGCTTAGGTGGGAGACTTTGAAGTAGGGGCGCAAGCCTTTATGGAGTCATCAGTGAAATACCACCCTAGGACTTTGTGTTGTCTAACCTCTCTCCATTATCTGGAGAAGGGACCCTGCGTGGTGGGTAGTTTGACTGGGGCGGTCGCCTCCCAAATTGTAACGGAGGCGCGCGATGGTGAGCTCAGGACGGTCGGAAATCGTCCTTCGAGTGCATTGGCATAAGCTCGCCTGACTGTGACGCTGACAAGCGGAGCAGAGACGAAAGTCGGTCAAAGTGATCCGGTGGTTTCCGTATGGAAGGGCCATCGCTCAACGGATAAAAGGTACTCTAGGGATAACAGGCTGATAGCGCCCAAGCGCCCACAGCGACGGCGCTGTTTGGCACCTCGATGTCGGCTCATCTCATCCTGGGGCTGGAGAAGGTCCCAAGGGTATGGCTGTTCGCCATTTAAAGAGGTACGTGAGCTGGGTTCAGAACGTCGTGAGACAGTTCGGTCCCTATCTTCCGTGAGAGTTGGAGTTTTGAGAGGGTCTGTCCTTAGTACGAGAGGACCGGGATGGACGCACCTCTGGTGTACCTGTTGTCGCGCCAGCGGCATAGCAGGGTAGCTATGTGCGGAATGGATAAACGCTGAAAGCATCTAAGCGTGAAGCCAGCCTCAATACCAGAACTCCCTATTAGAGCCGTGGAAGACCACCACGTTGATAGGCTGGATGTGGAAGCGCTGTAAGGCGTGAAGCTAACCAGTACTAATTGCTCGATTGGCTTGAATTCATCTCATGCAACGGTTTGCTTCGGCAGATCTTTGACATGTAATATTGCGCGCAGTGATAAGTTCACTGCCGTGGTTTGAATTGAAGCTCGGTTTTGGTTTGATATTGATTGTCTTTACATGCGTGCGTTCGAATGAGCCGGTGGTTTAGCGAGAGTGAAACACCCCTTCCCATTCCGAACAGGTCCGTGAAACCTCTTTGCGTCGATGGTACTATGTCTTAAGGCATGGGAGAGTAGATTGCTGCCGGTTCTTTCGAACGCATGCGTTACCTGTTTACGATGATAAGAAATGAACGAGCGGCCTGGCGGGCCGCTTTTTTATTGGTTCATTCAGGCAATTATTGGTAAGTTCCGCGCATGCTGGCCAATCAAATTAATCAGGGCGATCACGTGGCTTTCTTCTTCAAGACGAAAGAAGAGCAGCTTGGCACCGTCATTCCCTTCATCGCGATCGGTCTCGAGAAAAATGAACAATGCCTCTACATTGCCGATGCCAACACGCCCGCTGAAATCCGCCAGCAGCTTCAAGCTTATGGTGTTGATGTTGAGGCCGCGAAAAAAAGCGGCGCGCTCAGCATCGTCACCAAACATGAAACGTACCTTCGTCACGGTTCTTTCGAGCCGCATAAAATGATTATCGATTTATGCAGCGCGGTTGATGACTCGGTTGATGACTCGGTTGCTGCGGGTTTTGATGGTTTGCGTGCCGCGGGCGAGCTTTCCTGGGCGCTGGATTTGCCTTCTGCTCTCGCTCAACTGGTAGAGTACGAAGAGCGGTTAGACTCGTATTTTTACGAGCGGTTCACCGCGCTTTGCCAATATGATGAAGCCCGGTTCCCCGGTGCCTTGGTCGAGCGGATGAAGCAGCTGCACCCGGTCGTCATCGCCGACGGGAAGCTACGCCGTAAATCGTTAATGACCGCCTCAAAAATTGCGGTTTAAGCGGGCCGCTTTTTATTGCCGATTGGGCTCTAATAAGGCCCGGCATCTTTTTTCTTGTATTTTCCGGCGCCTTTCTATAATTTTTGCATTATGAAAATATACGCCAGAGAAAAGCCCGGTAATACGGCCACCCGCTCCGGGTCCGAAGATTCCGTACAGAGAGAGCTGATTGCCGAATTCTCCGGCAATGCCTGGTTTGACGCGCGCGAAGTCAATCTCAGCAAACTTAATGACGAATGGGGCACTGCTGTATGCACAGTGTTGTTCCCCCTGGCAGGCTATGCCGGGGAGCCATTGCTGGCGGCCCTGCTTGCATACAAGCCCATCGTCGCTGTCTCCAGCCGCGTGATAAATTTTTACAAGCCAGATGAAAACAAACCAATTCACAAGGGAGCGAACTATGAGCTTTAGAGAGAGAATTAAGGAGGCCTTCAATGAAGCACATGAGATTGTGCGCGATCTCGGCGCGGAGGTAAGGCACACGGTCACGCATCCCGGTGAATCCTTCAAGATTTCTGTTTATGGAGCTGCTGATATTATTCTGAAGCCAATCCGCCTTCACGCGCTTGATATGAGCGACATTAAAATTTTCAATGGAGCCTCGAATTTTGATTGCTGGCTTGAGTCCAAACTCGTGCCCTCATCAATGAGGGTCGAACAACCCGCCGACAGATCATCCGGCCCGATCTGAATAATGCATGAAAGACAAAAAAGGCCGCATAGAATTCGCGGCCTGATAGTTTTTTAATTTTTCTTAATTTCCGACAGCCGAGAGCAATGTCACCGCGTCGATGACTTTCTTGCTCGCTTCGGCGATCAGCAGCACGTCTTTATCGACATACACGTAATTATAGCCGCGCGGCAGCGGTGAAAGATTTGCGCGTAAATCTCCTGTGACGGGAAAGAACACGACATCATCGGGAAGGGAATAACCTTTGCGCCATTTCTTTGCCTGACCGGGCGGGATGCAGGGCGGGTTTTTCTTGGCCAGGCCGGGCGGACAGTTGCGGCGAACATCATTGCGGATGTATTCGCTGATCAGCTCGCGGTCGCCGCCACCGATATGAATGTTCACATCGAGGTTGAAATCATCATCGTTGTCGCCGTAGTGGCGCTCGCTGTGCTCGTAATCCTTGTGGCCACCTTTGCTCCCTTTTTTTGCGTCGGCGAGGCCCGGCGTAAAGGCCAGCGACAGCATGATGCCAAGAAATGTCGCAAGATGAATGGTTCTATATTGCATGTGATCGCTCCCATTGTTTCCTCATTAACATCCGGAAGGATGGAAAAGTTCAAGAAGTTTTTCCTATTCCGTTGCATACCATAATACTCAATCTTCCCGCCGCAAAAAAAACGGCTCATAATGCAACTATAGATTGTGTTATGGGGATTTCGCATGAAAAGGTTTGTCCTTTTCCTCTGTCTTGTATGCGTGGTTCTGGCTGCGGCTTCAGCCCCCGCTTTTGCCGATGTGGCCGGGGAGCGGCGCTATAATTTCGTGACCAAAAAATACGAATTTTACGACGGGACGGACTGGTACAATTTCGAGCTGGGCGTGCCTCTGGGTGCCTGTACGAACGAGGCTGAAACAGAATACAGCACCCTTTTGGGCATGTTCCAGTATTGTAACGGCACCAACTGGATCCGCATGGTCGGGACCCCGACCTTAAGCTTTTGCTCCCAGGCTGGCATGATGGACTATTTCAGCAACAGTTATTATTACTGCAATGGCCTGGTCTGGGTGAATATGAAGGGCCTGCTGGTCATATAGAAAACCCCCCGAATATGCATTTTTCCTTGCTTTCAGGCCTGAAAACGGCTAAAAACTGCCAATTGTTGATCTATCTTTGGGACTTCGCGCTTTGACTACAATCGGCCGATCCAAAGGCGATTGAAACTAAAACTTACTAACGCGAGGAGTTCGCAAGAATGGCACAGACTGGTACAGTAAAATGGTTCAACGGAACCAAGGGTTACGGCTTTATCGTTCCCGATGGCGGCGGCAAGGACGTATTCGTTCATATCTCCGCAGTTGAGAAAGCAGGTCTCAAGACCTTGCATGAAGGCCAAAAGGTCGAGTTCGAAATCCAGGAAAACCGCGGCAAGGAAGCTGCAGCAAACCTGAGAGTTGTCGAATAATAACCGTTCCGTTAACTACGGGTTTAAGAGGAGGCAGATGCCTCCTTTTTTATTGGCTTGCGCGGGGCTAAATCAAAAATTCTTTTTGAAAATCCTGCTCGCGGCGATTAATAGACATGCGCCGATGAACCCGGCGATCAGGTAACCCAGCCACCCGGCGACTGTAATATCCATCCAGATAAAAATAGTATTGGCGATGCCGGCGCCGACCACGCCCAGAATGATATTCGTAAGTAGGCCGTGGTCGGACTTCATGATTTTTTCCGCAAGCCAGCCTGCGAATGCGCCGATAATGATGGCCCCGAGCCAGCCGATTTGTTGTTCTTCCATTTAAAATCCCTCCGTGTTGTAAGCGTATGGCATTCATACGCCCGCCGTAGGATTTTGTTCCTTAGGCAGGGTTCTGTTTTTCAAGTTTACGAGTCTAAGAGGAGGCGATAGCCTCCTATTTTATTGGGTGATGGTGATGAAAAAGTTTGTTTGGGATACCTCTGCGCTCATTAATATTAAAGAGCCTAATAGCGATGGCTATTCACCAGCTCATAGCTTTATGAAGGATTTTTCGGATGGGTGGCTTAAAGGTCCTTATCTAAATATCTATCCGGCAATAGCTGTTTTTGAATTATCTGCGAGCGTGGCAAGGAAGCATCGAGAAGGGAAAAGGATGCTACGTGATTTTTATATCATGAATGAAAATTCAATGATTTATGATGTAAATAAATCCCTCATTGATAAAAGCTATGACCTTGCTGCTACTAAAGGATTTAATTTATTGCGGGGTGCGGATTTAATATTTGCCTGCATAGCATACTTAGAAAATGCATTCTTAATCACCTTAGATCAGGACTATCAAGCCATTGCTGATCAAGTGAAAGTAATTGATTTACGCGATAGTATTAATGATCCCAAGTACAGACGAATATTTGAATAAATGGTCGGGGCGAGAGGATTCGAACCTCCGGCCTCTTGCTCCCGAAGACCGCGCTGTACGTCAGCTTAGTAACTAAATCAAGCACTTAGTATGGGGTCATTTTAACGGAATGGGGCCCAAAATCAACCAAATTGTGACCAGAGTGTGACACGGTGTGCCGGATTTTGAACTGCTAACTTAAGTTGCAGTTGATACAAGCGCAGCACATAATCAATCGGACAAGCCTGCATCAGAGATAATGAATATAAACAGGCCAGAACGTGACTGATTGATCTATGGACTTTGAAACTTATCAGAAAGAAGTGAAAAAATACGATTTTACCGCCGATACGGGGCTGCTTATTCCCCTTATGGGATTGTGCGGTGAAATCGGAGAAATTAATTCTGTTCTAAAAAAGCGATATAGAGACCGCGCCGAGTATCAAAATTTTTCCAACAGATTGAGGGAAGAATTAGGCGATGCGCTTTGGTATTTAACCAGTGTGTGCACCCATTTAGATTTTAAGCTGGCCGATATAGCCAATGAAAATTTAAGATCAAAGAAATATGTCTCCAAAACACATGTTTGCAAAGATTTTCCGGAGTATCAAAAAAAAGTTACTAAAGATACTCCCAAGACCAAGAAGCTTTCTCTGATAAGCTGCCTGTCTAAAAATGCCGCAAACCTTTTTAAAATCTATACTGAAACTCTCAAATCTCAGCGAAATTCTAAAAAGTTTAAAAATGAAATGGCTAAAGAGATAGGAGATGTTTTTTGGGATTTAGCGAATGTTGCTTCAGCGTATGAGCTGCAACTCGAATATATTGCATATAGCAATCTTGCAAAAGTTTCGGATATTCATGCAAAAGGCGGTGTAAGTCATTTTGATAAAGCATTCCCAAAAAAGGAACGTTTCCCTAGAAAATTTCAAATAAAATTTGAAGAAAAAAAGACCAAAGGAAAATTGGTCGTTGAAATATCGCAGGATGGAAAAAAAGTAGGCAATGAGCTTGATGACAATTCCTCAGAAGAGGACAATTACAGATTTCATGACGTCCTGCATCTTGCGTATGTGGCTATCTTGGGATGGTCGCCTACAATGCGAGGCTTGCTGAAGCATAAAAGGAAAAGTGATCCTGATACGGATCGAATACAAGACGGAGCACGGGCAATTTTTCTTGAAGAGGCTTTGTCTTTGTATATTTTCAATGAGGCATCCAAAAACAACCTGTTTAAGGATGCAAAAAGCGTCGATTTGGCGATCTTAAAAATGGTTAAAGAGCTTACAAAAAACCTTGAGGTTAAAAGCGCATCCCATAAGCAATGGGAGAACGCCATTCTTGAGGGATATAAGATGTTTCGGCTCTTAGTGGAACATAAAGGAGGGGTTATCGCTCTGGACTTAGAAAAAAGAAAAATAACCTTTAAAAAAATCGGAGGGAAGCGTGCATCAAATAAAAGAAAATGACTGTCTGGGTGCTTGGAAATCCGCCACTTCTTATTTGCTTAGTAACGGCGGAGACATTTTTAATCTCATGATCCAGATTGACGACCCATGCCACTTCGATCCTGCGTGGATGAAAGACTACAGTCCAAAAAATATCGCCTTAAGTGGGGGCAGTAGAGGCGATGATATAAGAGATGTCGTGCATACAATTTTTCCAATGAAGTATGCTCAGTCAATTAAAGATAAAGATGAAATTTATGCTCGCTATCTTCAAACGCATTTGCGTGGCGGAAGGCTGGGCTCTCGAAAAAATGGAAGATGGGGAACTTACTTTTTGCGATTGATTTGTTTTGCACCCAATGCAGCGATCAAAAAAGCCATTGACCCCAGAGCTTCTCTCAACGACGTTTCTAAGCAGCGCAAGGATTTTTTTGGGGATAATAACCAGATTGACAGGGTAATTAATGCCTTAGGGAATTGGCAGAACTCCCCTAAAGCTGCTATCTATTGTCACATATCAGGGGCACATCTTGATTCGATGCAACCTCTCGGCAGCCCTTGCTTACAATATATTCAGTTTACACAGCCCAGTGCTAAGAAGGTTGATATGACCGTCGTTTATAGAAGCCATGATTATTTTAATAAGGCTTTAGGAAATTTCATTGGTCTCGGTCAGCTTTTGAAATTCGTTTGTGATGCTAGCGGTAAAAATCCTGGCACTCTTACATGCCATGCTATCCGCGCTTATCACGAGTCATCACAGAAACATTTAAAGCAATTGTTAGGCGTATGAATCAGACAGAAAAAGAGAAAAATTTTGTACAGTTATGCTCGCATGTAAAGCAGTGTAGCCTCTGTCCTAGAATGAGTAATAGTGCGCGTGTATTAAATGCTTCCGTTGGATCACTAAACGCTAAAATTATGTTCATAGGGGAGGCTCCGGGCCGTTTAGGGGCAGATGGGTCGGAAATACCTTTTCATGGCGATAAAGCCGGAGACAATTTCGAAAAATTTTTAGATCAAGTGGGAATTAGTAGATACGATATTTATGTAACTAATGCTGCTCTATGCAATCCCAAAGATGCTGAGGGAAATAACTCAACTCCCACATTCAAAGAAGTAGAAAACTGCTCTAATTTTTTAAAACAGCAAATTGAATTAGTTAATCCTGAAATTGTGGTGACTTTAGGTTCAACAGCTCTAAAAGCACTTTCATTAATTCAAAATCATGCATTGAATTTAAAAGATTCTGTAAGGACAGCGTCAAGCTGGTACGGAAGGCAACTCATTCCCCTTTATCATCCGGGTCAAAGAGCTTTAATACATAGAAGTTTCTTAAATCAATTAGCAGATTATCAATTTGTCGCGGAACAGATTAAGCGATTGGGCAAGTCAAATAGAAAAGTATCTCCATATATGAAGGAAGATGTCATATCAGTTGCAGATTTTCTTACTTGTTTAAAGCCGCATCTTTCTTATTTTGCTCTCCATAAGTTGTTTTATATGGTCGAATATGAGTTTGCTAAAAATACTGGCTCTAAGCTGACGGGTGCTTTTTTTATAAGACAAAAAGACGGGCCTTATTGTACTGATTTGCACATTCGAAAATTACAAAATCACTTGCCTGATCTTCGGGTTTCTAAGCAACAAAACAAAGTATTCTTAATTAGAAATTCTCAAAATATTTTTGAGCAAAATTTTTTGGAAAGATTTAAAAATGTAAACAGCTATACCCGCGATCTGGTGATAGGTGTAATTGAAAAGTACGGCGAAAAAACAGATTCTGAGTTGAAAACGAGAGTGTACTTAACTCCTCCTATGAGAAGAATTTTAGCTTTAGAAAAAATGAACCATAACTTATTCAACATGCCGATAGAGTTTGTTGAGGCTTAAAATTTTTTTCCCTGACGCGACCTAGACCGCGCTCTAATTTCTTAAAACTTTTTTCATCAATTCCATGTATATCTGGAATATAGGCGCATCACTTGCGTCTTTGGAGCTCTCTTCGGAGGGCTCTTATCATTTGGAAGGCAGTCTATTTTAGATTCTATTTTAGATTCTATTTTAGATTCTATTTTAGTGTCTATTTTACGAGTATAGAATGAACATAAAGAATTTTTCTGAAAATGTGCTGATATTGCTGAAGGAAAATATATCTTCTCAGATTCTAAGCCAGATTTTATTTTTAGATGACTGGGAAGAGCCCGAGAATTTTGTGCAAATGACCATTAAGAGCCGAATGGCCTTGATGTGGGAATATGCAGAAACGGCAACTGTTCCTACAAAGGGTAATAATTGGGTATGGTTTGGTTCTTACCTGCGACCAAGATTCCATCCGATTTATAATCGAAAGCTGGTTGCAAGAGTGCTGTTTGAGGCTTTGAACAAGCTACATCCTTGGCCCCTACCAATAGAGAGAAAACGCCTCGTAAGTAATTTCACTGACTGCCGATCCAACGTAAATCCTTTCAAATTTTTTCCGGGTACAGGTGACCGCTACCCGGATTCAACGCTTTCATATCGTCGAAGTTGCAATGTTGCTACAGCACAAGAAGTTCATGCAGCCATAGATGACATGAAAAGAGGTTTATACATTGGTTTCAATGACAATGAAGCTAAAATGAAAGAATGCCTCTTGCTTCTCAAGCATAGTCACGCTGCTATTGAGAAAGCTTTGCCGCATCTTGCTGATATAATCGCCAACTTTAATGAAGAGGAAATAACTTATGAGTAATTTACCATGTCTAAATTCTGTAATTAATGAACATGATTTAAAACGCCTGACGATTGAGGCGGTAGAGAAAATACTTTGCTTATGTTCGCCTACGCAACAAATGTCAGATGAATTAAGAGAGAGATTTTGTAGTTCCATGAGAGAGGCCGGTTACAATGATACCGTTATCCAACCAGCTATGCTTTATAGGTATGAATTAGAAAAAATTATAAATGAGATTAGAAAAAAGTGGCCTTATCATTCAGTTATAAACTTCGAAAATAACCAATTAATTAAGCAAGAACTGTGTTTGGCAGGTCATAAGGAATATTTTGTAGAAAGAGCCATGTTTATGTGGCTAAGAGACGAGAATATGAAGCATGAAAAGAAACAACTAGATACTGTCTGGAATTAAATTGCAAAGAGACAAAATTAACTTTGGGTATCTTTCGCTCTATAGGAAAATCTTTATTTTTGAAATAATTTCAAATTTTTTTCTAAAAATAAAACCTAGAAAACTTAATTTTGTCTCTTTGAGGATGTCTTCATAAAAGTAATATGCATGACTAATTGGCAACCATTTGAACGTCGCCCTACATGGTCTGTGGTGAGTAGCAGGGAATTATCGGTGGCTTTGGAAGTCAGTCTCCAGACCATCAATAATTGGAAGATGAGGGGTTTGATAAAGCCGGAGCCGCCTTCGCGGTATTTACCTGCCGGAAACCGCAATTATTACAGGATCAGTAAAATCCGGTCATGGCTGGAAAGTAGGCCAGAAGATGAAATTCACTGGGAATGGGTGCATAGGTGGATTTTATCTCGTACGCCGGGAATTATTGAACGGTTAAGTCAGGCTGAATGGCTTGTTGCCAGTATTCCTCATCATTACGGCGTGGAAAAGTCGTTATTACCCGGCAACTTTGCGGTCCCGGTCCCAATCAAGGGCCGGGACTCTATTCCTTGACCCTGTGCAGGCTTTCTCATAGCCTTATGGTGGAACTGTGCGGGTGGTCCGTACAGTCGCCGGGGCGTTCAAACCCCTTTGTGTTAGCGGCTGGCATCAGTCGTTATTGGTGCCTTTCCCGAATATCAGGATAGGCATTCAAAGATGCCGCTTCTCGGTCTTATGACCGGGGGGCGGCAGCGTATGTCCAAGGCTTCGGCCTAAAGGCTGTCGCGCCGTTGCTAACACATCGGTTTGAAACCCCCGGTCGCCAAGATCACCTTGGCGACTTTTTTCTAGGGGAGTTTTTTAATGAAAAAGAAAGAGACTTTAACCCCAAAGCAAACGCTTTGGCTGATTATCTTTTCGGGGATTTTTATAATTGTCATTACGATTTTGGGACAATCAAGCTCTTCATCTTATTCTTATTCGGTAGCAGATAGGAATCAGAGAGCACTGGACGCGCTGCAAAGTGCCTCGGATGCTAAAGACGCTAAATGCAGGGCTCATCCGGAGTGGTGCTAAGGCATTAGATGGTATGCAATATGCTGTGGGTGGTTTGGTTCCAGAAGAGGTGCTATAAGAATAATTGAACCTCAAAAACTTGGATTCCAAATATGCGCTTTAGCAAGATAACCGTTGAAAAATGGCAACAATTTGAAACTATCGAAATTGATTTTGACAGAAGGCTAACCATTCTCACGGGTGCGAATGGCAGCGGGAAAACTTCAATACTCAATGTTCTCGCAAAGCACGCTAATTGGCAGCAGCCCTCGTACTCTATTCCAAAAAAACAAAAAAGGTCTGGGGTGGTAAGTTTTATAACGAGGTTTTTTGATGGGGAAGATAAGAGCTCTCTTCCTAAAATTGGAGAGTTGCATTATGCGGATGGCTCCAAAGCAGAACTGCATACTCAAACAAGTAACTCAGCCGAGTATCATCTAAATATCACCGATCAAAAAGAGGTTGAATGTTTTTACATTCCTTCGCATAGATCAGTTCCCAAATATCAAGCCCTTACTAATGTGCCCACTATAAAAAAAGATAAAAAAACTGCTTTTGATGAAGTCTTTAATACCAATAAAGAAAGATATTTTGGTAGAAGCAAAGTTTCCAGCTCCTATTTTATGAAAGCGGCTCTTATAGGTTGGGCTACGCATGGCTACGGAGTGCAGACACCCACCGGAAATATAATAATGGCAAGCGATGTTGAGCAGGCCGCTTACTTTGAGGGATTTCCTGAAGTTTTAAAAAAAATTCTTCCGAAGTCCTTAGGATTCGAAAGGCTTGAAATTAGAAATTCCGAATTGGTGTTCGTTTGCAACGGTGGAAACGATGAATTCATTTTGGAGACAGCTTCTGGTGGAATCTATGCACTAATTGATATGGCGTGGCAAATTTATATGTATTCGACCGAAGAACAAAAGCATTTTACGGTCATTATCGACGAAGTTGAAAATCATCTGCATCCCTCAATGCAAAGGCAAGTTCTAGGCGATTTTCTGGAAGCATTTCCAAACGTCTGTTTTATAGTTTCAACGCATAGCCCTTTAATTGTTGGCTCAGTTAGAAACGCAAAAGTTTATGCATTGCTTTATAATGAAAGAAAAAAGATCGTTAGTACAATTTTGGACTTTAAAGAGAAGGCTAAGACGGCTTCGGAAATTTTAGACGAAGTTCTGGGTGTTTCTACCACTATGCCTATTTGGGCAGAAGATCAGCTTAAAAGCATCGTCGGTGAATATTCGCATAAAGAAATGTCAGAAGTAGATTTTAGAAGTATGAAAAGCAAGCTTAAGGAATTGGGTTTAGAGAGGTTCATTCCCTCCGCTATCGCCAGCGTTTTGGAGGAAAAGAGTGATTAGATTAGAGCGTCCTCCCTGTCCTAATCCAACTGCACTTGCGACAAATTATAAGCATCCAGATAATAAAGGTGCTCTTAAGCAAGCGGCGCATGATAAATGTATGTACTGTGAAAGCAAGATTTCACACATAGGTTTTGCTCGTATAGATCATATCAGGCCAAAAGAAAGTTTTCCTGATCTTGAATTTACATGGGACAACTTAGGCTACTCTTGTGAAAAATGTAATAATGCGAAGCATGATAAATATCATGCGACCACTCCATTCATTGATCCTTACGCAGAATGTCCAAAACCGCACATATATGCTTTTGGAACAATGTTAAGGCCAAAAAACGGAAGTGAACGTGGCGAAATCACAATTAAAGATATTCAGCTTAATAGGCCCGCTTTATTGGAAAAGCGTAACGAACGTTTAGAGGAATTAGATAAAGCTATTAAGGCATGTTATAGAACCCAAAACGCGACATTGCGACAAACTGCATTATTAGCCCTTGAAGAAGAAGCGAGCGCAGACAAAGAGTACTCTATGTTTACTAGAGCTATGTTGGATTCGCATACGGCGACCTAATTGGTTTGAAATAGTAGTTTTTTAAGACCAGATACGCACCCGACTGGGCTCTATAAGGCGTTTGCGGAGAGTTTTGTTTAAAAAAGCGTGGTGGGCTTCACTGAAGTTTGTTGGCTAGGTCTTCGGCTTTGAGGTGGGTATAGCGGAAAAGCATCTTGTAATCCCGGTGTCCTGAAATCAAAGCTACCTCTGGAATGCTTAGTCCTTTTTCAAAGAAGCGGCTGATGGCTTCATGCCGCAAGTCATGGAAATGCAGGTTCTTGATCTGGGCCCGTTCTATGAGCCTGTCCCAAGCGTGATCTGCTGCATTGCCAGTCATGCCGGGAAACACCCTTTTCTTATCCGCTTCTTTCATCTCCCGAATCTCCCTCAATATCTTGATGGCTTCGCCTGTGAGGGGAATAGTGCGGCTGTGTCCGTTCTTGGTAACGGGAATGAAAACAGTCCGGGTTTTAAAATCGACGTGCTGCCATTGTATGGCTATCAATTCACCCCTTCGCATAGCGGTCTCTATCGCAAGCCGGACAAGTGGCCTGATGAAAGGGTTACGGTTTGTGCCAAAAGCTTCCTTGATAGCCTCCCATTCATCCGGTTCTAAGCGGCGGTTCCGGGCGTTGTTCACCTTTAGCTTTTTAAGT
>JAGNLJ010000015.1 GCA_017999645.1 Alphaproteobacteria bacterium
CCAGAAGACGGATTGCGCCGTCCTTCAGGTGCGTTTGCGAGGGGTTTTCGACGTGGTCTTTGATCTTCATGATGCCGAGAACGGCAAGCAGAATACCAAAGAGGTATGACAACGCAGCCAGAAGACCCGGAAGGTCTTCGATAGATGTCGAGATGTTTTTCGAGATCTTGCTGAAGTTGTTAGCGGCGTGCGCTGCATCGGGGGCCATGCCCACGAGGCCGAGCGTCATTGCCGCGCCCATTGTGTAATAAGATTTTCTAATAGACATTTTAGGTTCCTTCTCTAGCGAAGTAGTTGCTCACACATTAAAACAACGCATACACTCACCGCCATCCGGCGCTAAGTGAACGCGATACCGTATTGCGCTACCCCCAACGTGTTTTGCACGAGGTTGATAAGCGGTCCCAAATTCACAGCCAGCGCACCCCCTACCATGTGGGTGACGCCCGCCATGAGCGAGGCCTGGGAGTTTCCTTCCGCGACACTTCGGACAATGAAGATGCCGCGGACGAAACTTATAAGTCCGACGATAATCATAAACTTGATGATGGCGCTGATGACGGTGTGAATGTGCTGGGCTTCCGCAGCGCTCAGGCCTTTTGTGTATTGCATGTTGGCGCGTGTCGCCGTGAGGCTGAGACCGGGCGCGCTCAGCGAAAGGGTAACCGTGGCCGCGCGGACCAGGCTGTTATAGGAAAGCAACGCGCCCGCTGCGGCGAATGTCATGATCGTGCCGAGGCCACCGGGTCCGCGCGCGCCGTCCTGCGCTGTTTTCATCAGGCGTGAAATGCCGATCATGGCAAAAACGAAAGCCGCGCAGGTCGTGAAGAAGTTTGTGGCGACGTGAACGGGCGTCAGCAGGTCGTTCATCATGCAGTACAACGCGCCGTCAAGACCGCTGGTGCCGTCGCAGGCCAGCGCCGCTTCATTGAATGTTGTGCGCTGGGCGACCGCGCCGAGTATACCCGTGGTGGCCGGAGAGATGGTGTTGCGTGCAACTTCAATAACAACAGGAAGCGAGAAGAACGCGCCGCCTGCGACAAGGCGCGAAACGCCTTCCCAGAGCGATGTCTGTTGCGGGTTCAAAACGTGCGCCTTGATTTTCAGGATGCCCCAGACGCCGAGGATCAAACCTATAAGATATGAAACAGCCGTCAGGAATGCGGGGAATGCGCCTGCATTGAAGAACAGACCGCAGAAAGAATCTCCGAGCGTTGCGCCGTTGCCAAGACCCAGAAGACCGCCGATGCCGCCGAGCAGGCCGCCTACCGGGTTGCATAAACTGAATCCGTACGATGAATAGATGAGGCCTGCCGCGCCGAAGGCCGATGTGATCTGGCCCCAGAGGTTGGCGGCGCCGACCAGTTCCATCATGCCCTGATAAACAATCGGGATTGCGAACAGCGCACCGCCCGCCAGCAGGCGGATGACGGATTCGCGTAAATGAACCTGTTCAGGATTTTCAACGTGCTCTTTCAGTTTCAGCAGACCGCTGATGCCGAAAACCAGCGCCAGCAGATACGCGACAGCAGAGACAAGCGCGGGCGTCTCCTCGATCGAATCGATGATGCTGTCCATGATCGCGTTGGCATTGCTCATCGGTATGATGGCCGCGAGGCTGCCAAGCAGGGTGGCGAGGAATTGTATAGCCGTATTGTTACCGTCGAAGTCGGGGTTCACGCCCGCGTTGAACGTAACCATCATCGCCTGGTACATAATCGGGAGCGCCAGCAGCGCGCCGCCGACCAGGAAACGAATCAGTGAACTGCGCAGCGGTGTTTGCTGCGGGTTGCTGACATGTTCCTTAAGCTTGAGAACGCCGGTTACGGTGAAAAGCAGGGCGAGCAGATAGGCCAAGCCCGAAAGAAGGGCTGGTAGCTGGTCGCTCGACTGGACCATATTACGGGCAATGCCGTCGATCTCGGCGCCTGCGAAGGCGGGAGAAGTCGAAACCAGCCCTGCAGCCAAAAACAGGGAAGCGAGCGCATATCTCAAAGAATATGCCCCGATCTTATTGTTTTTATATTTATTAAGAAACACCGCCATATATAGTATTTAACCACATTTCCAAGGGTTCCGGCAAATTCAATTCAGCCGGTAAACGAATGCAGTTCCCCAATTAATTAATTTTGACGGATAAAAATTAAATAAAATTTAAAATAAAATTTTATTGTTTCAGATCAATGATTTAGATTGAAAAACAGGGGGTTAGCGAATCACCTGGCCCTTGGTTCCGCGAACGGTCCAGCGACCGGTTTCGTTTGAAATGGCGGTAATTTTCCCCAATCCATCCACAGTATCGCCCACAGAAACATTGCGGGTGTCGCCCGTGGAGCGGGAAGCCAGCACGGCCTTGCCCGGTTGGGCGGCCTTAAGCTCCCAGGAAACCACTTTTGCGGGGGCGGCGGCAGGTGCTTTCGCCGTTGTGGTAGCGGCCGGGGCTTTTTTCGCAGCCGGTTTTTCAGCGGCGGGAGCGGAGGCGGGCTTAGCTGCTTTCGGTGCAGAAGCTGCTTTTTCAGGCGCTGGTGCGTGCTCGGCGCTGGCGAGCTTTTGTTCAAGCTCTTCGATCTTTTTCGAAAGGGCGGCGATTTCCTCGTCTTTCGATTTCAGCGAATCTTCCAGGGCCTGCGTTGCTTTTTCAGACTCGGCGATCTGGGTTTCCTGTGTCGTAAGTTTCGATTGCAGCGATTCAATTTCTGTTTTCTGCGCTTCGAGTTGCGGTGAGGGCTGAGCAGCGGAAAGTGTCGGCGCAGATTCGGCTGCTGCCGGTTTTTCTTCAGGCTGTTCTTCCGGGATCACGGGTGCCGGCATCGCAATGATATTGCCTTCACTGTCGATAAGCGTTCCGGAGTCAGCGGGAACGGGCGCGACAGGATCGGTTTCCGTGCGTTGTTTGAAGGCTGCGTTCAGTTGTTCCGCCGCGTTTTTCGGGGCAGGCTCGTCTGAATTTTCACGTTGTTCATTCGACCTGTAATCAAAAGGCTCTTCGCCCTGCGGTGTTGTGCCGCTCGGCGGCTGCGCGGGAACCTCATCAACATTCAACTCAGCGAGCTCGGTGTCCTGCAGATCGCCGGGCATCGGCATCGGCGTCAATGCGCCGTCGGCCTGCTCGGGATTAATCGGTGCGGGCATCGGCGGCATGTCGGCGCCGTCTTCGTAAGCTGTAGTGGCCGGGGCGTCAGGCAATGCATCGCCCGGCGCGGCAGCCTGTTCATCCGGCAGCGGCGAAGGCGATCCGCCGCCCATAAAGGCAATGCCGACCAGGCCGCCGAATACGACGACCACGGCACCCACGATGAGCATGAAATTTTTCTGGACGAACGTTTTTTCTCGGGGGGCACGCGGTTCGCTATCGTCGTCACCGCCGCCGGAATCATCGGCTGCGCCGGTTCCGCTCAGATCGTCGTCCCAGTTTTCATCGCCCAGATCGTCATCTTCGAGAGCGTCCAGGTCCTCGAAATCGGCATCTTCAAAAGCGTTATCGTCCTTGGGCTTATCAACCATGATCTGATCCTAGCGATTTTGTTGCTGTTAAATTATAAACTAAATCTCGGCGGGCTTAATAACCGGCTCGAGAAACAATATCCCAACAGGGGTACCCGCTTCAACACGAACCGTAACTTCGATTTCGTCGGCGGTTTCATCAAGGATTTCACGCAGTTTCTGGCCTGCTTCCTCGATTCCGGAGGCTACATCCTGTTCGGTGCTGGTGTCTTCGCTTTCCTCGGCCACGACATCGCCCTCGACGGTGACGGTGGTCAGGCCCGACTCGCTGATCGCCGAGGCGAGGCCTTCGACGAACGCCGCAGCCATCGGCAGCGCGACACGCATCAGATAGTGATGGTCGACGTCCGTAGCAAGGGCCGGGAGCGTGGTTTTGGGATCGACCGCCACGGCGTCGATATCGATGCTGACGCCGTCGACGATAACGGTCTGGAATTTAATAGTAAGCAGTTCTTTTTGCTTCGAGAACGAGCCGAGCACGCGGCTGCCGGACAGCGGACCGGATGCAATCTGAGCCAGAACCGGACCCGGCACATCGGAATTTGCCTCGGTCAAAATCTGCGCGTAGGCGATGCGGCCAGCCGGGTAGAGAACGATCTCTATATTTTCCTCGACCTCATCATTATCGCCGCCGCCGGCCTGTTTAGCCTCTTCTTCACGCTCCGCGTTCAGCTCGTTCAGCCAGTCATCGCTGGTCATGCCGCGATATTGCAGCGGCCTTACAGTGGCGCGTTTTTCAAGAATGGATTGCATCTGCGTAGCCATGGCTTCGGCCAGCGCCTGGATCGCTTCGCCGCGTGCGGCATCTGCATCCGCGTCGGGCGCAACCGTTTGCGAGCGCAGCATTTCACGCTGCAGGCGTTCTTCCTGAAGTTTACGCCAGCGTTGCAGCGGATCTTCTTCCGGCGCTTCATTTTCAGTGACGGTCAAGCGTCCCACAGGCGGATCGATCGGCGTGGGCAGCACGCTGCCGCTTTCCTTGATGGCCTGTTCGGTGCGCGCTTCGTTCTCTTCTTCGATGGCGGCAACGTAAGAAGGGCTGGTTTCCTCGGTACCGGGCGGGGCGGAAATATCAGAGCCGCCTGAAACATAAGAAGGGTCGATCGGCATATCCTTGCCGCCGAAAAGAATAATGGTGGCGAAAATGGCGACCGCGGCGGCCACGACGACGCCGACCTTGACCATGGCGTTTTCGCGCCAGAGCTCGCCAAGCGTGCCTTTTTTCTTCTCAAAATCGTCGAAACTGGCTTCGTCGAGTTCGAGGCCGTCGTCATTTACATCATCGGCCATGGATCATATCCCCTATGACATCTTCGCGCTGTGAAACGCGCGCACGCACCATCTTACCCTTATCGGACAGAAGCAGAACAGGGGCTTCCGAAATTGCATAAACGCGCATGCCGTCGGCGGAGGCAACGGAGGCTGACCAGGCGGGCGAAAGCAGCGTCAAAGGTGTGCGGACATAGGTCCCACCTTTGAAGGCATAAGCCGTTGTGCGACCGTCGACGCCCGCAACATCAAGCTTTTTTGCCCCGGCAGGCGGCACGCCCTGCAGCACGGAGGCGATATCGGCATCGCCCGCGGCGGTGGTTATTCCTTTATCGATCAGCGGCGCCTGCGCCATCGGGCCGTATTCGGGGATGATCGCATCGAAGCGGTAATGGACGGATTCGCGGCTGGTTTGCAGCGAGATGATAACCGGCGTTTTCAGCGTGAGAAGCCGGATCGACATGTTGCCGGTGGCGAATTCGGATTGCGGCGAAATGCGGATGATGTGCGAGCCCTGCGTCGATGATGCCTCGATCACTTCAAAATTTCCGGCCCAGCTGATGTCCTGGATTGGCCAGGGCGCGCCGGTCATATCAAGAACGTTGAACGTAGAAACATGGCCGTAAGCGGTTTTCACGACGAGGGGCGTAGCGCCCGGATCCAGCGAAACGGTTTCGACAGTGACTTCGGGTTTTGGCGTGGCGTAAACCGGCAACTCGACGGATTCCTGGGTGCGGTCGAAATGCTCGAGCAACGTGCGGATTTCATCGGGACGTAGCGGCAAAACACCCTGTAGGGCCGAACTAAAAGCTTCTTTTCTCGCCTCTTCCTCTAGTTCATCTTCCGATTTTTCGAACTGAAAATCTTCGCCGCCATCGAGACTTGGTTCAGGTGCGAGGATGCCGTTGGCACCGAAAAAATCAGGTGTATCGGGTGTATCAGGTGCTGCAGGGCGCGGAACGCCGCCGGGCAGAAGGGGCGCCGGACTTGGCGATGGCGCCGCGCTGTTATCCATTTCCTGCGGCAATCCTGTGAACGGGCTGGTATCCTGCGCGTATCCAGGCATGCTCACAGTGCAGAGCAGGCCCAGAAACAAAGCGCCGGCGAGAATGGATTTTTCAAAAGAACGATTACACATCGAGGGCTGCGGCAAAACGGTCAGGGTTCCAAATATAAAGGCCTGACAAGGATATATGCTTAAAAAACGAGTGTCACCTGTGAATTGCTTCTAATTTACAAAAAAACACATAAATCGTTTTTGCAAAAATTCAGGTGGTGGTGACTGAAGAGAAGGCGTGCGGCTTAGCGCGGCACGGCGATCCACTGTTCGATTCCGACGCCGTTCGAACTTTCAAGGCGGGGAACGCGGACGACGACGACGGTCACCAGCAGCGTGTCCGATTTTGTACGCGATCCGGACTGATAGGTCAGGACTAGCGGCAGCTGGATAATCCATTGATAACGGCCTGCGACGACGCCCTCGGATTCCAGGATCGGCGCACCCGCCGGGGCGGCGGTGACGACCTGCTGATTGGCCTCAACCATTTCTATAATACGGGATTTCTGGAGGGCCTGGGTGAAGCTTTCCCAGCCTCTGCGGGTGAAATTACGCGAGGATTCCTGCAGTCTGCGGCGGTAATCGTTGAATCCGAAGGTCATGACCTCGGTCGAGGCTTGCGCCACCCAGGACATCAGGGCCGGGGTGCTCAAATTGGGCTCATGCAGGGCGACCATGGGGATCAAACGGCCGTCCTCGGTCGTGGCGAAATAGCGGTCCTGCGGCTGGTGGACATGGATGACGAAATACATAGCGCCCAGCAGGATCATAATGATCACGCCCTCGAGCAGGCACAGCCTGAGTAGATTGCGGTATCCGTCACGGTAGAATTCATTGCGGATAACGACCGTGCCAAGGCCGCTCGCGTCCTCGTTCGCCTCGTTGGCGCCAGCCGTTCCTGATTTTACGTTCTTAAGGACCATAGACTCTAAGGTACCACGCGTTGACGATAATGCAAAAATCTGACGTTTTGCAGGTATTTATCTTGGCTTAAAATCCGCGGCTTCTCAAGCCGTGAAATGCACAGAGCGAAAATATCCTTAATTTTGGAGCGTGCACTTCGGGCCAAGGCTGTGATAAAATAGAAATAATTTGGGCATGTTGGGGCGATTTCACTGGAATCGCCTCGGGGGTCTTTGAGATTTGATCTTTAACCGGTTTGAGATGTTAACGCAGGGCAGCTCCACGACGCAGGTGAAGAGGAAGCGCTTTTCCTTCAGAAAAGTACGCTATTTTTTCCTTATTTTTGTTTTTGGCATTTCCTTCGTCACAGCTTACACGAACCCGCCGCGCGAAGCGCAGGCGGCGTGCGTCATATGTAACGTTCTCGACGTGGAAGCGGCGCGCGCAGCGATCATGCTTTTCCACGAAACCTTTGAAACACTTATGATGCAATATATTTCTGCGGAATTCGTGTTGCACAGATTTTGGCTTACTCAAACATTCTTCACCGCGGAAGTTCTGCCTGCGCTGATGATGATGACTGAGCAGATGTCGGCGGTCGGCATGCACCAGGTTTTTATTTTCGGCACGTTCCTCGACGCGAAGCACCAGCTTGAAACACAGCGCCTGTTCCAGGAACTGCAATTCGAAGCGCAAAGAGATTATCAGCCCAGCGAGGATTTCTGCTGGTTCGGCACAAACGTGCGCAGCCTGGCTGCATCGGAAGCGCAAGGTTTGGGCAGCGCCGACTCTTTGAACGCGCTTCAGATGAAACGCCATCTCGGCAACGTCAACATGGGCGCTTCGGAATCGCGCGACCAGGACAAGGGTAACCGCTGGCAGCAATTCATAACCACCTATTGCGATACGGACGACAACAACAGGCTGATGAACAGGGCGGGCACAGGCTTGCAGCTGGTCTGCGCAGGCGGCCCAAAACGGGTCAACAACGATATCGATTATACCCGCGTGGTGGATGAGCCGCGCACATTCAATCTCTTGTTCGATGATCCTGTCAGGACGAACGATGAGGAAGACATTATTGCGATGGGCAATAACCTGTACGGCCATGACGTCCTGACGCGCGAAGCGGACAACGAATATCTCAAGGAGCCGAAATACCAGCATCTTTATCTGGCGCTCCGCTCCGTTGCCGCAAAACGTAACGTTGCGCAAAACTCTTTCAATGCACTCGTCGGATTGAAGGCGGGAGGCAGCCCCGGGACCATAGGCGCGCCGAACACGCGCGAGTTCCTCGTGGCCGTCCTGACGGAGCTTGGCTTTGGCGCGGGTGAAGCGAGAGAGTATCTGGGCGAGCAGCCGAGCTACTATGCGCAGCTTGAGGTTCTCGCCAAGAAAATATACCAGAACCCGGATTTCTTCGCCGGCCTTTACGACTCGCCGGCGAACGTCGCGCGTAAGGGCGTCGCCATGAAGGCGATCGAGCTTATGCTCGACCGGGCAATCTATGAAAGCCAGGTCAGGCAGGAAATGCTGACATCCGTTCTGCTCTCCGCCAAACTTCGTCCCGCCATACGTGAAGTGAACAGAGACCTTGCGGGTTCAGGCGGCGAATAATGAAAAAAATCCGCAAGCCCCGCTTCCTTCTCGTCGCCGGCTCGCTGTTCGTACTGGCTCTCTCTGTAGTTGTTGTGTCGTCGTCGCGCCCGGCGCACGCTTTTTCCGTTATTCCTTGCGAAATGTGTTTAACGGGAGTCGTGGAGGCCGAGCTCGAAGAATGGGTCACCGACTATGTGGGCGGCACGTACTGGCGGATGTCGCGTCATATACGCAGTGAAATGGTTGCACAGAAAGTCTGGATGGTTTCAGTTTTCTGGGAAGACAATCTCCTGCCGGCCCTGATGCTGATGGCCAACCAGCTGACGGCGGTCGCCACGCAGCAGATGCAGATTGTCGGCGCGTTCATGGATGCAAAACAACAGCTCGAAACGCAGCAGACGCTCCAGAGAATTGCCGCGCGCACGCACAAGGATTATCACACGACTGTCGGCCTTTGCGAATTTGCCTCTGCTGCAAAAAGCCTCGCCCACTCAGACCGTAAGTCGGAGGCGAACGGCCTCATGCTTGCCCAGCGTTCGCAGGATCGCCAGTTGGGCGCGGTTAATACCGCTGCCTCGCTGGGTGCGCATGGTGACATAGGAAACCGCATCAAGCAGTACCGCGAAAAATTCTGCGATCCCCATGACAACAACAATGGTTTGAATTTTATGTGCGACTGGGACCAGACCGGTGTTCCCGGCCCCCAGGTTGGCGGCGGGGATCCTGTACGCCTCAACAAGGATATCGATTACAGGCGTACAATCGATGCGCCCCTGGCATTAGATATAGTGGATATGGTTACGCCGCCATGGCGCGGTGACCTGGCAGACCAGGAAGAAGAAATATTTGCGCTGGCCAGCAACCTGTACGGTAATGAAATTTTTATCCGTCCGCCCAACGTCGAGCTGCGGCCTCTTGCCACCGAGCGCATCACCAACATACAGAAAGTTTACCTGGACATGCGGGCGGTTGTCGCCAAGCTCGCGGTCGCGGAAAATTCTTTCAACGCAATTGTCGGGATGAAAACGGAAGGCTCTACCGGTTCGTACGGCTATCTTCGGGATTTAATGGTGGAGCTCGGTGTAGACCCGGGCGAGGCGATGGACCTGCTGGGCTTCAACGCGCCCAGTTACTGGGCCCAGATGGAAGTGCTGACGAAAAAGATTTATCAAAATCCCGATTTCTATACGAATCTTTATGACACGCCGGTCAACGTCGACCGCAAAAAGGTTGCGATGCAGGCGATCGGCCTGATGCAGAAATTCGACCTGTTCAAAAGCCATCTGCGTGCTGAGTCGTCACTTTCGGTAATTCTCGAGCTGGCCGTCGTCGATCTTCAGAACGAAATAGAAAACGAGATCAACCAGGCAGTAGGTGAAGGCGATTAAGCGAAACGCCGGAATTTTTAATTTTTTGAAAGTTATATGAGAAAATTTTTTACAAAAAGGAGTCTGATTGTTTCGGTATTCGTAATGGCCCTGGCCATTACGGTCATTATGCCGCGCCCGGCGAACGCCCTTTGCGAATGGTGCGTGAAGGGAGTCGTGGAGGCCGAGCTTCAGGAATGGGTCACAGACATCCAGGGCGGCACCTACTGGCGGCTGACGCGCTTCGTGCGCAGCGAAATGACCGGAGAGAAAATCTGGCTGATTTCGATTTTGTGGGAGGACAATCTTCTGCCCGCGATGATGCTGATGGCCGACCAGCTAACAGCAGTAGCGATGCAGCAGATGCAGATCATTGGCACGTTCCTCGACGCCAAGCATCAACTGGAGACGCAGCAGGTATTGCAAAAAATTGCCGCGCGCACGCACAAGGATTATCACCCGAGCATCGGGCTTTGCGACTTTGGCAGCGCCGTAAAAGCCATCGCTTTCACCGAGCGCAAGGGGGATTTAACCGCGGTCCTTCTGGCGCAGCGTTCACAGGACCGCCAGTTAGGCGCGATCAATACGGCGTCAGCTCTCGGTGAGGACAGCGACAAGGAAAGCCGCATCAAGCAGTTCCGCGAAAAATACTGCCAGCGTTTCGATAACAACGACGGGCTCAATATACTTTGTGACTGGGACCAGGACGGCGTTCCCGGCCCCATGATCGGCGGCCAGGAACCGGATCGCCTTAACAAGGATATTGATTTCGTGCGCATAGTCGATAAGCCATGGACGATAAAGATCGATATGCTGTTCCCGTCGCTGCGCGAAGTGCTGACCGAGGAGGAGGAAGATATTTTCGCGCTGGCCAGCAACCTCTACGGTCACGAACTCTTCATTCGCCCGCCCGCCCGCTCGCTGCAGCCGCTCCCCAACCAGCGCATTACGAACATGCAGAAAACTTACATGGATATACGCTCGGTTGTCGCCAAGCGCTCGGTCGCTGAAAATTCTTTCAATTCAATCGTGGGGATGAAGGCGGAAGGCTCAGGCGGTTCGACCGATTATCTCATAGCCATGCTGCAGGAACTCGGCCTCACCTACGACGTGGCAACAGCCATGCTGCGCACAATCTTGCCCAGCTATTACGCCCAGATGGAAGTTCTGACGAAGAAAATTTATCAGAAGCCGGATTTTTACACGAACCTTTATGACACACCTGCCAACGTCGACCGCAAAGAGGTTGCGATGCAGGCTATCGGGCTGATGCAGAAATTCGACATCTTCAAATCCTATCTGCGCAACGAAGCGTCGCTTTCA
This sequence comes from Alphaproteobacteria bacterium, assembly GCA_017999645.1. GTDB lineage: Bacteria > Pseudomonadota > Alphaproteobacteria > Micavibrionales > Micavibrionaceae > UBA7657. Next base: position 11,023 of record JAGNLJ010000015.1, read on the forward strand.
GTGCTTCTTGAGATGGAGGTTGTCACCCTTCAGAACGAAGTGGAAAACGAGATCAACCAGATGACGGGCGAAAAAGATTAGGCGGAACGCGGGAAATTTTGAATTTGGAAATTATATGAGAAAATTTTTTACAAAAAGGAATTTCATTATTGCAGGGCTAACCCTGGCGGGGCTAACCGCCGGGCTGTTTGCGTATGGCGCTGTAACGGGAAAACCCTGGCAGCCGCTGGCCTCATTGACCGCTAAAAACAAAACATTAGCGCTGATGGGTACGCTCGAGGGTTTTGAGCCGGGTGCAAAGGTCAGCTACAGCATCATGCCCGACGAGGGCCGCGCCGCGCACGGTGAAGCCGAGGTTGATGCGGCGGGCAACCTGAATCTCCCGGCCTATAATCTTTTCAATGCGGCCGGACGCAATCTTTCCTATGCGATCGAGGTGAATGAAAAAGAAAAGCCACTGAATCTGGCGATCACGTTCGATGCCAAGGAAGGCAGGATCGCGGTGCAGGGCAGGGGTCTGGACCCTTCTGCCCCGATCAGTCTGGGCGGTGAAAAAACGCATTCCGACTGGGCAGGCGTTATTCGCGAGAAAATCGCAGGCGACCTCAACCAGCTCGGTCAGGAAGAAGGTTTCAAGGTTGCGCTGCTGGGCAACGTCGCCAGTGACGCTGACAACCGCGCGCGCGACAAGGTCATCAAGGTTCTTGCCGCACCCGGCGGCGGTCTGTACGAAGATCCGCTGCTGAACGTCTACTTCTTCCCCTATGGCTGCACCGACGGCCTGCCCGGCGGGTTCTACAGCTTCTGTGTTCCCGGCAGCATGATGACGCCTTTGATCGTTCACAACTATGTGAAGGCGCTTATGCTGATGACCGAGCAGCTCACGGCGGTGATGGGCTCTATGATGCTGCATGTCGGCGCCATGATCGACGCGAAGTTCCAGCTGGAGACCCAGCGCGAAATGCAGCGGCTGGTCGCGCAGGCGCACAAGGATTATCACCCGAGCGAAATGATGTGCGAATACGGCTCTTTCATGAGAAGCCTTTACTCTGCGGAAGAAAAATCGATGACTGAGAAAATGACGATGAGCTCTCTGCTCACGCAGTTCTATGTCGGGACAGCGCATAACAGCAGCTCGGAAAGCTTTATGAGCGACTTCAATTCCCGGGGACAGCAATTCCGGACGACGTATTGCGATACGAACGACAATAATGACGGCCTTAACTTCATGTGCGACCACGATCAGATTTTCGGCATCGGTCGTGCCGGCGCTATCAACCGTGGAGAGATAAACAAGGATATCGATTTCCGTCGCACTATCGATAGCCCGCTGACGGTGAACATCGATTTCACCAGCACTCATACGGGCGGTGTCCCGGTGCGCCCGCCGGAACCGGACGAGCCTGAAACTCTAGCGCTCGCTAAAAATCTCTACTGGCCGCGGCCTTTGCCACCGGGCGTGCCCGAGACCATCCATGAGGATTTTTTCAAATACATGAATGCGCGCCATGTCTATGCCGCGATGAATGTTGCACATGATTCCTATGTCACGATTGCCGGCATGAAAAGCAAGGGGCACCCGACCCTGTTCGATCGATCCGGCTGGGCCTACATGCAGGCAATGATGCGCAATTTCGGTATGGATGATGAAACGGTTTATGCATGGATGAGGGAACAGTATCCAAGCTACTATGTGCAGATGGAAGTCCTGACGAAAAAAATCTACCAGCACCCGGATTTCTACACGAACCTCTACGACAAGCCTGCCAACGTGAAACGTATCAGCGCGACGCTGGAAGCCATCAAGCTCATGCAGCAGCGGGATTTCTATGATTCGATGCTCCGACGTGAAATGATGACCTCGCTTCTGCTTGAGGAGGCGCTCCAGCCCGAGGTGCACCGCCTCAACGCTGCCGTGGTCCAGGATGCCCGCAACCTCCAGCGCCGTTAGGTGGCCGGGCCCATCCGGGCCTGAAACTGGCACTTTCCTTGCAAGATAATCCACAGGACTGAATTCGGCGCCAATTCTGGCAAATATTGCCCCTGGCGCCCCTGATAGGGATTAAATATGTCGCTCACGGCTTTGAATGCCGCCCTGACGGGCCTGCGTATTGCGCAGCAGCAGATCGGAGTGATCTCGAACAACGTGGCCAACGTCGGCACCCCCGGCTACACCCGGAAAATTTTGCCGCAACAGGCCCAGGTTATCGAGGGCATGGGCGTAGGCGTTCTGGCCAACAAGATCGTCCGGAACGTTGATCTTAATCTTTCCCGCGACCTCTGGACCCAGATCAGCAACACCGCTCTTCTGGATGTTAAAGAATCCTATCTGAACCGCATCCAGCAGTTCCACGGCCCGCCGGATAAGGAACTTTCGATCGCCGCCGAACTTGCGCAACTGCATGACAGTTTCTCGGCGCTGGCTGACAGCCCCGAGGACCGGTTCCTGCAATCCGCCACGGTTAACCAGGCGGTAGATACAGCAAACAAGATCAACGGGCTTTCGCGCCTGATCACGACGCTGCGTAACGACGCGCAGGGACAGATCGAGGGCACGGTCGCGCGCGTTAACGACCTGCTCGGCCAGATTGCCGAACTGAACGTAGATATCGCCAACAGCAACGGCGTCGGCCGCAGCACCGCCGCGCTCGAGGACAAGCGCGACGACGCGATCAAGGAACTGTCAGAAATGATGGACCTGACCTTCTTCACGCGCGGCGACGGCGCCATCGTTGTGCAGACCAGCCAGGGCGTAGAACTGGCCTCAACCCGCGCGACGCTGCTGACATTCCGGCCCACGCCGCAGGCAGCCACAACCTATTATCCCGCATCCGCCGCCGGCGTTTATGTCGGCGATCCGCTCACCGATCCGGGCGCGGTCGACATCACGGAAGACGCGCCGGGCGGCAAGCTTGGCGGGCTGCTGGAACTTCGCGACGAAATTTTCCCGAAACAGATGGCGCAGATCGACGAACTGGCGCACAAGATGGCGCTGCGCTTCGAGGCACAGGGCCTGCGGCTTTTCACCGATGGCTCCGGCAACATCCCGCCTGATACCGCGCCAGATTCAACGGTCCCAACACCGGTCGGCTATGTCGGTTTCTCGGGCGTTATTCAGGTCAATGAAAATATCCTCGCTGACAACACGATCCTGCAGAGCGGCACATACGGCGCCTCGATCTCAACGGGATCGAATGAAATCATTCGCCGCGTGCTGCAGTTCTCGTTCGGCGATGTCGATTTCCAGCAAGCCGTCGGCGCCATCGACATGCGCGTTTCCGCCAATGCCGCGCCCAACGATACGCTGCAGGAATTCCTCGGCATTCGTTCGGAGAACGAGGTCCGGGGCACAAGAAATCTCAGCAGCTTCCTTTCGCCCGCCGACTTTATTACTGCGGCGAACGGCGATCTCGATCCGGGCAGCGACACATTCCGGATGACATTCGAAGAGGCCTCGCTCGGCCTCGGCCCGGTCAATGTCGACATATCGCTGGGCGCTGTTCCGGATGGCGGCGGCAATTTCGTACAGGATTTAATCGCCTATATTAATGCCACGGTCATCCCGGCGCTCGGCGCGGGCGACCAGGCCGATTTGACGGCGATGGGCGTAACATTCGCGCAAGGTGCGAACGGCCAGTTCACGGTTGAATCAACCGGTGACATCACGTTCGACGGCGGAATCGTCAATGGCATGGGCGCGGACGGCCTTGCATTGCTTGGCTTTGCTGAAGACACATTCGAGGCAACGGACCCTTATTTCGACATACAGGTCGGCAACAACCCGCCGGTGCGCATTACGATTGCACCAGACGATGACGAAGTGGATTTACAGGCGAAACTGCTCGCGGTGCCCGGCCTTGCGATGGAAGACCTTGTTACATCGGCGGACGGCTTTCTGCGCCTGCGTCCCGGCAGTGATTACAATAACCCGGATTTCGGTGGCGATATCAGGATCATATCCGGCCCGTTCACGGCAAACGGCGCTGGTGCCAACGCGGTGTTCGGCGCGGGCACAATTCAAAACGGCGTGAACATCGTCTCGGCCCTGTTCGGAAGTTTCTCGACCGGCCCGCTGCAGGATTTATCCCCGGTAAGCAATGTTTCCTATGGCTCCCAGACGGACGCTTCGATCGCGCCGCCGATCCCGACAATTGCATTCCGGAACCAGTATCTCGGCCCCGGCGCGGATATTTCGGCGAATATTGTCGGCTCGGGCGCGTTGATTGATTACGCGCAGAAAATCGTCAACGAACAATCTCAGGAAACCGTTCTCATTCAGGCCCGCAAGGTCGACGAGGAAACACTGAAGGAAACATTGCAGCGCCAGTTGCTCGACCAGTCGGGCGTGAATATCGACGAGGAACTCGGCTCGCTGATCCAGGTGCAGACAGCCTATGCGGCCTCGGCGCGCGTGATCACGGCTGTGAATCAATTATTTGACGAATTGTTGAACGCAATTCGCTAAAAAATAACGAAAGGATCTGAATTATGACCGGCATTTCAACTTTGGGACAGGCTTTGGACCAGATCGAGCGCATCAAGGAGCAGCAATCGCTGTTTTCAACGCTTTCAACGCAATTTACCACCGGCAAAAAAACCCAGACTTTCACAGGTCTTGGCACCGAGATCATGCTTTCGAAGCGCGCCCGCGCCGAATTCAATTCGTTCGATCAGTATGTCAAGAACATCACCAACAGCGACCGCCGCATTAAACTGATGCTGGCGGCAATCGAGGAATTCAAGTCGCAGGCCGAGAATTTCGCCGATGTTCTGGTGAATTTTTCGCAAGAAAGCGAGCACCAGGAAGGCGAAATCATTTATTACGACGACCCGCTGACGACTGAAATTGAAAACATCCCGGTCGGCATGACGTCATCCGAACCCGGCGTCGATTTCGCGACCGTACGCGAATTCGCATCCAACGTTCTCGGTTTCCTGAAGGATCTCGTGAACGCGAAAGAAAACGACCGTTACCTGCTCGGCGGCGCCGACACGCTGACCCAGCCGCTGGGCGATACCGGCACGCTGGATTCGGCGCTCAGCGTGTTGATCACATCGTGGAAAACCGGGACGATTTCAACGGATGATCTTCTGGCCGATCTGCGCGACCGCACTACAGCCGACGGCAACCCGAACGCATTGACCGATACGGTGGTGGGTTATTCCGCCGGGCTCAGCGCGGGTACCGTAGGCAAGGTTTTCGTACGCGTCGATGACGTTTCCGAGATCGATTTTACCGCGCTTGGCAACGACAAATCTTTCCGCGACATCATCGTTGCGGTCAGCGCCATCATGAATGCCGACCTGCCGCCGATGATCGATTCCTATGAACCGCCGAATACCTATCCCGGCGTCCCGGACGAGCAGGGCGCGCCCGGCAACAATATTCAGGAAATGAAGGACAACTTCTTTGAAATGTTCAACAGCCTGACCGCCATGGTCAACAACGCGATTGACGACATCGACAAGCTGCGCTTCAAGCTTGAAGGCGTGCGCGCCCGCATCGACGACGTCAAGAAAAGCCACATCGAGCAGAAAAACCTGTTGCTCAATACGATCGGCGATGTCGAGGATGTCGATGTCAACGAAGTGGCTGTACGCATCCAGCAGCTGCAGATCCAGCTCGACGCGTCATACCGCATCACTGCCAAGCTCCAGGAGCTGACGCTGGCGAACTACCTGCTGGTAGGTTGATAATCTAAACGCTTAAGCCCGCTTGTCGCGGATGAGAATGCCGCCGGGTGCCTGCGCGCCGGGCTTTTGCATGATCTGCAGTTCAGGCGTTCCGCTGGCTTCGGCATCAAGGCCGGTGGCGATCACGGATTCAACCGCGCCGGTGAAATCATCTTTTAGCGCGACATCTTCCTTGATTTTGTAATCATAGGACGCCATCCAGACCAGCTCGATGCCTGCCTGCTCGCTCCAGCGTGTGAGAATATCCCTGAGGCTCTCACCGGCTTTTGCTTCCCATGGATTGGCGGGCGCTTTTTCATTTTCAGTTGCTGCGGCGAGAAGCGGCAGCGCGGGTTTCTGGGCATTTTGCTGAACATCCTGCTGCGCTTCAGGAGCGGCATCCGGCGTCTCGGCGTTCAACTGCTCAGGCGTCGGCAGGGCTTCAGTTTCAGTCGGCGCGGCGGGCTCTGCTTTAGAAGCCGCGCGGTCTTCAGCGGGTGAAATTTTTTCAGGGCCGCCCGACGCGGTGGCGATATCGGCCAGCGCATTCGCGTCCTTCTGTTCGGATTGCTCACCGGGATCTTTGATGTTCACGCGGCGAAGATTGTTCTTGTCTGCTGCAACAGGTGACGCATCGCCCTGGCGCCAGCCGCCCGGTGAACGGACGTGAACTGTTTTGTTGACGATGACAGCCTGGAGCTGCAGCGGTGCCAGCATCTCGTTGACGACCTGATCCCACGGTTTGCCGCCATCCCATGAAACGATCTGGCCGACATTGATGCCGGATTCAAACGAGGTTGCATAATCAGCAGGAACGATTTGTTGTAGCGCCAGCGCGAGCGGCATATCGCTGCCGAAACCTTCAAGCACCGGCTTGTCGGAAGGCATTTGTGTTGCTGAGGCTACGACGGAATCGAGGCTCGGCGCAGGAGCAGGCACGGCATCGCCGTACGGGCGCGGATTGATAACCAGCTTCTGGCTGTTCGGCGTATTGTCGAGAGCCGTCTGCGGCGCGTCTTCAGGCATGAACACACGCTGCTGCTGTGCGGTAGCGACTGGCGGCGGCGCGATCTGCTGCGTCGCCACAGGTTCCGGCATCGCCGTGCGCGAGTCCGTAATTGAAAGAGGCGCACTGTCAGGCGCTGCGGGCGGCGGCGTGACTTCACGGACTTTCATGGCGGTATTTTCTTCAGGCGGCAGCAGCGGCTGGGCCTGATAACCGGACGGCGCATCAAGCAGCGTGTTCACCGGCACATCGTTCGAAGCGGTCGCAGCATCGGAAGGTCTGAGCTGCGGCGTCACAGGAATGGGCATAACAGCAGCGGGCGCGGCGGCGACAGGTGTGGACGTAATTTCTTCGCCTGGAATCGGCAACACGACATCGGACGACGGAGCCGGTGGAATGCCGGGCGCAACAGTGACATTTGGCGCAGCTGGCGTGACTTCGGGCGCGGCGGCAGGCTGGCTCGGGGGAACCCATTCAAATCCGGCATGCGTGACAGTTGCGCCCAGGGTTACAGCGGCGCCAAAAGCAGCCAGCAAAATAAAGAACTTTCCACCCAGGTTTGTGTTCATACGCATACGGCCTCTCATGAATCGGTGTGAAATCAAGAGTTGACCATAATCGTCCGCTTGCTAAAAAACAAGCGGGAGAGCCTGAAAAACCTTAAAAAATAAGGCAAAAGGGAGTGTTAGCCGTAATCCGTAAATTTCTTGTGCTGGACGCCGATCCAGCCGGGGCGGCTGCTGCCGACGACCCACGAACGGAAATTGCGGATGGCCGCCGGGAAGGTCAGGCCCTTGCGCTCCAGGAAACGGAAGAACAGGAGCGAGGTAATCAGTAGTAAAAGAGTGGAAAGACGGGCGTATACAAGCAAAAGCGGCAAAGGCAGCGCGGCGCGCGCGTCGAAGGCGAGGAATCGCACCGTGCGCATGGAATTGCGCCAGTGCCAGTTTATCTTTTCCTGAATATTCTCAATCTGCTGTGCAGCCATGACACGACCCCGTTTTTTTGTTTAAGGCAGGCGACTTCAAACTTCGATTGTATCACGGGACAGGCGGGGCCGCTAAAAATTCATTGAAGGCCGGAAAAGGCCATAAAGACCAAAGCGCCCGTAAATAGAACAAAAAACACATTAAAAACAATAGTTTATGAAGCATGTCTTATTTACATAAGTTAATATTTCTTTAACCGGCATCGTTCAGAATGGCCGAAAGACGCATTTTATAAGGGTGGCGGCGATCCATGGATCTGCCTGTAATAGAAACCAATGAACGCCTCGGCATAAAGGTTCTCACCTTTCATGGCGGTCCCATGATCGAGGTCGACATGGGAAAGGCTGTGAAGGACAAGCAGGCCTTTGCCGCGGAATATGAAAGGCTGATGGAGAAATACTATCCGCCGTCTGTTGCCGCTGAAAAAAACCTGAAGGACTTTCAAAACAAAACAGACGAGCAGGTACGCGCAGCCTATAAGGCCCATCTCGAAGCCAATGACAAAGTCATGGGTAATCTTCTCGGAAAAAAAGAGCCTCTCTCCGCCCGTGAAGCGCATCAACTGGAAATTCTTAAGGAAATAAAAAGCCGTTTCGGTACGGGCGAAATTAAAAGCGATATAAAAAATAAATTCCAGGAAATGATTTATTTCCAGGACAAGCAAAACCGGATCGGTCGTGCGCTCGGAATGGAATCGAACACCAGTGCGTTCTCTGATGGCGAGGGAACGCGTTACAAGGAAGTGTTCCTTAACCCGGCGCATCACACGCTGGGCAAGTGGCTCACGAGCCATTCCGGAATGGACGCAGAAATACAGCGAAACCCGGCTGGCGGTGCGTTTCTTGGAATAGGGGCGTACAAAGGCGATCACGCGTCCTTCGACAAAAATTTTGCGGCCACGTTTCCACCCGGCGGCGACCGTCTTCTGAATGAATTTATAAAGCTGCATGAATATGGTCACAACACGGGGAAGGTTTCGCCGGACGTTCTTGAGGCGGGCGGCGATTTCTACGCCGCCGTGCGTTTGCTCAAGGAACATCCTGAGGCAAGAGAGGTTTTGCAGTTTGTAGCCGATACGAGGGCGGTGAATATTCTCAACTGGGGACAGGATCAATTCCCTTACGGCATGAGCAGTATACTTGCGATTCACAAAGCCCTTGCCATGTCTCCCCAGCAAATCGCGGCGATGAGCGAGGGAGATATTCTGAAGCAGGCCAAGGCCTATGATTCCGTCACTATAGGCAAGGAAGAATTCGACATTCACAAAGCGGGCGGCTCGCAGCTGATGAATCAATATGTGGCAATCATGGATGAGCGCGGAATGATCCCGAATGACGGGGGTGTGATCGAAAAATATGCGCAATATATTTTCGAGCGCGGAGGAATAAAGCCGGATGCTTCGCTGCCTTCTGCGTTGCAAAAAGTAGATCTGGATGTGCTGGATGAGGCCGCACGCCGCGTGCAGAAGGAAATTTTGCAGGCAGGCGGAGGGCAGATCAAAGGCGATGCCGCGGCCAAGCAATTCATGACCCTCGAAGGCGTGAAGGAAGCCATCCATAACATTCGCGACAGGCTGGAACGCGTAAAAGGCATGGACGGCCCCGGAATAACGCCCGCTTCGGTGAGTTTTAATAAAGGGCAATTGACGGATTCTTATAATCATCATTCCGGCGCGGCGTCTGCCGTCATGACTGCGGAGAAAAATATTGCAAATGTGCCAGGCCTGATTGAGACGGGAAAACATCTTTCATCGCAGGCCGCTGTGCAAATGAAGACGCTGGAGCAAAATCCAGGAGTTATGCATGCCATTGAAACTCTGGAATCCATGAAAGCCCCCGGCATGTCGGGAGAAGCGCTGACCGACATGCGCGGCCATGTTGCCAGCATCATGAATGATCCCGGCCTCGCGCCCGATGTTGTCGCGCTACGTGAGAATATGGATCGCGCCGAAGCGGCATGGCAAAAGGCTTTTAAGGAATCAGACGGCAACGCGCCGATGCAGGCTGCCGTGCGGCAGGCATTCCAGGAAAATCATGCCGAAATTTTCAAAGACAGCATGGTTCCGGGTGACGCGAAAAAATTCGAGAGAACTTTGGGCGAACGAACGGAAGAATTCGCAGCTGAGCTTGGGGCTGCAGCGCCCGTCGCAAGTACATCGCCCGGGCAGCAATTGCCCAAAAGCACGGCTGAATCGTTTAAATTTTCCTGATTATTTAACCGGTGCCGGTGCTGGCGGCGAGCAGCAGGTAATGACGGCGGTCGATTGTACCAGCCTCGAAGACGATCTCCGCCGAGCGCTGCATCGTACGGCCATACTGGTTGATCATGCGCTGGATTTCGGACGGCCATTTCGTGAAGTGCATATCCATGAGTTTCTCGCGCACCTCTTCGGGGAATTTCATCCATTCGCGCACGCCGATACGTCCGCCCTGCACGCGCGGCACGAGCGCCTGCGTGACGATGAGGCGCAGCGTTTCCATCAGCGCTACCGCGCGTTCTTCGCGTTCATTCATTTCGTAGGTCGAGAGCAAACGCTGGACGGTGTTGGCAACGCCGATCGTGTGCGTCGTGGTGTAGACGGCGTGACCTGTTTGCGCGGCCTCAATCGAGGCATTGATCGTTTCACGGTCGCGTGCCTCGCCCACAAGAATGATTTCGGGTTTGCGGCGGAGCGAGTTTCTGATTCCGGCAGCGAAGCTCGGCAGGTGGCGTGGAATTTCGGATTGCGCGACGAGCGAGCGCGGGCTGTTGATCGCGTCGTAAACATATTCAATCGGCGATTCATAGGTCAGCATCTTGCCGCAGCCTTGCGGACGCTCAAGTAATAATCTATTGCCCGCCGCAAGCAGCGTGGTTTTACCCGAACCTGTCGGTCCGGTGATGATGACGATGCCCTGGCGCGGCGCCCAGGCTTCGATGATCTCACGCTCGACTTTCAGATCTTTCATCGTCGGCGGTTCGGACGGCAGAACCCGCATCGTGATCTGCGCGGCGTCGCGGCCCTTGGACAGAATGGCGGTGATGTTTACGCGGAAACGGATGCGCGTATAACGGTCCGGTCGGATTTCGTAGGAAACGTCGAGGTCTTTACCGGCGGCGAGACGGGCGAGCGCTTCGGGCCCGTAAATTCTTGTCAGGAAGACGGCCATGTCGGCGGCGTCGACTTTGCGCACCGTGCCCGGATAAAGATGGCCATGAATTTCGTTGTAGGGTTGGCGGTCGGACTGGATGGAGACATCGGACGCGCCCTGCTTGACGCACCATAGAAGAAACGGATCGACGGCATCCTCGGTAAACCGGTTCGGCTCATCAGGCCAGGTTTGCGCCGAAGTGTCTTCCTTTTTAATAAGGCTTATCGGTTTGCGGGCTGCCATTGCTCCGATCCGGTTATGAGTTCCGATGCGCCGGTGATTTGTACGGCGCGGTCGCCGACCCGCATTTGATTGCCATCGCCGGTGACGCCGCGGTCAACCTGCAGCGCGTAAGGCGGCGAAACCATGCCTTGCGTCAAAAGAATCCGGTAACGCACCATGCCCTGGAAATCCGCCTGCAGGAGATTGAGATCGTCCTGGAAAATTTCATCGGCCTGCTTCACGCCTTCATCCCATCCCTTGGCGACGAGTTCCTGCCAGATCTGGCGCTCCTCTTCGTTTTCGGGACGCAGGATATCCGGCGGCGGATCGACTTCGCCCCATTCGCGCTCAAGGTAATTACGCCATGTGCGCGCGCTGGAAACGATTTTCGCATTGTTGACGATGTTGTAAAGCGCGTCGGAAACAGCGGCCTGCTGCCCGCCATCCTCGATCAGCATCGCGTTCAACGATTCATTGATGATCGGCGGCTCGATTAAAAATCCAGAAGGAGCGGGGATGAGTAACTGGCGGAAATTATAAACCTGGTCCATCGCCCGCGCGCTTTTTTCAAGATCGTTGCGGATGTAATAAGTGCGCCATGCAAGGCCGCCGCGCGCGCCGTAGGAAATCGCGGCTTCGCGTAACGCATCGCGACGAATGTCGAACGTCATGCCGGTTTCGCCTTCGACGATTGTGTTCTCGCGTTCGAGATTTTTCAAATCATCAAGCCGCGGCGGCGCCGTGTTGGTGCTGGTGACTTCTTTCTCAAGATCTTCGTACATCACGCGCTTGGTTTTCACCTGCGGCTCTTCAGGCTGCGTCGGCATACCCGGCATACCGGGATAATACGGCGCGTAAGGTTGCTGATACCCATATGGTTGCTGCGCCTGGCCCGAAGTCGGAACGGTAGGAAGTTGTTGGAACGGGTTGATCTGCGCCTGCGCGGCGGTCTGGGTTTGTTGTTGCTGCGCCTGTTCGGTGGCTTGCGCCTTGACGTCCTGCGCAGCGGCGGGCATCACGGCAAACGCAAGCAACGCGGCGAAAATTGCCGGAATTCCTATCCTGCTTGTGTTCATCGTTTTACGCGGCATTTAACAATCCAAAATCAGGAAAAATTAATCTTATTGGCCGACACCTGAGGGGGGCGGATAGTGGAGCTCGACAACCCGGGACGAACCGTCAACCTTGATATCCCCCCGCATACCGAGCTGAAGCCCGAGATTACGCAGGACATCGATGACCGGCGTATTTTCGACATCGAGAGAGACGACAACCGGCACGACCGGTGATCCGCCAACAGTTAGGAAATTATAACCGGCGCGCTCGGCCAGCGATTTGGCGATCGGCTCGACCGGGCCGACCCAGTTCACGGTGACGGCGCGGCGAAGTTCAGTAGGCGCGTTACCGACAGGTCCGACGGCGATGCCGGGCGCGCGGGCGGTTTCAACGGCTGCCAGTGTTTCGAGTGAATTCGCGGCGCGGTCAGCGGCATCGGCCAGCATGGCGGTGACGCTGTCGGGCTCGGCGACGAGTTGCGGGTGCGCGTTGCTGAATTCGCGGGCCGGCGTATCACAGGCCGCCAGCAACACCAGACTTGAAACTAACGTGACGAGAGCGGAAAACCGGGCCATTTACTTCATTACCTTGCAAAAAAACAACGCATTCATCTAAGTCCTGTTCAGGGCTTAAAATGAAATTCCTGCTTATATAATTAAGCTTAACGATTCAGAATTGCATCCGCAAGATGCCTTTCCAATCTGTCCCGCGTGAAAAAAGGCTGTTTTAGGGCGATTCCCGGAGGTCAGCGGCTGGTCCGGACCAGGCCGTTTTCATGCAACACGCCGATGACTTTTTTCTTGTACTTGGTGCCGAAATTCGGCGTGCGGGAGTGATAATGCGCGATAGCCTGCGAGAGGCTGTTGGTTTCGTCGAGATGCCCGCGCAAAATCCAGGCCGCGACGCTGACATTCGTGCAGGCGTCATCACGCACCCATTTCCGGGCGGTGCTTTCGCTAACGCCCCAGTTCCCGGCCAGTTCCGGCATCCAGATCGTGTTGATCTGCATGGGACCGAGGTCATAGGTGCCGTTGTCGTTTTGGACTTCCTGGCCGACCTTGCCGCCCTCAACCTTGTAAATCCCGACCAGCACGGCCGGCGGGACGGAATAGGTCTGGGAGGCGAGCATCAGACAGGCTGCGAGAACTTTGCTGGACGCGGCGATCATAGCGGTTTTACTCCATTAAACTGGGGCTTATTTTAAGGGGAATTTTCGATTCCGTCACTCTTTTTTAGCGGGACCCTTGAAGAAGGACATAGGACTGGATTCCCCGGAACCCTGCGCTGGCGGCGGGTTTGAGGGGGGCGGTGCGGCTACCGGAGGAGCGGGTGGCGGGGTAAAAACCGCAGGCGCGGCGGGTGGTGGTGCCGGGGCCCGCGATCCTGAGGATGAAGAGCTTCCTGTGCTGCCGGGTACCATGTTCTTCGCCAGGGCCTCTAAAATGCCGGTGCGTATATCAAAGGCTTTCCAGACGGAATCCATGCCGACCCCGCCCATCGTCCGCTGTTCTTCCGTGAGCGACATCATGCGCGCCGTCTCGGCGTCGTGGCAGGCGGCATAGATTTTCGCCAGCACGCCGAGCATTGATAATTCAGCGCGTTTTTGCTCGTCATCCTGCAGGCCGGGCAATAATGCCTCGCGCATCTCCATCGATCTTTGTACCAGCCGCGCCGCGACATCCATCGCCAGTTTCTGCTCGGGCTGGCCGAACGGGAATGACGTGACCGCGCTGACGACAGGAATGAGCGCGTGGATATATTGCAGGCTTGTCTGCTGCGGATCCGCGCTTTGACCCATCGGCTCGAGATTGCTGAGCCGTGCTGCGGCATCGGCGCCGGGCATGAAATTTCCGGAATAAGTCAGGACCGTCTGCAGCGCCGCCGTCATTTTGCGGAGGTCATTATCTGCGGGCGCTTTGCCGGTCTGGCGGTAATACGTGCCGATCAAGCCGCCCGCCAGCGCGGCAAGGCCTACGCGGACGGAATCGCCGCCATCGGGAAGCGCGCCAAGGTCAATGGCCTGCCCCATTTCGATGCTGGCCTGCGTGGTGCGCGCGAGCAATTCGGCCATGCGCTGGGCGTCTTTATGGGCTTCATCGGTCGCGCCGCGTCCCGGTGCCTGAAGGATCGAGGCCATCAGCGGCGTGCCAATTTTTTCAAGAACCCTGAGAAGATATTCGGCGCGTTGATTCATCGGAAACGAGGAAAAGTGAAAACCTTTAACACGGTGTAATTATAAGGCTTTATTACTGGAATGGAAACCCGTCATTGCGAGCGATAGCGAAGCAATCCATTTTCAGAATCTGGATTGCTTCGTCGGCTGAAGCTTCCTCGCAATGACAAGGGTATATTAACTGCGCGCGCCGAGGTCGTTAACGAATGCTGCGAGATCCTTGGGGTTGCCCCGGACCAATTTCACGGAATTATCCTTGCCGCGATAAACGATCATAGGCGTGACAGAGAACTGCCAGGACTGCATGGTGGCGAGGTTTCTCTGGACGCCCTGGTCGTTAAGCTCGCTTTTGGCGGGCAGGGCGGATGTGTCGCCGTCCATATGCTTAAACCAGCGCTCCGCCGGGTTGGGCGTAGCTAACAGGAACGCCGCCTGCGCTCGCGTCTCATCCTTGAATCCAACGGGGATGATGCGGAGCTGGATTTTGCCCTTGTCTATATATTCAGAGCGTAAGGACTGGATGAATTCATGACAGTGCGGGCATTGCGGATCGATGAAGGCATAGGCGACCGGCGCACCCTGTTCGCCAAGCGGTACCCAGTTGCTGTTCTCGATATCATAGTAAAGCTGCTCGGATGGTGATTTGAATTTCGGATCGCTCCCGGGGTCGATCTGGGCCGCATTGGCATCCTCTGCCAGCGTGTCGAGAAGCGTGTCGCCCTGATCCTGCAGGCGCTTGACCTGCTGCACGGTCACCAGTTTGCCGCTCGAGTCGAACAGGAGGCCCATAACGAACGCACTTTTGTCGGGCAGCACGTAGAAATATTGTTCCTGACCGTTTTTGACGGTGATCCATGCATCCAGACCGTGATCCTTGCCGATATAACGCACCTGCGCACCCTGGTTCACGAGCTCCTGAATGGGCTTAGGCATCTCGGGAAGCGTGGTATTGGTCACGGGGTCATTGTCGGCGGCGTACGCAGAAAAAGAGAAGGCGGCGAGCGCCATGACCAGGAAAAGTTTTTTCATCGGGATCTCCTCAGAAGGGCCGGAATTCGGTCATATTCAACTATTACGCACGGCCCCGCAAGATCCTTTGCGCATCCGCACGGAGGAAAAGGACAAAATCCCCTGAAAAGTGCGGCGAACAAAGCTTTCGCAGGCCGGGCAAAGTGTAATACTATATATAGAGTGGATCTTATCTTCTATACGCGGAGGTTTTTATGGAGCTTATGATTTTCCTGGCGGTTGCTGGTTCTGTCACGTTTTTCATGATCTCGATTTACAACCGGTTGGTGGCGCTGCGTCAGAACCGTCATCAGTCTTTCGCCGATATCGACGTTCAGCTCAAGCAAAGATTCGACCTTGTGCCGCAACTCGTGGAGACAGTAAAGGGATACGCCGCGCATGAGAAAAAGGTTTTCGAAAACGTGACCGCCGCGCGCGCAGGCGTCAAGGCATCCAAAAATATCGACCAGCGCGTCGAGGCGGAAAACGTGCTGACCCGCGCGATGATGGGGTTGTATGCTGTCGCCGAAAATTATCCCGACCTCAAGGCCAATGCGAGCTTCCAGCAATTGATGGCCGAGCTTTCCGACATCGAGAACAAGCTCGCCGCCGCGCGACGCTTCTTCAACAACGCGACGGCCGAACTCAACACCGCCGTCGAGCAGTTCCCGGCGATTATGTTTGTTGCGCTCCTGGGATTCCAGAAAGAAGCATTTTTTGAAATCCCTGATGCCGACCGCGCCGCGCATGACCGGGCGCCGGATGTAAAATTCGGCTCCTGAGGTCCCGAATGAAATTCCTGACGCTTCTGACGCTCTGTCTTTTTTGTACCATGCCCGCCTTCGCGGCAGAGGAGGATGAAGCGCCACCCGAGGTGGAGAACCGCACGCGTTATACGGTTGAGTTGCTGCGCAAGACATGCCTGATGTATTTCACCGACCGCGCCGGGCTGACGGCTGTTCTCGACGAAAAATACAAGCGCGCGCCCGTGGACAGGGCGCAGAAAGAGCTGGAATTCGTGCATGCTGCAAAGGGCGGCGATGTATGGCTGGCTGTGATGTCGCCGAAAACGAGCTACACGATTGTTTCTGAAGCGGGCGGCAATTGCCATGTCATGGCCCAGCAGACCGACAGCACGTTGCTGCACAAGCATGTTAAAAACCTGGCTCTCGACATACGCGATTCCGGCAGTTTCAACGTCGTCGATTACAAGGGCATTCCCGAGCACGCGAAGCTGGTGAAGAAATCGGAATTCATCGTCAAGGCACCTGACGGCGGCATAATCCTGACCGCGGTAGCGACGACAAAAGACAATCCGAAAAATGAACTCGCGGAGAGTGTTCTCTCCGTCTTCAGACCGCCGCCGAAATAAGATGGCTGCCGGGCTTCAGACCTCGATCTGGAACAACAACATCCGCAGTGTCCTTTTGCTGATCGCCTATCCGCTTATTTTAATGGGCATTGTCTGGGCGTGCGCGGCGGGCGGAACCTATGCGCATTTTCTCGGGCTGGGCGGGTATAATCCGTATACATATGAACAGGCCTCCGGGCCCAATCCGAATACGGCCATTGTCGTCGCCAACGGTTTGATTGCTGAATACTGGCCGATCATTCTCGCCGTTGTCGGGATCTGGTTCATCATTTCCTATTTCTGGCATTCATCGATGATCAATGCGCTGAGCCACGCGCAGCCCGTGCTGCGCACACAGGAGCCGGAGCTTTACAACCTGCTGGAAAATCTCTGCATCGCCGAGGGCATGACCATGCCGACGCTGAACATTATTGAGAGCGGGGCGCGTAACGCATTCGCCAGCGGCATCGATGACCGCAGCTATTCGGTGACGGTAACGCGCGGCCTGGTCGACAGCCTCAGTAAAGACGAGCTTGAAGCTGTGCTCGCGCATGAACTCACACACATAACTAATCGCGACGTGCGGCTGCTGATGGTCACGGTGATTTTTACCGGCATGGTCGGTTTCGCCGCGCAATTATGCTGGTCCTCGCTCCGTCACGGGCTTCGCTACCGTGGACTCCGGAGCGGCAGGGGTGGAAAAGGCAGTGGCGGTGGCATCCTCGTCGTCATCGCGGTCGGGATTATTTTGTATATCGGCTATATCGCCACGCTGTTCATGCGCTTCGCGCTCTCGCGCCGCCGTGAATTCATGGCGGATGCCGGGGCCGTGCAGATGACCAAAAATCCCGAAGCGATGATGAGCGCACTGATGAAAATTGCCGGGTTAGCAAATATTCCGAACACGCCCGGCGATATCGACATGATGTGCATCGAAAACGCGCAGCCTTTTCTCGGCCTCTTCGCCACCCATCCGCCGATCGAAAGCCGCATCCGGGTGATTGCGGAAATGACCAATACGCCGGTTCCGGCGCTGCCGGACATGGCAAAAACGCCCCTCTCGCCCACTGTCCAGCGCAACAACGAGGAAGCCCGAAAAAACCGGGATCAATTACGCCAGTCAAATCCGTGGCTTAGGCGCGGGCGCGAATAGCTATCCCTATTTGAAATATGATATAATTAGACTTATATTATAGCCGTTGGAGCAAATACGCTCTTAACCAATTGGAGAAATAAACAAAATGGAAAACCGTTCAACAGTTACAAGATCCCAGAGCACGACGATGGATGTCGGCCTGCGCGCCCATATGGGCCGGGTTTATAACCGCATGACGCTCGGCGTCCTGGTGACGGCGCTGACCGCGGCTTTGGTTGCATCCTCGCCCGCCCTCATGAAGTTTTTTCTGGGCGGTCCGCAGATGTATATCGTGATCTTTGCGCCCCTCGCGATTGTCTGGTTCGGCTTTAATCCTTCCCGGATGAACTCGAAACAGCTCGCCATGTCGTTCTTCGCCCTCTCGGCGCTCTACGGCATCAGCTTCTCGACAATCGGCTATATCTTCACGAAGGAAAGTATCGCGCAGGTCTTCTTCATCGCCACCGCGATGTTCGCAGGTCTCAGCATCTTCGGCTACACGACTAAAAAGAACCTCGATGGCATGGGCTCGTTCCTCGTCATGGGTATGTGGGGTCTGTTGATCGCTTCGCTGGTGAATATGTTCTTCATGAACCCCGGCATGTCGCAGATCCTGAGCTATGTCGGCGTGGCCGTGTTTGCGGGCCTCACCGCGTGGCAGACTCAGATCACGAAGGAAATGTATAACCCCGGCGCGGGCGACGAAGCCAACAGCCGCATGGCCTGGAGCGCGACGCTCAACCTCTATATCAGCTTCATCGCGCTGTTCCAGTACCTGATCCAGATCTTCGGCCAAAGAAACTAATGGCGTAATTAAAAGAGAGAAATCCTAAGAAAGCCGCCCCTCTCGGGCGGCTTTTTTTATGCAAGCGCGCGTGCTAGTCTCGCTTCTTCAATCACAAGGAGAGAAATCATGCTCAAGGAATTCAAGGAATTTATTTCGCGTGGCAATGTCATGGATATGGCCGTCGGTATCATCATGGGCGCGGCGTTCACCGCCATCGTCAATTCCATGGTCGGCGACCTGATCATGCCGCTCATCGGCGTGGCGACCAGCGGCGTTGATTTCGCCGACAAATTCGTCGCGCTGAACGGCGCGGAGTATGCGAGCCTCAAGGCCGCCAAGGATGCGGGCGCGCCGGTCATCACCTACGGCCTGTTCATCAACGCCGTGATCAATTTCGTCATCGTGTCTTTCGCGATCTTCATGCTGGTCAAAGGCGTGAACAAGCTGAAGCGCCAGAGCGAAAAACCCGGCGCCAAGGACGCGCCGCCCCCGCCGCAGGATGTTGTTTTATTGACTGAAATCCGGGATTTGCTGGCTAAAAAATAGCTGGACAGCGGCTTCATTCGCCCCTAATTTCTGGCCATCCCCTTAAAAGGGCCCATAGCTCAGCTGGGAGAGCGCTTGCATGGCATGCAAGAGGTCGTCGGTTCGATCCCGATTGGGTCCACCACTCTCTCCTAAGACGTTGATATATAATCAAGCACTATAACGGTTACTAATTAGTATTTACCTGCTGACATTTTGCAAACTAGACTAATTAATTGTCAGTGCTTACAATTATTAAGACATCAAACAGGAGTAACTTATGAAGATCACACCGGCAGAGCAGGGCATTTACGCGGGCTATTTCCGCTTTGGCGAAGACACGCTGAATCGCGCATCTTATTCAAATATCACAGGCAAGGCCCCTGCTATCGCTTACATATTCCATGACTGGATCACCGAGCCGCTGGATGCTCCTGCTCCTGCTTATCGCACATTTGCCTCACCGATAGAAAATGGCACGCACTCGGTTCTGGAAGTTGCCAGTAAGCTTGCCGCTCAAGGTACCGTTCTGGCAGTAGGCTGGGATTTCATGACGGCGGATTTTTATGATCCCGGTTATTATTATGGCGACAAAAGCGTTACCATTACGGTCGATTCCGTGATTCAAGGTGGTCAGGATAATTATATCCGCACTGTCGCTCAGCAGGTCAAGGATTTAGGTGTGCCTATCATGCTTTCGCCTTTCGGCGAAATCGATCAGGCTGCTGCTTTTGCTTTTGGCGCAAACGGCACGTCTTACATGGAAATGGTGGAGGATACCTCAGGCCAATATGGAGATCCGAATATTCCCGATGGGCCAGAGCGTCTGCGGGACATGTATAAACATGTCGTCGATATTTTCCGCGACGTTGGGGCTGATAACGTAACATGGTTTATGTACACCTCAACGGAATTCATGAACACAACGCCATCTCTTGAAGTCCGCACGGATTTGCTGCGCCCCGAATATTTTTATCCCGGTGATGGCTATGTCGACTGGATCGGCCAGAGCGCCTATTTTATCGACCCTGCACATCCGCCTACGCTGCCTGTGGATCCGCTGACGGGTCAGCCGGCCGACACTTTCTTTGGTCTCGTCGATGCATTGACGCCGGGTTATACCGCATGGCGCACCGTAACCGAGAAGCCGTTTTTCATTCCTGAAATGGGCTTTATCGGGGATGGCGAAACCAGCCGAACAGCTATTGCTCAAGCGCTCCAGACGATATTGCCGCAGGTTTTCCCGGGCGTGAAAGCTGTGACGTTCGTCGATTCCCTGATCGGTGAGGATTATTTCTTTACGCCGCGCCTTGGTTCGACGCCCCAGGAAATAGACGCGCTGAAACAAAGCCTCGGTAATAACCCTTATTATCTAGGAAGCGGCATGGGCGGAGGAACGGTGCCGCCCGTGCAGGATCCTTATGCGGGCGATGACACCATCAGGGGTACCAACCGGGATGACCGCATTTTCAGTAGCACGGGAAATGACAATGTCAGCGGTCTGAACGGCAACGATGCGCTTGATGGCGCCGCGGGCAACGACAAGCTCTACGGGAACGCAGGGAACGATATGCTTATCGGCGGCGCGGGCAAAGATACGCTCGATGGCAGTACAGGCAACGATTACCTCGATGGTGGTGTTCATGACGATCAGCTTATCGGTGGCGCAGGAGATGATGTCCTTTTCGGTGGCGCAGGCAACGATACGTTGAAGGGCGATGGCAATAGCGATGTTCTGATCGGTGGCGAGGGTTACGATACGCTTTATGGGGGGGCGGGCGAGGATACTTTTCTGTTCCGCCTCGACGGTGCCGCGGAAGATATAGACACCGTGCAGGATTTCAAAAAATCGGAACACGATACGCTGCATCTTGGAGATATACTGGATAGCACTGATTACAATCCCGTAACCGATGCGATTTCAGATTATCTCATAGCGCTTTCCATTGGCCGCGATACTTACATCGCCGTGGATAAAGATGGCAGCGGCGGGGCTGAAGAGGTCTGGTTTGCGGTGGTGAAGAATGTTACCGGCTTTGGCACGGTCGAAAATATGATCAATATGGATTATATTATATTGAATTCATAATCTCAGAAAAGCGGAGAACCCTGCTCCCGATTGGGTCCACCAATTTTACCGGTCAATGTTCTTGTGTTCGTTCGGCGATAAAATCGCCGATCTGCGCCCGGCTGAAACGGCTGAACTCATTATAGTGCGCCAGCGCCGTTTGAGAGTCGCCGGACTGGCAACCATTCCGTAGGTTGTCTTTATCAAGCTTGTACTGAATATTATATCGTCTCTCGAGGATTTTCTTTTTTATATAGTCGGGCCTGATCGACGGATTGGTTTTCAGGCTCTCGTCATACAGCGCATCCGCAACGAATTCCATGGTGCTCAGGAATTTTGCATTAATTCCTCCGTCGCCGCCCATGCAATGCCGATGATAGGCAAAAGCCATTTCGTTCATGTCAAAGAAGCGCAGCAAAAAATCAAATTTCCTGTTGGAAGCAGCGCTGGAAGCCGGGCTGAAGGCCGCGACTAAAAGGAGAATCAATAAAATGCGGATAAGAACTCTTTCTGTGTCTTACCCTTATAAACCTAATGCGGGGCAATAGCGAGGTTTATAAAATTTACTTCTTCCCCGCCAGCAGCATTAGCCCCATACACTCGAGACGCCCCTCTTTAAATTTTCTGCAATGCGCCTGCTTCTCTCTACATACATGGCCGCAATATCATCCGTATGAATTTCATGTGCGGTTTCAGAAAACAGCGCCAGCCATCGCTCGAATAAATCCAGGTCGAACGGCGGTAAAGCCATGTGTTTGGGCATGGGTCTTCCATTATAACGGCCGCTCCCAAGGAACATGGATGACCAGAAATCATACATCGTATTCAGATGCGGCTTCCATGCCTCGGCACTATCCCCGATAGCCGCTTTAAAGATCGGCCCAAGATTTTCATCCCGCGCCACCTTGCTGTAAAAGCTATCGACAAGTTGCTTTATGGTTTCTTCGGTGATCTGGTTATTTTTCATGTCTTTTACGCTTGCGCGGATTGCTTCCCCGCCAGAAGCATCAACCCGAGCGAGACGATATTCAGAGCGAAAAAGCCAGAAACGACGGGGATGAGCGTGCCGTCATACGACTGGCCGATGAACGTGCCGACCGAGAGCGAGACGAGCGACGAGACCGAGCCGATCACCGCCGCCGCTATCCCTGCAATATGACCCATCGGCTCCATCGCGATGGCATTCAGATTGCCGAACATGAGGCCGAAGCAGAAGAACATGATCGCGGCGTAGGTAACGAACATCCAGAGTTCGACGGGAATGGTGAGATTGATGCCGAGGAATATCGCTGACGCCGTGATAATGATCATCGTCGCGCGGACGCAAATCGCCCGCATGCCATATTTGCCGACGATACGTGAATTGAGCAGCGAGGCCACGCCGATCACGAGGGCTAAGCCGCCGAAATAAAACGCGAACGCATCACCGGTGTGGAACTGGTCCTGGAAAATCTGGCGGCAGGAATTGAGATAGCCGATCAGGCTGCCGAAACAGATGCCCATGCAGAACATGAAGCACACCGTCACGCGATTTTTGAAAACGGTTTTAAACCCGCGCGCGATGGCCGCCGCGCTGAACGGGATTTTATCCTCGGCATGTAATGTTTCGGGCAGGCGCAGGAAAACCCACAGCCCCAGCGCGCTGCCGTAGAGAATATAGAACAGGAAAATCTCGCGCCACGTCGCGATGTAAAGAATGCCCTGGCCGAGCATCGGCGCGATGGCGGGCACGAGAATGAAAATCATCATGACCAGACTCATGATCCGCGCCATGTCACGGCCAGCATAACGGTCGCGCACGATGGCGACGGTCGAGACATAAGGACCGGAAACGCCGAGGCCCTGGATCACGCGCCCTGCCAGCAGCATTTCAATCGATCCCGCGAAATAGCAGATCACACTGCCGACGGCATATAATGTAAGGCCAGCGAACAGCACGGGCCTGCGCCCCAGCGCATCCGACAGCGGCCCACAGATCAGGTGCCCCATCATCATGCCGAGGAAAATGAAACTGATGACGAGTTGCGTGGTGTTGACGTTCGTCACGCCAAGGTCGGTGCCGATAATCCCGAGCGCCGGCAGCATCGCGTCGATGCTGATCGCGACGACGGACATTAACGAGGCCATCAATATAATGAATTCGGTCATGAGGGAGTTAAGTGGAGTTAAAGGTTACAGAAGCAAGAGTCTAGCGCACTACTTCCCCGTCATCCACCCAAATAGCACCTGGATGATTTTCATCCAAGCTTCCGGGATGTTGAAGAAATAGGGCAGTAACGGGATCATCGGGCCGACGGCGGAGCCGACAAGCTGCCCGCCGCTGCGGATATCGAACGGGATGACGCGCATCGACTGGATGCGCTCGTAAAAACCGGTGAGCAGGTTGAGCTGCGCCAGTTCGTCGCGCAGTTTTTCATCCCGCCCCGGCGTTTTGTCATCGCTCATCAGCCAGCGCTCTTCCAACGCTACCGCGCTGGCCATCGCTTTCTCGCGGAACTGCGCCATCGCGCGTTTCTTGGTGCGGGAGAGTTGTTTGGTGAACAGAAGTAATGGCGCAAGGAACATCATCGGCGCGAACACCACGAAGCCGACCACCATGCCCCACACGGGCGGCAGATCGACCGGCGCATGCTCGATCGCGATTTTATAGCCGACCGTAGATAAGATGTTGCTGATCCCGAAGGCGAGAATGACGATGGCGAATTTCGCCTGCACTTCGCTCAGGAACCCGATGCCGCCGGTTTTATCCGGGTGCGAGGCGACCAGCGTTAATTTGAATTTCGAAATCTGTTTTAAATACCAGTACCACAGCGTCACCTTCCAGAACGTGCGCAGCCAGATATAGCTCATGATCGGCAGGCCGATGAACATCGCGTACCACCCGGCCCATGTCATCCAGCGCGTGAAGACGGGATGGTCGATTTTGTAGCTGTGCCATGTCACCATTTCAGTGTTGGTCGTGAACATCTCGACGCCGAGCGCCATCACGCCCATGTAAAGCGCTGCACCGATCAGCATATATTCTGCCCACATCGCCTTGCGCAGTTCCTCGACGCGCCGCTCCATTTCGGCGAGTTTGGGCTTGTCGGCCTCCGAGACCACGCCACTCGATTCAAAATCGCGCGCGGCGGAAAGAATATTGTCGGAAATAATCCGCTCGGCAATCAGGAAGAGCGGCAGGCCGATGAAATATTGCGTGTAGGCGGCGAAGTCGTAGAAAAAATTCAGCGCGGGTTCATATTTTTCCGGCAGGTTCATGGCGGGGAGAATCGAGAGCGCCGCCATGCCGCCGTAACTGATGCTCACCAAAATAAGGAACCGGGCCAGGATATGGCTGGGTTTGCGCGGCCCGAGGCCGATCCGCGCAAACGTCCGGTTCATCAGGTCGCCCTCGAACAGCGAGAACTGGCTCAGCCGCTCGCCCGCGTTGTCTTCCTGATAAACATGCCTGGCCAAGGCTTGGCCCCCTTATCGTTGAAGCCCCACCTCTATCACACCCGTTTATAGCCCTCAATCGGCTCTTGAGATGCAGGTTCCTATCCCTTAAGGTTTTGAAATCGCGGTTCTTCCGGCCAATTTGCCATAAAGTAATCGCCCTGCTATAAAGGAAAGGTATTTCTATGAACCGGAACGTATTAACACTGGGTTTGTTGGTTTTGGTAGGAATGGGCCTGTCGGCCTGTAATACGGCGGAAGGGGTAGGCAAAGACCTGTCCAGCGCCGGTGACGCCATACAAGGCGTATTTAACTAGGAGACTTAAAAATGAAACTGTTCGCGAGCTTTATAATGGGTATGGCGGTCCTGATGGCGGGATCGTTCGTGTATGCCGAGGATGAATTCGGCGAGCGCTTTCATAATGAAAACCCCGCAGCGCTTAAGGACAAGAACGCGCCTGCAGAGCCTGTGAAGCCCGAGGATATAGAACCGGCAGCAGGCGATGAAGAAGAAGTCACTCCCGTGACCGCTGCGGAACCTGCGGCAGGCAATGAAGCCGGCACGGTCGAGGGCGAACTGGAGCAGAAATTCGACACCGAAGTCACCACGAGCACGACCGATCAGGGCGACGGCCAGACCGAGCAGCATGACAGCGTCGGCGAGGGCAAGATCCGCGCTTTTTATAAAAGCGAGCAGGATGGCCGCGTGATGGACACCGAAGACGCGGCAGGCGTCGAGGTTAAGGTTATCGAGTTCGAATAAGCCTGCATCTTTCGCCGCGCGCCTAAAGCGTGTATCTTTTTATTCCATGAGCGCGGCGCAACAAGCTAAAGACACATCGGCGGGAAATCATTTCACATACGAAAAGTTTTTTTCGGGCGCGCTCTGCGCGTTGCCCGTCATCGCTATTATCATGCCGCGCGCGCTGAATGTCCTGCCGGTGCTGGTGGCGGTGATCGCGCTGGTGCTTTACCGGGTTTACCGTGGAAGCTGGCCGCAGCTTCATATCGCTTCTTTTTTATGGGTGTCGGGACTGTTTGGCTTGATGGCGCTGACCACATTCTGGGCGGTTGATCCGGTGGAATCACTGGAGCGCACGCTCAAAACAGCGCCTGTTTTGTTCGGCGGCGCGTTGCTGCTCAGCCTGGCACTGAAAGAGCGCGGCGATGTGTTCAGCGCGTGGTTTCCCCTCGCGTTTCTGATGGCCGGCGCGGTGCTCCTGATCGAGCTTTATGCCGGTGCGCC
>JAGNLJ010000022.1 GCA_017999645.1 Alphaproteobacteria bacterium
CTGCCAGTTATCTTTCCAGATATAAATGTAATTGTGACGGCGTTTCGTCAGTTCTGCGCGGCTGCAGTATGTTCAGCATCGTGACTTTATCTGCAACTCGTTTTGAAATTTCTTGAGCAGCAGACGCCGCGTGCAATCTTTCCACGTTAACGCCCAGCATGAATAAATCCTCCGCATGACTAAGGGCAAGATAATCGCTGCCCTGCATATGCATGTGCTTGCCGAGGAAACGGCGTGCATTATGCGCCATGACCTGCGCGTATTCGGTCTGGTAGACGCTCATGCGCCAGCGTGATCCATTGTTCGCCGTTACATATTCGCCGTTTTGAATTCCCTCTAGAATATCTTCGGGGCGTAAATTTCTCTCCGCCTTCCATGGCGCCGCCGCCATGGTAAAAGCGCGCTGGGCGAGCTGCGCGTTTGCCATGAGCCAGTCGCGGCGTTCGCCGTCCATATAAACATCAACTCCGTCTTTTGTCGTTTCGACACGGTAGTTGAAGGGTACGGCGACTTCAAATCCTGTGAATTCCGTTGTATCGCTCCATGGCTCTTCCACGAATTCACAATCGTCTGAATAGTAGGAGCTGTTGAGGCTGGCGTGCAAAAGCGTATTGAGAGCCCGGAGTTCCGGTTCGACGGCAAAATCACGTGCAATCACCAGTTTTATTGTATTGATATCGAGCGCATCCTTTTGAACGTTGGGAAAAGAAATTGCGTGATGCAGCTGGAATATTCTCAGCAATTCATTTTTCTTGCGTAAAGATTCAGGCGCTGCGGCAAAATCAGCGATATAGCCTGGCTTGTGAAAGAAGATCCTTTTAGCCCCCGAGTCAAGAAATGCTATGGTGATGTCACCGAGATCCAGGTTGGTGGTTTGCTTGCGAATATCTTCAAAATCCTTGAAGCGATAGGCCTTAAGAGTGACGCCTAAGTTTTCAGGGTCTTCAAAATTTTTCTTATCCGTATCAAAAAAAATGTCTTTGTCATGCTCATCGCGGATGCGCACGCGGTCATCGTAAAATTCCAGTTCGAGAAGCGCCTTTGTTCCCATGTCCCGCAATATGACGTGGCGATGTGTTAAAGGCGTGTAGATAACATTATTCCTGAAAATCTGACTGTCGCGCCGACCGGCATATTTAAGCCAGTCTGGATCAAGACGGTTTTCCCATTGGGATTTATCCGCCAAACGTTCAATAATGTCCTGCTTCTGCTTGTAAGACAGCATTTCCCGGCCCCTGTTTTTTTCTTATGATTAAAAGCTAATGAAAGAGACGGGGTCTTGTCAACTGTTTCGTAAAATGGACCTTCGTGGCTGTTTTTGCTAGGCTTTTGGCTGAGATTCGTTAAGAAAGACAGCCCTTGAGATGACCCGCAGAACCGCACTCCATGCCAGCCATACCGCCCTCGGCGCGAAAATGGGCGAATTCGCAGGCTACGACATGCCGCTTTATTACAAGGAAGGCGTGATAAAGGAGCATGAATGGGTGCGGAGCCGGGCGGGGCTGTTCGATGTCTCGCATATGGGCCAGATCATTTTGCATGGACCCGAAGAAGACATCATAAAATTCTGGGAGCAGGTGACACCATCTTCTTTCGCAAAGCTTGGCGACGGCGTGGCGAAATACACGGTGCTGACCAGCCCGAAGGGCGGCATGATCGATGATTTGATCGTCACGCGCATCTGGCACAACAAATTTTTCGCGGTGCTGAATGCCGGGCGCAAAACTGTCGACATTGAATGGCTGCGGAAGCACCTGCCGGAATCCGTAACGCTGGAATATTCCGACATGGAATCTCTGCTCGCGGTGCAGGGTCAGGATTCTGAGAAAGTTATGCGCGAAACGTTCGGGCTTGACTTAAGCGACATGAATTACATGAGCGGGAAACATTTCGATTTAGGCCACGCTGCCGCGCTTGTGAGCCGCCTTGGTTACACCGGTGAGGATGGATTTGAAATCAGCGTCAGCCCGAATGAAGCGCCGCGTATCTGGCGCCGTTTGATAGAGCATCCGGATATCATGCCGGTTGGACTGGCGGCACGGGATTCGCTGCGCTTAGAGATGGGATATCCGCTTTACGGTCATGACATCGATGAAACCACGTCGCCCGCCGAGGCGAATTTATCGTGGATACTGCGCGATAAATCGGGCCCCAGGCCAGCGCGGCTGCGCGTCGGCGTGAAGCTGCTCGACAAGGGTATTGCGCGTGAAGGCGCGGAAATACGCAACGAAGTCGGCGAAAAAATCGGTACGCTGACGTCGGGCGGTTTCTCGCCGACCCTCAAAGAATCCATTGGCATGGGATATATTGAAGCATCCATGTCGGCGGTTGGAACGAACATATTTGTTCATGTGCGCGGGCGCGATATCCCGGCGGTCGTCGCTGCTATGCCCTTCGTTCCCGCACGCACGAAAATGAAAAAGGCTGCGCATTGACTTGGCGGTCGAAAAATTCGTCTAATTGGTAAACCAGAATCACAGGAAGGGCGTCGCCTATGGCCGTTTTGAAATACACCAATGACCATGAATGCGTGAAGATCGAGGGCGATATCGCCTGGGTCGGCATCACGAAATACGCGCAGGAGGCGTTGGGCGATCTCGTTTACGTGGAATTGCCATCCGTTGGTAAAAAGGTCAAGAAGGGCGAATATTTCGCCGTGGTGGAATCGGTAAAAACCGCCGCCGAAGTTTATTCTCCTGTCGATGGCGAGGTGATCGAGGCGAACGACAATATGCCCACTGACCTCGAAATGATCAAAAGCCCGGTCGGCGAGCAGGGATGGATCGCGAAAATCAAAATCTCTGACTCCGCGCAGCTCGCGAACCTGATGGACGAAGCGGCCTATAAAAAATACCTGGAAAGCCTCTGATTAATGCGTTACCTGCCGCAGACCAAGCAATCCCGCGATGAAATGCTCCGCGCTGTCGGCGCGAAAAACGTCGATGATTTGTTCAAAGATGTACCCGCGAAAGCATTCATTAAGGGCAAGGCGAAATTGCCCGATCATGCTGGTGAGCTGGAGGTCGAGCGCATTCTCGGCGGTTATGCCGCGCAGAACACAAACGCATCGCAGGGACCGTTTTTCCTCGGGGCAGGAAGTTATTACCATCACATCCCCGCGAGCGTCGACCACATCATCCAGCGCAGCGAATTCCTGACCGCCTATACGCCGTACCAGCCGGAAATCGCGCAAGGCACGCTGCAGATGATCTACGAATTCCAGAGCTTTATCGCGCTGTTGACCGGGCAGGATATCGCCAACGCCTCTATGTATGACGGCGCAACGGCCTGCGCGGAGGCTGCGCTGATGGCGCAGCGCGTGACGAAGCGCCGCAAGATTGTCATCGGCAATGACCTTCACCCAGATTACCGCGAAGTTCTCGGGACATATATGGAGAGCTTTGGTGATGTTGAAATCACGGACGGTGAGCCGGACGATCAGAGCGCCTGTGTGATTATCCAGTCGCCCGATTTCTTCGGTACGCCGCACGACTATGATGGCTGGCGGAAAAAATGCGACACGAGTGGCGCGCTGCTGGTGGTTGTGATTAATGAGATCGTTTCGCTCGGCCTGCTGCCGCCGCCATCAAGCGCCGACATCGTCTGCGGCGAGGCGCAGAGCATCGGCCTGCCGATGAGTTACGGCGGCCCGCATCTGGGCTTCTTCGCCTGCAAGGAACAATATCTGCGCCAAATGCCGGGGCGTTTGTGTGGCATGACTGAGGACGCTGATGGGCGACGCGGGTTTGTCCTGACGTTATCGACGCGCGAGCAGCATATCCGCCGCGACAAGGCGACGTCGAATATCTGCACCAACCAGGGCCTGTGCGCGCTGGCCTTCACGGTGCATATGAGTTTGCTCGGAGAAGATGGATTCAAACGGCTCGCGAGATTAAATCACGAAGCCGCATGCGGGCTGGCGGATGAACTGAAAAAAATTAAGGGCGTGAAAATCGTCAATGAAAAATTCTTCAACGAATTTTCGATTGAATTGCCGAAGTCTTCTAAAGAAGTGGTGACTGCTCTCGCGGCGCGCGGGGTGACAGCAGGGTACGCACTGGATCATAATCGGCTTTTACTGGCAGCCACCGAGATGACGCAACCGAGCGATGTAAAACAACTGTGTGATGCGTTGAAAGATGTGTTGTCATGATGTCGTTCCTTTCCTTTGAAAATGGCGACGAAGATCTTGCCACATGGGCAAGACCTTCGCGCTGCTACCAAGCGCAGACCCGAAGGCCGCGCAAGGTTAACCTATCGATCGCGCTGCTCCGAAGAACGGTCACGGTCGCCCTGCGAGCTTTGACCGCCGCCTTGACGGTTTGGGTCCTGGTTCTGACGCTTTTCAGCAGGGTTATTCTGTGGCTTGTTTGGTTGATTGTTTGGCATTTCATTCTCCATTTTAGGGGGTGGGTTTGTGCGTTAACCAACAGCTTCGCGCCGCCTATGTTCCGGAGGAACATATTCACAGGACAGGAAGCCTAACGATGAAATACGTCAAACAAGACAAAGGCGGATTGATGTACGAGGAGAATCTGCTCTGGGAAAAACAGCGCAGCGATCATTCGGGTGTCGATCTGCCCGCGCCGCAAAATCTGAAATTGCGCACAGGCCAGAAGGAACGTGGCGACATTGGATTGCCGCAAGTGAGCGAACCGCAGGCGCTGCGCCATTTCGTGCGTATGAGCACATGGAATTATTCCATCGATCACGGATTTTTCCCGCTTGGCTCCTGCACGATGAAACACAATCCACGCCTCAATGAAAAAATGGCGCGGCTTCCCGGTTTCGCCCACATCCATCCGAAACAACCGGACGAAACGGTGCAGGGCGCGCTACGTCTTATGCATGAATTACAGAACTGGCTGGCGGAACTTACGAATTTACCGGGTGTGTGTTTATCGCCTGCCGCAGGCGCACATGGGGAACTTGCGGGATTGATGACAATCCGCCGTGCGCATGAACTTAAAGGCAATAAAGAGAAAAAAGTTTTACTGATTCCGGATTCAGCGCATGGAACAAACCCGGCGACAGCGACGATGTGCGGATTTACGGTGCGTAATATCCCGACAAAAAACACCGGGCGGGTGACGCTGGAAGCATTCAAAGAAGCGCTTGGCGACGGCAAGGATGTCGCGGGGATGATGGTGACTAATCCCAATACATGCGGGTTGTTTGAAACGGAAATCGTCGAGATTGCCGATCTGCTGCACAAACACGGCGGATATTTTTACTGCGACGGCGCGAATTTCAATGCGCTGGTCGGGAAAATCCGCCCCGGCGATTTCGGCGTCGATGTCATGCATATTAACCTGCACAAAACATTTTCAACGCCGCATGGCGGCGGCGGTCCGGGAAGTGGCCCGATCTGCTGCACGGCGGAACTCGCGAAATATATGCCGGTGCCGACGGTGATTAAAAAACGCGACACTTATAAACTGGAAACGGAAACAGATAGGCCGGAAACGCTTGGCAGGCTCAAAGGCTTCAACGGTCAGTTCGGCATGTTTGTGCGCGCGCTGGCTTACATGATGTCGCACGGCGCCGATGGATTGAAACAGGTTTCGGAAGATGCAGTCCTGAATGCGAATTACATTCTTGCGCAATTGAAAAATGATTTTCACGCGCCATTCGCCGAGCAGGGACCCTGCATGCACGAGGCGCTGCTGACGGACAAGAAACAGAAAGAAGCGGGCGTCACGACGCTGGATATGGCGAAAGCATTGTGTGAGCGCGGCATCCACCCGATGACGGTTTATTTCCCGCTCGTGGTTCCCGGCGCGATGCTGATCGAGCCGACGGAAACCGAGAGCCAGGATTCAATGGATTACTTTATCGGCGTCATGAAGGATTTCGCGAAAGATGTCGCGGCGGGAGATACGCAGAAATTTCATGATTATCCGCTGTCAACCCCGCGCCGCAGGTTGGATGAAGTGAAGGCTGCAAGAGAGCCGAAACTGCGCTGGAAAGCGTGATTATTTTACATCCCGGGTTTGGGACCGCTGCCGCCGAAAAGGGGGTCTATGATGTATTTTTTGCCCCATCCATTAAGGTCAAACGGTTTGGGCGGGCCGCTTGGTGCGCCGGTCGCATCGTCGAGGGCTTTTCTGAATGTACTAAGTAGCATGGCTTAATGTACCATTTTCAATAATTAATGTCCAGAAAATCACTGAAAATGATCAGCGTTGATAACGGTCGAGAACTTTTTGAAGTTCATCCAGCAGCGGCCCGACTTCGCCGCGAAACTGGTCGCGGGCTTTAGGATCGATACCGTTTTGCACGCTGTCGACGACGCCGGTCACACGATTCTGAAAGTCGGTAAGCGTTGAATAATGTGTAAGCTGGTTTTTGGTCGCTGTTCTTAAACGCTCCGCCAGAACATTGATGAGCGCGCGCACGGCAGTATCTTCGATGCGCTTGATCTTGCCTTCGATTTCATCACGGGAAATAACAGTCAGCGTGCAATCTTCGATAGCGCGCACGGTGGCGGAGCGTTTCGCATGTGTAATCAGGGCCATCTCGCCGAAAATATCGCCGGGGCCCATTTCTGCGACTTTAAGCTGGTGTTTGCCGTCCTTGTCCTTGACGAGAATTTCAACGCGTCCGCGCTCGATATAATAGGCGCGCACACCCGTATCGCCCTGATCAATGATGACTTTGCCCTTGAAGAACACCTCGCGGTGCAGGATTTTCTGCCTGCTCTCCGGGTTGTTCCGGGGGTTGAGTTCGTCTTGCTTTTTCATCCGTTAGTTTAATGCCCTGATCGGTATTCCCCGTCCTTTGAGTATCCCATAAAAAGGTTAATAAAAACAGCGGCCCCGAAGAGCTTAAATTCTTCTGGATTCCCCGGAAATTTTGATGTAATAACTGTGCCATTCCCTGACATAACGGTTCGATGATTTCCCGAGAGCGCCTCGGGGCCCGAGCCCTGCCCGGGAGAGAAAAGTACATAAGAAATTGATATTAAAAGGATTTTGAGGATGGCCGGAACCGGACCCATTGAATATATCCGCCAGGTGCGGGCCGAGATGAAGAAGGTCACATGGCCGACCCGCCAGGAAACGACCGTCAGCGTCATGGCCGTTTTCGTGATGGTGTTTATCGCTTCGCTGTTTTTGTTTTTTGCCGACCAGGTGATTGCTTTCATTATCAAGCACATCCTGAGTCTGGGAATGTAACCGGGTTTTAATAGGAGAAGAAAATCATGACACCCCGTTGGTACGTCGTTCACGTTTATTCAGGTTTCGAAAATAAAGTAGCCGAAGCCATCCGCGACAAGGCACGCAAGCAGGGCCTTGAGGATCACATCCAGGAAATCCTGGTTCCCATGGAGGAAATCGTCGAGGTTCGCCGCGGCCAACGCGTGAACGCCGAGCGTAAATTCTTCCCGGGTTACGTGCTCGCGAAACTGGTGATGGATGATGACATCTGGCACCTGATCAAGAACACGCCGAAAGTTTCGGGCTTCCTCGGCGCGGGCGGCAACAAGCCGGTCGCAATCAGCGAGGCCGAGGCCCAGCATATCCTGCGCCAGGTTCAGGAGGGCGTTGATCGTCCCCGTCCAAGCGTGGTTTACGACATCGGCGAAGAGGTCAAGGTTACGGACGGCCCGTTCGCGTCGTTCAACGGCGTGGTCGAGGAAATCGACGAAGAGAAGGCCAAACTCAAGGTTTCGGTCTCCATCTTCGGTCGTGCGACCCCTGTCGAGCTGGAATACAGCCAGGTCGAGAAGATTTAATTACTTGCGTAAAAATGCGGCGGGCAGTAAGGTCCGGCGCATTAAAACTGAACCGTGGAAGGTTTTCCGGCAAAACACGCCAGCCGGAGCCGCACCACAAACCCCTTAACCGGAGGAAAACATGGCAAAGAAAGTAAAAGGTTATATCAACCTTACGATCCCGGGCGGATCGGCTAACCCGGCCC
This sequence comes from Alphaproteobacteria bacterium, assembly GCA_017999645.1. Taxonomy (GTDB): domain Bacteria; phylum Pseudomonadota; class Alphaproteobacteria; order Micavibrionales; family Micavibrionaceae; genus UBA7657. Next base: position 7,924 of record JAGNLJ010000022.1, read on the forward strand.
CGCCTGTCGGTCCCGCGCTTGGTGCGCAGGGCGTCAACATCATGGAATTCTGCAAGGCGTTTAACGCCAGCACGGAGAAAGAGAAAGGGATTCCAATCCCGGTCGTCATCACCGTGTTCGAAGACCGCTCCTTCACCTTTATCAAGAAGACCCCTCCTGCGAGCTACTTCATCGGCCAGGCCGCGAAGATCGCGAAGGGTTCCGGCCTGACGGGCAAGGAAACCATTGGCCGCATCACGAAGAAACAGGTTCGTGAGATCGCTGAAAAGAAAATGCCTGACCTGAATGCGAACGATATCGATGCAGCAATGAAGATCATTGAAGGCAGCGCACGTTCCATGGGCGTCGAAGTGGTGGAGGGCTAAGTCATGGCTGAGAAGAAAACAACCAAAGCAACTTCTGCGAAAAAAGACGCAGGCAAAGCAAAAAAAGACAAAGCTGTACCGGGCGGCAAGAAAATGCGCGCCGCGCGTGAGCTGGTCGACCGCAACAAATTCTACACGGTAGAAGACGCCGTGAAGATTTTGAAAGCGGCCGCGAAAAACCGCAAGTTCGACGAGAGCATTGAAATCTCGATGAACCTCGCGGTTGACCCGGCGCACGCCGACCAGGCCGTTCGCGGCATGGTATCCCTGCCGAACGGCACGGGTAAATCGGTACGCGTTGCGGTTTTCGCAAAAGACGCGAAAGCAAAAGAAGCGAAAGAAGCCGGTGCCGACCTCGTTGGCGCTGACGACCTCGCGGAAACGATCCTGAAGGGCGAGATTAATTTCGACCGCCTCGTTGCAACGCCGGACATGATGGGCCTCGTCGGCCGTCTGGGTAAAGTGCTGGGTCCGAAAGGCCTGATGCCGAACCCGAAACTCGGCACCGTGACACCTGATGTTAAAAAGGCCGTCAAGGATGCCAAGGGCGGATCGATTGAATTCCGCGCCGAAAAAACCGGCATCGTTCAGGCCGGCGTCGGCAAGGCGTCGTTCGATGAAGCGAAGATCGTTGAAAACATCCGCTTCTTCATCGAGACGATCCAGCGCGCGAAACCCACCGGCGCGAAAGGCGGCACTTACATCAAGAAAGTGTCGGTTTCCTCGACCATGGGCCCGGGCCTCAAGCTCGACCTCGAAAGCCTCAAAAAAGCGGCTTAAACCAGAGCAGCTTAAAAATTAAGATCACGAAAAACCCGCCAGGTGATGGCGGGTTTTTTTATGATCAGGTCGGTTCGCGTAAATATGGATGCGCATTTTCGAGGGCCCTCGCATGCGCAAATTCCAATCCACGTCGCAAGTCGGGCGCAGTGTTCTTGCCCATGACCGCCAGCTGATGACCTATAACAATGACGTC
>JAGNLJ010000016.1 GCA_017999645.1 Alphaproteobacteria bacterium
GAATAATGTCGAGCACCGCGCGCCGGTCAAGGTGAAGGATTTTTCGGTCGATGAAAATGCGGCGCACGTTATTTTAGACGACGGCGAAACAATTAACGCAAAACTCGTCGTCGGCGCGGACGGCAGGAATTCTTTCACGCGCGAATGGATGGACGTTCCTGTGCGCACGCGCAATTACAGACAGCGCGCCATCGTCTTCACCGCCGCGCATGAAAATCCGCATGACAATATTGCCGTCGAGCATTTCCGTCCCGAAGGCCCGTTTGCGATTTTGCCGATGGCAGATAGCGAAGAGGGAACGCACCGCTCCTCCGTCGTTTTCACCGAGCACGGGCCAGAGAAAAATTCTTTCATGCGTCTGAGCGATGCCGATTTCAACGCCGAGCTGAACCGCCGCTTTCCTGAAAATTACGGGCGGGTGGAATTAATCGGCCGCCGGGCGTCGCACCCTTTAAGCCTCGTCCATGCGGCCAGCTACATAGCCCCCCGCATGGCCCTTATTGCCGACGCGGCGCACGCCATTCACCCCGTGGCCGGGCAGGGGCTTAATCTCGGCTTTCGGGACGTAAAGGCCCTGGCGGACCTCGTAAAAGAGGCTAAAGCGGACCCCGGCGAGACCGATATTCTGGAAAAATACCAGCGGGCGCGGCGGTTCGATAATATGAGCATGGTGGCGGTCACGGACGGGCTGGTGCGGCTCTTTTCCAATGATCGTCCCGGGGCTCGTTATTTAAGGCGTGCAGGCCTTAAAATCGTGTCCAAACTCCCCGCCGCCAAGCGGTTTTTGATCGGCCGGGCGATGGGGGATATAGGCAAAAACGGGGGCTGAAGGCCTGTTAATAATTATTTTGACAGACCCGGCAAACCCCGCTATAAAACCCGGACTTTAAAGGAATAAGACCATGAAACGCACATACCAGCCCAGCCGCCTGATCCGCAAGCGCCGTCACGGATTCCGCTCGCGTATGGCCACGAAACAGGGCCGCGCCGTCCTCGCACGCCGCCGCTCCAAGGGCCGTAAGAAGCTGAGCGCTTAACTAAAGGGGCCGCCCCATGCATGAAGGGCAGCCGTTTGAAACCCTCAAAAACCGCGCAGATTTTGTAACGCTCAATAGAAAAGCGCGTAAATGGACCGCGCCCGGTGTGGTCGTACAGGCCCTGCCGAATGAGCTCGGCACCATCCGCATCGGCTATACCGTCACCAAAAAAACCGAAAGCTCGTCCGTCAAGCGCAACCGCATCAAAAGACGCCTGCGCGCCGCTGCCGCTGCCGTCCTGCCTGAGGCCACGCCAGGGCATGATTACGTCCTGATCGGCCGCCCGATGTCAGCGACGAGGCCTTATGAGACGCTGTGTGGCGATCTGCGCTGGTGCCTTGAAAAACTGGGGTGCCGGAAATGATGAAATATATTGCCGCCCTCCCGATCCGCTTCTACCGCGCGGCCATATCGCCGCTGCTGGCCCCAAGCTGCCGTTTTCACCCAACCTGCTCGTCTTATGCGCTGGAGGCTATTGAGCGCCATGGCGCCCTGAAGGGCGGGATTCTCGCGTGTTTCAGGCTGGTAAAATGCCACCCATGGTATCGCGCAGGCTTTAGCGATCCCGTGCCAGATAAATTCACTTGGGCGTTTGCGTGGGGGAACCTGCTGCGCTATAAACGCGGAGCAAACGAGGCCGGAAAAACAAGATGAAAACCACCGATCCGAACAACATCCACCCGCAGGACATGCGTAACCTGTTTATCTTTTTCCTGGCGGCGGTCATCGTCTATTTCCTCTATACGCACATGATCATCAAGCCACAGCAGCAGCAACTGCGCGAGGCGCAGAAGGAATATCTGCAGGTCGAGGCGCAAAAACCCGAAGCGCCGACCAAAATGCTGCCACGGGACGAAGCGCTGGATGAAAGCCCGCGGGTTTCCATCGAGAACGGAGTCATCTACGGATCGATCGCGCTTCGCGGCGCAAGGCTGGATGACATTTCTTTCCATGAATATTACAAGACGCTCGCCAAGCAGGAGAATGTTGATCTGCTTTCGCCGAAGAACAGCGAGTTCCCGCGCTACATCGAATATGGCTGGGTGCCTGTCGATGCGAAAACAAAAGTGCCGGACGGCGACACGCTCTGGCGTGCGCAGGGCAACGACAAGCTCACGAAAGAAAATCCGGTTTTGTTGACATGGGATAACGGGCAGGGCCTGCGCTTCGAAAGACTCTACACAATCGATGACGCGTACCTGATCACCATCGACCAGAAAGTGGTCAATAATTCCGGCGCTTCTGTCACGCTGCATCCTTATGGTCTGGTAACGCAGACCGGCCACCCGCCTTTCTACGAGGGTCTCTGGATTTCGCATGAAGGCCCGATTGGCTTCATCGGTGACAAGCTGATGGAAGTAAAATACCAGAAACTCTGGAAGGAACCGACGCACGAATTCACCGGCGCGCAAGGCTGGGCGGGCATCACAGATAAATACTGGCTGACGGCATTGATGCCGGCGCAAGGCATCGACACGAAATACCGCGTGAGCCGCACAGGCGACGTGCCGGGCAAGCGCAAGAAGGGCGAGCCGCTGCCCAAGGACTGGGGCAAGTACCAGGTTGATTTCACCGGCGACGCTGTAACGATTGAGGCGGGCGCAAGCGGTAGCAGCGTCAGCCATATGTTCACGGGTGCGAAGGAAGTCATCAAGCTCAACGAATACAGCAGGAAAACAGGCGTGCCGAATTTCAACATGGCGGTGGATTTCGGCTGGTTCTGGTTCATGACCAAGCCGTTTTTCTACATCCTGCATTTCTTCGACACCCATATCGGCAATATGGGTATTGCGATTATCCTGCTGACCATCGTGATCCGCAGCGCTGTGTTCCCGCTGACGAACGTCTCGTACCGCTCCTTCGCGAAAATGAAAAAAGTTTCGCCGCAGGTTCTGGAGCTACGCAAATCATACGGCGAGGACAAGAAAAAACTTCAGGAAGAACTGGTGAAATTATATGAGCGCGAGGGCGTCAATCCGCTTGCCGGGTGTTTCCCGATCCTCGTCCAGATCCCGATTTTCTTCTCGCTTTATAAAGTGCTGGTCATCACCATCGAAATGCGCCACGCGCCGTTCTTCGGCTGGATCCACGATCTCTCCGCCGCCGATCCGACGAATATTTTCAATCTCTTCGGCATGATCCCATGGGACCCGCCCGTGTTCATGCATATCGGCATCTGGCCGCTTCTGATGATGTCGCTGATGTATGTACAGAAACAACTTAATCCCCCTCCGCAGGACCCGATCCAGCGTGACATGACATTATATATGCCGCTGGTGCTGACCTATATCATGGCGAAATTCGCGGCCGGCCTTGTCGTGTACTGGACGTTCAGCGCCTTGATCGGCGTCATCCAGCAGATCATCATCATGAAATCCCTCAACGTGCCGATCCATCTGTTCGGCGAGAGCGAGGAAGAGAAAAAGCTTGATGAAGCGATCAAGGAAGGTCCTGCCGTTCACCCGCTGCTCGAAATGGCTGAGAAGGACGCCGCTGAAACGCTCTTCGGCGACGACGACCCTAACAAGCCGACGGTTTCGTCCCCTAAAGGCCGCCGTAAAAAGAAAAAGTAAATCCCATGCTCAGCCCGTCAGAACATCTATTTGCCGGCCCCTGCGATTTCATCTGGGGCGCGGCGAGCGCGAATAATCTGCCCGACGCGACCTTGTCCGAGATTGCCTTCGCTGGTCGCTCGAATGTCGGCAAATCCTCGCTGATCAATGCGCTGACGAGGCGCAAGGATCTGGCGCGCACGTCGAACACGCCGGGCCGTACGCAGCAACTCAATTTTTTCAAGATCCGCGATAAATTCCTGCTCGTCGATATGCCGGGTTACGGCTATGCGAAAGTTTCCAAGACCAGGAAAGCCGAATGGGACGCGCTGATTTTCGATTATCTGCGCGGGCGCGCGACGCTGCGCTGCGTGCTGCTGTTGATCGATTCCCGCCATGGATTTAAAGACGTCGACCGCGAGCTAATGAAAATGATGGATGAAGCCGCAGTGGCATACCGCGTGGTCCTGACGAAAACCGACAAGGCCGAAAATCTTGAAGAAATGGTTGAAACGGTCAAGGCGGAATTAAAAACCAGAACCGCCGCGCATCCCGAACCGTTGCTGACAAGCGCCGAGGAAAAAAGAGGAATTGCCGAGCTCCAGGAAATGATCGCCGGGATTATCTAGCGGTCCAGCAATACAGAGTAAAATCCGAAAATATTTCCGGCCAGATCTTCGACGCAAAGCGTGGAGACATTGTGACAATCGGCGCAGACCGGTGTTCCCGGCGTTACGGTCGTGAGATTGACATTGATGCCGGTGTGATAGACATCATCGATCATCACGTTGCGGATGCTCGCGGTCATCTGCGGAATGGCCGGCGATCCTTTGACTTTCTCGTTGATCTTCTCGCAGATTTTTTCATTGATGCCGTACGCGACCAGAATGACATCTTCAAAGGGCGCTTCCGTGCCGCCCGGACCCGCCGTATTCCCGGGCCCCAGTTTTGTCCATTCGACATTGTTGAAGCGGCCCATATACCATCCGGCTTCTGGGTCGTTCCCGGTATAGGCGGCGGCTTCTTCAGGTAGGTCTTCCGCGATCAGTCCGCCGCCGTCCGGGTGATAGACGCGCTTGATTTTGTCTGTCGTTGTCCCCGTATCGTATCCGGCGCTGCCCGGCAATGCGAAATCAAGCGTGGCGATATTCGCGCCCGAGAACATCATCTGATCGACCGAGGATTTGGCCTGCGCGGCATAGGCAATCAGTTGTGTGGCGTAAAGCTCGGCCCGTTCATCGCTTAAACTCGCAGCCTCGCCCGTGTCGGTCTGGCGCCCGAGCGTCATCGATAACGCCGCGAACAGCGCAATCGCGATGAGTACGTAAATAAGGGCGTTTCCACGTTCTCTATTTGTTTCCATTTTTGAAAAGACCATATATAATCCCGTCTCTGACAGGCTAGCAGAGATGACCATGGACGCAACCATTTATACAGCTTTGGGTTTTGTGATCGGCGCGTTTGTATCCGCCGCGTTTTTCGTATGGTTCGGCGGACGTTTCAAACTGACGGCACACGAAGCCGTGCAATCCGCGCATGAAGCGTTCCTCAATCTCGCCGAGCAGCGTTTGCGCGAAGCGCATAAAGACGGCGCCCATGATCTTGAAAAACGCCAGAAGGCGGTTGCAGACATGGTCGATCCGATCGGAAAAAGTCTGAAAGATATGGAATCGAAAATTGAAAATCTCGGCAAGGCTGGCGCAGGGCTGGAATCACAACTGAAAAATTTCGCGCAGGATCAACGCTTGCTGCGCCAGGAAACACAGAATCTTGTTTCAGCGCTTCGTAATCCTGCCGCGCGCGGACGTTGGGGCGAAATGCAGCTGCAAAGAACTTTAGAACTCACCGGCATGGTCGAAGGCCAGCATTTCATCCAGCAGATTTCAGTAAACAGCGACGGCACACGCCGGAGGCCCGATTTCATCATCCGCATGGCAGGCGGCGCTGAAATCGTGATCGACGTAAAGGCACCGATTGAGCCTTACTGGGACGCGCTTGAAAAGGCCGACACCGAAGCCGCGCAGCGCGACGCGTCCGAAACCTTCAAGCGCAAGGTGCGCGAGCATTTGAAGGCGCTGGGATCAAAAGATTACTGGCGCAATTTCAACTCGCCCGAATTCGTCATCATGTTCCTGCCGACCGAAGGCCTCTATAGCATGGCGATCAGCAACGATCCCGGCCTGATCGAGGATGCGGCGAACAGCAATGTTATTCTCGCCTCGCCCACCACGGTCATGGGCCTGCTGCGCATGGCGATGCATGGCTGGCAGCAGCAAAGCATGGCAGAAGAGGCGCAGCGCGTGGCACTGCTGGCGAGCGATCTTTATAACCGTATCGCCAAGTTTGGCGAGTTGATGCAAAAAGTGGGCCGTAATCTCGGCACGGCGGTGAGCGCTTATAACGAGGCCGTCGGATCGCTGGAATCCAAGCTTCTTCCGGGCGCGCGCAAATTCAAGGATTTACACGTGCAGACGGGTGGCAGAGAAATTCCCGATCTCGGTGCCGTCGATGATGCTCCCCGCGAAATTGCCGCACCGGAGCTTCTTGAGCATCAGAAGAAACGCGCCTAGATTAATTCCATGACAAGTCCTTACAAGATCATCATCGTTCCCGATCCCGTTCTGAAAGCGGTAGCGCAGCCTGTTGCAAAGGTGGACGACGCGCTGCGCAAGCAGATGGACGGCATGCTCCAGACCATGTACGACGCACCGGGCATCGGCCTCGCCGCAAATCAAATTGGATTGCTGAACCGCGTGCTGGTGATGGATCTGGCAAAGCGTAAGGAAGGTGAGCAAGAGCCGCCTAAACCTATATTCATGGCCAACCCGGAAATCGTCTGGGAGTCCGAGGATATCAGCGTCATGGAGGAAGGGTGTCTCTCCATCCCCGGCCAGTATGCCGAAGTCGAGCGCCCGGCCATCGTCCGCGTCAAATATCTCGGCTATGACGGTCAGAGCGCGGAGCTCGAAGCCGAAGGTCTGCTTTCGCACTGTGTGCAGCACGAGATCGACCATCTCGACGGCGTACTGTTCGTCGATCACCTCTCCTCGCTCAAGCGCAACATGATTTTGCGCAGGGTCGAAAAGCTCAAGAAACAGGAAATCATCTAGTGAGTGCGCTCCGTATTGTTTTCATGGGAACGCCTGATTTCGCGGTTCCCGCTTTGAAAGCCCTGCACGATGCAGGTCATGAGATCCCTGCCGTCTATTCGCAGCCGCCAAGACCCAAGGGGCGCGGTCAGCAGGTGCAGAAATCGCCGGTGCATCTCTATGCAGAAGAAAACGGTATTCCGGTCTATAATCCCAAATCGCTGAAGAACGCCGACGCGCAAGAAGAGTTTAAAAAACTGAACGCCGATGTCGCGGTTGTCGCGGCCTATGGCCTGATTTTGCCGAAGGCTGTTCTGGACGCGCCGAAATATGGCTGCATCAATATTCATGCGTCTTTGCTGCCACGCTGGCGCGGCGCATCACCTATCCAGCACGCGATCTGGTCGGGCGATTCCGAAACCGGCATTACGCTCATGCAGATGGATGAAGGGCTGGATACGGGCGCTGTGATTACGATGGAGCGCATCGCGATCACGGACAAAACGACATCATCGTCGCTGCACGATGAACTGTCCGCGCTCGGCGGAAAAATGATTATGAAGGCAATAGATGAGCTTGCCAAAAACGGCGCGCTGAAATCAACAAAACAGAACGACGACAGCACCTACGCGCCCATGCTGAAAAAAGAGAACGGGAAAATTAACTGGAGCCTGAGTGCCGCCATGATCGACCGCCAGATCCGCGCGCTTAACCCATGGCCCGGCACCTGGGCAGAATTCGAAGGCAAACGCATCAGGATTCTTGCGGCGGAAATTTCACCCGCGAAAGGCAATCCCGGCGAAATTCTCGACCGTCACGGCAATATCGGCCACGGCTTGAAAATTCTGAAGATCCAGCCGGAAGGCAAGAATGCGATGGATTTCTCTGCCGCCGTGAATGGCGGTTACCTGAAAGTCGGTGGGATTTTCACATGAAAGGGACTTTGACTGGACTTGGTGCCGTACTGATATGGTGCGTGACGACATTGCTCGTGGCTTATATAACGGCGCTTCCACCGGTGGAATTTGTCGGTCTGATTTTTTTCTTCGGTTATGTTTCGATGACGTTTCTGCAGTTATATAATGGCGAAGATATTCGCTCTTATTGGCGTCAGCCGGTGAAGTATTACTTATTCTGGCTGGGCACGGCGGGAATTTATACGATTATACTTTTTGTGTCCTACAGTCTTGTGCCGTTTTTCGAGGCGAATATCCTCAATCACACTTGGCCGGTGCTATTGATCGTTTTTACCGCGCTTCTTCATAACGAGCGCGTGACGGCGATCCAGATTTTCGGCGGTATTGTCAGTTTCGCAGGTGTCGTCGCCATCTTCATGCCAACGGGCGATGTGCCGTTGTTCGGCGATTTCCATTTCGGTCACGCGCTCGCAATTGGTTCGGCATCGCTGTGGTCCGCTTATTCAGCTTACGCGAAAAGGATAAGTTATCCCGTTGGTTTCCTCGCGCCGGTTTTCCTGATTTTTTCAGCCATATGTTTTGTACTGCATTTTGCGTTTGAGCCGACTGTGTGGCCTGGAAATTTTGAATGGATGATCATCATTATTCTTGGCGTCGCGCGCATATCGTACCTGATGTGGGATTACGGCATGAAGCATGGCGATGTCGTGCTTCTTGCTTCGATCTGCTATTTTTTGCCGCTGGCAACTTCATTGCTTCTGGCTGCTTTCGGCTTTGGCCCGGCCACGCCCATGATCGGTATCGGTGCGGCCTTGATCGCCGGAGGGTGTTTAATCGTTAATTACGAGAATATAAAAATGCTTTTGCAGAGGCGCGCTTCATGACCCGCTGGAAACTCACCATTGAATATGTCGGCACGAATTATTCCGGCTGGCAGCGCCAGGAAGAGGGCGTGCCAAGTGTGCAGGCGGCGATCGAAGCAGCGATCAAAAAATTCTGCCAGCAAGACATCACCATTCATGTCGCAGGCCGCACCGATGCAGGCGTGCACGCGAAAGGCCAGGTCGCGCATTTCGATCTTGATTACGGCACGCGGAAACTCGAAGGCTTCGATTTGATGAAGGCGCTGAATGCGCATCTCAAGCCGCAGCCCATCGGCATCATCAAGGCCGAAACAGTGCCGGGTGATTTCCATGCCCGGTTCAATGCGAAGAATAAATTGTACCAGTACCGGATTTTAAATCGCTCGGCGTTCCCGACCTTCGAGCAGGGCCTCGTCTGGCACTTCAAACGCCCACTCGATGTCGCGGCGATGAAAGAGGCGGCGAAGCATCTTCTCGGCCATCACGATTTTACGACGTTCAGGGATTCGGAATGCCAGGCGAAATCGCCGGAGCGGACATTGGACCGTCTTGAAATCACAGAAAAAGATTACGACGAAAGCGGCGGGCGCGAAATTCTGATCGAGGCCGAGGCGCGCTCTTTCCTGCATCACATGATGCGGAATATCACCGGGACGCTGGTGATGGTCGGCGAGGGGAAATGGAAGCCGGGCGACGTCAAAACCGCCCTCGAGGCCCGCGACCGGACAAAAGGCGGCCCGACCGCGCCACCCGATGGTCTCACGCTTGTCAGGGTCGATTATTAGGCCCTTATGACGTTAACCATTGCATACAATTGTGTGACTGAAATTAGAGAAAAATTGAATTAAATCAAAAGGGAACGTAATAGTTTGCCAGTCGTTGGCGTGCTATAATTATTATGAAAAAAGCTTGCGCCCCGCACCCTTTTCAGATAGAACAAAAGCCTGTTTTGCAGGAGATTTCCATGCGTTTATCCGCTTTTTCGATCACCCGTCTTTTCATCGTAACGCTGCTGGTGTGCTTTGCGGCCACGTCCGCCTATGCCGGTGCTGCTGTCTATAACCCCAAGACCCAGCAGATTACGACGCTGAACCGCATCGATCCGCTCCAGAGCCCGCAATATGAAAGTGCCTCGGATATTCTCAAGCGCCGCATGCTCGACCGCAAGAGCAAGGTCGTCGGCAGCATCCGCGATATCGTGATCAACGAGAACGGTAACATCGCCTATATCGATGTCGATTTCGACCGTATGAAACTGGGCCGCCCGGTTTTCGTGAATTACGGATCTTTCAATGTAAAAAGTGTTGCGAACGGCTACGCCATGGCGTTCGACGCCAAGGAAATCGAAAATCTTTATCCGAGCATGTTGGCTGAAATCGAAACCGCCGCCGGCGAGGAAGACACATACGCCCTGAGCAAGATGAAGGGCCTTGAAGTCTGGACGGCAAGCGGCCGCAAAATCGGCAGTGTGAGCGACGTGTTGTTCGGCTCGGAAGGCCGCCGCGCGGAACTGCTTTATGTTTCGCTGACGACCGGAAACTTACGCGGCGCGGGCGTTGGAATTCCTTTCGGCCAGGCCGACTACACGCAGGTTTCATCGCAACGCCGCGTCACGCTGCCTGACGACATCGCCGAAGCCGTAATACAATTCTCGAAAGAAAATTAATCAGCTTTTGAAATAAAGCTCTAACACGCGCACATAAACGCGCGTGAGATCCTCTAACACCTTCACTTCGGCGTTCTCGTTGATCTGATGGATCGTGGCGTTGATCGGCCCGAATTCAACGACAGGACAATATTCCACAACAAAGCGCGCATCCGATGTGCCGCCGTTGGTGGTGTATTCAGGTGTTCTGCCCGTAACATCTTTTACCGCGTCGCGTACCAAGGCCGACCATGCGCCGGGCTTGGTCAGAAAGCTTCTCGATCCATCGATGCGGAAATCAGCTATGTAGGGTTCTTTAACTTTATCAAGAACCGCGCGAATTTTTCCCTCGATTGTTTCCCGCGTCCATTTATCGTTGAAGCGCACATTGAACATCGCCTTTGCGCTTTGCGGAATAACATTGGTCGCAGTGTTGCCGACATCGACAGTCGTGATTTCAAGATTTGTCGGCTGGAAAAATTTCGTGCCTTTGTCGAATTTGTGATTGGCCAGCGCATCGAGCAAACGCACGATACGCGGCACGGGATTGTCGGCAAGTTTCGGGTAAGCGACGTGGCCTTGCTTGCCATGCACGGTGATGGTGCCGGACAGCGACCCGCGCCGCCCGATTTTGATTTCTTCGCCGAGCACGGAAGGATTTGTCGGTTCACCCACGAGGCAGACATCCGGTGTGTGGCCGTGCTGCGCCATCCATTCAAGGACTTTAACCGTACCGTGTGTAGCCGGACCTTCTTCATCGCCCGTGATCAGCATCGAGATCGAGCCTTTCGGCGCGCCGTGCTGCTGAATGTAGGCTGCTGCTGCTGTTGCGAATGCTGCAACCGAACCTTTCATGTCGCTGGAGCCGCGCCCGTATAATTTTCCATCCGCAACCGTCGGCGTGAAGGGGCCATAGGTCCATTGCCCGGCCGGGCCCGGCGGCACGACATCTGTATGTCCGGCATAACAGATATGTGGCGCGCCGTTGCCGATGCGCGCGAACAAATTCGGCACGTCTCCAAAAGGTAAATGAAAAACCTCGAAGCCGAGCGCCTTCAAATGTTTCGCAAGATAATCCTGCGCGCCCGCATCCGCAGGCGTCACGGATGGGCATTCAATGAGTTTCTTGGCGAGTTCTATAACGGACATGAAATTAGTCTCTGAGTAATTCATTGATTCCCGTTTTGCTGCGGGTTTTCTCATCGACCTGCTTGATGATGACGGCACAGGCTAAACTGGGGCCGGGGCTGCCGTCTTTCAAGGGCTTGCCCGGCAACGTTCCCGGCACGACGACGGAATAAGGCGGCACGCGTCCGAAAATAACTTCGCCGGTTTCGCGGTTGACGATTTTTGTCGACTGTCCGATGAACACGCCCATCGAGATGACCGAGCCTTCACCGACGATGACTCCCTCGACGATTTCCGAGCGCGCGCCAACAAAGCAATTATCTTCGATGATAACCGGATCGGCCTGCAGCGGCTCAAGCACGCCGCCAAGTCCGACGCCGCCGGAGATGTGGCAATTTTTTCCGACCTGCGCGCAGCTTCCGATTGTCACCCATGTGTCCACCATTGTGCCTTCATCGACATAAGCCCCGACATTGACGAAGCTCGGCATCAGGATGACGTTCTTCGCGATATAGGCGCTGCGGCGCACGATCGCGCCGGGCACGGCGCGGAATCCCGCCGCCTTGAATTCATTTTCGCCCCAGCCGGAAAATTTGCCCTCGACCTTGTCGTACCAGAACGAAGAGCGCGGGGCCCCGGGAATGATACGGTTCGGGTGCAGGCGGAAGGACAGCAGCACGGCTTTTTTCAGCCACTGATTGACCACCCATTTGCCGGAGCTTTTATCGGCGATGCGCAGCTTGCCGGAATCGAGCAAAAGCAGCGCGTCTTCCACCGCGTGGGCGACCTCGCCGCGGGTTTCGGCATTGATGTCGGCGCGTTTCTCCCATCCGGCATCGATGATCTTTTGCAGGTCGGCGGGGGAGTGCTGGGCGGCGGCGGCCATGGTAAATCCTGTGTCTAAATGCTGTGTTCAAAGGGTTTTAAGGGGACAGCCCGTAAAACTTCAAAAGCACTATAAATAAGACGGCTTGTGTGGACAACCGCCCGTTTACTGGTATTTTAAGGGTCTGGAGGCCTTATGTCCCTGAAATCCCTGACACCCTTCCTGGCCATGCTGGCCTTGACGATCCCTGCGCCCGCCTGGGCGGGCACGCAAAACGCGGTTTACGAGGTCTATGCGGGCGGCATCCATGCACTGCAGGCCAGGTTAGAGATAAAAACCAATAAGGGGCGCTATGATGTGGTGCTGGAGGCCAAGACGCGCGGTTTCCTCGGCAAGATGGCCCCGTGGGAAGGCATTTTCGAAAGCCATGGCTGGGTTGAGAAGGACGGCACGTTCAAGCCGGAGTCGCACCGCTCGACGGCGATCTGGCGCGGCGAAAAGGAAATTAAGGATTACAGATATGCGCGCAACGGCCATTTCCTCGGTTTGACCGAAACGCTGGATGGAAAGGCGCCTGAAGATAAACCCGATTTAAATCCTGAAATAACTGAAGGAACGACCGATGCGCTCTCGGCGGCGCTCAATGTGCTCGAGGCAGTCGGCAATGGAGGCGAGTGCAAAGGCACCGAGGAAGTGTTCGACGGCAAGCGTCGCTTCAAACAAGTCTTCACGCATAAGGGAATCGCCGAGCTCGCACCCACCAAGTACAACATCTTCAAGGGCGCTGCCTCTGAATGCATCATCGAGGTCAAGCCTGTCGCCGGCGAGTGGCACAAAAAACCGCGCGGCTGGATGTCGATCCAGGAGCAGGGGCGCCTGCGCGGCACCATGCCGACCATGTGGGCGTCGCAGCTTAAAGGCGGCGACCCGGCCGTTCCGGTGAAAATCCGTGTGAGCACGTCGTACGGCGTTTTGTTTATGCACCTGGCCGAGTTCTCGGACGGGCAGCGGACCGTTGTTGCCGACGGGCGCGAGAAAGAGTAGAACCCACTCATGAGCAAAAACCAACTTGCTATCGTTATTCTTGCCGCCGGTCAGGGTACGCGCATGAAATCCGTGAAGCCGAAAGTCATGCACGAACTGGCAGGCTTGCCGATGATCAAATGGCTGATCAAAACGGCGGAAAAATTATCGCCGCAGAAAATAATCGTCGTTGCCGGGCCCGGCATGCCGGAACTGCAGCAGGCCGTAAAGCCGCATGCGAGCGTGATTCAGAAAATGCGCGACGGCACGGCGGGCGCGCTCCGCATGGCGCTGCCGGAACTTAAAAATTTCAAGGGCGATGTGCTGGTTCTGGTCGGTGATGCGCCGCTGATTACGAAGGAAACGCTGGAAAATCTCGTTTCCCTTCGCCGGGATAAAAAGGCGGGCATTACAGTTTTGGGTGCGGAAGTCTGCTGCGCGGATGGGTTGGGCCGCATCGTCGCGGATAAAAGCGGCACTCTGAAAAAAATCATCGAGCATAAGGATGCCAGCGCGAAAGAGCGTGAGATAAAACTGATCAATACCGGCGCGTTCTGCATTGATGGCACGAAGCTGGAAAGGTGGCTGGCCAAGGTGCAGAACAAGAATGCCGCCAGGGAATATTACATCACCGATCTGCCCGCCATCGCCGCCAAGGACAAAGCAGTCACAAAAGTTTACGTGACAAAAAACACAGACGAAGTGCGCGGCTGCAATTCACGCAACGACCTCGCCGCGCTTGAGAAAACGGCGCAGGAAAGCCTCCGTGAAACCGTGATGAATAATGGCGTGACGATGATCGATCCCGATAGTGTGACATTGCATCATGACACGGTATTCGGCGCCGATGTCGTGATCGAACCCAACGTATTTTTCGGTCCTGGTGTCAGGATCGGGAGCAGCGCAATCATTCGCGCGTTCTCGCACATTGAGGGCGCGGTTATCGGCGAGGGAGCGAGCATCGGTCCGTTCGCACGCCTGCGTCCCGGTACGGATATCGGCGAGGGAAGCCGCGTCGGCAATTTTGTCGAAATCAAGAAATCGAAAATCGGCGCGGGCAGCAAGATCAACCATCTGGCTTACGTCGGCGACACCGTGATGGGCGAGGATGTGAATTTCAGCGCCGGTGCTATCACCGTGAATTACGACGGCTTCGACAAGCACAAGACAATCATCGGCGATGGCGCGATGGTCGGCTCGAATGTCAATCTCGTCGCGCCGCTCAGTATTGGAAAAGGCGCATTCATCGCGGCAGGATCGACGATTACAGGTGATATTTCCGACGACGCACTCGCCATTGAGCGCGGCGAAGTGGAAACACGTAAGGACTGGGCCTCGGAAAACCGCGCCCGTAAAAAATCAGACAATAAATCAGGAAAGAAAAAATAATGAAACGCTTTCTGCTCGCAGCACTGATTGTTTTCATTTCATTTCCCGCTGCGGCGGAAGACCGTCCGACGCCTCTCTTGCGCAACCTCAAGCAACTGGAGGCCGATCCCTGCAATGCGAACGACCTCAAGCAATTCATGGAGGGAAGCTTTGTTATCACCGGTTACAAAAAAAGCGATAATGCAGTCCCGACGGCGGAAGAAATGTATGCGGGAGCGGCGACGGCAAGGCTTTATGAATGCAGCCTGATGGTCAAGCGCTGCGTCGGCGGCGTGATCGAGACGGGGGAGCTCAAGAAAGTCGTTGCCATGGCCGATGCCATCCAGATGTGGAAACTGGAAACCACGACCCAGAGCGGCGAGGCGCACGAATATCGTTTCCAGATGGAATCGAATCCCGACAATTACCCGGTCCTGTTCGGCGGCAGTGCCGATACGCACGAATTCTGGCGCTTCGATCCGGATGAAAACGCCAGCTGCCAATAGGCCCGAATTCTGCGCACAAAAGATAAAAAACCGCGCGCACCCCTGTTTTTCACCTCGTCCTTTTGCTATTCAAAAACCATGAAGTTCTGGCTGACGATTCTCCTGTGTCTGCTCCCCGTAACGCCGCTTTTGGCATGCGAGGGATTCGAACAGGATATGAGCGCGCTGGAGCGGACGGTGGGCGTAGAAAATGCGTCTTCCGGCCCGGTGACCGCCAGCTTCGGCAGGGAATTCGCCTCGATTGATGAACTGCGCCGCTGGACCGAAACGTCGACCTGGGGCGGCGGACGCCTGGATGAGGCCGAATTCGAGGGCCACGATTTCGCCTTTGCCTACCGCTCCTACACCTCCGGCGTTAAAAGCTCCGATGCGGCCATCTATGTGCGCGACGGCCGGAACTGGAAGCTGGTCAAGGCCTACCCGGTCCTGATGGGCGACTGGATCGTCGCCGAGAAACAGCAGGACTCTTACCTCTTCTACCCCGAAGCTGGCGGCAAGTCGCTCATGGTTTTGAGCCAGGCCGACCTGACGGCGTTTTAGGCCGTTTTCGCCGGGTTTTCCCGTAACATTCCGTAAAACTTCGTGATTTGTTTTCCAGCCCGGAATTGCTAGGTTTCATGCATGAAAAAGGCCCTTTTGACATTGCTGGTCCTGCTGCTGCCATCTTCCGCGCTGGCCGGCTTCGCGGAGAATGCCTACCGCACTGCAATCGATACGGCCTATTACGTCGGCGTCGTCGAGGTTCTGGACACGGCCCTCATCAACCCGCAAAGCACGGATAAATCTTCCGTCGGCGTCGAAATGACGATCCGGATTTTCAGCGATTACAGGAAGCAGGAAAGCGCCGCGCCGCGCGACATAAAAATTTCGCAAACGCTGGCATCCTGCGATCTCTACCCGCGCAAAAAAGGCGCGATTTATGAGGCGATCATCATGCAGCAGGATGAAAAATTTATTTTCGCTTCGTTGCCCATGCAGTTCAAGGCAGAGGACATCGACAAATTCCGTGCTGGCACGCCGTTCCCGGAAGTGGTCATGAAGCTCAAGCAAAAATGCGAAGGCGACGGGAACGTCTGGAACTTCCCGCTCAACGGCCAGCCTGAATGCAAAATCCCTACGAAGGACGCAGGCGAAGAATGCACGGTCAGCGAAGAATGCGAGGGGCTGTGCCTCGCGCAGTTCAGCAAGGAAGGCGTCGAGAAAAAATTCGAAAAGTTTCTGCTCGACCCCAACGGAACTGACATCGACCAGCTCCAGTATAAAATCGGCAAATGCAGCGCATGGATCAACCTGACCGGCTGCCAGTATATTTTCGAAGGCCGCATGGTCAGACATGTGTGCAGAGAGTTTTAGGAAAGCGGTGATTTAGAATGTGCGGAATAATTGGAATTCTCGGTGAAAAACAGGCGGCACCTTTGCTGGTCGAGGGGCTGCGTAGACTTGAATATCGCGGCTATGATTCGTCGGGCATCGCGACGCTGGATAAAAACGGCATCACGCGCCTGCGCGCCGAAGGCAAGCTGGTCAATCTCGACAAAAAACTGAAATCCTCGCCGCTGGCCGGGACGGTCGGCATCGGCCACACGCGCTGGGCGACGCATGGATTGCCGAACGAGAAAAATGCGCACCCGCATGCGAGCGAGCATGTCGCGGTCGTCCATAACGGCATCATCGAAAATTACGCCGAGCTGAAAGAAGAGCTTGAGCAATCCCAGGCGCGGTTCGAAACCGACACCGACACCGAGGTCATCGTTCACCTCGTCACGCACTACATGAAGCAGGGGATGCAGCCGCAGGAAGCCGCCAACACCGCGTTTGGAAGGCTGAAAGGCGCATTCGCCGTCGTGATGATTTTCGCGGGCGAGCATGATTTGATGATCGGCACGCGGCAGGGCACACCACTCGCGGTCGGATACGGCGACGGCGAAATGTTTGTCGCAAGCGATTCCTATGCGCTGGCGCCCTTGACCAAAAAAATCTGCTTCCTCGAAGATGGGGACCGCGTGAAAGTTACCCGCGCCGGGGCAACTGTCTATGTCAACGACAACGAAATCGTCAAACGCGAAATCCGCATCACCGCGCAGAGCGGCGCATCCACCGGCAAAGGCGAATACCCGCATTTCATGCTGAAGGAAATTTACGAGCAGCCCGCCGTCATCGGTGACACGCTGAATTCTTTCATCAACCCGGCGACAGGCCGCGTGAATATTCCTGATGATATCCTGGCCGCAATCGTTACCGCGCCGCGTGTAACGCTGGTCGCCTGCGGCACGGCGTTTTATGCCTGCATGGTCGCGAAATACTGGTTCGAGCGCGTGGCACGAATTCCCTGCGAGATCGATGTTGCGTCTGAATTCCGTTATCGCGAAGCGCCGCTGCCGGAAAATGGCCTGGCGATTTTTGTTTCGCAATCCGGGGAAACGCTCGACACGCTTGAAGCGCTTCGGTACTGCAAACGCCAGAAGCAGAAAATTCTTTCCATCGTTAATACAATCGAATCCACCATCGAGCGCGAATCCGACATGGTTCTGCATACGTTGGCAGGACCCGAAATCGGCGTCGCTTCGACGAAAGCTTTCTCGACGCAGATCACGACGCTGGCCTGCATGGCCTTCGCCGCCGCGCGGGAAAAGAAAGCTATCGATATCGCGACTCTCAAGGAAATCGGCGAGGAACTTCGCCGTGTGCCGGCAATCGCCGCAGAAATCCTGCAACACGACAAGGACATTGAAAACATCGCCAAGAAAATCGTCGATGCGCGCGACATGCTTTATTTGGGTCGCGGCGGCATGTATCCGCTGGCATTGGAAGGCGCGCTGAAGATGAAGGAAATTTCCTACATTCATGCCGAAGGCTACGCCGCCGGTGAAATGAAGCACGGTCCGATTGCCCTGATCGATGCGAATGTTCCGGTCGTGGCGCTGGCGCCTTCCGACGCGCTGTTTGAAAAAACCGCGTCGAATATTCAGGAGACCATCGCGCGCGGCGGCAAGGTGCTGCTGATCTCGGATGAAAAAGGCACAAAAGCCCTGAAATCACAGGCGAGCTGGACCATCACGCTGGGCGACATTCACCCCTTCATCGCGCCGATTCTCTATGCGATTCCCATCCAGCTTCTCGCCTATCACGTCGCCGTCGCCAAGGGCACTGACGTCGACCAGCCGCGCAATCTTGCGAAATCGGTGACGGTGGAATAGGTGCTTGTTGCAGGACAAAATCCCTGCTAACAAAGCGCATAACAAAAAATTACAGGGAATTATTTCATGTCCGCAGAGACCCAGCCGCTTAACACCAAAAGACGCAAATCCGACCGCAGAAAAGCCTCCGAAGGCTTTCTCGCCCATATCATTTTCTCAAGCCGCTGGATGCAGGCGCCGCTTTATCTCGGCCTGATCATCGCGCAGGGCGTCTATGTCTATCACTTCATTATAGAAGTGGTTCATCTGCTGACGGATCTCAGCCATACGAGCGAAAGCGAAATCATGCTGATCGTTCTGGGTCTTATTGACGTGGTCATGATTTCCAATCTTCTTGTGATGGTGATTATCGGCGGTTATGAAACATTCGTCTCTCGCCTACAAGTTGACGATCACCCTGATATCCCGGAATGGCTGTCGCACGTGAACGCCAACACGATGAAAATCAAGCTGGCGCTGGCGCTGGTCGGGATTTCGTCGATTCACCTGCTCAAGACCTTTATCAATGTCGAGCATATGGACCCGATTGCTATTAATTACCAACTGGCGATCCACGGCATGTTCCTGCTGTCGGCTTTGTTCATGGCCTACACAGCCAAGGTCGCGCAGTCGATTTCATCGCACGATTAGCGCACGGGATTGCCGGTGACCTTGCCAAACAGGTGAGGGTGGCCTAAACAGGAACAATGGAACATTCCGAAAAACCATTAAGCAAAATCTGGTGGCTCTGGGTGCCGCTGGCCGTTATGGCCCTGCAGATCCCCATGGAGATTTTTCTCTCGCACGATGTGCTGATGCTGCTGCATTCGGAGCAAGGACCGCATGAATTTGTCGAATTCCTGATTTTGGTTGCCGCGTTTTTTGTCGCGGTGATGACGCTGCTGCGCATGGACCGTAAACAGAAATCGCTTGCGGCATGGACCGCGCTGGCTGCAATCTGTTGCTTTTACGTCGCGGGCGAGGAAGTCAGTTGGGGCCAGAAATTCGTGCAATGGTCGACGCCGGAGTTCTGGGCGCATCTCAACGACCAGGGCGAAACCAATCTGCATAACACGTCATCATGGTTCGACCAGAAGCCGCGTATTTTATTATTAATTGGCGTGATCGGCGGCGGGATTTTGATTCCGCTGGCGCGGCGTTTCAAGCCTTCATTGCTGCCCAAAAAATTTGAAATCATCTATCCGCCGGATATTCTCTGGCTGACGGCATTCATCACGCTTACTGTAGAAGCTGGCGATAAACTAAGCGAAGCTTTGGGCGTGCCGGTTTTCGCGCGCGGCAGCGAAGTGGTAGAATTATATTTATTCTATTTTGTGCTGTTATATCTGGTCGTCTTACGCCGTCGTATTTTGTCATGAAATGATAAAATCAATCTATAGCTTGCAGAACCAGCGTTGACCATTCGCCGATATCGAAACGGTTTCTTAAGGCGAATCCGAGCGGTTCATAAACATCCAGAATTTCTTGCGCCTGCGCATTCAAAATTCCCGAGAGAATAACAAAACCGTTTTTGTCCGTGCAGGCCAGAAGTTCATGCGCCATTTCGCGCAAAACCACGGCCAGTATATTGGCGATGATCAGATCGAACGGTTTTTTCGCCTGCACGGAATCGGCAGAGAAGCCGTCAGCCGTTACGCAGGCCATGCCCGTTTCATCGCCGGGAATCTGATTGAGATCGCGGTGCCGTGCGGCGACGCGCGTGGCTTCTTCGTCATTATCCGTCGCCAGCACCGGTGTCTTCCAGAGTTTCCAGGCCGCGATGCCGAGAATGCCCGAGCCCGTGCCGATATCGAGCACGTTCCATGGGCACACGCCGGACTCTTTCAGATCCAGCATCGCGAGCAGGCAACCCTTCGTGGTGCCGTGTTCGCCGGAGCCGAACGCGGTGGCGGCGTCTATCTGCAATCCGGTTTTATCACCCGGAACGCCGCTATCGTGGTGCGAACCGTAAATAAAAAACGGCCCGACCTCGAAAGCGGGGAATTGTTTGTAGCTGGCAGCGAGCCAGTCAGTGTCGGGAATTTGCTCGAAAGACCAGGCGCCGGGAATAACGGCAGAAAGTTGGGCCGCATCTATCTCATGTTCGGAAGCGCAAAGCACAAGCCAGTCGCCACCGTCGTACTCGCGGTGAATGCTGACGGAAACGTCGAGATTTTCGAATTTCTGTGTGATCGCCTGGACATCAGGCTCGCTGATATCACCGGGCAGAATGGCGCGTGCGCTGTAAAGCGGCAGGCGTTATTCCTTGCCCTTGTCGTCCGGAACTTCGATGTCGCCTTCTTCCTCGATTTCCTCGAGGCTGCCGATATCGTCGTCTTCGACTTCGATCTCATCAGCGTCGTCCGCATCGGCATTCTCCAACGCTTCGACGTCTTCTAAGCTTACGACATCTTCATCGCGGGCCTCGACATCGGAATTCTGATCGTCGTTGGCAACAGGAACGGCTTTTGCCTTCAGCGCTTTTTCAGCTTCGGCAGCGTCGATGGCGGCGCGGCCGCGGCGTGATTTCAATTTGATTTCGCCGCTGAATTCCGCCTGGCAGTTCGGGCAGTTGATCGGGCGTTTGTTCAGGTCGTAAAAACGAATTCCGCAACCCACGCATACGCGTTTCAGGCCTCTGGCGTCTAATGCTGCGCTCACTGGTATTCTCCTTCGATGAAGCGGTAAAATCTCGTTATTTCCTAAGGGTTAGGCGCGTCAGTGTCAAATAGAATATGCGTATGGGCGAAAGGCCGAAACGGGGGGTAAGCCCGCTCGAAACCCATAGACCATTGGCCTATATCATTATAAACTACTGAAAATTACTGATTATCCCTCCTGGAGACCCCACCTATGCAAAAATCTGTCGTTATCTGCGCCTTTAAACGCTCCCCCATGCATCTCGCGAATAAGGGGGATCTGGCGAAAGTCCGGCCCGACGACATGGCCGCCGCCGTCATTAAGGCCCTGGTCAGGGAAACGGGCGTAAAGCCGGACGATATCGAGGACCTCATCATGGGTTGCGCCTTCCCGGAGGCTGAGCAGGGCTTCAATATCGCCCGGATCGTGGTGAATTTGGCAGGCCTGCCTGTGAGCATCGGCGGCCAGACTATCAATAGGTTTTGCGGCTCCTCCATGACCTCCATCCATGCCGCCGCCGGGCAGATCCAGATGGGCGCGGGCGAGGTGTTTATCTGCGCCGGGGTCGAATCCATGACCCGTATCCCCATGGGCGGCTTTAACCCGATGCCGAACCCGGAATTGGGCAAGCTTTACCCGCAGGCCTATATCTCGATGGGCGAAACGGCGGAAAATCTCGCCAAGCAATATAAAATCAGCCGTGCCGAGCAGGAGAAATTCGCCCTGAACTCGCAGCAAAAAGCAGCGAAAGCCGCCGCCGACGGCAGGTTCAAGGATGAGATTGTTCCTATTGGTGATGTAAAGACGGACGGCACCATCCGCCCGGAAACGACGCTGGAAGCTCTGGCCGCTCTGAAACTCGCCTTCGATGAGAAGGGGACTGTGACGGCAGGAACGGCTTCGCCTTTGACCGATGGCGCGGCGGCTGTGTTGGTGGCCTCCGAGGAATACGCAAAGAAAAACAAGCTCCCCATCCTGGCGCGGATCAAATCCATCGCGACGGCAGGATGCGCGGCGGAGATCATGGGCATCGGCCCGGTGCCTGCGGTGAAGAAAGCGCTGGAGCGCGCAGGGCTGAAACTCTCCGACATCGATATCGCCGAACTCAACGAAGCGTTTGCCGCGCAGAGCCTCGCGGTTCTGAAAGAACTCGGGCTGGACGAGAAGAAAGTGAACATCGACGGCGGTGCAATCGCCATGGGCCACCCGCTCGGCACATCGGGCGCACGGATTACAGGTAAGGCGGCATCACTGCTCAAGCGCGAAAAGAAAAAATACGCGCTCGCTACCATGTGCATCGGCGGCGGCCAGGGCGTCGCGACGATTCTGGAGTCCGTTGATTAATGCTGCCTGCAAAATTAAATGTAAACGTTGACGTATCTGAAGAAAGCCAACAAACTCTTTTAAAGGCTGCAGGAAAAATTTTCGAACCATTTGGTTTAGGAGCAGCCCTTTTATCAGATCAAATCGCGTTTTTTCGCTTAAAATGCCTATTCCAAATTATTGAAAAAGCAAAAGATATCCTCGAAAAAAATGGTTATGATCCGCAACCCATTTCAGAAAAATTTCTTTCAAGATTTATCGATGGTGCTTCGATCGAGAATAATCCAAAGATACAAGATATGTGGGCTAATCTTCTAGCTGGCGAAAGCGTCAATAATGAAAATGCTATCTTTGTAAATATTCTTAAAGAGCTTAGCTCCAATGGTGCAAATCTTTTAGAGGCTATATATGAGCGGGCTTTAAAAGATAATTATGATCCTCATGAAGATTTTATAAATCTTACATGCGATGATGAAGATTATGGGAGTTTTTCTAAACAGGTCACTGATTATGAGAGTGAACCAAATATGTTTTTAATCTCTTCCGCTACTCTTTCTGAAAAGGGAAGAAAATCTAAAGCAGCCAAAGAAAATTTTGAACTTCTAACCCATATGCAACATTTGGGTTTAATTAAAGTACAAACCTTGAAAGCAGATAGACAAACAAGACGATACACTTACGCTACTTATGCAAGCATAACTCCGCTTGGATTTAAATTTATGAAAGCGTGCAAAGAATTTAATGAGGATAATAATGGAAATTAAAAAAGTAGCCGTCATCGGTTCCGGCGTGATGGGCAGCGGCATTGCCGCGCAGGTCGCGAATGCCGGGCTTCCCGTGCTTCTCCTTGATATCGTGCCCAAAGACGCCAAAGACCGCTCCATGCTCGCCAAGGGCGCGATCGAGAAAATGCTCAAGGCCGACCCCGCGCCGTTCATGCGCAAATCAAATGCCAAACTGATTACTCCGGGCAATTTAGAGGACGATTTAGATCAATTAAAAGACGTCGACTGGATCATTGAGGTTGTTCTGGAAGATCTGAAAATCAAGCACGCGACCTATGAGAAACTGAACAAGGTCCGCAAAAAAGGCTCGATCATCACCTCGAATACTTCAACCATTCCGCTGCACAAACTTGTCGAAGGCATCGGCAAGGATTTTGAACGCGATTTTATGATCACACACTTCTTCAACCCGCCGCGTTATATGCGCCTGCTGGAATTGGTGGTCGGCAAGAACACACGTAAGGATGCCGTCGACACCATCCGTGAGATCTGCGATGTAAAACTCGGCAAGGGCGTCGTGCAATGTAACGATACGCCGGGCTTTATCGCCAACCGCCTCGGTGTGTTCTGGCTCACCGTCGCGGTAAACGAAGCCGTGAACCAGAAAATTTCCATCGAGGCCGCCGACGCTATCATGTCGAAACCTGTCGGCATTCCGAAGACGGGTATTTTTGGTCTGATTGATCTCGTGGGCATTGATTTGATGCCGAAACTTTCGGCATCATTATTATCCACGCTGGAAAAAGACGATCCCTACCGCAAAATTTTCGTCGACCATCCGTTCGTGCACGGCATGATCAGGGAAGGCTACACGGGTCGCAAAGGCAAGGGCGGTTTCTACCGTCTGAATCCAGATCCCGCGGTGAAAAAAGAAAAACAGGCTCTCAAAATCAATGCCGCGTCTTTCAGTGAATCGCAGTACGTGAAATCGGATAAACCAAAACTCGCCTCGATGGATGCGGGTAAGCAGGGCCTCAAGGCTGTTCTGACGCACGAAGATATCGGCGGCAAATATGCATGGAAAGTGCTGAGCCAGACGCTGGCTTATGCTGCTTTTCTCGTGCCCGAAGTTGCCGATACGATTGTCGAGGTCGATGACGGCATGAAGCTCGGCTATAACTGGAAATCCGGCCCGTTCGAGATGATGGATGCGCTCGGCCCCGCGTGGCTCGCCGCGAAATTAAAAGAAGAGGGCATCGAAGTGCCCGCGCTGCTGAAAAAACTCGGCGACGGCACGTTCTACCGCATCGAAAACGGCAAGCGCCAGTACTTCGGCACCGATGGCAAATATCACGACGTCAAACGCCCGGACGGTGTGCTGCTGCTATCGGATATCAAGCTCTCCTCCAAACCCGTTCTCAAAAACGGCTCGGCCAAAGTCTGGGATGTCGGCGACGGCGTTCTGTGTTTCGAAAAAACATCGAAGATGAATACGTTCGACGAGCAGATTTTTGACCTGCTTGAAGAAACCATCAAGCTCATCGGCAAGCCTGCCCCCGCGGAAGCGGGGGGTAAAAAACAATACAAGGCGTTGGTCGTTTATAACGAGGCGTCGAATTTCTCCGCCGGGGCCAATCTCGGCGTTGCCGCCTTCATGATCAATATCGCCATGTGGCCGCAGGTTGAGGAATTCGTCGCGCGCGGACAACGTGTATTCATGGGCCTTAAATTCGCGCCGTTCCCGGTTGTTTCGGCGCCATCAGGCCTCGCGCTCGGTGGTGGCTGCGAAATTCTGCTGGCCTCCGATGCGGTCCAGCCGCACGCGGAAACCTATACTGGTTTAGTGGAAGTCGGCGTCGGTATCATTCCCGGCTGGGGCGGCTGCAAGGAAATGGTCCTGCGTTTCCGCGAGCGTGAGCGCGCACAATTCGCAAAAAGCCTCGGCAAGGTCGGTAAAAAGAATCTCTGGTTCTCGCCTGATGTCACGCCGATGGGCGCTGCAAGAAAAGCTTTTGAAACTATCGGCACGGCGCAGGTCGCGAAATCAGCATTCGAAGCGATTGATCTCGGTTATTTCCGCGAGAGCGATAACGTCACCATGAATCGCGACCGTTTACTTTACGATGCAAAACAGCGCGCGCTCGGCCTGGCGAAGGATTACAAGCCGCCCGTGAAAGCAGACGATATCCGTCTGCCCGGTGCGGGCGGGAAGATGGCGCTGGATCTCGCGGTAGGCGACCTGAAAAAATCAGGCAAAGCGACGCCGTATGATGTTGTTGTCTCGGATGCGCTGGCGAACGTTCTCACCGGCGGCAAGAAGGGCGACTGGACCGTGAAGCTGACGGAAGATGATCTGCTCAAACTGGAGCTGAGCGAATTCATGAAGCTGCTGCACAATGACGGCACGTTAGCCCGCATCGAATACATGCTTGATAACGGCAAACCGCTCAGGAATTAAATTTCATTAATGGAAGGTGGGTTCTCTTTTAACCACCGCAACCGCGATATCAGGCGCTGATATTGGCGGCGGCGGATTTTCGTCGCGCCCGGATATCACGACCTCCTGAAGCTGAGGTACCGATATATCCATTTCAAATTCCGGTCTTACACTTCTGTTGAAGATCTTGGCCATCCTGTTATTCCTTTACCGCGTTCAGTTTGCGCGAGAAGAGTTAAGCTAGCACGCGCCAGGGTGTTCGGCAACTTTTTGACATAAAATATACAATAAGACATTGAAATAACTTAATTAAACGTCAAAAAATTTATCCACAGCCTGCAGGCTTCTACCTTCTCAGTATGACCATTTGCCTGTAGGATTTTCCAGCATGAACGATTTTCTCGATATCTACTGTGAACGTCTCGGGCCCGGTTTCTGGGGCGAGCCATTTAACGCTGTCACGAACATCGCGTTTCTCATCGCGGCGTTTTTTGCATTTCAATGTGCGAAAAAATCGAGCGGCCTGAACTGGGCAAATCTGCTGCTCGTCATTCTGCTGACTGCTATCGGCGCGGGAAGCTTTGCATTTCACACGCTTGCAACCGAAGGCGCGCAGCTCGCTGACGTTATTCCGATCCTGCTCTATCAACTCGCATTTCTTGGGCTTTACTCACGCCATGTCATGAAATCCTCGCAAAAATCGGTGCAATCGCTGTTCTTCATTTTCTTGCTGATGATCGCCGCCGTGCACCAGGTGCCGGACGATGTGCTGAACGGCTCGGTCGCATATTTCCCGGCGCTGTTCTACCTGTCGCGATTCGCAGTGTGGCACTACCGCAACGCAACACAGGAAAAATGGCTCCTCCCGGCTGCGGCGGGGACCTTCGTTTTATCGTTAACTTTCAGGTCGCTGGACATGCAGTTTTGCCCGGGAATGCCGATAGGGCTGCATTTCCTCTGGCATATGCTGAACGGATTGGTATTGTACCTGACCGCCCGGGCCTATATTTTAAACGCCCGCAAGCTATAATTGTCATAATTTGTTGACTTAGGGGTTGTTTTTCTTATATTATCGCCTCCATAAAAGAAAAAGATTAATAGCTGCGTGTTACAGGGATTCCCAGGGATAATAAAAAAGAAGAGTACCAATGGGAACGTCAGTTGCTGAGTTTGATCAGGCCGGAATTTCGGTTCTGAAAGCCTTTCAGGAAATAGAGGCCGAAGCACGCGAGAAATATAACGCGGGCAAAGGCCATCATCCTGTGCTTGAAATTGCAGAGCAACTTCTCGGCCAAAGTGATGACGATCCTTTCATCCCCGCACAAATTGATATTCTCTGCGACGAATTAAGCAAAAGCGCGCTACTGGCAAATATTCAATTCAAGGCTGATTATTCACGCAACTTGAATCTTGAAGATAACGAAAAGCTGTTTGAAAAAATTCTGCTCCAGCGCATAAGTGAAGGTGAGAACAAACTTTCAATCGAGCAGGTTGGCCAGCTGATTGATGCCTTCATTAATATCATTTTGACGGGTCACCCCACATACGACAAGACACCCGAGCAGGAAGCGGCTATTGCCGCAGCTGTGGCTTTTAAAACAGGTGCGAAGGGCTATGGACCTGAAACAATGGAGCGTGTCGAAGCAACAAGAAAGCAGCCGTTTAAAGCGCCTA
This sequence comes from Alphaproteobacteria bacterium, assembly GCA_017999645.1. Lineage (GTDB taxonomy): Bacteria > Pseudomonadota > Alphaproteobacteria > Micavibrionales > Micavibrionaceae > UBA7657. Next base: position 26,930 of record JAGNLJ010000016.1, read on the forward strand.
CGTTGCCAATGGAGCTTGATGGGACTTATCAGAAGCTAAATAACCTTCATGCCGCTGCGGGACTTTTAGCAAAAGTCGCAATGAGAGTGGTGCAAAAGACACACCCCGATGAATGGATGAAAATAGATTACTGTCTTGCGCTCTTCGGCACATGGGGATCTTTCGATTGGGATGGCCGCAAGGATATCAAATGGTTTCATGCCCTTGAAAACAGGTTCCGGCTTCAGGACATGATGCTGGAAAATTATTTACCAAAAATGCGTGAATTAGCGAATTTGGTTGAGGGTGAAGATCGCGCTGCTGTCGAGAAAACAATTGTTGATTTTGAGCGCACCCGCAGAAGAATACAAAAACATCAGCAATTTTACAAAAAATACGGCCAAGATGAAGTCAAAAATCGTAAAAAGCTCAATAAATGGGCTGAAAGACTGGTCCGAGATAAAAAAATCCGGACTATCGATACGAAGCCGCTTATCAATACAATGCAAAAAATTATTGATAAAAATCCTAATAGCCAGGCGACGATGCTTGCTGTTGAGCAGCGCGGTCGTCTTAAAAAATTCGGCCTCAGCCTAGCCCAGCCGCATTTCCGGATTGGTGCAAAATCTGCAATACCTGCGTATCAGGCCGTAACCGGGACTACGATCGAGGACAGAGGCTCAACGGATAGCAGCCACTCGGCACCCCTTGAGGATCTTCTGAAAAGAATAATAAAAAAACAACCTAATCTTCTCGACGTAGCTAATTCCAACGTGTTGCTGTTCACGATGACCGCACTCGTGCGGCAGATCAAAGACGAAATAGAAAAGAATGGCACTGTGCGTCTGCTGGTCGCAGAAACGCATAATGCATCAACAATTAAAATTGCGCTGATGTTCCTCAAGGAACTGGACCTGCTCGACTATGTGGATGTCAGCCCGCTTTTCGAAGATAAAGAAGGCAGCTTCCGGGCAAAAGAGATTATGAAGACTCTCTATGACAGCCCCGAATACAGGGAGTATGTCGAGAAGCGGGGCGTGGTTTCTATACAGTTAGGTTATTCCGATTATGCTGTGGGCGCGGGTCAATTCGCAGCCGGTGCATTTCATGATCGCACCATACGCGAACTTATCGATCTGCATGCTTCAAGCGGACTTGCCGGGAAAGGGGTAAAACTGCGCTTCTTCCATACCGGCGGAAACAACATGGGCCGCGGTAACCATCCTAGCGGTGTGACCGACAGAATGGCTTATTATATTTCACCTGAGAATCTGAAATATGCCAGAGAAAAAGGCGTAGAGATTGTCACTGAGTGCAGCTACCAGGGCGGGCGCGGTCAAAACATGTTCTCAACTGTAGAAGGCTGCGTCGCTGAAATGGTCCAGACCGCTTCCTATCTTCTTGCCGACCACACCAAGTCGAACGATATTTATTATAATTCTGATAGAGATTTCTTGCCGATGTTCTCCGTTGCGCGTAACGCCCATGAAGAATATTCGGGGAAAAACGCTGATGATGAAACGCCTCTTAAAACCATTTTACGGTTTTTTCAAAATCTTTCGCAGCCTTCTGGTAGTCGCCCCAGCAACGATGAAGTGCAGGATGCTTTTAAAAAGCTCCGCGCTATCCGTTATAATGCGGGCCTCATCCAGATTTGCTATTTAATGACCGTCCTCGGCGGCGTACCCGCAGCAATAAAAAGTAATCCAAAAGAATTTCAGATGCTCACGGAAGAATCCGAGTCCGTTCGCAGGCGGGTGGGTATGATTGTTCGCGCCATGCATCTTTCGGACCCGGATATTCTTAAAGAGTATGTCGAGCTATACAATCCGGCATTCTGGGCCAACCGCGCCAAGTTTATGGAAGGCTCGGAAAAAGACAGCTGTATTGCCATGGCCGAAGATATGATGAAACTCGGAATCTACAAGCAGGCAATGGATCTTGTTACCAAGATCAGGTTGGATCATGACGTCATCAAAAATTTCCTAGAAACAACCGGTTTGGAAAACCATGAAGATTTTCAGGCGCCAACAATCAAGGTTTCTGACGAGCAAAAATCAAATCTTACGATTGCGCATGGCGGGCGCATTGCAGCCATCGTCGAACTGTTCACCCATGCCGCTTCCCCGGCTATTCCCGAAATAGCAGGGCGGCATAATACATCTAAAGAAAGAATAGTCGAAGGATTTGCAAAGTTTGAACGCAATACTGTTAAGATATTGAATGAGCTTTTTCAAAAATCTGATACTGGTCACAATAATCACCTGCCCTCGAAACCTTCCGATTATGAGGCGCCTCCTGATTACAGGGATCTGGCCGAAGAAGTCATGGCGCCGATCGCGAAATGCATGGAGCGTAATGACGCGTTTAGCATGATAATCAATGACGTTTATGACTGCGTCGGCTGATCTTTACCGGAATTTAATCCTTTTATTCACGGCTCCTTAATCTTTTGCGGCCATGATGACGCATGTTTTGGTCTAAGAAAAATAAACCGGACAAACAGTCAAAGGCGTCGAAAGGCAGCCTTAAGGCGAGTGGCGGGAGTGTGGGGACTACGAATAAAGGCCAGCGTCAGGGCAAATTAAGCAGCGAAGAAATTCGTGCCCAGGCGCTGGCTAATGCCCGTGCCGCCCGTGAACGCGTCGGCGAGGAAACCATCCAGAAAATCGCCGAAGCGCTGGTCCGCAAGCAAATGTCACTGACCGAGCAGGCCAAAAAACAGATCGCGCAGGCCAATTCCGAACGCGTCGCCGATGAAATCCGCCTGCTTATGGGCGAAAACGAAACCCGGCATTAATCACCTGAAAAATTAACGATTTTGAGCTATATTTAGGGTGAAGTACGCCCAATATAAGGATTCCGCCATGCCTGTTTACACCCCGCCGTTAGAGAATATCCGTTTTGTCCTGCATGACGTGCTCAAGGCCGAAAGCCTCTCCAGCCTGCCGGGCTACGGCGAAGTTTCAAAAGATCTGATCGACCAGATCCTGGAAGAGGGCGCGAAGCTCTGCGCCGAAGTTTTATTCCCGCTCAACCAGTCGGGCGACAAGGAAGGCTGCGTGCTGGAAAACGGCACCGTGCGCACGCCATCGGGGTTTAAAGAAGCCTATGACACGTTCGCCGCAGGCGGCTGGTGCGGGCTTTCATCCGACCCGGATTTCGGCGGCATGGGCATGCCCACCGTCGTGAATACGGTCATGCAGGAAATGATCTGCTCGGCCAACATGTCGTTCGGTATGTATCCGGGATTAAGCCAAGGCGCTTACGAGGCGCTGCACGCGCTCGGCACCGATGAACAGAAACAAATTTACCTGCCGAAACTGATCACCGGCGAATGGTCGGGTACGATGTGCCTGACCGAGCCACATTGCGGCACGGACCTTGGTTTGATCAAGGCGAAAGCCATTCCGAACGGCGATGGTTCATTCAAGATTTCCGGCACGAAGATTTTTATTTCCGCAGGAGAGCATGATTTAACGCAGAACATCATTCACCTCGTCCTGGCGAAATTGCCCGATGCGCCGGAAGGTGTGAAAGGAATTTCGTTATTCGTGGTGCCAAAATTCTTGCCGAAAGATGACGGCAGCCCCGGCGAGCGCAACGGCGTGAGCTGCGGCTCAATCGAACATAAAATGGGCATCAAGGGCTCGGCCACCTGCGTGATCAATTTGGACGATGCACAAGGCTGGCTGGTCGGCGAAAAACACAAAGGCCTGAAGGCCATGTTCATCATGATGAACAATGCACGTCTCGGCGTGGCCATGCAGGGCCTCGGCATTGCCGAAGTTGCCTACCAGAACGCGGTGAACTACGCGAAAGAACGCCTGCAGATGCGCGCGATCGACGGCGTAAAATTTCCCGACAAACCGGCGGACCCGATTATAGTCCACCCCGATGTGCGCCGCATGCTGCTGATCTCGAAAGCTTTCACTGAAGGTTCGCGCGCGCTGTCCTATTGGTGCGGGATGAATCTCGACATCGCGCACAGGCATGAAGACGCAGGCGTGAGACAGGCGGCAGATGATCTCGTTGCGCTGCTGACACCTATATTAAAAGCCTACCAGACCGACATGGGTTCGGAAGTCGCGAATATGGCGGTCCAGACTTATGGCGGCCACGGCTATATCTGGGAGCACGGCGTCGAGCAGTATGTTCGCGACGCGCGCATCGCGCAGATTTACGAAGGCACCAACGGCATTCAGGCGCTCGATCTCGTCGGTCGCAAGATGGGCCAGGGTTATGGTCGTTTGCTCCGCCGTTTCTTCCACCCGGTACAGGATTTCATCGAGAAAGAATCGATGAATGCCGAGATGGGAGAATTCGTTTTCCCGCTGGCCAAGGCTTTTGCAAAACTCCAGCAATCGACTGCGATGATCGCGCAAAAAGGCATGAAAGATCCGAACGAGGCCGGAGCTGCGTCATCGGACTATCTACGCCAGTTTGCGCTGGTCGCGCTAGGTTATATGTGGTGCCTTATGGTGAAAACGGCCAAGGAAAAACTGACCGAAGGCGGCGGCAATAAGGAATTTTATGAATCCAAAATCCGCACCGCAAAATTCTTCATGCAAAGAATGCTGCCGGAAACTGATGCGCGTTTCAAAATGGTTCTGGCGGGCGCGGAAACGCTGATGAGCCCGGCGGCGTCTGAATTCTGATAGAAGCCGAACTCTCATTAAAAAAACCCCGCCTTTAAGCGGGGTTTTTTGTTGTTCTTTTGGATTTTACTGCGCTGTCGCCGGGGGGCGTGCACCGGATTGCTGCGTGCTGCGGAGACGCTCTTCATAGCGGATGCGCTGCTGCTCAAGCCTGCCCTCGGCCTCGTCCAGTTTCTGCTCCAGCTCGGCGAGGCGCGCCTGCTGCTGCTGATCCGTAATCTGCGGATCGAAAAGCTGGGCTTCCAGGTCTTTCTTCTCGGTGGCGCGCAGGGCGCGTTCACGCTGAAGCTGCTCACCCAGACGCTTGATCTGACGTTCGGCTTCGTTGTAACGCGCGGTCGCACGCTCGAGATTCCAGTTATCGGTCTCGATTGATACTGCTTCCTGCTTGGAGCTGCTCACATTGCTTTGTATCGCACTGTTTTCTTTTTCCAGCTCGTTGATTTTTTTCTCAAGCTGGGAAATTTTCATCAGCATTTCCGGGTCGGCTTTACGGCGGACTTTGGGCTCGCCGTTTTGCAGAACAGGCGGGAATTCCTCAGCGTCTCTGAAATCGGCTTCGGCTTGATAGGTTTGCTTGTGCACTTTCATTTCCGGAGTTTGCAGGCGCTGCACATTCGAAGCGGGTGCGGGCTTGTCAAACGCGGGCTCGTCTAGTCCCGGAGGCGGCGGAATGATGGGATCGGGCATGGCGTTTTTGTCCGCGCTCTTAAGCTTGTCGGTTTTAATGACTATGCCTGGTTCCGAGAAAGGTTCATCAGACGATTCAGGAAACGGCTCATCAGGCGATGCGGCGGGCTGCAGGGACGGCAGCGGCGCAAGCTCGGACTGCTTGATCGGCTGCAGTTTCTCAGGCGCGGATGCGATGGGCTTGAGAGAAGCGGCGGGCTGCGCTGTCGTCTGGACGAGGCCGAGAGGTTGTCCCGCCATCTGGGCGGCGGCCATGGCGCGCGCCTGTTCAGGCGTGATTTTCGAAGAGATTTTAACCGGCGCTGCGGCAATCGGGGCCGGGGCAGCCGGTGCCGGAGCTGGAACAGAAGCAGGCTTCAAGCTTGCCGAAGGCGGCGAAGGCGGCGGCGATGACCACGCGATAATCTGGGGCGGAGCTTCTTCAGGCTCTTCCTGTGCTGCAGCTTGCGCTGCAGGCGGCGGTGTAACGGTTTCTTCGATCGTCGGCGGCACGGCCATAGGTTCAGCACGGTCGATCGGCGCGAGCGGTTCCGCTTTCGCTGTTTCAACCGGCGCGGACTCTACAGCCTGTGAATTTCCGCCTTCGAGAATGGAAGCGGTCGACGGGTTGGTCGCCATTTCCTGCGCGAGCTGTTCGGACATGCGCTTGCGGTAAGGCGCGGGCGAAGCGGCTGGCGGCGGCGAAGCTTCTTTGCTGTCTTTCACGATGATCGGATCAGCGATCTTGACGGTCTCGGTGTAGGGAATTTTCTGCATCGTCGGCTTCGGATCTTCCGGCAGGATTTCCGTGACCGGTACATTTTTGCCGGAGGTCTCGCGCTCTTCCAGTGCAATGGATTCATTCAGGCTTGCAATAGCATCGACATCCCTTGCATTGGGCGGCGGCGGTGCCATGGCACCTTGCGGGATGGAATTGCTGACATCGCGCTGGGGTACGTCGGGTGCTTTCAAGGGCTCGGGCGCAGAAACATGTTGCGGTTCCGCAAATGCAGGCGCGGGCGCGGGTTCAAGAATTTCCGGCGCGGAAACAGGTTGCGGCTCCGCGGCAATGGCGGGAGCAGCCGTTCCGCCGCCGATATCGCCGCCTGCCATGCAGGTTTCAAATTTGCCAGCGGCTGCTGCGAAATTCACGAGGAAAAAGCGGAAGCTGTTATCGTCGATAACCACATCAAGCACGGAGTTATCGCGGGCTAACTGGTAAATATCCTTGTCGGCGTGCAGCGACAGCGTCGTCATGTCGGTGGCTGCGGCGGAGAATTGTTTGCTGGTTTTGCCCGGAACGCTCAGCGTGACGTTATAGGTGTTGCCGGCCATGAAGATGTTCTGACGGAAATTGATGCTGAAGGATTCAACCCAATCCTTTGCGCCTTCGAAGCGGAGCACGAAACCGTTATTGAACTCGCTCTGCACGACGCAGTCGGCGGGCGTGGCGCCGTTGCCGACGATCCAGGATTTCGCGGGATAGAATTGGGCTTCCGGTTCTTTCAGCGGCGCGGCGTTTGCCTGTATGGCGGCTGCGGACAAGATTGTTGTTGCGAGTAGCGTCAGCGTGGTGTTTTTCATGATTCCTGATCCCGTAATGGCCTGTAAAAAACCGGTTTTGAAAATTTGAAAGCCTGAGAAAAAACTCAGCATTAACTG
>JAGNLJ010000017.1 GCA_017999645.1 Alphaproteobacteria bacterium
ATTTTTTCAAAAGCTATAGTTGCTTCATGCCTGATCTTTTTTTTCAGGCTGGAAGAAAAATGCTTTCCATTTAAAAAATGAAATTCTATGCCTTTTGGCATCCAGGCTGCCCTTTAATAAATGGCGGGACGAGACCCGCCTAACTAACGGTGTAACTTATTGATAAATAATAATTCTTAAAAATATCTCTAAAAATCTATACGCATTTGTATACGCAAACGATCCGGCTTAGGATAGATGATATTGCACCGGAATGGCTTATTGCTGTAGCGATTTAGTTCGAACTTTACCGACCGTAATAGGTACCAATTCCCGGCTGCGATCTAAAATTACTTTTTCGACAACCACCTTAGTCGCTTTGGCTCATCTTCGCCCACGAAACAGATTGGCTTTCCTTGTTCATTAAGGAGTGCATATTTTCCTGAATTATCAATATTTTCTATTTTTACATCAGGCTTTTTAATTTCTTTGGCCATATCTGATATTACCTGTTGAGTATGTTTCAAGGCGCTGATTTTGACGTACTTCCCATTAATTAGCAAAATCTTGATAAATCGATAGCTGTGGAGTAGTTTGGCAAAAGCCAAAGGGATAATAATATGAAAAATAATCCGCCCCTCACAACTGTTACAAATATCGACGATCTTCAAGGTCTTAAACTTGACGCTCCTAAGGGCGCTGACAAAGTTTTTAATCAAGACCGACCCGCCGATGATTTCAAATTCAATAAAGAAGTAGCCACTGTTTTCGATGACATGGTGAGCCGCTCCGTTCCCTTCTACGGCGAAATGCAACGTATGACCGCCGAGCTTGCCCGCGACTTCGTACAGGATCATACCAATGTGTATGACATCGGCTGCTCGACCGGCACTACGATTGAACTTCTTGACCGTGCCATCGAACATAAAAAAGTGAATTTGATCGGTATCGACAATTCTCAGGAAATGCTTGATAAGGCCGCACAGAAATTAAAGGCTTCGAAACTCAGCCATCCCTATTCCTTGACCTTTGGCGACGCCCATCAGGGTCTTGAAATTCATAACGCCTCATTAGTCACCATGGTTCTAACGCTACAATTCATTCGTCCATTGCACCGTGAACGTCTGGTGCGTGATATTTGCAAGGGTCTCACGGATAACGGGGCTCTCATCATATTTGAAAAAGTCACCAGCCGCGATTCCATGTTCAACCGTTTGTTTATCGACCATTATTATGATTACAAACGTCGTAACGGCTATTCCGATATGGAAATAAGTCAGAAACGCGAAGCTCTTGAAAATGTGTTGATTCCTTACCGCATGGAAGAAAACTTCGAACTCTTCAAGGCAAGCGGCTTCAAATATATGGAAGTTTTTTTCCGCTGGTATAATTTCTGCGGAATCATCGCTGTAAAATAAGGAATTTTAATCATGACCGAACAAAAAAACTGGCTTGTAAAAACAGGCGATTTTTTCTTTAAATATCGCAATTATTTATTTCCCCTTATTATTGCTGTCCTGTTCATTTCCTTTCCTGTGCCGGGACAATATTTCGGTCGTCCTGAACTGGAAGAATGGAAGGACACTTTCGCAATCGCGTTCATTCTCAGCGGCCTTGCATTTCGCTCGCTCACCATCGGCTGGGCCTATATCAAACGCGGTGGGATGAACAAGGAAGTTTATGCCGATACGCTTGTAAAATCCGGGCTTTTTGGCGTCTGCCGGAACCCGCTCTATGTCGGAAATATGATGGTGTATATTGGCGTGTTTATTCTACATGGCCATCCGATTGTCGTCGCAACAGGTATCGCGCTTTATACGTTCATATATGTTGCAATCATCGCTGCCGAGGAATTTTATCTGCGCAATAAATTCGGTGCTGAATTTTCTAACTATTGTAATGATGTCCCACGTTGGCTGCCGCGCTTTGGTAAATACCGCCAGTCTATTCAAGGCATGAATTTCAGTTTCCGCCGTTCAATTCTGAAAGATTACAGCACGATTTTTAATGCTGTTCTGGCTATTGCCTTGGTGGAAGGTCTGGAACATTACCACTTCGCGCCCCCCACTTATGAAGCGGCGCTTAAGTTCGCCGTGGCGTTATTGATGCTAGCGACTGTGATGCTCGTAACTGTAAAATACATTAAAAAAAAATCACATGTTAAAGTCTGATTCACTGCCCAAAATTATTTGGCTGTGGATTCCGATCTTGGTATTTATTGCTCAGATCATACTTGAAATATCACTATCTCATGAAACTTTAGCCGTACTTCTGTCCGAAGGGGGGCCACATGAAATCTTGGAGTTTCTTGTCATGGGCGCGGCATTTTTTGTTGCTCTTTTTACTCTTTTCAAACTCGACTGGAAGACGCAGAAACTATTAGGTCTTTGGGTGGGGCTATTTGCGCTAGCTTCTTTTTATATCACTGGCGAGGAAATGAGTTGGGGCCAGCAATTACTACACTGGAATACGCCTGAATCCTGGAGCCAAATCAACAATCAAAACGAAACAAATTTACACAACACGTCGGATTGGCTTGACCAAAAACCGCGAATGTTATTGCAAATTGGCATTTTATTCGGCGGAATTATTTTTCCGTTGATCAGAAAATTTAAACCCGGCCTTTTACCGCAAAAATTCAAAATTATTTACCCGCCAGATATTCTTAGTGTCACAGCTTTCATAGCATTGCTCGTTAACATGGGGGATCGGGTCAATGATTTCTTAAAAAACATCGTACTATTTGAACGGGCGAGCGAAGTTGAAGAGCTCTATCTTTTTTATTTCGTATTACTTTATTTAATAGTTTTAAGGCAACGCATTGTCAGTGCTAGATCACTCAATGTTTGATATTTCAAAATACCGTTCTTATTTTCCCAAAACTATAAAATCATTTCGGAATTTCGTTTATAAACAGCCACTATTATCGGCAATTATATTTTTATGTCTTGGCAGTTTCTTTGCATTTTCGAAACTTGCTAGTGAAATCCTTGAAGGCGAAGGCCGCGTAATAGATACCAAAATCCTGCTGTTAATGCGCGATGCCAATGACCACAACAATCCTTTAGGCCCACATTGGGTCGAGGAAATAATGCGCGACATTACAAGTATGGGCGGTATCACGATGCTGACATTTATTACGTTGGCTTCTGCTCTTTATCTGTTTCTTATCAACAAAAAGGGATTGATGGTTTATTTACTGGCGACCGTGAGCACAGGCGTGGTTTTTATTAATCTTTTAAAAATCGGTTTTGATCGACCACGCCCAGATCTTATCCCACATGATGTAGTGACTTATACAGCAAGCTTTCCCAGCGGCCATTCTTTAATATCCGCAGTTGTTTATCTCACATTAGGTTCATTATTGGCTGAAATTCAACCGCGAGTTCAGTTGAAAATTTATATCATTTCTCTGGCTGCCTTTATCACTCTGCTCGTAGGCATTAGCCGTATTTATCTTGGCGTCCATTGGCCAAGCGATGTATTGGCCGGGTGGTTTGGCGGCGCTGCGTGGGCATGTATGTTTTGGATCATTGCGCACTACACGAGAAAAATAAATTAAAACTTTTTAGCCGCACAAAATTATTCGTCGGAAATTATCCGGGTAAATCATTGCGGGTCCCTGATTTAACTTAAACTTTAATGTATTTCGATGTCCGAAATGATTTTACGTTGTTCCGCCAGCGAGAGCTGACCATAGCTGTTTAAGGTGGTGTCTATCGAGCTGTGGCCGAGATTCTGGCGCACGGCGTTCAGGAAGGCAGGGCTTTGGGTCTGGGCAAAGCGCGCCAGCGTCTTGCGAAAGGAATGGGGATTGATATAGGGAAGACCTCCCAGCGCGAACGCCTTTTTGAATATGGCGCGGATGGTGGTATCGGATGCGATGGAGCACTTTTTGACTGTTTGTTCTAGCAGGTTCAGGACGTTGAAGCGGCTATCCACAATCGGGAATAAAGGGTCGTTTTCACCAAACCCCAGCGTCAAAAGCCTGTTGCGCCAGCCAATCACATTGGCTTGAATGTCGGCGGGCAAGGGCACAAATACCGCTTGGCGGGTCTTGGCGAACTTAATGCTCATGGTTTTGGGCGATACGTGGATAAAACAAACCCCGTCTTCCTCAATCAGGTTTTTAATTTTGACAGTCCGTAGCTCGGATATGCGCAGCGTGCACAGGGCTTGCAGGGAAATCATGGCTTTGTCTCGCCTTTCCCGATCCGTGGCCTCCGGCATGGCGCGGATCATGGTGATGATCTGATCGAATTTATAAGCCTTCTGATAAGCGCTGGCCTTGGCGGCGTTATGCTGGTTTCGGGATACATTCAGATATTCGATGTGATTGTAGTTAATCTTGCTGCGGTAGCCGCGCTGGCGTTCCAGCCATTTTAGGAAATCTTTCAAGACGCGGATGTTATCCGTGATGTAAGACAGGGAAAGTTTTTGATCGAACAGGCTTTGAATGTATTTGTCCGCCGCCGTGTCATTGAACACTCCAAACCCCTGAAAGCCGATAAAAATTTCAAAATCCCGGATGTGTTTCAAGGCCGCGATGACAGTTTTTTCATCACGCTGGCCGATACGGCGCAAATGGATGCGATAGCGGTATTTTGCCCGTTCATTGGCAGCGTTGAATTTTTCCTTGTGCCTGTCTTTATCCATCGAAAAGACTCCATTGACCGGACTCAGTTGCAGGAGGGTTTGTTTGAGTGTGAATGTGAGTCTTAACGGTGGGGATTTCACAATCGTATAATTCCAAAACGTCAACCAGATCGAATTTCTGGCGCAGGGTTTGGTAATCGTCCATTTTATAACTTTTGAACATGAGGGTTTTACAGACACGGCAATGTCCACTGACCTTCAAAAACCTGTTTTTCGATGTGATGATGATTTTCTTACGAAACACATGCCGCGCATCATGGCATTTGAGGCAATAAAACTTATCGAAAGGCAGGGCGCATTTGCCCTTGGCGTTGTGCCGCTTGAAAAATGCGATCAGATCATGCCCATACACCAGAGCGGGTTTGCCACCGTCGATGGTCTTGACGCCGTTCTTGATCCATGCACGCACGGTCTGGACATGCAGTCCCGTGTCTGAATACAGAGTACAGATTTCATCCAGATCATAGGCGTACCAGTATCGCACGCGGTTGTGGGCGTAGAGACGCCGTGACATGCGAGACGCCTACGGAGTTTTGGATTCGATCAAGGCACGGATGTCCTGCACGCGCCACGCCGTAATTTTTTGTCCCAGCTTAACGGGCCGAGGAAAGCGTCCGTCTTTCACTCCCGCCCACCATGTGGATTTGCTTACGGGAAAGACTTTTAAAACTTCTGGAAGTCTGACGAATCCGGTTTCAGGAAGAATTTGATTGTTCATTTTGAATTACCTTCGTTTGGTTAAACACAAGGCAATCCAATCATGTTTGATATTGGCTTCGGAACGTTGAAAGGGTTTTTCAAAGGCACAGAAGAAGGGTGACACCCTTAAATATTTTTCATTATTTACAGCACGTTAATGGGTGACACTCTTTTAAGAATCTTGGGCTATTTCCAAGCTGTATTACCGCCTTTTTTGTCTTGAGGGCGACGTAAAAGAGTGGCCATAGATTTGATCATCCTGTCTGATTTACCTTCCAGATCAGCGGGCCAATTTTTTTTGAGCCAAGTCATAACGGCGTCCATATTGGCCCGCTTATCGGGCGAAAGATTTAATGCCTTTACTGCTTTGAACATAAGCTCAAGATAGGCAGGCGTATATGAATCTAACATTTCAGTGCCTTCATCCGATACGGAGCTTTCTGTTAAGGGCTTATCAGCCAAAACCCTTTCAAACTGGTCTTTGTTTACAAAAATATATTCTCCGTCATCCTCGTTGGCATGAAAGTCACCAAAAGGTATAAGCCCGCGAATAAAATCCGTAATAGCTCGCTTGCTTCTCAAATAATCACGGTCTATGGGCTGCTTGTTACCGCTATAGCTATTAATGGTAAAAACTTCCAAAGCGGGCGCGGTAATTAAAAAATGGATAAAGCTCTGAGAAATTTCACCCATTTTTCTATTTTGGCCATCTTCGCCTTTTTCCTTATCAGAAAACAGAAGTATTGCTTGAATTGACCAAATTCCATCGGGGCACGTTATGCCCTTTGGTTTTAGCTCTTCTCTGTTTTTAGTTTCAGAGGGAAGTTTTGCTTTATTCAGAGCCTTTCCCAATTGCTCTTTATTCAAATACACAAAATCCGATTTTCCGGAAATTATTAGGTGCCCGTCCTCTCCTCTTTCGTGAATTATGCCTTCATCTAAAATATCCAAGGCATGACTCGACAACCACGTGTTGATTGGAATAGCGGTTTTATTGCCCTGATTATCCAATGTAAAAGCTTCTACGGCCTTTTGATTAAGCCAACTGCTTAATTTGCTATAGATTTCCTTCTTACGGGTAAAGGCTTGATTTTCCTCTTCCAGCCTATTTGTAAAATCAGCGCCTTTTTTATTTTGGGTAAAATTCCAAGCTCTATGAAAGTTATGCTCTGGCTTCCATTGCTCCATCTCTTCTGGGCTACGCGCGTACCAATCCTTTTCATTCCACAAAACACCATGAAAATGTTGCCCGCATAAATGAACCGCATCAGCTAGAGAAATAATATTGCTGGCATGATGAGGTGAAGGGCGCTTGCGTAAATCCCACTCACGAGGCCACACGTATTCTGCAATATCTTCGCCCTGCTCATGGGCTGCTTTTAACTCGTTTGTTAATTTTTCACGTGCTTCCCGCTCTTTTCGGATTTGTTCATCTATGTGAGTAGTATTAAAGAGGCCGCTACTCAATAAATTAGCAATTGCAGGGTCTTTTTTATGTGATTCTGGCATAAGCCAGTTTTAGACTTTTTTGCGGAATTTTCCAACTATTAACGTCTTGCCTTGTTTCATGCCGTCCAGAATATCAGCGTAATCCTGCATCATCTTTTTACGCTCCAGAATATATTCGGCTCGATTATAGGCAGATCGGATTTTATCGCTGTCCTCATGCGCCAGTTGCCGCTCAATGACATCCGGAGGATAATGTTTTTCGTTCAATATCGTGCTGGCCAGCGTGCGGAAGCCATGCCCCGTCATGCGCCCCTGATAACCCATGCGTCGCAACGCCATCAAGAAAACGCCATTGCTGATGTGTTTCTTTTTACTGCGGGCACTGTAGAAGATAAAATCCCTGCCGCCCGTCTGACCTTTGACCTCTTTCAAAATCGCCAAGGCTTGGCGGGATAATGGCACTATATGCGGTCGTTTCATTTTCATGCGGGCGGCGGGTATATGCCATTCATGCCGCGCCCAGTCGATTTCATCCCACCGCCCCCCGATCAATTCGCCCGTGCGAACGAACGTCAAGGCCAGCAATTTCATGGCAGGAATACCAAGCCTGTCACCTTCGTGTTCTTCCATAATCTTTAGCAAATCCGGAAATTCAGCTACGGGGATGCAAGGATGATGTTTGTCTGGTGTGCTGGGTAACACGTCGCGCAAATCCGAAGCTGGATTATGGACGCATAGGCCGCGTTGCGCCCCATAGCGAAAAGTCTGGCTTATTAGCTGTTTCATACGCTTGGCGGTTTCAATCGTGCCGCGCTGGGCAATTTTCTCCACCACGCGCACAACGTCGGGGATGGTGATTTCTTCAATCGGCAAATTACCTATGATCGGAAAAACATGTTGCTCCATGCGCACAAGGCACTGGATACGGTATTTTTCATTGAGGCTGGCCTGCTTAATTTCAAGGCAACGACGCGCCACGGCCTCGAATGTGTTTTCACTGGCGTGCTGGGCACGAAGTTTACGGGATTTTTTCTCACGGGCGGGGTTTTTGCCTTCCTCCAACGTCCGGCGGGCTTCATCGCGCAGTCGCCGCGCCTCAGCCAGCGTTATGGAAGGATATTTGCCCAGCGCAAGGATTTGTTCTTTGCCGTTATACCGATACCGCCATCGCCAGAGTTTTCCGCCGCTGGGCGATACGTCCAGCGCAAGCCCATCACCATCCGCAACGCGATACAGCGCGGCCTTGGGTTTCAGGTTTTTAATCTTCAATTCCGTCAACGGCATGGCCATCCCTGAATTTATATACGCAAATCTATACGCATTTATTCTGGATTGCAAGAAACGGTGTTGGACTGGGCTGTGCTATAAACCCTTTATTTACAGCGATTTTATGGGGGTTTCTGGATTATATCGGACGGGGCAAAACAAGAAAATGGCGGAGACGAGAGGATTCGAACCTCCGGTACGGTTTAATCCGTACAACAAGTTAGCAACCTGCCGCCTTCAGCCACTCGGCCACGTCTCCGTATATATCTCCAGCATTGCTGAAGGGCTCTTAAGAAGCCACTTAATTAACAGAAAGCATTAGCTTTATCAATTGTTTCCATAGGGCTTTTTAGCCAATGGGAACAATATCCTGCCCTTTGCCGTTGGTAATATTAGAAGGTTATAAAACAACGGAGATTATAATGAATACCAAGGTTTTGACATTAAGCGTTGCTGCCCTTGCCATGATGGCCCTTCCGGCGTGTACACAGCGTGCGACCGACCTGCCCCCGGGCAAGTATGAGAGCACCTCGAAGTCGGTAGACTCGCAAGGCACCGCTCATGAAAAAACGACCACGACCAATGTCGAGGTCGACAAATACGGTAACAAGAAAGCGACGACGGAAACGGAAAAGAGCTCGGACCCGAAGGGCTTATTCAATAAGTCGACGTCCAAAACCTCGACTACAACTAAAGAAGACCGTTACTAAAAGACAAAGTGAAAGAGAGTCCGCCGGAGAGCGGGCTCTCTCTTTTCCTCCAACTGAAGGCACTTGATGCGCAGGGTTTTTATATTTCTGGCGGCCTTTAGTTTTATGAGCGGCTCCGTTTACGCCGCTGACTATTCCGCTGAGACCGGTTTCGGTCCCCACCCGGTTTTACCTGAGCCTGAAAAATCGCTGCTGCCGACCATGAAGACGGCGCAGGCAATCGGCTGGCAAAACGATGAAGGTCCCGCGCCCGCGCCGGGATTTAAAGTTAATTCGTTTGTACGCGGCCTCGACCATCCGCGCTGGATTTATGTTCTGCCAAATAATGATGTGCTGGTTGCCGAGACCGATGCGCCGGAAAAACCCGCCGACAATAAAGGTGTTAAGGGCTGGGTCGCGAAAAAAGTTCAACAATACGCAGGATCCGGTACGGGCAGCGCGAACCGGATTACCCTGCTCCGCGATTCCGACGGCGATGGCTTTGCCGAAACAAGAACAACGTTTCTTGAAAACTTGAATTCACCTTTCGGCATGGCGCTGGTCGGTCAGGATTTTTACGTGGCGAACACGGATGCCATCATGCGGTTTTCGTATAACCAGGGAGAGACAGAGATTACCACTACCGGGACAAAACTTGCCGATTTGCCGGGCGGCGCGTTGAATCATCACTGGACGAAAAGCCTGATCTCTGATGAGGGAGGAAAATATTTATATGCCGGAATCGGATCGAACAGCAACGTTGCCGAGAACGGCATCGACAAGGAAGAAAACCGCGCGGCGATTTTGCAGATTGAGCGCACGAGCGGCAAAACGCGGGTTTTTGCGTCAGGACTGCGTAACCCCGTGGGCATGGATTGGGAACCTGTAACAAGCAGGTTATGGACTGCCGTTAATGAGCGCGATGAACTGGGCAATGACCTGGTGCCTGATTACATGACGTCCGTGCAGGACGGCGGATTTTACGGCTGGCCTTACAGTTATTTCGGCTCGCATGTCGATGAGCGCGTGAAACCGCCGCGCCCGGATCTGGTGGCGAAGGCGATCGTGCCCGATTACGCGCTGGGGTCCCACACGGCGTCGCTGGGCCTGACATTCAACACCGAAAAGCTCTTTCCTGCAAAATACAAAGGCGGCGCGTTCGTCGGCCAGCACGGATCGTGGAACCGCGACCCGCGCGCGGGGTATAAAGTGATCTTTGTGCCATTCGCGAACGGAAAACCCGCCGGGATGCCGGAAGATATTCTCGGCGGTTTCGTGACCAATGATGACAAGGCGATGGGACGTCCCGTCGGCGTCGTGTTCGATAAAAAAGGGGCGTTGCTGGTCGCGGATGATGTCGGCGATGCTATCTGGCGGGTTGTGCCAGAATAATCAGCGCCGCGCTTTTTTCAGCAGCAGTTTGAACGGCGGCAGGATTTTCTCAACGATAGAGTCGTCGCCTTCAAGTGCGGCGAGTGTATGGGCGGCGGCCTCAATGGTTGAAACACTTTCCCTGCGCGGCTCTTTTCTCAAATTTCCGTACAGCGATTCATTCGGCGGCTGAAGCACCAGGCGGCGGCATTTCAGCATCCAGGCGTTGCGCCACCAGAGCGCCTTGGCCTGCTGCCATGTGCCGTCGAGCAGAATAATTCCCTCAATGTCTTCGAGAACTCTCTGATCCTCGGCCGGGCCGCCCTTGCGGTTCAGAACAGTCAGCGGCGCAGGCGGCAGAGGCTGTGACGTTTTGGCTGTTCCCAGATAAAGGATTCCCCATTTTTTCGGATCGGGGTCTTCCTGACCCGAGGCTTTTTTGAGGTTCGCCCATGACAGGCCGGTTTTAAGCGCGGAATTTTTAAGCTGGAGGGTGGCGATTTTCGCGGTGCCGAGTTTGCGGTCCTGCTCCTGCGGGTGGCGGAGAATCAGTACGAATATCCGGTTATCCACGGGCTCAACGGCCTCGCAGACGCAGAGGTTAGAGAGCTTCTCGCATTGGGGGCAAACATCGTCCATGGCGGACCTTACCCCTGCCGTCATTCCCCGCGCAAGCGGGGAATCCATGGATCCCCCGGTCAAGCCGGGGGATGACGATGAAAGAAAAAACGGTTATAAATAACCATGACCAATTTCTCCTCCCTCTTCCTCGATAAAAAGCGCAAAACCGACATCGCCCTTCACGTTGTGACGGAGAAAAGCTTTCCCGGCTGGCTGAAGAAGCAACCCGCAGATGTGAAGGCCGGGATGAAAAACCTGGGCTTTACGGGCCGAGCGGGCGCGGTGGTCCTGATTCCCGGCGGTGTTGTCGCGGGCGTGGCTACGCCCTTTTCCATCTATGCCCTTTCCCCGGCGGTTGATTATATCCGCAGGAATTTCGCGGCTGATTTCATCAAGGGCGCGAGCTTTACTCTGCATGGGGTTGAGGCGAAAGATTTAGAGAGCGCATTTACCGGCTGGGCGCTCGCGGGCTATGAATTCACGCCTTATAAAAAACCTTCGGGCAAGACGCCTGCATTAGTGTGGAACAAGAAAGCCGACAAGAAACGCGTGCGGGCGCTTATTGAATCCGTCTTCATGGTGCGCGATCTTGTTACCATCCCGTCCAACGATATGGGTCCGGGCGAGATCGAAGCGGCGGCGCGGAAACTGGCAGGCGCGCACAAGGCGAAAATATCAGTCATCAAAGACAAAGAGCTGCTGACGAAAAATTTTCCGCTTATTTACGCGGTGGGCGATGGATCGCCGCGCAGGCCGCGCCTGATCGATATTAGTTGGGGCAATCCGAATAGTCCCAAGGTCACGATTGTCGGCAAGGGCGTCGCGTTCGATACGGGCGGTTTAAATCTTAAGCCGACCGGGAATATGGCGCTGATGAAGAAAGACATGGGCGGCGCGGCGCATGCGCTGGCGCTTGGCTCACTTATCATGAGCGCGAAGCTGAAAGTGCGGCTGCGGATTTTGATTCCGGCAGTTGAAAATTCCGTCGACGGGCATTCCTTCCGTCCCGGGGATGTTTTCAAAAGCCGCAAGGGATTGACTGTAGAGAATACGAACACGGATGCCGAAGGGCGTTTGATTTTGGCTGATACGCTGACTTATGCGTGCGAAGGTAAGCCCGGATTACTCATCGATTTTGCGACCTTGACCGGTTCGGCACGTGCGGCTTTAGGCCCGGACATTCCTGCCTTTTTCTCGAACAATGAGAAACTGGCTGAGGAGCTCAAGAAAATTTCTTTTACATCCGAGGACCCGCTCTGGCCGATGCCGCTCTGGCAGCCATACAATATTCACAATAACAGCTTGATCGCCGATATGCAGAACAGCTCGGGCGTACCGGGGGATTTGATGTACAGCGCGCTGTTCCTCGAGCGATTCCTGACCGGCAAGCCCGACTGGGTGCATATCGACACCTATGCGTGGGAGCATATCGGCAAGCCGGGCCGCCCGCGCGGCGGGGCCGATTGCGGGTTGCGGGCTGTGTTCGCCCTGCTCAAAGAAAAATACTAAAGCCCGTTCAGAATTTCTTTCGCGAAATCGCTCAAGGTGTCGTCGCGCGCGCCCATGATGACGATGCGGTCGCCGCTTCTGGCTTTTGAAAGAATAACGGGCGTGATGTCTGTGCGTTTTTCGAACCACTGCGCCTGCGGTCCGACCCATTCCACGACGTGTTTCGCTGTGACGGAACGGTCCGCCGTGCCGCCCGCGTAATAGGCTTCGGGCATCAGAAGAATATCGTCGGTCCCGAGATTTCCCCTGAACGTGGCGGCAATTTCCCGGCCCATCAATTTCAGCGGGCCGAAACCGTGCGGCTGGAACATCACGATCAGGCGGCCGGAAAATTGTTTCAGGGTTTTGAGCGTGGCGGCGATTTTGTCGGGGTTATGGGCGAAATCGTCAATCACCGTGATTCCGTTTTTTGTGCCGACGATCTCGAAGCGGCGTTTTATCCCTTCGAATTTTTCGAGGTCGGCAATGGCACGTTTTAAATCAAGACTGAGCGCCTTCGCCACGCCGAGCGCGGCCAGTGCGTTCATCACGTTATGCTCGCCCGGGGTTTTGAGTTTTACCGGGTAGCCTTCATATTCGAACGAAACGCCGTCCGGCGCATAGCTCACATTTTTTGCATCGCTGAATTTAAAGCCGATTGTTTTTTTGGTTTTAAGCCTGGCGACACGCTCGTCATCCATATTGAGAACGGCGACTCCCGCCTTCCCGGCCAGCTCACCGAAAAGTCGATCAAGTTCGTCAAAACTTTTGTGATCGAGCGTGATGTTCGTAATGACGGCGACGGACGGATTGAACAGCGCGACAGTGCCATCGCTTTCATCCGTTTCCGTGACAAAGACGCCGCCCTGCCCTACGCGCATGTTGCCGGGATCGGCGAAATTTTTAATCACCGCGCCGTTCATAATTGTGGGATCGAGACCGCAGCCCTCCAGAATCGTCGCAATCATTCCGGTGACAGAGGATTTGCCGCTCGTGCCGGCGACAGCGATTTTCGTTTCATGCGCGTTAAAAAGCTGCGCCAGCAACTCGGCGCGCTTCAGGATCGGAATATTTTTGACCTTCGCGGCGGCGACGTCGGGAATGGAATCTTCGATGGCGCTGGAGACAATCAGCGCGTCGCCGGTGACGCTTTTGCCATCCTGCGGCACGAGATCGATGCCCAGTTTTTTCAGACGCGCGAATTTGTCTTTTGAATCGCCTTTATCATACGCGCGGTCGGAGCCGATGATGCGCGCGCCCTGCTCCCGCAGAATGGCCGCGAGCGGCATCATGCCGCTGCCGCCGATGCCGCAAAAGAAGTAAGTTTTTTTAGATTTTTCTTTCATAAACCTAATTTGTCATTGCGTGCGAAGCGAAGCAATCCAGAGTCTTGAAGATGGATTGCTTCGTCGGAACAATGTTCCTCCTCGCAATGACGGCAGCATAAATCATTTATCGGGAGAAAGCGGAATTGGCGCACCCGATTGCTGGCCTGCGGGCGCTGGTTTGGTGCTGAGCGGGTACGGCGCGATGGGCCCGACGGCATTCGGGTCTGTCGCCGGAGGAGCCGGTGCGGGCGCAGGTGCAGCTTTCGGCGGCGTTAAAGGTTTGGACGGCGTCGTCAGTCCATCAATCACGCTGCCGATGCTGTCGGCCTTATCAACGGGTTTGCCGGGACCGGTATGCGGGGTTATTTCGCTATCCGTGTATGAAACTTCAGGCGCGGGCTTGCCGCCGCGGCGCATGAGTTGCGTTTTGGTAGCGCCACGGTCTGAGTTCAGGCGCGGCAGGCCGGAGGTGAATTCCTCGAGGTCGTAATCTTCGGGCTGGCGGATGTCGGGGTTGTTCTGGGCAGGCAGCGCTTCGGGCATCGGCTGTGCGCTGCTGAAATCGACGGTCACGACGTCCGGATAGGTGAACATCGAATTCGAAGCGATATCCCATGCCGCGCCGGGAACAACACCGTTCACGACATTCAGCGGCGCATGGTCAGACAAAGTCGGTTCGATTATAACCTTGCGGCGGCGGTTCTGCGGCGCGAGGCAGTCAACGACGAGATCCTGTCGCGACTTGGTGATGTTCATGGTCTGCGGCGGGAAGAATTTATAGCGAAGGCCATCGACATACATATAGCAGACGGCGTCCTCAGCCCCCGGCGTGACGACGGTGATGTCCTGAATCTGTTTGTCCAGCGTGTAGGCGCAGGACGAAAGACAGGCAACTGTGCCGAGAAGCAGAAATCTTTTGAACATGAATAAGGGCCTGGACTGGCGGGGAAACGCAGAAACAACAGCCCTTAATGTACCTAAAATCGGGCTCTTAATCAACGCGGGCGGCCCTAGGCCACCGATTTCAGCCCTTTGCGTTGCGAATCTTCGGTATTGCCGCTGATTTTGAAGTCGAGTTCATCGCCTTTGACGCTCACATTGATTCTCGAACCGGGCGATGCTTCGCCGTTCAGAATCATCCCGGCGAGTCGATTCTGGAGATGGGTCTGGATGACGCGCTTGAGCGGGCGCGCGCCGTAGGCTGGATCGTAACCCTTGTCGCCCAGCCATGTTTTCGCCTTGTCGTCGATCTGCAGGCTGATGCCGCGCGAGGCGAGGAGATCGTGGAGGTAATCTAGCTGGATGGAGACGATTCCCGTCATCTGGGCACGGCCAAGGCGCTTGAACAATAAAATTTCATCAAGGCGATTCAGGAATTCAGGACGGAAGGCCTTGCGCACGATGTCCATGACTTCCTCGCGCACGTCGTCGGTGCTTAAATTTTCCGGCAGGTTCACGAGAAGCTCGGCGCCGAGATTCGAAGTCATGATGAGAATCGTGTTCGAGAAATCGACCGTGCGGCCCTGCCCGTCGGTTAGACGGCCGTCATCGAGAACCTGTAACAGGATATTGAACACATCCGGGTGTGCCTTTTCGACTTCGTCGAGCAGGATGACCTGGTACGGGCGGCGGCGGACGGCTTCGGTGAGCGACCCGCCCTCTTCGTACCCGACATAGCCCGGCGGTGCGCCGATCATGCGGGCGACGGAATGTTTTTCCATGTATTCGGACATGTCGAGTCGCACCAGCGCGGTGTCGTCATCGAACAGGAAGGCGGCGAGCGCTTTGGTCAATTCGGTTTTACCGACACCCGTGGGACCGAGGAAGAGGAACGAGCCCATGGGGCGGCGCGGGTCCTGCAGCCCAGCACGTGCGCGGCGGATGGCATCGGAGACGGCCTTGACGGCGTCATCCTGACCGACGACGCGCTGGATGAGTTTGTCTTCCATGGCGAGGAGTTTTTCGCGCTCGCCTTCCAGCATCTTGTCGACCGGGATACCGGTCCAGCGTGAGACGATCGAGGCGATGTCGTCTTCGGTGACTTCCTCGTTGATCAGGCTGGAGCTTTTGGCGACGGGGAGCTTGGCCAGTTTTTTCTCCAGTTCAGGGATCATGCCGTATTTGATTTCGGAGGCGCGTTCCCAGTTGCCTTCGCGCTCGGCGCGCTCTAACTCGATGCGGGCCTTGTCCAGGGCTTCTGTAAACTTCTGGCCGGCCCCCATTTTATCCTTCTCGGCCTTCCACTGGCCGGTGAGGTCGGCGGATTTGGATTCCAGCCCCTTGAGCTCTTCTTCCAGTTTCTTGAGGCGGTCCTTGGAGGCCTTGTCAGATTCCTTCTTCAGCGCCTCGCGCTCGATCTTGAGCTGGATGATGCGGCGGTCCAGTTCGTCGATCTCCTCCGGCTTGGAGTCGGCCTGCATCCTGATCCGGCTGGCGGCCTCGTCGACCAGGTCGATGGCCTTGTCGGGCAGGAAACGGTCGGTAATGTATCTTTGCGACAATGTAGCGGCTGCGACGATGGCGTTATCCGTAATGCGGACGCCGTGATGGACTTCGTATTTTTCCTTGAGACCCCGGAGAATGGAGATCGTGTCCTCGACCGTCGGTTCGGAGACAAACACCGGCTGGAAGCGGCGCGCGAGGGCGGCGTCCTTCTCGATGTGTTTTCTATATTCATTCAGCGTCGTCGCGCCGACCATGTGGAGTTCGCCGCGCGCCAAAGCGGGCTTGAGCATGTTCCCGGCATCCATCGAGCCTTCGGCCTTACCCGCGCCGACCAACGTATGGAGTTCATCGAGGAAAAGTATTATTTCCCCGCTATTTGCCTTAATTTCATCAAGTACTGATTTAAGACGTTCTTCGAACTCGCCCCTGAACTTCGACCCGGCGAGCAATGCGCCGAGATCGAGGGCCATAAGCCGCTTGCCTTTCAGGCTTTCAGGTACATCGCCGTTTACAATGCGCTGCGCAAGCCCTTCAATGATCGCGGTTTTCCCGACGCCGGGTTCGCCGATCAAAACGGGGTTGTTCTTGGTGCGGCGGGAGAGCACCTGAACCGCGCGGCGGATTTCCTCGTCGCGGCCGATGATGGGATCCAGCTTGCCGTCTCTGGCGGCCTGGGTGATGTCCTGGGCGTATTTCTGCAGGGCTTCAAAATTGTCCTCGGACCCGGCTGTGTCAGCCGTACGTCCCTTACGGAGATCATTAATCGATTTGTTGAGGGCGCTATCATTCAGCCCAGCTTCTTCCAGATAACCGCCGATATCGTTCTTTTTGGCCATCAGCATGGATTGGAGCACGCGCTCGGCGGTGACATACTTGTCACCTGATTTTTCAGCCATTACCAATGCGTTATCGAGTATTCTTGCCAGATCGGTTGAGAAGCGGAGCATACCCGCCCCGGGGCCGTCCACGACAGGTATTTTGGTCAAAGCGACCTCAATATCACGCTTCAGGCGCCCGGAATCCCCGCCGGCAGCCTGAATCAGGCGCTGAACAGTGCCATCTTCGTCTTCCAGCATGACTTTGAGCATATGTTCAGGCTCCAGCGACTGGTGGCGCAAGCGCATAGCCAGGGTCTGGGCCTTTTGCAAGAAGCCTTTGGTCTTTTCGGTGAAGCGTTCAAAATCCATGGCAGTAAGTTTAATTTAAAGGAGCCGGAGGTCAATACAGAGCAACAAATAACAATCTTAGCCCTATTTCGTTTCTATTCTATTTATTTTCATATTAACAAAAAACTCAACATTATCACACCGATCTTAGCTGATATTTGAGATTAAGAAAATGATTTAAGTTATTGATTTTATTTATAAAAAAAAATAAAGGCGGCCTAAGCCGCCTCATTTTACACAGAAATCCCCAAGAGGATTGGTTTTAAGCGTTGGTCAGCTCGGCCGTACGTTCGGCAGCGATTTCAGCAGATTTCGCGTTAGCATTGCCGCCCAAGATGCTGGCGGGCAAGGCTAAATCATCTCTGTTGCTGTTGCCGTTGGGCTCCCCTGCCGTATTCTGAGCAGGACGCTGGAATCCACCGGTTTGCTGGCGCGCCTCTTCTTCAAAAGAGTTGATAATACGTTGATAATGCTCAGCATGTTGAAGGTAGTTCTCGGCCACGATACGGTCTCCGGCGGAGGCCGCATCTTTTGCCAGGGTAAGGTATTTTTCGCAGACCTGATGCGCCGTTCCACGGATACGTACATCCGGGCCATTGCTGTCAAAGACCTGCATTCTGTGGTGTCCGCCGCCATTATTCCTGCGGCCGCCACCATTATTGGAGTTGTTATTGTTGTTGCCCCTATGACGGTGGCGTCTGCCTGTAGTCCCGTGTCTCATAGCTTTATCCGTTGTTTGTGTTAATCTTTTTCTATTTTCGGCATACACGTACACCTTACCTGATTCACAAGGGCCTTACCAGCCCTAGGTGAATTCTGGCACCCCCAAATACCATATGTTGGGTTTTCCAATTTCCGTCTGAACAACATCAAGCAGTTCAATATGTCGGAACCAGTCCAACCTACCGACAGCGGTTTTTTAAACAAGGCAGGCCCGCAAGCTTTTTTTTAATTATCCCCATTGGAGATTTCCACAACCCTTGTAATTCCAGCATAATCCGGGCGTACGCCTTCGATGCGAATCCTATATTTTCCCGCGAGTCGCTCGATGTCGGCCTCCTGCCCGGCGCCGATCTCAAAAAGGGCTTTTCCAGCCGGTTTCAGGAGGCGGGGAAGACTGGAAAAAATCTTTTCATAGGCCTCGAGACCGTCGAATCCCCCGCTAAGCGCCAGAATCGGATCGTGATTCCGCACCTCTTTTTGCAGGATTCCGATGTCGGATTCGGGGATATAGGGCGGATTCGAGACGATCAGGTCAAATGGCCCATCTATTCCCTGCCCCCAATCGGCCTGTAAAAACTCAAGACGGTCGGCGACTTTGTGCGTTTCGGCGTTGCGGCGGGCGATATCCAGCGCGCCGGGCGCGATATCGGTGGCAAGGCCGCGCGTGTCTTTCCATTCGGTCAGAAGGCAGATGGGAATACAGCCCGTGCCGGTGCCGAGATCGAGAATCCGGCCCGGATGTTTCCCGTGAAACAATTCGAGCGCCCAGTCGACGAGGATCTCGGTTTCGGGGCGTGGATCCAGCGTATCCGGCCCCAGCGCGAATTCGAGGCCGCGGAATTCTTTTACGCCCTCGATGCGGGATAATGGCTCGCCGTCCAGCCTGCGTTGCAGGTCGGTTTCGAGGGAAGTTGAAGCGGGCAGGATTTTACCCGGATTGCTGACGATCTCCGTCCAGTCGATACCGAAATGTCGTTTGATCAGGCGGCGGGCCTCAAGGGCCGACGATTCAATGCCTGAGCTATCAAGTTTTTGAATAATATCGCCGTAAATTTCCTGAAGTGTGTTCATTTTTGATGTTTTAACACGGAGAACACGGAGTGCACGGAGTTTTTCTACTTCCCTGCCCTGACCGAAACCCCGTTGCAAAACGGGGTCCATGGGGTAATGCCGCTGGGTGAGTATGGGCCCCGGCTTTCGCCGGGGTTTCAGGTAGAGTGAGATTTCCTTAGCTGCTTTCCAGCGTCGCCAGGGCGGCAGCCTGGTCTTCGGTGATCAATGCCTCGATCACCTCGTTCAGCGCCTTGCCGGTCACGACGTCGTCGATGTTGTAGAGCGTCAGGTTAATGCGGTGGTCGGTGACGCGGCCCTGCGGGAAGTTGTAGGTGCGGATGCGTTCCGAGCGGTCGCCGGAGCCGACCTGATCCTTGCGATCCTTGGCCCGTTCGTCGTCCAGTTTCTGGCGCTGCTGGTCATAAATGCGGGTTTTGAGGATCTTCATCGCCTTGTCGCGGTTTTTATGCTGGGAGCGCTCCTCCTGCATTTCGACCACGGTTCCCGTTGGAATGTGGGTGATGCGGATAGCGGATTCGGTTTTGTTGACGTGTTGGCCGCCGGCTCCTTGCGAGCGGTAGGTATCGATTTTCAGATCAGCCGGGTTGATGGTGATATCGACATCCTCGGCCTCGGGCAGGACGGCGACGGTGGCCGCGGAGGTATGCACCCTACCCTGCGCTTCGGTTTCCGGAACCCTTTGAACCCTGTGAACGCCGGATTCGTATTTGAGACGGGAAAATACGTTATGACCGGTTACTTGTGAAATAATCTTGCTGTAGCCGCCCATGTCGGTTTCGGAAGCCTCTAACACTTCGAATTTCCAGCCCATAATCCCGGCGTAACCCTTGTACATGGTGAAGAGATCGCCTGCGAAGAGCGAGGCCTCCTGTCCGCCCGTTCCCGCGCGGATTTCCAGGATGGCGTTTTTGGCGTCGGCTTCGTCTTTCGGGATGAGCGAGAGTTTCAGTTTCTGCTCGAGCTCGGGAATTAATTTATTAATCTCCCTCATCTCGCCGGACGCGATGTCGCGCATTTCCGGATCGTCGAGCATTTCGTTGAGGTCTTCTTTTTCCTTCAGCGCTTTTTCGTATTCGCTGGCGGCCTCAACGACCGGGCCGAGCGCGGAATATTCCTGCGAGTATTTTACGAATTTATCGCCGCCGAGATTTGGCGTCGACATGAGCGATGCCAACTCTTCATGACGGGCCCTGATAGCCCCCAGTTTTTCCTTGAGAGACATGAGCGTCGTTACTGCCCGTAGTTCTTCTTGAGATGCGCCATATCGAGAGGGATGTTGCGTTTAACCTCGCCCGCCGCGCCGAGGGGTTTAAGTTTTTTGCCATCGACCTCGAGCGTTACGCCGCCGGAATTACCGAGCGAAATGGTGAGGTCGGGACGGTCGGGGACGTAATAGCGGTCGCCTGCCTGCAATACGCGTGAAACGATGGATTTACCGTCTTTTCCACGGATTTCAACCCAGCTGTTTTCCCGGATATTCAGGATAATGCCCTCTTCCTTCGGCGGCGCCACTGCCGTGTCGGAGGATTGCATTGCGGCAGGTGCGACGGCGGTTGTAGTTGTTCCGGCAACAGCGGGCGTTTCAGCCGGCGGCGCGTTCTGGACCGGCGCGGGTTGCGGCGGCATGGGTTGCTGATTTTCTGCGGCCTGCGTTTCAACCGGAGCGACCGCAGGCTGGCCAGCGGCGGGTGCGGCGGCCTGTTCGAGCGGCGGCACTTCGGTGACGGCTGAGCGGTCTTCGCCGCGCGTGCCGAACCAGACGGCCAAAATTACAACGGCAGCGGCGATGGAAACGCCGATCTGCCAGAATTGCGGCATTTTCGTATCGGAGGCCATGACGGGGTAATTGACTGCAGCGGTTGGCGGTTCGCGCCCGCCCGCCTGTTTCTTGAACAGGTTGACCATCTTGTCGCCGTCCAAACCGAGATATTCGGAATAGGACCGGATGAAGCCGATGATGTAGACGCGGCCCGGCAGCATGGCGTAATTGCCTGTTTCCAGGGCTTCTAACTGCGAGGCGCGGATGCGCAGGGCCCGCTCGATGTCCGGCAGGCTCTGGTCATAATGGATCCGCGTACGACGGAGAATTTCCCCGACGCTCAGGTCCGTATGAAAATGATCAGGCTGTTGCTGTTCGCTCACGGCTGCTTGTCCCATAACAACCGTAACAATAGTGCATTAATTGCACATATTCCAGCGCGTTATATGAAATTCTTAAGCGTTGGCGACAGGTTGCGTGTGTTCCACTACCTGGAGCGGCAGCGTTATTTTCGAAGCAACCACGGGCTCTGGTGATTCCTTGACCAGCGGCAGATCTGTTGCGGCGGTCGCAAAGACCGGCTTTACGGTGATGTATTGCCCGGTAGCGTCGCCGCCAATGACGACTTTCTGACCTGTAAAATAATTAATTTGTATCGGAAGAAGTTCTTGCGAGATCGGGCCTTTGCTCGCGGAGCCCGGCTCATACTCGTGCGCATATACACCCTTTTGATTAGTCAAGGGCTTCAGGTCGGGATAACCCCTAAGCACAAAAGCGCGGACCTTTCGCGAAGCCTCACTAAGGTCAATCGTTTGAGAAACTTTTTCAGCCATTTTAATCTCCCAGTTGCGGTTTTTATTTTTTTCTTACCGCCATTCTAGCCGTGGCGGTTGTAAAGTCAAACGTGCTCAACCCTCCAGACCGTAGGCGGCATGGAGCGAACGGACGGCCAGTTCGACATAGTCCTGCTCGATCAGAACACTGATTTTAATTTCCGAGGTCGAGATGACCTGGATGTTGATCGATTTCTCGGCCAGCGTTTTGAACATGGTATTGGCGACGCCGGAATGGCTTTTCATACCGATGCCGACGACGGAAACCTTGGCGACCGTGTCCGATGTCTGGAGTTCCCGGTATTTCAGCTCTTTCAGGGCCTTGATGGTTTGAATCGCGCGCGGCAGGTCGGCCTGCGGCACGGTGAAGGTCATGTCGGTGTATTTGCCGTCCGGCGAAACGTTCTGGACGATCATATCGACGTTAACCGCCGCATCGGCCAGCGGGCTGAATATTTTCGCCGCGACGCCGGGGACGTCGGGCACGCCGAGCAAGGTGACTTTGGCTTCGTCGCGTGTATACGCGACACCGGTGACGAGTTGCTGTTCCACGATATCTTCCTCCCGTGTGACTAGTGTTCCCGGCAGATCACTGCCGACATGGCCTTCAAAACTGGACAGAACCTGGATCGGAATATCCTTTTTCATGGCGATTTCCACCGAGCGGATATGAAGGACTTTCGCCCCCACAGACGCCAGTTCCAGCATTTCTTCGTATGAAATCTTATCGATTTTCTTGGCGTGCGGCACGATGCGCGGATCGGTTGTGTAGACGCCGTCGACATCGGTGTAGATATCACAGCGTTCCGCATCGAGTGCGGCGGCAACCGCCACCGCCGAAGTATCGGAGCCGCCACGGCCCAGCGTGGTGACGCGGCCATCTTCGGTCATGCCCTGGAAACCCGGAATAACGGCAACCTCGCCCGCATTCAGGCTTTTAAGCAGTTCGGCTGTTTTGATTTCGGCGATGCGGGCCTTGCTGTGCATGTCATTGGTGACAATCGGGAGCTGCCAGCCCTGCCACGACCGGGCTTTGACGCCCATTTTCTGCAGGGTCATGGCCATGAGGCCCGATGTAATCTGTTCGCCGCTGGCCACCACCACGTCATATTCGCGGGTGTCGTGCAGTTTATCGACCTGGTTGCAGTATTCGACGAGCTGGTTGGTGACGCCGGCCATGGCGGAAACCACGACGGCAACCTTATGGCCGCGTTCGACCTCGCGCGCGATTTTTGCCGCTGCGCCCTTGATCTTTGTAACGTCGGCAACCGATGTGCCGCCGAATTTTGCGACGATAAGAGCCATAATTCCTTCCAGAGGGCCGATATTTCGTGCTAAAAAGCTCCTGTTTTCTACAGAAAGACGCAATTTATGTCCACCATTCTGAAGTCGGAAGTCGATAAATTTTCTAAAGACGCGCCAAGGTGGTGGGATGAAAACGGCCCTTTTGCCCCGCTTCACCGCCTGAATCCGGCGCGGATGGGCTATATCAGGGGCCAGATCTGCAACCATTTCGGACTGGATGAAACCAGCCTCAAGCCTTTCAAGGGGTTTTCGATACTGGATGTCGGGTGTGGCGGCGGTTTGGTCTGCGAGCCCCTCGCCCGGCTTGGCGCGGAGGTTACGGGCATAGATGCGGATCCGGTTGCCATCGAAACGGCTCGGGAGCATGCCGGGCAATCAAAATTAGAGATCGATTACCAAAACCAAGCGGCGGAGAATATAAAAACCAAATACGATGTCGTTCTTGCGCTCGAGATTATCGAGCATGTCGAAAACCCGGCGGAATTCATCAAAAGCCTTTCAAAACTGGTGAAGCCCGGCGGGCTCGTGATTTTCTCGACACTGAACCGCACGCCGAAATCGTTCGCGCTTGGTATCGTCGCGGCGGAATATGTGATGCGCATTGTTCCACGTGGAACACACAGCTGGCGCCGTTTTGTGAAACCTTCGGAGTTGGCGCGGCATATGCGCGCGGCGGGCATGGAGCCGAAGAATGTCAGCGGTCTTGTGCTGAGTCCCTTAAGCGGCGAGTTCAAAATTTCCGAGAATGATACGGCCGTGAATTATTTTATGTCGGCCCGGGCGACGTAATATCAAATATGAAAATTGATGGGGGAAAACTCTCCTACAGGACTGGTCAGGCAGGGTTTAATCTTCTAGCTTTTTAATATGAGTGGTTTTTTGACAGTCTGCCTTGGTCTGGCTTTGTTTTCGGTTCTCGCCGTGCTGGTGATCGGCATAATCTCGATGGTCAAGGGCGGCGAATTCAACAAAAAATACGGTAACAGGCTGATGCGCGCCCGTGTTATTCTTCAGGGTGTGGCGCTCGCCATGCTTGCCCTCGCCTATATTTCCTCCCAAACCTAAAGAGTAGACCCATGAAAGTTCTCGTCCCCGTGAAGCGGGTTATCGATTTCAACGTCAAGGTCCGCGTTAAAACCGACGGCAGCGGCGTTGACCTCGCCAACGTCAAAATGTCCATGAATCCGTTCGACGAAATTGCCGTCGAGGAAGCCGTGCGGATGAAAGAGTCCGGCAAGGCGACGGAGGTAATCGTCGTCACTATCGGCCCGGCGAAGGCCGAAGAACAACTGCGCACCGCGATGGCGATTGGCGCGGACAGAGGAATTTTGGTGAAGACCGACGCACCGACGGATCTGGGCGGTATCGAACCCCTCGCCGTTGCGAAGATGCTGAAGGCTCTGGTCGAAAAAGAAAAGCCTGACCTCGTTATCATGGGCAAGCAATCAATTGACGACGATTCAAACCAGACGGGCCAGATGTTAGCTGCGATGCTTGGATGGCCGCAGGGAACATTCGCGTCGAAACTGAATATTGAATCGGGATCGTTGAAAGTGACGCGTGAAGTCGATGGCGGCCTTGAGACTCTTTCGCTGAAAACGCCAGCGGTTATCACGACGGATTTGAGATTGAACGAGCCGCGTTACGCGAAACTCCCCGACATCATGAAGGCGAAGAAGAAACCGATGGAGACGATTGAGCCTTCCGCGCTCGGCGTTGATATCGCGCCGCGCTTGACCATCGTGAAGGTCGCCGAACCCGCGAAACGCAAGGGCGGAATCAAGGTCAAAACGGTCGATGAATTGATTGATAAGTTAAAAAATGAAGCGAAGGTACTGTGATGGCTGTTCTTGTTTTAGCGGAGCACGATAATAAAACCCTGCGCCCGGCAACACTGAATGTGATCGGTGCGGCGAAAAAACTCGGTGGCGAGATTCATGTTCTCGTGGCAGGAAGCGCCTGCGGCGTAGTTGCGGATGCGGCGGCGAAGTGCGAAGGCGTTACGAAAGTTCTGAAAGCGGATAATGCGCCGCTGGAGCATCAGCTTGCCGAGGACATCGCGCCCCTGCTCCATGAACAGGGGAAAAATTACAGCCATATTTTAGCACCCGCAACGACGCACGGGAAAAATGTCCTGCCGCGCGCGGCGGCGTTGCTGGACGTTCAGCAGATTTCGGATGTCATTGTCATTCACGACGCCGAGACATTTGACCGACCTGTCTATGCGGGCAATGCGATTGCGACGGTGAAATCATCCGATAAAATAAAACTCATGACCGTGCGGACGACGAATTTCGACGCGGTAAAAAATTCCGGCGGGTCCGGTGTGGTTGAGACGATCAACGCGGCGACGCCGAATACGCTCTCCTCTTTCGCAGGGCAGGAACTTTCGAAGTCCGAGCGGCCTGAACTGACGGCGGCGAAGATTGTCATTTCCGGCGGACGCGGCGTGGGATCGAAGGAAAATTTTGCGATCATCGAGAAGCTGGCCGACAAGCTCGGCGCAGCTGTGGGTGCAAGCCGCGCGGCGGTCGATGCGGGTTATGTTCCCAACGATTACCAGGTCGGGCAAACCGGCAAGATTGTCGCCCCGAACCTTTATATAGCCATCGGGATTTCGGGGGCCATCCAGCACCTGGCGGGGATGAAGGATTCGAAAATCATTGTGGCTATTAATAAAGACGGCGAAGCGCCGATTTTCGGGATTGCCGATTATGGGCTGGTGGGCGATTTGTTCCAGATCATCCCCGAGCTGGAAGGCAAGTTATAGTTGACATAACTGTAAATCTGTCGTAATTTTGCCCCCAAGAAGTAACTTATACGGGCAGCCATATGAACGAGCAAACGACAGAAATACCCTATTACTCTCAAACTTTAACGCGCCAGGAAGCCCTGTGCCGCCTTGAAGAGAAGATGCGTGAATACGGCTTTGGGGATAGCTCAACCCAAAAGATTACCGGACGAGTTTCCGAAAGTGCTTTTATCTGGGCAAAAACCGGGGAGAAACTTGGACAAAAATTTAACGTTGTCGTCCGTATCGATCCAAGAAAAGAATTATTCGCTATAGATACAGACATCCGTTACCTGGCGGAGATTTTCCAGGCTGAATCCGACATAGATTTTCTTGGCAACGGCAGACACATGCGCGTCTTTATGGGCGGCGCGAGCCCTACTTCCATTTATATCCATCCGCAGTTTTCGAGCACTGAACCATGAGCCATAGTGAATCAAGCGCACGTCGGCGTAAGCATCTTACGTCTTTATTGAGGCGTGAAGGTTTCACACTAGATGATACGCGTTATCTCGGTGCGCAAAAGCTTTCCGAGACATGGTCCAAAGTTTCCGGTCACTTTAAAGAAACAATTACTTTCAATAAATTCGATCACGAGCACCGCGATATAATACGCGGCCTGTTGCGTGGCATCAGATCACCAAAACTCGCAGGAACGGATAGTTTACTTTATACAGACAGAAATACGATGTATTATAAAATTACGCATCACTTTCAAGCTGCGCCAACACCGGCGGTGGGATAATGGCAGGGCAACGTCAAATCAGCAGGCAGCGGAACGGCGGCGGTGGCGGTTCTCCGCCGGAATACAGCAGTTACAAGGCGCTCTCATTATCATCTGACGTCATAACGTGGGGAGATTTCGAGAGTACGCTGAAATGGCTTGGATATATAAAATATGAAGGCGCTATTCCTCCCAGAGACGAGTTGCCGCGCGCCGTAACATGGAAAAATGAAGATACAAATGACTTTCTCTATATCAGCGCGCCTCGATTTGATGATCACAAGGCGATTCAAAGATACAGAGAAGCGCTGAATGTTCTTTTAAAAAGAACGCCGAACGATCACGGCGCGGAGGTCCGGAGAGGCATCGACGGTATTAAGATCAGCGTACACTTTAAATCGAAATCAAAGCCGGAAGCTGCGGGAGAAGATTACGATCAACGCCAGCCTACGATCTCCAGCTCCTTGCTTAATTCTCCGTCGGTATCCTGAACAGTTTTCCGCCGCGATCGAATTTCGCGCCTTCGGTCAATGCGCCTTCGAGATTCATGCCGACGATGCTGGCGCCTGTGAAATCGGCGTCGCGCAGGTCGGCGTTGGATAAATTCGCGTAGGATAAATCGGCCCCGATAAAAACCGCGCTTCTGAGTTGAGCACCCGAAAGGTCGCTGTAGCGGAACTTTGCGCCGGTGAAATCGCAGGGGCTGAAGCGCCGCGTCTGGCCGCTGGAGCCAAACATCAGGGGGCTGCCGTTCACGCCCTGAAGTTTTGAATGCGACAGATTGACGTTTTTAAAGCTTGAGCCACGGAGGTCTGCCTCGACGAGGTCGCAGTTGCGGAAGTCGGAGCCGTCGAGCACGGCGCTTTGCAATTCGATCTTGTACAGATTCATACCGAAGAATTTTGTACCTTCGGCCTTGATGGCGGTCATTTTTTCCTGTTTGAGCGTTTTGAGCTGGCGCATATCGACGCCGCTAAGATCCAGCTGCTTACCATTTTTACCAGCTGATTCCACCCATGCGCGGTGATCTTCGATGAGCTTGGGCAAAGGTTGTTCGAGCGCGGCGATGGATGTGCCGATATTTTCATCGGTGATCGCGCCGGCCATATCGACGTCTTTGGTGTTGAAATTTTTCATCTCGATGCCGGTCATGATCGCGGATTTCAAATTCGCGCCGTTGAATTTCGCGCCGTCGACTTCGGCGTCTGATAAATCCGCGCCCTCAAGCTGCGCGCCGCGAAAGTCGGCGTTAGCGATGTTGGCACCTGCGAGGATGGCATCAGAGAAATCAGCACGCGTGGCCATGGAGCCCGCAAGTTTTGCGCCGCTTAAATTCGCGCCGCGAAAATTCACGGCCTGACCGCTGTCATATTGCGAGCCGTCCTCGGCCAGACCGCCGACGCGCAAATCTGCTTTTTCCAAATCAGCGCCTTCGAGGTTGGCATTTTCGATGCGGGCGCCGCGTAAATCGGCGCGGATGAAATTCGTGCGATGAAGGTTCGAGTTACTGAGGTTGCAGGCATAAAGCGAGGATTCCTGAAAAACCGCGTCGGCGAGATCCATCCCGATCATGACGCAACCGATGAAACTGGCCTGGCGGAGGTCCTGCCCGCGCAGCGAAAGCTGGCTGAGGTCTATGTTTTTGAGGGTGGCGCGGCGGCCCCCGACCCGGCCCTCGAGGAAACGGGTATGGAGCCCAACCATGGCATCCAGTTGATCCTGCGTAATTTTTTCGACTGACTGGGTGGCGGCGGCGCTATCCTGCATTGTCCGATTGTCCCATAGAAGGCTTTAAGAATGGCTAAGGCCGGAAATGGCCCTTCGATACAACGGGATTGTACATTTTTTCAGGGTTTAATCCCATATCCATTGTAGTTTATGGCTTTGCTTTTGGGGCGACGGGCTATAGATTTCCTTAAGAGGCAAATATGCGGAAATTCACGATTTTAGCCATAAGCATGGCCCTACTGGCGGGCTGCGGCATCAAGCCGTCGCATGTCGACCCGCCCGAAGGGGCGAATGAGGGCGATTTTCCGCGGGTTTATCCCAATACGAAAACAGATCCCGGCGCTGACGCCGCAAAAATCATCAGATAATGGCCGGGTTTATTGAAAAAAAGAATGTCCTGAGCGCCGGGGGGGTGTCCCTCGAGGAGATCGCGCGCGAGCACGGCACGCCGACATATATATATTCCGCCGACCATATACGCGGGCAGTTTGAGGCGCTGAAGGGCGCGATGGCGAAGGCGCTGCCGAAAAACAAGCAGCCCCTGCTCTGTTATGCGTGCAAGGCGAACAGCAATGTCGCGGTTTTGAGTTTGCTGAACGGGATCGGCAGCGGGCTGGAGATTGTTTCAGAAGGTGAATTGCGGCGCGGCCTGAAGGCCGGGTTCGATCCGCAGAAAATTGTTTCGACCGGAGTTGGCAAGCAGCGGAGCGAAATCGAGGCGTGTTTGACCGCGGGCATTCGCCAGTTCAATGTCGAGTCCCTGCCTGAGCTGGAATTCATCGATAAGATTGCCGGTGAGATGAAGAAAAAGGCGCCGGTGGTGTTCCGTCTGAATCCGGATGTCAGCGGCGGCGGCCATTCGAAAATCTCCACGGGCCGCAAGCGCGACAAATTCGGATTGTCGGCGGATGGCGTATTCCGCGCCTATACGATGGCGAAGACGATGAAGAACGTGAAGCCGCTTGGGCTGTCGATCCATATCGGCTCGCAGGTTTTTGATGTTAAGGCCTTTGAAAAGGCATTTGCGAAGCTCCCGGCGCTGGTCGGTGACTTACGCAAGGAAGGTTTCACCGTTGCGCGGCTGGATATCGGCGGTGGGTTCCCGATTCAATATAATGATGAGAAGCTGTTAGACCTTGATGCTTATGCAACGTGGGTGCGGGATATTATCGTGCCGCTGGATACCGAGATCGTCATGGAGCCGGGGCGTTATCTCGTGGGCAATTCGGGCGCGCTGCTGACGAAAGTTCTGTACGTCAAGGAAACGCAGGACCGGAATTTCCTCGTGCTCGACGCGGCGATGAATGATTTGATCCGCCCGACACTTTATGATGCCTATCACGCCATCGAGCCGGTGAAGAACCGCAACGCGGCTAAGAAAATTTATGACGTCGTTGGCCCGGTGTGCGAAACAGGCGATACGTTCGGCACGGGCCGTGAAATTCCGGAAGTGCGCGAGGGCGATCTTGTCGTCATCCGTTCGGCGGGTGCCTATGGATTCAGCATGGCCTCGAATTACAACACGCGGCCCCTGCCCGCCGAGATCATGGTGGATGGCGATAAAGCCGCGCTCATCCGCCCACGCCAGAGCTATAATGATATAATTGATAAAGATATTGTTCCTGACTGGTTAAAATAAGCGTCATCGCGAGCCGCCCTTAGGCGGCGTGGCGATCCATTTTTAAAAAACTATGGATTGCTTCGTCGTTTCACTCCTCGCAATGACGGAATGAAAACAGAAGCATGCTTGACCCGTTCGACTACAAAAACAAACACCTCGCCGCGCGGCTTGGCCGCACGCGGCTGCAAACGCTTATCTCGCTGGTGGCGGAGCGGCTGACGGCGACGGGCTGGCGGGCGGTTACGTGGGCGGGATTTTTCAGCGCGTTGTGGCTATTTCAGATTCAGGCGCTGTTCGGTATTACGGGCGCGTTCATCATTTTTCTTGTTTTCATCGCGGGGATTTTTTATTTCGGGTGGAAAGATTTGCGGCATTTTCACTGGCCGCTACCCCGCGATATCGACCGCCGCATAGAACAGGAAAGCCAGTTACGCCACCGCCCGCTAGCGGCGATGACGGATTCACTCGCCAACCCACAAAGATCGAATACGCGGAGGCTATGGGAGGAAGGGCGCATCCGGCTTACATCCCTGCTCGGCATAATCCGGCATGGCAAACCGAAAGCTTTTATGGCGGCGAAAGACCCATATGCGGCGCGGCTGGGCGTTTTGTTATTTTTTGCGCTGGGACTTTATGTCGCGGGCCCGGCGTGGAACGAGCGGATTTTTTCAGGGCTGACGCCGCTGCGGTTTCAAAGTGGCACGGAAAGCCTGGATCGATTGTCGCTGTGGGTGACGCCGCCTGCTTATACCGGCCTTGCACCGCTGGTGATCAAAGGCAACGGCAAGGGCGATGTTTTGCAAATTCCAACAGGCAGTACGTTGAAAATCACTGTGCGGGGCGGCACGGGCGTGCCGCGTCTGGTGGTTACCGGGAAGGACAATAACCAAAATTTTACCGAAACGGACGAAGGTGATTATATTTTAGAAACGCCTGTCCCGCCCGGGCATGTGCTGAACGTCAAGCAGGGATTTTTTACCCGCGCGGCGTGGCCGTATGAAATCTTGTCGGATAATGCGCCCCTGATCGCGGTGAAGGGCGGCGTGGAAATTACCCATGACGGGCCGATACGTTTTCCGCTCGAGGTCGAGGACGATTACGGCGTCAAGAATGTGATTATGGATGTGACGCTGAACCAGAGCATGAGCGGCAATCCGCTTGGCGAGCCGTTCAATGAATCGCGCGTGGTGATGTCGCCGCCTGATAAGAAAATGCCGATCCAGCCGGTTTACGATTTAACCGCGCACCCGTGGGCCGGGCAGCCGGTGTCGATTATTTTCAGCGCCGAAGATGGCATGGGGCAGAAAGCGGCGGCGGAGCCGGTAATCATGACCCTGCCCGAGCGGCCCTTCATGCACCCGATTGCAAAGAAGGTCATAGAGATACGCAAGCGCCTGATCCTGAAACCCGAGAGCGATTACCACCAGCTGACCGAGGAGATCGAGCAGATCATGGCGCGGCCCGGGCTTTATCTCGATGACAAGACGGTTTTCCTCGCACTGCGCGCGGCGGCGTCGCATCTGTACTGGGCCGATCCGCCGACGCGGACGGATGCGGTTGAGGTGACCGCCCTGCT
>JAGNLJ010000009.1:0-23304 GCA_017999645.1 Alphaproteobacteria bacterium
GGTCGTTTTCAGGCCCCTGGCCAGATTTCGGGCTTTTTAGCCCTTTCAGGCGCCGGCATAGCTCAGCGGTAGAGCAGCGGTTTTGTAAACCGAAGGTCGGGAGTTCAATCCTCTCTGCCGGCACCATTTCCCTCGTTTTAACAAGCGTCCGTATCAGGAACTGCTCAACAGCGGTTCAGGATGATAAGTTGCAACCTATTGTGGTAATGGATTTTTAACCATAAAATAGATATTATGATGAATACATAAAATTTTAGATAAATACGCGGAACCGCGTTTTTGGCACAGTGCCAGTACCATTTCCGGGGTGAGCAGTATATTCCCTGATGGGGGTTGGGGAGAACATGAAAATCATAAAATCAGTAATGCTGGCCTGTGGTCTGGCTATTGTCTCGAGCGGCGCTCTTCTTTGGGGCGGCAGCGTTGTGGGCGAGAATTTGAAAAAGCAGGAAGCAGAAACTAGCGGTGGCGTCACTAGAATGACTTTGGATTCCTATCCTTCCCTAATCAGAACGGCATTGGTTCGAAAAATTATAACCAAAAAAGGTGTAAACGAAACAAGCCCTGAAGAGATCAGGCAATATGATCTTAATTTTCCAGGGGCGCCTGGATATAAAAATTCCAAAGAGTGGAGTATTTTTGAAAAAAATTCAAAAATTGATGAATTTGAAAATAATTTTCACTCTGTAATTCAGTCTGTTTCAGATCATGGAGAGTATGCGATAACACTTTCTAATAGAATTGACGATTTAAGCACCAATCAGCCTGAGTTGCTGTTTGTTTTGTCAAATTTTAAAAAGAGCATGTGCGAATCTATTTTAAAAGAGGTAAACAACATCTCGCGCTATGATGATGTTAAAATACAAACATTAGAATATGCCCCAAATTTTTCTCCGTTATCTGAAATATTGACCGAAAAAGATATTGTGACGCTTCCAAAAAATATACATCCTTCTTTGGGATGTATAGAAGCCAAAGGAAAATATTATTATTATCAGGTGATCTACGAATTTTAACTGAAGGGGACTGAGTATGGCTGAGTACACAAACTACAAGACGTTGATACATGGCGATTCTTATAACTCAGTACAAGAGCTGTGGAATCAGGAAATTAATAACTCAACCGTATTTCAATTTGGCAACACAACTACGATTACATATACGTATCTTCAGCATTTGCCTTCGTACTATATTCCAGGAGTAGACGAAGAAGCGTTAAATGGCGTTTTTCAGCCACTGAGCAGCCAAATCGATGCCTTAAATATTCTTCTTGGGAATGCAAATAACGGGTATCAATCGTTATACGAAGATGTAGCAAACATTGTTTTTTCGAATGTCGATAACTCCTTCAATGCTGACAATGTTGGTGCGCTAACATTTGGTGGAACGCTGCCCTCTGGCGATGAATCGGGAGCGCCAGCCTATGCCTTTAATCCATGGACCGATAGCGCTGGAAAAAAACAGGGTGATGTATGGATTGATCGTTTGAATAATAATCCTTTTACCACTAATTTTTCTCAAGGGGCCACGGGATTTTCAATATTGATTCATGAGATTGGCCATGCTCTTGGATTGGAACATCCATGGGCTAAAACCAGCTCAGAGCTTTCACCGCATCTGGGCATTAATGAGTTGAACAATAAATATTCCATCATGGTTGATCTGCCGTTGGAATATAGTCATCCTGATATGTATTACCGCTCTGAAGTAGATGAGGGAAAATACATATACTCTCTTGGCCTATACGACATCGCGGCATTGCAGGCCATTTACGGGGCAGATACTACGACGCGCGCGGGCCACACGACTTATAAAATCGGTCAAGGTTTGCAAAACGCCAATACGCCGTTCATTTATACAATCTGGGATGGCGGTGGTGACGACACAATTGATGCGACGGGCTATGCGGACGGCGTGCAGATAGACCTACGCCAAGGGCATTTTAGTTCAATCGGTAAAAACGGAAATCCAAATGGCGATCGCGTCGTTTTCGACGGCGGTAGTTATGACGCGGGTAACGTCGCAATCGCGTTTCATGCGGTGATTGAGAATGCCGTCGGAACGGGCGAGAACGACATCATTATAGGCAATGCGTGGGGGAATAAGCTGGAGGGGAGCGGCGGCAGCGATTTCCTCTATGGCAGCGGCTTTGAGTATGACGGGCAGGAAGGGTTCACGGATATCGATCCCAACGACGCAAATGATCCCAATCGCACAAAGTCCGTGAGTGATGATGATACTTTCCTCGGCGGCGAAGGAAACGATTATATTTACGGTGGCCTTGGGAAAGACACGGCGGATTATTCCGAAGATGCATCCGGCGGCGGCGCAAACAGGATTATCGTCAGCCTTGATAATAATGGTGATGGCATCGTCATCGACGGCTTTGGCGACACTGACACGCTGCATTCCGTTGAGAATATCATCGGCACGTCGAGGGCGGATAATTTTTTGCTCGAGGGGCCGGCCGGCCGGGTGATCGATGGCGGTCTGGGTGAAGACCGCGTGCTCTATAGCACGTCCATCGTGCATGACCAGAACACAGACCGCGTATGGGGCAAGGAAGGCTCGACATATGACACGCTGGAGAATATCAAGTCCGTCGATACGCTGGCGGGCCGGGTGCTGCCGCAATATAGCGACGATTTCCGCCTGGACGTTGGGCTGGGGAGACCGGCCTATGATTATTCAGGATTGCATCCCGGTTCCGACATCGAGGCGACCATCACGCTGAGCGGAGGACTCCGTGCCTATGGCGCGACGATGTATTCCGGCGGCCCGTAAAGTAGTGCATTTTTAACCTAGGGCATGATAGGCTGGAAGATCCATAAAATTTTAGGTAAATGCCGCCTAAGCAGAAAACGGAGTTATAATCCGGCCAGTTGCAACAACCGGATTTAATGAAAAAGATGAAAAAATTATCAAAAATGAATGCAAGAAAGATAGTTACTTATTCATTGCTGACATTGATTGCCGCAATAATTTTATATTTGGGTTTTATTTATGCAAAAAGCACATTTGGAGGTGCAGACCAAGTGCGAGACGGTCGCGCTGTAATGAACCCAAATGAAAAATCTTGGTAAGCTAATTATTAGGTAAATCTATTTCAATGGAGATAATATGGCTGAGTTTTCTGATGTAGTCTCTATGTTTAATACCTTTAACTTAACAGGAGATCCTGCGGGTACTTTGACTGTTCCAGGAATTTCTTTACAGCAAGATAATCTTGAACGATGTATAATAACATATACTCAATTTTATTCCGCCGCGGATGTATCTGCCGCCAGCTATTATGATTCTGATGATGCTGTATCGGTTAATTTTGTAGATCTGCCCAGATTTCGTTCAGATATTGTAGCTGCGACGGAAAGCATATTAAATCCGACAGGTCTTTACAGTGTTCTTTTCTCGGATGTTATAAATATTGATTTTCAAGCGCCCACAATTGGTACAGGGATCGTTACTTTTGGTCAGCTTACAGGCGATTTTCCTCATTTTTTAAATAATCCGGATACTAGTGCAGGCACTTTTGTTTTTACTCCGGGAATTCCAAATTCAGCTGAGCAGCATGGAGACATATTTCTAAATCTGGATCATGATACTAATCCTCTTCCCTTATCAGGTTTTAATATGTGGGAACTTGCAAATCCTGTTATTGAGGGAACAAGACCTTATGCGGTTCTATTGGAAGAAATTTCTCATGCACTCGGCATAGATATTATTGATGAAAATGAAATTGCACGAAATGCAGAATTAAATAGCCACAAATATACAGTTACAGCACGGAACCTTCATCCGGAGATGCAGTATGAAGGAACAATTTTAGAACCGAACCAACAGCTTTTTGGTCCTTTTCCCAAAGGGTTGCAATTATTCGACATCGCTGCGTTACAAGAAATTTATGGCCGTAATTACGGAGGCGATCGAGGCATTGGCGGGACACAGGAAAACAGCACCTATGACAAAGCGGGTGCCTTCGCGAGTGACCTTAGCGATGACGCCTTTGTCTATACGATCTGGGATGGTGGCGGAACGGACGAAATAGATGCCTCCGGATATTCTGATGCCGTTCAAATCGATCTGCGCCAAGGGCGTTTCAGCTCCATAGGAAAAGACGGCGATAACGCCGCCGTGATTTTCGACAGCGGTACTTATGACGCGGGTAACGTTGCTATCGCGTTTCATGCGGTGATCGAGAATGCCGTAGGCACGGGCGAGAACGACATTATTATAGGCAATGCCTGGGGGAATAAGCTGGAGGGGAGCGGCGGCAGCGATTTCCTCTATGGCAGCGGCTTTGAGTATGACGGGCAGGAAGGGTTCACGGATATCGATCCCAACGACGCAAATGATCCCAATCGCACAAAGTCCGTGAGTGATGATGATACTTTCCTCGGCGGCGAAGGAAACGATTATATTTACGGTGGCCTTGGGAAAGACACGGCGGATTATTCCGAAGATGCATCCGGCGGCGGCGCAAACAGGATTATCGTCAGCCTTGATAATAATGGTGATGGCATCGTCATCGACGGCTTTGGCGACACTGACACGCTGCATTCCGTTGAAAATATTATCGGCACATCGAAGGCTGATAGATTTCAACTGCAAGGACCGGCCGGGCGCGTGATTGATGGCGGTCTTGGGGAAGACACGGTCACCTACAGCTCGTCGTTAACGTATGACCAGAATACAGGCCGGATATGGGGCGCTGACGGCGCGACCTTCGATACGCTGAAAAATATAAAACCCGAAAACGTTCTTCTTCACGGCAGTGTGCTGCCCGACAACGATAGCGATTCATTCCTGCGCTTCGGTGGCACAATGAATGATTATTCCAGCGAGCGTGGGCCCATTGACGTCGAGATCGAGCTTACGGGTTCTTTGCGCATTCCCAAGTTTACTCCGTTTTACATCCCTTTTTGGGGAATTGAGACGCGGGATTCCGTCACCGTCGATCTGGGCGGCGGGATTGAGCACCGGGGTTCTGTCGGAATAAGTTATCTCGACTATACTTTAGGTAAAGCTAGGGAAAAAGTTACGCAGGCTATGGCTGAAAGCCCGATTTTCATGACCGGCACCAATATGGGCGATACGATTTCCATCGACTACCAATCGGGAATGATTCACTCGGCGGTTACCTTCTACGCGGGCAGCGGCGATGACGTGATTACTGTGGACGGCCCCCCGGGAATTACAGTTAACCTGGGTTATCGTGGCGGCACGGATATCGTTCATGGGGGTGGGACCGTGGACAAAGTCTTCATCTGGGAAGGAATCCTGGCTTCGGATGTGGACGTTTCGCAAGTGGGCGGCGATGTCGTCATCGATGCCGGTGACTGGGGCAGGATGACCCTCAAAGACACGACGACTTCCGGTGTCGACATTGTATACCGCGCCTCTACAGAGCCCCATATCCATGGCACATGGGGAATGGATACGTGGACAAGCCATGCCACAGAGGCTGAAGTTTTCTATGGCAAAGGCGGCTTGGATGTTTTGGAAGCAAACGGCGGCGATACGGTATATGGAGGCGGTGACGGGGATTTTCTATCCAGCCTCGAAAATAATGATATGGGTAGGAACTGGCTGGAAGGACAGGAAGGAAATGACAGCTATGCTATTAGCAGAACAGCGCTGACCGTTATTTCCGATTCAGAGGGGGCCAATACATTAAACGTTATTGATCTATCAGTTGCCAATCTCGATTGGGACTTCGTGGACGGTAAGTTGGAGCTTTATGATCTATCTGCAAACGGTGCGCTTTTTTTGACACTTGAAACGCCCGGCAACTTTTCGCAAATTAGCCTATCCGATGGCGTCTATCTTATTTCAGATATGCTGGACGAAGCTGCGAGTGCGATTGTCATTAGCTCGGGGAGCGATACGGTAGATGTCTCTTCTTTTTCATCAGGCGTTGGGCTCTTTTTAGATGATGGCAATGATAATTTTACCGGCTCCGATTTTGGCGACAGCGTTGAAGGCGGCGACGGTGACGATATGATTTATGGCGGTCAGGGTAATGACCTCATTACGGACGGCGAAGGAAATGACTTCATATCAGGAGGCGATGGAAACGATTTAATTGGTATTTACTCTTTTTCAGGTTCATGGACGCGCATCCTCGATGGGGGATATGGATTTGACTCATATAACATTACCGATGTTGGTACAACTATCATTACGGATTCTGATAGCGCTAATGATATATTTATCCGAACAACTATTTCACCAAATGTAACTTTTGCAATCGTAAGCGGCGACTTGGAAGTCAAGACCGTTGGCGCTTTATCTCCCTTCTTAATTGTAGAAAATGTTTCCACGCTTGCTGAAACGACTATTAGCTTTTACGATGACGTCAATGGTGGCAATAATACAGTTCTGATATCGGATATTATTGCTGGAACTCCTCATTATTATGATTTTTACTCCGACAATAATGATGTTGTCGATATGTCTCTATCTACTTCAGCCCTGTACTGGACAGAGTTTAATGTTCTCGACAACGTTGGCGAGGACACCCTGCTCCGTTTCGGAGTGTTCCTAGGAGATGGGGATGATCAATTTAC
Organism: Alphaproteobacteria bacterium; assembly: GCA_017999645.1. Taxonomy (GTDB): domain Bacteria; phylum Pseudomonadota; class Alphaproteobacteria; order Micavibrionales; family Micavibrionaceae; genus UBA7657. The sequence goes on from JAGNLJ010000009.1 coordinate 6,567, forward strand.
CGGAACCGAATTCGACGATACAGCTTTTGGCGAAGCCGGAGATGACGCTCTTTCAGGTGCCGATGGGGCGGACACGCTACATGGCGAATCTGGAGACGATGAAATCAGCGGAAACGATGGCAATGATATTTTGTATGGGGGCACAGGTAATGACAACCTTGAAGGCAATGCACATGATGACCTTCTCGAAGGAGGAGATGGCGATGATATTTTAGTCGGCGGCGAGGGTAATGATACGCTCATTGGTGGTTATGGGATGGATTCCCTTGAAGGTGGCGCTGGTGATGATACGTATGTTTTTGCTCCCGGGGACGAATTCGACACCATCGTAGACACGCAAGGAAACAACACTCTTAAAGTATTGGGTAATCTTGAGGTGGACGAATTGAGATTTGTTCAGGTTGGCAACGATCTGGTAATCGATATCGGCAGCGGTGTAACTATTAAAAATTATTTTTCTTCGGTAAATCCCGCAAGTTTGAACACTTTGCTTATTGCGGGAAGCAACCAATCTTATGATATAGCGTCTATACCTTTGACGCCTAATTCCGCGCCTACGACTGCGGCTGACACATTCACTATGGTGCGGGACACTTCGGTTTTAGGCAACGTTCTTGCGGACAATGGCGCTGGAATGGATTCCGATCCTGAAAATAATCCTCTCAGCGTGCAAGCAGGTCCTATAGTTACTGCAGCTGGTGGCGTTGTTGAAATCGATGAACGGGGAAATTTTATTTATACTGCTCTGGCCGGTTTTACGGGTCAAGACAGTTTTTCTTATGTAGTTACTGATGATCGCGGGGGAGCCAGTACCGGGACAGTCACTATTAATGTGCAGGCAGCGCCCGGCGATATTTTGGGCACTAACGCAAATAATACGTTGAATGGCACAAACAGTGATAATTCCTTACTGGGCCTCAATGGCAACGATACGCTGAATGGCAAAAGCGGAGCCGACAATTTATATGGCGGCAAAGGAAATGATACGATCAAGGGCGACAACGGAAATGATCTTCTGATCGGCGGCCAGGGTAACGATACCCTGTATGGCGGGTCAGGCAATGATATTTTGGTTGGAGGAGACGCCTTCATCAGTCAGCTTGAATTCAATGCAGGCAATGTTGCATTCCCTGATGTCAAGGAAATGAAGCCTATTGGCAATCTTGTACCGCCGGGCACCAACGCTCTTGGTATCATGCAGGGCGATCTTACGGCGAGTGCGCCACTGAATATAAATTTTGTTAAGACGACGGCTTCTTATAGTAATACGTTGGGTGTTTATAATATTGCCTCTGACGGCACTATTTTGAATGTCGATATTGCATTCGCAAACGTTAAATCCTTTAAGGCTGGAGATACCGCGACGATCAATTTATCTGAGCCTGGTACAGATTTCGGATTTTTCATTATCGCTGATGGATTTACACTAAACAAAAGTTATAAAAATTTGTCCCTTGATCCGGATAATCTTGATTTCATCTATCATCATGGTCAGGCCGATGAGAGGCTGGCGAAGATCACGGATGCGCCACAAGATGTAGCGCTAGTTTACGATGACGGCCATAAGGAAATGGTCTTAAAGGGATCGGTCTGGCACACCTCTGAGCGAGGAGAGAGCGCTTCGCTCAATTCAGATGGAAAGGTTCATGTGGTTTCCGGCCTTGTGCACGGGTCTTTAGATTCTTTGAGAATCGGCTTTGAGGATCTGCGTGATGCAGGCGACTCCGATTATAACGATGTTGTGTTCGATGTTGAATATCGGCCCGATATTTTTACTGCCGGAACGGCTGATGGCGCGGATACTCTGCGTGGTGGCGACGGCAACGATATTTTAATCGGCGGCAAAGGCAACGACATCCTTTACGGTGAAAACGGCGCTGATATTTTTAAATTTCTGAGCCTCAATGATGGAATGGATTCGATCAAAGATTTTAATTTAAAGCAGGGTGATGCGATTGATATCTCCGATATTTTGGAAAATTTTGATCCTTTAGCCGATTCTATTTCTCAATTTGTTAAAATATCAACTCAAGGGAAGAATAGCGTTCTTTCGGTCGATGCCGATGGTGGTGGAAATCATTTCGTTGCTTTAGCAACTATTGAGGGCGTTAAAAATTTAAATATTAATGATCTGATCGATCATAATAATTTAATTGTTTAATAACAAATTCAGGAAAAATTGATCGTAAGCGCAGCCATGCTCGGAAATGCGATTAATTGCAATCAGAAAAATTAAATCTGGGCATGTTCATTGCTACATGGGACATTTATGGGACACTCGGCATTAAAAAGCAGGGAAAAAGAACGACAATTAGCGATAATAGGGGAAACAGATTGGACAAAGGCTAATTCCAGTTTTATTATTGAATTATAAGGTTTATTGCGATTAAAACCTTGAAGTGCCAAAGCTTTCGGTTAGCGTTCTAAAAGTTCAGACCGTCTTATTTGTAAACCGAAGGTCGGGAGTTCAATCCTCTCTGCCGGCACCATTTTTCTCTTCAGGGCAGTTTTAAAGTTCTACCACTCGCCGGGATTGCCGGGCGAGCCGACTGCGTACCCGCCCTCAGCGCCGCTCTCTGAACATTGATCTCCAATGCATGGTTCGAGAGACGTGGGCATGGGCACGCCCTGTGAGCCATCGATCGAAGGCATCGGCATTGGCTGGGCATTTCGCATGCGCTCCGGCGTCCAGTACTCTTCGACTTCCTCCGGCGATTGTTCTACGGAGTGTACGACAGGCTCACCAGAAGAGGAATTCCAGATTTGAGTATCTGCATATGCAGGAAGTGAGATGAATAATAGGAAGACCGATAATATAAGCGTTTTCATTGTTTTTGACCCCCGCGAGATGTCGTTCTCTTAAACTAACAGTATAATTTATTAACATTTATAAGACAAATTTTGAGAGTCAGCGTAAGGGGCGCCTCAGATTTCCGGCGTCAATTGAGCGGTTGCGGCAGGCGGTTTAGCGTTTCTCAATATATCGCGCATAGCGAGTTTGAAATAATCCTTCGATGCCATCGTGGCGGCGCTGTCGCCGATGATCATGGTTTTATCCTGATGAACACCGTTCTGCCAGTCAAATCCAAGATCGATTGAGTCGCCGGGTTTCAATGCTGTGGGATCAGGCAGGCAATGCACATCGAACTGCGGCTGGATATCCGGTGCGTTCTGCGTGATCGTACAGGAAACTTTTTGGGCGGCTCCCGCAATTTCTTTAGGTTCGACGATCGGGATGGACGGCGCGAGTTCCGGGGCACCGGGCCAGCTACGCCCCAGTTTTTCGACAATCTCCAGAGAATGCAGCGGGTTGAATTCAACGCCGAGTTTCCCGTGTTCGGGATTGAATTGCATATATGCGAGTTTCAGGAGCAGATCCTGGTTTGCCTTTGACAATTCGGCAAGCGGTTTTCCCTCAAGCGGTGCGGTGAATTCCTGGATTAATGTTGCGGCGAGTGCAGGGTCTTTTGGAAAGCCATTGCGTCCATTATAAAGCCCGTCGATGACGTCGTTCATTGCCCATGTTTTTCCCTTGAGCGCGTAATAGACGGCTTCATCCATTTTGCTGCCGGGTGTTGAAATGTCCAGAAGCTGGGCAAGTTGTTGCTTGGGCGTGAGGGGGTCCGGGACGGCAGTTTCTGTGGCCGGGCTGGTTTGTTCGTTGATGGTGTTTTGTCCGGATATAGCAAGTTGCGGTTCGATGGCTGCTTCCCGAACTTTCTCTATCGGTGGTAACGATGCGAGACCTCCGTTTTCAGTTGCAAGCTGAGGGGGTGGTCGCAACTGTGTGCTCTCGAGGGGTGTGACTTTTTCCCATGAGACAGGTTTCGGCGGCCATACATTTTTAATGTCAGCCCACCTTTCGCTGAACCACGCGCCTATTTTTTTCAGCGAAAATTCATTTTTGATATCGGTCCATTTTTCACTGAACCACGCGCCGATTCCGGTTTTCGCGATAACTTCAGAGGTGTAATTTCTGACAGGCTGAGTCCATTCTTTTAACGTGTTGCCGACAACACCTGTGTAATCCAAAGCCACGTCAGCCAGGCCAGCACCGACCAAGCCGACAACCGCGCCTTTGGCGAACTTCTGAGTGTATTTCCACTTATGTTGTGCCGTAATATATTTCCACGCCTGCATGCGCGATAAATCCTTACGCGCTTCTTTGAAATCTTTTCTTATTTCACTTGCTGCGCTGAAGGTGCCGCCTGTAAGAGCGGATGCGCAACCCGTAACATCCAGAGCGCGGACGGAGGTCGAGAATGCGAGTTTCAAACCAGCGCCCGTCAGAAAGCCGACAGCAGCGGCCTGTGTGAATTTGTTTTTCAGGAAGCCTTTAATTATGCCGGGAGGTTTTTTTTCACCATTCTCAATAACCGTATAGTCTGCTTCCAGGATTCCCATATTTTTCAACTGCTGGTGTGAAATTAGGGGTGTGGGCCTCAGCAGATTTTCCGTAATATCTTCAAGCTCTGGTGATGGTGATGTCCTGGATATGTTCTCATCGCCATAAGACGCACTTTTATCTGAAAGTGTCATTTTAAACCGTCAGTCATAATCGAAATGGAATAGAAGTCTTTTTACACAAGACCTCATTTTTATGCAAATAGTTTTATGGAAGACCTCTTGACAGAATGTGCGATTTTATGGAATTTATCAGGTCATCATACATAAAAAAGACTGCGCCCGGTTTGTACCGGTCGACATATAACAGGAATTGATTGGAGTGATTCATCATGAGAAATTCTTTCGTTAGAAATACAGCCCTTACAACCGCAATCGCATTTGGTGCGGCCATGGCTCCGTTTGCTGCTGCGCAAGCGGGCAGACCTTCGGGGCCGCAAGGCGGCGATGCAAGGTCAAATTCTAGTTCTAATTCCAGCGCCGAAGGCGGCAACGCCACTTCTCAGGGCGGCGCGGGTGGCAACAGCGGTGGTAATTATTTCGGCAATGAAACTAATATCAGGGCGGGCGGCGGTGTTGCCGGTGCGCCAGGTATGGGGATGGCCTTTCTTGCGAGCGCTTGTAACAACAGTTTCGGCGTTTCGGTCGGAGGCGGTTCGCCTTTTGTGTTTAGTCTCGGCGGTGGATTGCAGTGGGCCGATGTGGCGGGTGTTCATCTTCCGGGCGGTGCCACCATAGGACAATATCTGTTGGCTGACAGCGAGAAGCGGGTTGAACTGGTCAAAGATCTTAAGACTGCGGATAAAAACAAGGTTGCCTGTCTTGCCAATATTTGGGAGCAGAATGTCGTGCTGCTGAAAACAAAAGGCGAAACAGATATAACAATCGCAGCCATCGATGGCCTGACCAAGACCGCGATAGCGGAAATGGAACAAAGCGGAAAAGCGCTGGAAATTTATTTCGGACATATATGCAACACCAAGGGCGTCATACTCAAACCGGGCGAAAAGGTGGTTCCTGAAACATTGGCTATTCGTTCAGCGCGTGGCGATAAAAGGAATGCCAGTGAAGAAGGTCATGAAAGCTGTGCCAATGAGGGTGACAAATTACTAAGGGAAGGTCTTTTAAACAGGAGCAAGACTTATATAGGCGACCTTAGTAACGTGTTGAAACAGCGGCGCGAGCAGACGCAGCCATATTCGGTTCCTGAGCATACTCATTAATGGACGCTTTGAAAGCCACCCCTGTATTTTTGGCATTGCTGTTCACGGGCTGTGTGCACAAGACTCAGCCTGTTGCTCCGCCTCAGCCCAGCGATCCCTGTTTTCATGCAATGGAAATCTGCGAAGAAACGCGGGTTAATCTTGCGCTGATTAACTCAACGGAAAATGTTGAGCGTGTCAAAATCACAGAGTCTTCCAGATTATTTGTCGTTGCACTTAAGGCGGCTACCGAGGCAAAAGACTGGGCTACCGTGGCGAAGCTTAATGGCATGATTGTAGATCATCTTGATTCAAGCGATCCTGCCGTGCGGAAGTCACAACAGGATGCGCTGGGCGAAGCGGGCTTGAGCGAGAAAGCTATACGCTCGAAAGTTATCAAATGCGATGAAGTGCCAGCAAAGGATGGCGGTATGACACTTCACTGCAATTAAGCCCTTCGTTTCCAGCTAAAAAATCATTAAAATCAATAACTTATAATATGCCCTCCTCTTCGATTGCCTTTCGGCGGATGAAGAACTACGATCCCGTCTCTGAAAGAACAGGCAGTGATGAGCAAAGACAAAACGCAGACTCAAGCGTCGGCGGAAATCACGCAGGGGGAACCTGAGTCAGCTGAGCAGGCCGCGAAGATCAAGGCGCGCAACCGCGCATTATTGATCGGATGCATCGGCGTTGTTTACGGCGATATCGGTACCAGCCCGCTTTACGCATTCCGTGAAGCAGCGCTTCGCGTTTCAGGCGAGGGCATTCTTCCTGCAGAAATTTACGGTATCCTGTCGCTCATTCTCTGGGCGCTGATCATTATCGTTACACTTAAATATGTGCTGTTGTTGCTCCGCGTCGATAACAAAGGCGAGGGCGGTATTCTTTCGCTGATGGCCATGGCGCAGAAACGCGTCAATCGAGGCAAGAAAATCGTGTTCTTCGCGGCGATCACGGGCGCTGCGCTGTTTTACGGCGATGCTGCCATTACACCGGCCATTTCCGTTCTGTCGGCGGTGGAAGGTTTAAAACTCGTCGAGCCTGCATTCGGTAATTTCGTTCTGCCGCTGGCGATTTTCATTCTTTTTATGTTGTTCTGGGTGCAGAAAAAAGGAACCGGCAAGGTTTCAACTTTCTTCGGCCCTATAACCGCGCTGTGGTTTATTGTGATGGGCAGCATGGGTCTGGTCTGGATCGTTAAAAATCCCGCCATTCTTTTTGCGTTCAATCCTTATTATGCCGTTCATTTTTTATTCGCTCACGGCACGATCAGCTTTTTTGTACTCGGTGGCGTGTTTCTTGCCGTGACGGGTGTTGAAGCGCTCTACGCAGATCTCGGTCACTTCGGACGTCGTCCCATCCAGCGTGCGTGGCTGTGGCTGGTTTTTCCTGCCTTGTCGCTGAATTATCTCGGGCAGGGTGCGATGATCCTGGCGCATCCTTCGGCCATTGAAAATCCATTCTTCCTGCTGGTGCCTGAATGGGGGCTGTTGCCGCTGGTTATTCTCGCGACGGTTGCGACGGTGATCGCCAGCCAGGCGACGCTGACGGGCGCGATGTCCCTCACGCGCCAGGCCATTCAGCTCGGATTGCTGCCGCGCATGGAAATCCGCCACACTTCGGCGACCGAGGCCGGCCAGATTTATATGCCGAAGGTCAATGGTTATCTGCTATGCGCCGTTCTGCTGCTGTGCCTTATTTTCAAAGAATCCGGTGCGTTGGCGTCGGCTTACGGCATCGCCGTCAACGGTACAATGGTGGTGACTTCCATTCTTGCTTTCATTGCACTGCCGAAAATTTTGAACAAGACATATGCCTTCTCGGCGTTTGTTATCCTGCCTTTCCTTATGATCGAGCTTGTTTTCCTCGGCAGTAATCTCATGAAATTTTTTGATGGCGGTTTCGTGCCGGTCTTCTTCGCGATTTACATCATCATAATGATCGTGACCTGGGTGCAGGGTTCACGTTACCTGCATAAACATTCGACAAGAAAAAGCATTTCCATGGTCGATTTGATCGAAAAGCTCGACCGTACGCCGCCGCATGTCGTCAGCGGCACGGCCATCTTCCTGACCAGCGATTCACGTAATGCGCCCGAGGCGTTAACGCAAAATCTCAAACATAACCAGGTTATTCACGAGAAAAATATCATTCTCACCGTCGCGGTTGCCGAGGTACCGAACGTGCCGGAAAGTCAACGGCTGATCGTCGAGCATTTATCGTCACGCATCGTGCGCGCGATCGTCAGCTTCGGCTACATGGAAACATCGGATGTGTTGAACGCGCTATACAACGCCGACAAGCAAGGGCTTTATGTGGATATGGAGAATGTCACGTTCTTCCTGGGTCGTCACAAGATTATTTCGAACCCGCGGCGCGGATTGCCAGGCTGGCAGGACAAAATCTATATCGCGATGTCGCGTTCTGCCGTTTCGGCGACGGACTTCTATAAAATTCCGCCCAGTCAGGTGGTCGAGATGGGATCGCTGGCAGAAATCTAAGCGTTTTTATATCAACGCAATGTCCATGAATTCACGCGTTTCGCTCTTGAGCAACGCTTCGTTGGTTTTGCGCAGCCGCTCGATCAGCATAAGCACCATGGAGCGCACCATAGGATCGCTGGATTCCACTTTTCCCTTAAAGCTTTCCGGCGTGATAACGGCAACTTCCACATCCGTGTCAGCGTCCACGTGCGCGCCATATGTGCCGCCGCCGAACAACGCCGTTTCGCCGAAAATTGAGCCGACGCCGAGGTCGCCGAGCTTGATCATGCGTCCATCACGTTCAAGGCGAACGCTCACCTTGCCTTTCAGGATCAAGTACGCGGCGCGCGCATCGTCGCCACGCGTGATAATACGTCCGCCAGCTTTAAAGTGTTTTGTATTCTCTTTTGTCATTCCTCAGACTCTAAAACGAACACGGCAAAAATCAATAATGCATATAATCGCACCGGGAATTTATCCCGGTACTCTTATACGCTTAGGGCGGGTACAACCTTGCGGCTGCGTCCTAGGGGCTTTTCTTCAAATCCAGCACGATACGGGCAGGACCGTTCAGCGATGAATCGCTGACGATCTGTACCTTGTCGCGGAGTTGAAGAACTAGACGGGTTCCTTTTCCGTCTGGCAGAGGCTCGGTGGTCCAGGATACGAGCAGAGGGGCGTCTGCGAACGTTCCATTCAGGGCTGCGGACCAGCCGGCTTCAGGCATTTCGACCAGGAGCAACTTTTCCTCGTTGTCCAGGTCGGAATGATGGGGTGTCGGACCGCTAAGGTCCAAAACTATGCGGGTTATGCCTTTCGGCTGCAGGCCTGTACGGATGCCCGTCACAGCAGGCCCGGTAGATGCCGGAGGCTCGGGTTTGGGCGTTTCAGGCGGCCCTTGCGCCACATCCTCAGGCTCAGGCTCGGGCGGCGGGGCGGCCGCTTCTGCCGGTACGGGCAGCGCCGAAGAGGGTCCTGGCGTGGCCGCATCTGCGGCACCCAGCCCGGCCATGGCCGGGACACTCTCAACGGGCTCGGGGCGAACCGGGGAGGGGGACTCTTCTTCGGGAGCTGCAGGGAACGGGCGCGGCGGAAGGGCATCCGCAGTCACGCCCGGAACAGGTGCTGAATCAAGGCTTAAGTCGACAGGGCCGGGGCCGCCCTCGACAAGGGTCTGCAATTGACCCAGCAGTTCCTGCATATCCTGCTCGACGGCGGAAAGCCGCACAATTGCAGGCATTGCCGCGTTCAGCTCACGGCGCAGGTCGGTTACGGCGTTTTCCAGGCGCCGGAAACGGTCATCGGTATCGCTTATTTTCTCGGCGAACAGCATTTCCGCGTTAATACCGCGGGCAGGCAGGACCGGCAGGCCGTTGGGCAGGTACTGGGCACCGCTCTGGCCGGGCTCAAGCGGGCGATCAGTCGATCCCGGGGGCGCGGGGACTGAAATGGGGGGCAAAACATTGCCGGTTGAGCTATTTGTTGAGCTGGAAGAGGGGGCGGAGGACCGCCCGGGTTCTGCGGGGCCGCAAGATGTCAGGAAAATAGTTAAAAAGAGGGCGCAAAGCACGGCCAGCATGCTTCGTTCAATAGATTCAGCAATAACCTTTCCACCAGTGGAACCTGGCAGAAACGTCCGTGAATTGGACATCAGGTAGAAACCCTGATTTAGAATTGAGCCCCGAGAAGAAAAGACAATGCAGGAAGCACTGCCGTGATTCGTCCCATTTACAATGCTACTTGCGACGTCGCGATCCGTCAATCGCCTAATCTTACAAGGGCTTATGAAATGAGGAAGGATTGCTGTCGCCGCAGGCAGGTTGTATAGTTCCTTTCGGATCAGGAAATGGGAATTATGTGCACAAATCTGTTAAGGCAGGCCGCGCCGGTTTTTTTTGCCCTGATTTTTTTCGGCGGCCCGTGTGTTGCGCTTGCCGCGGCGGTGAACGAGAACCAGGAACTTAACTTCGGGGAATGGGCGGTCACCAGCAATGCTGCTTCTTATAATGTCCGTATAGACGCCGATGGAAGCTACACGAATTCCCCTGTCCTTATTCTTGTAGGTAATGCGCCCACGCGCGGCGAGTATCTTATTACCGGCCTTCCCCCTGCAACATTGATAAGCAGTATAGATGTCAACCAGCTCAGCGCGCTGGACGGGCCGGGGGCGGAAAATTTTTCCATGAATAATTTTGAGGTCAATTATCCCGGTGGGACTACCACAAACGGCCTCGGCAATCTTATAATTTACCTGGGCGCTCAGGCCAACACCTCGGGAACGTCGGCGAATTATGCCGATGGCACCCATTCTGGCCAATTGCGGCTGACTATCAATTATTGATAGTGTGATTTAACAAGTTTAGCAGGAGAAAATGGAATGCGAGTATTTGGTTTTAACGTTGGTTATGTCTTTCTGGCTTTGGGCTGTGCCGCGATAATTTTAACGGCATGGTCGGCAACTGCCCTGACCATTTCTCCGACTATCATTGTCATTGAAGGCAGAAACCGTTACGCGGACGTCGCCCTGGTTAACGGCGAGGATACTGTTGAAAATTACGTGGTGGGATGGAAATTGTATAAAATGCAGGAAGGAACAGGAAGATATCTGGAGTCCAAGACCTCGACTACCGAATTCGATCTGACGAAAAACATTGTCTTTACGCCCAAGCGAGTACAGCTGGGCCCTAAGTCCGTGCAAAAAGTCCGGCTTGGCCTGCGTATTAAGGGAGAGCCGCCCCCGCCGGGAGACTACCGGGCGCATCTGGAATTGCGCGAGGCAGACAGTGCCATACCGGAGGATCCCAATCAAAAAGGAGCGCGTGTAGGCATCAAGGTCAATGTGGGTTTTACCGTTCCGGTCGTCTATCGCGTAGGAGAGCCGGATGTCACCGCGGAAATCGGGGATGTGGTGCCTCGTATCAATCCAGAAACCAAGGGGATAGAGGTTTCCGTTCCGGTCAATCTCTCGGAGAGCCCTTATGGGATACTCGGACATCTCATGGTTTATTATAAGGGCGAGAAGGTTGGTGAAATCAGAAACGCCAATATTTTTCCGGAGGCGCGCCATCGCACGTTCAGCGTCGGCCTGAAAGCGCAACAGCTTTCCGGGGGATCGCTTCAGGTCGTTCTGGTGGATTACAAGGACAAGGAAAAAGTCTATGCGCAAAAAACCATACCTGTCGGCCAGTAACCAAACTTTGAGAAAGAAATTGTCTTGAAAGCAGTGATTTTAGCCGGCGGTCTGGGGACGCGGATCAGCGAGGAATCGCATTTAAAACCCAAGCCTATGATCACGATCGGCGAAAAGCCGATCCTCTGGCATATCATGAAGATCTATTCGCATCATGGCATCCATGATTTCATCATCTGCCTGGGCTACAAGGGCTATGTGATCAAGGAATATTTCGCAAATTACTTCCTTCATATGTCGAATGTGACCTTTGACATTGCAAATAACAAAATGGAAGTCCATCAGCGTCATGGCGAGCCCTGGCGGGTGACGCTTGTGGATACCGGAGAGGAGACGATGACCGGCGGGCGCGTCAGGCGCATTCGTCCCTTTCTTGATGACGAGAAAGATTTTTGCCTGACTTACGGCGACGGCGTTAGCGACGTGGATATTGGCGCCGTGGTCGCATTCCATCAGAAGCACGGCAGGCAGGCTACGGTCACCGCCATCCAGCCGCCGGGGCGCTATGGCGCCCTGCAGATTGAAAATACGGCTGTACGGAATTTCCAGGAAAAACCGCTGGGCGATGGATCATGGATCAATGGCGGCTTTTTCGTTTTCAATTCTTCCTTCATCGACAAATATATCGATGGCGACGCGACACATCTTGAACAGGAACCCTTGCGTTCGCTGGCGACGGCCGGGGAGTTGCAGGCTTACCGCCATGAAGGGTTCTGGCAGGCGATGGACACGTTGCGTGACAAGAACCAGCTTGAAGATTTGTGGCGCAGCGGCAAGGCGCCATGGAAGGTCTGGGGGTAGGTTTGTTTGGAAATCTTTACCGGGGCCGCCGCGTTCTTGTCACCGGCCACACCGGGTTCAAAGGCAGCTGGCTGGCCTTATGGCTGCGAGAGCTCGGCGCGGACGTTACCGGCCTTGCGTTGGCGCCGGACACATCGCCCAGTCACTGGGACTTGCTGAAACTTGATGTTCATGAACACCGTGCAGACATTCGCGACGGGAAGGCGGTCGCCGCAATTCTCAGAGAAGCACGACCGGACATCGTTTTTCATCTCGCCGCGCAGTCGTTGGTGCGCCGTTCCTACCATGTGCCGGTCGAATCCTGGGAAACGAATGTGATGGGAAGCGTAAACCTGCTGGAGGCCTGCAGAAAGATGCCGGATTTGAAGGCCTTTGTTTTTGTGACGACCGATAAATGCTACGAAAACAAGGAATTACCCCGGGGTTATACTGAGGAAGACCATCTCGGCGGGCGCGACCCTTACAGCGCGTCCAAGGCTTCGGCGGAATTCGTGGCGGCGAGTTACCGCGACGCGTTTTTTAAGGGCTCTCCTTTGATCGCGACGGCGCGGGCCGGAAATGTCATCGGCGGCGGCGACTGGGCCGAAGACCGGATCATTCCCGATCTCGTGCGCGCGCAGGGACTAGGCGAGGAATTGATTGTCCGCTCCCCGAACGCAGTACGTCCCTGGCAGCATGTACTCGAACCGCTCGCAGGTTATCTTCAGCTTGGACAGAAACTACTGGAAAGTAAAAATGAGTTCGAAGGTCCGTGGAATTTCGGCCCCGATGAGAGCGAGGGGCTCAGTGTTTCCGAATTGCTCGGCCGCTTAGGCAAAGACTGGCCCTTGTCGTGGAAGGCCGTGCCGAACAAGACTCTGCATGAGACGGCAACGCTCAAGCTCAACAGTTCCAAGGCGCGCCAAAGGCTGAAATGGAAACCCGTCCTCACTCTGGACCAACAGCTGAAAATGACGGCGGAATGGTACCGGGCTTTCCAGGAAAGCGGCGCGGTTTTGAGTTCTGAGCAGTTGAAGGCCTACATCCATTCTGCAGAAAAGGCAGGCGCTGCATGGGCATGAAAACCAGTGGTACAGAAATTTCCGGCCTGAAGCTGATTGAAACATCTTTCGTTGCTGATCACCGGGGCAGCTTCTCGCGCTGGTTCTGCATGAAGGAACTGGAGCCGATACTCGCGGGGCGCGGTCTTGCACAGATCAACAATTCGAGAAGTCTTAAAGCAGGGACGATCCGGGGCCTTCATTTCCAGCGCCCACCCTCCGCCGAGATGAAAATCGTGCGCTGCATTCGCGGCCGCGTGTGGGATGTGGCGCTGGATATCCGCGCAGGCTCGCCCACTTTTCTGCAGTGGTTTGGAGCGGAACTCACGCCTGAAAACAATTTGATGCTGGCGGTGCCGGAAGGCTTTGCGCACGGCTACCAGTCTCTGGAGCCGGAGAGCGAATTGCTCTATTTAAATACCGAGTTTTATACGCCTGAGTTTGAAGGCGCTGTCAATCACGCCGATCCGCTGGCGGCGATCAAGTGGCCGGTTCCGGTGACGGATCTTTCGGACCGCGACGCGAACGCGCCGTTTCTAACAGAAGAATTTAAAGGACTGAAAATATGACTCTCGAAATCTCCCCCAGGGCGAAAATATCCAAACTCGCCGACATCGAGGATAGCGTGCGCGATAGCCGCATCGTCATCGGCGACGACACGGTTATCGACAGTTTCGTGAAATTCAAGCCGGCGGGTGGTTCGGGGGACGTCATCATCGGCGCACGCACCACCATCAACTCCTGCTGCGTGCTTTACACAGGCAACGGCATCACGATCGGAGACGATGTCGCGATTGCCGCCAACTGCACCTTCGCGCCCACCAATCACGCTTACCACGAAAAAGACAAGCTCATCCGCGAGCAGCGTTTTCTGCCGAGCAAGGGCGGGATTATTATTGAAGACGACGTGTGGATTGGCGCGGGATGCGTGCTGCTCGACGGCGCGATCCTGCGCAAGGGCTGCGTGATCGGCGCCATGTCCCTGGTGCGGGGCGAAGTGCCAGCCTATACCATCCAGATCGGCAATCCTTTGCGTCAGATCGGGCAGCGGAAATGAAATTCACTGTTCTGGGAAGCACGGGATTTATCGGCAGTGCCATGGTGCGCCATCTCCGGGCTGAAGGGATGGAGGTCGATACGCCGCCGCGCGATATCCTGAGTCTACGCGGAAATCCGGGCCATGTCATTTATGCCATCGGCCTGACCGGCAATTTCCGCCAGCAGCCGGACGCGGCGATCGAGGCGCATGTCAATGTCCTTCGCCGGCTGATGGATGGTGCTGAATTCGACTCCTGGCTTTATCTTTCCAGCACGCGGGTCTATGGCGGACTCTCTCCGGATGTTCCGGCGGCTGAGGATTCCACCTTGCCGGTCAGGCCGGGCGCTGATTCTCTTTATGATCTAAGCAAGCTGCTTGGCGAAGCTATATGCCTTTCCCGCCCGGAGAAAACCGTGCGCGTGGCGCGGCTTTCCAATGTTTTCGGCGTCGGTCAAAGCGAGCATACATTCCTGGGCAGCGTGGTGCGTGACCTGATGCGCGAAGGGAAAAGCATTATCGGGCAATCGCCGGAATCTTCTAAAGATTATATCTCTATTGATAAAGTCGTTAAAATCCTGGCCTCGATTGCAGTAAAAGGCAAGGAAAGGCTTTATAATGTCGCCAGTGGTCATGGAGTTACGCATCGGCAGCTGGCGGATGTCTTTAGCGGGATGGGATATAAAATCGATTTCGATCCGGGTGCGCCGATGCGGACTTTTCCGCCCGCGGATATAAGTCGCATCGCCCGGGAATTTGGAATTGATACGCAGGTTTTTCCTGCCGATATTGCGGAATTTCTGGAAAGAGAAAAAGAAGGTGAAGCATGAAAAAACTTGTCAGTGAAAAGCCTTCAGATCCGATCGCCGAGTTCCAGCGGGAGCGGGCGGAAGCTGTTGCATCTTACAAAGACGATGCGGCATGGAACGGAGTTTCCGGGCGCTGGCTCGACCGTGCCTTCCGCCAGAAATACATGTATAACTTCGCATGGCTCGGGCGACCGATTATCCAGCTTCCGGCGGATATGGTCGCTTTTCAGGAAATCGTCTGGAACACAAAGCCCGATCTTATTATTGAAACCGGCGTTGCCCACGGCGGCTCGTTGATTTTAAGTGCCTCCATGCTGGCGCTTCTTGATTACTGCGATGCGGCGGAGCGGGGCGCTGTTCTCGATCCCAAAAAACCGAATCGCAAGGTTCTTGGCATCGATATCGATATCCGTCCGCATAACCGCGCGGCCATCGAGGCTCATCCGCTTGCGACGCGGATTGAGATGATTCAGGGCTCGTCCGTCGCGCCGGAGACGATCGGCAAGGTAGCGAATATTGCGAGAAATTATCCGCGCGTCATGGTCTGCCTTGATTCCAATCATGTGCATGATCATGTTCTCGCTGAACTCGAGCTTTACGCGCCGCTGGTGACGAAAGGATGCTATTGCATCGTCTTCGACACAATCGTCGAGGATTTATCGGACGACGTGTTTCCGGACCGGCCCTGGAGCCATGGCAACAATCCGAAAACGGCTGTTCATGCCTATCTCAAAAAGCTTGAAAAAGAGAAGGTAGACGTGCAGTTTGAAATAGACAGGGAATTTGAATCGAAACTCTTGCTGAATGCGACGCCCGATGGTTTTCTCAGACGCCTCTAAATTTCAGGCCATGCAGCCGAAAAAGACGCTCGAGCCGCACTATTTCTCGGGTGCGAACTTCAATATTGTCGATACTGAAAAATTCAAAAAGGCCATGGAACTGCTGCGGGAAAGCCTTTTTGACAAGGGCGCGACCTTGTTTGCAGCAGACAACATCATCACTTGGAACCGCAATCTGAGTTTTCTCAGGGATGACTATTTCATCCGCATCATCCAGGACGAAAAAAACACCGGCGTTGAAAAAAGTATTCTTTGGCGGCTTTATGTCCTCCTCTACTTTGCCGAGATGGCGGCTCAAAGAGAAGGCGATTTTGTCGAGCTGGGCTGTCATACCGGTTTTACGGCCAGCCATGTGGTGCAAAAAGTCGATTTCAAAAAAATTGGAAAAAAATATTATCTCTATGATTTGTTTGAGTGGAAGGAAGGCGACAAGCACACGCATCTGCCCGGCCATGATAATAAGAAAATGTATGAAGACGTGAAGGCGCGTTTCGCTTCTTTCCCTTTTGTGCGGATCATAAAGGGTTCGGTGCCTGAGTCTCTGTCCCAGGACTTTCCTGAAAAAATCGCCTTCGCGCACATCGATATGAATCATCCGGATCCCGAGGTTGGAGCCCTGCAGCGCGTCCTGCCCGTTTTGTCGCCCGGCGGCGTTATTATTTTTGACGATTACGGCTGGTGGGGCTATTCGGCGCAGAAAATGGCGCTCGACCCCATCATTGAAAAAAACGGCCTTAAAATCCTGGAGCTGCCCACAGGGCAGGGCCTGCTCATTAAACCTTGAGCCAGCGCGAACAGTAAATCCGCCACATTTCGCGGTAAGCGTTCTCCATGTTGCGGGTAAAGGATTGCTGGTTCATGAGGGGGCTGGTTGCGATTTTTTCACGCAAATCATGCCGCAGTGTTTTCAGCCGCGCGCGGTTGGTTGCGA
>JAGNLJ010000009.1:23404-89549 GCA_017999645.1 Alphaproteobacteria bacterium
AATGTTTGCCTGCCAGTGTGACAAAGGGTACGCCCATCCAGAGCGTATCCATGCTGGTGGTCCCGCCGACGCAGGGGAAGGGATCAAGAGCGATGTCGATCTCGTTATAAAGCACGAACTGGTTGGATTTTATGCGGCGTTCAAGAACGGTGCGCTCAAGCGGAATGCCGTGACGTTTTAATCTTTCCTCAACGTTGGCGCGGAAAGCAGGAAGGTTAATGCCTGGAATCTCCAGCATCAGCCGGGAATCTGGCACCTGCGCCATGATTTTTCCCCATGTCTCGAGGACGGGATCAGTCACCTTGGCGAAATTGTTGAAGCAGCCGAATGTGATATAGCCGTTATCCTCGAAGAGAGGGTAGCCGGTCACTGGCGGGCTGTTTTCATGCGCCTGGTAGCAGCAGAAAATTTCCGGCAGGCGCCAGAGCTTCTCCACGTTGTACTGCTCGGTCATGCCGGGCGGCTCGGCATAAGAATCTGTAATCCTGTAATCCATTGCCTGCATGCCCGTGGTGGCCGGGTAAGCAAGCCATGTGACCTGGATAGGGGCGGGCTTGCGCGCGAAAACCATCAGGCGATTGCCGCCGGTATGGCCAGAAATATCCATCAGGATATCGATCCTGTCCTTTTCGATCAGGTCCGCCACGGCGTCGTCGTTCAGAATGCGAATATCGTGCCAATGGTCGCATTTTTTCTTTATCCGTTCGGTCACCTCGTCTTCCATTTCCGTATTCGAATAGATAAAAATTTCGAACTGATCGGGATCGCGCAGGTTCAGCAGTGGCTCGAAGAAATAATGCACGGCATGGGCGCGAAAATCCGCCGAAACATAGCCGATTCTCAGCCTTCTTTCGGGTTTCAGATCGCGGACAAGTTCTCGGTTGCGCAGATACGGCGCGGTCATTTCCCCGAATTTTTTTGCCTCCGTCACCAGTTCCTCCGGCGTGACGTCGGCGGAATAAATCATCATGAGCAGGTAATTGCTGTGAATGTCCGCCCGCCCGGGCCCGGCGGAAACAGCTTTTTTATAAATTTCTGCAGCCTCGTCGAGGCGGCCCATATTCTTGAGGGCTGTGCCCTGGCTGTTCAGCGTATCCGCGTCTCCCGGTTTGATTGCCAGGGCTTGCTCACAACATTTCATCGCCTCTTCATATTCCGTCATGAGATTGTAGACGCTGCCCAGATTGTTCAGGATTTCAGGCGACAACGGCGACAGTTCGAGGGCTTTCCGGTAGTAGTCAATCGAGCCCTGCAGCATCCCCTTTTTGAACAGGAGATGGGCGATGTTGGCGTAGGCGTTGAGGCTTTGCCGGATTTTTGTGACGTTGTAGAAGCATTCCAGCGCCTCGTCGCGCAGGCCTTCTTCGCCTAGTATGTAACCGAGATTCAGGTGGGCGTCGCCGTGATCGGGCTGGAGTTCAATGGTTTTTCTGTAGGCCTCCTTTGCCTCTTCGGGCCTGTTCATCCCGCGATAAGCCTGGCCGATATTGTAATGGACATCCGCTACATTCGGCCGAACCTCCGTGGCCTGGCGATAATAATAAATAGATTCTTCATGCCTGCCGAGATGCTGCAGGGCCGCACCGATATTATTCAGGGAATTGAAATGGCCGGGGCTAAAAAAAAGTGCACGCATGAACAAAGGCAGGGCTTCCTCCGAGCGGTCGAGAACCAGGAGCGTTCCGCCGAGATTGTTCAGGCTGTCGATAAAATCAGGTTTCAGTTCCAGCGCCTTTTCGAAGCAGGCGATAGCTTCTTCCACTTTGTTCTGCGCCTTTAATATGTTTCCCAATGTGTCATGAAAAAGGGCGGCATTGGGCCGCTCGGCGATCGCCTTGCGTACGAGGTCTTCCGCCGGGCCGTAATGTTTGGTGTCCAGCGCGACCAAACCCAGCATGTTGAGGCTGTAGGCATGGCGCGGGTCTGCGGCAAGAATCCGTCGGTATATTTTTTCGGCTTCCGGCAGATTTCCGCCGTTCTGAAACTGCAGCGCCTGGTTAAAAAGCGCCGGGATATCATCGGCTCTTGCGGCCTGTTGTTTGGACGTCATTTTTCTTTCTCCGCGCAGTACTTGCGCCACATTTCGCGGTAAGCGTTCTCCATGTTGCGGGTAAAGGATTGCTGGTTCATGAGGGGGCTGGTTGCGATTTTTTCACGCAAATCATGCCGCAGTGTTTTCAGCCGCGCGCGGTTGGTTGCGAGATCTACCGCGATTTTAATATATTCCTCCCTGTTTTCTGCGATCAGTTCCTGCAGCCCTGCGTTGGTGAGGATCGTCACGCCCATGCGCGCGCCGAAATGTTTGCCTGCCAGTGTGACAAAGGGTACGCCCATCCAGAGCGTATCCATGCTGGTGGTCCCGCCGACGCAGGGGAAGGGATCAAGAGCGATGTCGATCTCGTTATAAAGCACGAACTGGTTGGACTTGCGGCGCGGTTCGAGGATGACCCTGTCCATTGGGAGACCGAGTTTTTCCATGCGCTGCGAATGCTCGTTTCTGATTTTCGGGCCGTCGATGCCATTGATCTCCAGCATCAGCCGGGAACCCGGCACCTGCGCCATGATTTTTCCCCATGTCTCGAGGACGGGATCAGTCACCTTGGCGAAATTGTTGAAGCAACCGAATGTGATATAGCCGTTATCCTCGACGGGAGGGTAGCCGATCACCGGCGGGCTGATTTCATGCGCCTGGTAACAGCAGAAAATTTCCGGCAGGCGCCAGAGTTTCTCCACGTTGTACTGCTCGGTCATGCCGGGCGGCTCGGCATAAGAATCTGTAATCCTGTAATCCATCGCCTGCATGCCGGTGGTGGCCGGATAAGCAAGCCATGTGACCTGGACGGGGGCGGGCTTGCGCGCGAAAACCATCAAGCGATTGCCCCGCGTATGGCCAGAAATATCCATCAGGATATCGATCCTGTCCTTTTCGATCAGGTCTGCTACGGCGTCGTCATCCATGAAGGCGATATCACGCCAGTGATCGAATTTTTTCCTGAGCCGCTCCGTAATTTCATCCTCACGCTCCAGGTTTGCGTAAGCGTAGGTCTCGAAATGCGCACGGTCATGAAGACTGAGCAGCGGCTCGAAGAAATAATTGACGGGATGTTTGCAGAAATCGGCTGTGACATATCCGATTTTCAGCTTGCGACCGGGATTTCGGTCGCGCACGAGTTCTCTTGTGCGCAGAACCGGCCTGGCGTGTTTTTCATCAAATTTCTGTGTTTCAGCCAGCAGATCCTCTGGCGTCACCTCAGCCGAATAAATCATCGCCAGCAGGAGATTGCTGTAAATCCATGATTTATGAGGAGCGAGTTCCATGGCTTTTCGGCAGCAAGCCATCGATTCTTCCAGCCGACCCAGATTTTTGAGAGTGCCGCTGATATTGTTATAGGTCTCGTCCGTGCCCGGTTGCAACGCGAGGGATCTCTCATAACATTCCAGTGCCTGCTCATACTGGCCGACGGCGTTGTAGCTGACCCCCAGATTGTTCAGGATTTCCGCCGTGTCCGGCAGAAGCTCAAGCGCACGTTTGTACTCCCGGATCGCTTCTTCGCAATTTCCCTTGCGGTGCAGGATCTGGCCCCTGTTCGCATGGGCGTTCGCTTGGGTTTCCGCATCGGTGTCGAGGACGGGAATCTTCGAGAAATAATCCATCGCCTCGTCAAATCTGTTTTGCGCGCGCAGGATATGTGCCGTGTTCAGCAGCGCGTTGACATGATCCGGCTTGAGTTCGAGCACCTGTTCATAACCGGCCAGCGCTTCGGCCTGCCTGTTTAGCGATTTGAATATCTGCGCCACATTGTAACGCACATTGAAATCATCAGGTTTTGCCGCGATCGCCTGATCATAATATTCAAGCGCTTTCTCATACTGTTTCTTGTTTTGCAGGACCGCGCCTATATTGCTCAGTGCGTTGAAGTTCTTCGGGTCTTTTTCGAGAATTTTTTGAAACAGGAAGAGTGCTTCGTCATAACGGCGGAGAGCGACGAGAGTTGCGCCGAGATTGTTCAGGAAATCCGGTGTGTCCGGCGCCCCTTCCAGCGCTTTCTTATAGTGATCGGTCGCCTCTTCGAGCCTGCCGCGCGCGTTCAGTATGTTCCCAAGCGTATGGTGGAAAGCAGGCGTGCTTTCTTCGGCCAGGGCCTTCCGGACAAGGTCTTCGGCATGATCCGGATGCTTGAAATCCAGGGCGATAATGCCCAGCATATGCAGCGCGCGTGCATAGCGCGGGTTGAGGGACAATATCTGTCTGTAAAGTTTTTCGGCCTCCGGTATTTGGCCGGACCGGTGAAATTGCAGGGCCTGATTGAACAGGTCATGTTCTCGACCGGCAATCGCTGAAACGTTCTTTTGGGCCATAGTCGCATTATGTCCTTAGGGCATCGTCATGCCGTAGCAGGATAAAACAAAAAGCGCCTTAAGGGCGCTTTTTTATATTCGTTATATGGAGTGTTTTTAATAGCTGAACGATACGTTAAACGACGCGCTATGTGTCGCGTCTGCCGGTGTCGCATCGGCCGTGATCGTGGCGCCGAAGGTAACAGGCTCGGCTACACCGCCGGATTCCACGGTGACGTCAACAGGCGTGGCCTGAGCCAGGATCGCAGGGGCGATATCGTCCGTATCGTAGCTCACGGCTGTCAGGGCAAGTCCGCCATCACTAAAATTCGTGATCGCACTCCGCGTCATCTGCAAAACAACGCCGTCGGCGCCTGCCGGCAGGGTCACTGTAACTTGTCCGACTGTTCCGGCCGTATCACCGTCCAGATTGATGAGCTGGGAGGTGCCGAGCGCACCGGTTGTAAAGCCGCCGCTCGTCGGACCGAGGGTGATTGTGGGTGTATCGCCGGAGGAGATACCGACCAGCCAGTTGCCGAAGCCAATATCGGAAACATTTGCTGCTGTGATCCCTGCGCTTGTCGTAATAGTTGCATCGACGTCGGCGTTGTCTGCTGCGAAAGCCACGACCGGCAAAGATGCCATCCCCAGAATTGCCGCGCTTGAAAGAAGTTTACTTCTCAGTGTCATAAGGTTTCTCCTTTACCTTTACCTTAATATATGCCAGTCCAGCGCGCTTTTTGTTAGAGTCCTTCTCAGAAAAACGCGCCGCTAAATATCCATCCGGCCCTTCTCTATATAACACACTAAAAACCTTAAATCATGGTTAAAAACACTTGCCTGACAATATGTTAATTGTCATCCACAGCGAATCTTCCTTTAAGATCACAGGCCTGCACGGTGACGTTTTAATTATTTTTAACAGGTCGGCATTTTATTTGAGCCAAATGCGATGTATCATGAAAGACCGGATTTCCGGTCTTTTCCTATTCTTATCCACAAAGATATACATGCGCCGCGCTTTGATTTTGACATTCTGGTTTGTCGCCGTTTCCGCGGTGTTTTGTTCTGTGCATGCGCAGGAAATTTCTCCTGCGCGTGACGCAGGAGAAAAACTTAAGGAAAAAACCATCCCCAGGGCCGCTCTGATAGGGCTGGCGAAAGATTTTGTGCGCAGGGTTTCGAAAGGTTTCGTCACCGCCGATCAGGCGATGGGAGAATCGGCCCCCACGAAGGAGGACATGATCGCCCGCATAGCCGAAGGCGAGGAATTGCTCTTCAAGGTCGTGCTGGAAGGCGGCGTTACTCTGACCAATCCGCTGCTGGGTATAGTTCGGCAGGGTAAGGTCGTCCTATCGCTTCGGGATTTTGCCAACTCCCTGGAACTGCCGATCACGGTTAATCCTGCTGCCGGAAAGGCGACAGGCTGGTATATCCGTGAGAATAAAATTTTTGATCTCGATATCGCGAATCGCTCGGCAAAAACCGACAACGGCGCTTTTGCGTTTTCCTCGCACGTTTCGGTGATAGAGAACGATATTTTCGTTCCGGTGGAGGAAATCGCAACCTGGCTTGGCTTTACCATCGACCTGAACATCGCCGGCCTCTCCCTCATCGTCAAAACACCGGTACCCTTGCCGATTCTGGAGCGGATCACGCGAAGAAAACAGCAACTTCCTGGCAAGGGCTTTGGCCCCGCCAAGCTGCCCTTGATGGCCGAGGCTCCGCCTGTGGCCGATATACCTTTTGTCGATGTTTCAACGCGCAGTACCTATAAAAAAGATGGGCAAATCGGTCGCGACGCGCAGTTCACGAACCAGGCTTCGATTGTTACCGCGGGTGATTTCGCCGGCGGCACGCTCAGAACCCAGGCTCTTCTGGACGATAAGGAACTGTTGTCCAGCCTGGGGGTTAATTACCAGCGCAAATCGATGGAGCCGGAACTGCTCGGTCCGCTCAGGGCGCGTTTGTACGAAGTGGGAGATATCAGTTCGGTGAGCATGCCCCTGGATCAGAGTGGGCAAACTGGCCTGGGCGTCTATGCGACTAATGCTCTGCCGATCCGTAATTTTTTCAGCCCGTCGACAACAATTACCGGCATTGCCTTCCCCAACTGGGACGCCGAGCTTTATCGGGACAATCAACTATTGAGCTTTCAGAAAGTCGGCGATGACGGAACCTACAGGTTCGAGGATGTCGACCTGTTCAGCAGCGATAACAATTTCAAGGTTGTGCTCTACGGTCCCCAGGGTGAGGTCCGCGAGGAAGAGCTCTATGTTCCTGTCGATCCGGACAGGCTTGCGGAAGACGGCAGCGCCTATGCTGTTTCTGTGACCCGCCAGAATGCCCATACATATTCGCGCGGCCCCGAGGATGAAGAGAATAATGGCGTTCACGTGGCCGGAGTCTATGAGACCCCAGTCGGCGACAAAAGCGTGCTGGCCCTGGGAATGGAGTCAGGAGAGGTGAACGGCGCGCAGAAAGGTTCGGCGCAGGCGGGGCTTTCCACCAATATCGCGCAGACTTTGTTTAATCTCAGTGGCGCCGTCGATACCAATTCTGAAATGGCGGCGGAACTGGTTGCACGCCGGGAATTCAGAGGACACCGCCTGCGTAACGAAACCAACTGGGCGACGGAGGAATACGGGGCGAGGGCCGAGGGGGATATCGCCGAAATTTTCAGCAACCGTTTTGGCCTGACAGGTCCCTTGCCCGGCTTTATCGGAAAAAGACCTCGTTACAACCTCAATCTAGGATACTCGCTCGATTCCGCAGGGGAGAACAGCAGCGATGTTGGTGCAGGCTTCAACACGACTTGGGGGCGGATCGGGTTCAACCAGCAGTTCGAATATCAAATGAGCAGTCGGGCGGAGGAAAACGCGCTGCATGGCGCGACAGCCTTTTTCGGCACATTGGGGCGAAACCGGCTGCGCTTCGGCGCCAACTATCAGTTCCAGCCCGACAGCGACCTGCAAAGCATCGCGGCCAGCTTCAACCGGGACCTGACCAAAAATCTCGATCTGCAGGTGGGCGTCAGCCGCAATATCAACACCAAGCTGACCGAGGCATCTGCTCAAATCAACTGGGATGCGAAATTCGCGCGGATTTCGCCGGGCGTGACGTACAACACGGACAAGGACCTGACTGCGACTCTGAACACGCATTTTGGCTTGGCCCGCGACCCACACAAGGAAACGATACGCATGCTTAGCCGCCCCTTGGCCAGTATGGGCGGTTTGACGGCTTTTGTGTTTCTAGACAAAAACGGCGATAGAGAATTCGACGAAGGCGATACGCCGATTCCCGATGCCATGGTCGCCTCTTTGCAAAGCGGCGGCAGGCAGAAAACCGATGCCGAAGGCTATGCCTTTTTCCCTGGCATGCCGGAGTTGCTGCAAACGGATATTGTGCTTGATCCTAATTCGCTGGCCGATCCTTTCTGGATCCCTGGCTCCGAAGGCGTATCTGTTATACCGCGTGTAGGCCATGTTTCCGAAGTCGAGTTCCCGGTCCATATGGCCGGCGAGATGGATGGAACGCTATATATTAAATCCGGCGGTACCGAGCCTTTGCGCGGGATGCGGATCAGACTTTACGACGAAAGCGGCCAGGTCCAGGATACGGCTGTGACCGGGCCGGACGGTTTTTATGTGTTCAGTAAAATTCCGCCCGGTGAATATACGCTGGTGATAAACAGCGACGACGCTGCGGCTAATAAATTCGTGCGACCAGAGGAGCCGGATAAGGTTGTCATCGGCTTTGATGGAACGATGATTTACGGGCACGATATCTATGTCATGCCGGGCCATGACATAGCGACCAGAATACTCGCCGAAATTCCGGAACATGCGCCGTCGAATGCCGCGCTTGTGAAGCCGGGGGCCGTATTTATTAATCTTGGTTCCTTTAATTCGCGCCTGCTGATGGGGCTGACATGGTACAGGCTCAGGATGCAGTATGCGGATGCTATCGGCGGCGCGGTGCCGCTCGTTCCCGTGACGGCGAGCGAGGCTGCTCCTAAAACCGGTAAGCACACGTTACGGGTTATTATTCCGGCCGATACGACGAAGCAGGCGATGGAGCGCTGTAAAATTATTGCCCAGGGTGGTTTTGCTTGCGGGATTGAAACACTGCCGGAAAAATTGAAGTTGGCGAGTGCGGAGTAATTTAGGGTTCGAAAGCAAAATCGTTAGGCGATGATCCTAATAAATTTTCACTAATCGTAGTTGTGGCCGCAGCCGCAGTTCCAGTCGCAGTTACAGGTGATGCTGCAATTTCGGCTATTTCATCACTTAGCAGCCATTTCATAATCGGTGTAAGCAGGCCGGGTTCGTGCGCCACCCCGGCATGCTGGGGAATCCAACTGAAAAGATTATTAATTTTCATCGTCCATGCCTGGGCGATGATGTTTGTTGTGTCATGAATGATAGGGAAAAAAAGCGGGTCTAAAAATAGCTGCCATGCAACGGCTGCCGCGATTCCTATGGTGGCCAGCTTTACTGCCCCCATGAACACATTCGTGAGCCACCCCGATTTTGCCTCTTCAGCCATTTTTACCGGTACGCATTGAAAAAATCCCCAAAACCCTATTGCCTTCTCAGATGAGAATGATTATCACTCGTAGTCGGGAAGTCAATAGCAAATGAGAATTATTCTCAATTACTGTTTAAAAGTGTTTTTGGAGGTTTTATGCGTTTCAATAAGTTTATGTCACCGTTATTGGCCAGTTTTATTATGGCCAGCGTTGTCGAAGCGGCAGAATTACCAAAACCTGTTGGCCCGGTCATTCACTACAAATATCCACCGAGGATGACTCTCTTACCGGGAGTTCATGAAAAATATATAGATTGCGGCAAAATTCTTAGATTTCCTGCTGATCCTAAAAAAATGTTTCTTACATGCGATTTTCTGGAACAGGTTGACCAGAACGGCCAGAATATCTGTGATGACACAGATCCAGGAAGGATGCCTTCGACAGAGCCCGAACAAAAAGCAGCTTCGGGAAGGGCTACGGCTTCAGGCCTTTATCATTTCTCTAAAATACACCACATATGCAAACAGGAAGCAGGGCTATATCAGCGGAAGCTTGCTCAAAAACTAAGGCTTGTTGAACGACAGGGGCTGGCTCGACAAAGGAATCTTCCTGAGCCACAGCAGCTTGGTCAGCAGGATATTGATGCAATCGAGCACAACATAAAAAAAATGTATGGAGACGATTGGGAGGAGCCAGGAATGTGTCCACTTAGTGAAGTTGTAAAGCAATGTCAGCAGGAGATGGGTTACGCGCCATGATGCCGGATGGCCAAAGTTCGTTGGCAGATTCACAAAACACGGTGGATGTTTTGTCTTCCATCCTGCGCTCCCCCGAATTGCGTGGTCTTTGGCAAAAGCATCATTCCAATATCGATGAAAGCCGCGTGCATCAACTTGCCGATGCATTAAGTTCGAATGCGCAGGATTTAAGCGCACGTCCCGATCTGGCCAAATTTGCAACAAACTTTTCCCGGGTTGAGCTCCGGGCTCTCGGCGCGCCGAAGGCGGGAGAGAGCCGGGATGTTGAAACCATCCGTTCCTATCTTCAAAGCCTTGCGGGTGATATGGCAGTCATTCCGCACGAGAAAAATTCTGCTTCGTCTGCAACCGCGGAAACCGGTGACAGGATTTTAAAAATTCTTGAAAAGGAAACGGGGCAGGTGCCGTTCAGGCCCGTGCGTTCCTCGGCGAATTTCATTAAGGGGTGGTGCGGCCATTTATGGAGCGAATTCAAGGAAAATAAAATCAGCAGCACTTGCCTGCTCCTGTTCACGGGGGCCCTGCACCGCTTCACGACCATGACGATTCCAAATATGACGGTCCGTCTCATGCCTGAAGAAACTGCAATGCAAATGGATTATGAGAGTTTGCTCTCATCGCAGTCGCCTGCGGAATACGATCCGTCCCTGATAACAACAAACCTGACGGGGGGTTGCCACGACCACCTCGAAAAAATGGTGGAAGCTTTCACAACCAGCAAGACGCTTGCCAAAAACGTTGCCGACTGGTCGCGGGATGTTTTGACGATTGGCGATTATTCTCTTTTCCCGCAGGAGTGCAGGAAAATGAACAGTTACGCGCAGGATGTGCAGCAGGGATTGCAAAGCAGCTACCAGTTCATGGCCGACCGGCTGGCTTGGTTTACCGAAGACAAGGCCATGCAGGTGGGTTCCCTGCTTCCGGACTCCCGCTACATAACGGCTTTCAATGAAGGCACCCAATGGGTGAGCAGCAAGATTTATGTGTTCGATACATACGAAAACATAATCATTCATGGTGTTCTGCTCGGCACTTCAACATTTGCGGCAGCCGAATTAAATTCCAAGAGCATGGAAGAGCTTCGTGAAACATGGCGTGACGTTAAAGCTGTTTTCAACAGGGCGCGTCATAATAATAAATTGAATTATATTTTTGGCGCGGCTGCGGCGGGTGCTTATGCATTGAGCGGCGCGCCGCACCCCGAAGTAGGCGTGTTCTGGGCGGGAGTCGGCGGCGCCGTAGCCGGGCACCTCACCCAAAAAGGAATGAAATGGTGGGGGAGCCTGAAGCATGTGAAGGATATCGCTGCGCCGGTGATGGACAAGCTGGCGGCTTTCAAAAAAAATGCAGCGGATATAACGGCTGCCCCGGTCTGCGAATTGGTGCAGGAAAAATTGACCCGGACATTCAACCTAGCGAGAACTGCCGGAACAACGGCGCTTGCAGTCGTTACCACGTCGTGCGCGAGCCTTTATACCAATGCGAACGTCATCACCAATGATGCGCTGCGCGAAACGTTTGTCCGGGCAAATGAAGCTATATGTACTGGCGCCGGCGTCGGTGTGACGAGTGCATTTTATCTTGTCGCTAATGGTCCGCAGGATATGATGTTCCACGGAATTATCATTGTCATGGGAACGGCAGCGGGAACTATCTATGGCCAGGCTCGAAAATTGACTAACAAAGGCATCGCCAAAATGAGGGGACAGGAGCCCCCGGAGCAGGGTTTGTAAATCGGGAAATGGTGCCCAGGGGCAGGATTGAACTGCCGACACGTGGATTTTCAATCCACTGCTCTACCACTGAGCTACCTGGGCTTCCGGTTTTAGGTTTTAGGTTATAGATGCTGGAAATGCAAGGGGTTAAGCCCCGAAACCGCCTTCAAATCGCTCCTGCAGCGGCGGGGTGCGGCGCTTGCGGGTTAATTCCACAAGGCCAAGGGCCGTTTTGCCGTGAATCTGGACCGTGCAGGGGTCTTGGCCGACGGCTCTTTCAAGGACCCTTAGCACTTCGGTTTCTTCTTTTTTGCCGTGAAATTTCAGGAAGTCGATAACGATGATTCCGCCGATATTGCGCAGGCGAATTTGCCGTGCGATTTCTTCCGCGGCTTCGACATTCACCGCGAGGAGCGATCTTTTATCCGCGCCCTTGTTCACATCGACGGCGGTGAGCGCGGCCATACTCTGGGTGATGATGTTGCCGCCGCCCTCGAGCACGGCATAGGGCTGGAACAAATCCTCGATCTGGCCCATCAGGTCGCGATAATAAAACAGCGCGAGATCCTGATCGGCGTCCTGCATTTCAATCGGTGTGATTTTGGTCACGAGATCGGGTGCGAAAATCGAGCACCATTCCTCGGCCTGATTCAGATGTTCCATCGTGACGACTTCGATGCGGTCGATGAGCTGCCCGGCCTGATCGCTCAAGGAGCGCTGGATTGCATCGGGGCCGAGCGCGACCAGCTTAGGTTCTTTTCCCTTGAGATGTTCCTGCATATCTTTCCATGCGCCCTGAAGGATTTGTCCCTCGCGCTGGAGAATTTCCGTCTGTGTATTGGCAGCGGCGGCGCGCAGGATGCAGCCGCGCGTGTTGTCCATGTCGCTGAGCATTTTCTCGAGCGTCTTGCGCAGTTTTTTATCGCGGATGCGGGCCGAGATCCGGTTGCCGTCCATCATCGTGCCGTAAATCAGGTAACGACCGGGCAGCGTGATATCCATGCTCATATGGGCGATTTTGTTCTCGCCGGAAAGATATTCGCCGTCGGAGCGGGGGAGATAAGCACTTTTGGCCTGCACGGTCACCATCGAGCCTGCTTTGAAGCGTTTACCGATAGAGGTTGCACCGCCCCTGGTTACCTTGCCATCCTTGCCGCGTGTGCGCACATCGCTGTTGTAAAGAATGCCGGTGTTTTTGCCGTCGAGATCAAGAAAGGCCGCGTCCAGCGCTGCGTCAATGGTTTTGACTTTTGCCAGATAGATCGAGCCCCAGCGCACTTCCTCGGCTATCGGATCGATCTCGAGGCCTTGCAGGCGGTTGCCTTGCGTCGCGGCGACGCAAACACTTCCCCTGATTTCCTCGATAAGAATATCCACGCTGCCTCTTAGTTTTCAGCGGACGCAGTATAGCCCGCGCCGCCCAGAAGGTTCACTGTATCATACACAGATAGCCCGACAACGTTCGAATACGATCCGCGAATGGATTTTATGAAAGCGCTAGCAAGGCCTTGTATAGCGTAGCCACCAGCCTTGCCTTGCCATTCCTTACTGATGGTGTAGGTTTCGATTTCTGCGCGCGTCAGCGTTTTGAATTGCACGACCGTATCGGAAAGTTTCTGCAGCAATTTTCCGTGCGGCGTAATCAGCGCGATGCCACCATAAACATGGTGGCGGCGGCCCGAGAGAAGCTTCAAGCATTCGCGCGCTTCTTTTTCATTTTCGGCCTTGGGAAGAATTCTGCTGCCGCATGCGACAACTGTATCTGCGGCCAGGATAAATGAGACGGGATTTTTTTTGTGCACGGCTTCGGCTTTTGCTGCGGCAAGGCGCATGGCCAGATCGCGCGGTGCTTCGCCTTTAAGGGGCGTTTCGTCGATTTCAGCAGCGATGATTTTATCAGGAATAATATGGACCTGCTTCAGAAGGTCCTTGCGGCGGGGTGAGGCCGAGGCGAGTATTAAATTATTTTTCACGGAAAATGATGCGGCCCTTGGAGAGATCGTACGGTGTCATCTCGACGACGACGGAGTCTCCCTGCAGGACGCGAATACGGTTCTTGCGCATTTTGCCCGCAGTATGAGCGAGGATCACGTGGTTGTTTTCCAGCGTGACGCGAAACATGGCGTTCGGAAGAACTTCCGAAACAACGCCCTTCATTTCTATCAGATCCTCTTTAGGCATAGGCCCCTATAAGTTGTTAAAAGCTCACTTGTTATACTCCCCGGATTAAAAAATGCAACGGGGATAATTGGTTAAGCAGCTGCTTTCCTGAAGTTTTCGACCCATTCGCCCAAGGTTTCGGGCTCGGTTTTGATCGCCGTGCGGTTGACGACCAATCTTGAGGACACCTGCAATATGGTTTCGGTTTCGCGCAAGCCGTTGGCTTTTAATGTGCCGCCCGTGGAAACAAGGTCCACGATATAGGGCGCGAGATCGAGGGCCGGGGCGATTTCCATGGCACCGTTCAGCTTGATGCATTCGGCCTGGACACCCTGTTCAGCGAAGTGGCGGCGGGTGAGCTGCGGGTATTTGGTGGCGATGCGGATGTGACTGCGCGCCGCTGTGCGGGCTTCTGTATCATTGGCGGGCGCGGCGACGGACAGGCGGCAATGGCCGATATTCAGGTTCACTGGCGCATAAATTTCGGAATAGTTGAATTCTTCGAGCACGTCGGATCCCGCGATGCCCATATGGGCTGCGCCGTAAGCTACAAATGTCGGAACATCAAAGGCGCGGACGCGGATAAGGTCGAGCGAAGGATTGGTTGTTTTAAACCGCAGGGCGCGGCTGTCTTCGTCATAAAAATCGGGGTCAGCCGCGATGCCCGCTTTTTTCATGAGCGGTTTCAGCTCTTTCAAAATCCGGCCCTTGGGCACGGCGAGTATGAATTTTGGTGTTGCGGTCATGACGAATTAAGCGTGTGCGCGTTGAATATGAGCGCCGCACGCAGAAAGTTTTTCAACGAGGTTCTCGTAGCCGCGCTCGAGGTGATAAATGCGGTTGATCGTCGTTTCGCCTTCGGCGACAAGCCCGGCGAGAACGAGTGCAACAGATGCACGAAGGTCGGTGGCCATGACTTCCGCACCCGTCAGTTTCGGCACGCCGCGGATGATCGCGGAATTGCCGTGTACGGTGATGTTTGCGCCCATGCGGCATAATTCCGGTACGTGCATGAAGCGGTTTTCGAAAATCGTTTCGGTGACAAGGCCTGCTCCGTCGCACAATGTGAGCATCGTCATGAATTGCGCCTGCAGATCGGTCGGGAAGCCGGGGAACGGTTCGGTCATGATGTCGGTGCCGCGCAGCGGCGTGCCGTTACGCGAAATGATGATATCGGTGTCTTCCTGCTCGATTTTTACGCCAGCTTTTTGCAGCGGGCCGATCAGGGATGCAAGCAAATCCGCGCGCGCGTTTTTCAGGCGCACGGTGCCGCCGGTGAGGGCGACGGCGATCATGTAGGTGCCTGTTTCGATGCGGTCGGGCAGGATTTCGTGATATGCGCCGCCGAGTTTTTGTACGCCCTGAATGGTTATCGTTGGCGTGCCGAGACCTTCGATTTTGGCGCCCATTTTAATCAGGCATTCGCCGAGATTGACGATTTCCGGTTCGCGTGAGGCATTGGCAATAATGGTTTCGCCTTCAGCCAATGATGCGGCCATCAGCGCATTTTCCGTCGCGCCCATCGAGACTTTCGGGAAGAGAATTTTGTTTCCTTTGAGGCGACCGCCCTCCACCTTCGCGTGGATGTAGCCGTTCTCGAGCGTGATTTTTGCACCAAGCGCTTCAAGCGCGTGAATGTGCAGATCAACAGGGCGTGTGCCGATCGCGCAGCCACCGGGCAGCGATACGTTCGCTTCGCCGAAACGCGCGAGCAGAGGGCCAAGCACGAGAATGCTGGTGCGCATTTTGCGCACGAGATCATAAGGCGCTGTCTGGCTGGTGATGTTCTTCGCGTTGATCGCCATGCGGCCATCTTCGCGCTGGACGGTGCATCCGAGATGCTCCAGCAAATCGGTTTGTGACTGGATATCGCGCAGGGCATTGGGGGCGTTGGTCAGAAAAAGCGTTTCTTCGGTCAGCAATGAGGCGCACATCAATTTCAGCGCAGCATTTTTTGCGCCGCTGACGGGGATGGTGCCGTTTAGTTTGTGGCCGCCGACGATCTTGATCTTGTCGAGACCGCTTTCTTTCGGGGTCTCGACCGGGATTTCAATCGCTTCGACTGCTTTTAAATTGGGCTTCATGACGGAGTGTTATACTCCTGTTTCGCGGAAAAAAGCGAGATTTTTTAGGGGGATAGGCTAAGTAGGCCGAATTATTAGAGTTTCGGCAGGGTTACGCCCCGCTGGCCCATATATTTGCCCTTGCGGTCGGCATAGCTGACCTCGCAGGCGCTGCTCCCCTTGAAGAACAGGAACTGGGCCACGCCCTCGTTGGCGTAGACCTTGGCGGGGAGGGGCGTGGTATTCGATATCTCGAGCGTCACGTGGCCTTCCCAGCCGGGCTCGAGCGGCGTCACGTTGACGATCAGGCCGCAGCGGGCATAGGTGCTTTTGCCGAGACAGATGACGAGCACGTCTTTTGGGATGCGGAAATATTCGACCGTGTGCGTGAGCGCGAAGGAGTTCGGCGGAATGACGCAGACGTCCGTCGTTCTATCCACGAAGCTCTGATGCGAGAAATCCTTCGGGTCAACCATTGCATTGTCGACATTCGTGAAGATCTTGAATTCTTTTGCTGCGCGCGCATCGTAACCGAACGAGGACAGGCCGTAAGAAATCACGCCCTCTTTCGTTTGTTTTTCGACGAAGGGGGAGATCATGTCCTGCGTTTGCGCGAGGTGCCGGATCTGGTGGTCGGCGAGAAGGCCCGGCAGCATGGCCAGGTCCTGCATCGTGCGCGGGTTATTCTTTTCTTTCACTGCTTCCATCGTCCGTTTTCCTGTCACGCGTTTTCGCCTGTTGCTTGCGGCGGCGCAGATTGTCGCGCAAGGCCGCGGCGCGCTTGTCCTGTTTTAGTTTTTTCCTGTCATCTGCAGGCATATTCTAGGGCTTTCGTAGGGATTCAACTATAGAAAATTTAGGCGGGTTTTGGGGCAGGCAAATAGAAACTATCAACAGGATTAGGGGTGGGCTTCCGGGTTAACAGATGTAGAAATGGGCGAGGGGGCAAGCCTCTGCATATACGGTAAAGCAGCATCAAGTGTGCTTTTAATCAAATTCATGCCTACTGGTTTTGGCAGGAAGTCATCGGCCCCGGCGTTACGCGCCTTTTCGTTAAAATCCTTGCCGGAGGTAAGAATAATAATTGTATGTTTGTTGGTGCCCTCTTCTTTTATGCGAACAGCTTGCGTCATTTGCAAACCATCCACTTTGGGCATCTCGGTGTCGCTCCAAATGAGGTCGGCCGCGTCTTCTTCCTGAAGCTTAAGCGCTTCCTCGCCGTTCTCGGCTACACGAAGATTAGCTTCGGACACGCCGAGAGTTTTAAACACTTCTGCGAGCATTAGACGAACATTTTTGTGGTCCTCTGCAAGGATCATCTTTAAATCTTGGATTTGCATGAGTTGTTTTTACATAAGTATATAGAAAAAGGCAAGCTTTTTATCAGGGAAAGCAATTATTGAGGATGAGCTTCGAGAGTAGAGACGGGAATTGAAGCGACCCTACGCTGCGCAGCATGGCTGTAGGCCCTCTCGATGACTTCCGGCAGTTCATGCCAGTCGCCCTTTTTCAGGGATGCATCTGCGCCGTAAGGATTTGCTGCGATATATTTGTTGCCCGAGATGAGGATAACAGGCATGTGATCCAGGCTGGCGTCCTGGAGCAATCGTGCGATTAATTCATCGCCGTTCATCCCGATTTTTTGCCCTTCTTTTATCTGGGCCATCTCCATATCGGTGCAAAGAAGGTCATAACATTTTGTCTGTAAAAGTGTCAGCGCTTCCTCGCCGCTTTTGGCCCAGTGAATATTTTCAGGTGGCATCTCATACAAAATTGGCAGGCGCTTTCTTAAGACGAAAGGCGCCATCTCCGTGTCATCGACGATCAATATTTTTGAGTTTTGGTTCAGCATGGTCACAATTTACATAAATATAATCGGTGCTGCAAACTTTTAAGCGGGGCGCTGAAAAAATCATTATTTTTCAATTATTTAATTTAGGCTTGCGACCATATCGGACAGCTGACATATGTCTTCTTTAGGTAAAAATCCCTTCGCTCCGGCTCGTTTAAAGGCCGTGACTGTCTGAGGATCGTTATTGACTGAAGTTCCGATAACAAGGGTTTCAGGATTCTTCCTCAAAATTAATTCTGCCAGCTGGGCGCCTGTTATGCCCGGCATGTTATAATCCGTTAAAACAACGGCATATTTTTTGCGTTCAAATATCTCAAGGGCTTCTTTACCGCTGGCAGCGGCTGCCACTTCGGCGAAATCATGCTCAAGGGTTCGGGTAAGCGTTGCCCGCATTTGGTCATTATCTTCGACAATCAGCAGGTCTTCGTTTTGTGTTGCTTGTGCCATGGTTCCTATCCCTGTTTGTTTTTTCTTTGATTCTTTACATAAAATAAGAAACGGTGCAAGTTTTTAAAGCCTTAAATTGACAGGGCAGGCAAAGCTGTTTAAGCACGGGGGCTGTATTTTATACGCCTCGCAGGCTGCCGTAGCTCAGTGGTAGAGCACCCCCTTGGTAAGGGGGAGGTCGGAAGTTCAATCCTTCTCGGCAGCACCATTTGCCCCGTTTTTACGGAACCAAACCCTCCTTATTCTGTTGATTAAGTCCAATCGAAGAAGGAGCATTTAAAATGCAAAACAACACTCAAAATCCGAAGCCTGAGCAGGACCCTAACCGTCAGGACAAAATGGATCCCAACAAGAAGAATCCTGAAAAACAAGGCGGCAGCTGCGGTTGCTAATTTGCCCGTTAAATAAAAAACCCTCCGTGTAATGCGGAGGGTTTTTTGTTGTCTTTAGCGTGCCGTTATTTCTTGTCCGGCGTTTCCGGCTGGATGACGAAGGGTTCTGGCTCCGGTACGAATTCCACGGGCTCGACCGGGCCTTCGCAGCGCGGTTTGTCGGCCAGGAATTCCGGCCATTTCTCGACCCATCCCTGATCGTGCTCCGCTTCCTGGATGAAGCGGTACTGCACGCAATTTGAATCTCCAACCGCCTGCAGATAGCTGTGCAGCAGCGCCGGTGAAATCACCTTGTCCTGTCCGCCGATGTAATGTGTTTGCGGAACGTCGGCGAGTTCGGGCGCGAAGTCGATGGGGTTGAGCGAGCCAGCAAGCGGTGCAATTTTATTTTCGCTGGCGTAAAGGTTTGTGTTCAATGTTCCTGCAACGGTGCGGAGGCTCAGGACATCGCCGCGTTGCGCCGCGAGGATGGTCGCAACTGCGCCGCCGCCATCAAAGCCGACGAGGTGGAAGCCATCAATGTCCCAGCGTTTTTTGATTTCATCGAGCGCATGGTTATAGGAGCTCAGCACTTCCGGGCTGAAACGCTCGTTACCCCAGTAGGCTTCACCGCAATTCGCAATGCCGTAGTACTGGCAGGGGCGGGCGATCCAGGCAACGTTTTCGGATTTATCCTTGGTCGCTAAATGCAGCGACACAGGATTGCGTGGTGTCGGGTTTTTTGAGTCCATGCGGAAATCGCTGGTCAGTTCGCCGTCGCCCTCGATGTAGATCGTGGCGGGCGCATGGCGTTCATGCATGCGTTCATAGGCGGTCAGCGCAAACGGGCCCGCCGGAATTTCACGCTCGACCATCCAGACCGGGTGCGCGAGGCGGTCGGCGACTTCGTCCCGCAAATACGGTTTGGACATTCTTTCGCAGGCGGTAAGGGCGCCCAGCATGACAAGCCCGAGAACAAGATTTTTGGAAAAGTGCATAATCGACCCCATGGATGAATTCAGTCCCCTAAAGTAGATCATGAACGTCCGCGGGTTTCCAGCCCTGTTTCCATTCTTTCAGGCTGATAATGTCGGCGGGCGCGCCATTATCCCGGAACCAGGAGTCCACGGCGTAAAGAATTCCGGTCTTGGTTTCCTCGATCACGGCGGTCTGGTGTGGCCAGCGTCCGGCATGGACGATGGGGAAGCGCATGGTCGGGCCTTTCACCGTGTGGAATTTCAGCAGGCCGCTTCTTTCTAGCAGGGACAGGTAGGTGGTGGTGTTGGTGCTTTCATCGACGCAGTCGAGCTGGAAATCACCGGTTTCGCGGAAGGTGCCGCGCACGTCGTTTTGCGTTCCGGCGCGGGGCCCGATTTTATTTTCGAAAAGCGCAATGGCTTTTGAAATGCGCTGGCGTTCCGCTTCGGCGTTTTTGGGTTTTGGCCTGAAGATGGCATTTACATCGTGCCAGTCCCTTTTGGTGAAGGTGATGTTGTCGATGCGCCGGCAGCCGTAACCGTGGCAGTGGCGGACCGTTTCGGATGTCGAGAGTCCGACCTTGCGACTCTCGAGATAGGATTCATAATTGCCCGGTTTTCCCGAGCAGCCGGCCAGAAGTAAAAGTCCCATCGTCATTGCGAGCCCCCCGCCTTTGCGGAGGGTAAACTGCGCGAAGCAATCCAGTTCTTTTTTTCTGGCTCTGGATTGCTTCGTCACTTCGTTCCTCGCAATGACAATCATTGAATTTCCACCATGACGGGTGTGTGATCCGAAGGTTTGTCCCAGCTGCGGGGGCCGGGATCGATGAAACAGGAAACGAGCCGGTCGGTCAATTGTGGTGATAACAGGAAGTGGTCGATGCGGATGCCTTTGTTCTGCGGCCAGCACCCGGCCTGATAATCCCAGAATGTATATTGTCCGGGCGCCGAATTGAAAACGCGAAATGCGTCAGTCAGTCCCAAATTAAGGATAGACCTTAGTTTCTGGCGGGATTCGATACGAAACAGCGCGTCCTGTATCCATGCCTTTGGGTCCCAGCAATCTTTCTCTTCTGGGATGACGTTGAAGTCGCCGCCGATGGCGAAGGGAATGTTATCAAGCCGAAGTTTTTGAAGATGATTTTTGAGCCGTCCCAGCCATGCGAGTTTGTAAGTAAATTTCTCGGTGTCGACCGGGTTGCCGTTGGGGGCGTATATGTTGATCACCCTCAGGTTGTCTGTTTCGATTTCAAGGTAGCGTGCGTGCTCATCAGTATCGTCGCCCGGCAGTTTGTTATGAATCACTTTGAAGGGGATTTTCGATATCATCGCAACGCCGTTATAGGCTTTCTGGACGACCGCTTCGGTTTTATAGCCTAGTGCTTCGAATTCAACTGCAGGAAATTCAAGCCCTTTCAGTTCCTGCAGCATGAGGATATCGGGCTTTGTTTCGGTCAGGAATTTTTTGACGTGTTCGAGCCGTGATTTGACCGAATTGACGTTCCAGGAAACAATTTTCATGCAAAAATCTTAGCGGTTGAGAACTTCACCCCGGACGCTTTCGACAATGCCCAGGAGTTCTTCGATGGTGCTGTATCCTACGCCAAGTTCCTCAAGGGTTTTTTTCAGGAGCTCAACAATAACGTCGAAATGATTATCGTTCAGACCGTATTTGAGCACCAGTTTGCGGTGGGCATCCCGTAATGTGCGTCCTGTATAAGCACCAGGACCGCCAGTTACGGTCAGAAGGAAATTATACTGGTGCTGCGCCAGGATAGCGGTGTTTACATTCTTAAAAAAATGACGGACGCGGTCATCAGCCAGAACCTTGTCGTAAAACAGGTAAACCGCACGCTCAATGGCTTCCTCGCCCAATCGGTCGTACAAAGAAAGTTGCTTGTCTGAACCGTCCATAATTTTGCTTAATCCTGCCAGCGCTTTAGAGCAAGCGTTTTTTTGACTGAGCGGAAATTTTTCCTAGACGGCGAAGGATGAACCGCAGCCACAGCCGCCCGAGGCATTGGGATTTTCGATCACGAATTCCGACCCGATAAGTTCTTCGTTAAATCGCACCACCGAGCCTTCAAGATAGGGCAGTGAAATTTCATCGGTGACAATTGCGTCGGCGAATTCAACGTCGCCCGAGCCCACATCGTCTGTTAACTCTAATTTATATTGAAAGCCCGAGCAGCCGCCGCCCTCGACGGTGATGCGCAGCATTAGCCCGTTCTTTTTCTGAAGGGTTCTGAGGGTTTCAATGCGCTTTACGGCGCTGTCATCAACGGTTATGGTCATAATATTATTATAGCATCTAGTGTGAAAAAATCATATGGCCAAGCCCGTCCAACAAGCTTCCTATAATTACTGCGCCCTGCCGCTGGCTTCCTATGCGTGTCGCCCGGACCAGAGCAGGGGCCGTGTTCATGATGAACCGGAGAGCCGCTACCGTACCGGGTTCCAGCGTGATCGCGACCGCATCATACATTCCAGTGCCTTCCGCCGCCTGAAATATAAAACGCAGGTGTTCGTTTATCATGAGGGCGATCATTACCGCACGCGCCTGACACACACACTCGAAGTTTCGCAAATTGCGCGCACGCTGGCGCGCGCGCTGATGGTAAACGAGGATCTCGCGGAAGCGATTGCGCTTGCGCATGATCTCGGCCATACGCCGTTCGCGCATATCGGTGAGGAATATCTTGCGAAGTGCATGGAGCCTTATGGCGGCTTCGATCATAACGATCAGTCTTTAAGAGTTTTGACGACGTTAGAGCGCAAATACCCGAAATGGAACGGTCTCAACCTGACATGGGAAACGCTCGAAGGTGTCGTGAAACACAATGGCCCTTTGAGCGGCAAGCCGCATATCGCCGTGCAGGAATTACAAACCAAAACCGATTTACAATTGAAAACCTTTGCTTCGATGGAAGCGCAGGCGGCAGCGATTTCCGACGACATTGCCTATAACAATCACGATGTCGAAGATGGTCTTCGCGCGCGGATGTTCACGCTGGATGAATTGGAAGAGATTCCGTTGCTGCGCGAAGCGATGCAGCGCGTGCGCAGCAATCACGGCGAATTGTCCGAGCATTACGTCGTGCAGGAAACCGTACGTGAGATGATCGGTGCGATGGTTGAAGATGTGCTGGCTGAATCCAATAAATGCCTTCAGAAAATCAACCCGCAGAGTCCTGACGATATCCGCAAAGCGGGGCAGCAGATCGTCGCGTTTTCCGATGGCATGAAAGATAAGGTCGATGCGCTCCGTGATTTCCTGTTCGAGCGCATGTACCGCCATTACACGATGAAAAGGCTGTGGCTGAAGGTCGAGCGTATTGTCACCGACTTATTCACAGCTTTTACGAAAAATTATAAATTGCTGCCGGATCCGTGGCAAAAGCGCGTTGAAGAGGCGGGCGGGCTGCAGGATGAGAAGGCGCTGGCGCGGGTTGTTGCCGATTATATCGCAGGCATGACCGACCGCTATGCCATCCGCGAGCATGAGAAAATGTTCGATATTTACTGGGATCACCGCTAAAGCGCACTTGCATTGGCAGGCGACTCTTTCTAGGATTTAAACCTGTTTTCCTACATTAGGATTCGGCCAATGATTAAGCGTAACCCTTACCTCCAGCATACCTACGAAAGTTTTGACCAGCCCGTGCCTCCAAGAAGACATTCTCATGAAGAAAGCCTGACGGAACGCGTATTCGGCCCTGAACTGGCCGCCCGCTTCCGCAGCCCGTTGTTTGCGACCGCAGCCCTTCTGATTACAGGCGTTGCCTTCGCTGGTATCATTATCGCCAGCTATCCCGACAGCGATGCGCCGGACGGCAGCATCCCGGTGATTACAGCTGATGCATCGCCCTTGCGCGAGGCACCGACCGAACCCGGCGGCATGGATGTCGCCAACGAAGACAGCACCATTTTCAACAGCATCCGCTCGGCTGAATTGCAGGAAACTGCGCCGATTGAAAATCTTTTAGCGGATGAACAGCCTTTAAACACGCAGACTGCTTTTGCAGATGGCCAGGCCGTCGCAGCGGTTGAACCCGCAGCAGGCGATCTGCAGCCCGTGCCGCAGGCCGAGAAAATCATTGCTGACGCCGGTGAGGCACCACCGCCTTCCGAAATGGCCGATGCAACGAAAGAAGTTGAGGAAGCAGGGGAGCCTAAAACTCCAGACGTTAGTGTTGCCGAAACACGCAGCATCCCGATGAAGTCTGAAGTAAGCCCGCTGGCCAGTGCTGAAAAGCCGACGATGGCGCCTGCTGCGACGACACCGGAAACGCTGGACTATGTCCGCTCGGTTCTTGAGAAGAAAGATGCCGGAGCCGGCACGAAAACCGCAAGTGCCGATGCAGCCGCCGAACGCGTTGCCGCGACGGAGCCCGCATCGGGCGCTGCTACTTCGGCAGGAGCCACGATTTCTCCGGGCAGCAGCTTCGTGCAGCTCGCGAGCATCTCGTCAGAATCCGCTGCGCCGAAGGAATGGACGAAACTGCAGAAATCTCACCCTTCACTTGCCGGTCTTGAATACCGCGTGCAGCGTGCCGATCTCGGAGCGAAAGGTGTTTTCTTCCGCATCCAGGCCGGACCGATGAGCAAGGACAGTGCGAAAAGCGTATGCGACTCCGTTAAGGCCCAGAAGCCCGGCGGGTGCATAGTTGTCCAATAAAGGTTTCGCGGGCGGCGCTGAAAATGCCCTGGCCGCGATTTTTTCCCTCAGCGGTCCTGAACTTTCCAAAGATGAAGCCCGTTTTTTCCGCGAGAGTGATCCGCTGGGTTTTATCCTGTTCGCTCGTAACTGCATCGATCCAAAGCAGCTGAGTGCGCTTAACGCTTCACTCAAGGAAAGCGTCGGGCGTGAATGTCCTATCCTGATCGACCAGGAAGGCGGGCGCGTGCAGCGGCTGAAGCCGCCGCACTGGCGGCAATATCCTCCGATGAAAACGTTCGGTGACACGGCAGTTGACGATATGGATGGCGCGCTGGACGCGCTGCGTTTTGCCACGCTGCAGCTTGGTGAAGAATTGCACGGCGCTGGCTTCAATGTGGACTGCGCACCGGTACTGGATGTATTGATGCCGCAGACGCATGACGTGATCGGCGACCGTTCTTTCTCGTCCGATCCTGTTATCGTCGCGCGGCTTGGGCTTTCGGTTTGCCGCAATCTCCTGGCGGCTGGCATCACGCCCGTCATCAAGCACATTCCCGGTCATGGCCGTTCGACGCTGGACTCGCATCTTGATCTGCCGGTCGTGAAGGCCTCGCTGGAGGAACTGGAAAGCGATTTTGTGCCGTTCAGAAATCTTGCCTCATCCGATGTCGCCCCGGCGCTCTGGGGCATGACGGCCCATATCATTTTCACGGCGATCGATGCCGAAAAGCCGGTCACGCTCTCGGAGCCCGGCATCCAGGGAATAATCAGGGACTCGCTGGGGTTTGACGGGTTTCTCCTGGGCGATGACCTCGACATGAAAGCCCTTGATAAATATGGAGATCCTGGCCAAAAGGCGGTCCTGTCGCTGGAGGCCGGGTGCGACGCCGCCCTCTATTGCGCTGGCAAGCTTCAGGATATGAAAAAAATCGCTGAATCTGTGCCTAAATTGGCCCCGAAAAGCCTGCAACGCTTGCAAAAAGCGGCGGAATACATAAGATTGGCCGCATAATGCAAAACGCCGTCCAGTTTGAAGAAGATGCGCCCCGCAGCGCCGCCGACCTCGTTGTCAACGAGGCCGATAACCTGCTGCTGAATATCGACGGTTACGAAGGCCCGATTGACGTCCTGCTCGACCTCGCGCGCAACCAGAAGGTTGATATTACCAAGATCTCGATCCTGCAGCTGACGCGCCAGTATCTCGGCTTTATCGAGCGCGCGCAGAAACTCAATCTTGAACTCGCTGCCGAGTATCTGGTTATGGCGGCATGGCTCGCTTACCTGAAATCACGTCTGTTGTTGCCGCGTGAGAGTAACGACAATGAACCCAGCGCCGCTGAAATGGCGGAAGCGCTGCAATTTCAATTGCGCCGTCTTGAGGCTATGCAGAATGCCGCAAAACAGATCGGCGAATTGCCGCGTCTCGGTCAGCAGGTTTTTGCGCGCGGCAATCCGGAAGGTCTCGGCGTGCGCACGACCGTGCACTGGGATGTAAATTTGTATGAAATGCTCAAGGCTTACGGCGACATCGAAAAACGCCGCACCGACAGCCGTTACGATCTGCCGCATTATAATCTGATGTCCACCGAGGACGCGATCACGCGCATGACACGCATGTTAGGCAAATTGCCGCGCATGGGACTGAACAGCGCGTGGGCAACGATTGAGAGCTTCATCCCTGAAGGTATCAAAGATAAATTATTTGGACGTTCGGCGCTGGCGTCGATCCTGACGGCTAGCCTTGAGCTTGCCAAGCAGGGCAGGCTGGAAATCAGGCAGGAAGGGCTTTTCCGCCCCGTTTACATGCGCGCTAAGGGAGAAACAGAATGAGCAACGAACAAAATATCCGCATCCTTGAAGCCTTGCTGTTTGCGAGCGCCCAGCCTGTCAGCACGAAGGATCTGCATGAGCGTATGCCCGAAGGCGCAGACGTTGGCGGCGCATTGATGGAATTGAAGGCGCAGTATGAATCGCGCGGTATCAACCTTATTGAATCTGATGGGCACTGGGCGTTCCGTACGGCTGCTGACCTGGCGGGCGTTCTTGAAATCCAGCGCGAGGCGCAGAGAAAACTTTCGCGCGCGGCGATGGAAACGCTCGCGATTATTGCTTATCACCAGCCGGTCACGCGTCCCGAGATTGAAAATATCCGCGGCGTCGCAACGCACCGCGGCACTGTCGATGCGCTGATGGAAATGGGCTGGATCAAGCCGGGCCGTAGACGCGAAGCGCCGGGCCGCCCGATGACGTGGGTGACGACGCCGGAATTTTTAGACCAATTCTCGCTGGAAAATCTGACGGACCTGCCGGGTCTCGAAGACCTCAAGGCCTCGGGCTTGCTTGACCGCCGCCCGGCGATCGAAGCCATCCCGACCGGAAATCTTTTCGCGGATGAAGATGAACTTGAGTCACTGGACGGTTCTGATGATGATTCAGAATTCGAGTCCGAGCCTCCCTCAGAACTGGAAGAAGAAGCCGCCTAGCTTTAAAGGAGCGAACTATGTCTGCAGGCCCGTTGGAATTATTCCTGATTGTTCTCGTCATTCTGCTGCTGTTCGGTGCGGGCCGCGTGCCGGGCATCATGGAAAACATCGCCAAGGGCGTAAAAAGTTTCAAGCAGGGCCTCAAGGACGATGATGCTTCTCCTAAAATCGAGAAAAAAGACAACAAGAACTAATCCGGTTCGCCATGTTTGACATCGGCTGGTCGGAATTGCTTCTGGTTGCGGTTGTCGCGGTTCTGGTGATCGGACCGGACGAGCTTCCCGCGATCATGCGCATGTTGGGCCGTATTGTCCGCAGGCTTCAATATGTTCGCTACGCTTTCACCCAGCAGTTCGAAGATTTCATGAAAGAGAACGACCTGTCTGATATCCGCAAGCAGGTGAATTTCGAGGCGAAAGATTTTGATGAATCGCAAAGTGATGAAGCGGAAGAATTAAAGCCGCCGCAGAAGGCCAGCGATGGAAACTGAGCGTATGACCTTGATCCAGCATTTGACGGAGTTGCGCAAGCGGCTCCTCTGGGTGCTTGTCATTATGGCGGCGGGCATGGGGATTTGTTACCTGTTCGTCGACCAGATTTACGATTTCCTTGTCGCGCCGCTCGCGGATGCGATGGGGCCGTACGATTCACGTCGCCTGATTTATACGGGTCTCACCGAAGCGTTTTTTACATCGCTCAAGGTGACGTTTTTTGCGGGCGTGTTCGTGACATTTCCATTTTTGCTGTGGCAGATATGGCTTTTTATCGCGCCGGGATTGTACAAGGCCGAGCGCAATGCTTTCCTGCCATTTTTGGTCGCGACGCCCGCACTGTTTTTCCTCGGTGGCGCGTGTTTG
This sequence comes from Alphaproteobacteria bacterium, assembly GCA_017999645.1. Taxonomy (GTDB): domain Bacteria; phylum Pseudomonadota; class Alphaproteobacteria; order Micavibrionales; family Micavibrionaceae; genus UBA7657. Next base: position 50,620 of record JAGNLJ010000009.1, read on the forward strand.
TATTATCTCGTGCTGCCGATGGCGTTGCCGTTTTTCCTGAGCTTCCAGACGACGCCCGCGGAAACTGCGCTGCCGATCCAGCTTGAGGCGCGCGTCAGCGAATATCTGAACCTTCTCATGACGCTGATTTTTTCTTTCGGATTGTGTTTCGAAATGCCGGTGCTGCTGGCGCTGATGGGCAAGACAGGTATGATCACCGCCGAGACGCTGAGCAGGCAACGGCGTTATGCGATTGTCATCATCTTTGTCGTCGCCGCGATTTTGACACCGCCGGATATTCTCAGCCAGGTCCTGCTGGCTGTTCCCCTGCTGCTGCTTTATGAACTCTCGATCATTCTCGTGCGCCATGTCCAAAAGCCCGCAAAACCGGTATAAAGAAAGCCTCGATAAGGGCAACCTGAAGCCTGACAAGGTGCAGGAAGCGGCACTTCGTTCCTTCCAGCGCCTACATGAGCAACTCAGCAAAAAGCCGAAAAATATCGTTCAGAAAATTCTACGTCCTAAAAACAGGGAAGCTTTGAAAGGCATTTATATTTACGGTGGCGTCGGGCGCGGAAAATCCATGCTGATGGATCTGTTTTATAAATCGTTGCCGTCTACTCTTAAAAAACGCCGCGTGCATTTTCATGAATTCATGATCGAGGTGCATGATTATATTCACACGCGCCGCGAGGATGACGATTTTGACGAAGGGATAGACGGCGTTCTGCCCGCTCTGGCGGCGCGCATTGCCGAGCGCGCGAAAGTCCTGTGTTTCGATGAATTCCATGTAACGGATGTTGCCGATGCCATGATTTTGGGCCGTCTGTTCACGGCTCTGTTCGAGTGGGAAGTCGTTATCGTCGCCACCAGCAACTGGCCGCCCGATAAATTGTATGAAGGTGGATTGCAGCGCGACCGTTTCCTGCCGTTTATCGCGCTTTTGAAATCGAAGATGGAAGTCATTCATCTCGACAGCCCAAACGATTACAGGACCTTGTTTCTGCAGACGGAGGGAAGTTATTTCTGGCCGCTCGGCGATAATTCATCCGCACGTGTGAAGGAGTTATTCATTAAGCTTACCGACGGCATCACGCCGCGTGAGGAAACGCTGCAAGTAAAGGGTAGGGACATCCCGGTCATCGCCGCGAAAGGCGTGGCGTGGTTTACCTTCTCGCAGCTCTGCGAGCAACCGCTGGGTGCCGAGGATTACCTCAGGATCGCAACCTCGTACCACACGGTGTTTTTAGAGAACCTGCCGAAGCTCAATTACGACCGCCGCAATGAGGCGAAGCGGCTGATGACCCTGATCGATGCCTTATACGAGAACCGCAACCGCCTGATCGTCACCGCCGATGCCCCGCCGGACAAGCTTTATCAGGGGCATGACCATGAATTTGAGTTCCAGCGCACGGTTTCCCGCCTGCTGGAGATGCAATCCGCAGAATACTTGAATAATTTTCTATAATATCCTAGATTATGGCATCAATTTCTGAGTAGGGGACAACTGCGTGGGTAAAAAAATTGCAATCGTCGGCGGGACTGGGGATATCGGGAGCGCTATAGGTAGCCGTCTTCTCAGTATGGAAACAATTGATGAAATTGTTTTAATCGGAAGCAACCCGAAAAAGGCAGAAGGTAAGCAGCTGGATTTTCGGGATGCTGCAGCGATAACAGGAAGCTACACATCTATTTCCTGTTCGACTGATCTCGAAGCTGTTGAAGATTCAGACATCGTTGTCGTGACGGCAGGCCAAGTCCGTACGCACGACATGCGCAGAGAAGATCTCCTCCAGCACAATACGGCTATTATTCGTAAGGCAGGCGAAGCCATTCGTAAAAAAGCGTCGGATGCTTTTGTCATTGTTGTTACTAACCCGGTCGATTCCATGACTGCCTTCATGCATAAAGTCATTGGCGGATCGCCAAAAAAAATCTGCGGCATGTCCCAGGTGGATAGTGCCCGCTTTAAAAGTGCCATTACTGAAGTTTTGAGTGTCGAAGCTGAAACGGTTACAAATGCCATGGTTTTAGGGGAGCACGGCGAAACCATGGTTCCTCTTTTCAGTCAGGTAAAAATCAACGGTAGGCCGATTGAAGTTACGGACGAGCAGCGAAAAGAAATTCATAAATGGGTACAGGGTGCAGGAAAAAGGATTATCAATCTGTTAGAAAAAGGCGGTGCTGCGCAAGCACCTGCTGCCGGGGTGGTTAACATCGTCAAAAGCCATCTGAAGCCTGAAGACAGAATTATCACGTGCGTTGCTTTGTACGACAACTACGGAATATCAGGTGTTTTCATGGGGGCGGCCACACTCATTAATACGCACGGTGTGACAATTCAGGAAATATCATTAAGCAACGAAGAAAAGCGTAGTTTGTACGCTTCTGCGGAACACATAAAGAAAACAAACTCACATTTGGAACCTGTTTACCAGTTTTCCTAGGACGCCCCTCCGGAACCCTATTTCAAAACCCCCCGTTTCCCGCTATATTTAACGCCGGGATTATTCAACACATGGGGATTTTTAATGGCACGCAGGAATAAAATCGGACTGGTTGGCGCAGGCATGATCGGGGGCACGCTCGCACACCTCGCTGGCCTCAAGGAACTGGGCGATGTCGCCCTTGTCGATATCACGGATGGCGTGCCGCAGGGCAAGGGCCTGGATCTGGCTGAATCCGCACCGGTTGAAAATTTCGACGCCCATTATCAAGGCAGCACCAGCTACGACGTGCTGAAAGATTCAGACGTTATCATCGTCACCGCCGGCGTGCCGCGCAAACCGGGCATGAGCCGCGACGATCTGATTGGCATCAATACCGGCGTTATCCAGAAGGCCGGGGCGGAGATCAAGAAATACGCGCCCAATGCGTTCGTTATCGTCGTGACCAATCCGCTCGACGTGATGGTCGAAGTCATGCAGCGCGCGACGGGTTTCCCGGCGACCAAGGTTGTCGGCATGGCGGGTGTTCTGGACAGTGCGCGCTTCCGTTATTTCCTCGCCGATGAATTCAAAGTTTCGGTTGAAGATGTCACGGCCTTTGTTCTCGGTGGTCACGGCGATACGATGGTGCCGCTGGTGCGTTATTCGACGATTGCCGGTATTCCGTTGCCTGATTGCATCAAGATGGGCTGGAGCACGCAGGAGAAGTTAGATAAGATCGTCGAGCGCACGCGTAACGGTGGCGGCGAGATCGTCGCGCTGCTGAAAACCGGTTCAGCTTATTACGCCCCGGCCGCGAGCGCGATCGTAATGGCGGAGAGCTACCTGAAGGACAAACGCCGCGTTCTTCCCTGCGCCGCCAAGCTCAACGGCGAATACGGCATCAAGGGTCTGTATATTGGCGTGCCGGTGATTATCGGCAAAAATGGTGTTGAGAAGATCGTCGAGATCAAGCTGAATGCGGATGAGCAGAAAATGTTCGACCATTCGGTGAATGCGGTGAAGGAACTCATCACCGCGATGGAAAAAGCCGCCGCCTGATTTAGCGCGTAACCAATTCAGGTTTGCTGCTGCCGGGAGCATTGGCTATCAGTGCGCCGTTCAGGCCGTCTCCATTTCCGGTATTATCAAGAGCTGCCTGCCTGAAAGCCTCGTTCTTCATAAGGGAAGGTTCAACTTGCGGTGAATGTTTGATCAAGTCCCTTCGAACCGCCGGGTCGCGCAGGTCTTTTGAAATCGCATCCAGTTCATCGATCACATAAAACTTATTTCCCTCACGGATCCATAATTCATGATGCAGATGCGGCCCCGTGGCTTTGCCGGATTGCCCTGTTCTGGCCATTATAATGCCGGGAGAAACATGTTGGCCCTCTTTGACCAGGATTTGGTCCAGGTGAGCGTAGACCTGATATAACATGCCATTGCCATGTGAAACGATCAGGGTTTTGCCGTAACCGTTAAATGTCGTGGCTTTGAAAACTTCACCATCCAGCTTGGCAGGAACAGGCGAGTTCATCGGTGTTTTATAATCTGTGCCTAAGTGTTTTCCGGGCTTGTGGGTGAAGGGGTCGTCGCGGTCACCGAAATGGCTCGTGGTGGGAAAATCAACCGGTCTCAAGATAGCCAGTTTCGCGGTCAATTCGGCGGTCGGAACGGTCAGGGCGTAATGGCCGACCAGTTCTCTCAGGGTTTTTATTCTCTTTTCCCAGCCCTTCTCAAAGGGCCCGAATTTTTTTGGATCGCTTTTGACAAGATCTTTATAGTGTTTCGCGCGCATGTCGAGCATGATGCCCGGCATTTTTGTGACGTCGCCGCCTGCTTTTTTGTAACTCTCATCCAATAATTTGTTTGCATAGGTTTGGCTATTGAATGCCGCATCAAGCGCAAGAAACTGGACGGCCTGGCTCATTTTGCTGACATCGCCGTTGGGCCACACTATGCCGGGCCAGTATTTTTCGCGGATGATTTTAATCGCGCCTTTTTCCGTCAGGTTCTCAACATCGACCCCGGGATTGTTGAGGCTATTTATGCCGTATTTTGAAATACCGCCGTTCGGCTCTTTTCTGTTTACCTTGTCGCCACCTTCTATCAGAAGGATTTGTTTGATCATGTCGTCGAATTTGCTCTGGTGTTCGATGCCTTTTGTTAACTTTTCGGCAAGTTTACCGAGCGGCAATTTCCAATCGGGATGATTGGGGTCAGCGCGCATCTCCTTCATCGTATCGACGCTTTTTTCCATCAGGCTTCTTTGATCGGCAGGCGCAATTTTCTCCTGTGTTCCCGAAGAGAGAGGTTTTTCAGTAGGTGCGGCGGTTCCTTTGAAGTCTTGTGTCGGGGATAGTTTTTGCTGCGGCCCTTCAGCAGTTGTTGACGCGGGAGGCTTTTGCCCCGTGCTTTCTGATGATACAGATGGCCCAGGCGTTGCTCCCTGTTTTTGCCCCGACGTCTCTTCGCCTTTTTTCTGCTCTCCGGGAGTTTTTGATTGAGGTTGGCCCTGAGGCACTTGTGGTTTGGGAACAATTATTTGCTGCTGAGGCGCGGGAACTTCAACCTGGCTTTTTGGTTGCGGCGGAAAATAGACGCTCGAGAGCAGATCGAAATCGGCAAAGTCCTGCGTCCAGATTCCCTTGAAAAAGGCGAAGAGGACTTTAAAGAAATTTCCTATATCCGTGCCGATAGATGTGACTTGAGGGCCGTCGCTGTCATCGCGCAAGGGCGTATGACCTGAAAAACCGTTGCTGTCGGGTTCTGTGCGCTCACGTTTCGAGGGGCCGCTTCTGGGCCCCGATCTGCGGTTATTGAATCTATCGGTGATACCGCTCTCGCTGTCGCGAGGCTTGTCGCCGTTCATTGTCACACCCTAAGTATCTCTATTTACCAGTATTTTTTTATAATTTAATTACCCTCATTGTATTCGAAACGGGGCTTTTTTTCAAGTTTTCGAAGGTTCGTTGCGCAGCGTGATTTTCCATTAAGATATTGAAATTAATGTATTTTCTAAATTAACTCGGCGGTCCGCCATTTTTAGACGGTATTACAGCCGGGGCATGGTGGTGTTCGTGGCCTGTCGGCTCTGTATAAAGCTGGCCGGCGGCACCTGTGAATACGCCGGTGAGTTCGGGCGCAAGCTCCTTTTCGTTACTGAAAACGACGTCCGAAGCTGATTGCGGTCTCTTCCTCTGCTGCTCTATGCCTTCGAGGCTTTCCGCTTCTTTATTAAGCTCCTCGAATTCATGCAGCGTGTGGTGGAATTTGTCCGCCTTTTCATCATATCGCCGCACGGCTTCCATTATAAGCGGGCCACCTGAAAGATCTTCTACGGCTTTTGTGCCAGGCTTGATTGAATCGGCACTCAAATTTTGACGCAGGTCGCTGGCATCAAGATAGTAATAGCCGCTTTCATCCCTGTGAACCGTGTGCACCATGTGGGCGTGTGATTCTGGATGCGCGGGATCACGGTGTATTACTGCGACAAGCGCGACTCCCATTTCCCGAAGCGCTCTCTCATCTTTTTTGCAGTCCTGATATCTTTCCCATGTTTCCTGGACTTTTTTGGTGTAATCGTCCCGCGCCTCCAGGGCTTCAAGATATTTCTCAGCGGCACCCTTGTGTTCCTGAAGTGACTGGTAAAACTCTTTCCTGTCTTGTTTGAGCTGTGATTTCTCTAATTCACTACTGGTATGTAATGCATTACGTTCTTTGTATAGTTTTTCCAACTGGATTTTGTTTTGTTCCAGCTCATCTTCATAACGGCTCCTCTTGTTTTTAAGGTCTTCTATTTCTTTATCTTTGGCCTGAAGCTGTTCCCTGAGCGTGTTTACCTTTTCTAACTGCGTTTCGTATTTATCCTTCTTATCTTCGTAATTTTTTTTCGCAGTTTCGAATTCTTCGTTGTGTTCGTCGGCGTGTAACGCATGCACCATTACATTGTGAGCGGCTTCGTGGATATGTTTGATAAGATCTTTCATATCGTCCGACTCGGTATCGTAGGTTTTCCTGCCGTCTTTCAGCTGTTTTCCCAGCTCATCTTTTTGCTTTTCGTCGGTGATTTCCTGCGGTTGTTCCGTCACTGGATTTATGAAGTAATATTTGCCGTCTTCCTGGTAAACCGCGACCTCGACAGAGCCGACATTTCGATCGCCATTATTGACGTCAAATTTGATTTGTACGAGGTGATCCGGTAAAGCATCGGCAGGCAGGGCTTTAAACGCCTCCCATTTAAGACTTTCGGCAGCGTCTATCTTCTCCTGTATTTTCTCGAGGGCTTTTTCGGCTTCGCGAAGTTCTTGCTCGCAGATTGTGAGTTGTTTTTCCGCTTCTTTCAGCTTGGGGATGATTTCTTCGCGGCTTTTCTCAGCGCCTTTCAGTTCCTCTTCCGTTTCCCGTATCAAGTTATCAAGTTCATCGTTGCGGCTCTCGAGATCGTCGATCATTGCCTGGATGAGGAGAGAGCGCAGGAAATCACGGGATTCCTGTTTTTTTTTGTCCTGGTCGATTTGGTCCTGGGTGCTGTGATGGCCGAAGCTGGCTACATGTCCGCCTTCTGCCAATAAGAGATTGTCTGCGTGACGCTTGCCGGTTTGTGAGCCGCCAGCATAATAAACGCCTTCCTCATCGGAAACGCCCGGGTTAGAACCCTTTCGGTGAATCTCGTCCACCATTGCTTCACACCTTCTATTATGTGGCCGTTTTTTTTGGCCTTTATTATTTATCTTTTACCGCCGATTGTCCGTAGTATGTAAAGTAATTGTTAATTCTTTACAAAAAGTTAACGGATATCTCTTTTGTCTTGCCCACATTTTACCTGTTTGCTGGAAATTCTGCAAAATTGGGGCAGGGCTGGCCATGTACAGGCCGTAATGCTAGATAAAACAGGTATTTAAACATTTTGCCCAGAACTGATGCGCCCGTAAAACAAGGACCGGCCATGAAAAAGATTCTTTTGCCTATAGTGGTTTTAATCGTCGCCGGAGCGGCTTTCATGGTCGTTCAGGGCCGGAATGAGTCGGCGCTGGAAGCCGTGCATCCCGTGCGCGGACCGGCTGTGCAGGCGGTTTATGCGACCGGAACGGTCGAGCCGACGGTGATGATGCCTATCGCGCCACGCAGTACCGCCCGTCTCATGAGCCTGCAGGCCGACGAAGGGCATACCGTGAAAAAAGGCGATGTGCTCGGCCAGCTTGAAGACAGTGACATCCAGAACCAGCTTGAGGAAGTGCGTGCTCGCGCCGCATTCGCGGAAAAAGATTACGCCCGCAAGGCCGAGCTTTTAAAGCGCGGGGCGATCTCCAAGGGAACCGCCGACCAGAGCAAGGCCGATCTTGATGCCGCGCGTGCGTCGGTTGAGAGGGTTAAAGCGCAACTTGGCTATATGCAGCTGATTGCGCCGGAGAACGGACTGGTGATGCGCCGCGACGGCGAGGTGGGGGAATTGATTCCCGCGAACCAGCCCGTGTTCTGGCTTTCCTGCTGCGCGCCGCTGCGCATTTCGGCGGAAGTTGATGAAGAAGATATTGCACTGGTGAAGCCGGGTCTGACCGTTTTGATCCGCGCCGATGCTTTTCCCGGGCAGGATTTCAAAGGCAAGGTCGACAGCATTACGCCCAAGGGTGATGCTGTTTCGCGCAGCTACCGTGTACGTATTGGTCTTGAGGGGCAGACGCCGTTAATGACCGGTATGACGGCGGAAACGAATATCGTCATCAACGAGACGGAAGATGCGCTGCTGGTTCCGGCGGGCGCGGTGGAAGGGAATGCAGTATGGGTGGTGCAGGATGGCAAGCTTGCGCGGCGCATTGTCGAAACCGGCGCGAAAACACCGTCCGCTGTTGAAATTCGCACCGGTATTACGGTGGAAGATATTGTTGTCCTTGATGCGACAGCCGGATTTGAAGAAGGCCAAAGCGTTCATATAAAAATGACGGACTGGAAGGCGCCCTGATGCGCCTGACGGTTTTTATCGCGCTCCGGCATCTTCTCGCCCGCAAGCGGCAGAGCGTGGTGTCGCTTCTCGGTATTATCATCGGTGTTGCATTTTTTCTTGCCATTTCCTCGCTCATGCAGGGATCCCAGAAAGATTTTATCGAACGGCTGGTCGATAATTCGCCGCACATCACGATTTCCGATGAATATCGCGGCGTTAAAAAGCAGCCTGTTGAGGATATGTACCCGGACGCTCTGGTCGAGCTTCGTAATGTGAAGCCCTTGACCGAAACGCGCGGCATCCGCGGCTACCGCCAGATCGTTGATGAGCTGAAACGCCAGCCCGGTGTACGCGCATCGCCTGTGCTTAGCGGCCAGGCGATCCTCAGTTTCGCCGGAAAGGACGTCAATATCGTTCTGAACGGCATGGTGCCGGAAGACATCCGCGACATCACGACCATCGAGGATCACATGGAGCAGGGATCGGTCGATGACATTATTGCCAACCGTAACGGCATTGCCATCGGCAAGGCGCTGATGGATAAAATGTCGCTCGGGATGGGCGATAATATCACGCTGGCGTCGTCCACGGGGCAAGTGCGCGTGTTCAAGATTGTCGCGCAGTTCCAGACGGGACGCTCTGACTACGATGAAACGCAGGCCTTCGTCGATATTAAGCGTGTGCAGGCGCTGACCGACCGTTCCAACCGCGCCAACACGATCATTATAAAACTCGACAAGCCCGGGCGCGCGCGGGAATTCGCCGAGCGTTTAGAGAGCCGCATCGGCTATAAAGCCGTGTCATGGCAGGAAGCGTCGGAAGACATCACCAGCACACTCGTCATCCGTAACATCATTATGTATTCGGTTGTCAGTGCCGTTCTGATCGTCGCAGCTTTCGGTATTTACAACATCATTTCCACCGTCGTGATGGAAAAGCACCGCGACATCGCCATCCTGAAATCGATGGGTTTTCGCGCGGGCGATATCAAGGAAATTTTCCTGATCCAGGGTGCGCTCCTTGGTTTTGCGGGGCTTGTGGCCGGTTTGCCGCTGGGGTGCGGATTGATGTTTGCGCTCATGCAAGTGCGGTTCAAGCCGCCGGGGCTCACTGAAGAAATTTCGATGCCCCTGGACTGGAGCCTGCCGCAATTTCTGATCGCTGGCTCGTTCGCGTTCTTCGCAGCGCTATTCGCATCTTATCTTCCGGCTCGCAAGGCGGCGCAAGTGCTTCCCGTCGAGATTCTGAGGGGAGGGATGTAATGGCAGAGACTCTCCTGAAAGCAGAGAATGTCACGCGAACGCTCCCCGGCGATGTGCCGGTGACGCTGGTGCGCGGTGCGGATGTGGATATCAAGGCAGGAGAATTTGTCGTTGTCACGGGTCCGTCCGGCTCGGGGAAGTCGTCGTTGCTTTATCTGCTTGGCTTGCTCGATCATCCTACGTCAGGGCAGATCGAAGTCAATGGCGTAAGGACCGCTGAACTCACAGCCGATGAACTTGCCGCTGTCCGGCTTGAAAAAATCGGGTTCGTTTTCCAGTTTCACTTCCTGCTGCCGGAATTTTCCGCGCTTGAAAATGTCATGATGCCGATGCGCCGCCTTGGCAAAAAATCCGAGCAGGAAATGAAGGCCAGCGCCGCGCAGTTGCTGGCGGATCTGGGTCTGAAAGATCATATGCATAAAATTCCGCGTAAAATGTCGGGCGGTCAATGCCAGCGTGTGGCCATCGCGCGCGCTTTAGCTAACGACCCTATGCTGGTGCTGGCCGACGAGCCGACCGGTAACCTGGATACGGCTGCCAGCGCCGCCGTGCACGGTATTTTCCGCGAGCTGGCCAGCACACAAAAGCGCGCCGTGATTGCCGTGACGCATGATATGGATTTTGCCGGAATGGCCGACCGCAGAATCCACATTGTTGATGGAAAAATCGTGAAAGATTAAGTCGAGGTGCGTGAAAGTTTGCGTAGCATGACGTAGAAGATCGGCGTCAATACCAATCCAAAGAATGTCACGCCCAGCATCCCTGAGAACACGGCGATACCGATAGCATGGCGCATTTCCGCACCCGCACCGTGCGAGGTGATGAGTGGTGTCACGCCCATGATGAAAGCAAAAGATGTCATCAAAATCGGGCGCAGCCTCAGGCGGCTGGCCTCGATGGCGGCTTCGACGGTGGTGCGTCCGCGATGTTCGAGTTCACGCGCGAATTCGACGATTAGAATCGCATTTTTGCAGGCAAGTCCCGCAAGCACAAATAAACTGATCTGTGTGAAGATATTGTTGTCGCCGCCGGTCAGATGCACGCCGAAAATGGCGGAAAGAATGGTCATCGGAACAATCAAAATAACCGCGATGGGAAGTGTCAGGCTTTCATACTGAGCGGCCAGAACCAGCAGAACCAATAAAATGCAAAGCGGGAAAATAAACACCGTCGTGTTACCCGCGAGGATTTTCTGGTAGGTCAGGTCCGTCCATTCATAGGTCATGCCCTGTGGCAGTGTTTCATCGAGAATTTTTACCATGGCCGCCTGTGCCTGGCCGCTTGAGAATCCGGGCGCGGCATCGCCGTTAATGTCGGCGGAGCGGAACGCGTTATAACGCATCGCGGTTTCTGGCCCGAATGTTTCCTTGACCGTGACGACGGAGCCGAGCGGCACCATCTGTCCGTCATTGTTTCGGACCTGAAGTTTCATGATGTCCTCGGGACGCGAACGGTATTCCTTGTCGGCTTGCGCGATAACCTGATAAGTGCGGCCGAACTGGTTGAAGTCGTTGATGTAGAGCGAGCCGAGATAAATCTGCATCGCCTCGAATATTTCATTGATCGGGATGCCAAGCTGAATGGCCTTGGCGCGGTCGAGATCGGCGTAAAGCTGCGGCACATTGATGTTGTAGCTTGAAAACACACCAGCCAGTTCCGGTGTCTGCCATGCGCGGCCTGTTACGGCTTTCACGACGCCATCAAGCGCCTGGTAGCCCTGGTCGAGGCGGTCCTGAATCTGCAGTTTAAAGCCGCCGATCGTGCCGAGGCCCATGACCGAGGGCGGCGGGAAGATGACGATGAATGCATCCTGCATCCCCATATATTTTTGCTGGATGCTGTTGGCGATCGATTGCGCACTGAGTTCGTGTGAAGTTCTCTCTTTAAATGGTTTCAGGGTCAGGAAGACGATACCGGCGCTGGAGCTACTCATGAAGCCATTGACCGAAAGGCCTGGGAAGGCGACGGCGTTCTCGACGCCCGGTTCCTTCATCGCGATTTCTGACATGTCGCGGATAACTTTTTCCGTGCGCTCAAGCGTGGAGCCGGAGGGAAGCTGCGCGAATGAAATCAGATATTGTTTATCCTGCGCGGGGACGAAACCGGGCGGAACGAGCTGGAAAATATAAATGGTGAGGCCGATGAGGCCGAGATAAACGAGAAAGGCGAGGGCCTTGAAATTCAGTGTGTTCCTGACGACGCCGGAATAGAATTTCGTCGCCTTGCTAAAAAAGACATTGAACCCTTTAAAGAACCAGCCGAAGGCAAAATCCATTCCTTTCATGAGCGGGTCTTTGGGCTGGTCGTGGCCGCGCAGCATCAAAGCGCAGAGTGCGGGGCTGAGTGTCAGGGAATTGACCGTGGAAATCACGGTGGCGATGGCGATTGTCAGAGCGAACTGCTTGTAAAACTGTCCCGTCAGGCCGCTGATGAAGGCGATAGGCACGAAAACGGCGGTGAGGACGAGGCCGGTGGCAAGGATCGGGCCGGTCACTTCGCTCATGGCCTGCATGGCGGCGGCGCGCGGGGAGAGGCCGTTCTCGATGTTACGCTCGGCGTTTTCGACGACGACGATGGCGTCATCGACGACGATACCGATCGCAAGAATCAATCCGAACAGCGAAAGCACGTTGATCGAAAACCCGAACAGCATCATGAACGCGAATGTACCAATAATGGATACAGGCACGGCCAGCAACGGGATAAACGATGCGCGCCATGTCTGGAGGAAGACGATGACGACGAGAACGACGAGAAGAATGGCTTCCAGAAGGGTATGAATGACCGCCTCGATGGAATCCTTAACGAACGTGGTGGGGTCGTAGACGATTGCATAGTCGATATCCTCGGGGAAGTTTTTCTTCAGCTCTTCCATGGTTGCGCGGACGTTGCGCGAAATTTCCAGCGCATTGGCCTCGGGTGCCGAGAAAATACCGGCACCGACGGCCTGCTTGTTGTTCAGCAAAGACATCATGCCGTATTGCTCGGCGTCGATTTCAACACGCGCGACATCGCCAAGACGCGTAATGGCACCGTTGCTGTCGCGCTTGATGATAATTTTTTCGAAGTCTTCCGGAGTCTGCAGGCGTCCTTGCGTATTGATCGGGAACTGCATCTGCGCGCCCTGAGTATAAGGGGGGCCGCCGATGGTTCCGGCTGCGACCTGAATGTTCTGGCCGCGAATGGCTTCAACGACTTCGGTTGCGTTCATTCCGCGCTCAGCGATCTTGTCCGGATTCAGCCAGACGCGCATCGCGTAGTTGCCGGAGCCGAAGATCTCGACATTGCCGACGCCCTGAACTTTTGCGAGTTGGTCGCGGATGTTGAGCGCCGCGTAATTGCGCAAGTAAAGCATGTCGTAACGGTCATTCGGCGAGAGAATATGCACGACAAGTGTTAAATCCGGAGAACTTTTGATCACCGTAACGCCGAGCTGGCGCACGATGTCGGGCAGGCGGGGCAGGGCCTGCTGGACACGGTTCTGCACCATCTGCTGCGCGAGGTCGGGGTTGGTGCCGATTTTGAATGTGACTGTTAAGCTCAGCTGGCCTTCGGCTGATACCAGCGAGGACATATAAAGCATGTTCTCGACGCCGTTGATTTGTTCTTCCAGCGGACCGGCGACAGTATCAGCGACGACGGAAGGGTTAGCGCCGGGGAAGAACGCGACGACATTGACCGTGGGCGGTGTGACGCCCGGATATTCGGCGACCGGCAACTGGAACATCGCGATGGTGCCGGAAATAAAGACGAGGATCGAGAGCACGGCGGCAAAAATCGGCCGGTCGATGAAGAAGCTCGAGAAAGTAACCGGGCCCGGGTTCTCCAGCTGTTCTTTGGATGGAATATGCGTCACGGCTCGGTCTTTTCAGGATTTTCTGCGGGAGCCGTTTCAGGAGTCGCCGGTACCGGCGCAGCTTCCGCCGCCGCTGCGTCGCCGATCTGCGGTGCGACAACCATATCGGGGTGAATCTTCATAATGCCGTCGGTGATGACGGTTTCGCCCTGCGCAAGTCCGCTGGTGACGATGCGGTTGCCGTTCACGGATTCACCTGGAACGATTTCACGGTAAGTCACCTTGTTCTCCGGTCCGACGATGTAAACATATTTTCGGTCCTGGTCGGTGCCGATGGCGCGCTCGGGAACGACGATTGCTGTTTTGGTTTGTGCGCTGCCGAGGCGCACAGTGACGAACATGCCGGGCAGCAAGGCGCCGTCTTCGTTTTTAAAGTGCGCACGAGCGCGGATGGTGCCGGAGCTGGCGTCGATCTTGTTGTCGAAGGACTGGATGTTGCCCTCATAAACCATGTCCGGTGCGCTTTGCAGTGCGAGTTTTACCGGGATTTTCTGTTCTTCCTCGCGGCTGGTCGTCGCGCCGCGCAGGTAACGTAAATAAGTCTGTTCGTCGACTTCAAAGCCCGCGTAAATACCATCGCTGGAAACAATCCGTGTCAGGATCGGCGCGTTCGGTCCGGCTTCGACCAGGTTTCCTTCGGTGATTTCAGCGCGGCTGACGCGGCCAGAAATCGGCGCCTTGACGTAGGCGTAATCAAGATTCAATTGTGCGCGCTTCAATCTTGCTTCGGCGGAGGCAATCGCGCTTTTGGTCACGAGCTCGGTGTTCAAGCGTTCATCATAGGTGCGTTTCGCAATTGCGCCGGTGCCGATCAGTTCCTGCGCGCGTTTCAGTTCCTTCACGGCGAGATCGTACTGGTTCTTCGAGCCCTGCAGGTCGGCCTTGGCCTGTGACACTTCTGCCTCATAAGGGCGCGGGTCAATGACGAAAAGCACATCACCCTTATTCACGCTCTGGCCGTCTTCGAATTTGATGGCGTTGATTGTGCCGCTGACCTGCGCGCGAAGGTCGACGCTGTCGACGGCCTCTAACCTGCCGGGGAATTCTTTCCAAATTTGTACGGGGGCCTCTTCGGCCACGATGGCCGGGACTGGCATTGGCGGCATTTCGGCAGGTGCGCCTGCGGCATGAGCGCCCGCGCCGTCGGGGGTTTTATCGCCCTTGGTCAGCAGGCGTCCGGCACCGAAACCTATTGCCGCTAACACTATCAAAACTAACAATAATTTCAGAATTTTCATCTGGCCCCTTGGTCCCCTGGCCCTCTGTATATATGGCGCAGAAACGCAAAGTACAGGGTTGCTCATATTCTTCAACATAAAAAGCAGGACTGAGCCCCTAATCTTCCATAATAAAATCATGCGATAAGGTTTTAATTTCGGGAGGCAGGGTGCTAGTTATTAAAAGCTAATAAAACAGGCCACCTTGCTCCATGGACAATCAGTTCCAATTACTGAAACACAGGCGCTTCCTGCCGCTGTTCGTCACCCAGTTCCTGGGGGCGTTCAACGACAATCTTTATAAAACAGCGCTCAGCGTTCTGGTGGCTTACGCCGTGTGGGATATCGGCGGATGGCGTCCGGAAATCGTCGTCAGCCTTGCGGCGGCTTTGTTTATTTTGCCGTTCATGTTGTTCGCGCCGCTCGCCGGACAGATCGCCGACAAATACCCGCGTAACCGCGTGATGCAGATTATCAAGGCGACTGAAATTGTGATCGTCTGTGCGGCGATGATTGGTGTGTGGCTTCATTCTGTGCCTTTGCTGCTGGTCGTCCTTTTTGCATTCGGCACGCATTCCGCTTTTTTCAGTCCCTGCAAATTTTCGGTCCTGCCGCAGCATTTGAATGATGGTGAGTTAATCGCAGGTAATGCGCTGGTCAATACGGGCACTTATCTCGCCATTCTTTTCGGCAGCATTATCGGCGGTTTGCTGGCGCTTGCGGGCGTCGGGATTATTGTTGTATGCGTGCTGCTTCTCTTCGTCGCTATCGCCGGGCTGGTGTTCAGTTTTTATATCCCGGCTGCACCGCCGCCATCGCCATATTTAATCCTTAATTATAATCTGCCGGTAGAAGCGAAAAAGATTTTTACTTTTGCACGTGAGCAGCAGAATGGTGTTTTTACCGCCATGGTCGGTACATCGTGGTTTTTCTTCGTCGGCGCGATGGTTCTTGCGCAGCTTCCCAATTACACCAAGCAGGTTCTCGGCGTCGATAATGTCGTGCTCGCGTTTTTTATGGCGGTGTTTTCCTGCGGTATTGCGCTTGGCGGTCTTGTGAACGACGCACTATTGAAATCAAAGGTCGAGGCGACATATGTGCCGTTTGCGGCGCTGGTCCTGACATTTTTTGCGTTCGATCTTTATCTCGCGAGCGGCATTTATCATTCTGTCAGTCCGCTGCTTGGCGATTATCTCGTGACGTTGCCTTCGTTTCTTTCGCACACGTCGGGCTGGAGGATTGTGATCGATTTGTTCATGATTTCCGTTGCGGGCGGGCTTTATGTTGTTCCACTCAAGGCTATAGTGCAGGAACGCGCCGTGCCTGAAATGCGCGCCCGTATCATCGCTGCTGGTTGTTTTCTGGATGCCGTTTTCATTCTCGGCGCTTCGATTATTGCCATCATTATGCTTGGCGTGGGATTTGCTATAGAACATTTGTTCTTATTGCTGGCGGCTGGAAGTACTGGGATGGCGTTCTATTTAAGCCGACTTGTGCCGCGGCATGTGATTGGGAAAATTTTCAGGAGGCAAAGTTGAACAAGCCATTACTCGTTTTTGCGATGAAAGAGGAAAGCCAGGATGTTTTTTCGGGTTATGATGTGTTGCATTCCGGTATCGGCAAGGTGAATGCGACGTACGCGCTGACGTCGCGGCTTAGAAAAGAGAAGCCCTCGCTTGTCATTAATATGGGCACGGCGGGCAGCCGCAAGCATGCGGGCGGTTCGATCATCAGCTGCACGTCTTTTATTCAGCGCGATATGGATGTCACGGCGCTTGGTTTTGAGAAATGGAAGACGCCGTTTTCCGATGACCCGGTCATTATCAATCACGGCGTTCACGTGAAGGATTTCCCTCTGGGTGTGTGCGGTAGCGGCGATAATTTTGACGCGAGCGCGGGCGCGGATAATTTTGACGTGGTGGATATGGAGGCCTATGCGCTGGCGCTGATTTGTCAGCGGGAAAATATTCCGTTCATGTGCCTCAAATATGTTTCCGACGGCGCGAATGATGATGCGCACAGGGACTGGCATGAAGCGTTGCATCATACTGCAGAGAAGCTGAAACAAGCGCTCGCGAAGGCTGGTTACTGATGCAGAAGGCGCTTAAATTTATTATTCCTGTGGTTGTTGCGGTTGTTATCCTTGGGATTGGCGGCAGCGTTTATTACAAGCAATATTCCGCCGATCAGAAAGAACGCACAGCGCGTGATGCGCTCAACCAGAGTTTCGAAGATTTTCTCAATAATTTTCTCAAGAACGTTCATGCAGGAATGGTTGATTACAAGCAGGAGCGCAAGGTTCTGGTCGAGGCGACAGGTCCGCGCAATCTGATCGATCCGGCTTATGTCGAGGAAAACCATCAGCTCGTGCAAACGCTTATTCCTTCGCTGCGCCAGCGCATGGCGAATGTCATCAAGACTTTCGAGGATGCTGAGCTTGAGATTGCCAGGCTTGTGGAAGGTCAACCCGAAACAGTGAAGGCCGGAATTTTAAAGAAATGGGCGGATTTAAAGAGCGCGCAAGGCGCGGTTTATATCGGTTATTTCGCCGCCGAAAACGACATCCTGACGGCTTATGACGATCTGATGCGTTTTTACTACAGCAAGCGCAATGAGTTTACGGTTGTTCCTGAAACCAACGCGCTGGTTTTCAAAAATCCGAAAGACGATGATGAAGCAAAACGCCTGCAGCAGCGTATTAAAGACCTATACGTGCAGCAGGATGAATTGCTGAAGAAAGATGCTAGCGAAAAACAGCCCTGATTATTTTCCGCAGACTTCGTTATGGGTGCCGTCGCAATAAGGCGGCGTTTTCGTGTGTTTGCACATACAGAGGGAGGCTGAACCGCTTTCCGTCGGGGTGAATTTGTGGGAGCGGAATTCCGATCCCTTGTGCGCGCCGTCGCAGAAGGGTTGCTTTTGCGATCTGCCGCAGGTGCAGAAGGAATAGAGTTTGTCCTTCTCCAGTTCGACGGTGACAGGCGCATTGCCCGCGATGTCAGGTTTCAGTGTCATGGAGATGTTCTAGAAGATTTGGACGGGTTTTACCAGTCCATGCTGCGGTAATTCTCACAGCCATTTCCGAGGCAGAGATATTCCATAGTTCCATTGGAGTTAAGCTCGGTTCCAAGGATCAGAGGCTTTGCGCTGGCGACCGAAACGGTGAGACAAGCTACCAAAAGGATGACGAGAAAGGCTCCAAACAGAATGGCCTGGATTTCTTCACGGCGACGATGTTCGTAATAACGGATCATGGATTGAGTTTAGGAGAGAAGGTTTAAAGCTTGGTGAAGTGTGGCAAAAATGCACGTGAAAGCCAATATTTTCAGCGTTTTTGCATACAATGATATGGGGGTAAAGAAGGGGGATGGTGGCGGTACAGGGATTTGAACCCCGGACACAAGGATTATGATCCAGCCTTAATTATGTCTTGTGCGGTTAGAATCTTATGGGTTCTTCATCCTAGATAATTGATAAATAAAATCTTAGACAGCTAAAGTATCAAAACCTGACAGGTTGGATTAAGCACAAATAGCAAGGCTTGGTTACCCTGTGGTTACCCCTCATTTTTTATTCCTGTAATAAAGCTATCAATCAAATAATCTGTCATATTGGTGGTTGTTTGATTGCTTATTAGCGGTATTTTTCCTGTGCCCTCTAAGAAACAGAGGCCATGCACAGATGCCCAAAGAACGCGGGCAGCCATTTTTCTTTTATGGGGTGATTTTTTTAAATAAAATGGTTCTAGCAGTTTTTCCAATGGCTCAAATAATCTACTGATTTTTTCTTGATACCATTCAGGCGCAAGTTTTTCCTCCGGTAAAGCGTGGGTAAAAAGCATGAGCCAGTGAGGTCTGTGCTTATTTGAAAATTCGCGGTAAAGCTCCGCCATTTTTTTCATGTTCTGTATAGATGATTTTTTAGGATTATTGCATTCAGGGCTGGAAAGTATTTCATGCAATCTATCTAGGGTCAGCCCGTTGACCGTTAAATAAAGATCGTCCATGGAATTAAAAATATTGTAGATGGTGCCGGGTGTGTAGCCGATCTCTTTGGCTATTCGCCGCGCAGTCAATCCTGCCAATCCGTCTTTCTGGACTATTTTCCATGAGACTTCCAAGATCCTGTTTTTTAATTCTTCGCGTGTATGATCACTGCGGCGGGCCATGCTAACTCCTTGTTATATTCAAATAATATACGAATTTTGAACGCAGTTCAATTTTTTATTGCACAGCGTTCAGAATTGTGGCATTCTATAAATTGAACATTGTTCAATTATAAAGCCTGTTATATGCTTGATAGGCTAAATATTTGAAAAAATTGAAGGATAAGGGATATGGAATTATTTGCGCTGCTGATAGGCCTGTTTTTTCTGGTGACCCTTTTTATGCCATGGGTCAACCATTTCCGTTTTGGTCCGGTTCGGGAGCATCTCGAAAGGCTTGAAAGTAAGATCAGGCAGTTGGAAGACAGGCTGGATGGCAAAGTGCAAAAACCTTCAGCATTTTCACAGGCGTCAACCACCGACATTGTAAAAGACGATAACACTCATATCCAGAAAGCCCGTGAGGCAGAGAGGGAACGTATTCAAAAATTGTTGGAAGTGCAAAGACAAAAGGACGCTGAAATATTTCAACAAGAAATTCAGGCGAAGGTAGAGAATCGCCCCACTTATAAGACTGAAGTTAAATCAGATTATAGCTTTGAGAAAAATATTGCTACCAAGTTGCCTGTCTGGATTGGCGCAATTTCTCTCATATGCGCTGCCTTCTTCCTTGTTAAATATTCGATTGAGTTAGGATGGCTTAGTCCACTTGTGCGGATTTCGATTGGCGGCGTATTCGGCGCTGCTCTTGTTACTGCTGGGCAATGGATTGTTAAGCGCCCGAACATTGCGAATTCGACACGCATAGCGCAGGGGCTTGTCGGCGCGGGACTGGTTGCTTTGTATGTTAGTCTTTACGCAGCCATTAATCTTTATCATTTGCTGCCGCCATTGTTGGGCTTTGGCGGTATGACGGCGATTACGGCTCTGGCTGTAATTTTGTCCCTGAGACATGGGCAGCCGATTGCGGTCTTCGGTTTGCTCGGCGGTTTGCTCACGCCTGCATTGGTTGGCTCAACCGAACCTAACGCTATAGCGATGTTTACTTATTTATTTTTACTTTTCAGCGGCATGTTTATCGTCCTCGCTCGTAAAGGCTGGTGGATATTGGCGGTTGCCGCGTTGCTCGGTGTTTTTGGTTGGTCGGTATGTTGGTTTATGATCGCTTTTGCTGCGACTGATGCTTTTGTTCTTGTGCTTTTTGCGATTGCCATTACGGCTGTTGTATTGGCTGTTACGGGCAAGCATGTTGCGGAGAATAATACCAATAGCCGTTCTATTCATGTCGTTAATCTTACTGCGCTTGCAGGCGGCATTTTAACCATTACGTGGTTGAGCTTCAAAATCTCGCTTACCCTTTTTGATTGGTCGATGCTGGGGCTTTTAAGTGTGGCTCTTATGGCTTTGGCTTATTTCCAGCCTGCCGTTTATCAAAGGCCGTTATGGGTTAAGTTGGGTGCCAATCTTATTTTATTCGCCATCTGGGCACAGCATGCGCCTTTGAATGACGCAATTGCTGTGATTGTAGGTATGAGTGTGATTTATGTTGGAGGCGGTGCCTTGATCATGCGTCAGGTGAATGATCCGCGTTTCTGGGCGGGGCTTCAGGCTATAGCTGCGATTGCTCTATACGTTATCTCTTATCGCGTACTCAATTTGCCTGCAGGATTTATTGAGTCCTTCGGTATGTTCTGGGGCATATTAAGCCTTATCCTCGCAAGCCTTGCCATTTATCAGGCTTCTGACATTCGTGCAAAATATACAGCCGATGGCGTTATTCAAGAGCATCTTGTGGCTATTTATGCGCTGGCGGCGTCAGCCTTTATTTCCCTTGGCATCGCCATTGAGCTGCCGTGGCAATATGTGCCCTTGGCGATTGCAGGACAAATTACAGCGACGGCTTGGATCTATCAGAAAACAGGAATCGATTTCCTGAAAAAAATTATGATCATCCTGATCGCCGTTTTTGCTGCGATGAATTATGAACTGATTGTGCTATTTGCGAATTTAATGTTGCATAGCATTGCAGGAGAATCTCCCGGTATCGGCCCAATCGGTTCGCGTCTTCTGGCTGCACCGCTTGTTAAATTGGGTGCTCCGACTGTGCTGGTTTCCTTGGCATTATGGGCGACAATGCAGCGCGATCGTAGTGATCAGAAAACAATTCGTGTTTTATTCGGAGCAGCGGGATTGCTGGCCTTGGCAACTTTCTACACCATGTTGCGCATTGCGATTCATGCGAACGATCCCGGTTTCAATACAAACATCTTTGCGATTAGTGCAGGATTTATCGAAAGAGGAATCATAACCGTTGTTTTTGCAGCCTTGGGTGCAGCATTGCTCCATGCTTCGAACCGCCCGGATATGGCGTTCCTGACTAAATCAGGTAAAGCTCTTTTTCATCTTGCGATGTTGCGTCTTGCCTACTTTGACCTTCTGCTTTTCAACCCGCTATGGGCCAGAAGCCAGTTTGTCGGCGATACACCACTTTTAAATGGCATTACACTGACATTTGGTCTTGGTGCTTTACTTACGATATGGGCTGTTCGTAGTGAGAAGCTTAATAGCGATAATGGGCCACTGAACTTCATTTATAAAATCTTTGGTTTTGTAATGCTGTTTGCTTTCTCTTCTTTTACAGTGCGCCAATATTTTCATGGAGGAAATATGTTTCATGGCTCTATAAGCGCAGAAGAACTTTACAGCTATTCAGTTGTATGGCTTGTTACAGGACTTTCTTTGCTTGCCATTGGTATTCATTGGGCAAACAAATCTGCACGTATGGCTTCTCTCGTGTTTGTCGTTTTGGCAGTTTTGAAAGTGTTTCTGTATGATGCTGCCGAGCTTGAGGGGCTTTACCGTGTGTTCTCATTCCTCGGTTTGGGTGTGAGCCTTATTGGCCTCAGCTTCTTCTATACAAAATTTGTATTCAAAAGCGCCCGCATACAGCAGGCCGAATAGTAATGAATTTCTGGAGGATTGTTTTTGCCATGACTTTACTTATGACACCTGTAAGCCCGGCTCAGGCGACGACCAAAGATACGGTTGTTCTTTTACATGGGATTGGCCATTCGCGCTGGAATATGTACTGGGTTGAAAGAGCCATGCGGAAAGAAGGTTATGAAGTCGTCAATATTACGTACCCTTCTTTAAAGCACGACATCGGCACTTTATCAGGTTTGATTCATGAGGAATTAGCTGTTGAAAAATTATGGCAGAAGCAAGGTAAAGTTCATTTTGTAACGCACTCCATGGGTGGTTTGGTTACACGCCGATATTTGGAAACTTATAAATCAGATATTCCTCAAGAAAAGCTTGGTCGTGTTGTTATGCTTGCGCCGCCTAATGGCGGTAGTGAGGTTGCCGATTTCCTGAAGAATTTTCCTCCTTATAAATGGTCGTTTGGCCCTGCAGGACAGGAATTAGCGACAGAAGCGCGGGCAAAGGATTTAGTGAAGCCTTATTACGAGTTAGGTATTATTGCAGGATCAAAAAAATGGCCTTATGTCGTTGCAAATTTTATTGTTCCCGGAAGTCATGATGGGCGAGTGACTGTCGAGAAAACAAAATTGGATGGAATGAAGGGCCATGTGACGCTGCCAGCCACGCATAGCTTCATTTCATGGAAGCCAAGTGTTCATAAGCAAATTATTGCCTTCCTCGAAAAGGGCGAGTTCAGCCATGAATAAGCAAGACGTTTTTATTAATGGTTTTGGCTCTTTTTTGCCCGGGCAGCCGATTGTTAACAAAGATATGGAAGATTATCTGGGTTATATTGATGGAAAGCCTTCACGATATCGTGCGCCTGCCTTGCGCCAGAATAAAATAAAGACACGGCATTATGCGCTTTCGCCTGATGGAAAATCTAAATACAGCAGTGCAGAAATGGCGGCTCAGGCTATTCAAGATGCTGTCAAAAAATCCGAAATCAACTTAGGTGCAATTACCTATCTTGCTACCTCGTCAACGTTGGGCGATGTGCTGGTGCCGGGATTGGCTTCGCATGTGCATGCAGAATTGGGCCTTGCGCCAATTGAAATTGCCAATTTTCAAAGCGTATGCGCCAGTTCCTTCATGGCTTTAAAGTCGGCCTATACACAAATTAAGGCAGGGGAGCATGCCTGTGCTGCGGTTTCAGGCAGCGAATTTTCTAGTCGTTATTTCAGGCCGGGTTTTTATGAGCAAACGATGAAAGCTCAAAAATGGGATCATGTGCCTTATGAAGCTGAATTTTTACGCTTTACGCTTTCAGACGGTGCAGGCGCAGCTCTTCTTGAGGGTAAGCCTAATGAAAAGGGTCAATCGCTTAAAATCCATTGGATTGATATAAAATCATATGCCGACAGATTTGAGACTTGCATGCTCGCGGGTGGCGTGAAGCAGCCTGATGGCATTAAGCACTGGAGCAACTTTGATAATTTGGTTGAAGCTTCGGCACATGGTTCTTTTATTCTTATGCAGGATTTCAACCTGCTTAAAAAAATGATTCCTGTTTGGGTTTCCCATTATCTTGATCTGATCGACCAGGAGAAAATCGTGATTGATGACATTGATCATGTTTGCAGCCACTATTCTTCTCATTCCCTGCGAGAAGAAACAATGTCTCTGCTTAGAAAGGCCGGGGCCATGATTGATGAAGAAAAATGGTTTACGAATTTATATACCAAAGGCAACACTGGAACTGCCTCGATTTTTATCATGCTTGATGAGTTGTTTCATGGAGGGAAGCTCAAATCAGGAGAGAAGATTTTGTGTCATGTGCCCGAGAGTGGGCGCGGACTTAATTGTTTAATGTTATTGGAGGTACTATGAATACTGAAGAAGTTATGCGCGGTCTTATCAAGGTCTGGACGGATTTTGAAACATCACTGGATAACACGCCATTGATTGACAAGCTTAATCGTGGAAAATTCCGTCTTGAGGATTACAAAACGCTGCTCATCAATCACCGTCAGCAGGTTGTGGAAGGCACCCGATGGATATCGCGGGCTTCTTCCAGTATTGACGGGCAATATCTCGAGCACCGTTCTATGTTTTTGAAGCATGCCATAACGGAACACCGCGATTACCAGATGCTTGAAGACAATTATATATCGCTGGGCGGCACTCTTGAGGAAATCAGGAATGCTGAAAAGAATATCGGAACAGAAGCGTTGCATGGCTATATGTTCCATAACGCCAGTCAGCCCAATCCTTTTAACCTGCTGGGTTCAATGTTTATCATCGAAGGTCTTGGCCAAAAGAAAGCGGGTGTATGGGGCGCGGAAATCCAGAGGCAGCTTAATCTTGAAGAGAAACAGGTCAGCTTTCTTTTATATCACTCAAAACATGATGAAGAACATATGGATGAATTCCATGAAGTTCTCGATTCAGGTATTCTCGAAATACCGGAGTTGGGCTCACGCATAATAAAGACGGCCAAAGTAACTGCGCGGCTTTATCAATTGCAAATAGAAGAATTGGGGAACGTATAATGTCTTTTGATCTCGCAACACATGATCTCAATAATCCTGATCCGTGGTTGGCACTTGCCCTTGATCAAAGCACGTTTTTCGATCAATCGGCTAAGGAAGCTTTGCTTACAAATAACAACAGTCGTTCAAGGAAAGTTCTCCTTCCTATTATAAGGCCGCTTGCTCGCGTTTCAATTGCACTGGTTAAGCTGGTAAGGATTGTTATTCCCAATAGCCTGACATCCTCTAAGGCGCTCCATCACCTGATTGCATGGGGCATGCGCAATTTCTTAAGCAAAGAAGCAAACTATCTGATCATTCGACACTTTCATATTGGAAGTCAGATCTTGAGATTTTTAAATGATAATTTGGCCGAAGGTAAATTGCCTTCTCATCCGTTGTTCCCAACCGAAGTAAATGATTTCAAGAACAACATGTTTGTGCAACATGACCTCAATATTTATAATTTTATTATTGAACTGAATGCTTTTCTTCAGAAAAATAATAAAAAAATTGAAGCCATTCCTGTTGGCCAAATTAATTTTTCAGCTATTCGCGATTTCGATCATGAGATCAAGCCGTTGCCTGACACCTGGCATAACTGCATAGATTTGCAGAGCGCCATTGAAATCTATACGCCTTTATTTGCGGTCTTTTTGTCCGATGATGCTTTCTGGCGTGCGAGCAATTCTCTGCAACTTGACGAAACAATGGCTGTGTACATTGCCAAGATGATGAATCAGGAGACTATTATGGGTCTTGTGAACAACAAGCACCCAATGGTTCCTCTCTCAACATTCGAAGCTGGCTTCCGTCTCATGTTGCATGGGCTGGATACAGAAAATCTATACGGCTTTATCAAATCTATCAGGGATAATAAGCAATGAAAAATAACCAGTTTTCGTTATTAGCAAGCAAGCGTTTTTTACCGCTGTTTATTGCCCAGTTCATGGGGGCTTTTCACGATAACCTTTTTAAGAATGCGCTGGTTGTTTTGCTGCTTTACGGGATGGGGGTGCATACGACTCAAGATCCAAAAGTTTTGGTCACGCTGGCGGCTATTTTCTTCATTCTGCCTTTTGTTCTCTTTTCGGCCATTGGCGGGCAACTCGCAGATAAATATCCAAAGGAAAGAGTTATTCGTATCATCAAGCTTGCCGAGGTCATTACTGCTGTGTTGGGAGCAATCGCCTTGCTCAGTGGTTCTGTCATTTCTTCGTTCATCGCTTTATTTGCACTCGGTACGCAGTCGGCGTTCTTTGGCCCTAGCAAATATTCCATACTTCCCGAGCATCTCAAGCAAGATGAACTTATTGGCGGTAATGCGCTGATCAACACAGGCACATTCTTGGCTATCCTGTTTGGTACGATTGCGGGTGCGGGCTTGGTGATGCAGGACTCTGGCAAGGAGCTGGTTTGTGGTTTGTTGGTGATCTGTGCCGCCAGCGGTTATATTGCCAGCCGTTTTATTCCTGTGGCGGCGGCCAAGGCACCCACATTGAAAATCAATTTTAATCCTGTCACTGAAACAATCGATATCTTGCGTTATACCTTTAGCCAGAAACGTGGCATTGTGCAGGCGATTTTAGGTGTGGCGTGGTTTTATTTCCTCGGCGGCATGTTCATGGCTCAGTTTCCGAACTATACGCAGGAAACATTGGGCGCGAATGAAAGTGTTTTGACGTTCTTTTTAATTATCTTCTCCGTCGGTGTTGCGATAGGAGGCTTGCTTAATCACCGTTTGCTCAAGGGCCGGGTTGAAGCTGTTTATGTGCCTCTGGCTATTCTCGGTATTACGATTTTTTCACTGGATATCTACTTTGCTTCGGCTCATGTCGTTAAAATTCAGGGCGAACTGATTGGGTTTAAAGATTTTATTTCTGTTGCGGCAAACTGGCGCATTGCCTTTGATATTGCGATGGTTGCCGTTTGCGGTGGTTTATTTGTGGTTCCTCTGAATGCGATCATTCAGCATTATACTGATCCGCAGCATCGCGCACGCATCATTGCTGGCGGCGCAATCCTTGATGCTGTTTTTATCGTGGCCTCTTCTGCGCTTTCAGCTGTGCTTATTGTTATGGGCTGGGAAATCAGAGAATTGTTTTTGGCGTTTGCCGTTCTGAATGCTGCTGTTGCCATCTATATCTGTAAACTTTTGCCGGATTATCTTTTCAAAAGTTTCCTGCAGGGATTATTTAAAATTCTTTATAAGGTCGAGGTCCGTGGTCTTGAGAATTTTGAAAAGGCCGGGAAGCGTGCTGTCATTGTTGGCAATCACGTTTCTTTGCTTGATCCGCCATTATTGGCTGCATTTTTGCCCGGGCGTCCCATGTTTGCGGTCAATACACATGTCATCAATTGGTGGTGGGTGAAACCGTTTTTGAAACTGGTTGATACTTTTGGCCTCGACCCTACAAATCCTTTCTCAATGAAGGCGCTTATTAGGAAAGTGCAGGAAGATAGGCATGTTGTTATTTTCCCGGAAGGGCGTTTAACGGAAACGGGCGCTCTGATGAAGGTCTATGACGGGCCGGGCATGATTGCGGATAAGGCCGATGCCATAATTTTGCCTGTGCGCCTCGACGGCGTTCAGCACACTTCGTTTGCTCGTTTGAAGGGTAAAGTTCCATTGCGCAAGTTTCCTAAAATCACGATTACTATTCTTGAGCCACGTCAATTCAAGATTGATGAAAATATAAAGGGCCGTGCCAGACGTGCGGCGGCAGGGCGACAACTTTATGATCTGATGGAAGAAATGATGTTCCTGACAGGGGATCGGCAACAAACGCTTTATGAGGCTATGTTGCACGCTCGCTATATCAATGGCGATGAGGCTATTATCGTAGAAGATATTGAGCGCAAGCCCGTAAAGTTCGGAAAGCTTATTCAGGGCACTCTTGCCTTGGGCCGTAAATTTCAAGGCATTACCAGTAAAGCTGAAAATGTCGGGGTTATGCTTCCTAATTCTGTAGGCGCTGTGACTGCTTTTTTTGCTCTACAGGCTTTTGGGCGGGTGCCTGCAATGCTCAATTTTTCAGCAGGAACGCAAGCAATCATTTCAGCCTGTAAAACGGCACAGATCAAGACAGTTATAACATCCAGCCGGTTTGTTGAGTTGGCACGTTTGAATGATTTAGTTGCGGAAATTCAAAAGCATGCCGAGGTTTTTTATATTGAGGATCTCAAAAAGAAAATCAGTTCTGCGGATAAAATATTAAGTTTATTTTCATCGCCAGAGCGTATTCATAAAAAGCAAAAAATCAGCCCCAATGCTCCTGCCGTTGTTCTTTTTACGTCCGGCTCCGAAGGCAATCCCAAAGGCGTTGTGCTTAGCCACGAAAATCTGATGACGAATATTGTCCAGCTTTCCTCGCGCGTTGATTTCAACAGGCAGGATATTGTTTTCAACTGTCTGCCGATGTTCCATTCCTTTGGCCTGACAGGCGGGACGTTATTACCGATACTATCGGGAGTGAAGACGTTTCTTTATCCGAGTCCTTTGCATTATCGTATCGTACCTGAACTGGTTTATTCATCCAATGCCACCATCATGTTTGGTACGGATACTTTCCTCTCAGGCTATGCACGCATGGCCAATCCTTATGATTTCTATCGCATGCGCTATATTTTCGCGGGAGCGGAGAAAGTTAAAAGCGAAACGCGTCAGCTTTATATGGAGCGTTTCGGCGTTCGTGTTCTGGAAGGGTACGGTGCAACGGAAACGGCTCCCGCGCTTGCTCTGAATTCTCCCATGCATCAGAAAGCAGGAACGGTGGGACGCTTGTTGCCCGGATTGGAATACAGGCTTGATCCCGTACCGGGAATTGAAGAGGGCGGGCGCCTGTTTGTAAAAGGCCCGAATGTCATGCTTGGTTATTACATGGCTGACGATCCCGGTGTGTTGCAACCGCTGGAAGGCGGCTGGCATGATACAGGTGATATTGTTGATATTGACGAAGAAGGCTATGTCAAAATTCTGGGCCGCGCCAAGCGCTTTGCAAAAATTGCGGGAGAAATGGTGTCGCTGACCAGCGTGGAAGCGATGGTACAGGCTGTATATCCCGATTCAGAACATGCCGTTATTGCTATTCCTGATCAGCGTAAAGGTGAACAGCTTATTCTTGTCACGACAAAGCATGGAGCGGCGAAAGAGTCTTTATCGGCCTATGCCTCTCAGAAGGGCATTACCGAACTGGGTGTTCCCAAGACGATCATCCAGATTGATAAAATGCCAATTCTGGGCAGCGGTAAAACTGATTATGCTGAGTTGCAACGATTTGTGAATGAAAAATTAATGAAGGTAGCTTAGTAATATAACATTTTTCTACTATTTCAATGTCATCGTTGTCTCTATTGAGAATACATCCCTAACTCTCTTATCATGTAAATATGAGGGAAACCTCGCATATAAAACGAGGGTGCTTAAGACGATGCCGACGCCAAAATACAAACCTACGACTGAAAAACGACACATGGTACAGGTGTTATCTGCTGCCGGAACGCCTAAGCGCACCATTGCACGCGCTTTAAAAATAGGACAGGACACATTGAGTAAATATTATGCTGAAGACCTAGAAAATGGTCTAGAGCTGGCGAATGCGCGAGTCGTAAATAGACTTTTTCAATTGATTATGCAGGGCTCTACACCAGCCACTATTTTTTGGCTAAAAGCACGAGCAGGATGGAAAGAAGGTCAGGTTATCGAAGTAAAAAACAAACAAGGTTCTGAAATTAACGTCGCAGCTCTTTCAGATGTCGAACGTAAAAAGCTTCGAGAGCTTCTATCAAAGGCCACTCACGCTGCGAAGCCTCAGGTTCACTAATTTTTTTTGTTAGAAGCTGTAAGATTCCATAAATATCTAATGATTTCTGATATAACTTAAGCCACTGTTTTCTTTGAAGAAAAGAATTTTTTATCTTATGTTCGATCTATAAGGATTTGAACATGAAGTGCTCACTAACAGATAAAAAACTCGCATCCCTTAAAACTGAAAATACAAGAATTGAATATTGGGATAACAAATTACTTGGATTTGGTGTGCGTGTTTATGTTTCAGGCAAAAAAACTTTTTTTGTTATGTGTCGTGTGAACGGTAAGCAGAAACGTATAACGCTTGGTTGTTATTCAATTCTTAGTTTATCAGAAGCCAGAGAACGCGCTAGGGAAAAACTTAGATTAGTAGATCAAGGTTTATTGTTGGCTCATGAAAACGAAACGATTTTAAGCGTTGAAGAAGCTTTCAAAAGATTTCTTGAAATTTATGCTAAAAAGAAAAACAAAGATTGGCGTACTGTTGAAGCCCGTTTAAAGAATAACTTTATTGAAGAATATGGATCTCTTGATATTAGAAAAATTACACGTCAGCATATAAACTCTCTACTTGATAAGATTGTTGCTCGTAATGCAGAGATTCAGGCTAACCGAGTTTTAGCCGCAGTTCATAGATTTTTAGGTTGGTCTGTAGAGCGGGGGTATATTGAACTTAATCCTGCTTCTAATATTAAAAAGCCTGCCAAAGAAAATCCTAGAGATCGTGTTTTAAATGAAGATGAATTGGTCAAAGTTTATCGATATGCAGAAGGTTTAAATTACCCTTTTGGCCCCTTGTTAAAAATTTTGATTTTAACAGGCCAGAGGAAAGGTGAAGTATCTGGAATGAAATTGAGCGAACTTAATCTTTCAAAAGGTATTTGGACGATACCGAAAGAGCGAGCGAAGAATGGCCGGGCTCATGAAGTACCATTATCTTCCGAAGTGGTGAAAATTTTGGAAAGCATACCTCAATTTTTACATTCTGATCTCCTGTTTACAACGACAGGAAAAACGTCCGTTTCTGGCTTTGGTAAAATTAAAGAACGTATGGATAAGGCTACAGGAGTTAAAGATTGGATTATTCATGATCTTCGGCGTACCGCTGCATCTGGTATGGCAAAGCTTGAAGTACCCCCTCATGTAATAGAAAAAATATTGAATCACATTTCTGGCGCTTTCTCAGGCGTGGCAGGTGTGTATAATCGATATGGCTACGATAAAGAAAAGCGTGAAGCTTTGAATATATGGGCTGAGCATGTACTGAGGATAATTAAAGATGAAAAATCAAGAGTGGTTGGATTTGAATGATTTTTTTGATGATTTAGGTCAAAAAATTTGTGGATCTACATGGAAAGGAAACGAGATTAGGACATTGGTTTTAAAGAGTACACCTAATTGGATCGATCAACCTTTTAAGAGGTTAAATAACAGCACTGCTAAAGTTCGGGCGAAGCGCATAGAACGTAAATTGTGTGGCATGATTACAGCGGGTGAGGATATTGCTGTCGAAGTGCTTATTGGCGAAGAGTTTGTCCCTATTCATGGAGATTTTAAGTTTGATCAGATATATGTGCCGGGTTCCTGTTTAATATCTTCTGACGGAGAATGGTTTGTATGCCGCATAGCTTACGATATTAATTCAAATTTAGAACCTTTAAAACGAGTCGGAGCTAAAAGAAAACATCCTTGGCTTGATATTACTATAGAGATTCAGCGTCATCTTTATAAAAACGGAAATTCTCTATCCAAGAGAGCCTTGGCAAAAAAAATAGCAAAAGATCTTGGTCTAAATTCGGAAGACGCAGAGTTAAGAATGGCGACAAGGCGTTTCATAGATCTCTATAAGGAATTTCGATCATTTACGGATGTTTCAAAATAAAATTGAAATATTATTTCTTTCTTGGCGGGTGAAAATAAAAAAATAGTTTTCCCCCTGTGACACGCTTCCTTTTAGCTGCTCAATATCAAGGCCTCCACAACACAGTTTAATTGAAGGAGGTCATATGGAGAATATTGAAAACAAGAAAGAACGGCTGCTTACACGGCATGATTTGAGCTTACTAGGCATTAAATATTCAAACACTCATTTATTATTCATGGAAAATCTTGGGATTTTTCCCAAGCGAATTCGTCTTTCACCGCAAAGGGTTGTGTGGCTGGAATCCGAGATATTGACCCATATAGACCAATGCAAAAATCGGAGGACAAGCCATGAAGGGTAATAATAAGAACAGGCTTCTTCTGGCAGCATTGGAGTATGCGACCCTTGGGTATCGCGTATTTCCTTTGCATGGAATTAAAAATGGTAGATGTGATTGCAAAAATTATCAATGCAAATCTCCAGGCAAGCACCCTATAGGTTCGGTTGTGCCCCATGGTGATAAAAATGCAACGAATAACGTGAAAAAAATTCGCAAGTGGTGGAATAAATATCCTAATGCGAATATTGGCCTCGTTGTCGATGGTTTTTTTGTAATTGATGTTGATGGTGAAAAAGGCAGACTATCACTAAGGCGAATTGGAAGTCTTTCTAGAACTTCTAAAGCGAGAACGGGACGAGGGGAGCACATATTCTTTAAAGGAAATCTAGAAGGCAAAATGATGAAACTTGAAGGCATTGATATAAAAACAAATGGTTACATGGTTGTGCCGCCGAGTGTACATGCAAGTAGCAGAAGATATCGATGGATTGTGCCTTTGAGTAAAATGATTTTTCCAACTGAAGGCTTGGTTAAGATACTTACAACCAGCAATTTAGAGATTTCTTCTTCGAGCATAGGTATTTTTAAGAAGTCATCTCGCAATAATACACTAACTAGTATTGCGGGATTTTTAAGGAATCAGGGATTGGAAAAAGAAACTATTGCAAGTTGTTTAATGAAAATAAATCGTAATGCTTGTAGGCCTCCTCTTGATGAAAGTGAGGTGGAGCAAGTTGCTATGAGCATATCGCGTTATGAACCATCAGATAAAAAATATTTTGATAAAATGAGTAATGTCGTTGCAAGCAAGGTCGATTTTCTTTTTGATCCATATTTACCTTTGGGTTGTATTTCAATTATTGATGGCGATCCGGGCGTTGGGAAGTCATATTTGACTGCAAATTTAGCTGCAGCTTTAACAACAGGAAATTCGTGGGCGGGTATTTATCCAAAACGTTCTCAACGTGTGCTTTTCATGTCTGTAGAGGATGATCCTGATAAAGTGTTATTGCCGCGATTGATAAGGCATAAAGCCGACATTTCAAAAATTGACTATATGTCGAGCGCATTTTCTCTGGACAGAGTTGGTGTTGATAGACTCAGGCGTTTTGTAGGACAGAATAACTATGGCCTTATCATTATTGATCCTGTAACAGCTTTTATGCCTGCTGGTTCTGATATGTATCGGGCTAATGAAGTTCGAGGATTCTTGATGCCGTTAGCTGAAATGGCGCGGGAGTTTAATGTTTCTGTTTTATTGATTAGGCATTTACGAAAAGCTGACACCGAGAGTGCAATTCATAGAGGCATAGGATCAATCGATTTTATAGCGACTGTTCGTTCAGCCATGATATTCGCAAAATCTCCTGATGATCCAGATGAGCGAATTTTAGCACATGCAAAAGCCAGTTATACTGCTTCAGGCTCTTCACAGATATTTTTAATGATGAGCAAAAAAGGCCGCATAGCTCGTTTAAAATGGCGGGGTAAAAGTAGTATTGACGCTAATAATCTTTTGCGAGCACAAAGTAATGTTCCTGAGAAACTAGATGGCGCAGTGGAGTTTTTAAAACAAATACTGGCTGGAGAACCTGTATCTGCATCTATAATCAAAGCGCAAGCGGAAGCTCGTAGTTTTTCAGAAAGCACTATGAAGCGAGCCAGAAAATTTTTGCATGTTAAAACGACAAAGGGCCCGGGGGCAAAATTATTTTTACCCAAAAAATAAAGTCGGCCAAAATCACATATATGTGCAAATGACCGACTTTTGATTTTTAAATGGCTGATTTTGAAGCTTCAGCGGGTTTCAGGGCAGTCATTGCTTCTTGCAGTTCTTTTGATCCTTTTGTCCACATCCAGGGTGTGCGAGCCTTATGTGCTTTTGCCAGAGCTGGATATCGTTTCGTATCCTTCACAGCTTCACGCAGCAACATACGTGATAATCGAGGGCAAAGTTTTTTCTCTTTGCAAATTGCTTTCAGACTTACAGTTTCGGCTTTTGTTTTATCCATAATGATTTCTCCTTGTTAGATTACAGATATGAAGAAATTAAGATGGTGTGTGCCGGATTGTCAGGAAAAAGCTCTACGGGGACGCCCTAAAACCGACACACTGATTGTTAGTCAGTTTACCTAGAGGCAAACCCTGCCGGTTTTGTTGCGTTTTCTGTGCGTATTTCATTGGTTGGGTAACAATAGGGATGTAAAAGCCAGTTAATAAATATATTATGGTAAAATAAGACTCTACCAATTATATTTTGTTCTTGTTATGTTCTTTTAATGGAACGGATCAAAATCACTTCGTATTAGTTGGTTAAGAACATCTCCTACCTCAGCAACAATGTCAGGTCACATGCGCCAAAAGCATATTGAACGGATATACAACCTAATATTGCAGTGGATAGCTGATGCATGCCCAGAGGTTCCGTTTGAAACGGCTTCACGCCAAGGCTACAAAAATGACGGGGACACAAAAATTTTACAAAATAAAACGGTTTTTTCCTTGCAGACGCACCCATTGATGCTCAAGGTTTCGAAGTTGTGGGGATGGTATTTGCAGCTTGCATTTAGCACAAAGGATTTGCGTCAGTTATGCCGAAGCGAGGTTCGCGCCCGGCGTGAATTTGGCATGGATATTGCACAAGAATTGAAGCAATGCGTGGCTGACTTGAGAGCTGCAAAGTCAATTAATGATCTTGCGGCTAATCCTCCTGTGGATGCAGGTGCGCACAATGAATTGGTAATTAGGTTTTTGCATGGGTTCCAATTGGTATTCCAGCAAAACCACATTAATCCTCCTCTCCAAGTTTCTGGGGAATTGGATTGGAATTTAGTGGATCGAATTAAAATAATGGGAGTCGGAAGATCATGAGTAGTGCCGTCGGTTTCCAGCCAAATTGGGCTTCTCCCCCTGGTGAAACAATAACAAAAATCCTTGGCCGAAAAGACTTAACGATTGCAACATTTGCAAAAAAGATTGGTTATTCGATAGCTACAGTTAATGAGCTTTTGGAAGGCAAATTAAAAATTAATTCTGAAATAGCTGAGAAGCTTGAAGTTACTTTAGGGCCTTCTTCAGAATTTTGGATAGCAAGAGAAAATCAATATCGTTCAGATATAGATTGGCTTGATAAAGAAGGAAATCAAGAAGAAGGAATAGAGTGGTTAAAAGATATTCCTTTTAAAGATATGATAAATTTTGGTTGGATAAAATCTTCTTCTAACAAAAAAGAAATAGCAGCTAAGTGTCTTAATTTTTTTAATGTTCCTGATGTTCGCGCTTGGTATGAAACTTATGATGCTTCGCTGAAATTGGTTGCGTTTCGTACTTCTTATACTTTTGAATCTCAAATTGCATCAGTGGCTGCATGGCTTCGACAGGGAGAAATTGAGGGGCAACGTATAAAATGTAAAAATTGGAATCCAGAAAAGTTCAGAGAAAATTTGGCAATAATTCGCGTTTTAACTAGAAAGAAAAATCCAGCCATTTTTATTCCTGAACTGCAAAAACTTTGTGCTGAAGCTGGTGTTGCAGTTGTTATAGTAAGAGCTCCTAAAGGATGTCGCGCAAGCGGTGCCACACGTTTTCTTTCTAAAGATAAGGGGCTAATACAATTAAGTTTTAGGTATAGGTCAGATGACCATTTCTGGTTTACATTTTTCCATGAAGCAGGACATTTATTGCTTCATAGCCAAAGTGATATTTTTTTAGAGAGTGCGGTAACTGCTTCGAATAAAGAAGAAGATGAAGCTAATAATTTTGCTACAGATATTCTAGTTCCCAACGAACATATCGCTGAATTATATACGTTAAGTGCGAACAGCTATAAAAAAGTTATGAGATTTGCCAAACGTATAGGGATTTCACATGGAATTGTAGTTGGGCAGCTACAACACAGAAATATCATTCAAGCTAATCAACTTAATTATTTAAAGACACGTTTTAAGTGGATTTAATTTAGCCTCGAAAGGCAACGAATTGGGAGGGGCTCTTTTGCCAATTGCAAAGAGAGTCTTCCATCACTTGCATTCCAACTCCCAAAAAATCACCGAGTTCTATTACCCATTGATCTAAATCTTTTACGGATGGCGGCTTAATCCCATTTTCTACAAATAATAAAATTGCACCACGAAGCGGACCGCTTGCTCCTTTCAAATATGGAGATCCGGGTTCAATTGGAGCTAGTCCTAATTTTCCAATCATTGTGAGGTAATCGAATTTTGCAAGTCGTGCAAATGAATCAACGTTCATTGAATTATAGAGATAATCAAACATAGCTTTTGGGTCATGTTTTGTTGCGGTGGCTGCTTCATCAATAAGCAATTGATGTCCTCTATTTGCTCCAATCCAACCGATATAACTTTTTATAGCGGCTGCCGTACCTCTATTATTTTGTGATATTTTTAAGGTTTCGTATCTTCTGTGATTTCCAAAGCGTCTGGAAATTCCATCGGCAGAAAGAATGTTTTGTTGACTCGCTAACCAAGTTTGAAAAGCTTGAGGATTCCCGCTGGTTCTTGCCCATGTCCATGTTTGTGAACCTAATCCCCCATATATGTCGCGGGTCAATCTCCATCCGTCTTTTAGATGCTTACCAAATTGCACTGACAAAAACACAAGCCAGAAGGCCTCATCAATATTGCCTGTTCTGTAATGGATCAAGGCCGCTTTTAATGGATCAAACAATTCGCTTGCTGGGTCTATTCTTGAAGGATGGATATCGCGTTTCCTAATTGCAGAGACATATTCAATGCGATGTATGCTTTCTAATATTTGTTCAATAAATGATTGGCGATTATCTGCAGGAACAATTCCTGGCATTGGACGAGTTGTTTGATATTGAATTAGCTTTTGACTTAGCTCGTTGGCAAGCGGAGTATCTTTAGGTCTCATGAAAATCCTTTAATCAGCTAGATAAAAGCTTTTTGTTTATTTCTGTCCTGCATTCGCTTTTCCCTTTTACGAATATACTGTTCATATACAGGAGATGACATCTCATTTTTCAATTGAACTACAGTCCTTAAATCCTTTCCTTTTGAAACTGAAAATATTTTTAGAAGCCGTAATAAATCCATCCAGTAATTATCAAGTTTAATTTTAGTAATATCGAGAGATTCTCCTTTGCGAATTTTTTCTTCTGCTTCGAGAATTTGTGATATTGATCCCCATACATTTTTTGCGGGCATGACCGGCATAGAATATATGTCTTGCCATCCTTCGGACAGGTAAGTTTGGGCAGGAGATATATCGTCATTATAAAGATGTAAACTTCCCACGGAATGTTTATACGTTCCTAGGCCCACAGAAAGGTCGTTTGCGAGAATTTCTTGAAGCATAGTAAAGGCAAAAATATCATGCGGTAACCCGACAAAGACATCGTTTGATCGCATAGATGTGTGCATATGCAGAAGTCCATTACGGATCGTGAATTGAAGCAAGCAAGTGCAGGGCACATCTTCTGTTTCGATTGTTATATCTTTTGCTTGAAAAATTTGGATTACGGCTTGTCTTGAATCAGGTTTTTTTGCGAGAAGCTCGCGAACTGTTTTATACTGATCTATGCCATTCATATTGAATATTCTTGGTCCGTATGCGCCATTAAGAATTTTTTTATCGTCAGAATATAAGTGATAATGAGGAATGTAATATTGGATAAATGCCAATTCGTCTGACCTTGAGAGATACCAAAAAAGTTCGCCCAAACAACTGAAGAAGACACCTTTCGATTCCGTTTGGCTTAGGCGGGCACGTGGGTTGGACAATTCCAATATGACGCCAAAAAGCTCTTTGCATGCGCCTTTTGACGGCTGAATCTGATATCCGTTTGTAATTAGTTTTTCAATACATTTTCTTAGGAGGTCATCTAAGGTCTTAGCTTTTATATGCAACTTTTACTCCACTAGTACAAACTCATTTGCCAGTAACAGCATCAATATAACGATAAGCTTACAAGCTATCATTTTCCGGTGAAATCGCAACTAATGGGTTTTGTTAGAAATTTCTAATAAGGATGATCGCTATCTGGAAAAACGATTATTTGCACATCATTCCCCAAGCGTTGTCGAAGTCGCTGACTTCTTCTTCGAGGAATACGATGGCATCACCGCTTGCAATGAATCTTTGAAATCCGCCAAAACCACCAAAGCTGTTTTTAGAATTGACTTCTCCGCATACAACGGGTGTGCCTTGCCATCTGTGAAATACGGAATTGCGGAATTTTGCGGAAGAGGGATCTTTTAAATGATTTCTTACTCCATCTTGAGTTTTTATGACCCATAATTCTTCACGGGATTTTTCTGACATTTCAGCGAATGACTTTTTCGAGAAACTAACTCCGCTGATAAGCAAGCAGAGTGCTCCAATCATTAATGTAGATGTGTACCTGTTTCTGAAATTCATTTTTCTTCTCCTTTAAATAAAAATTCTTTAATTAAATCCCATCTGTCTTTGTATTTTTCATGCTCGAATATATTTCGTATGTTTATTTTATTAGATGGCAAAAGTGCTTTTCTAATTAACTCAATTGGAAACACATAATATTCGATAGGACTCTTCGTATCATCTAAAACTCTCTTTTGTTTCCGGATTCCTCTATTGAAGGCAACGTGCACAACGAAGTCGCAATCCAGACTATCAATAGGAAAGTGTCCGGCTCTGTTTGTGGCCCATCTGCTTTTGACTTGAATACGGGCATTTTTAAGTCCTGCGGGACTTGTCGCCAAGAGGTCGTAATCAGGGTAGTTGGTATAAGCCTTATAGCACTCGATATCTTCTAACAAAATGTGGCCGAGCACTAAGAATTCGGCGCCTTGTGCTGCCAACTTCGTGTCCAGACGTTTCTCTATGGACATTGTAACCTCATAGAGAAAGCATAAAGGGATACGAATATTACATCAAGTCGTATAGTAAAATTACGTCAATATAAAAACCCGGAAGAATACATCAATAATAGATGTATGAAGAATGATATTGGCATTCTACTTGGAAAAAGAATTAGGGAATTGCGAGAGGCTCGTAATCTTTCGCAAGCCGCGCTCGCGGAAAAGTGTTTGAAGTCGATTGAAACAATTTCTAATTTTGAGCGTGGCAAAACTATTCCGAGTGTTCTTACACTTGATAGAGTTGCAAAGGCGCTAAAGGTTGATGTTCAGTCACTCTTTGAATTCTCGCCCAATTCCAGTAAATCTTATGATGTAGAAAAGAAGATGAAACTTCTTTCCACAGTTGACCAAGAGTTGGTCGTGAAAATTATTGAAGTGTTCTGCAAAGAACGGAAGAAGTAATCATTGAAAATTACCCAGCCCCCCTAGGGGTCGTTTTAAAAGTTGCCTTAGCGGTTCAGGGATTTTCTAAAATTTTTATCCGGGTTTTGGTGGCGGTACAGGGATTTGAACCCCGGACACAAGGATTATGATTCCTCTGCTCTACCACTGAGCTATACCGCCTCACATAGAAAAACCCGCTTTTGTTACCCCGGTGTTACCCCGGATATCAAGGTGAACACCTTTTAAACCATAAGCCGTTGAATTTCAAAATCTATTTTTAGGCCTCTTTGCGAGGACAAACGGATTATGATTCCTCTGCTCTACCACTGAGCTACACCGCCATGGTGCGAGGGGTTTTATGGCCTTTCCGGGGCCATTTTGCAAGTGCCACTAATCCAGCCGCCGCCCA
>JAGNLJ010000002.1 GCA_017999645.1 Alphaproteobacteria bacterium
ATTCCCGGTGCAGCTGACAATGGCGGGCAATTCTGGGCGGCGGGCATTTCGCTGGTCGCGCATATGCAATCCCCCCTCGTCCCGGCGGTGCATATGAATACGCGGATGATCGTGACATCCAAATCATGGTTTGGCGGCGGAGCGGATTTAACGCCGATGATCGCTAATGCGAATGACGCCGAGGATTTCCATGCCGCGCTGGAGGCCTGCTGCGACCGTCATAATCCCGGCTATTACAAACAATATAAGGAATGGGCCGACCGCTATTTTTTCCTGCCGCACCGGAACGAGCCGCGCGGCGTGGGCGGGATTTTTTACGATAATTTAGACAGCGGAAACCAGGACGCCGATTTCGCCTTCACGCAAGATGTGGGGAAGGCTTTTCTCGATATCTATCCTCAGATCGTACGCCGGAGCATGAAACTGCCGTGGACTGAAGAGCAACGCGAAACGCAGCTGATTAAACGCGGGCGGTATGTGGAATTCAATTTGCTTTATGACCGGGGCACGACATTCGGACTGAAAACAGGCGGTAATACCGAGGCGATATTGATGTCCCTGCCCCCGAGCGTGAAATGGTAATAAAATTACCGTTTATAAGCTATTTTCATGCAAAAAATTTCCTTGCCTTTCGCAACTAAAATAAGCATATTTCGCTATAAATAAAGGAGGAGTGCGCATGGAAAGAGATATTAAAATTAGAATGATATCAGGTGCAAAATTCGGAATGAAAGATTTCGGTGTTGCTTACGATATGAATAGTGAAAAAGATCGACAAGCTTATAAGGCTGCTGAACTACGCGATCCGCAAAACACGTCACCCAGCGTGCCTGAGGCAACTCCGACTATTTATTAAGGTGGTTTAAACAGGTTTTCCTGTCGGGCTTGAATTCCTGTTCGATCCACCAGTCTTCAAGTTTAGAAAGGGCCGCGCCCAGCGCAGGCCCTTTTTCGATGCCCGCTTTCATCAGATCATTGCCGTCGACCGGGAAGGTCGGGATGTCCCATTTCTGGATGATTTCGAGCGCCTTGTTGATATAGCCGTTCATGACGCGGTCCTGAGCGACCTCGATGATCAGCGCCTGCGCCGTGGAGGTGCGGCCGTGTTTGTAAACTGCGACCTTAACGGCCTGGTCCTTGCCCAGATCAGGCAATTTCAGAATTTCAGAAATGGCTTCAATATCTCGTTTGAAGACTTTGGGAATCAACAATAATCTTTCCATTCGCTTTATATTGTCGTGGCTCAGACCAGACAGGACGTAGAGACGCGGCGAAACAAACGCGATGCCGAACCGGTTCTGAAATTCACAGAGATGTTTCAGTAAATCAGGCTGATATTCCGGAAAAAGAAACTGTGTCAGGACAGTGTTATCAAAAATTACTGACAGAATATCCACAGGGTTATCCACAGACAGAATTTTCAGGAATTCCTGCGTGATGCGCTCTTTCGAAAGCGTAGGAATTTCATCCGCAGCAACCTTGCAGGCTTTTAGTCCTTCGGCATCCGGCGCGCCCTTGCCGTACTGGGCGTGAAAACGGAAAAAACGAAGAATACGGAGGTAATCTTCCCTGATCCGCGTCGCCGGGTCGCCGACGAAGCGCACACGCCGTGCTTCAAGGTCTTTCAGCCCCTCGCCGGTCGGGTCATAAATATTGCCCTGCGGGTCCGCCAGCAGCGTATTCATGGTGAAATCGCGGCGTTGCGCGTCCTCGCGCCAGTCTTCCGTAAAACTCACGACGGCGCGGCGGCCATCGGTTTCGATGTCACGACGCAGGGTCGTAATTTCGTAAGGCTTTTTATCGACAATCGCCGTGACCGTGCCGTGATCGATACCGGTCGGCACAACCCTTATGCCTGCCTGGGTGAGTTTTTCGGTAGCTTCTTGCGGCGTCCATTGGCTTGCGATGTCTACATCAACGACATCTTCACCTAGAAGCATGTTCCGCACACAGCCGCCAACGAACAATGCCTTGCCCGCACCAAGTGCATTCATGACGCGGGACGTTTCACGTGAAACCATCCAGTCCTGCGGCTTGACCTGTTTTGCCTTATAGTTTTCCAGCGTTATATCCTTTAAAAAGCTAT
The DNA here is from genome assembly GCA_017999645.1 of Alphaproteobacteria bacterium. Classification (GTDB taxonomy): domain Bacteria; phylum Pseudomonadota; class Alphaproteobacteria; order Micavibrionales; family Micavibrionaceae; genus UBA7657. Next base: position 2,087 of record JAGNLJ010000002.1, read on the forward strand.
AGATACGGTTAGTATAGCCAATCACATCCCCGAAGTAAGGAGTCAAAATCGCGTGACCGACAGAGCGTTCCAGGAAGCCCACCAGAAACTGGCCAAGGCCCGCGCCGAAATCGGCAAGGTGATTTTCGGGCAAAATTCCGTGATTAACCAGACTTTGGTAACATTGGTGTCCGGCGGCCACCTGCTCCTGATCGGCGTTCCGGGGCTTGCGAAGACGTTATTGGTCGATACGACGGCGAAAGTACTCGGTCTGGACACTGCACGCGTGCAATGCACGCCCGACCTGATGCCGGCCGATATTCTGGGCTCCGAAGTTCTGGAAGAAGGTGCGGACGGAAAACGTTCATTCCGTTTCATCAAAGGACCGATTTTTACACAGCTTCTGATGGCTGATGAAATCAACCGCGCGTCGCCGCGCACACAATCGGCGTTGCTGCAGGCGATGCAGGAAAAAGAAGTGACGGTGAGCGGCAAGGCCTACGACGTGCCCAAACCGTTCCATGTTCTTGCCACACAAAACCCGATCGAGCAGGAAGGAACCTACCCCCTGCCCGAGGCGCAGCTTGACCGTTTCCTCATGCAGGTCGATGTCGATTACCCGGCGCGTGACGCCGAGCGCGACATGCTGATCGCGACGACGACGAATAATGTGCGCACGGCTTCGGCTGTGCTGAAGCCGGAAGAATTACTGGAAATACAATCGCTCGTGCGCGACATGCCAATCGGCGATTCCGTCGTCGATGCGATTTTGACTCTGGTTCGCCGTGGCCGCCCCGATTCAGGCGCCTCCGATATCGTGAAGGATTACGTTGCCTGGGCACCGGGTCCGCGTGCCGCGCAGGCCCTGATGCTGGCGGTGCGTGCAAGCGCACTCATCGACGGACGCGAGGCGCCTTCAATCGATGACGTGATCGACCTCGCCGAGCCGGTGCTGAAGCACCGCATGGCGCTGAACTACAAGGCGCGCGGCAGCGGTATCACGCTGCAGGATGTCATCCGGGGTCTTTCAGAAAGTCTGTAAATGGATTTGTTCCGCATGACAAAAGCCCGGGACGCGCTGCCCCTGCGCCAGCGGGCCGAGGATGCTGCCGCGCATTTGTCGTTCCTGATGGCGGAAGCGGACAAGGCGGTTGCCAGCGTTCTGCACGGCGAACACAGGCAAAGAAAATCCGGCAGCGGCGAGAGATTCTGGCAGTTCCGCGAATATCATCCCGGCGACAGGCCACAGGATATCGACTGGCGACAGAGCGGCAAGACCGACAAAATCTATATCAGGCAAAAAGAATGGCAGACCAACCAGAGCGCCTATTTGTGGTGCAGCCGTTCAAGCGGCATGGATTTCCGTTCACGCGATGATCTGCCGAGCAAGGCGGATACCGCGAAAATTATTACGCTTGCTATTGCCCTGCTCCTGACTCATGGCGGCGAGGAAGTTGGTTTATTGGGAAGCCCGCGTAAGGGACGGTCACAGGCCGCGCTGCAAACGCTTGCCGACACTTTGTTGGAAAAGAATGGTAAAGAAACGCTGCCGGGCGAAGAAGTGTCACGTAATGCCTCACTTTTTCTCGCGGGAGATTTTTTAAATCCGGCTCATGAGATTGAAACAAGGTTCAAAAATCTCGCGGCGCAGAGCGGCAGCGGATTCGTCATTCAAATTCTCGATCCGGCGGAAATCGAACTTCCCTATGACGGCCGTATTATTTTTGAAACGCCTGCGGACAAGCAACGTGAACTGGTGAATAATGTTTCTTCCATCCGCGCAGAATATAACCGCCGCATCACCGCACACATTGCCGCTGTGAAAAACATCTGTGGCGCATGTCATTGGCACCATATTTTGCACAGCACCGAGCGCGACATTAAAGACACGCTCCTCGATGTCTGGACGACCTTGAGCCTCCACACCCAACGCGCGGGGACACTGAGGCGATGAGTGGTTTGCTTGGCAATCTCGTTTTTTTAAATCCCCTTATTCTTTGGGGGCTGGCAGTTTTGCCCGCGCTCTGGTTCCTGCTGCGCATTACGCCGCCCGCTCCAAAGCTGATTATCCTGCCGACGACGAGATTCCTCGCCGGGCTTATTCCTGAAAAACAAACATCCAGCCATACGCCGTGGTGGATTTTACTATTGCGGATGATTATCGCGGCGCTGGTGATTATTGCGCTCGCCCGGCCTGTATATAACCCGGCGGAAGGGCTGGCGGGCAACGGACCGGTTCGCATTGTGATCGATAATGGCTGGGCATCCGCGCCGGTGTGGGACACTGAAATCCGTGCCGCGCTGGATTTGACGGCGCAAGCCGGACGCGAGAACCGTGATATTTATATTTTGACCACCGCGCCCGGACCGGATGGCAAACCGCTCGCGCAGGGACCACTCGCCGCCGGGCAGGCCGAAGCGATTATCAAGGGGCTGGAGCCGCAACCATGGTCCGCCGATTACAAGGCCGCTGCTGAACTTATAAATGATGCGTCAAGTGAAACGATCTGGTTTGGACATGGCATTGATGAAGGTGGAATTACAGATTTTGCCGCCGCACTGCACGCGCATGGCAATGTCAGCTACGTTTCGCCAACGCCGGAGCATCTCCCTCTCCTGCTCGGGCGCGATGAACAGGCGGAAGGATTCCAGGTTACAGTCGCCGCGCCGGAAACGATTGCCGCGAACCGCCCTGTCACCGTGCAGGCGCTCTCTTTAGATGGATCTGTGTTAGATCAAGTAAACATTGCAATTGATCCCGCCTCCCTGCCAGCAAAAATTAAATTCGATCTTCCCGAAACCGTGCGCGGCGATGTCGGCAGGTTCCGGATTGGCGGCGCACCCGGCGCAGGCGGCATTACATTGCTTGATGAAAGTGCGCGCAAGCGTTCGGTTGGCCTTGCTGGCCCCGCCGATGACGAAGATACGAAGCCTTTCATTGAGGCACGTTACTACCTAAAACGCGCGATCGAGCCTTTCGCGGAATTATTCCAGGGCAACATCACCGAGATTCTAAAACACGATCCTTCCGTCATTATCCTGCCTGACATTGCGGCGATAGCGACGGATGACCTCAACGCGCTCGAAGGCTGGGTGAAGGATGGCGGGCTGCTCCTACGTTTCGCCGGGCCGGTGATGGCGAAAAGCCAAGGCGAGCCGTTCCTTGTGCCTGTGCCGCTGCGGTTAGGGGGGCGTTCGATGGATGGATCGCTGACATGGGAGAAGCCCGCTAAGCTCCAGCCGTTCAGCGACACCAGTCCGTTTTACGGCATCGAAATTCACGAAGAAATTCCCGTGCGTCAGCAAATCCTTGCGCAGCCAACCGAGGATATCGACGAGCGCACATGGGCGCGGCTCGAGGATGGCACGCCATTGATCACCGCCGCGCCGCTCGGCAAGGGCCTGCTCGTCATGATTCATACAACGGCAGCGCCCGACTGGTCCGATTTGCCCTTGTCCGGCGCGTTCGTTGAAATTCTACAGCGCATCGTCAATATGTCCGGCAATCCGCAAGGGTCGCTCAAAAAAACCGACGGGTTTTTACATCCGCTCTGGGTACTGGATGGTTTCGGCACGTTAAAAAAACCCGCGCCGACTATGGTGTCGATTTCCGCTGCTGAATTTTCCAAAATAAAACCTGGGCCGGAACACCCGCCCGGCATTTACGCCAATGAAGGATATCAACGCGCGCTGAACCTGGGCGATCATATTAAAAAGCTTGATGCCGCGTCCCTGCCTGCAAATGTTTCCGTGCGAAATTACGGCGTGGATTACGAACGCGACTTGATGCCTTCGCTTCTCTATATGGCACTGATGCTCGTGCTGGCCGATTGGATTTTGATGACTGTATTGATGTCCGGATTCCGCGCCCTCACGAAGCTGGCGTCTGTTGCCTTGATTTTGTTTTTTGCGGTTCCTGCGCAGGCACAAAGTGAAAAAGACATAGAATATGCCAATGGGTTTTATCTCGCTTTTATCAAGTCCGGCGACATGGCGCTGGACGCGGCAAGCCAGAGAGGCCTCGAAAATCTTGGCAAGATCCTGACGTCGCGCACATCGATTGAGCCCTCCGGCGTGGCGGCGCTGGACCCGGAATATGACGAACTGATTTTCTTCCCACTCATCTACTGGCCGGTCAGTATGGCGCAAGCGCCACTATCGGACAAAGCGATCAAAGCGATTCAAAACTATTTAGACCACGGCGGCACGATTTTATTCGATACGCGCGACCGCAGTTACGGCTCCGGCACGCTGGCCGGTTCCGCGAATGCGAATGCATTGCGAACATTGACCGCATCGTTAAACATCCCGCCGCTGGAGCCGATGGAAAAGGATCACGTTCTCACCCGCTCCTTCTACCTGCTGGATCCCGCACGCAGCGGTTACGACCCCGGGACAATTTGGGCGGAGGCGAATGTCAGTGGCCGCGACGGTGTTTCATCGGTTCTCATCGGCTCGCATGACTGGGCTTCGGCGTGGTCGGGCGAAAGCGCAGGCCGCATGCAGGACATGGAATACCGCTTCGGCGTCAATCTCGTGATGTATGCGCTCACCGGCAATTACAAGGCCGACCAGGTGCACATCCCCCACATCTTAGAGCGGCTGGGGGAATGATGGACAAGATGGCGGTCACGATTCATTTCTCCCCGCTCCTGCCGATGTTCTGGCTGGGCCTAGCGATTGGAATCGCGGTCATGGCGCTGGCGTTCGCGTTTTGGAAGAACCGCAACGGCATGGTACTGCGTTGTTTGCTGACGGCGGCGTTTATCGCGGCGCTGCTTAATCCTTCCCTGATCGAGGAACAGCGCGATCCTGTGACCGATGTTGCTTTCGTTGTCGTCGATAAAAGCCCAAGCCAGGATCTGGGCGAACGTAAAAAACGCACCGAAGAAGCGCTCGCTTATCTGCAAGCCGAGCTGAAAGACAAGCCGGGCATCGAGTTACGTGTTGTTGAATCGAGCACTGATGAAAAGCTGGCGCGGGAAACGCGCTTGTTCGAAGCGCTCGACAAAGCCATCGCCGATGTTCCGGCTGGCCGCAGGGCGGGCGCGGTATTCCTGACCGACGGGCAAATTCATGACATTCCAAAAAATCCTGAAGAGACCACGCAGTACGGACCTGTCACGACGTGGCTGAGCGGTGACAAGAATGAAAAAGACCGCCGTCTTGTCATCATGCAGGCCCCGGCCTACGGCATCGTCGGCCAGAACGTGCAGATGAAATACAAAATCGAGGATACATCCAATATCCGCGAGGATATCGCCGCCGTCACGATCAACCGCCTCGGCCAGCCGCCGGAAGTGGTGATGGTGGAGCCCGGCGAAGAGCAAACTGTTGAATTAAAAGTCGAACATGCGGGACAGAATGTTTTTGAGCTGAGCGTTCAGAGAGCGGACGGCGAATTAACGCCGCTCAACAACCGCGCAGCGCTGATCGTCAACGGCGTTCGGGACCGCCTGCGTGTTCTGCTTGTCTCCGGCCAGCCGCATGCGGGCGGACGTACATGGCGGGATTTGCTGACATCCGACCCGGGCGTAGATCTTGTGCATTTTACTATCCTGCGCGACCCGGAAAAGCTTGACCTCACGCCGCAGAATGAATTGTCGTTGATCGCCTTCCCGTTTCAGGAACTGTTCGAGACAAAACTATATGATTTCGACCTGATTATTTTCGATCAATATAAACTCAACCGCATCCTGCCGGATTATTATTTCGAAAATATCGTCAAATATGTCGAGCAAGGCGGTGCGCTGCTGGAGGCGAGCGGGCCGTCCTTCGCCACGGAAGATTCCGTGTACTATACAGACCTCGCTAATATCCTGCCCGCCGCGCCGACAGGTGAAATCATCCGAAAATCCTTCAAGCCGGAACTGACAGAGGATGGATTCAAACACCCGGTTACGAGTTATCTCGAGGGTCCCCACTCGGACCCCGCGCATCCTGAATGGTCGAACTGGCTGCGGCAGGTCGGCATCACGCAACGCAATGGTGACATGCTGATGAAAGGCGCGGATGACATGCCGCTGCTCATTCTCGACCGCGTCGGCAAGGGCCGAGTCGCGCAGTTAGCTAGCGATCATATCTGGCTGTGGTCGCGCGGTTATGGACCCGGCGGGCCACACGCGGAATTATTACGCCGCATCGTGCACTGGTCGATGAAGGAACCGGAGCTGGATGAAAAGGCGCTCACCGCCGAGGTGCATGGCGATCTGATCACCGTGCGCAGCCGTAATTTCCGCCAGCCCGATATGCGCGTGCAGATGACGAAGCCAGACGGCAAAACGGAAGAAATAAAACTGGAAGCGACGCCGGAAGGAATTTTGCGCGCGGATATCAAGGCCGACCTGCTCGGCATTTATAGTTTTGAAGATGCCGAAGGCCAGAAAGCCTATGCGGTGTCGGGCGATTTGAACCCACCGGAGCTCAGCGGCGTGCGGACGACGGAAGATCTGATGAAACCCTTAGGCGATGCAAGTGGCGGCGGCATGTTGTGGATGGCGAACACACCGCATCCAAATACCCGGTTCTACACGGACGGGCGCATGTTTGGCGGCGGGAATAATGTCATCTTCCGCCGCAACAATGCCTATGACGTCAAAGGGGTCGAGGAAAAACCGGTATTGCCCGCACCGTTCCTCGCGCTGGCACTTCTGATGCTCGTGACGTTCGTGTGGTGGCGCGAAGGCCGCGCGGGTTAATAGATGCCGTTCATGGCGACGTGAATTTCCGCCACCGGATCTTTCTGCACGCCCTTAAGACGTAATCTATAAACGTAAATCGATTCCATTACGCGCTGCGTGTAGTTGCGCGTTTCATAAATTGGCATCATCTCGATCCAGTCGACAAGATCGACCTCGCCCTTGCGCGGATCGCCGAAATTTTCGATCCAGCCATCGACACGGCCCGGCCCGGCGTTATAGGCGGCAATCGCCATCGGGTAAAAACCCTTATAACGCGCCAACAATTCCTGCATGTAGGTCGTACCAAGGCGAATGTTATAATCCGGGTTGCCGAGTTTGGACTGGCTGTAAGCGAGGCCTGCTTTCTTCGCCATACTTTTGGCGGTCGCAGGCATGAGCTGCATCATGCCGGTTGCACCCACGGGGCTCTGGGCCGCAGGATCGAACATGCTTTCCTGGCGGATGATGGAATGAACGAGCGCCCATTCCGTGGGCACGCCCTGCAGGCGGTCGGTGATGACGGGATAGGATTGCGCCGTCAGGAACAATCCCTTGTTCGTTGCTTCCTTGGCAATTTTCACGGCGTTGTAATATTGCTTCATGTCGGAGGCGCGCTCCGCGGCGAAGCGGTAGGCCTTCGGGGTTCCTTGTGTTTCTGCGAACTGCTCGAGGAAACGGCTGGATTCCTTTTTCATGCCTGCGGCGTGGAAAAACTCCGCGGCCCGGATCATATCGCTCCGGCTCATCTGTGTGCGATCGGCGGCGGAAATTTGCGGGGCTGACGCATTCGGCAGCGTATTCTGCAGGCCGACTTCCGCACCCGCGAGCTGACCGTAGAACACGGTCTGGTATTTACCGGCTTCCTTGAACCATGCGTCGGCGACTTTTTTCTGCTTGAGCGCCTGTGCCGTACGGCCCATCCAGTATGCGCCGCGCGCCTTGCTCACAGGCGTGCTGACATTTTTATAAAGCGCCTCGAAATGTTTGGCAGCCTTGGCGGGCTCATTCAGATAGCGCAGCGCCAGCCATCCGGCCATCCATTCGGCTTCGGCAAATGCAAAACCTTCCGTCTGGCTGTGTTTCGACGCGAGCAGATAAGCGCTTTCATACATTTTTCGCTCGAGCAGGCGGCGGATAATGATATGCCGCTCCTTCCACCATTCGCCGGGATTTTGGATCTGGCTCGCGGGCGGCGCATTGTTCAGAATCTCCATCGCCTCGACATCGAGATTGTTTTTCCGGCGCCAGCGCACTCTTTCATACAACAGGCCGGGGTCATTCTGCAGATTGCGCGGCACCCTGGCGAGCAGCGCATTGATGCCGGGCTTGTTCTCGGCAATTCCAATCCGTGCCTCGGTCAGTTGCGGATAGCCATGGCCGAGAACCTCGGCGATGCCGCGCGCGTTCGTGTACTGGCCGGAGAATAAAAGCGTATCGAGGCGCTTCCTGTGTGCATTCATGTCGATCAGGCCGCCATATTTATAATAGATGCGTTTCTGATCATCCCGCGTCGTGAGTTTCGAGGCCCACCATTCGGTGATGAATTTTTTTGCCTTAACCTGCTGGCCTGTGCCGGTCAACGCGCCGAGATAACGGTCGAGGCCTGCGGCCGTCAGCGGCGGGTAATCGGCAAACCATGCGTTCACTTCCGCATTACTGAGGCGCGCGGGCATATCCTTCTCGGCCTTTTCGCGCAAGGCGTCCATGCGCGGCCAGTCAGGGTTGCCCCGGATGAACTGCGCCAGTTGTGTGTAATTCGACTGCGCGTCCTCCTCGCGGAAATACATCCATATATAAAGCTTATGCGCGAGAGGGTCTTTCGTCTGCTGGACGAGCTTATGCGCCATCGACCATTGCTTCTGCTGCATGGCCTGCAGAGCGCGGATGATGGTGGCGTTATCGGCTTGCGAGACCGACGGGCCCAGCAGGAAAACAGCCATAAGCCCCAGAACAAGGCTTTTCTTGCAAGGACGCAGGCGCGCGGCTAGACTGGCAACCGGTCGCAAAGCGTTGCGGCCAAAGGATTTAAAGGAAAGTTTCAGATGTTCAAAGGCTCTATCCCGGCGCTGATTACGCCCTTCCGGAACGGCGAGATCGACTGGCCCGCGTTCAACAATTTTGTTGAATGGCAGGTCGAACAGGGATCTCACGGGGTTGTGCCCTGCGGGACTACCGGCGAGTCCCCTACGCTTTCTCACGATGAACATAACGCCATTGTCGAGAGGTGCGTGGCCGTGGTCAAGAAGAGAGTTCCGGTTATTGCCGGAACGGGCTCGAATTCCACAAAAGAAGCGATTGATCTGACCCAGCACGCCAAGGATGCAGGTGTGGATGCCGCCCTGATCGTCACACCATATTATAACAAGCCGACGCAGGAAGGCATGTACCAGCATTTCAAGGCGATTCATGACGCGGTGGCGCTGCCGATCATAATTTATAACATCCCGGGGCGCTCGGTCATCGACATGAGCAATGACACGATTGCGCGGCTTGTGAAGCTGCCGAATATCGTCGGCATAAAAGATGCAACCGGACATCTCGACCGCCCTTCCCTGCTCCGGCAGAAAGTCGGTGATAAATTCTGCCAGCTCAGCGGCAATGATGAATCATCGCCTGCCTTTCTCGCGCAGGGCGGCGTGGGCTGCATCTCAGTGGCAGCTAATATCGCACCGAAGCTGCATGCGACGATGCAGGAATCCTGGACAAAGGGCGACCTTAAAACTTTTGCCCAGATCCGCGACCAACTAGTGCCGATGTGGAGCGCAATTTTCTGCGAGACCAACCCGGCGCCGACCAAATATGCGCTGAGCCGCATGGGTTTCTGCACCGATGAAGTGCGCCTGCCGCTGGTTACGATCAGCGATAATTCAAAGCAGCTGGTGGACGCGGCGATGGCGCATGCAGGCATCAAGGCGCAGGCACCGGGCAAGCCGCTTGCCAAGGCCCATGGCTAGCAAGAAAAAAGACAAAAAATCAGGACTACTTTCGACGAACGTGACGGTGGCCGAAAACCGCCGCGCGCGTTACGAATACACGCTTGAGGATAAATTCGAGGCCGGGCTGATGCTGACAGGGAGCGAGGTGAAATCGCTGCGCACCGGGCAATGTTCGATCAACGAAGCCTATGTCGGGCCGCAGCGCGGGGAAATCTGGCTGTTCAATGCCAACATCGCCGAATACAAGCAGGCGCACGCCGATCGCCAGCATCAGCCCAAGCGCGCGCGGAAATTATTGTTGGCCAAGCGCGAGATGAACAAGATTCTTGGCGCGACGCAGCGTGAGGGTTACACGGTTATTCCGCTGCGGTTGTTTTTCAACGGGCGCGGACTGGCGAAGCTGGAAATTGCGTTGGCGAAGGGTAAAAAACTGCACGACAAGCGCGAGACGACAAAAAAGCGCGACTGGAGTCGCCAGAAATCGAGATTACTGCGGACGAAAGACTAGCTTTCCTCTTCCTCGAGCGCGGCGCCAGGCTTTTTCGTGTCGAGCCAGCCGAGATTCCAGAAAAACAGCAGCATACCCAGGAAAATCACCAGCATGACACCCATGACGATGGGGTAACCATGCGGATGATTGAGCTCGGGCATGTTGGAGGGGAAATCCGTATTAAAATTCATGCCATACACGCCGACGATGAAGGTCAAAGGCATGAAGATGGTGGTGATAACGGTCAGGACTTTCATGACTTCGTTCATGCGGGTACTAATCGACGAGAAATAGAGATCGGACAGCGAGGAGAGCCGGTCGCGGTAGTTTTCGATGATGTCGAGGATCTGGATGACATGGTCCTGGCAGTCGCGGAAGAACAGCAATGTTTCCTTGCGGACCAGTTTTGTATCGGCGTTGATGCGGTTCAGCGCCTCGCGGATCGGCCAGACGCAAAGGCGCAATGCGTGAAGCTCACGGCGGATCTGGTGGACATGGGCCATGGCGGATTCAGCCGGGTTTTCAAGAATGGCTTCCTCGAGGTCATCAAGGCGATCGCCGTAATCCTCGAGCACAGGGAAATAACCGTCAACAATCGCGTCGATCAACGAATAAGCCATGTAATCGGCGTGCGCCATGCGGAGACGGCGGCCGCCCTTACGGAGGCGCTCGCGCACACCATTAAACACATCGCCGACATCTTCCTGGAAGGTGACGACGAAATTCTTGCCCCAGAACATGGATATCTGCTCGAGCGAAGGCGCGTTTTCGCCTCTTGTGACCATGCGCAGGGTTGCGAACATGTGGCTTTCATATTCCTCAACCTTGGCGCGCTGGGGAACGTGCAGAACGTCTTCGAGCGCGAGAGCGTGGAGGCTGAACATTTCACCGAGATCGGCGATGACTTTTGCGTCGGCAAGACCATCGACATTGACCCAGATCATCGGCCATTTCTGGCGGTAGATTTCAATATCGGCGACGGAGGTTATTTTCGGCTCCTCGATGCCGTCGACATCAAAAGCGAAGACGGTAATGACCGGCTGCACAGCGCCCTTCGGGGCCTGCAACGTTCCCGGTGCAAGCCCCGCCTTGGGATGTGCCTTGTAGAGCAGCCGTGCCTTCAAATCCTATCCTTCATTAACTGGCCTTCTTTGATTTCGCGGACGGGCGGTCATTGGCGACAGGTTCCGGGCTGTCGTCACCACCCTCCTCGGCTTCCGCCGCCTCGTTATTCTCGGGGCCTACCAGCAGGCTTTCGGCGACGAGACCGGCATTCTGGCGAAGTTGCGATTCAAGTTTCGCCGCGACCTCGGGATTTTCTTTCATATACTGCTTGGCGTTCTCGCGGCCCTGGCCGATACGCTGGCCGTCATAAGAGAACCACGCGCCGGATTTTTCGACGAGGTTCGCCGCGACGCCGAGATCGACGAGTTCGCCCACTTTTGAAATGCCCTCGCCATACATAATGTCGAATTCGACCTGGCGGAACGGCGGGGCCATCTTGTTCTTGACGACCTTGACCCGCGTCTGGTTACCGACAACGGTTTCGCGGTCCTTGATGGAGCCAATGCGGCGGATATCAAGGCGGACGGAGGCGTAGAATTTCAGCGCGTTGCCGCCTGTCGTGGTTTCAGGCGAGCCGAACATGACGCCGATCTTCATGCGGATCTGGTTGATGAAAATGACGATGGTGCGTGAACGGGAAATCGAGCCCGTGAGTTTGCGCAGCGCCTGCGACATCAATCTTGCCTGCAAGCCCACATGCGTATCACCCATTTCGCCCTCTAACTCGGCGCGCGGCACGAGCGCGGCGACGGAGTCGATCACCAGTACGTCGAGCGCGCCGGAGCGCACCAGCGTGTCGGCGATTTCAAGCGCCTGTTCGCCCGCGTCGGGCTGGGAGATAAGAAGATTGTCGATATTGACGCCGAGTTTCTTGGCGTAACCGGGGTCGAGCGCATGTTCGGCATCGACGATGGCGCATGTGCCGCCGGTTTTTTGCGCCTCCGCGATGACCTGCAGAGCGAGAGTGGTTTTACCCGAGCTTTCCGGCCCGTAAATTTCGATGATGCGTCCGCGCGGCAGACCGCCGATGCCGAGCGCGACATCCAGACCGAGCGAGCCGGTGGAGACGACCTCAACCTGCGCCTGGTTCTGCTCGCCGGCGAGTTTCATGATCGATCCCTTGCCGAAGGCGCGCTCGATCTGCGTCAGGGCGGCATCGAGGGCCTTTTGCTTGTCGGAACCGGTTTGTTTCATGGAATCGCCTTTTGGCTCTCCCCTATCAAGGGTCTTGTCTACGGTTTTGAGGGCGGTAACAGACATTTGTGTTCTCCTTTTCTTTCGCACGATTCTGTGCGGGCTGTAAATGATTGGGGCGACTCAGAAGTTATTCGATGACTCAAATGTACGCTATTTGTTCTCATTGTCAAACAAAAAGAGAACATTGAATAAAATTCAATATTTAAAGGGTTTTTTAACCGCCGAGGACGTCCTTAACCTTCGCCGCGAGCTGCTTGAGCGTGAAGGGCTTGGGCAGGAAAAAGGTGTTCGAGCCCATGTAATCCTTGAGCTTGTCCTCGGTGTAGCCGGAGATGAAAATGATTTTAAGGTCCGGGTTGTTCTGGCGCATTCTTTGAGCCAGCGTCGGACCGTCCATCACGGGCATGACGACGTCGGTGACGAGAAGATCGAGATGCTTGTTCTCCTGCTTCGCCATCAGCGAGAGTGCGCTCTCGCCGCTTTCGGCGGTAAGAACCTGGTAGCCCTTGTTGGTCAGCGCGCGCTGGCTGAAGGTGCGGACGGCGTCTTCGTCTTCCACCAATAATATGCGCTCGGTGCCGGTGAGATCCTTGGTGATGTCTTCTTCGGATGAGGGACGCGGCTCTACCTCCTCCTCCGCGTCGGTGGCGCGGGGAAGATAGATGAAGAATGTCGTGCCTTCATGGAGGCGGCTGTTCACGTCGAGGAAGCCGCCCGTCTGCTTGATGATGCCGTAAACGGTAGCGAGGCCGAGGCCGGTTCCATGACCGACTTCTTTTGTTGTGAAGAACGGCTCGAAAATCCGGGCAAAGTTTTCTTCAGGAATGCCGCAGCCCGTGTCCGTCACCTTAATAAGTGTCCAGTGACCGGTCGGCAGTTCCTCGGAAACCAGTTCCACCGGCACGCGTGTGGTGAAGTTTTCGGTTTCGATGGAGAGCTTGCCGCCGCTGCCCATGGCATCGCGCGCGTTGACGGCGAGGTTGATCAGCACCTGCTCCATCTGGCCTTCGTCGACTTTTACGAGGCCAAGCTCGTGGCCGTGCGTGAGATCGAGCTCGATCCCGGCGCCGATCAGGCGGCGCAGCAGGTGCGACACTTCCGTGAGAATGTCGGTAATGTCCTGCACGCGCGGACGCAGGGTTTGCTGGCGGGAAAAAGCGAGCAACTGGCGCACAAGATTGGCGGCGCGGTTGGAGTTCTGCTTGATCTGCATGATGTCGGCAAAAGACGGATCGCCCGGCTTGTGACGCAGCAGAAGCAGATCGCAAAATCCGATAATCGCGGTGAGAAGATTGTTGAAATCGTGCGCGATACCGCCCGCGAGCTGGCCGATGGCCTGCATCTTTTGCGACTGGACGAACTGGACCTCCAGCGATTTTCTTTCCGTGACGTCGATGAAATGCAGGACGAAACTGCCCTCGCGGAATTTACGCGCGTGCATCTGGGTCATAACTTTCTTCTTGCCGCCGGAGAGAGAAATTTCAAGCGGCGCGCGCATCGGGTGCCCCTGCTCGATCTGCTCAAGCGTGGATTTGAATGTTTGGTGATCTTCGGCGCTGATGAGTTTTTTGAAGGCCGAGCCTTCAATTTCAGAAATGGAAACGTCCAGCATATCGGCGAAGGCATTATTGCAATCGGCGATGGTGCCCTTGCCGTCGACCTGCACGATGCCGAGCGGCGCCTCTTCGAAGAATCTCTGGAATCGGTCTTCGGAGGCCTTCAGGGCCTTATGCATTTCGCGCTCGGCGGTCAGATCGTGGACGACGGCGCGGGTTCTTACTCTTCCGTCAGATTCGCGCACCACCACCTGGTTAATCGAGGCGAGGAAGGTTTTGCCACCGGGCCCTTTCATGCGGACCTCGACGACCTGGCGTGTGCGGCCTTCATCGACGAGGTCGAACGGATTGCCTTTTTTCGGCGGCGCGGAGAGATATGTGTGAAGCGTGCCGTGCTCGAGCAAGTTGCGCAGATCCTCGCCGATCCAACGCGCAAACGTTGCGTTAGCGAAAACGAAACGGCCCTGCTCGTCGACCGAGAAGAATCCGACCGGCGCGTTGTCGGTAAAATCGATCAGCTTTTCGCGTTCCTCGCGGATGGCACGGTCGGAGCTGTGCTTTTGCGTGACGTCATCGACGCGCCAGTGCACATAACCCGCATAACCCGCGACGGGCTGCGCGGTTACGGTCAGCCAGCGCTCGCGGTCTTCATATTTTGAAAAAAGCTCGAGAGAATCTGTAAGACCGCGATGTGCCTGATCGGCCAACAGACGGAAATGCGCGGCACCCTCGTCATTGTTCTGAAATAATTTCGTCAAGGTCGGCAGGCTGGGCACACCGACGCCGCGGCAGAGTCTTTCGAATTTATTATTGTAGTAAACCGTGTTCTCGGCGCTGTCGGTGATCAGGCGCGCACCACGACTTCCCTCCAGCACTTCGCGCATCAGTGTCAGGTTATCGCGGCTGGTGCGGATGGCTTTGTGGGAACGTAACAAAACAAAACCGACAAAAAGTGAAAACACGAAAGCGAGGCCGGCGATGAAGCGCGTCGTTTCATCAGCGTGCGAAAACGCAGCGATGAACAGGAACATAGCAGCGAACAGGCCGAGAAAAATCAACGCGCCGACGCTCTGGTAATTGCGGGCGGTCTTTTTTACGGGGCCGGGCTGGGCGGTTTTGTAATGCCTAGCAATGAATTCGGCATTGTCCATCTTCATATCTTAAAAATACCGTAAATGACACGAAGTGTCATCCCCGCGAAGGCGGGGATCCGGTAATAAAAGCGCGGCTAAAGCCGCATTATATATGCAGATCCCCATTCACGCTCGCTTTCAGCTCGCTGCCGGGGATGACAAAGAGGTTAACGGAGCTTGCCGCGCAGCTTGAAAACGTAGGAAATGACTTCGGCGACGGCCTTGAAATGCTCCGACGGGATGGTTTCGTCGATATCCACGGTGTCATAAAGCACCCGGGCCAGAGGCGGGTTTTCAAAGAGAACGATATTATGTTCTTTGGCGACTTCGCGGATGCGCAGGGCGACATTATCGAGTCCCTTAGCGATGCAGACCGGTGCGTCCATCGTTTCAGGTTTGTATTCCAGCGCGATCGAATAGTGCGT
This sequence comes from Alphaproteobacteria bacterium, assembly GCA_017999645.1. Lineage (GTDB taxonomy): Bacteria > Pseudomonadota > Alphaproteobacteria > Micavibrionales > Micavibrionaceae > UBA7657. The sequence continues at coordinate 17,548 of JAGNLJ010000002.1, forward strand.
CGGGTTTGTGATGACCACGTCGGCGCGGGGCACGGCCTGGATCATGCGCTGACGCGCCTTCTCCGTCCGTAATTGACGCAGGCGCGCCTTGACGTGCGGGTCGCCTTCCGTCTGCTTGTATTCGTCTTTCAGTTCCTGCTTGGTCATGCGCATGCGTTTGTAATGCTCATAACGCTGGTAGAGCAGATCGATCACCGCGATCACGAGAAGGACAACCAGAATGCCGACCATCAGCCGCACGACCAGTGTTTTCATTTCCCCCATCAAAAGCGGGATCGGCAGACCCACCATGTGATCAAGCTGGCCGAAATACGGATAGAGGATTACAGCGCCGACAATACTGATGACGACGATTTTCAAAATACCTTTCACGAACTCCATGATCGAACGCATGGAGAAGAGGCGCTGGAATCCCTTCATCGGCGAAATCTTGCTGATGTCGGGCTTGATGATCTCGGGCGCAAAGAGCGGCCCGACCTGAACGAACGGCGAAAGAAACGCCGCCAGCATCAACAGCGCAAACGGCAATGCAAGAATGAGCAGGATTTTTTTAAGACCCTCGCCCAGCGCAATATACAAACCGCCGGGTGCGCCGGGTATATCGTGCGAACGCTCGATATAAGTCTGCATCAATAAGGTGATGTCCTTAAAAACGGGCCCTGTGAACGAGACAATAAGGATCGTCGCCGCCAGCAGCATGACCCAGTTGTTGACCTCGCGGGAGAGCGCAACCTGGCCTTTTTTCCGTGCCTCCTCCAGTTTTTTGGGGGTGGGTTCTTCGGTTTTCTGGGTATCGTCGGGCTGTTCGCCGTCCTCAGCCATGAATTATTACAACTCCGTCAGGAATGCGGGAATCAACCTTATCAGATAAGGCCTATCCCTTTCCACGGCCTATATTTTTCAGAATAATCCACAGCTATGGATGGAAAATGAAATAGAATATAAACCATTATCTGCTACCATAGCGGTAGGGCCTAAAAAACTAAAGCCGACGTATGCCGATAAGATTTCTCGCTTTTTTGTGTACGATTGTATTCAGCGTGCCGCATTTGGCATGGGCTGACTGCTCTTCGCCTGCCGCTGTCGCGGGTGCCAGGGAATACACTAATGGCGGGTATAAAATCTGTGATGGTACAAACTGGACGGATTTCTACTGCCCGGATTCAACATGGACCGCCACCTTAAGGAGATACTGGAAACTCAATGAAAGTACAGGCAATCCCCTCGAGTCCGCGAGTAATGCAACCACCACACAGAGCAACGTGACATGGGCGCCCACAACCGGTTACCGAGACGGGAACGCAAGCTTTAACGGCACAACGTCTTACATTGACTGTGGCGGCGGCGCCACGACAGATATCGACGATCTTATGGGGGCCAGCGGTCTTTCCGTTTCCGCCTGGATTTACCCGACGGGCCTTGGCGAAAATACCAACGGCACGATCTTGGGCAAGGATAACGGGACGGCAGCAGCGCCCACCAACGGCTGGTATTTACGTTTGGTAAGCAGCAACAGAATCGAATTCCTTTCCGACCACGTGACGACCGACCTGGTGGTCAGATCCGCAAATAATGCCATCACTTTAAATGCATGGAATCATGTCGTGCTGACATGGACAGGATCGACGACAGCCAAAATTTACGTCAACGGCACCGAAGTTGCCTACGGCACACAAACCAACGGCGCGGGCGCACGTAACTCCGACGCCGCGCGCGACCTGATTATCGGCAACAACCGCGTTGCAACTCTCGGCCGGACTTTCGCGGGGCAGATCGACGAGGTTTACGTTTTCAAAGGCATTCTCAGCGCGACAGAAATTTCCACGTTGAAATCGCGAGGCTGCACGCGCCTGAATAGTTGCGCTACCTCCGCATCGACGGTAAGTTAAAACACCACCAGCCATTCTTTCGATTATTGTGACGGCACGAATTTGCTTAATCTGGGCTGTCCGGCGGGCGCGGGCGCAACGCCGCCCGCCACCACCAATCTTATCGGCCACTGGAAGCTTGATGAAAGCACTGGCACCGCCGCCGATTCATCCGGCAATGGCCACACGGGAACAATCGTCAACAGCGGTAGATTTGCCTGGCAACCCTCAGGCGGCCAAGTTGACGGAGCCGCTTCTTTTACCCCCACTGATGGAGCAGCCGATAACACCCAGGCTCATATTGATCTCGGCACCGCTCTTACAGTTTCTGCCCTGCCTGTTTCATTCGCAGCGTGGATTAATTAACTGATGTCAACGATTACCGCGGCATAATCGGCAAAAGAACGGCCTGCTGCGGTAATACCAAGTTTTTTTGGGTTGTACTTACTTCAGGACAACTTTCCTTCGAGACAGCTACGAGTACTGCCAGCTTCAACTATTATCCTCCCACAGGGGAATGGCAACACCTGGTCATAGTTGCAACGGCAAGCAATACCAAACTCTACGTTAACGGGATACTCAGAGATACCCAGGGCGTACTTGGTTTTGGCAGCGGCCCGGCAGGCGCTCACGTGAATATCGGCGATAATGGCGAAATAGACAGCGGCGGCGGTATCGGTGACGGCGACCCGTGGAAAGGTCGAATCGACGATGTTCGCATTTACACCGAAGAACTGGACGCCAGCGAAGTGGCGGGTCTTTATGGCTCCTCTATCTGCTCCTCGCTTGGTTCCTGCGCCGCCGAGGGCGCCGTGGAATACGATTCCGCGGGCAATTTTCTCAAATGGTGTAATGGCACGAACTGGATCGGTTTTACGCGGTTTTAATCAGCCAGCCGCTTTCAGGAAGAACACCATGCCCTCTTCGAACTGGGTGGTCCAGTAGATGAAGATGGCGGACATCACGAGCATCAGCGTCAAAATCGAGAGCAGGATCTGCAGCGGCAGCGCCAGCAAGAACACTTGAATCTGCGGCATCAGGCGTGAAAGCACGCCCATCCCCACATATATAAGCATCGTCAGAACGATAAACGGCGCACCGATCTTGACGCCGATGGCGAAGCTTGCGGAAACCGTACGCGCCAGAAACTCCGCCATGCTGCCGCTGTCGGGAACCGCACCGACCGGGAACAGCTCGTAACTTTCCACCAGCCCTGCGATTAAAAGGTGATGCAAATCGGTTGCAAACAGGAACAGGACGCCGGTTATCGACAAAAATGCGCCGACGAGCGAGCCTTGCGTCGCGAGCGAAGGGTTGAAGACCTGGGCATTGCCGAGACCGGACGATATCGAGATCACCATGCCCGCAGTATCGAGCGCGGTCATGAAAATGCGGGCGACGGTGCCGAAGAAAAGACCGATGATGAATTCCATCATCACCAGCATCAGCAGCATAAACGTTCCCGGCACCTGCGCGGGCATATATTTAAGAGTGAGCGGACACAGAACAAAACTGAGCCCCAGAGCAATCATGAGGCGAAGGCGCTCGGGCACGAAAGAATCGCCGAGGCCGGGCATGATCATCACCGCCGTACCCATGCGCACAAATGTAAGAATGAAGGCAAGAATACCGCTCGCGAGGAAGGTTTCGAGAAGGCCGTTGAACACCGGCAACACGGGATTATCCCAGGCCGATCATGCGATCGGCGAGCGAGTGCATGAAATCGCTTAAGGTTGTCATCATCCATGGCAGGAAAATAAACATGGCGAGGAAGATGGCGAGAATTTTGGGAACGAAGACCAGCGTGATTTCCTGGATCTGCGTCAGCGCCTGCACGAGCGCAATCGAAACACCGACGATCAAACCGATCAGCAGGATAGGCGCGCCGATCTGGATGGAGATCAGCAGAGCCTCGCGCGTGACATCGAGAATCTCGGTTTCGTTCATATAAAAAGGATAGAGGAAAAAACCTGCCGAGGCTAGGCCATGCCTAGATAGGCATTCTCATAATTTCCTGGTATGCGCCAATCAGGCGGTCGCGCAGCGCAACCACGGTTTGCAGCGTCACTTCGGCAGAGGTCACGGCCTGCACGACATCGGTCAGGTCGGCCTCACCGGTCACGGCCTTAGCCGAGGTTGTTTCGCTGGTCTTCATGGTCTCCAGCACGTCGAAGGCCTTGTCCTTAAGGAAATCGGAGAAGGAAACGCCGTCATTGTTGCCGGCACCGGTTTTGTTGACCAGCCCCTGCGTGTTGCCATAGGCGCTTGCCGCTATGCTCGGATCGATCATCTTGCTGATGGGCATGTCTGGCTCCTATCCTTTAATTATACGCCTAGGCGCGCAATAAATCTATCGTGCGCATGACCATATTACGGGCCTGTTCGATCAGGCCGAGATTCGCCTCATAGGAACGCTGCGCTTCCTTTACGTCCATGATTTCAATGAGCGAATTAACGTTGGGCATTTTTACCATGCCTTTTTCATTGGCAGCAGGGTGATCGGGAATATATTTCATCGGGAACGGCGTTTTCTTGTCCGTGCCGATTTTATCGACGCTGACCAGGTCGACGCCGAGCTTCTTGTCGAGCTCATTTTTAAACGTGATCGTCTGGCGGTGATACGGCTCGGAACCGGGCGTAAGCCCTGCGGTGTCCGCGTTGGCGATGTTCTCGGTGATGACACGCAGGCGCGTGCCCTGCACTTTCATGCCCATCGCCGAGATCTTCATTGCATTCATGATGTCATTGCTCATGATCTATCTCCTATCGTGTGCCGAGCGCTGTTTTGATCAGGCTCACGTTTTTCTGATAAAGCGAAGTCATCAGATTGTAATCCATGACCGTCTCGCCGGATTTCAGCATTTGCTCTTCCATGATGACCGCATTGCCGTCCGGTGCGACTTCGTAAACTTTCTTCTGCTTGCCCTCTTTCGCGGCGGCGACTTCGTTCGCTCCGCCGACATGCATTGCATTCGTTGAAACCATATGCACGCCGCCTTGCGATTTTGTGACGCCTTTCAGCACCGTGCCGAAATCAACTTCTTTCAAGTCCATAGGGCGGAAGCCGGGCGTGTCTGCGTTCGCCACGTTCTGAGATATGATGCTTTGGCGCTGGTTGAGGTAATCCATTTTTGCGCCGAGAGCTTTAAAAAGGCCGATATTTTGTGTAGTCATAGCTAGAACCCTTATTTTTTACGTTCCCACAGGGAATATTTGCAGAAAGCGTGCCAATGGTGGACCAGTACGACGATGGCCGGAAAATTACCCCCAATGACATCCTAAGTCGTTTAAATATAAGGAAAATTCCAAAAAGAAAGGTGGCCGTGGCCATCGAGGACGGGGATGATAATGGCGGTGTTCCCACCATTACGGCTGCCGGGCGGGGAAAATTTGCCGAGACGATCCTGCAGCTGGCCTATGACAATGGAATCGATGTCCGGGAGGACAGTGCGCTCGCCGAAATGCTGGCTAAGGTCGAGTTAGATAGCCCCATCCCGTCCGAGGCGTTCATGGCCGTGGCTGAAATCCTGTCTTATGTCTACCGCGCAAATGGCCAGCCAAACCCTTTCGATGCCGTCATGGGACGTGCTAAAGATAAACGACAGGACACATGAACGCGCAATCACCACTTGAGCAGAGATTTGACGATCTCATCGCCCGCATCGACGAGGCGACGCGGCAGGTGGATTCCGGCACCCTCGCCGATTTCGATGCGCTCAATAAGGAAATCATGGAGGTCTTTGCGGCGACGCAGGGCTCGAGCAAGGAAACGGCGCAATCGATGCAGAATTACATGGGCAAGGTTATCATCAAGCTTGACGAGCTGGCGGTCAGCATCAATGCCTACAAGAATAACCTTCAGGAGAAAAAAGAATGACAGGCTGGCATGATCTGCCGCAAATCGTGCGTTTGCTGGCGGCGCTGGCGTTCGTGATCGCTCTGATGGGCGGGCTTTCTATATTGCTAAAAAAAATCGGCCTGCCGGGCACGACGAATACGCTGGGTCACAAGCGGCGCATGCGGATTATCGAATCGCTGCCGCTGGATGGCCGCCGCCGCGCGGTTCTTATCCAGTGCGACGACAAACAGCATCTTGTCATTTTGGGCGCGAGCGGCGAAACTGTGGTCAAGACAGACATCGAACTGGTGATGATTGATGAAAAAGCCGCTCTTTAAAGTCATTGCGAGGAAGCCGAAGGCTGACGAAGCAATCCAGTTTTTTTCTGGATTGCTTCGCTCACGTTGTTCGCTCGCAATGACGATAATTCTCAGTCTTGTTTTTATTTCATCCCCTGCCCTTGCACAGACTGTCAATTTAGACCTCGGCGCGGATGGCGACGGCACGGTGACGGGCCGCGTGGTTCAGCTTGTCATTCTTTTAACCGTTCTATCGCTGGCGCCGTCGATCCTGATCATGATGACGTCATTTACGCGCATCATCGTGGTTTTATCGTTCCTGCGCACAGCAATCGGTATTCAGCAGACGCCGCCGAACACGGTCATGATTTCGCTCGCGCTGTTTCTTACCTTCTTCATCATGGCGCCGACGTTAGATGCCGCGTATAAAACCGCGCTTGTGCCGCTGATGAACGAGGAAATCGACGAGGTGCAGGCGTTCCAAAAAGGCGTCGAGCCGTTCAAGATGTTCATGCTTAAACATGTCCGTGAAAAAGATTTAAACCTCTTCATCAGCCTGACCGAGACACCCGAACCCGCTGACCCGATGGCGCTGCCGATCCAGATCGTAATCCCCGCTTTCATGATTTCTGAATTGCGACGGGCGTTCGAGATCGGCTTTATGCTCTTCCTGCCATTTTTGATTATCGATCTTGTTACCGCCTCGATCCTGATGTCCATGGGTATGATGATGTTGCCGCCGGTGACAATCTCACTGCCGTTTAAAATCATTTTCTTCGTGCTGGTGGATGGCTGGTACCTGATTACCGGATCGCTGATCCAGAGCTTCGATACGATCCCGCCAGTTCCAGGCTAGTTGGTAGCCGGCTGCGTTGTTGCGGGTGGCGGCGCATCAGCCGGAGGCGCTGGCGCTGCCTGAGCGGGCGCAGCAGGCGCCGAAGATGCCCGGTAATTATCCAGAAACTGCTTGAACAGATCGACCTCGGAGACGACGCCCATCAGCGTCTCGCGGTCGGCCAGAGCCCCGCTCTGCCGCGCACGGGTAATGACCTCGAATACACGCGCCTTGTCGGTCTGGGCCATGGAATCGGAATATTTTTCGCGCATGTTAGCGAGGCCGATGCGGTCGCTCGCGAGATTCAGCGCCACGGCGCGTTGCATGAGCAGCCCGGTATGCTCAGGCGACAAGGGCCGCGTCAGAGAAATTTCCTCATCGTTTACGACATCGCCCAGCGCGTCGGCGGCGTCATCCCAATAGCCCGCGCGCCACGCGATATCGGCGCGAAGTTTATTGACGAGCTTCGAACGCGGCAGATCATGCAGCAACGCGAGCGCCTGGTCGGGCCGTCTTTCCTGCGACAGCGCGCGCGCGCGGAGTAACGATATTTCCTGATAACGTTCCGGCAGGCGCTGATCTTCCGGCAAAACATCCAGAATGGCTTTCGCCTTGCCGAGCGTGCTGAGTGCGTTGACGGATTTTCCATCAAGCAGTTCAATCGCGGCAAGTTTTGTGGCGATACGGTAGGCTTCAGCGCCCTGCTTGTTGGTCATCTTGTTATTCATCACGCCCTGCAGGAGCGTGACTGCACGATCCAGCAGTTCCTTGGTCACGAGATGATCGGCGAGCTTTTCAGCGATCACGTCGCCCTTCTCGCCACCCGGACTGAGCGCAATGAATTCATCGTACAGCGCGGCGGCATCGGGCCCGGAAATTTTGAGCAGCGCATCGCCAGTGAAAAGTTTTTCGAACGTCTCGACCATTTCGGCGAGGATGCGGTCGCCTAAATCTGTTCCTTCCGAAAAATTCGCGGCGTCGCGCATGATTTTCAGGCCTTTGATGTAATCGCCGGTATCGAAATACACCTTGCCGAGCCAGTAATTGATCAGCGCCTCAAGCTCGTCCCCGCGCCACGCGTAACGCAGGCGCTCGAGCGCATCGATGGCCTGCGGCGCAGTGATCTGCTTGTTCTCGTATTTTAGTCGTGCGATGGCAAGACCGCTCTTGGCGCGGTACATCGCGTCTTTACCGGTCGTCAGCGGCGTCCAGATGGTGATCGCCTCTGCAGGTTTCTTATGCTGACGCGCCGCCTCGCCTTTCAGATATGTCAGCGCCGCTTCCTGCTGAAACACAAGTTTTCCACCGTGATCCTCGACAAGTTTCAGGATTTTTTCGCCTTCCGCAAGCTTGCCTGAGCGTAGCGCGACTTCGGACAGCACAAGGCCCAGCCGCGCAATTAAAATCTCGGGGTAATAGGCCAGAATTTCTATGTCTTTCGGCAAAACCTCCCCTGCCTGCTGCCAGTCCTGCAGATCTGCAAGCACGTAAGCTTTCCAGTAACCGATTTCGGGATAGCTATTCAGGCCCTTGTCGCTCAGGCTGTCCAGCGCAAGATCACTGACGCGGCCAAGTGCATTCGAGGCACCGTCGAGCGCGACGAATTCCGGGTTGGTCTCAAGCTCGGGCAATTCTTCAATCGCGAAATTCAGGAGGCCATTGGCCTCGGCCCACAATCCGTTCGCAAGGTGCATGCGCGCGAGCGACAAAATTCCCTCAACCTGTTCACTTTCCGGCTTACCAGCGAGCGTGGAAAGCAGAAGATTGCGGTTGTGTTCCAGAACCTGAAGGCCGCCCATCTGCCAGCTGTTAAAATCGAAAATTCTTTTCTCGGGCAATTTACGCTGGCCCGTTTCGGCGGTTTTTTTCTGCTGCGCCTGGCGGAATGATAAAGCCGTTGCGATATTTTTATTTGGCATCAATTGCAAACCGCCAGGGCGTGTAACGACAATTTTCTGACGAACGATTTCAACGCTCAGATCATCCACTTTCGGCAAGATAACAAGTCCGACAGGCGTCTGCAGCGTTTCGAATTCGACAAAATCCAGCGGCGGGCCCGACATGAATTTCGCCGAGTTCACGGTGACTACTTTCAGTGTGCGGCCTGTCACAGGATCGGGCACGTCGAGAATGCGTCCTGGCTCCTGCAAGTCCCAGATCAGTTTGCCGCCACCGGGCTGATCGGCATTGTCGTCTTCGCGGATGGGCTTGATGCCTTCGATATGGATGTCATGCGGCGCAGCGATGACGCGCCAGAGCAAACCGCCCGCCTGCCCCTGCACGGCTTTTGCGCCGAGCTTGGGAAATGTATAAGCCTTGCCGCCCGTGATCAAAACCGTACCGGGCGGCATCATTTTGACGGCGTCCGGCCCGGCCACGTTCGGGCTGAGCATCAGATCTTCCTGGTCGGACACCAGCCAGATTTTGTCATCGCGTTCGAACACAGCCATGCCTGTCGATTTCGTCGCGGTCAGTGTGATGATGTTGGGTTTAGCTGGTATGCCGGTTTTGGCGTCGGTTACCTGCTCCTGTTGTAATTTTTTAAGATCCTCGGCATTGGGCGGCGCAGTCGGCTGCGATTTCGGCAATGCGGGCGTGGATGGAATGACCACCGGGGGTTTTTCGGGGATGGTCTGCTTCGCCACACCGGCAACGGGCGCAGCGGCAACTTTCGCAGGTTCGGGTTTTTTCTGTTCTGATTTTTTGGGTTCAGGTTTTTTTTCTACCTGTTTTTGCGGCTTCGTCGTGCCGGGCGGATCGTATATATCCACCACTACGCGGTTGCCTGCAGAAAAATTCCGTGTGGTTGATCCGGGCGCCAGCGAGATCGTTACCTGCAACGGCGACGCTGAAATTACTTTTACCGCCGACACATTTTTCGGCGGATCGGCCTTGTAGGCGCTGTCGTCCAGCGTGGCGGGAGACGAGAAAGAAATCACAAGCTGGCCGGGCGTGTTATCGCTGGCGGAATAGACCGGGCTTTTGCCCATATCGAAAACGAGGCGTGCATAGCCATCATGCTCGCCCGCGCGCAAACGCACCGTGTCCTGCGCGAACGCGCCGGGCACAGATGCAAAAATCAGGAAAAAACTAAATAAAACAACGCGGAACATACCTTAAAAAGCGTGCCACAGGCGCGGTCAAAGGACAAGGGAACAGGATAGCGCCGCCCGTCTTATCCAGAAGGCGAATCCCGGTAATAAAAGGCTAGTTTGCGGGCAGCGAAGGGAGCTGTTTCTGCTCGGCCAGCATGATAGTCATGGTCTTGGCCCGCTCGGGGTTCATGGCGGCCATAATCGGCGAGAGTTTACGCTCGGACATCCTCGACATGACCTGCATCAGCACGTCGATATCGAGCGTGTCGAAGATACGGGCGGCGTCAGAGGGTTTCATGCCCTCGTAGATTTTAACGAGGCTGACGATGCGGGCCTGTTCCTCGTCGGATTGTTTCTGAAGAAGTTTCTCAATCTCGCCGCGCAACTGTGCCAGTTCGTTGTATTTTCTGTCTATTTCCTGCTCGGCGGCACGGAGCAGCGCCTCACGCGTCACCATGTCAGCCTCGCGCTTGTCGAGTTCCTCGCGGCGCTTGCCGAGATTGTCATAGAGCTCGGTGCGCACGGTGGAAAATTCAGTATCGGAATCGTCGGCATCGACCCAGTCGGGCGTGTCTTCAGCGGGCGGCTTGTCTGCGGCGGTCAGGGGTTTGGCCTCACCCTCTTTCGCTTCACCCTCTTTGGCGGCGGTTTCGGTTTTATGCTCGCCCTCGGCGGCAGGCTTTTCCTCTTCGTGTTTGGCCTCTTCTTCATGCTTGGCTTCGGGGGCGGGCTCTTCTTTTTTCTCAGGCTCGGCGTGAGGCGCATCGGCGGCAACCGCTGAACCGGTTAGCTTAGAAATATCCATGGCCACCTCGGCGAAGCGCACCGAGAAGGCGAGCATCGCCACGAAAACCAGCAGAGGCAGGATTTTGATATAGCTCAGGTTCATGACCTAGTTCGCACCGCGGCTTGAGGGTTTCTTACGCAACGCGGCGAACAGTTCTTTTTCCGCCTGGCTCTGCAAATGTTCGGGGACATCCTCTTCTTCACCGACGGGCGCTTCATCGCTGTAATCGCGGTCATGAATGAAAAAAGCGGGCCGGTCGGTGACGGCAGGCTTGCGCGCAGGTGTAGCGGGAATATTTTTAGCCTGTGCAGCGCCTTGTGGCACGGCGCTGCCATTTTCGGCGAGCTTTTCGAGGCGCGTGGCGATGTTGTTGGCCGATTCATTTATGATCTGAAGTTCTTCGGCCATCATTTTGGAATCATTTATTATTTTCTGAAGTTCACGGCCCGAACGGTCGCCCGCCATTTTCAACCCGTCAATCGCCCGCAGCGCCTCGTCGATATTCTTGGAAAGCCGGTCGATGAGCTTGCCCATGTCCTGACGGTGCTGGCGGAAACTGGCCATGCTCCGGGAGAGCTTGAAGCAGAAGAAAATCGTAAAGCCCAGCGCCACCAGAACGGCAATATCCAGCATGATACTCAGAACCTGGCCTGTCATTTACGCATTCCTTCTTACTCGTCCTTTTTCTCGGGCGGTATGTAGGTTTCGATTCTCACGGCGATATTACCCTGTTTCTGGCCGACAGGGCCGACAAACATCGGGAAGGTGCCGCAGCGTAGTTCAAGCTCGTCTTCCGTCGTGGTGTTCAGCATGACCTGGCTGCCGACCTTCCAGCGAAGCATGTCGCCGAGAGGAATGAAGACCTCGCCGAGGATTGCCTGGAGCTGGATGTCGGTTTTGTAAAGCTCCTGCGTCAGGTGGCTTTCCCAGATGGAGTCGCGGCCGAATTTTTCGCCCATGAACATCTGGAGGAGCAGTTCGCGGATGGGTTCTAACGTCGCGTAAGGAATGAGAACCTCGACGCGGCCGCCGCGGTCGCCCATATCGACACGAAGGCGTGCGAGAACGCAGGCATTGCCGGATTGCGTGATCGTTGCGAAGCGCGGGTTGGTTTCCATGCGGTCGAGCGTGAAGCTGACCGGCGAGAGCGGATCGAACGCGGAGGAAAGATCCGAGAGCGTCACCTGGACCATTTTCTCGACGAGTTTCGTTTCAATCGTTGTATAGGGACGGCCTTCGACGCGGATCGCGGGTGTTCCCTTACGACCGCCGAGCAGAACATCGACGATGGAATAAATCAGGGCGCTGTCGGTGACGAGCAGGCCGTTGTTGTCCCACTCTTCCGCCTTAAACACCGAAAGCATCGCGGGCAGCGGGATGGAATTCATGTAATCGCCGAAGCGCACCGTTGAAACCTGGTCGAGAGACACTTCGACGTTGTCGGTCGTAAGGTTACGCAAGGATGTTGACATCAAACGCACGAGGCGGTCGAAGACGATGTCGAGCATCGGCAGACGTTCGTAATTGACCATCGCCGAATTGATGAGCGCCATGACGCCGGAGGACTGGCCAGTGCCGGCGTCTTCATCAAAACCGAGAAGGCTGTCGATTTCCTCCTGGTTGAGGATGCGGGTTCCGCCCTCCTCGTCCGCAGCGCCGTCAAATGCAGGAACAGCATCGGCAGGCGCACTTGCAGCCTGCAGCATGGCCTTTTCAGCCTCTGTCATCTTTTCCAGCTCTTCGGCAGGTATTTCGGTGCTCATCGTCTAAGATCTGTCTTTATTTAGATGGTCTTTCCGGCATCTGACGCAAGTTCCGTGCCGCTTTTTTCCATTATAGCACTATTGAATCAGAATTTCCTGAAACAGGACATCCTTGACCTCGACCGGCGCGGCGGCCTGGTTGACGCGCCAGAGTAATTCCATCTGGAGCCTGTAAATACCGCCGGAGCCGCGCAAATCGCGCACGCGAAGCTCGCGTAGGTAGGTCTGGAACTGGTCAATAACCTTAGGGATGATGGCCTCGACGGCACCCTTATCGGCTGCATCCTCAAGCTCGAGCTGGACGGTCAGCCTCAGGTAACGCGGCGTACCGTCGTCGCTGTTCAAATTCACGATCATGGTCGGAATTGCGACAAAAGAGTCGGACGCGCCGCCTGCTTCGCCATGACCGCCTTTCGCGGCGCCGTGATCGCCTTTTTTAGCGTCTTTTTTCTCGCCGTGGCCGCCCTTGGCATCTTCACCATGTTCCGCAGCAGCCTTAGCCGCTTCTTCGCACTCGTGATCGCCTTCGGCGCATTCGACGGGCGCTTCCTTGCCGAGCAGGCTGTCGAGCATACCTGTGAAATACAATCCGGCGCCCGCTCCGATTAACAGAACGACAACCCCGCCAATGATAATTAAAAGTTTCTTTTTACCGCCACCTTCAGCAGGCGCACCTTCAGCGGGTGCGCCCTCGGCAGCCCCTTCAGCGGCACCTTCCGGTTTTGCTTCACCTTCTTCAGCGTCTTTTTTTTCCGTTTCTTCTTTCTTTGCCTTGGCCATGGATGGGTGACTTTCGAGTGATTATTCAAGGGTCTGCAATGTTCAAGAGTATAGAATAAATCACGCCTTCCGTCTAACCGCCGCTGCGTTATCCACAACAGATAACGGAAAAAATTGCCGTATCTCCTTGGAAATCAATGGTCAAATTTTCCATTTACAGAATTTCAGCAAGAGCGCGGCGTATCCTAAGCGGCTGTTTTTGATTGTTTTTCCCTTCTGGCACAGCCTGTGCAGATTGTCTCGTAACCCGTGCGTCAAGAACACGGCCACACATTGGGTAACAAGGACCAAAGGAATGGAAAACAGTATCTATATCGGCCTTTCACGCCAGGTTGTTCTTCGGAACAACATGGACATTATCGCCAACAACGTGGCGAACGTGAATACGCCCGGCTACCGCGCGCAGAATCTCCTGTTCGCCGAGCACATATCGGACCCGCGCGGCGGGGACGATGAGCTGTCGATGGTGTATGACAAGGGCGAATATAAAAACACCTTGCCCGGTCCCGTTCATTCGACAGGCAACCCGTTAGACGTTTCGCTTGAAGGCCCTGGCTTTCTCGGCGTCGTCGGACCGGATGGAAAAGTTTATTACAGCCGCGCCGGAAACTTTATTCTCAACGCCGATGGCGGCTTGATGACTCAAGCCGGCCACCCGGTTGCCGATGCAGGCGAATCGCCGCTGACGATCCCGACCAATTCCACCGAAATCCAGATCGACGACAAGGGCATCATCTCGAACCAGGAAGGCCAGATCGGCCAGCTTATGGTCGTGGAGTTCGATAACCCGCAGAATCTCAAGCCTTACGGCGACAACATGTATGCCACGGATGAAGCGGGCAAACCCTCTGAAGAAACCGTCGTCAAACAGGGCCAGTTAGAGGGCTCGAACGTTCTCGCCGTGATCGAGATGACGCGCATGATCGAAACGCTGCGGAATTTCCAGTCCATGCAACAGATTTTAACAACCGAAAACGAACGGCTGCGCACGGCGATTCAACGCCTGACCCGCCAAAGCTAATTGAAGATTGAAGGAGAAAGACCATGATGAGATCACTTGATATCGGCGCCACCGGGATGCTTGCCCAGCAGACAAACGTGGACGTCATCTCGAACAACATCGCCAACATGACGACGGCGGGTTACAAGCGTCGCCGCGCCGCGTTCCAGGATTTGATTTATCAAAACATCGATCGTCCCGGCTCGACCTCCTCCGATGCAGGCACAACGGTCCCGACAGGTATTCAGCTCGGTCTCGGCGTTCGCACCGGCGCGGTTTACCGCGAACACGGCCAGGGCGCGATCCGTATTACTGAGAACCCGTTAGACCTCGCGATCACCGGCGAAGGTTTCTTCCAAGTTGCCTTGCCCAGCGGCGAAATTGCCTATACGCGCGACGGTACGCTGCAGATGAATGAAAACGGCGAACTGGTTACGATCCAGGGTTTCCTGATCGATCCGGGCATTTCCGTTCCGTCTGACGCGCTGAACGTTGATATTAACGAGGAAGGCGAAGTCATCGTCCAGATCGCAGGCCAGACAACACCGCAGAACGTGGGCCAGATCCAGCTCGCCAATTTCGTGAACCCAGCCGGCTTAGATGCTATCGGCGACAATCTTTATTTAGAGACCGACGCTTCGGGATCGCCGACGACCGGCAATCCCGGGCAGGAAGAATTCGGCAGCATCCGCCAGGGCGCGATTGAAACTTCGAACGTGAACGTCGTCGAGGAAATCACAAGCCTTATTACCGCGCAGCGCGCGTACGAGATGAATTCGAACGTCATTTCAACCAGCGACGAGATGCTGCAGACGGTATCGCAGCTTAGGTAACAGGGAGAAGTAAATGGTTAGGAAAACGGGTTTTGCAATTCTGATGGTGATCGTGGCGTTGGCAGGAATAATCATTCTGCCGCAAACCGCCCGCGCCATCAGCCTGAAACAAAACAGTGTCGTCAGCGGCGATACCATCACGCTCGGCGATGTGTTCCAGGGTTTGCCTGAAAATCATGAAAAAGTGCTCGGCCTCGCGCCGCAGCCGGGACAGGAAATGGTGCTGAATGCCCGCACCCTGCTCCGTATTGCCGTTGCGCTTGATTTGCCATGGCGCCCAGCAAACTCAGGCGATCACATTGTACTGACACGTGCGGCTTCACTTGTCGACCGCGACATGATCGAGGAAGCGCTTCGCGTAAACCTTGCCAATGAAGGCATGGCCGGAAAATATAAAATCATCATCCCGGATGCGTCTGCCCAGATCATTCTTTCGCCCGACATCGCGCCCGGCGTTGAAATCACCGAATTCACGATGAAGCCCGAAACCGGCTGGTTCGAAGCCATGGCTGCCGCGCCTTCTGCCGCAAACCCGGTGAACCGCGTTAAAATCAACGGCACAATCCAGAAACTCGTCGATGTTCCCGTTCTTCGCGAGACGCTGAAAGCGGGCGACGTGATCGGCGCACGAGATCTCGATACCATCGAGATGAGCGAGAAAGAAATCCGCCAGGACATGATTTTGAAAGAAGAGGAAATCGTTGGCATGACGCCGCGCCGCATGACGGCACCCGGCAAACCGCTGAAGACGATTGATCTTGAAGCGCCGCAGGTTATTACGCGCGGCGATGTCGTCACCATGCTGTTCCAGAGCGGCGCGATGACCTTGACCGCCAGCGGCAAAGCCATGGAGCACGGCGCGAAAGGCGATATCATCCGCGTCGTCAACAACAGCAGCAACAAAACGATTGAAGGCCTCGTGACGGGCGAAAAAGAAGTCACGATAACAAGTTTTTAGGAGAAAGCGGGTAACTCATGAAACACGGAATTAAAACAGGACTGGCACTTCTCACCTGCTCGGTATTGAGCGGCTGCGGCGCGGCTGACCGGATCGCCAATATCGGCAAGGCACCGGAAATGGCGAGCATCGTTAACCCGACCACGCAGGAAGGCTACACGCCTGTCAGCCTGCCGATGCCGGCACCGCGCAACGTTCACCAGGAGCGCAATTCGCTCTGGGCGTCCGACCGCGTTACCTTCTTTAAGGATCAACGCGCGGCCGATGTCGGCGACATTATTACTGTTGTGATCAATATCGACGACGAAGCGAAACTCGACAACGAAACCGAGCGCACGAGAAACAGCTCGGAAAGCGCAAGCTTAGACGCGTTAATCGGTCTTGAACAAAGTTTAGACAAGCCTTTCCCGCAGGCGATTGACAACACCAACCTCGTCGAAGGCGGCGCGGATTCATCTTCCACGGGTTCGGGATCAATCGACCGTAAGGAAGAAGTCGAACTGCAACTCGCCGCGCTGGTGACGCAGATTTTGCCGAACGGCAACATGGTGATCGCAGGCAAGCAGGAAGTGCGCGTTAATTTCGAGAAGCGCATTCTGTCCATCGACGGCGTGATCCGTCCGCAGGACATCACAATCAACAACACGGTTTCCTATGAACAGATCGCCGAGGCGCGCATCACATACGGCGGACAAGGTCACATCTCCGACGTGCAGCAGCCGCGCTACGGACAACAGCTTTACGACGTGATCTTCCCCTTCTAGGAGGTTACCCCATCTCCTGTTCCCAATCGCCGCGGTGACGCGGATAGAAGAGGAAAAGCGTCGTAATATTTACCCAAAACTACTCCGGCCCGTGGATAGAAAATCCCGGGCCGGTTTTTTATTCATTTGTCATCCCCGCGAAGGCGGGGGTGACAGTAATTTGGATTAATCGTCGCGTTGCGTGCGCTCGAGACGCTCGTGTCGCTCCTGCGCCTCGAGGCTCAGCGTCGCAATCGGGCGCGCTTTCAGACGGCCGACGGAAATCGGCTCGCCGGTTTCTTCGCAGAAACCGTATTCGCCCTGATCGATGCGCTCGAGCGCCTGATTGATTTTTGAAATCAGTTTGCGTTCGCGGTCGCGCGTGCGCAGCTCCAGCGCGTGATCGGTTTCAGCCGATGCGCGGTCTGCTATGTCGGGCTTTTGCAGTTCTGTTCCCTGCAATGTGATCTCGATCGTTTCACGAGATTCTTTCAGTAGCTCGCTGCGCCATGCAATCAGCTGGCGACGGAAATATTCGAGCATGATCGGATTCATGAAGCCCTTTTTGTCCTTTTCAGGATCGTAGTTGGCTGGCACTACAACGTTACTGGAAGCAGCATTCGTACTTGCACTCACAAGAAGTCTCCCCTTATGTCTTCTAAGTTCGCGGAACTAGGAAATATAATCGCGGACAAGGTTGAAAACAACAAAAACCACTAAACAGTTCCGTTGTTATCAAGCACCATGCGCATTTTGGCCATTTCCACCTGGGCCCGGAGGTCAATCTCGTCCATGATATCGGTCAGGCCCGGATCGGTGATTTTCTCGCGGTGAGAGGCAATTACATCAGCAATATCAATCATATGACCGACAGTGACGCCGCCGGTCAGCATGGCCACACGGAGCTTTTCAAGCTCGCCCAGGATAACCCCCGCCCGCTGTTTCATACGCTTGCGCGCAGAGCGGGCCGCCGGGTCGTCGGCGCCCTGAAGCGCCAGCAGGGAATCCACGGTGCCAATGGATTGCGTGGTTTTAACCGATTCACCTGAAGCGGCGCCGGATGCCATGAAATCACCGAACTGGCTTTCGCTTTTTTCGGTTTTTCCTGATTTTTTCGTGTTGGTGGCGCCTTGCGCCTGACCGGGTCCCTGGACCTTCATGAGCAATATCCTTTCTTTGGATTATAGCCCAAAATCCTTACCGGAAATCTAAAAAAATTTTACGGCTGAAAGAAGCGCCCCAAGCCCGAAAAACCCGATAAAAAAGCCCGAAAGCAGGTTGATCTTGTGGATCGACTCTTCGCTGATTTTTACACGGAACAGCGAAACCCAGAACGAAAGCGCGTACCACCAGAAGAGAGAACCGAGCATGACGCCGCTCAGCAACGGCACTGCTTTTTGCATGTCGCCGCCGCTGTGAAGACCGAAGCCTGCGAAAACCGCGAGAAATGCGAAGATCGTCGCCGGGTTGGACAGCGTGATGAAAAACGTCGTCACGAAATCCTTCAGCATATTCGCGTTCATTTTCTTCATCGCTTCCGGATCACTGGCGGACGGCGGCTTTAATACGATGAAGGCGCCGAGCGCAAGAAGGATGATACCGCCGAACAAACGGATCTCATGCGAATGCACTTCTAAAAACGACATGATGAAAACGAGACTGAATGCGCCGACCGCCGCCCAGAGCGTATCGGCCACCGCCGCGCCCGCCCCGGTCGCCAGTCCTGCCATACGCCCGTATTGCAAGGTGGTCTTGATGCAGAGCAGGCCGACCGGCCCGACCGGCGCCGCGATACAAAGGCCGACCAGGAAACCTTTCAGTAGTAATTCGAGGGTT
Source organism: Alphaproteobacteria bacterium (assembly GCA_017999645.1). Lineage (GTDB taxonomy): Bacteria > Pseudomonadota > Alphaproteobacteria > Micavibrionales > Micavibrionaceae > UBA7657. Next base: position 36,183 of record JAGNLJ010000002.1, read on the forward strand.
ATCCATTCCATGGGCCGAGACTATACTGGCAATCCGCGCCGGAAAGAATTGCCGATTGAAGGTGTTACACGATTTTTTTATGAACATTCCTGCCGCTTTCTTATCCCCAGCCCGTTCTTAAGCCCCTGAAAAATATAAATTTTCCTTCCAGACAAAATTGGCACGGGTTTCGCATGGAGAAACGGGAAGCCGCGGCATTTTTCCGTCCCGGCAATGGATAAAGGCACCAGAATGGTCCGCGGAATACATAAAGGGTTGAGGATGATGGTAGCTCTCGGCATGGCCGGCGGGCTGCTTTTTGCCGTTCCGGCCCAGGCTAAAACATCCCGTATTAAAGACATCGTCAATATCGAGGGCGTCCGTGACAACCAGCTCGTCGGTTACGGTCTCGTCGTCGGCCTTAACGGCTCTGGCGATTCCCTCAACAGCTCGCCCTTCACCAAGCAGAGCTTGATCGCGATGTTAGAGCGCCTCGGCGTCAGCGTCCGCGATCAGAATTTGAACACCGGCAACGTCGCCGCCGTTATGGTCACGGCCACGCTTCCGCCCTTCACCAATCAGGGCTCACATATTGATGTAAATATTTCCTCGCTCGGCAACGCCAGCAGCCTGCAAGGCGGTACGCTTTTGGTCACACCCCTTCTCGCCGCTGACGGACAGGCTTATGCCGTCGCGCAAGGTGAAGTCAGCGTTTCAGGTTTCAGCGCAGGCGGCGATGCCGCCGAAGTCACACAGAACATCCCGACCGCGGGCCGCATCGCCAGCGGCGGTATCGTCGAGCGCGAGATCGGTTTCAAGCTTGAAGAACTTCAGCAGGTTCGCCTCGCTCTGAAAAATCCGGATTTCACGACCTCGCGCCGCATCGCGCAGGCGATCAACGGTTTCACGTCTTATACGGTTGCCAAGGCCGAGAATTCATCGAGCGTCACCTTGATGCGCCCGTCCGGTTATGACGGCACGATCGTCGACCTCATTACAGACATCGAACAACTGCCCGTGCAGCCCGATCAGCCCGCGCGCGTTGTTATCAGTGAGCGCTCCGGCGTGATCGTTATGGGTGCGGATGTGCGCATCAGCAATGTCGCCATCGCGCAAGGCAACCTGACAATTAAAGTCACCGAAACGCCGCAGGTATCACAGCCCAACCCGTTCTCGGAACTCGGCGAGACGGTTGTTGTTCCGCGCACGGATTTGGAAATCAATCAGTCTCCAGACGCGAAACTCGCGCTGCTTGAGACAGGCGTGACGCTGCAGGATTTAGTAACGGGCCTTAACCGCCTGGGCATGCAGCCGCGCGACATCATCACAATTCTCCAGGCCGTAAAAGCAGCCGGTGCGCTGCAAGCTGAAATCGAGGTGATGTGATGAATAACACCTCCCCTTCAGCAACAACCGCCCTGATGAACTACACGCAAGCCGATCTTTCCATCGCGGCGGAAAAGGCGAAGAGCGCAAAGAGCGCGGCACAACTCGCAAAAGCCGAAGAAACCGCCAAGGAATTCGAAGCGGTGTTCGTCGCGGAAATGATGAAGCCGATGTTCGAGGGCATTTCCACCGACGGCATGTTCGGCGGCGGCAAGGGCGAAGAAGTCTTTCGCGGCATGTTGCTGCAGGAATACGGCAAACTGATGGCGCAGACCAATAGCATCGGCCTCGCCGACCAGGTCAAACAACAAATTATTTTAATGCAGGCACAGGCAGAGAATGGAACGCAGAATGCAAACTGACAGGCGCGCTAACCTTCCCGCTAACGCAACCGCCGCCATCCAGAGGCTGATCCAGGTCTCGCAAAAACTCGTTGATCTCAGCGAGCGCGAGACGCAGGCCCTCCTGCAACGCGACATGCTGACTTTCGCCATCCTTCAGGATGAAAAAGAATCAATCGCGAACCAGTACACACAGGCGTCGGAGGAATTCCGCGCGCGCCTCGAGGATTTCAGGAACGTGGAGAAGCCTTTGCTGAACCGCCTTGAACTCCTTCAGAAAAACCTCGCCGAGAAAACGCAAGGCAACAACGTCATGGTCGCGCAGATCAAGCAGCGCGCCGAGACAGGAACGCAGAAAACACTGCTGATGGCGCAGGAATACGGCCAGCAGAAGCGCGTCCGCATGAACGACAACAACGCAAGAAAAGAGAGAGGTGCCGAATGACCACCCCACAAACCTATAAAGACGCGCTGCTCGTCCTGCCGAAAGACCCCAACGCCGCGATGCAGGAAATGATGAGCACCATCGACGCGCTGCGCAATGTCTACCGCCGCGAGACGGAGGCGTTAGAGGCCGCCGATACAAAGGCTTTTCTTGAAATGCAGTCAGAGAAACTCCTGATTGCGCGCGCCTATCAGGATGGTATCGGCCAGATTCTCGACCGCAAGGACGAGATGAAAAAATCAAATCCCCTGCTCCGTCGCCGCCTCGAGGACATGCAGAAGGATTTTGCCGATCTTACGGCCAAGAATATGGACGCACTGAAGCGCATGGGCCGCGTGGCCGAGCGCCTCGGCAACACCATCCGCGTCGCCGCTAAAGACGCCGCCGTGCGTAGCCGCACCTACAGCTACGGCGAGACCGGCAGTATTAAAGGAAGCGAGAGAAAGTCCGTTTCAATGGGAGTTAGCGAAACCGCGTAACTGCGAAAGAAGCATGAATGGATATTAGTAACTTTTTCACTGTTCAGGCTCCGCGCGAGGAGCAAAAAATTTCCGGAGGCAACACCTCCGGCAGCTCAGTCATGCCTGCGGATGTGAGCTTCCTTGATTTTATCCTGGCCCGGCTGGCTGAAGAAAATCCTGAAACGCCGAAGCCGGAAGAACATAAACTTCTCTCCTCCGACAATCCCGTTCTTGATTCCGACATCAATATCGCCGAACTGATCGCTGACAACCCGGAAATCCGCGAGCAGATCGAAGCCTGGTCGTTAGATCCGAACATGAAACTCTCGGAAGCGCTCGCCCTCAATCAAAAGGCGCTCGATGATGCGCTCGCTCCTGTCACGGATGGCATTATCACCACCGCCAATGTCGAGGCCGGTTCGCCGCGCCTGATGCAGGCGCTCTTGATCGATGCGCAGGCGGAAGCAAAAACCAACAATACCGTGATGGCGAAACTGAAGGCCATTCTCGCTAAACTCGATAAGCTCACAGCCGAGCCTGAAACGGGCGGCCTTGTTCTTACAAACCTGACGCCGGAGCAGATCACCGACCTCAAGGCGAAAATCGAGGCTTTGCTCAACCAGGATGTCGATGCCGCGCTCACCGAAGAACAAAAGCGCAAGGCGCTGGACGGTATTTATCTAGGCCTGATCAAATTGCTGGCGCCGGACGAGCAATCGCGCGCCGCGACATTGCAGGCTGCTGTTGCAAAAAAGCAGGAAGAGCAGAATACGCAACTGAATAACCTCGCGCGCCCTGCCCCGAAAAAAGGCGAAGCGCCTGCCGTGGGCCAATCGCCGTGGTCCGACGCCGCGCCGGAAGAAGGCTATACACGCGCTGCGCCGCAGAACCAGTTCGCCAATACGCTGAAAGATTTCTCGAATAAAAAAGGCGGCACTGAAATGCCCGCAACACCCGGCGTGAAACCGGATCTCAGCGCGCTGCAGGGCTGGCCATTTACATTGAGCGGTTCAATCTTCTCGCCGACGATGCTGCCTTACGATGAATATGGCGCGCCGGTTCCGCTTCCCGCCGTTACCAGCCTCGGCACGCTGACAAATCTGGTTACGCAGGCACATACGGCCTCACAGCCGCACCCGGCTGTCCAGGTTGTCGCCGCGACGATTTCCAAGGCTGCCGCCAACGGCGAGACGAAAAATATCACCCTGCAGCTCGAGCCGCCGGAACTTGGCCGCGTCGAAGTACGCATGGCTTTCAGCAAAGATAAAACGGTGAAGGCAATCGTCGTTGCCGAAAAACCGGAAACGCATTTGCTGCTCCAGCGCGACGGTCACCTGTTAGAGCGCGCGCTGTTCGATTCCGGCCTTGATGCAGGCGGCTCGTCGCTGAGCTTCGAGCTTGCACATGAAGGCTATGACTTTAACGGGCGCGGCGGCGACGGCCATGGCGGCTATGCGCGCAACGAAGGCGCACCCGAAGAAATTATTGAATCAACCATGACATGGCGCGTGGACCCGGAAACCGGGCACATGCGCTACAGCATCCTGGCTTAAGGAGAACGGCAATGGCTATTAACCCGGTATCGATCAACACGGCCCTCGACCAGCAATCGAAAACCGACGCCGCGAGCACGCAGCTTTCGCGCGACTTCAACGACTTCCTGATCCTGCTGACGACGCAGCTTCAGAACCAGGATCCGCTCTCGCCGATGGATACGACTGAATTCACGAACCAGCTCGTAGCGTTCGCGGGCGTCGAACAGCAGATCAACACCAACCAGAAACTCGATAGCCTCGTGTCTCTCAGCCTCGGCCAGTCGCTGGGCTCGGCACAAAGCTATGTCGGCAAGCAGATCAGCTATATCAGCTCTGAATTCAACCACACCGGCGTGCCGTCCAAGATCAAATACTCGCTCGGTGCCGAAGCGGTCACGTCGAAACTCAGCATCTATGATGAGGGCGGCAAAGTCGTTTACTCGGTCGAAGCCGGAAAATCGGCGGGCGTTCATGATTTCATCTGGGACGGCTCCCTCAATTCAGGCGGCAAGGCCGAGCCTGGAACCTACGAAGTCAAAGTCGACGCGCTCGATATCAACGGCGAACCTGTCCAGGCAACATCGGTTGTCTCCGGCCTCGTTCGCGGAACCGAAGCGCAGAACGGCCAGATTTACCTGCTGGTCGGCGACCGCGCCGTTGCGCTCAGCAACGTTCTCAATACCGGCGAAACCGGCATGGGCAACAACAACAGCGACGGCCTGACGATGGCGCTTAATTATGTCGGCCTCGACGTCACATATAATGACAACGAAGTCGTCTATAGCGGCTCGGGCAACGTAAACGTCAACTACACGCTTAAAAATACCGCCGCGCAATCGCAGGTCATCGTCAAGGACAGCCAGGGCAACATCGTTTATAGCGCCAATGCATCCAAAGCCAAGGGATCGCACACGCTGGCATGGAACGGCCGCTTCAATGACGGCACGCAGGCGCCTGCAGGCGAATACACAATCACCATCGACGCTATTGATGCCAGCGACAACCGCATCGATACGCAGGTCGTCGGCGCGGGCCGCGTGACCGGCGTCGAAACGGACAACGGCGATATTTATCTCGTCGTCAACGGCGAGAGCATTCTTCTGATGGATATCCTCAGCGCCAACGTACCGCCGGAGCCAGCATGATTTTTTTCATCAACCAGTTTTTTAATTTTAAACATAAAGGAGACTAACCATGGGACTTTTTGGATCATTATTTACAGGCGTGTCGGCGCTCTTTGCACAGTCGCAAAGCACGGCGATCATCTCGAACAACATCGCAAACGTGAACACGACAGGCTTCAAACGTTCCGAAGCCGCTTTCAACAGCCTCGTGACGACGGAAAGCCGTCTCGCACGTTACTCGCCGGGTACGGTTTCCGTTAACCGCATCCAGCGCGTCGACGCCCAGGGCTCCATTCAGCAGACCTCGTCCGGAACCGACGGCTCGATCGCCGGTAACGGTTTCTTCCCGGTCAAGCGTTCGACAGACTCCAGCCAGCCATTCCTCTACACACGCGCCGGCCAATTCAGTGAAGACGCGCAAGGCCTGCTCCGCAATGCTTCGGGCTTCGTGCTTTATGCATGGCCGATCGATACCGACGGTAACCTGCCCGCCAACCAGGGAGACCTGACTTCGCTCGTACAGGCGGACGTTGCGTTTCTCGGCGGACTGACCCGTCCGACGACCTCGGCGGAACTGGCGATTAACCTTAACGCCAGTCAGGAAAGAACGACCTATACCGACCTCGGCGCAGGCCCCTCGCCCGCACCACAGGGTGTCAGCGCCGACGGCGCCGCGCACTTCACACGCGGCCTGACGGTGTTCGACTCTCTCGGCGGCTCGCAAACGCTGACGCTGGAATTCCACCATGTCTACCCGCCGACGGTTGTATCGATTTCCAACACCTCGGTCATTCTTGACCGCGATACGGACCTTGCGCTTATCCCCGGCATTGCGGACGGCGACCGTTTCACCCTCGACAACGTCACAAGCGGCACCGGTCCGTTCATCTTTGAATACGACAATAATGCGGCAGTCGGCGGCGGCGCCGTCGGCTACCAGACGGTTGGCGAACTGATTGATGCTATCAACACCAACTTCCCTGGCGAAATCGAGGCACGCATCAATGAAGACGGTGAGTTGATCATCGAAAGCGTCAATCGCGCGGATACGATCTCGCTGACTAACACGGTCGGTACACCACTGACGGATCTGGCAATGAGCGATGTCGGCGCGGCCCTTACCGCTCCGAACATGCCGCCCGGCAACACCGATAACGTCCTGTCGAACAGCGAAGAAATCTTCCCTGATTTCCAGGACCTCACCACGGCCAACACGCAGGGCTGGTGGCAGGTCGTGGTTCGCCACCCGAACGGCAGCCAGATCACCCGCGGCCTCCTGAACTTCGACAGCGACGGTTCTCTGAACGCCACGGCGGACGCCAACGGCGATGTCGACATCCAAATCCCGGACGTCAACTGGGGCAACGGCTCGGGCCTGCAAACGATCGGCATCGACGTTTCGCGCTTCAGCCAGTTCACCGGTAACTTCGACGTCATCTTCTCTGACCAGAACGGCGCTGAGCTCGGCCTCCGGACCGGCGTGGAACTGACCCGCGAAGGACGCATTGTCGCGCGGTTCTCGAACGGCGCATCAGCGGACCTTTACCAGATCCCGCTGATTACCTTCGCAAACGAAAGCGGCCTGACCGAAGTTTCGGGAACGGCGTATTCAGAGTCCGAAGAATCAGGCGAAGAAAACCTACGCGAAGCCGGAAGCGGCGGCGCCGGTTTCGTCGAGCCCTCGACACTGGAAGCTTCCAACGTCGACCTCGCGGACGAATTCGCAAGGCTGATCATCTCGCAGCGCGCCTTCGGTGCCGCGACGAAAGTGATCACCACGGTCGACCAGATGACGGAGGATTTGTTACGTCTCAGGTAACAAATCCGTAGTCACCCCGGCGAAAGCCGGGGTCTCGTGAAATAACGGAATAAGATCCCGGCTTTCGCCGGGATGACTACAGAAGGAATAAGAATTCGGGGCCCAGGACCTCAGGGTATGCTACCCGGCATTCCCTAACCCCCTGGGAGTTTTGGGCCCCGGGTACCTGCTGCGGAAGGCGAATCCAGGAGGGGTTCGACGGCCTCAGCCGGGCGCACCGGACCAAGCCCAGCCACCCTTACCCCGGTGGATGAACCCAACCGTCTGGTGCGCCCCCCTTCTTTTCTCCTATATATAAGCCGCCTGCTTTTTTGCTTTCCCCGTGCAAACGGGGACCTTTCCTGCTTTTGTTAAGACCCCCGCTTTTGCGGGGGAAGCACTGTAGAATGGGCTTAAATCATCCACAGTCCTTATGGCAAAAAACGCCAATATTCTTGCCTGGCGTTCAAAAACCCCTGAAAATCAATCGTTAGTTTATAAAAAGGGCGTTAACGCTCCCTTCATTTTTATGGTATATTCTAATAAAATACGGTCGAAGTATTCGGCCTATGCAGGACGCATAAGTAAACCTAGGAAAGGAAACTAAAATGGCTTCCACAGACGTCGTACTATCCGCAGCGTTGCGGAATAACCTTCTCTCCCTTCAAAGCACACAGAGATTGATCGACTCGGTCCAGCTTCGTCTGGCAACCGGTCTTAAGATCAACTCGGCCCTTGACGGCGCGCAGAAGTTCTTCACCTCGCAATCCTTGTCTAACCGCGCAAGCGACCTTGGCCGCCTTCTGGATGGCATCAATCTCTCGATCCGCACGATCGAGGAGGCCAACACGGGCGTGACGGCTGTTTCAGCTCTTGTCGAACAGGCTCAGGCCATTGCTGAAGACGCCAAATCCGCGACTCTTGCGGCTTCCGGCTTTGCCCAGATCAAGAGCAGCAAAAATCTTAACACTACCGGTGCTTTGGTTGCCGCATCCGGCGGTACGATCGCTGTGGGTGACGACATCACCATCAGTGTTGTGCGCGCCAACGGTACGGTTGTAACATCCGCGGCGAACGTTGTAAACTTTGCGGCAGCAGATACCATTTATAACGTTGCCGGCTATATCAATGCGGACGCCGCAATCAACCCTTACGTCCAGGCAACCGTTGATGCCAACGGCAGGCTGACGCTTACCTCTAAAGAAGTCGGAGCTTCAATCCGTATTCAAGACGGAACAACCTCTCTGGGCGCGGATGGTTATGCGTTCCTCGGTCTTGAAACCTTTGTTGGTACAGAAGAAACCGTTGCAGGCACTCGTCAAGGTGGAACAGCCATTGCTGGACGCACTCTTTATTCCCAGCTAACCAACGGAGTGGCGACTAACGGCCTGTACAACTCCAGCGACACGCTTGGCGCACAGGCCGGCTTTCTGGACAACGCCGGCGCCGACAGCATCCAGGTTATTCTGAACATTGATGGCGTAATAACAACCACAACTGCAGCCCTTCTGGATACCAACACTATCCAGGACCTGATCGACGACATTAACAACAACGCTACGGTGAATACCAAAGTCGTGGCGTCATTCAATAGAACCACGGGCCGCATTGAATTGGAATTTGCCGACTCGGTTGGTTACGTCGATCTGCAATTCCAAGCCAACGCCGCATCCACGATTGACTTCGGCTTCAGCGGATCGCAGAGCGTTGTCGCGGCAGCCGTGATCCCGACGGACGTTGTCCTCGGCGCTGCAGGCAACGACATCAGCGAACGGTTCAACTTCTCCGGGTCGAACGCCGACGTCACGCAGTTCCAGGATGACTTCAACACCATCCGCGGACAGATCGATAGCCTGGTTGAGGACGCAAACATACGCGGCGTCAACCTGCTGCAGGGCGATACGCTGACGACCTTCTTCAATGAAGATCGCACCAATACCCTGGCCACTGTCGGCTCAGACCTTTCTGCTGCCGGCCTGGGAATCAAAGTTGCTAACTTCAGCAATACTGCAAATGTTCAGTTGTCTATCGATGCAACCATTACGGCTCTCGATACGGTCCGTAACTTCGGCACGACAATTGCCAACAGCCTGTCGATCATCCAGACCCGCCGTGACTTCACGGAGAGCACGATCTCGATACTGAAAGCCGGTGCGGCCGATCTCGTCACCGCCGACCAGAATGAAGAAGGCGCAAACCTTCTGGCTCTGCAGACCAGACAGCAGTTAGGCGTCACCGCCCTGTCGCTGGCCGCGCAGTCGCAACAGTCGGTCCTCAGGCTCTTCTAGTTTTAAAAGAAAATTTAGGTACCAAAAGGCCGGGAAAGAAATTCCCGGCCTTTTTCATTGCATTGTCATTGCGAGGAGGCCCCTTCTTTTTTTTGGGCCGACGCGGCAATCCATTTAAAAGATGGATTGCTTCGCTACGCTCGCAATGACGAAAAAAAATTTCTGCCGGGATGACAATAAAATCAGCATTAATTTCACCTTTTTTTAGGCATTTCATGGGTATACTATAAGAAGCGGCAGAAGCTGCCTTACAGTGAGAGAGGAAGAATTCCCATGGGACTGATCATCGATTTAAAGCCCGGAGAGAAAATACTGATCGGCGAGGCCGTCATCACGAATGACAGCCAGCGTGCCCGCCTGCACATCGCCGGCGACGCACCGATCATCCGCGAGAAAGACGTCATGCAGGAAGACATGGCCAACACGCCATGCAAGCGCATCTACTTCCTGGTCCAGTGCATGTATCTTTCGCGCACGCCTGGCGATTATCATCAGAAATATTTCGGCATGGTCGAGGAAGTTCAGCACGCCTCGCCGAGTGCTGCATTCTTTTTCATGCAGATCAACGATCACATCATGAACGGCACGTATTACAAGGCGCTGAAAGTATCGAAAGAACTGATCGAACATGAACGTGAACTGGTGGAAAATGTCCTCAAAAAAGCCTAACAATCCTTACGCCGCCGCCGCCAGCGCCTATGGCAACCACGCGCAGCAGCACACGCCCGACCAGCGCGAGACGGAAGCACGCGTCTTGCTCAAGGCCGCGCAGATGTTCAAGGACCTTCAGGAGAACTGGGGCGATGCCAATCTCGAAGTGATCGAGGCGACGCTCAAATTCAACCGCAATATCTGGCTGATGTTCTATGATACGGCGGTGGAAAATACCGAAGGAAACAGGCCGAAAGATTTGCGCAGCAACATCGTCAACCTGGCGAACTTCATCTTCAAGCGCGAGATCGACATTATGTCGGACCCGAAGAAGGAAAAGCTCGACGTCTTGATCAATATCAACCGCGAAATCGCTGCGGGCTTGATGACGAAGCCTGCCGCTGAAACCCAGGGCGAAGCGCCGAAGAAATAAACCTTTATTCCCCGTCATCGCGAACCAACGCAGTTGGCGTGGCGATCCATTTTTTCTGGATTGCTTCGTCGGCCCTAAAAAGAATGGGGCCTTCTCGCAATGACGGCACGGCCACAATAAAAAAGGACGCCGAAAGCGTCCTTTGTGCCGTTTATTTCATAAATTTACGCCGTTACGACGACATTACCGCTGGTCGGCGGCGCGCTGACGGCGGCTGCGGCCTGAGCGGTGCTCTCCAAAGCACTGGCAGCCACTTGCGCCTGCGCATTCTGTTGCGGCGCAGGCGTATCAATTTTCGGCGCTTCGGCCTGCTGGCGCTGAGGCGCGGGAGCATCCGGAACATCGGGTTGCGTCTGCGCTGCCTGGCTCTGCGCGATCCTGCTACGGATAGCCATCGTCTGTTCGGACGGAAATTGTTTGAGAACGTCGCCGGTATCGCTGTCGCGAATTTGCAAAACCGCTTTGTCGTAGTTCACATCGACGTAAATGAACGGGCTGACATACGGCGCCTGAATAACTTCCTGAACACGCGCGGGATTGGCGGCGAAAGAACGCGTAGCGCTCGCCTGCTCCGCGGAACCGCGGAGGAGCGAAGCATTGGCAACGACTGCGTTCACAGCTTCAATCATAAATCCCTAACCTTATCTGGAATTCCGGTGGCGGTTTGAATACTTGAAAAAACGCTACACAAAATCCAGACATACTACCCTATTATCATGTTACTGCGGAACAGCACAAATGTCAAGAAATTGAATAAACAAAGGCTTAAAACATCCTTTACAACCCCGACTCGCGGGAGTTCTGCGGGTTTCCTGGGGATGCGTATTTACTTGAAGTATATTCACTTTTTATTAATGTATTAAGTGTGTAAAAACGTCATATTCTATGCTTTAACTCTAGTATTTATAGTACAAATTAACCAAAGAACTGAAAACAACTTCGTATTCTTGAAAAAACCCCGATTATACAAATAGATGCGCAATTCCGGCCTTATCCACAGCAGACATGGAAAATGGTTAAAAAACATATTATAATGGTTTCGGGATGGAGAATTTCCAACCGTCCCGTCCATCATTCTCGCACGCGTAACTGGCATAAAATTCGCATAAATAACCAATAAAACTGGTATTTTCACGACCTCCCCCATGCGGGAGGCTGCTAATATCAGGAAAAGCTGAAGCAAAAGGCAGGATCGGTTGAGCAATTTTGTAGACACAATGAAGCAGCTGGGACCCTCGCGTCTTGGCGTCATGGGGGCGATTCTGGTCGGCCTCCTGTTGTTTTTCGTGTTCGTATCGCTGCGGGTGTCCACGCCGGACATGAAAGTGCTCTACTCCGATCTCTCGACCGCCGATTCCAGCGCCATGGCCAGCAAGCTCCAGTCGGGTTCAATTCCTTTCGATGTTTCCGCCGACGGCACGCGCATCATGGTGGCGGAAAAAGAAGTTGGCCGCGCACGCTTACTGCTGGCCGAAGCCGGACTGCCGAATGGCGGCTCGATGGGCTATGAAATTTTCGACAAGGATTCCGGTTTCGGAACCACGAACTTCGTCCAGAACATCAACCAGGTCCGCGCGCTCGAGGGCGAGCTTGCACGCACCATCAGTTCACTTCAGGGCGTTCACAATGCACGTGTACATATCGTCCTGCCCCAAAGAGAATTATTTAGCCGCGAAGCCCGCCCCTCCAGCGCCAGCGTATTCCTGGGCCTGCGCGGCACCGGCGGCATTGAGAGCTCGCAGATATCCGCAATCCAGTCGCTCATTGCCTCGGCTGTTCCGGGCCTGAAAGCGTCCAACGTTTCCATCATCGATAACAAGGGCACCCTTCTCGCGCGCGGCGGCGAAGAGGAAGTCAATTTGATGACGATGAAGACCGAAGAAATGCGCCGCAATTACGAAACCAACATGACTTCGAAAGTCGAAGACCAGGTCAGCCGCATCGTCGGCTACGGCAATGTCCGCGCCACTGTCACGGCTGAAATCAATTTCGACCGCATCAGCACCAACGAAGAATTGTTCGATCCTGAGCAACAGGTCGTGCGCTCGGCGCAGACAACGACTGAAAGCAGCACTGAACAGGGAGAAGGCGGCGAGGATGTGAGCGTCGAGAACAACCTTCCCGGCGCCAGCGGCGATCTGCTCGGCGGCGGCCCGACGAACGAAAGCAACCGCACCGAGGAAGTCACCAATTACGAAATCGGCAAGACCATCCGCAGCACCATACGCGAGGTCGGCGAAATCAAAAAACTCTCCGTCGCCGTCCTGGTCGATGGCCGTTACAAGCCCGCTGAAAAAGCCGCCCCTGCCGAAGGCGAGGAAGCCAAGGAAGAAGACAAAGGCGCAAAACCTGAAATGGTTTACGAGCCACGTAGCGAACAGGAAATCACGCAGATCACGGCGCTGGTCAAAAGCGCAGTCGGCTTTAATGAAGAGCGCGGCGATACGATTGAAGTCGTCAACATGCAATTCGCCAGCGTCGACACTGATCAAGGCGAGTTCACCGACGACCGCATGTTGTTCGGATTCGAAAAAAATAAACTGCTGGATGTGGCCGAGATCGTCACCGTGGCCATCATGATCATTCTCGTGGTCATGCTGGTGCTGCAGCCGATGGTCAATCGCCTCCTGATCTCTGAAGCACCTGAGATCGACAACAGCCTTGAGGCCGACCTGCTGGGCGTGCGCCCGCCGAGCCCCGCTCTTACCGGCCCTTCCAACCATGAATTCATGGCGGCGCAGGGCGGCAAGGACGCCGAGGAGAGTTTGATCAACATGCAGGGTGTCGAGGGCAAGGTGAAAGCCTCTTCGGTCAAGAAGGTCGAGGAAATCGTGCAAAATTATCCGAATGAAACAGTTGCCGTTTTGCGTAGCTGGATGACCCAGGAACCGGGAGCTTAACGAGCCATGGCATTACGCGTCCGCGAAGATTACCGCACCCTTACCGGCCCTGAAAAAGCGGCCATCCTGATGCTTTCGCTTGGCGAAGATCAGACTGCCAAGATTTTCGAGCATATGGATGATGACGAGATCATGGAAATTTCGCAGACCATGGCGACACTGGGCAAGGTCAGCCCGACAGTGGTTGAGCTCCTATTCGTAGATTTCGCCGAGCAGATGTCATCGACCAACGCCTTAGTCGGCACACAGGATTCAACCGAGCGCATGTTGAACAAAGCCGGTATTTCCAAGGACCGCATCGATAACATCATGGAAGAAATTCGCGGCCCGGCAGGCCGTAACATGTGGGAAAAACTCGGCAACGTGAACGAGGAAATTCTCTCCACATTCCTGCAAAAAGAATATCCGCAGACCGTGGCCGTCGTTCTCTCTAAAGTTTCGAGCGATCACGCCGCCCGCGTCCTCGCGATGTTGCCGGAAAACTTTGCGCTGGAAGTCATTCACCGTATGCTCCGCATGGAAGCCGTGCAGAAAGAAATCCTGGAAGAAGTCGAAAGGACGCTCCGCACCGAGTTCATGACCAACCTGGCGAAGACCCAGCGCCGCGACAGCTACGAGATGATTGCGGAGATCTTCAACAACATGGACCGCAACGTCGAAGGCCGTTTCATGGAGCAGTTAGAAAAGAACTCGCCGGACGCCGCCGAGAAAATCCGCTCGCTCATGTTCACCTTCGAAGATCTCGGCAAGCTCGACCAGACCGCGATCCAGACGCTTATCCGCGCTGTCGACAAGGACAAGCTGCCGGTTGCGCTCAAGGGCGCCGCCGAAACGCTCCGCGAGCTGTTCTTTACCAATATGTCAGAACGTGCCGCGAAGATCCTCAAGGAAGACATGGGCGCGATGGGCCCTGTCCGCCTGAAGGACGTAGAAGAAGCGCAGCAATACATCGTCAACGTCGCGAAAGACCTCGAGGCCCGCGGCGAAATCGTCATCGCCACCGGCACCGAAGAAGACCAGATGATCTATTAATCAGTTTATTGGTAAAGAGTAGATGACAGGCAAAGCCATTCACGACGGTAAGAAATATTTCTTCAACGAAAATATTTTCGATGACGGGCATACCGATGAACCCCCGCCGCCGTCATTCAGCGAACAGCAACTTGCCGAAGCCAAACAAAAATCCACCTCTGAAGGACGCCAGCAGGGCCTGAAAGAAGCGGAAACTTCGCAGCTCAAACTCACCGCGCAAATCCTCGATCAGATCAACAAGCAGCTCACCACCCTCACCGCCGCCGAAGCCCAGCGCGAAAAGATTTTCGAACAGGAAACGCTGGCGCTTTGCCTTTTGATTTTCGAGCGCCTGTTCCCGGTTTACAACAAGACCGCGGGCTTCGAGGAACTGAAGCAATCGATCTCCGATATCATCAAGCAGCAGGAAGGCCAGAATCAGGTCGCCGTCATGGTCACCCCCGACGTTGTCGGTGCGATTGAGACTCACCTCAATTCCCTGAAAGAATCCGGCTTCGAAATCAAATTCACGGTCAAAGGCGATGAAACCCTTGCGCCGGGTGCCTGTCGCCTGGCCTGGCACGAGGGCGGCGCACTGCGTAATCCGCAGATGGTTGCGGATGAAATCAGGTCTTCCATAGAGCAGGTCCTTGCGAAAAAGGGCCTAAAAGGTCATGATAAGGATCAGCCCGGGGTTCCCCCGGCCGGAGAAGGCGCATGAGCACAGAAGATGACAAGGCCAAAAAAGGCATGAATCTCGGCGAAATCGACAACGATGCGCGCCTGAAGACTGATGTTAATGAATTCGAAGTCGGCGAGCCGATGGCGAGCGATGTCAACGCGATCTATGACATCCCCGTCCAGATTTCCGCCGTACTCGGCAAATCCACCATGCAGGTCAGCCAACTCCTGAAACTTGGCCGGGGCGCCGTGGTCGAACTGGACCGCAAGGTCGGCGAAGCCATCGATATTTATGTCAACAACCGCCTCGTCGCCCGTGGCGAGGTCGTGGTTGTCGAAGACAAGCTCGGCGTGACGATGACGGAAATCGTTAAATCCGACCGCACTTAACAACAGCATCTAGATATATTGAATTTATTGGAAAACCCGTATTGGGAACTTTTTCCTTACACATTTATTGGTATTTCGTAACATAAACTCGCCCCGTTGCAAGAAAACGGGAATTGAAAAGGAGACTACCAATGAAAAAGTTAGCACTCATTGCCGGGGCTGCAGCACTTGTATTCCCGGTTATTGCGGAAGCAAAAGACCGTAATTACAACGAAGCCAACCATTCCTACACCTATAAAAGGGTCGATCAGTCAGCATCGTCGCACAACGATGGCGCTTACCGTATCGAAATGCAAAGCGAAGAGGATTTCCGTACGAATCCTGCGAACCGCGTTGCGACCTTCACCACGTTTGAAGACGAGAAGCTGATCATCGAAGGTAAAACGGTTTATAAAGTAGCCGCCAACGGCAGCCGCTTTTACGCTCCGAACGGTTCCTACATGACCCGCGAAAACCTGAACGTTGTTGTACAGGACGGACAGCTGGACCGTATCGAGGAACCTGCCACAATCGTAAGAGTTGACTAACAGGCGTTTGCCTCTCAGTTGACTGTTACCCTCAAAAAGCCTGCCCTTCGGGGCGGGCTTTTTCTATATTGTGTCAATTACCCCATTTGATTGTGCGTTAAACGCTGGTATATCAGTATCATGCGTTTGATGATCATCGGCCAGCTCGAAGGCTATATATCGCAGGCAGGCAAGATCGCCCTTCACAAGGGGGCCAAGGTCGTCCATTGCGAGGATACGGAGCAAGCCATCGGTGCATTGCTGAACGGCAAGGGCGCCGACCTCGTCATGATCGACGTCAAACAGAAGATCGGTGAGTTCATCGAGCGCCTGAAGCTAGAACGCATCCACATTCCCGTCATCGCCTGCGGCATCAACAACGACGCCCGCGCCGCCGTGAAAGCCATTCAGCAAGGCGCCAAGGAATACATCCCCCTGCCCCCGGATTCCGAACTGATCGGCGCACTGCTCGCTGCCGTTACCGAAGATAACAACACCATGATCGCGGGCGATGCCGTGATGAAAGACGTCGTGAAGCTCGGCGACAAGATCGCGCCTTCCGAAGCCACCGTTCTCATCACCGGCGAATCCGGCACGGGCAAAGAAGTGATGTCGCAATATATCCACCGCAAATCGAAACGCGGCAACGGCCCGTTCATCGCGGTGAACTGCGCAGCGATTCCTGAAAACTTGTTGGAATCCGAACTGTTCGGCCATGAAAAAGGCGCGTTCACCGGCGCGACCTCGCGCCGCATCGGTAAATTCGAAGAAGCCACCAACGGCACGTTGTTGTTAGACGAAGTTTCCGAGATGGCGCCGCAGCTCCAGGCGAAGTTACTTCGCGTATTACAGGAAAAAGAAATCACCCGCGTCGGCTCGAACGACGCGGTGAAGGTCGATGTGCGCATCATCGCGACATCCAACCGCGATTTAGAGGCGTATGTGAAATCCGGCGGTTTCCGCGAAGATCTTTATTTCCGTCTCAATGTTGTGAACCTCCGCCTGCCGAGTTTGCGCGAACGTCCTGTCGATCTGCCGGCGCTGGCGCAGTTTTTTGCCGACAAATACGCCGATGCAAATGCCGTTGGCCGTAAAAAAATATCGGCGGCGGCAACGCAGAAAATGAAATCCTACGGCTGGCGCGGCAATATCCGCGAGCTGGAAAACACCATGCACCGCGCGATCCTCGTTTCCATGGAAGACGAGATCGAGGCCGATGCCATTCACATCGATACGCCCGGCCATCTTTCGGTCGTACCAAAAGAAGCGGCTGCAAAGGCGGAAGCAAAACCCGTCCAGAATTCCGGCGCGGTGGAATCTCTCATTGGCCGTTCCGTTGCCGCCGTCGAGCGCGACCTGATCATCAACACGTTAGAGCATTGCCTCGGCAACCGCACCCATGCCGCCAACATCCTCGGCATTTCCATCCGGACTCTCCGGAACAAGTTGAACCAGTACAAGGACGAGGGCGTAAACATCCCCGCCTCGGCTACTGGCGAATAACTAATTGAAATAACACATATTTTTATCTTTTTAATGCACCGGTGACGATTTTTCGGTACACTGAAGGCAACTCTAAAAAACTATAAAAAAATTAAAAAACTAAAGCGGCAATATAATAAAGGTGTGTTCATATGACCGACGATAAAGGTTCGGCGACCAGTTCAGGCGTCAAAGATTCCCTCGGCAATCTTTGGAAGGCCACACAAGATCCCAACAATCAAAAACGTTTGACCGATCAAGGCAGTGCTCTTTTGCAGGCGACCCTTGACCGCTTTACCCAGTATGCAACAGGCGAAACGCCTGCGTCTCCCGCGCAACAAACGCCGCCGCCCGCCACGACATCTGCGGGTGGAACGCCATCGCCTGCTGCTGCGCCTCCTCCCGCTGCTGGAGAAAAAAAAGAAGAGAAAAAAGGAGAAAAAGAAGAAGACGACATGGGCTGGGTCGCTACGGCGATGTTCAATTTCCTGCCCGACGGCGTCAAGGACTGGGCGGGTACCGCCGCCATCCCGATGGTTACGCAGGGTCAGTCGCTGATCCAGAAATCCGGCAGACCGAAGATTTCAAAAAGTCCTGCCGCCTATTTCAGCTGCATGACCGGCGAGAAGATCACCGAAATCCCCGAGAGCGTTTTCGATTATTCGAAAAAAATCCTGAAAATGCTGGGTCTCGGCGACAATCCGGAACTGGCCGAAGCCCTCAGTGTAGGCTTCATTTCCTTCCTGCGGGGCTATTTGAAATTCATTCCCGGCGTCAAAGCTTTCGAACAGGCCGCCAGTGGCGCGCCCAAATTTTCCGATCTGATCGGCTTCGGCACCAACGCACAGACGTTGCTTGGCCTTTTCAAGCTGGCACCCGCAGATCAGCCCGTCGAGCGGGCTTTGATTTCCACTTTGAAAGACATTTTCAAATCCCAGGGTGTCGACAATATCGATCATTATTTTCAAGCCGACACGATGAGTTACGGCCAGTTCGTCAGCTCCTACGCCGCTTTGGGGCGAGACATGATCGCGTCGAAAAGATGGACGGTGGATCCCGCTAAAATCACCGAGGACATGAAAAAGACGGCGGACGAGGCCATGAAAAAATACGGGATATCGGACCCTGACGGTTCGCTTGTCATGGGCCTCGCCTCGGCCTCTGTTTACAGCGCCGATATCCTCAAGGTGGCGATGAGCAATCCGGCGCCTGCCGCCGCCGAACCGGCAACCAAACCACCAGCCGTTATGAAACCGTAGGAACTGCACATGGCTGATAAGCCTTCTTTTGAAATCGGAGATGTCATCGCAGACGACCTGCTACCCCCTCCCCGCTCCCTCGAAACCTTCATGCGCCAGATTCCCGGTAACAAGGATTTTTCTTTCGCCCCGCGCGGAAAATTTCAAAGTCTGGAAGAAACATTGGGCGCTTACGAAGATTTGCCTGAACCGGTGCGTAAAGTCATAGATAAAATCCGTACTGCCGAAACCACTGCTGAAAAAGCTGCCATCGCCCATAGTTTTGCCGTTGCCTATATAAAGCCTGAATTGCAAGCTGATCTGCCTGGGGAAAAAATCCCCTTTGTCGATTTCGCAAAAAATCCTCGCGGGGATTGCGACGATTACAAAAGATTCATGGCAGGATTATTGTCGCATGGCGGCGTCGACCCTCATGACATTTTTCTTGTGGGAGGCTTAATGAAATATACGGTCGGTCAATTCAGCCTTCCGGCACCCCATGCTTTTGTCGTGGTGAAGGATGGCGACGAATATCTCCTCCTGGATAACAATCTCGAGGGCATACCGGTCATCGACCCTAAAAATCCCCGCGTGAGTTCTACTTCCGCAGATGCCAAAGGCTTAAGCCTTCCGGGTCTGGATCCTTCTGCGCCTATGCATGCGGAGATTATGTTTCTCAGCCACGGCGAGGACGGGCGCGGTAACAATTTCGAAGATCCAAAACTCCAGGCTGAAAAAGTAAAACAGGCAAAGCAAATTGATGACATGATTTTAAAAGTTGAGCAGATGTTGAAAAATGGCTCTCTGCCCGGGCAGCCTGGACTGGAAGGGTTCGGAGAATCGACAGCGGCCGCCCAAAAGCCAAAATCACTGCCCGCACCGTAAAACCGCCCCGTTTGCATGTCAGGCCCGGGCCGGATACAATAAGCGCTGGTATTTTCGACTGTTCCTTTTTACTCCGACGACCTGATTTCCATGGCCGACGCGCCCGGTTCAAGACTGCCTGCCACAACAAGTTTCGCTGCCACACCTGGCGGCGGGCCTTCGGCTGGCGGCACCATGGCGGCGATTGCGCCTTATTTCCGCGGCGACGTGATCTTCGCGCTCGCGATCGTCATGATCATCCTGTTCATGCTGATCCCGGTGCCGACTTTCCTGCTGGATTTCGGCCTGTCGATTTCCGTCGCGCTGTCGGTCATGATTTTGATGACCGTGCTATTCATCCAGCACCCCTTGGATTTCTCCACCTTCCCGACCGTGCTGCTTGTCGCCACGTCGCTGCGGCTTGCGCTGAACGTTGCCTCGGTCCGTCTTATTCTCGAAAACGGCCATGAAGGGCCGGACGCGGCGGGTCACGTCATCGAGGCGTTCGGCACATTCATCGTCGGCGGCGAATATGTGATCGGCACAATCGTCTTCGCCATCCTTGTCATCGTCAACTTTGTCGTTATTACCAAGGGTTCGGGCCGTATCGCCGAAGTCGCGGCGCGGTTTACGTTGGACGCCATGCCCGGAAAACAAATGGCCATCGACGCCGACATGTCCGCAGGCCTGATCACCGAAGACGAAGCCAAAATGCGCCGCAAAAAACTCGAGCAGGAAAGCACGTTCTACGGCGCAATGGACGGCGCGGCGAAATTCGTACGCGGCGATGCTATCGCGGGCCTGCTGATCGTTTTCGTCAACGTCATTGGCGGCATCGTCATCGGTGTCGTCTCGCGCGATATGTCGCTGGCCGATGCGGCGAAGAATTATACGCTCCTCACTATCGGCGACGGCCTTGTGACGCAGATCCCGGCCTTGATCGTTTCGGTGTCGGCGGGTCTGCTGGTTTCAAAAGCAGGCGTCGAAGGCTCCGCCGATCAGGCGCTGTTCGACCAGTTCAGCCGTTATCCGCGCGCGATGGCGATGTCGGCCGGCCTGATTGCCGCGCTCGGCCTTGTTCCCGCCATTCCCGCCGCGCCATTCCTGACGCTCGCCGCTGTCATCGGCGGCCTCGCCTATATGTCGTCGCAGCGGCAGGCTCTTGCCGCACAAAAAGAAATCGAAGCCAAAACCGCCAAGCCCGTCGGCGTCAAACCTGCGGAGGAGCCGATCTCCAAGGCGCTCGCCATGGATACGATCCGGTTAGAACTCGGCTACGGCCTCCTCCCGCTCGTGCAGGGCGAAGGCGGCAACAAGCTCACCGACCAGATCAAGGGCCTGCGCAGACAACTCGCGGAAGATATGGGCTACGTGCTCCCGGCCGTACGCATCCAGGACAATCTTCAACTTCCCGCCAGCACTTACACCGTGCGCATCAAGGAAATTGAATCCGGTCGCGGCGAAGTGCGCCCCGGCATGTTGATGTGCATGGATCCGACCGGCTCGCCGATTTCCCTGCCCGGCGAAAGCACGACCGAGCCGACTTTTGGTTTACCGGCAATGTGGATCGATGAGCGTTACCGCGAGGAAGCCCACTTCAAAGGCTACACGGTTGTCGATGCGCCGACCGTCATCACGACGCACCTGACGGAAATCATCAAAGACAACATGCCCGACCTGCTCAACTACGCCGAGACGCAGAAACTGCTCAACGAACTCGGCCAGGAATACCAGAAGCTTGTCGCCGATGTCGTACCGACCCAGGTTTCAGTCGGCGGCTTGCAACGCGTTCTGCAGCGCCTGCTTTCAGAGCGCGTTTCCGTGCGCGACATGCCCGCGATTTTAGAGGGCATCGCCGAAGCCGCCGCCTATACCAAGAACACCGCGCATATCACTGAACATGTTCGCTCACGCCTCGCCCGCCAGCTTTGCGACTCCGCCACCAACAATAACGGCGTCGTGCCGCTCGTCACCATGTCGCCGGAATGGGAACAGGCTTTCGCGGAATCTCTGGTCGGTGCCGGCGAAGACAAGCAGCTTGCCATGCCGCCCTCGCGCCTGCAGGAATTTATCGGCGCCATTCGCGGCGCCTATGAAAGATTTTCGATGGAGGGTGAAATTCCCGTGCTCCTCACCTCGCCCGGCATCCGCCCGTATGTACGCAGCGTGATCGAGCGCTTCCGGCCTCAGACGGTGGTGATGTCGCAAAATGAAATCCACCCAAAGGCGCGCATTCGCACGCTGGGGCAGATTTAATCGCCCTACAGCCTCAGGTTTAATGAAACCACCGCCTTTCTACCTTGTCTTTGCCATAAAATAATTGACATAGTTATCTCCGCCGGGCTACCAAGGTGCTGAACAGGAATTTCACACACGGAGATAAAAATGGCCCTCGCAAACCCATCTGGCGCTAACAGCAACGTAAAAACTGTCACTGTCGATGACTTAAAAGACCCCGCGAAATACACATCCCTCCCTTACATTGTCACGCAAGTGAATTTGACGAGAGACATGCTGAGTCTTCTGAACAGGAACAGATCGGAAAAATTTTTGAACTGGCATGTAAAACCCGGCGATCATGTCCTCGCGAAAACCCGTATAGCGACATTTGGACTTGAGGCCCTGCCTGCCGGCATATCCGGCATATTAAGGAAGTTTTCAGCTTCGAATTTACTTACGCCTTCTATCTTTATGCCGGAGGACGGCATCATCACTGATATCACCCAATTAAAGGACTTGTTCAATTCAGAATATTTATTCTCACATCAACCCCTTGTTCCCGCAGAAGAAGCAGATAAGTATCAGGCCGCGCCTCATGAAAAAGTTTTACAGGTTCTGGAAAACAGAGGTCACCCCCGGCACGTTTACTGGAACGTATTTCAGGCCATAGATATTCTCAAAACGCGTGAGGATAAAACCGTGACACCGATCCAAGTAAAACAATATATCGCGAGCAAACATCTCGAAATGATGCCGGTCGTTGTACCTGCCGTATCTGGTTCAAACGCACCGACACCTTTCCCGCCGGGACAGGGATAGTATTTTAATGACTGCCAAAGAACGCCGGTGGATTGATGAAACCGGCGTTTTTTAGTGATTTTTTTCCCATAAAATTGACATCGCCGCCTAATCTGCGCTACCACTACGTGCACAAACAATCACTGCGTGGAGATTTTACAATGGGAATTACTTTTACACCTTATGTTGCGCTTGGTCTGGGTAGCTCTGTCCGTAAGCTCACTTATGAATTTGACAATGCGCGCATGCTCCGCATTAAAGGCCCTATTGCAGAGGTTATTGAGACAATCCCCCTTGAGGGAGCCTCCGCTGAAAGAAACGACACCGGAGGGTTTGTATCGAATATTTTTGCAAAAAGCCGTGATATTGGTGACGTGGTAATTACCCGGGCTTCAGGCGTAAAAAAACTTTGCCCCAACATCAAAGGCATTCAGGCTTTCATGCAGGCGGTTGAAGGTACGCACCCGGATGTGCAGCCGCTTACCCCTCCTGGTCCCCCTTGGTACGAAGGTAAACAGCTTGAAAATTTTGAAATTCGTATGCCCAAGGTCAACCGCTTTGTATTTAGCACTTTAAATGTGTCATTGAAGACGGAAACGCATAAGCGTCACTTAAGTGCTCTGTTTTCTTATCCGAACGATAAAGATTCCTCAGGTGCATATTGGATTAAAAGAGATCAACCAATATACGATTACGATGGTTTAAAGATATTATCCCCTTGTACGGGAAAAGTGACATTCCACGGTGTTGATGTCGGTGCTACGGATTGGTCAAATGATCTCTGGCCAATCCCAAAAAACGAATACACAGGCTTGTCGAATAGTGATTATCTGGGGAATTCCTGTCTTGTAGCAATACAGCCCGTTAAAGGTACCAATATATATACCAATCTTGCTAGCTGCTACGGATCGATCATATATCTCATGGAACATACCGTCGAAAATCAGCGAGAGCATAAAGCTTTTTATAATTTCCTGCGACAGAATGATAAAGATGTCTCTTTAATTATTTCTAGAATGCAAGAATCTATTCAGGAACTTAAACGAGCCAAATTCAGAAAAGGTCCCGTATCGACGGAGTCAAATAAACAGACACCTATAAGTGAAATGCCCCCTGAGGTTTCTCTATAATTCAGATGCGACTATAAGGCGGGCTTGAAACCCAGCTTTTTTAACCTCATTTTCCTGTAAAATATAATAAAATTGCGCTGGAAACCTTTTTCCGGAAAATTTATAATTTAGACTGATTCGAGTAAGCAAGTTTCTCCCATGCGGCTGAAATCCTTCTATGCCAAGACAATGACAGAGGCGATGCAGATGATCCGTGATACGCTCGGTGAAGATGCGATCATAGTTGCCACCCGCGAGGAAAAGGGCGGCAAGGCCGTGCATGTCACCGCCGCCATCGACCCGCCCTCCTACAGCGCGCCCGCATTCGAAATCAGCAAATCCGGCCCGGCCGATGCCGAAGACTGGCTGCAATATGACGAGGAAGAGGAGGAATCCCTCATCGCCGAGGAGCTGACGGAAGTCCTGCTCCGTCATTCCGTGCCCGAAGATGTCATGGACCAGATTTTATCGTGCGCCACCATCGTCGGCCTCGAGCAGCCGTCCATCGCGCTCATCGCCGCCATCGAGCACCTTTATAATTTCCAGCCGCTGCCGCAGAAGGCGCATAAAAAGCCGATCATGATGGTCGGACCGCCGGGCGCCGGTAAAACATTGGCCGTCGCCAAGGCCGCCGCGCGCGGCGTGATGAATGGCCTACGGGTTGGCGTGATTTCCGCGGATACGGTCCGCGCCGGGGGTGTCGAACAGCTCGCCGCCTTCACGAAACTTCTCCGTATTGACCTTAAAAAGGCCGGGAATGTTCAGGAACTCGCCGAGATGCTGCGCTCTCTTCAGGGTTACGACCAGGTCTTTATCGACACGCCTGGGGTCAATCCCTTCGACCAGGCCGACGTCAAAAACGCCGCACGCTTTATTGGCGCCGCCGAGGTTGATCCCTATTTCGTCCTGCCTGCGGGCACGGATGCCGACGAATCCGGCGAAATGGCCCGGGTTTTCGCGGCCATTGGCGTCCACAGCCTGATCGCCACCCGGGTCGATATCGCCCGCCGTCTGGGAGGTATTCTCTCCGCTGCCCATCACGGCGGCATGGCTTTTGCAGATGCCAGCAACACGCCGAAGGTCGCGGACGGGCTTTACGGGTTAGATCCGCGTTCCCTGTCAGCTCTTTTGATGCCGGGGGCATACAACGAGGGCAAAAAAGAGTATAAGAAAGCAGGAAGCAGGCAATGACGACCGAAACACAGGAAATGCTCGACCCGCAGACCGGCGGCCCGTCTTTCAGACGCGGTAAGAACATTCTTGCGGTCGCGAGCGGCAAAGGCGGCGTCGGCAAGACCTGGTTTTCCATCACCCTCGCCCACGCCATGGCCAAGGCCGGCAGAAAAGTTCTCCTGTTCGACGGCGATCTGGGCTTGGCGAACGTTGACGTCCAGCTCGGCCTGATGCCGAAGCGTGATCTGAACGATGTTATTCGCGGACGCCTCTCCATCGACAAAGTTATCCAGCCGTTTGAAGAAGGCGGCTTCGATATTATCGCGGGCCGTTCGGGACAGGCTTCGCTCTCCGCCCTGCCCTCGCAGCGCCTGACAATTTTGCGTGACCAGCTCATTGATGTATCCGATCAGTACGATGTTGTGATCGCCGACCTCGGCGCGGGCGTTGATAGAACCGTTAGAATGCTCTCGGCTTCAGCGACGCGCACGGTTTTGATTACGACCGATGAACCCACCTCGCTCACCGATGCCTACGCCTTCATCAAGCTCGGCAACGCGGCGGGCATGTCGAAAAACGTTTCCATCGTCGTCAACATGGCGCCCAGCGCTGCCGAGGGTGAAAAAACCTACAAAACCCTGCTCAAGGCTTGCGAGAATTTCCTGCGCCTCACGCCGCCGATGGCCGGCATCATCCGCGCCGACAGCAAGGTGAAGGAATCCATCCGCCACCAGACGCCGATCCTGATCCGCTCGCCGAATTCCGACGCCGCCGAGGATGTCGAAAGGGTGGCTCGCAATCTCTGGAAAACGCTCGAAGAGACCCGCCGCGCCACGGCTTAGCCGTCATTGCGAGCGACAGCGAAGCAATCCATTTTTTTGTAAATCCCTGGATTGCTTCGTCGGCTTTGCCTCCTCGCAATGACAAAAGATTCATGATTTAATGCTCTATGACCTCCGGTCCGACGAAAATTCCGCCGCAGCAGATCCTTGGGCAGCCAGCACCCGCGAAACCGCCGGGCAATCCCAATGTGCTGCTTGAAAAACTTCCCGCCGAGCTTTCCGACGTCAAAAAAACAATCGAGATCAAGGGGCGCGTTATTAAAGATCACGGTGACGGGCGATTAGATATCCGCACCGAACAGGGCGATGTGACGGTCAAGGCCGATCCGCGCACATTGAATGTCCGCGTCGGCGACGAGGTTGAAATCGAAATCCCGCCTGGCCGCCCGCCGCAGAATGCGCGCGTAACCACGGAAGCTGAAACGCCCGCGCCGCCGCGCACAACGCAAACACCTGTCGACGTGGAGGTTCGTCCACCGCCGACGCAGCCTGTGCAAAGACCTGACAGCCCGCCGCCTTTATCGGAGGGTCAAGTTGTTAGATTGCAACCGCTCACACCCGCCGAGGCCGCGCAATATGTTCCGCTCCCTGCTGAAACCGTTGCCGCACTCATTCCTGAAATCGTCGCCGCCAAAACCGAGATTATCGCGCAGGAGGCGGAAGATTTCATACAGGCGCAGGTCATTACAATCATCGCGCCGCCTGCAAATACCGCGCCTCCTCTACCCACAACAATACCTCCGCCAACAATTTCGGCATTCGCTACGCCCGCTCCAGCACAGCCAACACAGGTTGATGTCGCGCTCATCAAGCCGCCACTCATTCCCACACTCCCAACCGGAGATTTACCGGCAAAGGCCGCAATTCCCCAACCATTCTTCACGCTTCCTGCTTCCGCGCCTGATGTAACGGCGTCGATTCCATCTTTACTTCAGGTGCCTTCGCAAATTCTTCAAAATCCCGCGCTTGCGCCTTTCCGCGCAAAGATCACCGCGCTCGATACCGCGCCTTCGCCTGCGATTGTGACGCCGAAAGTTCCGCCCTCGCCCGTCATCACGCCCGAAGTGCTGGCAAAAAATCTTGAGAAGCCCCTGATCCTGCAAAATCACAAAGCCGGGGAAATACCCGCTGTCGTCACAGGCCTGACGCCGCAGAAACTGCCGGTGATTTCATTGTTCAATCCCGCAACAAATACTGAAATGTTTTTCATCATGCATGTTCCGGCGGGCACAATTCTGCCGGGTACGGAAATCACGTTACTGCCACAGCAGCCCCTGCAAAGCATGACGCCCGTCACGGCGCAGGTCACCATTGCGCCGATGCCGGCATGGCTCCTGACACCCGAGCCGTGGCCGATGATGGATGAAATTTACCAGACGCTTGCGCAGGTGATGCCACGCGCCGCGCAAGTGATGAGTAACATGACTCCTTCGCCGCAAAACCCGGCGCAGCTCGGCCCGGCGGTGCTGTTTTTTATTGCGGCTGTGCGCGGCGGCGATTTGACTCAATGGCTTGGCAATAACGCGGTCGATGCGCTGCGGCGCGGCGGCAAAACCGGATTATTAAATCGTCTCGGACAGGAAGGCTCGGCCCTCAACCGTCTCGCGGGCGACCCGGTTGCAAATGACTGGCGCGCAATGTCGCTGCCGATGATGTTTGACAACCAGATGCACAAGATCGCGCTTTATTACAAAAACGATTCCGAAAGCCAGCAGAAAGACCAACAGGGAAAACAGACGCGTTTCATTTTTGACCTGAGTTTAGATGCGCTCGGCAAGGTGCAGCTTGATGGATTGTTCCGCGCAAAACGTTTAGACCTCATCGTCCGCACGCTCACGCCGTTCAGCCTTCCAATGCAACAGGATATGCGCCGCATCTATTCCGGCGCACTCGGCGAGACCAGCATCACGGGCGATCTGTCATTTCAAAATAAACCGGAACAATGGGTAACGATTACGCCCGAGACCAAAAGCACGCTTGGAATTTCGACCTGATTATTCATCAACCACGCGGCGGCGATAGCCCTCGATGGCCGCCTCGTCCAGCAGTTCCGCCTGCTTCTTTTCAATGGCGCGGTATTCTTCCGCCTCACGGCGTTCCTGGGTGATCTCGATTTTCTTGAATTCGGCGAAAGCCTCGCGCATATCCTCGCGGGCAATCTCGATACGCGTCTCGAGTTTTTTCATCGCCTCGTCGATATCCGAAATGCGCTCTTTCACGGCCTCGACATATGTCGAAAAGGCCGCGATCATATCGACGGTATTCATTTTCTCGAGCGCGTCACGTTCTTCTTTCATCTGGCGCTGCAGCGCGGCCTTGTGGTTCTGAAGTTCATCGGCCTGGCGGTAAAGCTCGGCGAGGAATTTCTGTTTCTGCTCGACGGTGTGCTTGCGGACGCGGATGAGCGGGTTCAGGTCAGCCATACGGCATGCCTAAAATCTGCGCAAAACGGGTAAAGGAATCTTCGATGGATGTTGAATCATCCTTGTCCTGCCGCAGGAATTCTTCAAGCTGCGGATATAATATAAGTGACTCATCCACCGCCTTGTCACTGCCCTTACGATAGGCGCCGAGGCGAATAAGCTCCGCCATATCTTCATAAACCGTGATCACCTGCTTGGCGCGGCGAATGATGGCGTTCTGCTCGGGCGTCAGCACGCCGGGCATCGCGCGGGAAATTGATTTGAGAACGTTGATCGCCGGATAACGTCCACGATCGGCGATTTCGCGTTCCATCACCACGTGACCATCGACGATACCGCGCACGGCGTCGGATACCGGTTCGTTGTGATCGTCGCCCTCGACGAGAACCGAGAATAATCCGGTAATAGACCCCTGCCCCGGCGCGCCCGGCCCTGCGCGCTCCAGCAATCTCGACAATTCACCGAACGTTGTCGGCGGATAACCTTTCGATGTCGGCGGCTCGCCCGCTGACAATCCAATTTCACGCTGCGCCATCGCAAAACGCGTGACGGAATCGATCAGGCATAAAACCTGCCTGCCCTGATCGCGCATATATTCCGCGACGGCCAGCGTCACGTAAGCGGCCTGCCGTCTCATCAATGCGGGCTCATCACCCGTCGCGACGATAACAACCGAACGGGCCAGACCTTCCGGCCCAAGATCGTCTTCCAGAAATTCCTGCACCTCGCGGCCGCGTTCGCCGACCAGTCCGATGACCGACACATCAGCGCTGGTGTACCGCGCCATCATCGACAGCAAAACCGATTTACCGACGCCGGAGCCGGAGAAGATACCCATCCTCTGCCCGCGCGCCATGGAGATGAATGTGTTCATCGTCCGCACGCCGAGGTCTAACTGCGCGCCAAGCCTCTGCCTCGAATGTGGCAGCGGCGGTTTGTTCTTGAGCGGAATCGGATGCCCGCCCTGCGGCAGCGGGCCTAATCCGTCTATCGGCTGCGCCATGCCGTTGATAACGCGACCCAGCCATTTATCGTGCGGCAGAATCACGGGCATCTGGTCCTGAATGACCGCGCGGCAGCCGAGGCCGACGCCTTCCAAAGTGCCGAACGGCATCAGCAATGCGTGCCCCTCGCGGAAACCTACAACCTCACAGGGCACATCGGGCCGTCCATGCGGCCGCAGGCGCACCATCGAGCCGATTGAAAGCCCGGCACCGAAGCCCGCGATTTCAACCAGCAGCCCTAGGATTTTTGTCACACGGCCATAGACCTCCTCGCGCTGAAGCACGGAAATCGAGGCCATAGCCTGCTCTGCAAGACGGTCCATGTCTTAATTTAACAAAATTTTGGGCTTTTTCATGAACTTTTTCTAATTTGGGGCGTTGTCATGGTCTTACCTCAGTAAACAATAAAAAAGGAGACTACCATGAAACGGCTATTAGCCCTGACGCTGCTTACGACAGCGATTTCGGTTCCTGCCTTCGCAGAGACCTCATTGAATACAGGCGCCAGCACGGGCATCGGCATTGATGCCGGCGTTGCGAAAGTTGGTGCGGACGTTGACACGAGCAACTCCATCAACACATCGAATGACTCTGAAGATGTCGGCTCCACGGGCACCAGCTCGTCGGGTATGTCGAGCAGCATGTCCTCGGATACTTCAGCGGACACCTCGGCTGATACATCTGCTGATGCTGACACATCATCCAGTACGTCGGCTCGTACAGCCGCTGAAGCTGACAGCAACACATCTGCCAGCGCCAGCGCCCAGGCCATTACCGGCGAAAACCTCGCCCGTAATGATGTCATCATGATCCAGCAATCGCTGCGCCAGGAAGGCCTCTATAACGGCACCGCTGACGGTGTCTGGGGTCCCCGCACGGCGAGCGCGCTGATGCAGTTCCAGCAAAAGAACCAGCTTGGCGCCACGGGCCAGCTGAATACCCACACGCTGGACCAGCTCGGCGTTGAGCTTGGCGCTTCGGGTTCGTCCAAAACAAGCACGAGCGGCAGCGCTTCCGGTAGCACCTCGGGCGGGTACTAATAAGCCCCCCTAACTACCCTTTACGCAATAATCTGATAAAAACGGGCCTGAAAAGGCCCGTTTTTGCTGCGTTTGCGTATAAGAATTAAAAGAATTTGTTAACTTTTGTTAAATTTGTTAAAATTAATATTAATGAATATTAAATAATCAAAAGAACATTTTCATATTTAGGGGAATCATCATGCGCGTACTTTTAGTAGAAGACGATACTTCAACCGCTAAAAGCATCGAGCTGATGCTAAAATCCGAAGGCTACATCGTGGACCTCGCCGATCTCGGCGAAGACGGTTTAGAGATCGGAAAAATTTACGACTACGACATCATCATCCTCGACCTGATGCTTCCCGACATGGACGGCTATGACGTGCTCAAGGCTCTCCGCGACGCGAAGGTTGAAACCCCTATTCTCATTCTCTCGGGCCTCACCGAACTCGATAACAAGATCAAGGGCCTTGGTTACGGTGCCGACGACTACCTGACCAAGCCGTTCGACAAGCGCGAACTGATCGCCCGTATCCAGGCGATTGTCCGCCGTTCGCAGGGCCACTCCCAGAGCGTCATTGCCACGGGCAAAGTTTCGGTCAATCTCGACACCCGCACGGTTGAGGTTGATTCCAAGCCTTTGCACCTCACGGGCAAGGAATACGGGATTATCGAGCTGCTCTCCTTAAGAAAAGGCTCGACCCTGACCAAGGAAATGTTCCTGAACCACCTCTATGGCGGCATGGACGAACCGGAAGTCAAAATCATCGACGTCTTTATCTGCAAACTCCGCAAAAAATTGGCGGATGCAGCGGGCGGCGATAACTATATCGAAACCGTCTGGGGCCGCGGCTATGTCCTGCGCGACCCGGAAGCGGAAAAAGAAAAGAAGAAAAAAGCCGCTAACGCCTAACCTTCCCCGTCATTGCGAGGAACGAAGTGACGAAGCAATCCATAATAGCTATAAAAACTGGATTGCTTCCCCCGGCTTTCGCCGGGGTCGCAATGACGAATTGAAGGACTGTTCATGGATCTCTCGCATCTCCCGCCACAAATCATCTCGTGGGTCAGCAACCTTGCGTGGTTCCTGATTATTTCGTTCGGCTTTTCGTTGCTGGCTCGGTTTTTCTGGGCCTTTGACCTGTTCAGCCATTTCACCATTCAGTACATCGTCGGCGGGTTTGCGCTCGGCATTTTGCTCCTGCTGATGCATCAATACTGGCTGGCGGGTCTTTGCGTGCTCGTCATGATTTCCAGCGTCATCGAAACGCGATGGCTGATGAAAGATCCGCTGATGTTCAAGCGGCCCACTGCGGAAACGAATTTTACGGTGATGCAGTACAATAGATTTTATAAAAACAACCGCCACGACCGGCTGGAAAATTTCCTGAGTGATCAAAATCAGGATATCGATGTCGTTCTAGTGCAGGAAAGCAAAGCGCCTGATATTGAAGAACTGAAATTGCTCAAAACCCTTTACCCTTACCAATCCCCCGAAAGTCCGCAGGAACGTAAAACTGATATTTCCGTCTTAAGCAAATATCCCTACAAACTTGAATATGTACCCTTCAGAGGCGCGCGTTTTGAAAATTTTGTCACGCGTGTCGAGATTCAAAAACCGAGGCTATCTAAACCTGTCGTGATTTATAGTTACCATACGAAAGTCCCGATCGGCTCCAAACCTAACCAGCGCCGCAATGAAGAACTCGCTTTTATAGCCAGTGCGGTCGCAAAAGATAAATCCGACTACGTCATCGCCTCGGGCGACTGGAACATCACGCCCTACTCACCTTATTTCGGCGATTTCCTGAAAAGCTCCGGCCTTCATTACCAGAACTACCGCCTGCTGCCGGAAACCAGCTGGCCGGCCCATTTACTAATCCCGTTCATGAAAATCCCGATTGATCATGTGCTCTATAACGATAAACTGACCCTTACGGACATAAGACGCGGGCCCGCGATGGGATCGGACCACCATTCCCTGATCGCCTCGTTCGCGGTCCCGGATAAGGGCCCACATAAGGAATAGACATGCTCAACCTGCCCAACATCCTGACCATTTCGCGGATCGCGATTCTGCCGGTCATCATGGTTCTCCTGATCGGCGAGCCCGACTGGGGCGCGGGCGCCGTGTGGCTGGCTTTTGTGCTTTATACCCTGGCCTGTATCACCGATTTTTTAGACGGCTGGCTGGCCAGAAAACTTAATCAGAAAACAGATTTAGGGACTTTTCTTGATCCGATTTCTGATAAAATTTTTATCGCCGCCTTGTTCCTTGTCATGGCCGTGTCCGATCGTATTTTCGGCATCTGGGCCATTGCGGCGGCCTTGATCCTGGCGCGTGAATTCATGGTGTCCGGTTTGCGGGAATATCTGGGCCCTAAGAACATCCAGCTTCCCGTCACCGCGCTTGCGAAATGGAAAACGACCTCGCAGATGCTGGCCACGGGTTTACTCATGATCGGGCCCTATATTCCGGGCGATGAATGGCCGGGCCGCGCCATGCTTATTATCGCAATGGTGGTCACGCTCATCACCGGGTGGGGATATATGAAGGCCGGGCTGGACCATATGAGGAAAATGCCCTAAAAACAGGATCATGCCCGGTTTTTATGATCTCTTCCGCCCGCTTATTTTCAAGGCCGATCCCGAGACGGCGCATCAACTCACACTCAAGGCATTAAAAAGCGGATTGCTGCCGCCCTGCGCGGCGATTCAGGATCCCGCACTCGAGGTCAAACTCTGGGGCCTGAAATTCCCAAACCCGGTCGGTTTATCGGCGGGCTTCGATAAAAACGCCGAGATCATCGGCCCTGCGTTCAAGATGGGTTTCGGTTTCGTTGAAGCCGGAACCGTGACGCCGAAGCCGCAGCCCGGCAATCCCCGTCCGCGCGTTTTCCGCGATCCGAAAACTGAATCCGTCATCAACCGTTTGGGTTTCCCAAGCGAGGGCATGAACGCGTTCAAATCCAATTTAGAGAGTTTCCTCGACAGTAAACACCGCCCGCCCGGCGTGCTCGGCATCAATATCGGCATGAACAAGGCGCAGACCGAACCCGCAAAGGATTACACCGCGCTTATCAACATGCTCGGGCCGATGGCCGATTACATCACGATCAATATTTCCTCGCCCAACACGCCGGGGCTGCGCGATCTGCAAAAGCGCGAGCCGCTGCTGGAGTTGCTCGGCGCAGTTCTGAACGAGCGGAAAAAATCCTGCGGCGATCATCCGCCGCCGCTGCTCGTCAAACTCGCGCCCGATCTCGCCGAAGACCAGCAGGCAGAAATCGCGAAAACAATTCTCGAGGCCGGGATCGACGGGATCATTCTTTCGAACACGACACTTGATCGGCCCGACTCCCTGCCCGGTGATTTCGCCGCCGAGAAAGGCGGTTTAAGTGGCCAGCCCCTCACCGCGAAATCCACCGCGATCATCGGCAATTTCTATCAACTCACAGGCGGCAAGCTGCCGATCATCGGGGTTGGTGGAATCTCAAGCGGATCAGACGCTTACGAAAAGATACAGGCGGGTGCATCGCTGGTGCAGCTCTACACATCGCTTGTGTTCAAGGGGCCAACCGTGGCAAATTCCATAAATCAGGAATTACTGGCGCTGCTGAAGAAAGATGGATTTAAAAACATCTCACAAGCCGTCGGCGCCGCGCATAAAAATAAAAACAGGGGATCGAAAGCCGCCGATGGCGCCTAAAAAACCGCAAAAAGAAAACCGCGTTTTAACCACCCTCGCCGGACTCGGCGCGGCGGTTGTCGTTGCTTCGCTCGCTTTTCTTTCGCTGGAACTCGCGCTCGTCGCGGCAGGATTTTTTGTCACGGTTGGTTACGTGACCAACGACCTTCGCCGCCGCAAATTCTGGGAGAACGGCATCAGCTTCCGCATGAAGGGGTTGTCCGACAATATTTCCTCGCTGTCGCAGAAAGTCACCGGCACGCGGCAGGATATTCTGAATTTGCGTCAGGAAATCGCCGATGTGAACCGCCGCCTTAACAAACACGCTGATCATGCCGAGGCTTCGAAAATTACGCCGCGTCCTGCTTCGCCTAAAGTGTTGATCGATGAAGCGCTGCCGAGCGCATTACGCAACCGGCCAGCACCTGCCGCGCCCGCGACACCGCGCGCGGTTCGTCCCGGCCAGAAACAAGCGCCCGCGCCCGAGCCGCAAACACGCATCGCCAACGACGCCGAATATGACGATCTCAGCGACATGGTGGTGCGCGAGCTTGTCGGTCACGCCGTGCGCTCCCGCGCCGTCGATGTGTTCGTCCAGCCGATTGTCCGCCTGCCGCAGCGCCGCGTCCGTTTCTATGAAGTCTTCGCCCGCGTCCGCGCGCGGCCCGGCATGTACCTCCCGGCGCGGCGTTACATGCGTCTTGCACAGGAAAACAAACTCTCGAACGAGATCGACAATCTGCTGCTGGCGGAATGTCTGAAGACGATTCAATCGTCCGCGCATATCGAACGCGCTGCGCCGCTGTTCATGAATGTTTCGCAAAGCACGCTTCGCAATACGTTGTTTCTGAAAACGTTACTTGGTTTCCTTGCCAAAAACCGTCATCTCGCGCCGCGCCTGGTCATGGAAATCGCAACACCGCAATTTAAAGCGTTAGACGCCGCCTCGCGCGAGATTTTACGCGGGCTCGGCAAGCTCGGCTGCTCGGTTTCGTTAGACCATGTCGACGTTCTGGATTTTGAAATCGCCGATCTGCAGAAATTCTACATTCGTTTCATCAAGATCGAGGCGCGCACGCTGCTGCCCTACACCCGCAGCGACAAGGGCCGCGCCGAACTTATGCGCCGTAAACGCGCACTTGAGGGCAACGGCATCAGTCTGATCGTTGAAAAAGTCGAGACCGAGAACGATCTTGTTGAATTGCTGGATTTTGACATTTCCTACGGCCAGGGGCATTTGTTCGGCCGCCCCGATCTCGAGGCCGCATACCGCAAGCGCCGCGCAGCGTAAAAGATTTCACAGAGGTGTCACCCCCGCAAACGTCATTGCGAGGAGGCACCGCCGACGAAGCAATCCAGTTTTTTGTACGCGGCTTTCTGGATTGCTTCGCTTCGCTCGCAATGACGGCGTATAATAAAGCGCTTGAAAAAGTGGAACAGGACTTGGAAGATGCGTCTCGTAGAAGAAAAGAACCCGGACTGGAGAGATTTATATGATGAAATCTGCAAATAAGAAGAAAAACCGGATCCCTGCCTTTGCGGGGATGACAATTTTGTTGTCTTTCATTTCCTTCACCGCCCACGCGCAGGAGCCAGTGACGCCCGTCGCTGCGCTCACCATGCACGGCACGCCGAAATACGGCCCCGGCTTCACGCACATGGATTACACCAACCCCAGCGCGCCGAAGGGCGGCACGCTGCGCCTGCACGCCATTGGCACGTTCGACTCGCTGAACCCGTTCATCATCAAGGGCACGCCCGCCGCCGGGATGCTGTTTCTCGGCCAGAGCCTGATTTACGACTCGCTGATGGACCAGTCCACCGACGAGCCGTTCTCGATGTACTGCTTGATCTGCGAAACGGTCGAGCTGCCTAAGGACAACAAATCCATCACCTTTAATCTGCGCAAGGAAGCGAAATGGCATGATGGCGTGCCGGTCACTGCTGACGACGTGGTCTGGAGTTTCAATGCCTTCATGGAAAAAGGCTCGCCGTTTTTCAAAGCCTATTATGACGACGTGCAGGAAGTCGTGGCGGAAACGCCTACCCGCGTCACTTTCAAATTCAAGCACGGTGATAACAGCGAACTGCCGCTGATCCTCAGCCAGATATCCATCCTCCCGAAGCATTACTGGACGGCGGAAGGCCGCGATTTCGGCGCAAGCTCTCTCGTTCCCCCGCTCGGCGGCGGCGCGTATAAAGTCGGCAAGGTCGCGGCGGGCCGCTCCATCGAGTATGTCCGCGTGCCGGATTACTGGGGCAAGGATCTGCCGCTCAACAAGGGCAAATTCAATTTCGACCGCATCACATACGATTACTACCGGGACAGCGACGTAGCGTTAGAGGCGTTTTTAGCTGGCGAATATGACGTACGCGATGAAAACACCGCCAAGCTCTGGGCCGAAAGCTACAACGTGCCGCAAGTCAAAGACGGCCGCATCATCAAGGCCGAAATCCCGCACAAACGCCCTGCCGGGATGCAGGGCTTCATCTACAACACGCGCCGCCCGGTTTTTGCCGATAAAAAAGTGCGTGAGGCGCTGGCTTATGCGTTCGACTTCGAATGGTCGAACAAGCAGTTCGCGTTTGGCTCGTACAAACGCTCGCGCAGCTATTTCTCGAACTCGGAACTTGCCTCGGCAGGACTTCCTTCAGGAAAAGAACTCGAAATCCTCGAGAAATATCGCGGCAAAATTCCGGATGAAGTTTTCACAACCGAATACAACCCGCCGAAATCAGACGGCTCGGGCAATAACCGCGCAGGTTTAGCCAAAGCCAAGGAAATTTTAGACGCCGCAGGCTGGCCCATGGGGCCGGACGGTATCCGCGCTAAAAACGGCGTGAAGCTGGAATTTGAAATCATTGATTCAAATCCGCAGTTCGAGCGCTGGACGCTGCCTTTCATCAGCAACCTGAAAAAACTCGGCATCAAGGCGAGTTTCCGCACTGTCGATCCTGCGCAATATCAAAACCGCATGAGCGAATTCGATTACGACATGACGGTGATGAGCATCGG
The DNA here is from genome assembly GCA_017999645.1 of Alphaproteobacteria bacterium. Classification (GTDB taxonomy): domain Bacteria; phylum Pseudomonadota; class Alphaproteobacteria; order Micavibrionales; family Micavibrionaceae; genus UBA7657. The sequence goes on from JAGNLJ010000002.1 coordinate 72,991, forward strand.
CCAGTCGGACTCGCCCGGCAACGAGCAGCGCGATTTCTGGGCCACATCCAAAGCCGAAATGCCCGGCTCACGCAATTATATGGGCGTCAAAGATCCGGTGGTGGATGAAATCGTCGAAGATCTGATCAAAGCCAAATCGCGCGAGGATCTCGTCGCCTATTCGCATGCGCTCGATCGCGTGCTGCAGTGGAATTTCTATCTTATTCCGCATTGGCATATCGATCACTGGCGCCTCGTGTGGTGGAACAAGCTTGAAAGACCGGCCAAGCTCTCCGACCTGACGCCGGGCATTACCGATACGTGGTGGGCGAAAGCGCAATGAAAACCGCGATAGTCATCCCCGCCCGTTACGGCTCCACGCGCTTTCCCGGAAAGCCGCTGGCGGAGATCAGCGGGCGCACGATGCTTTCGCTGGTTGTAGATGTCGCCAAAAAGGCTGCGAAAAAAGATACCGAGGTTTTCGTCACCACCGAGGACCAGCGCATTGCTGATCATTGCGCCAAAATCGGCGTGGAATGTGTTTTGACTTCGGAGCATTGCAAGACCGGTTCCGACCGCGTGCTTGAGGCCATAAAGAAATCAAAAAAGAAATTCGATTTCGTGATTAATCTTCAAGGCGACGCGCCGTTCACACCGCCGGAACTGATTTCTGACATGATCGCTGCATTCGAAAAGAATAAAAAACTCGACGTCATTACACCCGTCCGTCATCTTTCATGGGCCGAACTTGATAAACTCCGCGAAGCCAAGAAAACCACGCCGCTCAGCGGCACCACGGCCATCATTTCAGACGATAACCGCGCACTGTGGTTCTCGAAATCAATCCTGCCCGTTATCCGCGATGAGAAAAAGCAGCGCGAGCTTTGCACGGAATCGCCTGTTTACCAGCATATCGGCCTTTACGGTTTCCGCTTCGACATCCTCGAGAAATTCTGTGCGTGGCCGCAGACGCGCAGCGAAGCGTTAGAGGGGCTGGAGCAACTCCGCCTGCTGGAAAATGGCGTCACCATTCATACAATTTTTGCAAAAGAGCCTGTTCATTCCGGTATCGACTCGCCTGAAGATTTAGCCAGAATTCAAGGGCGCGTCCAAAAATGACCACGCTCCTCATCGCCCGGCATGGAAATACGTTTGAGTCGAGCGAGACAGCCCGCCGGGTCGGTGCGCGCACAGACATTCCGCTTGTGGAAAAAGGCCGCGAGCAGGCCCGCGCTTTAGGGCGTTACCTGAAAGAACACCGTCTCATTCCTGACGTCGTCTACTCCTCTGCCCTGCAACGCGCACAGGAAACCGCGAAAATCGCGGTGAAGGAATCCGGCATTTCAAATCCCGTCTTCACGTTAGACATCTTCAACGAGATCGATTACGGCCCCGACGAAAACAAACCCGAGAGCGAAGTTATCGCGCGTGTTGGCACGGCGGCGATGGAAAACTGGGACAGACACGGCATTATGCCACCAGACTGGAACGCCGACGCATCCGAAATTATTTCAAACTGGAAAAATTTCGCCGATCAGGCGCGCGCGCATGACGACAACGAAACCATCCTTGTCGTCACCTCGAACGGCATCGCACGTTTTGCGCCGCACATCACGGGCGATTTCGAAGGATTCGCGAAAAAGCACCCGCTCAAACTCGCCACCTGCGCATTGGCCATTTTTGAATATAAGAACGGTTGGGTGATAAAAGAATGGAATATCAAGCCTTAATCCTTTAAATTCAGATTCATGGCCTCTTATATCTTCCGCCGCCTGCTTTTGATGCTGCCGACATTGTTCGGCATCGTTCTCGTAAGCTTCATCATCATCCAGTTCGTGCCGGGCGGTCCGGTTGAGCGCATGATCGCGCAGTTGCAGGGCCATGGCGGCGATGCAACCTCGCGCTTCACCGGCGGCGGCAGCGACATCACCAACAATATGCAGAGCGCGGTCGGGCAATCCTCCAAATACCGCGGGGCGCAGGGGCTCGACCCGGAATTTATCAAGGAGCTGGAGGCACTTTACGGTTTCGACAAGCCTGCACATGAGCGCTTCTTCATCATGCTCAAAAATTACGCGCGGTTCGATCTCGGCGAAAGCTATTACCGCGACACCAGCGTCATCGGCCTCGTGCTGGAAAAAATGCCGGTGTCGATTTCGCTCGGGTTGTGGTCGACGCTGATCATCTATCTTGTTTCCATCCCGCTCGGCATAAAGAAGGCCGTGAAGGACGGCACAGCGTTCGATTTCTGGACCTCCGCCTTCATCTTTTTCGGCTACGCGATTCCCGCCTTTATGTTCGCGATTTTGCTGATCGTTCTGTTCGCAGGCGGGCGTTACTGGGATATTTTCCCGTTGCGCGGGCTCGTTTCCGAAAACTGGCGTGAGATGAATTTCATTCAGCTGGCGCTTGATTACGCCTGGCATATGGCGCTGCCGATCCTCGCGTTGGTCATCCATGGTTTTGCGAGCCTGACGCTGCTGACGAAAAATTCCTTCATGGATGAAATCAACAAGCAATATGTCCTGACCGCGCGCGCCAAGGGCCTTAGCGAAAAACAAGTTCTTTACGGCCACGTGTTCCGGAACGCGATGCTGATCGTGATCGCGGGCTTCCCGGCGGCGTTCATCCATATTTTCTTCACGGGTTCGCTCCTGATCGAGGTGATCTTCTCGCTCGATGGGCTGGGATTGCTCGGCTATGAAAGCATCATGAACCGCGATTACCCGGTCGTGCTCGGCACGCTCTATATATTTGCGCTGATCGGGCTCTTAATGACGATTGTGCGCGACGTGGTCTATGTCCTCGTCGATCCGCGCATCGATTTCGAAGCGCGGGCGGTTTAGCCTAAATCTAAACCGTGAACAAGCACGGGAGTTGCGTGAAGCCTGGGGCCGAGATCATTCTTGGTCACCGGCTTCAATTCGCTGAGTTTGAAAACTTCAGCGAGGCGCTGCATGAATGATTCAGGCAGCTCGCCAGTTTTTTTCAATACAGCGTAAAGATCGTGACGGTTTTGTGTTTGAATCGGACATGCAAGATCGAACGGCACGTCGCTGTAAGCCGAGATGGTTAGGCGCCTTGCTTCTTCCAGCGCCGCGTCAATCTTGCCGTCATTAATCAATTTGGTCAGAACCTTGATAATGGGCTTGGGCTCTTCATAGGTCCATGTCGTTGCTGTGCGAGGCGATTCAGACATTATTGTTCTCCGTTTTTTTACAATAAACCAAGGATTTAACGTTATGACAAATATTCCTGCCCTTGTCAAGAATTGCCGCAATCCCTAGCATTACCGACATGTCCTTGTCACCCCTCACCCGACGCCGCCTTGCCCAGTTCCGCGCCAACGCCCGCGGGTTTTACAGCCTGCAGCTCTTCATGGTGCTGTTCATTATCGCGCTCGGGGCCAATTTCATCGCCAATGATAAACCCCTGATCGTCAGCTATGACGGCGGCCTTTATTTCCCGGCCTTCAAGGCTTACCCCGAAACCGTTTTCGGCGGCGAGTTCGAAACCGAGGCCGATTACCGCGACCAGTTCGTGGCCGACCTGATTAACGCGAAAGGCTGGATGGTGTGGCCTTTCATTCGCTATTCCTACGACACGATCAATTACAACCTCACGCAGCCCGCGCCCTCGCCGCCGACGCGCGACAATATTTTCGGCACCGACGACCAGGGGCGCGATGTCGCCGCGCGCGTGATTTACGGCTTTCGTATTTCGGTGCTGTTCGGCCTGACATTGACGCTCATCAGCTCGATCATCGGCGTATTCGCAGGCGCGGTGCAGGGCTATTACGGCGGCAAGCTGGATCTTTCCATGCAGCGCGTGATCGAAGTCTGGGGCTCGATGCCTTCGCTTTATATCCTCATCATCTTCTCGGCGATGTTCGTGCCGGGGTTCTGGACGCTGCTGCTGATCCTCCTATTGTTCTCGTGGGTGAGTTTAGTGGATGTCGTGCGGGCGGAATTCCTGCGCACGCGGAATTTTGACTATGTCCGCGCCGCTAACGCGCTTGGCGTACCCAACCCTGTCATCATGTGGCGGCATGTATTGCCGAATGCGATGGTGGCGACGCTGACCTTTATGCCTTTCATCCTCACGGGTTCGATCACTGCCCTCACCTCGCTGGATTTCCTTGGTTTGGGCCTGCCGCCCGGCTCGCCATCGCTCGGTGAATTGCTGGCGCAGGGCAAAAATAACCTCCAGGCGCCATGGCTCGGCATCGCGGCGTTCGTCTCGCTCGCCATGATGCTCACGCTCCTCACCTTCATCGGCGAGGCGGTGCGCGATGCGTTCGATCCGCGGAAGACGAGCCTGTGACGCTGGAGATCGGCTCTCTCCTCGCCTCGCATGATAACGAACACGAACCCGGCGTGTGGTTCGTATTTTACAAGGATGATGAGGGCGTCGTCGCTTTCGACATCATGCGCGAGCATCCCGACATCGGCTATAAAAGCTTCGAAGCTACCCTGAATTTCGAGGATATGAAGCCGGAACTTGAGAAAATAGTCCTGCTCGGCGGGCCCGAGCGCCCTGACGACTCGCTCATCATCCTGCACGAAGCCGAAGCTGCAACGGCTGACTCCCTGCCCCTGAACAGCCAGTTTGCGATGATGCCTTACACCTATATCGTCAAGCCCGGCCAGGCTCCGGTCCTGACCACGCCGGATGACCGCCCCTCCTCGATCCGCCTTAAAAATGCCGCCGAATTCCTGATCGTCATGGGTTACCGGATTTTCGACACCAAGCTGCTGGAGACCGGGATCGCCGCCGGGCGCTGGCTGTGCCTGCCGGCGACGGCGGATATTGTCTTCAAAACAGGTCGCCGCGAGCGCCGGGCGAAGCTCATGAACCGGATGAACTGACAAAAAGTTTGACAAAACCGGCCCTTTGGCCCCACATACGTTTTATGAACAACTTTGTCGCAACCGCTAGCCGCCGACGCCCGCGCTGAACCCCTTCAGAGCGGCCCCTTTTTTGTTGTCATTTTAGTTCCCCAAAAATAATCCGTTCTGAAGGCCCCTGAAGGCCTTAATTGGCCTTGCAAGCTGTTGAAATACATTGCATGAATCAATTTTTGAGAATGAAGAAATGAAGAAAGTAGAACTCGATAAAATCAGCTCCGTGACCAGGAACCTCAACCTTGGTTATCACGAGGAAGTCACCCGCCGCGTCAGCACGGAAATGGGCACGGTCCTGGCCGCGCAGGTGCTGCAGGACAAGTCGATTTACAACGAACTGGAATTGCCGACGGGCCGTCTTTCGAAATTAAAAAAAGACGACATCATCGCCGTGGCGCTGGGCGAGCGCGCCGCGCTGAAAGGCTTCGCGGGTCACCTGCCGAAAAGCCTCAAAGCTGACGACGTCATCCATCTCCTCAATCTCGGCGGCGTGGCGGGCGTGTGCACATCCGCCAACGTGCATGAAGTGGGCGAGCCATTGCGCATCCGCGTACTCGGCGGCATTGCGCGCGAAGGAAAACTTCTCAACATCGGTCACGCGAAGAAATTCGAACCCGCGAACGATCTGACCAATGACATCCCGCTGATCATCACCACGGGCTCGTCGATGGATTCCGGCAAGACCACCGTCGCTTCCGAAGTCATCAAAACCCTGCACCGCATCGGCATGCGTCTGGCGGGTGCGAAAGTCACCGGCGTCGGCGCGATGCGCGACCTCTATAAAATGGAAGATTACGGCGTTTATGAATCCGTGTCCTTCGTTGATTGCGGCATTCCCTCCACCGCCAACGTATCCGACGACATGATGGTGAAAGTCGCCAAGGGCGCGCTCAATTATTTCACCGCCTCACAGCCTGACGCGATTATCGTCGAATTCGGCGACGGCATATTGGGCCGTTACGGCGTACTGCCGATTTTGAAAGACCCGCAGATCCAGAAAAACGTGCGGTTGCATCTTGGTTGTGCGCGCGATCCTGTCGGCGCGATCAAGCTTGCGGAGGATTGCGCGAAGATCGGCCTGCCGCTTGATATTCTCTCCGGCCCTGTCACCGACAATGAAGTCGGCAAGGAAATCATCAAGGAGGCCACCGGCCTCATGACCTACAATGCGTTCAGCCCGCGCAACGACTGGCTGGACCTTGTCATCGCGCGGTGGGCGGTATGACCAGGGGAAATAAAATCCAAGCCAGCATCATCGGCATCACAGGATACACGGGGCTGGAACTGCTCCGGCTCCTGCTCGCGCACCCGAAGGTCGAGATGAAATACCTCACCTCCCGCCAACACGTGAAGGAGCCGATCGGGAAAATCTATCCGCATCTCGCGCATCTCGATTTACTGGTTACGAATGCCGCGCCGGAAAAAGTCGCGAAAGACAGCGACGTGGTTTTTCTCTGCCTGCCGCATAAAACCGCGCAGGATGTCGTCGCCGCGTTGCATGGTAAAACAAAAATCGTCGATCTTTCCGCCGATTTCCGGCTCGATGACGCCGCGACCTACAAAAAATATTACGAGGAGCACAAATATCCTGCGCTCCTGAAAAAAGTCGTCTACGGCGCGCCGGAAGTCGGCTACACCGCTTCGATCAAAAAAGCCTCGACTGTCGCGAACCCCGGTTGCTTCGCGTTCCTCGGCCAGCTCCTGCTTTATCCCTTCAAGGACAACATCAAGCAGGCTGATATTTTCGCGGTCACGGGCTCGAGCGGCGCAGGTAAAACCCCTGCCGATGGCACGCACCACCCCGTCCGTAACCACAATATGAAGAGCTACAACATCAACAAGCACCGCCACATCCCGGAAATCACGCGGTCGGCAGGCATCACGGAAAAGCAATTGAATTTCGTGCCGACCTCCGGCCCGTTCACGCGCGGCATTTTCGCGCAGGCCTTCGTGACCCTGAAGAAAAAAACCGACATCGCCGCCGCAGTGAAAAAAGCCTACGGCAAGGCACCGTTCGTGCGCATTCAAAACGAAGTCGCGCTGGCCAATATCGTCGGTTCGAATTTCGTGGATTTAAGTTTCATGGAAGGTACTGATGGCAAGATCCTCGTCCAGGGCGCGCTCGATAATATCGTCAAAGGCGCGGGCGGCAGCGCAGTCCAGAATATGAATTTAATGTTCGGGTTAAAAGAAACGGAGGGGCTGATCAACCTCGCCCCCCTCTACCCGTAAGGATAAAGACCATGGCACGCAAAAAACCCAATTTCTTCATCGACGCTTTCTACGAGAGCAAGTTCAAGGATAATCTTTTCGTCGTGAAAGTCGGCGGCAAGATCGTCGAGGACCGCAAAATTCTCGACAACCTGATCTCGAATATCCGCGATTTGTCCCTGCACGGGATTAAAATCCTTCTGATCTACGGCCATGGCCGCGCCGTCGATGAAAAACTTGAGCAGCGTAAAATCCCGGTCAACAAGGTCGAGGGCCGCCGCGTCACCGACGCCGCAACGCTGGAAGTTATCCAAGAAGTTGTCGGCGGCACGCTTTCGCTCAACATCGCCAGTTCCATGGCCAAGCATAATGTCGAGGGCATTTCCCTGAATGCCATCCCGCATGACTGGATGCGCCTTGAAGTCCGCCCGAAGAAACCCATTGATTACGGTTTTGTCGGCGACGTCAAATCCGTCGAGAGCCGCCCGGTCGCGCGCCTGTTCCGCACCTCCAATTTCGTCGCCTGCTCCTGCGTCGGCGTAACGTCCGAGGGCCAGGTCCTCAATATCAATGCCGATACAATCGCGACGCAGCTTGCCATCGGCACGAAGGCACATAAACTCATGTTCCTGTCGGATGTCGATGGCGTGCAGATCGACGGCAAAAGCGCCGACGTCATCACTGCGCAGGAAATTCCCGATCTTATCAAGAAGGGCATTGCGACGGGCGGCATGAAAGTGAAGCTTGAGAACTGCCTGGCCGCGCTTAATGGCGGCGTGCGTCGCATCCACCTGATTAACGGCCTGCGCGAAGACGCGCTGAAGAAGGAAATTTATGAATCGGTCGGCCCGGGCACGATGCTTTTCCATGAATCCGAGCGTGCTTCCTACGCCAACGAAGTCGAGGCGCAGAAAGTGATCGAAAGACAAGGGAAGAGAGCGTGACATGACTCAAAACGCAAAAGACATCATCGCAGAAACCGAAAAACTGTTGATCAGCACCTACAACGCGCAGCCTGTCGTCATGGAACGCGGCGAAGGTGTCTATGCATGGGATACGGATGGCAAAAAATATCTCGATTTTGCTGCGGGCATTGCCGTCGCCTCGCTCGGTCACGCACCAAAAGCCGTTTTAAAGACGCTCAACGAGCAAGGCGCGAAGATGATCACGACGCAGACATCTTACGCGACACTGCCGAAATTAGAAGCTTCGAAAATCATCATCGAAAACGGCTGTTTCGACCAGGTCTACTGGTGCAACAGCGGCACCGAAGCCATCGAGGCCGCGCTGAAAACCGTGCGTAAATGGGCCTACGATAATAAATCGAAGGATGCGCATGAAATCATCGCCTTCCGGAAAAGTTTTCATGGGCGCACGTACGGCTCGGCCAGCATCACGGAAAAATCCCACAGCCAGCCTTTCTTCGGTCCTTACATCCCCGGCATAAAATGGGCAAAACTCAACGATCTGCAATCGGTAAAAGATGTCGTGTCGGATAAAACCTGTGCCATCATCGTCGAGCCCGTGCAGGGCGAAGGCGGATTGATGCCCGCAACGAATGAATTCCTGCAAGGCCTGCGCGACCTCTGCGACAAGAACGACATTGCTCTCATCTTCGATGAAATCCAGACCGGCATGGGCCGCCTCGGCTATTTCAACGCCTACGAAGCGTTCGGCGTCGAGCCCGATATTGCGACGCACGCCAAGGGCCTCGGCTCCGGCTTTCCTGTCGGCGCCATGCTGGCCAAACGCCGCATCGGCTCTTCAATCGTCGTCGGCACGCACGGCACGACTTACGGCGGCAACCCGCTCGCCTGCGCCGTCGCCGCAACCGTGATGAAAGAAATTCTGAAACCCGGCTTCCTGGAGAATGTCCGCAAGACAGGTGAATTTTTCATGGAAGGGCTGAAAAAACTCAAACGCGATTCCAACAAAATCACTGACATCCGCGGCAAGGGCCTGTTGATCGGTCTCGACACCACCGTCGACATCAAGAAGCTTTTGAAAAACGCGCAGAGCAACGGCTTGCTCGCCACGCAGGCCGGGGACTCCACCTACCGCATGTCGCCACCGCTGATCGTGAATGAAAAACAGGCGCAGGAAGCCATCGATATTCTGGCTAAAACCCTGAAAGAAGCCGAGTAATTTTATTGTAGCTTTTTGCTATAAGCATTATGTATATTGCCGTTCTGCGTATTTTCAGGTGATATAAATTGAGTAACAGCACTGCCACGAGAGCTTTTCATCCTGTCCTGACCCCCGTTTTCAGCAAGGTGGGGGCTGAATATTTCGACCCCACGGAAGAAGTCCATCAGAGCGTTTACAATTATGTCGAAAACGACATGGTTGCATCCAGCCGGAACGACAAGCCTTTCAACCACGCCCTTGCCCTCGAACAAGATCAGGGTCTGCAAGAGCTTCTTATTTCACTCGGCGCACATGCCATCAAGGGAGACGGCAAGAAAGGCCTTCTCGACCAGATTTACACCGCTGACCCTTCCTTCTCCATGCTCTCACGCGAGGATGACGGACAGTTTCACCTCAAAACGCTCTGGAGCCGGTTTTACCATGACAAGCGCCAACCGGAAGTTCTGGAGCAACAAAAGGCACTGACCGCCAGCTTCACCAATGCTTGCGATGACCTCATTATATCGCAGATGCAGGCACGCCGTTTTTTCGAGGGTGGCGATCATCTTTACGATATGGCGCGCGACATCATCTGGGGCGGCTATAAACCGAAGAATGGAAAGTTCGAGCCGAATGAAGGGCGCTCGGAACCGGGAGCCGTGGAGGAGCTTGCAACTTTTATGGGACTGAGTCCTTCCGGCGCGGTGGGATTGGAAGTCGTCAGGCCTTTTTATCATCTCGATACGTCCTGCGCCTTCCTGCCGCGCGGTGAAGTGGTTTGCTGCCCTGGTGGCATGACGAAAGACTCTTTTGAAAGGCTCATCGATAATGCCTTCACCCGCTTTGGTCTTAACGCTGATTCAGACCTGATCCTGATGAGCAAGACTGAAGCCGAATTCGGTTTCGCCTGCAACCTGATCGTCGTCAATGAAAATACCATCATCGTGCCGGAGAGTTGCCTGAGTCTGGCCACAAACCTCCGGGAACGTGACTATGACGTGCACACCGTCGACATGAGCGAGATTCTCCGGGCGGGAGGTGGGCCTCACTGCATGGTGAACCGCGTAAACCAGTTGCGGGTCCCGGGCGGGCTGCTCCGCAACCCCAATTACCTGAACGAAATCAGGGCGCAATTCAGTCTCTCCCCCGCCGCTTGAGCCTCCGAATTAACTGTTTGACAATCCAGAGCAATCGAAGCAAAACTGCATTTTTAAAGGCGGTTTTTATGGGCGCACCCAGGCATTTTCTCGACCTTAACGACATCCCCGGCGATACGCTGAAGGGGATCCTCAAAAACGCGCATGCGCTGAAGAAACAGAAATTCTCGCCGCCGCAGATTTTTGCAGGCCTCTCGCTCGCCATGATCTTCGACAAGCGCTCGACCCGCACGCGCATGAGCTTTGAAGTCGCGATGAAACAGCTCGGCGGACATACGCTCGTGATGAATGCCGAGGAAATGCAGATCACCGGCGCGGAGAGCATCGAGGACACGTCGAAAGTTCTCTCCCGCTTCGTCGATGCCGCGATGTTCCGTATTTCGAGCCATGAAAGATTGCTGGAGATCGCAAAGTACGCAAGCGTGCCGATCATCAACGGCTTGACCGATCATTCGCACCCGTGCCAGATCATGGCCGACCTGATGACCATCGAGGAAAAACTCGGCGGCGTCACGGGTAAAAAAATCGCGTGGTTCGGCGACTATAATAATGTCGCAAAAACTTTCGCGCAGGCCGCTGGCATCTGGGATTTCCAGCTCGCCGTCTCCTGCCCCGAAGATCTCAAGCCCAAAACCGCCCTCAAAAACGTTACCTATATAAAGGATGCAAAAGAGGCTGCTAAAGATGCCGACGTCGTCGTCACCGACACGTGGGTTTCGATGGGGCAGGAAGGCAAGGCGATCGACAAATTCTTCCCATGGCAGGTCAATGCCGCGCTGATGAAACAGGCGAGACCCAGCGCCATTTTCATGCACTGCATGCCGATCCACCACAATGAAGAGGTCACCGACGAAGTGCTGGCCACCCCCGCTTCCGTCATCTATGACGAAGCCGAAAACCGCCTGCACGCGCAGAAGGCAATTTTGGCTTGGTGTTTGGAGAATTCCGGCGTAAAAGTCTAGAAATTCACAGAGGAAACTGAAATGGCTAAAGAAAAAGTAGTACTGGCATATTCCGGCGGTCTGGACACCAGCGTCATTCTCAAATGGCTGCTGGAGCAGAATTACGACGTCATCGCCTACATCGCCGATGTCGGCCAGGAAGAGGATTTCAAAGCCGCGAAAGACAAGGCGCTGAAAGTCGGCGCGTCGAAAGTCTATATCGAGGACCTCAAGGAAGAGTTTGTAAAAGATTTCATCTTCCCCGCCTTCAAGGCCAATGCCGTTTATGAAAGCCGCTACCTGCTCGGCACCTCCATCGCGCGGCCGATCATCGCGAAACGCCAGATTGAAATCGCCGAAAAAGAAAACGCGCAATATGTCGCGCATGGAGCTACTGGTAAGGGCAACGACCAGGTCCGCTTCGAGCTCGGCTATTACTCGCTGAAGCCCGACATCAAGGTCATCGCGCCGTGGAAGATGCCTGAATTCCTCTCGCGCTTTCGCGGCCGCACCGACATGATCCATTATTCCGAGCAGCACGGGATTCCTATTAAAGCCTCGCGCTCGAAGCCTTATTCCGAGGACGACAATTTACTGCATATCTCGCATGAGGCAGGCATTCTCGAAGATCCCGGCGCGCCGTGTGCTGAAGATGTTTACTCGCGCACCGCGTCGCTCAAGGATGCGCCCGACACGCCGGAAATTATCACGCTGACATTCAAGGACGGCATCCCGGTGAAGGTCGAGAATAAATCCTCCGGCAAAACGGAGACCAAACCCCTGCCGCTGTTCATGTATCTCAACGAGCTCGGCACGAAGCACGGCGTCGGTCGTTTAGACATGGTCGAGAACCGTTTCGTCGGCATCAAATCGCGCGGCGTGTACGAGACGCCCGGCGGCACGATTTTGCTCAACGCGCACCGCGACCTCGAGCCGCTCGTGATGGACCGCGAAGTGATGCGTATTAGAGATGGCCTGTCGATGAAAGTGGCGGAGCTCATTTATAACGGCTTCTGGTTCTCGCCGGAGTTCGAATTCCTGATGCAATGTATCGACGCGTCGCAGGACGGCGTCGACGGCTCGGTGGACGTGCAGCTCTATAAGGGCCACGCCTACCCGATCTCGCGCACGTCCTCCGTCGCGCTTTATGATCCCAAGCAATCCTCGATGGACGAAGCTGGCGGGTACGACCAGCAGGACGCGCAAGGCTTCATCCGCATCAACGCCGTGCGCCTGAAAAACCACACGCATAGGAAGCGTAAGGGCGGGAAAAAGGCCAGCAAGGCGGCTTGATCTCCACCTTCGCAACCCCGGCGAAAGCCGGGGTCCATTCATTGATTAGCGCTATAAACGATGGGTCCCGGCTTTCGCCGGGATTTCGATTGAGGGGGGCCTAAATTTGAAAAAAATCTCCGTATCGCTTAAATAAGCGATATGACCGATAAGAAGAAATTAGACGATGTTTGGAAACAAAAACGTATTCCCGTTATCAAGCGATTGGGGAAGGAATATCCCTTACTAATACGCTTACCTTACCAAGATAATAACAGGGCATGGTTACAAAATGGCCGCCGCAGTAAACCTAAATGGGATAAAAATCAAACTCATTGGGAGATACCAAAAGTTTGGTTTAACGACATTGTTGATCGTTCTTTAGAACGTTGGGGAATGATTTGGATAATTCAACCTCATAGAACGCAAGAGAAATGCGCCCCCGCATGTTGGAATGCCGAAGGTCATGAATGCCAATGTTCATGTATGGGGGAGCATCATGGATCACAAAGTTCTTCAAGAAGTTGGTTTATTGTCTCTGAAACTTTTGCAACACGCTGGGGCACAGAGGAAATAGCCTGTCGTTTATTAAAGAGGCCGTCCTCTTGACTTATTAGGAATAATTTCCTACTATATTCCCCATGAGAAATTGGACGCCCGAGGAACGGGTGAAACAGGCGGCGCTGTGCCGCCGCCACAGGCCGTGGACCAAATCGACGGGGCCGCGCTCCGAAACCGGGAAGGCGGCTGCCTCCCAGAACGCCCGCAAACATGATCTCGGCCGCCGCGAGTTGCGCGAATTCCGCGCCGTTCTTCGGCTCCAGCGCAATTTCCTCCGCGCGTTCATGGAGAATATGCCCCACCCCACCCCCCTCAAAACGGCCGAACGAACTGATAAGAATTCCCCCTCCACCGTCATTGCGAGGAGCGCCAGCGACGAAGCAATCCAGCGCTCCCCGGCCCCAAAAATGGATTGCTTCGCTAACGCTCGCAATGACGATCCGGACAATTCCGCCAATTTTTCCTGTAAAAAACAGGCACTTGCGTGTAATCTCAACACCCATGAGCAAGAAGAAAAACAACAGCAACCAGATGTGGGGCGGGCGGTTCGAAGACCGGCCCGACGACATCATGCAGCAGATCAACGTATCAATCGGCGTCGACAAACGGCTGTGGCGGCAGGATATTGCCGGGTCGAAGGCGCATGCCGAAATGCTGGGCCGCCAGGGCATCATCCCGAAATCCGATGCCGAGAAAATTATTTCCGGCCTCGGCAAAATCGAAAAAGAAATCGAGAGCGGCAAATTTCCGTTCCGCGACGAATATGAAGACATCCATATGAATGTCGAGGCGCGGCTGCGCGAGATGATCGGCGATGCGGCCGGGCGGCTCCATACCGCGCGTTCGCGGAACGACCAGGTCGCGACGGATTTCCGGTTATGGACGCGCGATGCCTGTGCGGATCTGATTGCGAAGATCGATGCGTTGCAATCCACACTTAAAAAACTCTCAAGCAAACACGGCAAGGCCGTGATGCCCGGATTCACGCATCTGCAGGCGGCGCAGCCGGTGACGCTCGGCTTGCACTTGGATGCCTACAATCAAATGCTGAGCCGGGACAAGACACGGTTTCAGGATTGCGCCAAGCGTTTGAACGAAATGCCGCTCGGCTCCGGCGCGCTGGCGGGTACGCCGTACAAGATTGACCGTGCTTTCACCGCGAAAAAACTCGGCTTCACGCGGCCGATGCCGAACACGATGGACGCCGTTTCGGCGCGGGATTTCGCCAATGAATTTTTATTCGCCTGCGCGCAGACGGGATTGCATCTCTCGCGGCTGGCCGAGGAGATCATCCTCTGGGCAACCCCACAATTCGGTTTCGTGACGCTCAGCGATAAATGGAGCACCGGCTCCTCGATCATGCCGCAGAAGAAAAATCCCGACGCGGCGGAGTTAGTGCGCGCGAAAACCGGGCGGCTGAACGGCAATCTGCTGGCGCTGATGACGATCATGAAGGGCCTGCCCCTCGCCTATAACAAGGACATGCAGGAAGACAAGCCGCCGGTGTTCGATTCCTACGATTCAGTTGTTCTTTGCATCGAGGCGACGAACGGCATGCTCTCGACCGCGACGTTCAACACCAAGGCGATGCTCTCCTCCGCCGAGAAAGGCTATATCACCGCGACGCGGCTGGCGGACTGGCTGGTGATGGAATTAGGGCTGCCGTTCCGGGATGCGCACCATGTCACCGGCAAAATTGTGAAAATGGCCGAGACGAAAAAAGTCCGGCTGGACGAACTCAGCCTGAAGGACCTTCAGAGCGTGGAGAAGAAGGTAACTGCAGCGGTGTTTGCTGTATTGAAGCTTTAAGCAGGGGCCCGGGTCGCGTACCGGCCGGCCTGCCGCAGCTGCTCTCTATCAGCCTCCGCCGATTGCATAAGCAGTTTATGGTCGTCGAAAGTCTTTTTTAGATCTTTATGATAGCCTTTCACGGCAGTTACATATCCGTCTTCATCAGCGACATGGCTGTGACTATACCTGCTATAGACGACATCCCTTTCCAGAACGGTGAATTTACGGGGATTGAAACCTGCGAACCGGCCATCAGCGAGTTCCAGTTCCACAAAATTCATTGCCTCGATTGTGTACTTTAACCTTTCTTCCAGGCCGCTGGAAAAACCGATATCGACACCCGTCCTGTCCTCGAACATGGCTTGCAATGTGTTGTACCAGCCGCCGAAAATATCGATTTCCCTTTCTCTATAAGAATTTGGGGCGTCCATGCGGGCCACAATTCGCGGGAGAAAAACCATCGGACTACTAGCGCCAGACAGTCTTTCGACTTTTCTTTCGGCGATATATATTTTTATAATATTGTTAGGGTCGATTTTATGTTGGTCGAGCCAATTCATAATGGCTTCATTAGCGCCCTCAACCTCAACGGCCGCCTCATGCGGAGTTATAGTAAAGGGATAGTTGAAAATTTTCGCCAGCGTGATCATTATAGCGTCGCCTCCATTTGGGTAACAGCAGGCTCGGGCTGAGATTGGGCCTCAGGCTGCGCGATGGGGTTTGAAAGCCATTCATGTTCAGCGCGGACTATAACGACATCCATAGGTATTTTCGGTCCCCAGGCGATTTGATAAATTTTTTGCCGCGGCCCCGCATACTGGCCGGTCTCGGTGATAGAAAAATTTCTGGGATTTACGCCCATAAGCAAAGAATATTCATCCCCTCTTGCGACCGTGGAAACAAGATTAAAACCCAGAGCATCGACGGCACGAGTCAATTTAGTTGCGGAATTCCAGGCGTTTTGTATGAAATCAATGGGGACCACAACATAAGGCCCGTTCGGGTTACGGAGATTTGTTTCCAATGTCAGAACTCCCGGCCTGTGCAGCGGAATATAAACCTCGTTAACATTATCAATGGTAGCTTTTACAGGTCCTCTATATCTGTTGGGCATTTCCGTCAGAAATTTTTCAGAGATCTCCTGAAAATCTGCGGCTCTTTGCTTGGCAATCTCTTCGGGAGAATTCCGGCCCAGAATGCCTTTTACAGCGACATAGAGTTCACTCAGTTTTTTCATTATGACAATGTACCCATTCCGATAGAATTTGCAAGAAAAGTCTGTATGCGGTCTATAAAATATACATTAAAATGCCGTTATGAATCAGCAACTTCTGAAAATTTCGGGGCTTTGCGTCGATTTTAACACGTCCGAAGGCACCTTCCGCGCCGTCGATAATGTCTCGTTTGCAATCGAAAAAGGCCAGACCGTGGCGCTGGTCGGCGAATCCGGGTCGGGCAAATCGGTGACGGCGCTCTCGGTCATGCAGCTCCTGCCCTACCCGCGCGCGTCGCACCCGGCGGGATCGATTTTATTTAACGGCGAAGAACTGGTCGGCAAAAAAAATTCCTTCATGCGCACGATCCGCGGCGAACAGATCGGCATGATCTTCCAGGAACCGCAAAGCGCGCTCAACCCGCTGCACACGATTGAAAAACAGATCGGCGAAGTTCTGTTCCTGCACCAAAACATGAAACGCCGTGAGGTGAATAAAAGAATTCTTGAGTTGATGGACCTCGTCGGACTCTCGGGTTTAAAAAACAGGCTCGGCGCCTATCCGCATGAACTCTCAGGTGGCCAACGGCAAAGAGTCATGATCGCCATGGCGCTCGCGAACAACCCGGAGCTCCTGATTGCCGACGAGCCGACGACGGCGCTCGACGTCACCGTGCAGGCGCAAATTCTTGAACTGCTCAACGATCTGAAGAAACGCCTCAACATGGCGCTGCTGCTGATCACGCATGATTTATCCATCGTCGAAAAAATGGCCGATTATGTCTGCGTGATGCAGAAAGGAAAAATCGTCGAGCAGAAAGAAACCGGGGCGCTGTTCGCAAACCCCGAGCATGCCTATACGAAAATGCTGCTCTCGGCGCAGCCGCGCGGCGAAGCCATTAAAACAAAGACCGGAGCCCCTGTCGTGTTGCAAGGCAGCCACGTCAAAATCCACTTCCCGCTCAGCAAAAATTTCTTTGGCAAGACGACAGAATGGGTCAAGGCGGTCGATGATATTTCAATCACTGTGCGCGCGGGCCAGACAGTCGGCGTGGTCGGCGAGTCAGGCTCAGGCAAGACGACGCTTGGCCTCGGCCTGTTGCGCTTGTTGAATGCGCAGGGCGAAATCATTTTCGACGGGCATGATATTTCGAAATTCGGACGGCAGGCGATGAAGCCGTTGCGCGAGGATTTACAAATCGTATTCCAGGACCCGTTCGGCTCGCTCAGCCCCCGTATGTCAATCGGGCAGATCATCGGCGAAGGCCTGCTCGTTCACCGGAAAAAACTATCGGCGGCTGAGCGCGAGGAACTTGTGATCGGCGCGCTGGAATCCGTGCATATGGACCCGGCGACGCGTCACCGTTACCCGCATGAATTTTCCGGCGGCCAGCGCCAACGTGTCGCCATCGCGCGCGCGATGGTTCTCAATCCGAAATTCGTCGTGCTCGACGAACCTACTTCAGCGTTAGACGTTTCGGTACAGGCGCAGATTGTCGATTTACTCCGTGAACTGCAGGAAAAACACAATCTCGCCTACATGTTCATCAGCCATGACCTCCGCATCGTCCGCGCCATGGCGCATGATTTGATCGTCATGAAGAACGGTGTGGTCGTGGAATCCGGCCCTGCGGCGGAGATTTTTGCCGCCCCCAAAGAGCCTTACACCCGCGCCCTGCTTGAAGCGGCGCTGAATTTACGGGCTGTAAAAGCTGCCTGATTTTTTATTGACATAATACAAGAAAATACTCTATAAAGGCCTTGAGCTAAAAAGAGGTTTTATGGATCAGAAAGATTTTGAAGGCAGCGTCAATCCGGTCGATTTTCATCAGTACGTGTGCATCAATACTCTTGCCCCCGACCCGGAGTTCTGGCCAAAAGCCGAAGCGCTTATTAAACAGGCACGCGCGGAGTATCGCACTCCTATGGCCATGAGCGTTGTAGAAGAAAGCAGCGATTTTGATCTGCAGAAAAAAGCCGCAGAGTTAGCCGTCAGCACCCTGGAAGTTACCTCTGACACCGTAGACGAAGTTGCCTCATCTATAATTCAGAAAATTCGGGAATGCGCCAACGGAGAAGAGCTTGAAATAGCGCTTAAGCCTGCGCTGCTGGATTTATACAAATGGGCGCGTCTCATGCCCGGAGACGGAGAGCGCTTACCCATTAAATATGATTGTGATATGTGATTGTAACAAGTTACTGCGTAAGGAGTTTTTATGAGTAAGAAAAAAGAAGAAGTCACACTGAAAGACGAGACCTGTTCTTATCCGGGATTTGAAGAGTCGAACAATTTTTACGATTTCATTTATCAACATCGCGACAGTAAAAATCTTTTAAAGGCTGCAGAATCCTTAATTGCTTCGGACCCGGCATTACGCCTCAGCCGTTTAAAGTTTGTCTTTATCTGCGCGGAAGATCCGCACGTAAGAGAAAAGTCTTTCACTGAGATGCTCAAAATTCCCGGGGTTAACAAATACAAGCATGAAATCGAGTTGCTGACTCAAAGTCTTAAGCCGCAACCCGCGGGCATGGACTA
Organism: Alphaproteobacteria bacterium; assembly: GCA_017999645.1. GTDB lineage: Bacteria > Pseudomonadota > Alphaproteobacteria > Micavibrionales > Micavibrionaceae > UBA7657. The sequence goes on from JAGNLJ010000002.1 coordinate 91,683, forward strand.
ATAAGCCGCCGAAACCCCTGAAAAGGGTGTAAAAGGCCAATTTCTTCAGTTTTTCCTTGCCTTACCCTGCCCGGGAAGGTAGGAATGTCGAGTTTTTGAAACCCTGAAAGGAGTTGATCCCCTGTGGTCACAGTAAACGTAAGAGATAACAACGTCGATCAGGCCCTGCGCGCCCTTAAGAAAAAGATGCAGCGCGAAGGCCTTTTCCGCGAGATGAAGCTTCGTAAAAGTTATGAAAAGCCCTCCGAGCGTAAAGCCCGTGAGAAGTCCGAAGCGGTCCGCCGCTGGCGCAAGCTTGAGCGCAAAAAGAAAGAGCGCGACGGCTTCTAGGAGCCCATAGCTACCGCAAGTATTAAGAAAACCGCCCGTATAAGTTACAGGCGGTTTTTTTCTGGTCGTTTTTTCGTGGCCGGAATTCTGCTAAACTGGACTGACGGTGCTTTCATAGAGGTAATGATGACCTACGCCATAAAACGCTCCCTGCTCGGCCTGTTTACCCTGTCTTTCGCGGTATTCCCTATAGGTTTCGCAGAGGCCGAGGACTGGATGACCTTTACCTCGCCTTCGGGCGTTTACCAGGTCCGCATGCCGGAAGGCCTGAGAAGCTCCTCGACCCAGTTTTTGGTCGATGACGATCTCGCCGTGCACAGCGAGGAAACGTCCGTGCTGATCGACCAGCGCCCCTACCAGAACACGATGAAAAGTTACATCGTCAAATTCGACCAGACATTCGGCCCGGCGCTGACCGGCGACAATGTGAGCCAGCTCCTGCATGAAGAATTCCAGAGCTACATCAATTATTATTCACAATTTGACGGCGTGGTGAAACACCAGGACACCGAGGGCTATAACGGCCACTGGGGCGGCGACATCATGATCAGCTATAAAGACAAGGAGTTCGGGCAGCAGACGATCCGCGCGCGCATTCTTTACGGCGATGATACGCGCCTGCAGCAGATCATCATCGGCTCCGACGATTTGATGAATTCCTTCGCGACGCGGGATTTCATGGATACGCTGATTTTCGATCCGGGCATTTCAATCGTCAAAGGCAGGGTCAATGAAAAATGGCTGACGATGGAATCGCCGACCGGCATGTTTACCCTGCTTTACCCCGGCGAAAAAGCACCGCCTTATTTCACATCACCGCCCAAGGCTTCGTGGGATGACAAAAATGAAATCGTCTCGGCCACTTTCCACGACCCCGTGCGGAACGAAAATGTTTATTTCAATGTCTATGGCTACCAGTTCAACACAGACCTGGATTTTCCGGCTGTGCAGGAAATCCTGACCAAGCGCCATATCAACAAATACCGCAGCGCAACCAAGGGAATCCGGTTCGGCAAGGGCATCGGCGACGCCAAAGAGGAAGGGATGCTCAAGTTCCCGTTCATGGAAACCACTTTCCCGATCAAGCCGCCGAAAAATCTTCCCTATATTTCAAACATGCGCCTGCGGGCCTATCACATGGGAAAAAACATGGTTGTCATGGAGACGATGACATCGAACGCGCTGTTTACATCGAGCCTTGTTTCCAACCTGATGGGCTTTGTGAGTTTCCAGCCTGACAAGATGCATGAAGCGGTGCAGCCCGCAACGCCGACAGCAGACGTTCCGGCGCCAATCGATACGACGCGCCCCGAAGACCAGCCATCCGTTCCCTCGAAGCTGCGGCCCGGTCAGAAGGAATCGGACCCGAAACCGGTTATCAATTTGTCGCCGACCCCCAAGGAAACGCAGGCTAAAGAGTCACAGGCTAAAGAAACAAAGCCTGAAGAGGTACAACCTAAAGAGCAGCAGCCTGCTGCTCCAGCCACGCCCTAATCGGTTTTTCGAGGCGCGGGCCGATGGTTTTCAGCACGCCCGCGTGATAGGCGTTCAGCCAGCTCAGCTCGGATTCCGTCAGCATTTCTTTTTTGATCAATGTGCGGTCGATGGGCACGAGACTGAAAGTTTCAAAGCCCAAAAGTTTCTGGTCCTCTATACCCTTACCCGCCTCGACAACCAGCACGAGACTTTCGGTACGGATACCGTACGCGCCTTCCTTGTAATAACCGGGCTCATTCGAGAGAAACATGCCAACCTTCAAACTTTCTATGCCGCGCGTCGAAATGCTCGCCGATTCTTCATGCACCGAGAGATAGCAGCCAACGCCGTGGCCGGTGCCGTGTGAATAATCGAGGCCAACCTTCAACAGTGCCGCCCTTGCCAGCGCATCGATCTGCACGCCATTCGTGCCTTCTGGGAATTTTGCCGATGCGACGGCGATATGGCCTTTCAGGACCAGCGTGAAATGCTCTTTCATTTCTTCGGTCGGTTTGCCGAGGGCGATGGTGCGCGTGATGTCGGTGGTGCCGTCGACATATTGCCCACCGCTGTCGAGCAGCAACAATCCGGGGGGATCGATTTTCGCATTGGTTTTTTCATCGGCGCGGTAATGGACGATGGCACCGTTCGCCGCCCAGCCGGAAATGGTCGAGAAACTTGGGCCGCGATAGGAATTATCTTTTTTCCTGAATTCTTCCAGCCTGGCAACGACATCAAGCTCGCTGAGCGGTGATTTATTGTTATCCAACCAGTAAAGGAAATTCACCAGCGCCGCCCCGTCGCGCACATGAGCGGCGCGCAGGGCTTTCTGCTCGGCGGAATTCTTGATGGCTTTCGGGTCGACACAGGGGTCTTTGAAGTCGGTCGCCCTATCGCCCAATGCCTGTTTGAACCATATGGGCGAACGGGTGAAATCAAGACCTACATTCCCCTCAAGCGCTTTAAGCCGCGCTCCAAGCTTATCGGGCGTAACAATTTCAATATCCGCGCCCAGATGTTTTTTTAGGTCTGGCGTAATTTTTTCCGGATGGACGAACCATTCCGTTTTGCCATTGGCGTGCAAAATCCCGAAGGATAAAACAACGGGCGTGTGTTCGACATCGTTGCCGCGCACATTCAAAAGCCACATCAGGGAATCCGGCAATGTGATCACGCAGGCACTTAGATTTTTTTCCTGCAGGATTTTGCAGATGGATTTTCTTTTGGCAGCGGACTCCACGCCTGCAAATTCAATTGGAAAAATTTCGGCTTTTTCTCTGGGAAAAGAAGGCTTGTCTTTCCACACATCATCAACGGGATTGGCATTTACAGGATCGAACTTTATGCCTTTCTCGCCCAGCGTTTTTGCGAATTCCGTCGCCTGCTTCACCGTCAGCAGCCACGGGTCATAACCGATGACATCATCTGGCTTCGCATTTTCCGCCAGCCATTTCGCAGACGTGGTTTGAGGGTTGTTCAGAAATTCGTAGAGGCCTTTATCAGCCTGCTGCGCGAGCTGGATGGTGTAGCGCCCGTCGGTGATGATCGCGGCCTTGTCCGCCAATACCAGCGCCGAACCTGCAGAGCCTGTAAAGCCCGTCAGCCATGCAAGGCGCTCAGCATAGGCGGCTACGAATTCGCCTTGATACTCGCTGATGCGCGGGACAATAAAACCCGCGAGGCTACGCTTTACCAGCACGGCGCGTAGATCGGAGAGTTTTGCGGCAGCGTTTTTCATTCTCAAAGACTAACAATATGCCCCTCCATTGTCATGCCCGCGCAGGCGGGCATCCGGTCTTTATTAACTGGCCGGACCCCCGCCTTCGCGGGGGTGACAAGATGGAAGGATTCCCGCTAAATTAAAGACTGGAGACATTTGAATGCCCTACATCATTCTCGCCATCGGCCTGCTCATCGGCATTTATGCCTTGTACCGGTTTTTCCTGACTGCGGATGTAAAGCAGATCAAGGCGCTCGGGCTTTCGATTTTCGCCGTGGTTATCGGTGTCGCGATTCTCATTCTTGCACTGACCGGGAGGTTCCCGGCGGCGCTCGCCCTCGTGGCCGCCTTGTTTCCGTTGTTTATTGCCTGGCGGCGCGGTAAACAAAGTGCCGAGAGCCCGGCTTCGACTTCCAGCGCGGTGATGACCGAAAAGGAGGCGCTCGAGGTTCTGGGCCTTCCGCCCGGCTCCAGCACGGACGAAATCACCGCCGCCTTCAAAAAATTGATGCTCAAAGTGCACCCGGACAGCGAAGGATCGGACTGGATGGCCGCCAAACTAAACCAGGCCCGCGATACCCTGCTGAAATAGGGCCTGACTTGCCAAAAATCCTTAAAAATGCGAGACATACCGCCTATGGCTTATAAACCAGTTAAAAAAGCAGTCTTCCCCGTGGCCGGGCTCGGCACGCGCTTTCTCCCGGCAACGAAAGTCATGCCGAAGGAGATGCTACCGATCAATGACCGCCCGCTGATCCAGCATGTTTTCGAGGAAGCGCGCGAGGCCGGAATTGAAGAATTCATTTTTGTTACAGGTCGTTATAAGGAAATGTTGGAGCAGCACTTTGACTTCCAGCCGGAGCTTGAAGACGTGCTTGAGAGCCGCAACAAGCATGACATGCTGGAAAAAGTCCGCGATTCCGAGATTCCAGCGGGCAAACTTTTCCTGACCCGGCAACCGAGGCCTTTGGGCCTGGGCCACGCCGTCTGGTGCGCCAAGAAACTGGTAGGCGACGAGCCCTTTGCAGTCCTCCTGCCCGACGATATCGTGCGCCATAATACCGGCTGCCTCGCACAGATGGTTGAAGCTTATGAGCAGCATGGCGGGAACATTGTAGCGGTCCGGGACGTTCCTAAAGCGGACACTTCCAAATACGGGATACTCGATATCGCTTCCGAGGACGGTAAAAACGTGAAAGTGAAGGGCCTTGTTGAAAAACCGGCACCCGAAAAAGCACCCTCGACGCTCTCCATTATCGGTCGTTATATCCTGCAGCCGGAGGTGTTTGAGCATCTTTCCGCTTTTGAAACCGGCGCCGGCGGCGAGATCCAGCTCACAGACGCGATGGCAAAACTGATCGGCAAGCAGCCCTTCCATGGCCTCCGCTTTGACGGTCAGCATTATGACTGCGGATCGCGTCTCGGCTTCATCGAAGCCAACATCGCTTATATGATGAATGACAAAGGCATAGGCGCGCAGGTTAGAAAAATAGTTAAAGCTTATGCTGCTCAAGAAAAGTAATCCGGCCCCAATGCCAGCCCCCGCCCACACATTCCACCCGAGCATTCTCCGCGAATATGATATACGCGGCGAGGTCGACAAGACGCTTTCGGCTGAAGATGCCTATGCGCTCGGCCGGGCGTTCGGCACATTCGTGCACCGCAAGGGCGGGAAAACGGTGGCCGTGGGTTATGACGGCCGCCTGAGCTCGCCTGAGTTCGCAGGGGAAGTCGTGCGCGGGTTGTCCGAGACCGGGCTGGATGTCACCACCATCGGCCTTGGGCCCACCCCCATGCTCTGGTTCGCGGTTAAACACCTGAAAACCGATGCAGGGATCATGGTGACAGGCTCGCATAACCCGGCCGGGTTCAATGGTTTCAAGATGACGCTGCAGAAAGAGCCGGTTTATGGGGCGCTTATACAGTCTATTGGCGACATTGCCGCTAATGGAGACTTTTTTAATGCTCCCAGTGTGGGCAAAATCACACCAGTTTCAATTCAAAATAATTATATTGATCGGCTGCTCCAGGACCTGACAATGGACAGACCCTTGAGCATCGCCTGGGACAATGGAAATGGTGCTGCTGGAGATGTTTTAAGCGACATTGTCGCAAAAATACCCGGAAAACATGTGACTTTGTTCCAGGAAATAGACGGCACCTTCCCAAACCACCACCCTGACCCGACCGTGGACAAGAATATGGTCGATCTGCAGAAGGCCGTTCGGGAGAATTATTGTGATCTTGGCATCGCTTTTGACGGCGACGGTGATAGAATTGGCGTCATTGACGAAAATGGCGACATTTTAAGGTGCGATACACTCCTCGCCCTCTATGCTGCCGAGATTATCGCCGAAAGGCCGGGCGCGCCGATTATCGGCGATGTGAAATGCAGCCAAATCATGTTCGATGAAATTGAACGCCTTGGCGGCACGCCCATCATGTGGAAGACGGGCCATTCGCTGGTGAAGGCCAAGATGGCAGAAACCAAGGCTCCCCTCGCCGGTGAGCTGTCGGGCCATATTTTCTTCGCCGATAAATATTACGGATTCGATGACGCACTGTATTGCGCCGTGCGCCTGATCAATATCGTCGCGCGCGCTAAAGGCGGGTTATCCAGCCTGACGAAGCATTTGCCGAAAACGCATAGCACGCCGGAAATCCGCGTCGATGTGCCGGAAGCCGAAAAATTCAAAATCGTGCCCCGCATTATCGCAGCCATGAAGGATAACAAGAATGTCGAGCTTAGCGACATTGACGGGATACGGGTTAAAAACGCCGATGGCTGGTGGCTGGTGCGCCCCTCCAATACGCAAAGCTGCCTTTCGGTGCGTGCGGAAGGCAACAGTCCACAAGCGCTTGCGGCGCTCAAAGCCATGGCGGTGGAACAGCTCGAAAAACTTGGATATTCTCTGACCTTCGAACAGTAAAAGAAGGAAATGCCTATGAGTGCCAAACCCATCGACGTCGCGATGCTCGAAGTTCTCGCCTCGAAAATCTGTCACGATCTCATCAGCCCGATTGGCGCGGTGAATAACGGCGTCGAGTTGATCGAGGATATGGGCCCGGACGCAGGGCCTGAAGCCACGGCCCTGATTGCATTCAGCGCACAGCAGGCTTCGGCAAAACTGCAGGCATTCAGGATGGCTTACGGTATCGGCGGTGCCGACTCCAACATCAAGCCGGACGACGTGCACAAGGCGATTGAATTCCTGATCAGCCAGGATAAAAAAATAAAGCAGGAATGGAATCCGAATGGCGGGATTGGCGGTGCTACGCCTGCAAAAGGTTTCTGCAAGATACTGATCTGCGCGATCCTGCTCGGCATGGAATGCCTGCCGAAAGGCGGCACGATTTCGGTGGTTCAGGGTTCCGATTCCGAAACGGCGATAGTCGCGAAGGGTGAAAATGCGAGCTTACGCGGCCAGACGGAAGAAGCCCTCGGCCTCAAGCTGGACGCCCAAACGCTCGACCCTAAATATGTCCATGCGATGATGACCGGGTTGCTGGCCGAGCGCCACGGATTCAAGGTTACTGCGAAAGACAGCGGCCAGGGCTTTATCAGCATCACCATGAGGTCTTAATTCCTGTCCCCAAATCGTGTACAATCTGGCGCGTGGGGAAAGCCGATTCAAAAACATGTCTGGTGGTGGATGACAGCCGCGTCGTGCGCAAGGTTGCGCGGCGTATCGCGGAAGAACTCGGTTTTGAATGTTCCGAGGCTGAAGACGGACAGAAAGCCTATGACGCGTGCAGGCAATCGATGCCGGACGCGATCCTGCTGGACTGGAATATGCCGGTGATGGGCGGCATGGAATTCCTCGAAAAACTCCGGCAGATGAAAAACGGCAAGCATCCGAAGGTTATTTTCTGCACGATTGAAAGCAAGCCGAAGAACATCCAGAAAGCGCTGAAGGCAGGTGCCAGCGAATATATCGTCAAGCCGTTCGACAGCGAAATCATCAAGACGAAATTCACCGCTGCCGGGCTGATTCCGAAAGAATAAATAATCTATAAATGAGTGGCCCCGCTTGCCAAAAGCGCGGTTTGGCCTTACAAAATCCTCAAGACCTTCAGCCCCGAGAACCTATGACAAGAGCCGCGAAAGCCATGCCCGTTTCACACGCCGTAAAGATCAAAAGAGCCCTGATTTCCGTCTCTGACAAGAACGGGATCGAGGAGTTCGCACGGGCATTGGCGGGGCAAGGTGTCGATATCCTTTCGACAGGCGGCACGGCGGCGCTGCTTGCCAAGGCTGGAATTAAAGTCACCGAAGTTTCCGATCATACGGGTTTTCCCGAGATCATGGACGGGCGCGTTAAAACACTGCACCCAAAAATTCATGGCGGCATTCTCGCCCGCCGTGATGAAGCCAGTCATGTCGACGCGATGAAGAAGCAAGGCATCGAAGACATCGACATGGTTGTTATCAATCTCTACCCGTTCGTGAAAACCGTGCAGAGCGGCGCGAGTTTCGAAGACTGCATCGAGAATATCGATATCGGCGGTCCGGCGATGGTGCGCGCGGCGGCGAAAAATCATGATTTCGTTTCAATTATCACCAGCGCGGAAGATTACGGACGCGTTCTGGAAGATATGAAGGCGAATAGCGGTGCTGTGTCGTATGAATTACGCAAGGAACTCGCCGCGAATGCCTACGCGCACACGGCGGCATATGATTCCGCGATTTCGAACTGGTTCGCGGGTCAGACTAAAGATTATCCAAAGAATTTTAGTGTGGCCGGAACGCTCAAGCAGGTTCTGCGCTACGGCGAGAACCCGCACCAGACGGCGGCGCTTTATCTGGACGGCAACAAGCGCCCCGGCGCGGCGTTAGCTACGTTCCTGCAGGGCAAGGAGCTGTCGTATAATAACCTGAATGACACCAACGCGGCGTTCGAGCTGGTTTCCGAATTCGAGGCACCTGCCGTCGCCATCATCAAGCACGCGAACCCGTGCGGCGTAGCAAGCGGCAAGGACATGTTAAGCGCCTATAAATCGGCCCTGCTCTGCGATCCGGTGAGCGCGTTTGGCGGCATCATTGCGCTCAACCGCCCGCTGGATAAAGCGACAGCGGAAGAGATCACGAAGATTTTCGTGGAAGTCATTATTGCGCCGAGCGTGGACAAGGATGCGCTTGAGGTCCTCAAGAAGAAAGACAAGATCCGCGTGCTGGCCACAAGCGAAATGCCGAAGCGCGAATTACTGCCCCGCATCATCACACGCATTGCAGGTGGATTTCTCGTGCAAGATGCAGATGGCGCGCATATCACAAAGAAAGATTTAAAGGTCGTGACGAAACGCGCGCCGAGCGAACAGGAGCTGAACGATATGCTCTTCGCCTTTACGGTCGCCAAGCATGTGAAATCGAACGCGATTGTTTACGTGCGCAACCTCGCCACGGTCGGGATCGGCGCCGGGCAGATGAGCCGCGTCGATTCATCCCGCATTGCGGCGTGGAAAGCGGGCGAAGCTGCGAAAGGCGCGGGCCTGAAAGAATCTCTGGCAAAAGGTTCTGTCGTTGCGTCGGATGCATTCTTCCCGTTCGCGGATGGGCTCATCTCCGCCGCTGAAGCAGGAGTCACGGCTGTCATCCAGCCGGGTGGTTCGATCCGCGATAATGAAGTCATCGCCGCGGCAGATGAGCGCGGGCTTGCTATGGTTTTTACCGGCACCCGGCACTTCCGTCACTAGTCCCAATTGAATCAGTCACTTCGCCGGAAACCCGCAGCCAGAGCGGGTTTCATTAACGTTTCATTAACTTTTGGAACAACAAAAATTTGCAGAACATCCCGAAAATAGGTATCATGTGATTAACGTATAAAAAGACTAGAAAAGTAATAGCGGTTTAATTAGAGGGTATGCAGATTGAAAACCATCGGTTTTTTCCCCGAATATAAAAAGGTTTCAAGCACATATCCTTCGGCAGGCAAGTAAGGCTCGCGGAGCCTTTCGCGTTTGCATTTTGAAAGGTGTGTTTGAACATGTGGTGGCTAATCAAAGCAGCTTTAATGGGCACCGGCGCTTGGACCGGTTGGAACGCCCTTGATAAAGCGACAGGCGGCGGGGCAAGTACTGTCGCCAAGGGCGCTCTCAATCTGGGAAAGAGCATTGCGGGAAAAGCTTTTGAAGACACCGCCCCTGCGGGCGGCAATAACCCCGGTAATGGCGCCGGGAATAAACCCGGCAATGGCGCTGATAATGACCCCGGTTTCGAGCTGGATAATCCCGCTTCATGGGCGAACCTCGCGAAGAAAATGGGAACGGATTTTGGACCCAGTACGCTGGGGCTGGCGCTGGGCTATTTCTTTGGACCCGGCGAAAATACTTACATGAAGCTTTTGATGGGCGTTGTCGCCGCATGCGCCGTCTATTACGTGCAGCACAGTCTTTTGAAAGCAAGTTATAACAGCGCGGCAGGCAACCCGGAACCGGCAGCACCGGAAGCTCATGCAAAACTGAAACTTGGTCAAGAGGAACTGATACCTACCGGGCCATAAAATTTTGAAACTTAAAAAAATATAAAAAACTAAAAGACCAACAACAAGAGCCCGGCAAGGGACCCCATAAAAAGGTCGAAAAAAAGACAAGCGGTTTGTGTAGTAGAGGAATGTGTAGATGGCGAATGCCACAGACGATACAAAGGAAATGAATCCGGCTGCATTCTGGAAGAATGCCAAGCTCGGCTATGATTCCACAATTTTCGAAAAAGAGAAGCAGGGCGTTGATTCCCTGAGATCCAACGAGTCCTTCCTCAAGGCCGCGGCCCACGTCTATGAAATGAAAAATGGCGAGTCGTGGGAAAAACACTGCCGCGATAAAAACATCGATCCTAACTCTGAAGCCGCAAAAAAACTGCTCGGCGATTACGGCATCGACACAATGCGCTGGTTCAACAACACCACGTTATCGGCGGCCGATGCGATCGGCAGCGGCGACAGCTCCATCGCAACGATGTACCAGCTCAAGAAAAAAGAAACCACGAACGAACAACGCGCAGCGTTCCTGTACATGATGCAGGCTTTCGAGCATACCGAAGGCTCGTTTTTCAGCATGGGTACGGTTTACGGCCTCGGCCAGGGCCTGACCGACGCGACAAACCTGGTTGGCCTTGGCATCGGTGCTTTTACCGGCGGCGCCGGGACGGCCGCCGTTCAGGCAGCAAGAACCGCCGGACAAGCGGGACTTAAATCCCTGCTCGTCCAATCCGTCAAATCCATGAGCATGAAGAGCCTTGCGACAGCAGGCGCTGAAGGCGCGATCGCGGGCGGCACGCAAAATTACATTGAACAAAATGTTCAAATGCAAAAATTGAAATCCAATGGAAGTACCTTCCAGTACCAGCAGGATCTCGACGCGAAGCAAGTGGGAACCAGCGCCGTCTGGGGTTTTGGCTTTGGCGCCGGACTCGGCGCGACCGGTAAGGTATTAAGTGACAGTTTTTCATGGGCGGCGAAAAAAGGATTTTCTCCAACCACTAATGTCGCGCAGAACAACCCGACAGCCCCCTTTATAGTGACGCCCTATGAAACATGGCTTCATAAAATTATAAAACATGATCGCTTCCTGTGGGTTAACAGGCACTTCATAAGATGGCACGGCAGCTATGAAGGGCAGAAGGTTACGATAAGCATTAATAAAGACCCACACTTAAACCTGCCTATCAGGGATTTGTTCAGCCATAAATTTCTGAACCCGATCATTTATCATTTCGACGACCAGGTAAAAAAATCCCATCTCATCGAGCCCATCTTTAATTTAAGGCGGGAGCTGGATGATTTAAGAGTCCAGATGAAAAGCGCCGGCGATCCAAATACTGTTCAGGCCCTTACCAATCAAGTAGAAAAAAAGGTCAGAGATTTTTCTCAAAATCACGGCTCCAAATTCCTGGCGTTAAAAAATGACCTGAGATATTTAAACGATCAGGTCGATGAATTAGCCAGAAGATATGATGCTGATATAGAAAATAAATATAAAGGCGGCGTCGGCACAGGCCGGGCGGGACTGGATATTGAGCAAATCAACACGATAAAAAGCTGGTTGAGCCATGCCAACGAACTTTGCGACGTTGCCCAGGATCCCGCAGCTTTTTTAAATAAATATAACGCGAACCGGCAGGTCTATAGCGACCTATATCCGAATAACAGAGAGAAAACGGCCGCAAGCATCACCGGCGCGTTCCAGCATTATTTATTGATGGCCGCAGATGCCGATTTACGGATTAAAACACGCGATTATACAGGCTGGGCGCCAGCACCATTTATCAGAGGCAGGGGCGTTCTTGCCAGCAAACTTACGATCCGGGAAAAACTGCTTGAGAAAGATCTTGCCAGCGGAAAAATTACTCAAGCTGAATTTAATTACATGACGTCCCCGACATTCAGGAGCGCTATTAGCGACGGCGATGACGGGTTTGTTGCCGGCGGAGATTTTCATCACCACAAAGCGCTGCTTCAAAATATTTTCAGGCTTGAACGCGAATTAAAAGATACCTATTACAACCCGCACATCCGCACGCGGACCATGAAAAACCTGGCTGAAGGTAACGACAGCCCCGACAACATGGAAAACTTCGGCATCGTTCTGACGACTCTTTTTGAAAAACATAAAAAACTTGGCAACGGCACGCCGGACAATGACAAACTGGCAGAAGAAATTGCCGGTAAAGCCTTTCAATCTTATGAGTGCGGAAGAGAAGGTGATTTTTTTAACTCTCTCCGCCGCCTGAGCATGCAGCAAGGTATGGACGGCGCCCTGTACTCGGTGCCCCAGATCCTCGGCTCACGCATGAAAGTTATGGAGAACCAGGGTTTCAATACCACCGGGAAAGACGCTCATATAAGACATTTTGTGGACCTGATCGCTTCTATCGGACCAGCCACAAACCACTCACCGGAGGTTCACGGAAGACGTCACTGGGCTTATATCGTAGAAAAATATACAAGGAAAGCATTCGCCGCGCGACTTGCTCCGGACGCAAGCGTATTGGGCGTTCCGGGCATGATCGACTATGTGAAGGCCCCTTTGCAACATATGAGGAGCAATCTTACCGCGACACTCACGGGTGCAGAGCTTATATCGCAACCCGGCAAAGACGCTCTTGGCCGCGATGTCATAGAGCATAGTTTCAAATATCACTGGTGGAACCCTCCGCCCGAGAAGGCGACAAAAACCGAAAGATTCTGGCATGAATTAACCGCGCGTAACTCGGCGATAACCTGGATGGCAACTCCCGTGACGCTGCCGCTGCGTTTAATGGGGCAAACCAAGGAATTCCTTAACCCGGTCTGGCATCATACGTGGCGGACATTTGCACTCGCTGGCGGCACATTTGGGCTCATGGCAGCAGGGCAAAGCGTCTACGACCTGAACAACCCGGATAATAAAAACCACATTATTGGAGATTTTGGAAAAACGGCGCTTAGTTGGCAGCTGTGGGGCATGGACAAGTTTGTTTTCGGCACACCAATTCGCGGCAGTATTTACGTCGGTGAAAAATTATTCAACCACTCTCTCAATACGCAGCTTGCCTTAGGTGCCTATGCAACCGGCCTGTATAAACCCGATCCGAAAAAAGGTCTCTGGGATAATTTGACTCCTACTTTCGTGGATTCCAACGCTATCGGATCCTGGGCATGGAACACGCCGCTTCCGTTGGGCTGGCTTGAGAGCAGCAGCGCCGTTCCGGTCGCGGCTGCCATAACACCACAAACGCCTGAACCACCCACACCTGCAGCCACGCCGCCTGCCGTAAGTCAAACGCAAACGCCGGGACAAACATCTGGACAGACGCCCGGAACTTTAACCGAGCAGGAAAAAGTCCAGAAGACCAGAGAAGAGTTGCGCATGTTTGGCCGCGCGGTCGCCAGCCTGACGAATGCCATCGCCGATGACGGCAATTGGACAGAGGCAAGGAAAGCAGAAGTTACGAGGCTCGAGGATCAGGGAAGAACGCTTGGAGCCACGCTGGAGAAACTCAAGCTCGGCAATTACGCGAACGATATTTTAAAACAAGCCAAAGAGACGCTGACGTCTCAACTTCTAAATAATATGACGCATGACAGGCCGACCCGCGTCCCGACTTTCCAGGAAGAGGAAGGCCGGAGACAGCACAGCTACGGCGACAAAGTCAGAAAATGGCATGACCAGGTTCGCGCACTGAATCTTGACGTTGATGAAAAAGGCTGGAATGCACAGAACAAAAAAATTCCTGAAAAGCTCCAAGCGGAACATGATACTTTTGCCAGCGATGTAGTTTTCCTTCGCAAGGATCTGCAGGAAACCGACAAGCGCGGCCTTGATATGCTGAAGACGCTGGCGGGCGCTGCGAAGGCCGATAATCCCGCATTGTCACACGTACGAAAAACCGATACTCCCCCGGAAGACCCGGTGGCTGAACAAAAGCGGCTGGATGAAAAACGTAAAGCCGAAGAAGCTGCGGAAAAAGCTGCACAGGATAAAGCCGCTAAAGATTTACTGGCAAAGCAGAAACGCGACGGCACAGGCGGCTCTCAAGATGACGGAAAACCTGGCGAGGATAGAAGCAAATCCAGACCGACCAAGGACGTACAAAAACCCAAAGCCAGCGAGCTGGACAGAAACCATGACGGCAGCGAAAAAGGAGTTGGCGATCATCTCGGCGATTGGTGGAATTCTTTCTCAGAGTATACAAGCACTGATGGCAGCAGCGGGTCCGGCGGCAATTCATTAGGCAACGCGTTCGGCTCTGCCGTCTCGGGTGGTTTCAGCTGGCTGGGGAATACTTATTCCCACATTAAAAACAAGCCGGGCGGCGGCGGTCGCACGCTGATACGCGATGTCGGTGCCGGTATCGGTGCGATTGTTGCCGCATCGACGCTTATCAGCCCCTTCTGGGATAAAATGTGGGTCGGCCAGATTCCGATCGTCGGTTCGCTCCTGAAGCTGGGCTCCGTGGTTGTACTTTTCATGCTCTTCCGCAAGGGCCTGAATGAAATGATGGATCCCGCGCCACCGCTGGAGCCTGCGGCGGGCGTTATGCAGCAAGACAGCGCGCGCGCCGCCGAACGCCGCAGTTATCTGCCGCGTTTTGGGGACGGCCAAACTGTCCATACGCAATCCCACGGCGGCGGCACGCCGAGCAAGTCGACCGTCATCTATTGGGATGCGGCTGACGAAAACGCGGCGAAGTCTATCGCCATCGATATGAAAGCCGGGAAGCCTGTTGTGCAGCTCCGCACGGATAATGGCCAGACTTACATATCAAAGGGCATCGTAAGCCAGGAAACGGTTACCCAGAGCGCGGCCCAGATCAAAGGTAATATCAATGTGCCTTTCGACCGTCTCAACGAGTATGGCGGGATGGCCAGAGACCTTCAGTTTGAAACTGTCAGCCATGTCGGCGGCGACAGCTTTATTACAAAGGTCGGCGACAAGAACCACCTCTTCGCCCTCGATCAGGGCAAGACATTCGCCGACCTGACCCTGGAGCGCTAATGGGCAAAACAACCGAAAAACGCTGCAAAACTAGCGCTTTATCCCCGGAAAGGCGGATGGTATGATGTTACAAAGGGACATCGCACCCGGTATCCCGCATGAAGCTGTTCTGGCGCAATTGATCATGTCTTCCGAAGATACAGGCAAAAAAGGCTCGATAAAAAAAGACTGGGACCCGAAGGGAAAATCGGGATCGTCCAAGCCTGCGCTTTTTCTGCCGGAGGAAATGGACATCTACTGCAACAAGGTGACGCGCGAAGTTTTTATTTTTCACGGCAAGGTCGTCGATTACGAGAGTCTCGATTACCTCGAATACAATCCGGCAGATTACAGCGTCGATGTGGTTTTGAAAGACGGCAAGCGCCTGGATCTCGGCGTGAAGATTCAATGGCTCGTGCGTCCCTACTTCACCAAGGCGCAGGAAATCATGATCGTGCAGACGAAGGACGGAGAATCCGTGAACGGAACCAGTGTCCTGATAAAACACAAAGAAAAAAAATAGAATTGTGAAAATATAAATTTTGCGAAGAATAAAAATGGTGTGTTACGATATTTATAAGGCGGGTAAAAAAGAGGGTAACGGTAACGTTACAACAGTGATATGCTGGAGCCTATGACCGAACCCTCAGCACCATATACGGAACGCCCGCCTGTCGGTAACCTGACTGATTTTGTCGTCGGCATTAACGAGACGAACCGGCTGGATATCGAAGTTGCTGTTAAACAGAGTGGCAAGGTCGTCGTGTTTCACAGCCACCCTTTTAAAAAAGAAGTTTCGTGGTTTGAGTTTGACCTGGCTACGAACAAACTGGATTTTGTAATTGATAATGGTGACGTTCGGGATATCGGCCTCCCCCTGACTCAAGATGTGGCCAAGCATATGCAGAACGCGCACCAGATCTTAATGGTTCTTATGGATCCGAAGACGGGAGAGGCATCAAACGGTAATTATGTCCCCCTGATCATCCATAGAAGCGAGACCTGAATTAATCAGGCGTTAATAAATAGAGTGGTAATATATTTAACATAAAAGAGGTGTGTAATGAATGACCCAAAAATAGCGTCCAATACCTTTGGCATCGACCTGACGGGGGCCTTTAGAACGGCGTCCTTTGGTGGTGACAAGCTCAACCTTGACGCGGCTGACCCTGCTATGGCGCCAAAAACACCCGGCCTTTAAGGCTTACTAACCACACCAGGCGCGGATGATCTTCCCGCTTTCGTTCAGGTCGAAATTGATGCGGCTCGGGCTGTAATCCTGGGTCATCATGGCGCCCGGCGGCAGTATCCGGTAAGGGCGATTTAAGGGCTTTATAGCTGCCTCCAGCGCCGCATCGGCCGGCTTTCCCATCCATTCATTGAAGTCGCAAGGCGTCGCCATATCCCGGCGGTGGGCTGCATTTTCATCATAAACCGCAGGGGCGCCGACCGCGCCGTCGGGCGTATATTCGATGGCCTTTGGCGGCTCCTTGGCCGGACCTACATCCTCGTTCGCGAAAGCGACGTAGAAGCACAGGACAACGGGCAAACCCAGCAGGAAGAACCACAGGATCGGGCTGCGCATCATCTGGTTGTCCTTGTTCAGGACATCCTCGATGGTTTTCTCCTTTTTGGGAGGCTTCGGGGCTTCGGGTTGATTGGCCATGGGACGTCCTTTCGGGGCTTGAAATCTGCTCCAAATACCTATCAGAAGCTTGTATTTTGCGCAACCAGCCCTTATTCATATGGCGCAATGACAAAGCCTTTAGAGCATATTCGCAACTTCGCCATCATCGCCCATATCGATCATGGAAAAAGCACCCTCGCCGACCGCCTGATTCAAACCTGCGGCGGGCTCGAGGCGCGCGAGATGACCGAGCAGGTTCTCGATAATATGGACATCGAGAAAGAGCGCGGCATCACCATCAAGGCGCAGACCGTGCGTCTTGCCTACAAAGCCAAGGACGGCGTTGAATACCAATTGAACCTGATGGATACGCCGGGCCACGTGGATTTTTCCTACGAGGTTTCGCGCTCGCTCGCGTCATGCGAAGGCTCCCTCCTCGTTGTTGACGCGTCACAAGGCGTCGAGGCACAGACGCTTGCCAATGTTTACAAGGCTATCGAGAACAACCACGAGATCATCACCGTCATCAATAAAATCGACCTGCCCGCCGCCGAGCCTGAAAAAGTGCGCCAGGAAGTTGAGGACACGATCGGGCTGGATGCTTCCGAAGCCGTGCTTTGTTCCGGGAAATCGGGCATCGGCATTCCCGATTTGTTAGAGGCCATCGTTACGAAGCTCCCCCCGCCGAAGGGCGATTACAATTCGCCGACCAAAGCACTGCTCGTCGACAGCTGGTACGACTCTTACCTCGGCGTTGTCATTCTCGTGCGTGTGGTCGATGGATATCTGCGCAAGGGCCAGAAAATCAGGTTCATGAAGGCGGGCGCTGTGCGCGAGATCGACCGCGTCGGTATGTTCACACCGAAAAAAGTCATCCTCGATCATCTCGGGCCCGGCGAGATGGGTTTCATCACGGCGGCGATCAAGGATATTCACGATACGCGCATCGGCGATACGATCACCGACGATAAAAAACCCTGCGCCGAAGAACTGCCGGGATTCAAACCCTCGATCCCGATGGTTTTCTGCTCGCTCTTCCCGGCGGATGCGAGCGATTTTGAAAAGCTGAAAGATTCTCTTGGCAAGCTGGCGCTCAATGACTCCTCGCTGCATTACGAGATGGAAAGCTCGCAGGCGCTTGGCCTTGGTTTCCGCTGCGGATTCCTTGGGCTGCTGCACATGGAGATTATCCAGGAAAGATTAGAGCGCGAGTTCGATCTCGACCTGATCCCGACCGCGCCGAGCGTGGTTTACAAGGTTTTCCAAACCGACGGCACGGAGATGGAGCTTTACAATCCGTCCGACCTGCCCGATGTCATGAAGATCAAGCATATCGAGGAGCCTTGGATTAAAGCTACCATCCTCACGCCCGATGAATATCTCGGCGGATTGCTCAAGCTCTGCCAGGACCGGCGCGGCGTGCAGAAAGAGCTCACCTATGCCGGTGCGCGCGCGATGCTTGTGTACCGCCTGCCGCTCAACGAGGTGGTGTTCGATTTCTATGACCGATTGAAATCCATTTCGCAGGGCTATGCGTCGTTCGATTATGAATTAGACGGTTACACCGAGGGCGAGCTGGTGAAGCTCGATATCAAGGTGAATGACGAGCCCGTCGACGCGCTGACCATGATCGTGCACCGCTCAAACGCCGAGACGCGCGGGCGCGGCATGTGCGAGCGGCTGAAAGATCTGATCCCGCGCCAGATGTTCAAGATCGCCGTGCAGGCGGCCATTGGCGGAAAAATTATTGCCCGCGAGGATATCTCGGCGCTGCGCAAGGACGTCACCGCGAAATGTTACGGCGGCGACATCACGCGGAAAAAGAAACTGCTCGAGAAGCAGAAAAAAGGTAAGAAGAAAATGCGCCAGTATGGCAGCGTCGAAATCCCGCAATCTGCCTTTATTAACGCCCTCAAAATGGGCGACGACAAAAAATAATCCACTGCGTCATGCCCGCCTTGCGCGGGCATCCATAAACCGGAACAAGAAACTTACTTCCCTATTAGCTTTTCAAACCATGTTTTTTCATGGACATCTTTTATAGAATAACTGTCGCGCACTTGATGCGCACCAACTATAACCGGAACCTCGCATAGGCTAGCTACATTCACAAAAGGCGCTGCATATTTTTCAGCTTTCTTTGCCCGCCTGACAGCAACCGTATAGTTTTTTCCTTCCTCATATTTCATTGATCCCCCAATACCCGTTACCAACCCAACCACTTCGATATTTTTAAATTGTCCATATTCTCCCTTGTGTACTTTTAGAACCTTGAAAACAAGCACTGTGTCAGGAGGATTCTTTCCCTGCTCCCTTTTTTTCAAATTTCCTGTAAATACCAATTCAGATTTATTTTCAATTGATTCCACAGTTGGACGATCAGAATCATCATAAAGGCAAGTAAATGCCTGCGCCGACGAAAATGGAATGACTATGGCCAGCATAAATAATATAAATATTCGCATCTTTTAAAATTCCCCCAGCACGCTAATATAACTTTTTCAATGATAGCAGGAAAACTACTATGACCACCGAGAAAAAAGACGTCCCGAACGTCATCATGCTGCCGCCGATTTTGATTTTCTTTCACGTGATTGCGGGCATCGTGCTCGATTTTCTTTACCCGCTCAATCTCGGTCATGCGTGGGGCTGGCTCGGGCTTATCCTACTGCTCACCTGTTTCGGCATTATCGCGTGGTGCAAGAAACTGTTCGACGTTGCTGGCACGCCCGTGCCGCCGAACCAGCCCGCGACTTCAATCGTCACCACCGGTGCCTACAAATATTCGCGCAATCCGATGTATCTGGCGTTCATGATCGGTTATGTCGGGCTTGCCCTCATGGCCGATGCGCCGGCGATGCTGCTGCTCAGCTTCGTGCTGTTTTATTTTTTAGACCAACGCGTCATCGCGCCCGAGGAAAAGTACTTAAGCGAAAAATTCGGCACGGTTTATACCGATTATAAGGATGAAGTCAGGCGCTGGGTTTAATCCGCCTGCTGGCTCTGGACGTCCGCATCGCCGGGAAGGCGGTCGAGAAGACCGACAGCGCGGCTGACGTGTGCGAGAGTCGGGAAATGCTGCTGCGGCATCGCGCGGAATGCATCCAGCGCCTCGTGTGACGCATCGTTTTCAAGCGCGTATTCCACGATCTCGGCGCGGGTGGCCGGAAATTTCATGCCGTCAATCAGTTCTAAATAATTGATCGCCATATTTCCTCTTTCAGGTTTATATCTCATTATAAACCCGGAGCGTTCGCGCGGCAACACAAGAGATGCGGAATTATCAGCATCTCTCGCGAAACGACTGAAAAAACTAAATAAATTTTTTTTTGAAATTTTATTTCACAGCCGCGCAGGCGATGCGGCCACCGGCGTTGCCGGAAGGCTGGGTTGTATAATCGTCGGCTTTTTCGTGAATCATGAGCGCCGTGCCGTTATCGGCGACCATTTCATCAAGCTCGGCTTCCTCGTTGAAAATCTCGGTGTTCAACGTGCCGTCAGGAAGAACGGTCAGGTTCGGCATGTCGCCTTCGTGATGTCCGTCTTTTGCCAAATACCCATGCTCATCGCTGTCGGGGTTGTAATGGCCGCCAGCCGATTCAAATTTAGCGGCAGCGTCGCACACACCGTTTTCATGAATGTGAAACGCGTGTTCGCCGGGCGGCAAATTGCGGAGGTTCAGCTTGATCAGCAAGCCCTCGTTGGCGGGGGTTAAAATCGCGGTTCCTGTTTCAAGACCCTCGGCATTGTTGAAAGTCACGGTTTTTCCTGATGCGGAGGCCACAGCAGGCGCTTCGCCAGCGATTGCGATGCTTGAGACGGTGCTCAAGAGAACTGCCAGTACCAATGCGAATTTCATGCTGCCTCCATTTGGTCAGATTTCGTCATTATAAACCAATTGCTGAAACTGCCAATGGTTCCATCAGCGCAGCGACGTAGCCAGCATTCCATCCGCCGCGAGGCGCTCGACCAGTTCGCGCCCGTAATTCGCCGCGACATCATCGAAGCTCATGCCTGTCGGCCCGCGTGTGGTCAGGTCGCCCGCCCATGCCTTCCGATAATGCGGCAGGGTGAAAAGAATGGCTTCGTAATGCGATTCCGGTTCCTCGAGAATGAGTGAGGGTTCGTCATAGAAGAACGGATCGTCGTAACCATGACGGCCATGACGCCAGCCGCGGTGGTGCCAGGGGCTGTTGCGGTAACGGCTGCCAGGGATGTAATTGCGCACGACCTGTTTTTCGCGGGGACGTATTTCGAGAACGGCGGCGGCGCCTGTGTTCATAATTTTGCGCTTACGGGCCTGCTCGCCCGTGTCGCGGGTCGGCGGCAGGACATCAACCCCGGCCATAGCCGGAATGCCGATGCGCTGGGCTTCCATGACCGCGCTACGCTCAATCGCCTCACGTTCGGTCAATGATCCAGCGCGGGCATCGATCACCAGCGACGAAAACCCCCCAACCGTAAAAGCAGGGTCGGTAAAGCTCGAGCCGCGCGTCGCCGTTACCTGCGCGCAGGCGGCCAGCAAAAGCACCGGGATCATTAAAAACGCTGTTTTCATTCTATAAAACTGGGCCGGGTGGTTCCTATAGTCAATACGCGGCCAGTATGCTATTTCATGCGGCATGAAAAATTTAGGCGAAGTCATTGAGAATGCAGCGGAACGCTTCGACGAGGCGGGCCTCGTGTTCGGCCATGGGACGGACAATGCGTTCGACGAGGCTGCCTTTATCGCCATGGAGGCGCTTGGATATCCGTTTGATGCCGTGCTCGAGGAAATCTGGCCGCGCGAACTGACGAAGGCCGAGGAAGACAAAATCGAAGGTCTTGTGAAAACGCGGATCGAGAAGCGCATTCCTGCGCCTTATTTGTTCAACAAAACCTATTTGCAGGGTTTGCCCTTTTATGTCGATGAGCGCGTAATCGTGCCGCGCTCGTTCATTGCGGAGCTGATTAATCACGAAGACGGGTTTTCGCCGCCGGGATTTCCCAGAGAAGTGAAAAACGTTCTGGATCTGTGTACGGGTTCGGGGTGCCTTGCCATTCTTGCTGCGCATGTTTATCCGGAGGCGCATATCGACGCGGTGGAATTATCGCCTGACGCTTTTGCCGTGGCCCAGCGCAACGTGAAAGAGCACGGCCTTGAGGATTGCATCACGCTTTACAACGGCGATCTGTTCGAGCCGCTCAAGAATAAGAAATACGATCTTATTATCACCAATCCGCCTTATGTCGACCAGGCCGGGATGGACGACCTTCCCCCCGAACATAAATTCGAACCGGAAATGGCGCTTGGTTTGTGCGGAGCGGATGGCCTCGATATCGTGCGCAAGATCATGGAACAGGCGCCGGATCACCTGACTGAAAAAGGCGCGCTGCTGTGTGAGATCGGGCGCGGCAAGGAAAACGTTGAAAAGGCGTGGCCGCAACTCCCCTTCCTCTGGCTGGAGACCGAGAACAGCGAGGGCGAGGTTTACTGGCTGACGCGAAAGCAATTCTCCAAATAAAAACGGCGGCACATTGGCCGCCGTTTTCGTATTCGAAGGAGAGTCTCTTATTTCAGGACCGACTCTTTCAGATCTTTTGCCACGCGGAAGGCGACTTTTTTCTTCGCGGGGATCTGGATGGTTTCGCCGGTTGCCGGGTTACGACCCTGGCGGGCTTTCGTTTGTTTTACTTGAAGGATGCCGAGGCCGGGAATGCGGATACGGTTGCCCTTTTTCAGGTTCTTGCCGAACAGCGTAATCATGTCGTCCATAACTTCCTGGACCTGCTTTTTCGACAGGCCATGCTTGTCGGCGAGATCGGCAGAGATTTGCTTAAGGGTAATAGTCGGTTGTGTTGCCATGGTGAGCACCTTTCCTTCGTTGTGAAAAATCCTTGTAATGACGGTATTACAGCCCAAAGGGACGGGCTTGTAAATGCATAAAATAAGGGTTTTTCACGCTTTTTTGGCCAAAAACGGGGGTTTTCGGCCCTTTTTGGGGGGCCTTTCCGGAACCATGAAACTTTTCAGCCCCCTGCCCGTTAGCCGTAGAGACAACCCTATGCAGGAGATAAACAATGAAAATGAAGAACCTGGAAGAGCTATTTCAAGATGAACTCTTTGATATGCACTATGCCGAAGACGCGCTGATCAAGGCGCTTGAAAAGATGGCGGAGAAGGCATCGAACCCGAAACTGGCCCAGGGATTCCGCGACCACAAGGAAGAAACTGAAGGCCACAAGCGCCGTATCGAGAAAGTTTATGAGCTGCTTGATATCAAGCCGAAGAAAGAAGTCTGCGAAGCAATCAAGGGTTTGATCAAGGAAGCGGAAGACCTGATCGGCCACACCGAAGAAGGCCCGGTCCGCGATGCCGCGATGATCACGGCCGCACAAAAGGTCGAACATTACGAGATCGCCTCTTACGGTTCGCTGGTCGCACTGGCCAATTCACTTGGTCACATGGAAGCGGCGTCGATCCTGAGCGAGACGCTTGAAGAAGAGCGCGCCACCGACCGCCGCCTGAGCGAGCTCGCCGAAGGCGGAATCAACCAGGAAGCCATGCAGCAAGCGGCTTAAGTGAATTTATAAAGTTCTACCCTGCCCCCAACCGGTCTGTCCTTTATAAGGACGGGCCGGTTATCTTTTGGGCAGAAATAAAAAGAACGCCCCCGCCGGGGGAACAGCGGGAGCGTCAGGAAAGGAAAGCCGATGAGTATTGGCCCGGCTTCCCTTGGGGGAATTCTGATTTAATCCCGGTCGTGACGACCGCCATGGCGACGGTCGTTATGGCCGTGTCCTCGACCGCGACCGCGTCCACGATCATCATCGCGCCAGTCGCGCCTGTCCCAGTGGTGGTGGCGGCGATTGTTATCGTCGTCAAAGATAAAGCTCAGCGACAGGCCGGAATTCGGACGGCCGTAATAGTAGCCATTGTTATAGTGATGATGCTTGCGCGGGTAATAGGTTACAGGCCGATAAGACGGGCCGTAATTGTAATAAATAGGACGCTGGTCGGAGATCAGAAGCACGTCCTGCCTGCGTAACTCATCGAACGGATCGACGGTGCCACCAGTGGATACGATCATCCATGAACCGTCAGGCTGCATGCAGGCTGTGCCGTAGCCGGATTCGATGTGGCCGCCCACGCGGATGGATTTTTGATATTCGCGGCAATATTCGCCAGCCTCTGCGGGCTGGACGAATGCCAGCGGGGCCAGGAAAATGCCTGCGAGAGCCAGTTTCTTGAAAGTCATGGTAAATCTCCTCATTGGTACGCGGGAAGGATGTGGTTTTTCTTCCCATGCAAATGGTACGCGGCAGAATTTTTAACCCTTCGTTTATTTTTTGGGGGTGTGAATAAGTTGAATCAGTCGCGGTCTTTGGAGAGCAGATAACCTGCGCCGTAGCCGGAATTATAAGACGATCTGTGCGGGTCGTCTTCATGGTCGCGGATATTTTTGTGATGGCGGTAATAATTTTTGTAGTAATCCTCGCGCCAGTCGTCGCGGTCTTTTTTCTTACGCACAACTTTAATGCGGTCGGCGCGCAGGAGAATTTCGCGCATCTTTTCCGATTCCGATGCGATGATGTATTTGCGCTTGCCGGTGTCGATGACAATCGGCGGCTTGTCGCCTTTATAGATGTAGGTGGTGTTGCCCCGCTTTACAATCGTATCGGCATAGGCAGGCAGGACCGTAAAAACGGCCATAAAAATCGTAAAAAACGCCAGTTTCCGAAGCATCGCGGTCATTTCCCTATTATATACGAGATAACGCGGGAAATCATTCTTTCCACCCCTATTGTCATCCCCGGCAGCGAGGCGGCGCCGAGCGTGAACAGGGATCCAGCACATAATTGCCGCGAAGCGGCCTGCCGTTACTATGGACCCCCGCCTTCGCGGGGGTGACAGATTGGGTTGGAAAACTCACTGCGCCGCAGCGGCAGCCTTTTCCTTTTTCTTGGCGATGTCGCGCTCGTTGGCGGTGAGCATTGCCTTGCGAAGACGAAGTGATTTCGGCGTCACCTCAACGAGTTCGTCGTCGTTGATGTAGGACATCATTTCCTCAAGCGTCATCTTGCGCGGCGGCACGAGAATGACGGCTTCGTCGGCGCCGGAGGCGCGGACGTTCGTCAGCTTCTTGCCTTTCAGCACGTTGATCTCGAGGTCGTTGTCGCGGCTATGTTCGCCGACGATCATGCCCTGATATACTTTCTCGCCGTGGCCGATAAACATGAAACCGCGATCCTGCAGGTTGAAGATTGCATAGGCAACTGCCTCGCCGAGATCTGTTGAAATCAGCGCGCCGTTGCGGCGGCCTTCGATGTCGCCTTTGTACGGTCCATAGTGTGCGAACAGGCGGTTCATGAGGCCCGTACCACGCGTGTCGGTCAGGAATTCAGAACGGTAACCGATAAGCCCACGCGAAGGCGCGAGGAATTTAATACGCGTCTTGCCGTGGCCGGAGGGGCGCATATCGGTCATTTCCGCCTTGCGCTGGTTCATTTTATTAATGACCGTGCTTGAATAAGCATCATCCACGTCGATGATAATTTCTTCATACGGCTCCTGCATGTTGCCGTTCTCGTCTTTTTTCATGACGACGCGCGGACGCGAAACAGAAAGCTCAAAGCCTTCGCGGCGCATGGTTTCGATCAGGACGCCGAGCTGAAGTTCGCCGCGGCCAGCCAGTTCGAACGCATCGCGGCCCGAATTTTCAGAGACTTTAATCGCGACGTTGGTTTCAGCTTCGGCCATCAGGCGGTCGCGGATCATGGTCGAGGTCAGTTTCTTGCCTTCGGTTCCGGCGTACGGGGACGTGTTAACGGTGATTGTCACCGCAATCGTCGGCGGGTCGATGGGCTGCGATTTAATCGGTGTCGTCACGGACGGATCGCAAATCGTATCGGCGACCGACGTTTTTTCCATACCAGCGATGCAGATAATGTCGCCTGCATAGGCCACGTCGACGGGTTTACGCTCGATGCCGTCAAACGCGAGGAGTTTGGTCAGGCGGAAGGATTCAACCTTCTTGCCGTCGAGGCTCAGCGCGTTAACCTGCATATTCACTTTTGCTTCGCCGTTATAAACCTTGCCGGTCAGTACGCGGCCAAGGAACGGGTCGGATTCCAGCAGCGTCGAGAGCATGGCAAACGGCGCCTTGTCGTCGACTTTCGGCGCGGGCACATGCTTAAGAACGAGATCCAGCAGCGGGTGGAGGTTTTCGCGCGGGCCTGTGAGGCTGTCGGTGCACCAGCCTTCGCGGCCAGATGCATAGAGAATGGGGAAGTCGAGTTGTTCTTCGTTGGCATCCAGCGACACGAACAAATCGAACACTTCATTAAGTACATCGTCAGGACGGGCGTCGCCGCGGTCGATCTTGTTGATCATCACGATGGGACGGATGCCCAACGCCAGCGCTTTTGAAAGAACGAATTTCGTCTGCGGCAGCGGGCCTTCAGCGGCGTCGCACAGCAGGATAACGCCGTCGCACATACTCAGGATACGCTCCACCTCGCCGCCGAAATCGGCGTGGCCCGGCGTATCGACGATATTGATACGCGCGCCGTCCCAGTTTACGGACGTGCATTTCGCGAGAATGGTGATGCCCCGCTCTTTTTCAAGATCGTTGTTGTCCATGACGCGTTCGGCGACCTGCTGGTTCTCGCGGAACGAGCCGGATTGCTTCAAAATCGAGTCCAGCAGCGTGGTTTTGCCGTGGTCAACGTGCGCGATAATCGCGATATTACGAATGGTAGGGCGGGTCATTTTTGTCTCTTTAAGTAAGGGCCTCTATTGCAAGCCGGGGCTTTGTACAGGAAAAGCCTGAAAAATGGTAGCTTTTTATGGTGTCTTTTGTCGGCCCTCCCCATCTGTTAAAATGGTTGTATGGCCGATAAAAAGGACGAATACGAAATAAAGCCTTCCCAGATCACCGACCTAGCGGCCATCCACCGGGTGGATGAGAGCCGGTTTACTACGGCCATGGACGAAGTCGTTAAGGAATCCGAGGATATGCGCCTGCGCTATATGCGCCAGCACGGCAGCCGGGCCTTCCTGACTATGAGTTTCGGGCTGGCGCTGGCCCTGGCCGGAGCTTGCGGGTTCGGATGGTATTTCCTCGTTGAGATGAACCTCGCCATGGCGGCTTTATGCATGGTCCCGGCCCTGCTCGTGCCTTTCCTGATGCATTCCTGGAGCGAAGCGCCGATCAAGCATTACATCCGCGATTACAAAAAAATCTTCATGCCGAAAATGGCGGCGGCGCTGGGCGGGTTTAAATTCTATCCCTCGCGGGGCATTCCCCGTGACGTCATCGGCAAGACGGGCGTGGTACCCGCTCATGACTATTACAAGGCCGAGGACTGCTTCATGGGCAGTTATAAAGGCGCGAAGGTCATTTTCAGCGAGGCGTCATTGAGAAGCGGACGTTCGACCGAGCCGGTTTTCCACGGCCTGTTTGTGATGCTGGAAACACCAAACAAGGTTTTTGAAGGTCATACTATCGTTACCGCCGACCGCGCGATGGCAAAACGTTCGGCGGGCACGCGCTGGTCGCGGCTCTCGCAGGTGCATGTAAAGGTTTCAAATCCCGAGCTGGAGCGCTTCGTGGTTTTTTCTGACAAGCCGGAAGACGCGATGCTGCTGGTCGGCGATAAATTGCTGAAAGAACTTTCGGACGCTGCAGATATTTTCGGCAAGGCCGAACTGACGGCGGTTTTTTTCCGCGGCAAATATGTGTTCATGATGATCCCGCACAAGGGCGATATGTTCGAGCCCTCGAGCATGTTCATGCCGGTTTCGACCAAGCAGCATGCAACGCAATGCAAGCGCGAGATCGAACGCATTCTCGAGATCATCGATATTTTTGATATCTACAAGGCCAGCGCTTCAACCCTGTAATGTTATCCCCGCGAAGGCGGGGATTCCCCGTTCACGCTCGCTTCGCTCACTGCCGGGGATGACGTCTGCGACGTCAGATCTGCACGCGGAGAATTAATACATTCTCTATAATCGCGACGGATTTCTTGGCTGTCTTGGGCAACGGAATGCCGCAACCCCTGCAGAACAGCATCAGCGCCGCCGCGATAAAGTCGCGCGTGTACTCGCCGCGCTCGGCAGTTTTATCCAGCGGGTTTTCAAAGTCGAGGAAGATCGCGCCACTTTCGCCGGGGCCCTCGGTGATTTTTACAACCGTGCCTGGAATCGGCTTTTTCATCTGCTTCTGTGTGCATAGCGCATAGACGGCTTTATAAACCTCGTCGTTCTCAAAACTGATGCGGCGGTCTTCGCGGGGCATGGCGACTCTTTTCTCCGTCTTGAAAGTTAAATTGAAAACAACGCCTTGTCACCCCCTCCTCACGGTTTTATCCAAATAGATAAAATTTTATACAAATACAATCCAAGTAAATAATCCATTAGTTAAAATCCAATCTATAGTTAAATTGATTTTTACTTTGCCTCTCTAAGATGAGCCTCAAGTAGAGGGCAAAGATGGGCAAGACCCTTCAAATAAAAAAACTAGAGGGTGTTATTTACGGTCTGGAGAGAGAGCTGGAACAACTGGCTCCTCGTCCAGACCACACTTTTCCCCGCTCTATCAGCCGCCGTTTCAATTCAAACAGCCAGTTTTGCAATATGCCCCGCCGCCTCGGGGTGGAGCGCCGCCTGGCTGTTTATCGCCGCCTGATGACAGCGTTAAGAGACAGCGGCGATATGCCCATGCTGGTCGCTGCCTAAAACGCTCTGGCCTGTCCTTTAAACTCCCGGTAGTATTAACTTGCTACAACAGGCGAGCCTTCATGAAAGAACTGGTTACAGAGCTGCTGCGTGAAAAATTCATCATTCACGACCCTTCAGCCAGCCTGAAGGACGGCAAGGGCATGACCATTGCGCTCTCGAACCGGGTTGTTATCGCTCTTAAGAACGATAAGGGCGAGACGCAGGAAACCATGATCGTCCGCGCCCAGAACATGCATAGTTGTATCCGCATGGCGGCGCGCATGATCCAGTCCTTCATCAGTGGCGGCCCCCTGCTCGATCGCGCCAGCCCCTATGACTGGCAGGCGGCGTGGGATCTTTCCTCAGGCGATTACGAACAAAGCTTCAACCCCCAGCGCTGGGTCGCAGTTTATAAACAAGGCAAAGTCATTTTCGAAAAAGGCGAGCGTCACGCGATGTTAGACATCATCGAAAACTGCAACGTGACGTCGAAGGCCGGGTATGAAAAATCAATCGAGATGGCCGAATCCGTCATCCGCAAAAGCGGGCGCGCCGTTCGCATAGAATATGACGGCAACATCGCGCTCAATGTAAATTTGGAACAGAAGCAAGGCCGCGTCGGCGTCATCCTGCGCAGCCCGCATAAAACCACGACGTTCAATTTCTCGGTGGCCGGGAAAAACGGCGCGCTGTTGAATTTCCCGCAGGTGCTAGGGTCGGCAGCGGCGTTTCTGGAAGGCATCCAGCTTGCTTTCACCGTCGGCATGAACGGCGAGAAAATCCGCCGCGGCATGATCGTGCGTCATTCGGTGGAGGAAAAGCACACGCATGAAGCCGGACGGCGTCTTGCCCGCCTGAATGGCGAGATCATCAATCTCGAGGGAACGTTCGACGTGCGCTACAGGCCTGAGCGGCCGGAATTCCAGCGTCTCGTTTCCGAAGCCGAACTCATGGCCCAGAAAATCCTGCCGGCGCCCGGTAAGAAGACTTAAGCCGCTTTCGTCATGCTGCGCAGAACGAAGTGCAGGATGCCGCCGTTTTTGTAGTATTCGATTTCATCCAGCGTGTCGATCCGGCATAGAGCGGTGATCTCTTCGGTTTTGCCGTTTGCACGGTGAATGGTCACGATGACATCCTGGCGGGGCTTGAGGCCCTTTTCAATGCCAACGATGTCATAGGTTTCCGTTCCATCCAGTTTCACGGACTGGCGTGTCATGCCGTCCTTGAACTGCAGGGGCAGAACGCCCATGCCGACGAGGTTGGACCTGTGAATACGCTCGAAGCTTTCGGCGATGACAGCGCGGACACCAAGCAAGGTCGTGCCCTTGGCCGCCCAGTCACGCGATGAACCCGTGCCGTATTCCTTACCCGCGACGACGATCAAAGGCGTTCCGGCCTTCTGATATTTCATCGAAGCATCGTAGATCGGCAATTGTTCGCCGCTCGGGATGTGTTTTGTAATTCCGCCTTCCGTACCCGGCACCATTTCGTTCTTGATGCGGATGTTGGCAAAGGTGCCGCGCATCATGATTTCGTGGTTGCCGCGTCGTGCACCGTAGGAATTGAAGTCCGCAGGCGTGACGGCATGGCCGACGAGATATTTGCCGGCAGGCGAGTCTTTCTTGATCGAACCGGCCGGGGAGATGTGGTCGGTGGTGACGGAGTCAGACAGGATCGCCAACGCATAGGCGCCCTTGATGTCTTTGACGTCCTTAGGTTTGTGGCCCATGCCTGCGAAGTAAGGCGGGTTTTTGACGTAGGTGGAATTGTCCTGCCAGCCGTAAGTTTCACCGCTCGTGGCGCCTGCAATTTTCTGCCATTCAGGTGGACCTTTGAACACGTCTGCGTAGCGCGTCTTGAACATCTCAGAGGTCAGGCATTGCTCGACCATTTTCTGGATGTCTGCATTGCTTGGCCAGATATCTTTCAGGAAAACGTCCTTGCCATCCTTGCCTTTGCCGATCGGGTCCTTGAAAAGGTCGATCTTCATGTTACCGGCCAACGCATACGCGACGACCAGGGGCGGGGACGCAAGATAGTTTGATTTCACATGCGGGTTGATACGGCCTTCGAAGTTGCGGTTGCCGGAGAGCACGCCGCAGACGTCCAGGTTACCCGTCTCGACCGCTTTCGCGATATTGTCAGGCAGCGGACCTGAGTTACCGATGCATGTCGTGCAGCCGTAACCGACAAGGTTGAAGCCGAGCGCATCGAGGTCTTTAGAAAGGTTTGCCTTATCGAGGTAATCGGTGACGACCTGCGAGCCGGGAGCCAGCGAGGTTTTCACCCACGGCTTGCTCTTGAGGCCTTTGGCCAGCGCGTTACGCGCAAGCAAACCGGCAGCGACGAGAACCGAGGGGTTCGAGGTGTTCGTGCAGCTCGTGATCGCGGCGATAACAACCGCGCCGTCTTCGAGATTGTAATCCGTGCCCTCAACCTTTGCATTGCCCTTGGATGTGGCGGCATTGGCTTTGAGGTGTTCAAGATAGGCAGGCGCTGCTTTTGAAAGCTCGATTTTATCCTGCGGGCGTTTCGGACCGGCAAGAGACGGCTCTACTGAAGCCATGTCGAGTTCCAGCGTGTCGGTGAAGACAGGATCAGGCGAGGACGCATCGCGCCACATGCCCTGCTCTTTCGCATAAGCTTCGACGAGCTTCACGCGGTGCGGATCGCGGCCGGTGAAATTCAGGTAATTAATTGTTTCAGCATCGATCGGGAAGAAGCCGCATGTCGCGCCATATTCCGGCGCCATGTTGGCGATCGTTGCGCGGTCGGCGAGCGAGAGCGTGTCGATGCCGGGGCCGAAGAATTCCACGAACTTGTTGACGACGCCCTTTTTGCGGAGCATCTGCGTCACGGTGAGAACGAGGTCGGTCGCCGTCGTGCCTTCTTTCATTTTGCCTTTGAGTTTAAAGCCTATGACTTCGGGGATCAGCATCGAGACAGGCTGGCCGAGCATGGCGGCTTCGGCTTCGATACCGCCGACGCCCCAACCAAGAACAGCCAGGCCGTTGACCATCGTGGTGTGCGAGTCCGTGCCCACCAGCGTATCCGGGTACGCAACCGGGCGGCCTTTTTTCGCGCCTTCATCAGGCTGGACCCAGATCGTCTGGGCAAGATATTCGACGTTCACCTGGTGGCAGATGCCGGTTCCGGGCGGAACGACGCGGAAATTCTTGAATGCCTTCTGGCCCCAGCGCAGGAACGCATAGCGCTCATGGTTGCGCTCGAATTCGATTTCGACGTTTTGCTGGAACGCAGATTTGTTGCCGAATGCATCGACCATGACCGAGTGGTCAATGACGAGGTCGACAGGAACCAGCGGGTTGATCTTTTGCGGGTCGCCGCCGAGAGCTGCCATCGCTTCGCGCATCGCGGCGAGGTCAACCACGGCGGGAACGCCTGTAAAATCCTGCATGAGTACGCGCGCCGGACGGTAGGCGATTTCGCGGTCGGAGCGTTTATTATCGAGCCAGCCCTTGAGCGCTTTCACGTCGTCCGTATTAACGGTCCGGCCATCCTCGAACCTTAAAAGGTTTTCGAGCAACACTTTCAGTGTATAGGGCAACTTGCTGATATCGCCGATCTTTTCAGATGCGGCCTTCAGGCTGAAGTAATCATACTCCTTGCCGTCTACTTTAAGTGTCTTACGGGTGCCGAGGGAGTCATGGCCGGTGCTGGTCATAGTGCAAGTCCTTTGAATATGTCATTGAATGACAGGGGAAACACACGCAGGAAATCCACGTGTGATTTTACACTAAGGGTAGAGTCTTAAAAAGGGATTAATAACGGGGCTCGGGTCCCGTACCGGAGGCATCAGCGCCCGGGCCGGACTGGGGCGCTGGAAGCATCAAGGGCTTTCGCGGTAAATGGGCCATTGCCATATCCAGCACCAATTTAGTCTCTTCGGGGTCGAGAAGCTCATCACCTCTAAAAGCGAATTCCGCTGCTTGCATGTAACACATGTCGGCCTCTTTCGAATGACCGCGTTTCTTATATATTTCCGCAAGAAGCAAATAAGTCGTCGGAAACTGAGGCCGTATCTGAACAATTGTATTAAATATGTTTATGGCATCATTGATATAACCCGCTTCCAGCCTGCAAACGCCAAGCGCCAGCCTGCTGCGAGGATCTTCCGGATCCAGACGCGTGACCTGACTGAAATAAACTCCAGCTTCAGAAAATTGTTTTCCTATCATTAACTCCCGGGCGTAGGCGGTCAGCGCTCTTGCATTCGATGGATCTTGTTTTCTCGCCTGGTTGTAATAATCCATCGCGTCATACGGATTCCCTGTTGCGGCGGACATATCACCGCGAGCGATCTTCAAATCCGACTCGCTTCTCATGTACTTTGTGTAAACAGCTCGCAGAGTATCCAATGCCTGCAGATTGCCCTTTAATCCAATGATGGAATTTTTGATGTCTTGAATTTCGGGCGAAACACTTGATCCCCATGTATTAAGATAGCTATCCAAAGCTAGGAGGCCTTTCGCCTGATCCGCCCTATATCTTTCAAGAGCTACCCCCAGGTCGTAGAATGCGGCCCGGTTTCTGTAATTTTTTTCCTCACATTGATCGATGCATATCTGCAAAAAATCGCGGACGGTTTTTATTTCGCGGATTTCCTTCCGGCGGCGGGCGGACGTATCAAAAACTTCATAAAGCGGCATGCGGGTCCGTCTCCAATATTAGTGAGGCCACATACTAAAAAGATTGCATGCAATATGTCAATTTTAATACTGAAGAAGTAAGTGTTAACGCCTTAACCGTTAAAAAGTCATGTCATATCAAATGCTTACAAAATACCTCAAAAACGGCAATTTATACTCATTTTTTCGCCATAATTTGCCGCCATAGTAGTAATACAGGCAAAAGATACGGATTATATGGTTCCCTCTGTTGCCGGTTAGCTCACACAGATTTGAAGCCGCTGCCCCCTACCAGGGCGGCGGTTTTCACTTTCAGCGGTATTTTTTCCGGGATTTCGACTGGGATTTGGGCGCGGATGTCTGCCACTGGGGCAATTTCGCGCGCGACTCCCCGCATAACGCGCTGATGCGGGTGTATTCTTCGAGGCTGTCGATCCCCTGCTGGATCTCCATGCGCTCAAGCTGCATCTTGTTGTGCTCAAGCTCGACGACCTGCGCGATCACCTTGGTCATGCGGTCATTCATGCCCGGCACATGTTCGTCCGGCACGGGCGGCGTACGGAACCCCCGGGCCTCAATAGCCGAATAAATCTTCTGCCCTACGATTTTCGCGTATTTATTCACGATCTGGCGGTCGGCATTCACATGCTTCATTTCATGATCGAGCGTGACCTTACGCAGACATTGATCCTGATAAATTTCCCTGGCGATGACAATCGTGGGCGCGATTTCAATCCGTACATCGATGCTGTCATACCAGAGGCAGGATGTGCCCCGCACGTTCGTCTGACGGGAGATGCGAATCTGCGGCTTGATACTGACAGTGCCCTTCATATAGCCGTTAACGGATGTCACACCTGAAAACCCGTAGGGGTTGATGGTGTCCACTTCGGTGCTTTGAAGCTGGGCCATCGTTTTTGAGTAATCGTAGCGAACCTTTTCGGTGGCCGGGACGACGTTGATCTGGGCGGGCTTGACCAGCGGGCATGGATTTACAGGCTGACCGGACTGAGCCCATGCCGATCCGGCAGGCATTGCCGCCAGAGCTATGAATATTCCTGCAATCTGAAGAGAAAAATGCCGCATTGCCGCCTTTTTGAAACCCGCCCTTTCAATCATTTTACACCAAAAAACCCTTAGAAAACATTAGGAAAGATGGCGGCTGCGGCTTTGCGGCGGGGGTTCATATGTGCTAAATACAGGGAGGGACAACGCAAAGGAACATGCAATGGGAATCATTTATACCCTTATCATCCTGGCTTATCAGATTTACGTCGGCATCATCTTGCTCCAGGTGGCGGTCAGCTGGCTGATCAATTTCGAAGTCATCAACGCCAACAATGAGCGCGCGCAGAATCTCGTCCAGCTCCTTAAAAAACTGACTGACCCGGTTTATAAACCGATCCAGAAATATGTTCCACCGATCGGGGGCATCGACATTACGCCGTTGATCGTCATCGTTCTTCTGACGATTTTGAAAAGCGTTCTTATCAGCATCATTTACTAGGTTGTCTAATGGCTAACGCGCGTATCATTGACGGCAAAGCTCTCGCCGCTGATTTGCGCGCCGATATCGCGCGCAAAATTTCCGGCATAAAAACCAAGCCGGGTCTCGCCGTGATTTTGGTGGGCGACGATCCTGCATCGCATGTTTATGTCGGCAACAAGATCAAGGCCTGCAAGGAAGTCGGTATCGAAAGTTTCGAACACAGGATGGATGCGAATGTGTCGGCTTCCAAAATCCGCGACACGATCAGGCAACTTAATGCCGACCCGAAAGTGCACGGCATATTGATGCAATTGCCGCTGCCGGAGCATTTGTCGAAGAATGAAGACGAACTTGTGCAAACAATCGCGCCGGAAAAAGATGTCGACGGCCTTACGATTTCGAATGTAGGAAAACTGGTTGCAGGTTTGCCCGGCATGGTTCCCTGTACGCCGCAGGGCGCGTTGCTGCTCATCAAAAGCGTGACGAAGGATTTAGCGGGCCTGAATGCCGTGGTGATTGGCCGTTCGCTCCTGTTCGGGAAGCCGATGGCGCAATTGCTGCTGGCGGAGAACTGCACGGTGACGCAGGCGCATTCCAAAACGAAAAAACTGGATGAGGTATGCCGCGGTGCAGATATTCTAGTCGCCGCTGTCGGGCGACCTGAGATGGTCAAGCGCGAATGGATCAAGCCGGGAGCGATTGTCATTGATGTCGGGATCAACCGTTTAGACACCGGGAAGCTGACGGGCGATGTGGATTACAATGGCGCCGCTGAAGTCGCGGGCGCGATCACGCCGGTGCCGGGCGGCGTGGGACCGATGACCATTGCCTGCCTGATGGCGAATACGCTGAAAGCGGCGGGAAAATCCTAGTAGACCATCCCTGCGAAGGGGACATATTCATTGACGTAGCTGCGCGATTGCACTGCGGCGTTGAATATTCCAGCAAAAGCATTGCGATCGGCGGAGGTCTGGAATTCGAACCTGTCCGTTGCAAATACATAGCTGCCCTGGGCTTCAAGCAGGAATTCCAGAAGTTCCTTGTTCTTTTGAATCCATATCTGGCATTCAGAGAGGAAGGCCAGCGCCAGGCCTGAATTATATTTGAAACCGGTACGTATATTGGTCGGAGCGTTATTCTCCTGAATCAGCTTTGCAATCTCGGCATTCTCACGCAGAATTTCCCTGCGCCAGTAATCAAGAATGATATTGGCTTTTTTAACATTCGAGAGCTGTTCTTTTATCTTGGCCTCGTTGTTGAAAACCGAAGGGCCGGAGACATGCGCCATGTAGCGGCGCAGTTCATATCCGTAATGATCGTATTCAGGCGGGATATGAACCTTGATGCCGTGCAGAAGCCGGTCGACGCGTTCTTGAAGGCTGACGGGCGGATCCTGTTTCAAAAATTTTACCGGCTGAATATTCGGCTCGGGCGGTGGCTGGTATCTTAAAATAAGAGGATTATTCGCATCCAGCGATGGTCCGCCATGCAAATCTCTTTCGGCCAAGGCGGGATAAGGCGCGAAGGCGACAAGCAGCACAATGATCAGGAGAGTTTGTCTCATTAAATTCATTATACAGCACGCCCCCGTACGCAATCCAGTTTTCGATTGTTAAGTATTTGGCTGTATTTATTCGCCTTGCGCGACCGTAAACCCGGGAACGCCGTTGAATTTGTTCAGCATAATGGCGTTCGTGAAGTTCATGTCGGCTTTATTAAGGCGGTCGATCAGCGCGATAACCTGCGAGGTTCTGACAGTCGAGCCGTCCTTACCCTTAAATCGCAACCGCCAGTTGTCGGAGCAGAATGTCTCCGGATTTCCATCCGGCCAGACTTTCGTGCCGCGATTCGAGATCATCGCGAGTTCCAGATTGTCGGTGACGCAGGGCATAATTTTCTCGACGAGTTTTTCCACCGTATTGCCCCAGTTCATCCCGATATCGACGCCGACGCGTTCGATCTTGTCATCCTTGTAAGCCTTGAGCGGCGGCAGATCCATGCCGCCGGATTTCGCAGCGCTGTAATCGACAGCTTTCATACGCTCGGGCTTTTGACCGAGACGCTCGATGACGGCTTTGCAGAAACCGTCGGTGCCGACTTTTTCTTTCGAGGTTTTGGTGCGGAAAACGTCGCCGGTGTGGATTCCGTCCTCGATTGTTTTCAGCCACGCGTTGTGAATGTTGGTGGCGGCGTCGCCCTGGCCGATATGGACCAGCATCATGATTGCACCGAGCAGCAGACCGGACGGATTGGCGATGCCCTTACCCGCGATGTCGGGCGCGGAGCCGTGGACGGCTTCGAACATTGCGAAATCGACACCGATATTGCTGGAGCCGCCAAGACCAACGGAGCCTGTGACCTCCGCCGCAACGTCGGAGAGAATGTCGCCGTAAAGATTGGGGAGCACGATCATGTCGAACATGTGGGGCGAATTGGCAACCTTGGCCGTGCCGATGTCGATGATCATGTGGTCTTGCTTGATGTCCGGATATTCCTTGCCGATTTCATCGAATATTTTGTGAAAGAGGCCATCGGACAATTTCATGATGTTGTCCTTGCTCATGCATGTCAGTTTTTTGCGGCCGTTGGCGCGCGCGTATTCAAAGGCATATCTGACGATGCGCTCGGTGCCGGGGCGGGAAATCAATTTGATCGAGGCCATGACCTCTTGTGACTCGCGGTATTCAATACCGCCATAAAGGTCTTCTTCGTTCTCGCGGATGATGACCATGTCCATGTTGGGATGGTTCGTCTCGACATAGGGCGCATAGGAAACGCACGGGCGGACGTTGGCATATAATGAGAGCGATTTGCGGATGGTGACGTTGAGGGATTTGAACCCGCCCCCCTGCGGCGTGGTGATCGGCGCTTTCAAAAAGACGCGCGTGCGGCGCAGGGATTCCCACGAGGAGTCCTCGATGCCGTTTTTCACGCCCTTGTCATAGACGCTCATGCCGATGGCGATTTCCTCGATTTCGAGTTTTGCGCCTCCCGCCTCGAGAATTTTCAGCGTCGCGGCCATGATTTCCGGCCCGATGCCGTCGCCGTGCGCAACTGTGATTGGAACTGATTTTGATGATTTACCGAACATAAGAACCCCCGTAATTGAGCGGTGATTCTATCATTGTTTCATGAGTCTGTCATTGCCCTCTGGAAGAGAGGCGGATGATTCCATAACCAATCACAGCAGAGAGGATGGACCCGGCCAGAACGCCGAGCCGGATTTCGGCCTGTTGCTCAATCCCGCTGAACGCCAGCCCGCCGATAAAGAGCGACATCGTGAAGCCGATGCCGCAGAGGATGGACATGCCGTAGAGCTGCTTCCATGACGTGTCTTTTGGCATGGGGCAAAGGCCGGATTTGATCGCGCCATATAATGTGCCGTAGATGCCGATCTGCTTGCCGATGAAAAGCCCGGCGATAATGCCGAGGGTTAACGGGTCGAGCAAAGAGTGAAGGCCCATGCCCGTGAACGGCACGCCCGCATTGGCGAAGGCAAAAACCGGCAGGATTAGAAACGCCACCCACGGGTGGATTTTGTGAATGAGGGTTTCAACCGGAGAATGCTCTGGGTCTTTCGCGCTGCGCACAGGGATAAACATTGCCACCGCCACGCCCGCTAATGTCGCGTGAACACCGGATTTCAGAACAGCCAGCCATAAAATCATGCCGAGAATAATGTAAGGGGCGGTACGCATTACCTGCCAGCGGTTCAGCATAAACAAGGCAACCAGCAGCACGATCACAAGATAAAAAGAGCCGAAAAATATGTTGCCGGAATAAAAGAGGGCAATGACGATGATGGCACCGAGATCATCCAGAACGGCAATTGCAGTCAGGAGAATTTTCAGTTGGATGGGCACCCTGCTCCCGAGGAGCGCGAGCACACCAAGTGCGAATGCAATGTCAGTAGCCGTGGGAATGGCCCAGCCGGACAGGTTGCCGGGGGCATCGCGGTTGATGAACCAGAAAATCGCAGCGGGGACCGCCATGCCGCCAACCGCCACCAGCGCGGGCAGCAGGGCCTGTGACGGGGTGGATAATTCGCCCTCGACAAACTCCCTTTTTATCTCCAGCCCGACAAGGAAAAAGAAAATCGCCATAAAGCCATCGTTGATCCAGTGCAGGATCGACTTGGTGACCTCGATATCCATGCCTGCACCTTCATTAATGAAGCCGATGCGGAAATGAACCTCATGCAGGATATAATCGTAAATACCGTAAAGCGGCGTGTTGGCAATGATGATGGCCGCCATGGCGGAGAAAACAAGTAAAACCCCCGAAAACGATTCAAGCCTGATAAAATCGACGATCTTTTTCATGGAGGGATTATATCATGATTTTATTTTGTTCCAGCCGATAATTTCCGGCCCGGAAGATGATTTTTTTTCCTCGCTTCTTTTATAAACATATATACCAAGCACTGAAAGTCCCATGCCCCAGATAACACTGAGATTGCCCATGGCATTCAGTACGAAGGCGGATTTTTCCGTGTGGAAGACGATGACGTAGGCGATGGCGAGCATCTGCGCCGCCCAGGTGACTGCCATAAAGTACCCGAAAGTGGGACGCATGCGGCGGACGAATTTATCGTCGGAGGCGATTTCGGCGCGGAGACTCTGGCCGGTTTCGGATAAAATCGTTTGATGCTGCTGAATTTCAAGCTCGGCCATTTTTTCCGCGTGACGATTAGCCTCGGCGATTTTCTCGGCGGAAATTTCTCCGGTCTGAATCGCGCCAGTGATTTTGCCGAGCGCATCGGCGGCGCTTATGCCGATGGGCGAGTCCATTTTCTGGATGGCTTCGGTGACGATGGCGATTAAAACCGGCACGCCGATTTGCGCTATGAGTTGAGGAAGCATGACAATAATACTCCTTTACCGCGAATTGCGGTGCGTTAAAGTTGAAAAAATGGGATTTTTCTAGCGAAGCCACAAGCTTCTTGCAGGCGCCACAACCATAAGATAATTTCAGTCCATGCGAATTATTTTATTAGCCGTTTTAATATCGTTTTTCTTCGCCACCCCCGCGAGAGCGGAGGAGGATGAATACGCGGTTAAACGTGAAAAAGCAGAGAAGCACACTCAAAAAATTATTGAGGCATGCGAAGCCCCATCAAGAGAAGATTGGGATAGCGGCGTTACGTCCCGTATGCGCGAAGGTTCTTATAAAAAAATAGAATGCCTCACAAAAGAGATTAATAGTATTGCAAAAACAATTTTACACCCCGATGAGGTAAAAGAGTTTTCCGAATATGTAGATAAATATACAGAGAATTCTTACTATATTTACAATACCATACATAATTCCAATAAATCTTGTACTCCATGTGGAACAATGTATCATGTTTTGTATTTAGGCGACGTTACTGAAGTTTTAGAAAATTTACTTAAAAGAATGCTTTTGACCGCATATTTTGAAGATATTCTACAATGAAATTTTTATTTTCTTAATTTTTTTGTTAGCTTCGCCAAAAGAAAAAGCAACAAGAATGGGCTGAATATGGTCAAACACCAGGATACAAAAACAAGATAGAGAGACCAAAAATTTGAAGTAAATTCTTCCTGAGGATTATGGGTCACAGCTATAAGACTCATAATAAACCCTGCCCCACAAGCAAGAAGAAAGCCTGAGAGTAAAAAGATTTTACCTTTACTTACGCTCCCAAGACCTCTCTTTATATATTGACGCAACCCTAGCTCCATAATCGCTTACTTTCGTAGTTCCTAGATTATTATACAGTGTTGCAATTTTTTTAATATCGCCATCTAAAACTTGCTTTTTAATTCTTTTAAGCAGCGCAATTCCAACCTGAATATTGGTTTCAGGATCACGCAAATCACCCCGGCTGAAACCTAAATCCTTCCAATATTCAA
The DNA here is from genome assembly GCA_017999645.1 of Alphaproteobacteria bacterium. GTDB lineage: Bacteria > Pseudomonadota > Alphaproteobacteria > Micavibrionales > Micavibrionaceae > UBA7657. Next base: position 132,008 of record JAGNLJ010000002.1, read on the forward strand.
CATTAACATTCATGGGCTGAACACTTTTATTCATGCGTACCGCGCTTGGGATAGCATCATAATATCCATGAGTTGTTTCAGCATACATTATTGCCTTAACCAAGTCAGGATCAACATCTGCTTTTTTTGCTTTTTCTTTTATTATGTTTTCGTATTTCTTTACCTGACTAAATTTGTGAATTTCATACCATGGCTTACTTCCTTTCGCATCTGGATTAGACATTATCGGAAAGCCTACAGTTCGATCGTTTATAATAATCTTTTTTCTTTCTTGAGAGCTTAAGGCAGGAACTGGCGGGCCATAAGGTTCTGGCGGTTTGGTTTTGGCATTAGGCGCGGTTTTTTTCTCGCTCGCCTGATTTAGATTGTTGATGCCGGTGGAAATTTTATCCAGATTAACGTTTATACCTGCGAAGGGTCTGAACTCCGGGCGCGGCAAGGAGCGAGATGTTGCGGAAACCGGCACGAAAGGCGGCGTGCGCGCCATGTCTTGCAGGTCGCGGGACAGGCTGCGCTCGGTTTCGCCGCCGGGGCGCATCCAGCCATCGATTTTAAGGCCGCGGTCGCGCTGATATTCCCGTATTGAACCATCAAGTTCCCTGGTGACATAGCCATGCGGCTCGGGCCTGCTTGCGAAATCGAACCGGCCCAGCCTTTCGAGCGCGGATTTGACCTGCAGGACATCGTCCTCGAAATTTTGCATCATGTTGCCGATTGTGCCGGTGATTTGTCTGAACATAGAGTTTATCCTTCCGTAAGCCTGTAGAAAATATGGTTGCCGATGGCGGCGACGGGCGTTTCGCCGCGCGCCCAGTAAGGGTCTGTGCCCCGCGCGTGGTAATGCGTGGCACCGTCTGTTGAATCCGGGATGGCTCCTTCGGCGGCGCGGCGGGCAATGCGCATGGCGGTTGCGAAATAGAGATCCTTCTCGTCCACGGCTTGGAGTTTTTGAAAATTCGCGTCGCTCCGATTCCAGCAGGAAAATTGATATGGTTTCTGACACACCTGGATGATGTTTTCACCCCACCACCAGCGACCGTTGTTTTCCGCCGCGATTTTCACGCGGTTCAGCACAACGCTGGCGACCGCTTCCATGCCTGCGGTTCCCTCGCCCCTCGCCTCGCCCCAGAGTGTGCGGGTGAGCGTATCGATTTCAATGCCACGGTAAAAATCATTCATATCCTTGTCCTTTACCTGTTTTACGCGCACGTTTTTTCCCGCGCCCATTTTGAGCGCGATCAATTTCGGTTTTTTCATTTATAATTTTTCCCTAGTCGGAGGTTTTTGCTTTTAACGCTTCGGCCTTGAGTGCCGTTGCATCGAGCTTAGATTCAATACGCAGCAGATGACTGGTGAGGCGCCCTTCCAGTTCGCGAAGGTCCGTCTGCGAGGCGTAGGTTTTCGCGACCTCAAGCTTGAAGGCATTGAGCGCCTCGCGTAGCTGGTCGCTCCGCCGCGCGAGAAGCGCGTGCAGGTCGTCGACGGCCATTTCGGAATCCTGGCGCGTCCGCCAGATCAGCCAAAAAAGGCCGGCCATGGCCGGCAGATCGAACACCGTAATCCACCAGACCAGATCGCTTGAAATATTCATCATGATTTGTTCTCTTTAAACTTCGAAATTCGTCTCAGCCTTGTGCTGCTTTTTGTTTTTCATCCAATTTTGCGCGCCAGTGCCGTAAATTCTGGTTAAACGCACGGGCTGCTGTGAAATCGCGCCAGCCGCGGCGTCCAGCCCATCGTCATGGCCGCGGGACATGCCGGGCCGCCATTCGCGCATCTCGGTCATGAACGGCGTTTTCAGAACAGATTCATGAACGAACAGGCGACGCGCGGCGAGCACGGCGTCGAATGCTTCCAAAATTCGGATATCCTTGGGCCGCGTGTTGCTTATTTCCTTCACGCTGCACGGCGTTTTCGAACGCGCCATTTCATTGTGCAGGATAGCCGGAAGAAATTTTCCGATACCGTTATTTTCAACCGACAGCGCGGGGAGGTAATTTTCTTTTGCAATATTCGCCACCTGCCTGCATTGCGCCGTCGCTTCGTCAGGATCGGCATTTTTATTTGTGGTCAGATAAACAAGGCGGTGAAGATATAAATTTCCCTTTTCATCCGCGAACACGATTGCGAAGACAGAATTATCACCGCGCGGCGAGCCGTACGCGGGATCCCACCAGCCTGACGCACCAACCAGTCTTTCCCCTTTTAAAAAGAGCGATTGAATTTCCTTCGTGTAATCAAGTTCGTGGCTGTAGACCTGCAGGACTTCAGGATCGAGCCGCCCTTCTGTAATGTTCACGGGCCTGAGCATCATTTGCGAAGCGAATTTGTTTGGGCCAGTTTGAGTCTTGATGCGGTCGAGAAAATAAGGTGTGTATTTTTCCGGCCAGGCGCATTCACCATTTTCATCCTGCACGGGCACGACGAGGCGCTCGTAATCTTTCAGAAATTCATGGTCTTCGCCGATTTCGGAGCGCGGCGTATCGGCATAAATACTATAATAGGTGTGCGGCGTGCCGATTAAAATCTGCGTGCCGCCGGGTGCAAGTATGTATTCCATTTCCATCAGGCGCTCGCGCAGATCCTCGCGCTTTGGCGCCGTGTCGCAGGTGTTCGGAACCTCCACGTCATCGCAAATCACGATGTCGGCGCGGCTTCCCGTGATGTTAGATGTGATGCCGCGCGCGAGCATAGACGGATCGCGCAGCTGTATCATACGCTTCACCGTAAAGCGGCTCGACGCCCACTGATCCGGGTCATCCGGTTTCATCTCCTTGGTCAGCGGATGCGTCTCGATGATTTTTTTGACCTGCCGCACCATCTTGCGCGCGAGGATAGAGTCCGCCGCCAAAACAAGGATGCGCAAATCCCTGTTGCGATATAAAAGCCATGCCGCAAAAAGCCCCATGATCGTGCTCTTGCCGCTCGAGCGGAATGCCATCATCAGCAGGCGCGTGTTTTTCTTCTTCCAGTTCCATTCCAGCCAATCCGCCATTTTCGAATGCAAAACCGGGGTGCTGAATTTCATCTGCTGGTTCCACAAAACCATAAACAAATGGAAATCCGCCTCGCGGATTGCATATCGGCTCATTCATTGCTCTTTCTTTGTTCCCGGATTTCGTTGATTTCGGCCTCGGCCTTTTCGATCTGGCTCTCGAGTTCATCGTCGCCGGAGCCGATGTCTTTAACTACATCCGCCGTTTTCATTATTGATTTTACGTGCGCCATTACCGCCCGCCCGACATCCTGCTGTAATTTTATTTTTTTAATTTCTTCTTCGGTTGAGCTGGAGCGCTGACTTTTTTCGTAAGCGCTCACTGCTTCTTTTACGGCATGCGGCAACAGCGCGGCGAACTCGCGCAGCGCCTCTTCCATCGCTTCGTTCTGCATGATTTTCCTGAAATAATAAAAGCCCGCAGTCAGCGGGCCTGGAATGAATAAAATAAAACTATTCTAGAATTCAGAAAGCGGATTCAGTGCATTCAGATCCACCGGACCTGTAATGCCGGGGATGCGCGCATTGTCGGCGTATTGCCATATTTTCCATTCAGGAAAAACAGACTCGTCCGGCTTCCTGAAAACATCGCGCACCCAAAGTGGATATGTCTCATAATCTGTGTCACTCAAATATTGCTTATAGAATTGATAGGTCGTGTATAAAACAGGTCGTTCGCCATAGTGCTTTTCCACCGCATCAATATAGTCACGCAATTCCTTAAGAACCAGGTCACGCGATGGGCGTTCCTTACAGTTGCCGACAAATTCCAGATCGATAACCGGTGCCAGAGCATCGGTTTCCTTCGGAACAAAATCTATAAAATTCGCAGCCTGCTCAGCGCCTTTCCTGCATAAAGTGAAGAAATGATATGCACCTGCTTTAAAAGCAGCAGCGCGGGCACTATTCCAGTTTTTGAGGAATTTTTTGTCCTTGTAGTCGCCGCCTTCGGTCGCCTTGATGTAAACGAAACTAAATTGATCCTGCGGGATTTCATTCCAGCGAATATCACCCTGGTGATGCGAAACATCGAGGCCGTGCACGGGAAACTCTTTAGCCGAAGGATAATTGAACCGCCACAGGCCTTGCGTGTAGGCTAAATGTGCGGCGATTAAAACCGCAACGATAATGAATAAAAACGTTATAATTTTATGAGTGTATCGCGGCATTTTTATTATTAAAAAATTTCAGCATATATCCTACAAACGCCACAGGCCCGACTAAAACCAGATAACACAACGCGGAGAGTATGACAGGCTCCATAAAAAACGACCACTTAATCCTGCAAGGCTCATCCTCAATCATAAAGTCATATGCTTCACCATTCGCCACCGATATACAAAAATCCGGCCAATGATATTCATCCAGATGCAAAAGCCAGATAACTACGATCAAGCCCGCACAGAAGACAGACATGGTAATAATATACCATTTGCAAACCTTAATTATTTGATCTAAGCCACGGCTTTTTCTTATAGACTTCGCCGACAAAGTTTCCGAATTCATCTATATTTTCCATGCCCGAATAATGCCATACAGAACCTATTTTCTCTGGCGTAGGGCGCTCTATCCTATCATGAATTCTTTTTAATAAAACCGTTCCTGCCTCAATATTTACATCTGGATCATACATATCTTCCTGCTTTTTTTTAACCAGTTCAGCCCATTTCTCTTTTTTAATGTTCATAGGTAAAATACTATCAGACATGTTAATTGGCTCAGTTATTTTCCCATACCATCCGCGTGTATTTTCTGCGTACATAACCGCCCTAACGAGATCCGGGTCAATATTATGTTTTTCAGAGTGCTTGAGAATGATTTTATTATGCTTCTGAACCGCAGCGTTGCCAGCAGAAGGCCTAGAAAAATTTCTTAGAATGTTTCTTCCTTCTTCTATAAGAGATTGTTTCGTTACTCTCTTGCCTGAGTTCGCGGGAAGGCGACGGTCAATGATTTGAAAAATCGCCGGTTTATCTTCCTTGATGTATTTTTCTCTTTCTACTCCTAAATTGATTACGGGTCTGTATGGACCATAAGGGCGCGGCGGCCCGAACATTTCCTGCTTTGCCATTAATAATTCTCCCGATCAATTTGAGTATAAGAATTCCAGGTTCCTCCGCTCGGCCTGCGAGGTCAGCTCCAGGAGATTCAATGAATGTCTTCCTTCCACATCCAGCCGTTCGGATTGATTTCTGAGATTGTCCAGCTGCTCGCGCTTGAGCTTTTCCTGCTCGCTCTCCTCAAACAACCCAAGCAAAACCGCTTCGGATGAACCGCCATTGCTGCTAATGCCCTGCGAGCCAAAACGCGCGCGTTGCCGGGCGACGGCCCGGCGAAGAGTCTGAAGACGTTCGCTTTCAGCGAACCGGGCATCTGCGGCGCGGATGCGCTCGTTCATGGCCATTTGCTGCTGTTCATTCGCGTATCGCAGGTTTTCCTGTTTTTTTTGCACACGCGATTCATGCATCATTACGCCGTATCTGGCTATCATGCTGAGTGCCGGGGCGAAAGCCTGCGTACCCGGAATGACTGCTGACAGAACGGGAAGAATGCCAATTGCTTTTTTTGCTGATCCCATGGGATTTTCCTTTGCTGTTAGTCGTTGACCTTGATTTCGGCGTTGACCGATAGAAGCGTGAATGGCAGCGGCGCGCTTTGCTCGATGCGCCACAATCCACGTGTACGGTCCGACTGCCAGCCGAGGGCGCGGACTTTTATGTCACCGCTGACGAGTGGCGGCGGCTCATCGGGCATTTCTTCTTCGCTGATCCGGAGCAGCGATATGTCTTTGAGGCCGCGCCCAACATCAAGCTTTAACGCAGCGGTTTCCTGCAAGCGAAAGATTGCCTGCACAAGCCGCAGTTTCAGCCTGCTCCCTGCAATGCCTAGCTCGCTTGGCGGTAGCGGTTCAATGATATGCGCATAAGGTAAACCGATAACAACTTCACTCACTTCATCTTCCAGCGTGATTTCGCCGCCCGTTACGGTTTTGTCGGGCTGAATAAATCCATCAGCTACGATTGAAACTTCGAGCCCTTCAAGATGACCGAGCCCAGACCATGTATCGGCAGGCGTTTCCGCTGTTCCCGTCAGTGCTGAATCCAGATGAATTGCTTCGTCGAACTGCTCGATCGTATAAACGCCATCCCGGTTGACGAGCACATAAATTTCATCACCGACGACAGCGATGGATTTCATCAGCCCTTCCGTCGTGTGCAACGTCCAGCCGCCCACATTTTCCGAGCGTAATGCCGTATAGGTTGCAAATTGCCCATCCTCGCGCAGCACATAAAGAAGGCGGTTTTTAGGGTCGTAATCCTGATCTACCGGATTTACAATCATGTGCCGCGCAAGCAATGCAATATCGGTCGAACGATAAGCCTGCTCGATATCAGTGTATAAAAATTCCTGAATGCCGCGTCCGCTGCGCGCGATAAACATCGTGGCGCCGTCCACGTTGACCGGCGGGATATAGCGTTCGATCATAGATCCGATACGCGTCTGGCGCCTGATCTGCACTTCGGCAGGCGTCAACGGATCGCCGCTGACCATCCATTCCGCGCCGGATGTAAAAACCTGCAAATGGCGCCCGGAAAAAATACCGCGGATGGCGTTGACCTGGTCGGAGAGGATTGCAAACTCGATCGCTTCGTCGTCAAGCCCCGTACCGGGATTGAAATTCATCAAATCGCCTGAACGTGAGAACCATAAACGGTTCGGCAGATCACGGCTGCCCCCGATCACGAGGCGGTCCTGATGGAACGCCGATGTCACGGGATAGCCGCGCACCGGGCTGAAGGCCTGCTCTTCCCAGTCCAGCGTTGCCCCTGTACCCGCCAGCGTTTCGATAACGGTCACAGTGACGGAAGTCGCCGTACCCACAGCTGTGATGAGCACTTCCTTGCCGCCAACGCGCAAGCGTGTCTCGTCATGACCCGCCTCGAACACCGCAGCGGAGGCTGTAAGCGTAATCGAGCCGGTCGTGCCGCTAGGCGTCACCGTCACAGCAGTATCTGCGAATTTGAAATAAGGCTGGTGCATCACGTTGTTTCCGTCTGTGAAAAACACCCAATCACTCAGCGTCCATGTACCGCCGCTACCGCGCGTGAGTTTTTTCGGCGCGACGTCGGGATGGGTGAATAAAATCGTGTCGGCGCTTTGCGTCCAGGCAAGCTGGCGGATATGTGCCAGCGTCCAAGGCGCGGCGATGGTTTCATCCAGCACCCCATCGGCATAGACATTGATTTCCTCATCGGTGAGGACCAGCAAGTAAGTCTGCTCGGTATTGAATTCGAATGATATAAGCTTGCCATCGCCTTCAGCCAGATCGATGAAAGCCATTCCAGCGCGGCGCTTCACACCGCCGGTCGGGCTGATGAAAACGTTGCGCAGAGCTAACGCGCCGTTCTGGTACGCAGCGAGATCGCCTCGTCCCAGCAGTTCGGGCGACAATTCACCGGCGGTGAATGTCGTTTTGTGTTCGTGCATACGAGTCATTATTTCTCCGATTATTTTCTGGCGTCTATGAGGCTGAAATTCTCAAGCTTTCCGGGCGTGTCCTGCTGCGCGTCGATCTGGCGCGCGCGCTGAAATTCAACGTCGGCAATTTTGTAGAGCGTTTCGGCGCGGCCTGTATTTTCCGTGACCGGTATCGTGAATTCGGCGGCAAGACGCGTGATCAGCGCCTGGTCGAAATATGGCGGAAATTCTTCTTCCTCGGGCCGGAATATATAAGTGAGGACCACATCGGTTGAATTGGTATGCAGCGCACCTTTTGCTATGCGGTAGTTCAGTCCGCGGCCTTTCGTGCCGCTGCCTGCTGAAAGAGCGCGCAGAAAATCTTCGGGGAGCTCGAAGGCGTTACTGTAATCGGCGACAGGCGGCGTCTCCAGTTCTTGCAGCGCCACCTGCCCGCTTGCGAAGCTCCAGGCATAGGCCGAAAGAAGCGCATCGCGCACGGGGCCGAACAAGGCCCCGGCGATTTCAGATTCCGCAGTGCCGTCATCGAATGAGGTAATAGGCGCAGCGCCAATGCGAATGAGCGCGCGGCTGCACAAGGCAACATCGTTGAGTGCCATTTTAAAATCTCCATAAAAAAGCGGCGGACGACGGCTTTTTCAAACCATCGCCCGCCACAGGTTGTCGACACGCGGCAGAAAGGGCGGCGAGCGCGTGGATTGGGGAAACGCGCTTCGAGCCTTTTTGCACCGCTCAGGGAACGGACGGTTATGAGTAAACCGTCAGAGACACGGCGCTGCCCGTGTTGCCGGTCACAACATAAAATTTGTTGGCCGGGGTGCCGTCGGTGTCGACGTTGACGATGATGAAATCGCCCTTGCGCAGCATGGTGACTGCGCTGTTGAAATATCCGGCGTCGGTGACATTGGCATCGGTGGTGGTGTAGTGCCACAACGTGAAATTATTCGCATAGGCAAGAACACTGAGGTTAGAAGCTGTATAAGCCATAGTTGATCTCCTTCAATAAAGTTAAGCGTCAGGCGTTTCATCACAGAAGATCGTGACGATTCCGTTCTCATCGATCAGCCCTGCGCCCTGGCTCATCATGTTGTTGACGAAGTGTGCTGCGCGGTCTCCGTGCCATGTGATGTCCGTCTGGATGTCGGAGGCCGATGCGTGACCGACAGCATTTTTGTGGTACCAGTAGCAGGAACGGATATCGCTGCCGTCAATCGGCAGACCAGAATGCGGGATCCAGGTTGTGCCAAGCCATTGCTTGGCCTGAATGGCCCCGGCAAATGGCAGGCCAGTATCGCCGACATAATCGGCGCTGACGAACTCGGGGATCGAGAGCAGCTCCGTCCACTGCTTCCAGCCGATGACGGCGAAGCGCTGGCCGTCATCCTGCACGTCGTTCTCGCCGAGCGTTTCAAACGCATTGCGGATCTTTCCGATAGTCAAGCCGGTGTTGGCTTCGGCAACTGTGTGTGTGGACGCGGTTGCAAGCGCGGTGATGATGAGTTCATCGGTCTTGCGGCCCAGAGCATACGCACCGGCGCTGGCGATGACCTGGCGCTCGTTGATGTTGCTCTTGAGTTCTTCAAGACGATCGACCCAGTCGCCCGCATAATAGTCGGCGAGTGTAACCTCGATATTGGTGTGATCGAGATTCATTACAGGAACCATCCCGTGCGTCGATTTGGTCGAGGCCGTGCCCTTGCCGATTTTCTGGAAGACGGCGGACGAGCCGTTGACGTTGTTGGAAATGCGGACGGTGTTCCTTAATTTGGATCCTTGCCGCTGGTATGCTTCATGAACTTCGCGTTCGAACTGCTTGATAAAAGCAGTGTCAAAGGATGTGGACATATCAAACTCCTTGTTGGGGTTAAGATTGAGATGCCGGCGGGCGGTTATCAGGGACGAAATGTCCCAAGGCCGATACGTCCGGGAAAAGCGAATGCAGGCCACCCCAGTTCGGGGCGGTTGTCGTTGTTCGCGTGACAGGAAAGCCGCAATGTTTCAGCGCCCTTAAAAGGGTTGAAAAAGGTTACAATTCGGGCTTTGATAGTTAAGTAATAGGAAATTATTCCTATGATGTCAAGGGAAATCTGATGATTTTTTTATTATTTTCAGGCCTAAGCATATTCTATGCAAAACCTATATTTTTCTTAGGTTGTAGAGACACGGATATGTTAACATAACCTAAAATCAGGTCAGGGGATCATGCGCATTATGTTCGAATCACTTCTCTCCAAACTCAAGGGCGAAACCGATTCAGCCCTTCATGAAGCCAAGCGCCGGATTTTCGAGCGCCGCAGCGCCGATCATTGCGTCAGCGTGATCGAAGGCAAAACCTATCCTGTCGAGAACTGGTCGCCCGGCGGCGTGCTTATTTACGGAGACAGCCGCCCGTTCGGTATCAATGATGAGATCGCCGTCACGCTGAAATTCCGCCTGCGCAATGAAGTGATCGACGTGCCTCATAAAGCCAAAGTCATCCGCAAGAGCTATGATAAAGTTGCGTTTAAATTCGCTCCTCTCACGCAGCAGATTAAAAAATCATTCCAGGCCGTTGTCGACGATTATCTCGCGGCTGAATTCGCGGATTCGCACCTGGCATAAAAAAAGCCCTCCGATGGAGGGCTTTCTTAATTTTAGTTCTTCCCGTAGATTTTTTGAAACCCGTCCGTCACTTTCGCAATGAAGGACGGATCTTTATCTCTCCAGTAGCGTGGATCGCGCATCATGGAATGCAGGTCCTTTTCGTCTACGGCTGAGATCCCGACGCCGCGCTTGAGGCCCGGCTCTTCCGATTTCATCATCCGGTGCAGCGCCATGACCCCGTCAAAACTTCCTGAAAGATTTTTCAGCATATCGGGCGAAAGATTCTGGCGACCGAACGCCAACAGCTGGCGCGAAACCTCTTTCCATTTTTCTGCGCCGCCGAAATGGTTGATCAGGCGCTCGACCTCACGATCGGCCTGGAATTCTGCGGCGATCTCGGCGATCATCGGCATCATTTTCTCGGCAGCGATGTTATACAGCTCCTGTGCCTGCTCATGGGTAAATCCTTTAGAATGAATACGCGCATTGACCTCAGGATCAGGCTCGAACAAACCGTGCGAGCAATCGATGCAATATTCCTCCGGTGATTTCGGTGCCGCAGGATTTTGCGAGAGCTTTTTCTCGAGCTCTTTATAAGAGCGAAGAAGCGCGTCGGCCTTGAGGCCGCCAGTTTCCGGATCTTTGAATTTTTCAGGGATGTCATTTGTCAGTAAATTGTCAGTCATACTATCAGTCTCCTTTTGGTTGGAATTAATTACGACCGCGGTCGATCAACCGCAAAATAGTTGCAACGAGCGAACGCTGCCCTTCGGCGTAACGAATCTGCTCGTCGGATGTTGCAGCGCCCAGTGCGCGATGGAACGTTATAGTCTGCAGATGCGCAAGAACCCTGCGCCCGTCATCGGTTGCAAACAATCGGGCATAAGATTTTTCAATCTCGCGCATTTCAAACTTCGCTGGCTCAGGGATGGAATAAACCAGTCCCTTGCTGGCGAGTTGCGATGGCTGCCGTACGAATGTTTTAAACATTGCCTTCTCCTTGTCTTATGAGGTTGCGAGGCACTGCAAGTGCATCGCCCAGGAACCTTGCGGCCTGCGCCATATCAACGGCGGCTATGGCTTCCGGTCCCATGGACATAACCGATGTAATCCAGGACAGCGTGCTCTGCACATTGCGTTGCCCCTGCGCCCGGGCCAGCGGCGAGCGGTAATCGATGGTGATCAGGCGACCATCAAGCGCGATATCCGGCACCTCGCCGCGGCGGCGGAGAATGGAATAAGCGCGGCGGATGAGCGGGGTCAGCAATTCGCTCTGCAGGCGTCCATAGGTCGCGCCCAGTAGAAGTGTCATCTCGGCAGAACGCTCCATCACTTCCGTCGCCGTCATGCGCGGACCTGCAACCGGTGCAATCCGGTCAGCCAGCAAGGCATGGCGAATGCGCGATTGCAGATTTTCCAGCATTAGTTGCGAAACATCGAAGCGTCCCGGCATTTCCAGCGGCTGCAGTCCTTGCGAGCCCACTGCTTTTGGGATGATGCTTCCGGGAACCAATTCGATATTGGCCGGATTAAGAACGCCGTCGTCATCCGCCTGCCAGATTCCTGTCACGGCTATCGACGCATTTTTCAGGATCAATTCGACCACCTTGTTTGCCGTCTTGATGTCCGGCAACGACTTCATTACCGGCGAACGTCCATAAATCTCGCCGGGCGATTTCAGCCAGCGGAATGATATGAAGGGCGATTCAATGAATTTTCCTTCCGCCAATAAAATGGGAGACGAATTTTCCACCAGGCACGCCTTGTAGGCGTAAATCAGCCCATCGGGGATGACAGCTTCAAGAATTTTGAATTGCGCCTGCGGGTCTTTTTCGCCCTTACGTTGAACATCCAGCGGGATTTCCGCCTGCGGATAGCGGGAGTTAATCTGCGCGACATTCAGTTCCAGCGCCCGGAAAGCCCCGTCGAGAAAGCCACTTTCCCCTTCTTCCAGCACAATACTGCTGAGCGGCACGGCGCCGAAGCGAAAAGCCGAGAAATTGCCCGGCTCCGATTCCTCAAACGAAAGGCTCGCGGTGCCGCCGACAACGAGATCGAGATAGCACTGGTGAATTTCGACGGAAAAATTCGAGCGGTCGAAATGATCCTGCATCGTGCGGCCTGCTTTTTCGAGAACAGGCGAAAGTTTTTCGGCTTCCTCCGATGTAAGGTCCGGCCCAGGCCTAAGGCCAAACCATTGCGACCATGCGGGCGTCAGGTTACCGAGAAGACTCGCGGCGAGCTGATCGGCGGCATCCATGGCTGTTGCGTCGAAAATCCGGTCTGTGCGCCGTGCGCCCGGGACCTGCTCATATAAAAATCCCGCACGCTGCGGCAGCGCATAGTCATAGCATTCCTGCCATAAACTTTCCCAGTTGCCGCGCATTTTGCGGGCTGATTCAAAACGCGTGAAAATATTTTCGAGTGTCTGCTCCATGCTTATTCTCCCAATAACGTTTTACGGATCTTGTTCTGGGTCGCTATGCCAAGCAGGCCGCGAAAGCCCGTCTGGATGGTTCCGAAGATCCCGCGGTCGCGATTCAGAAGATTGCGCTGCCTTGCCTCGTTCGCCTGCTGCGAAGGTGATGGTGGTGTAGATGCGTTGATATAAGCCTGCTCCGCTGTACGTGTTTCAGTGACGGCCTTACCTATGACTCCGCCCATTTTATGTTTCCTTTCTTTCAGTATTTTCGTGTTGAACCATTAGATGCCGGTAAAGCTGCCATGGCGTTATAATGAAACGCGCATGCAGCCCGATAACTCTCTTAACCGCCTCGACGCATGTATGTGGCATCCACGGCGCTTCTTTCACGCCGCGTTTTATGTTCGCTTTGACGACCGTTTGGCCGTGATCTTTCAGCCATAGCGGCAGATCGAATGCGGCGGGGAATTCGTGAACGTTTATATCTGTGTAATTCGAAAGCGGATCGAAACAGACCCAATGCCTGCCATCATTCAGCAACGCATAGCAATGCCGAAAACCCGGGCGTAAAATGCGCAGCCATGGAATATCGTCACATTGTCCGCTGAAAACCACCCATGCGTCCGGCGTTTTTTCTTTTACAGAGAGCGCGCTCATTCTGCGGCCTCCATGAAAAGATCGTAACTATCATTCAGCGGAATTTTCTGCGGAGGCGAAACGATGCCCTTGCTGACCAGCGCGTTTTCCAGCCGCGCAAGCGCTTCACTCCAGATTTTGTGCGCGCGCATTTCACGTACACGGCGCGAATCTGGCGGCATGCCACGTCGACCGTAATAACGTAGAACCATCAAATGGTCCCGCAGCAAGCGGCGCTGGCGGTAGAGCCGGTCGAGGATCCTTAGAATATCCACAGGTTCGCAAGGCCTTAATACCGCCCCTTTTCCTGCCGTAAACCGCGCTCCTTCATGCCTGGCCTGCTGGGCATTGATAAACCAGAACCAAGCCTGTTCCGCGCTTTCAAAGGGAACGATTCCTGCTGTCGGCTGTTGTTTAGGTATATATTCAGAGTAGGAGGTCATGGCCTTTTAATCTTTTTGTTCACTTTATGTTCTCGTTTATGCTACAAATTTTTTGAGTCGTCAAGGAAAAAATAGGAATTTATTCTTATTTATTTTCGGAAAGGATAATGGGACTGTAATCCTATGTTTTCGCATAAAGATATCTGGCGGGGAATCGACCGCCTCGCCGCAAGCTGTGGCTATTCCGCCTCCGGCCTGGCCAAAAAAGCCGGGCTCGATCCGACATCATTCAATAAGAGCAAGCGGCTGAGTCCCGACGGGAAGCCCCGCTGGCCCTCAACCGAAAGTCTTTCAAAAATCCTGTCGGTCACCGGCGCCACCATGACCGATTTCATCAGCCTCATTGACGCCGATAATGACAATGAAAATTCTAATCTCCGCACAATTCCCATGGTGGGGTTTGCGCAGGCGGGCAAAGCAGGCTTCTTTGACGAAGACGGCTATCCTTCCGGTAACGGCTGGGATGAAGTTGCATTTCCGAATGCCGAATACCAGAACAGCAAAAGCATTTTTGCCCTGCAAGTCAGCGGCGATTCCATGCAGCCTCTCTACCGCGATGGCGACATCCTGGTGATTTCCGCGCAGGAAAGAATTCGCAAGGGCGACCGTATTATCGTAAAGACGAAAAATGGTGAAGTCATAGCCAAGGAACTTATAAAACAGAGTGCTGGCAAGATCAGCCTTAAATCCCTCAATCCTGCTTTTGAGGACCGTTCTTTGACCCTCGATGAAGTCGGCTGGATGGCCCGGATTCTGTGGGTCAGCCAGTAATCCGCCTCCCGAACAGGAATAATTTGCAAAAGCGTGCCAAAACAGGCACAAATAGCGGGCCTTCCCGGCTTAAGAGTTTGTAATGGCAGACAAAAAGAAAATTGCCCGCGAAACGGCTAGAATTCTTCTCGAAACGAAATCCGTTCTTCTGAACGCCCGTGAGCCATTTACCTATACATCGGGGCGCAAAGGCCCCTGCTATGCCGATTGCCGCCGCCTGATTTCTTTCCCGAGAGAACGCGAAACGCTCATGGATTTTGCCGTGCAAATTCTTGAACAAGAAATCGGCGCAAAAAATATAGATTATATCGCGGGCGGCGAAACGGCAGGGATTCCCTATGCGGCGTTTCTTTCGCAGAAAATGCAAAAGCCGATGCTTTATATCCGTAAAAAACCAAAAGGCTTTGGCCGCATGGCACAGATCGAAGGCCATATGGAAGACGAAGGCAAAAAAATCCTTCTTATAGAAGACGTACAGAATTTCGGTACCAGCGTAAAAATCTTCATCGACGCGTTGCGAGCCGCCAATGCCGTTATCGAGCACCTGCTTGTCATCTTCAGCCACGGCCATGAAAGCAGCGCCAAAAACATGCAAGATATGGACGTAAAACTGCATGCCCTGTGTACCTGGCGCGATGTTCTGGACGCGGCCCGCGAAGACGGCTATTTTGATAGCGAGACTTTGGCGTCGGTCGAATCTTTCCTGAACGATCCCGAAGGCTGGGACAAAAATAAATCCTCAACCGTTTCCTCATCATGAAAATCGCTTTCCATTCATCAAAAAAACCGCGCGCGCAAAAAGCTCTTGAAGAACTCAAGGGTAAGTACGGTAATGCCAATCCTGCGGAGGCTGAAGCTATCGTTGTCATCGGCGGTGACGGCACCATGCTCCGCGCGCTGCATACTTACGTCGATCACGAAGCGCCAATTTTCGGTATGAACCTGGGCACGCTTGGCTTTCTCCTGAATAAACACATAACTGACGGCCTTGAAGAACGTATTAAAACGGCGACCCGCTTTGTCATTCATCCCCTTCAGATGGACGCCATCGACAAGGACGGCAAACCGCATACTGAGGTCGCGTTTAACGAGGTTTCCCTGCTGCGTGAAAGTCACAACTCGGCCAAAATCCGCATCCATATCGATGACAAAGTGCGCGTGCCGGAGCTTGTCTGCGATGGCGTCATGGTTTCCACACCGGTCGGCAGCACGGCTTATAACTCTTCAGCCGGCGGACCCATCCTGCCGCTCGATGCCAACGTTCTGCCGCTGACACCAATCAGTCCGTTCCGTCCGCGCCGCTGGTCGGGTGCGCTCATTCATAACAAACATGAAATCCGTTTCGAAATTTTGAAGCCTGTGGAACGTATGGTTTCCGCGACGGCCGATTCCAAAGAAGTCCGTGACGTGCGCGAGGTTGTGGTGCGCCAAGCGCGCAGCATTTCCAAGACGCTACTGTTTGATCCGGATTATTCCCTGGAAGAGCGCATTTCGCGCGAGCAATTCGCGAACGATTCGACTAATTAATGTTTTCTCGGCTTTGAAGGCTTGATTTCGCGAAGCTGCCTTTCGCGGGCGAGATCATTTTCAATGACGCCGAGTTTTTCAGCCGCCTGCTCGTCCAAACCGCCAGCCTTCATAATGCCACCCTCGGGGATAAGACCCAGTCTTTGCGCGATATACTGGTAGCCTTCAACGAGATCGCCAAGATCGAAACGGAAACGGTCCTTGTCGAGTTTTTCACCCGTCTTCATGTCCCAGAGACGGCAATTGTCCGGTGAAATTTCATCAGCGAGAATGATATACAGTTCGCCATGATCACCCCAGATGCGGCCGAACTCCAGCTTGAAATCCACAAGCTTCAGCCCGATACCGGCAAACAGCCCGTTCAGGTAATCGTTGACGCGCCATGCCATCGCGACCATTTCATCCAGCTCATAAGGATCAGCCCAACCGAATGTAATTATATGGTCTTCACTAACCATCGGGTCGCCGAGCGCATCTTTTTTGTAGTAAAACTCAACCAGCGGACGACCGAGAAACGTGCCTTCCTTGATGCCGAGGCGCTTGACCAGCGATCCTGCAGCGATGTTCCGCACGACCAGCTCAATCGGAATAATTTCAACTTTCCGCACCAGCTGTTCACGCATATTAATCGAGCGGATAAAGTGCGTCGGGATTCCAATCGATTCCAGCTTGGTCATCAGGTGGGCGGAAATGCGGTTGTTTAATACGCCCTTGCCAGCAATCACAGCATGTTTAACGCCATTACCCGCCGTCGCGTCGTCCTTGAAATACTGAATGACGGTGTTGGGGTCCGGGCCCTCATATAAATTCTTGGCCTTACCCTCGTAAATAACTCTGCGTCGCGTCATGGAAAACATCTTACCCTTCCCTATATCACCTTATATAGCATTGCATTTTACATGATTCCAATGCTACAAATCGTGCACTTTTCACTTTTGTATGGAAAAAACCAGGGAGACGAGGCAGAACATGGCAAAACTTAACGACCGCGAAAATGCTTTTGAAAACAAATTTGCACACGATGAAAAGCTGAATTTTAAGATAGATGCGCGCTGCGCCAAGCTTTTCGGGCTCTGGGCCGCTGAAAAACAAGGACTTTCCGGCGATGCGGCCCTCAGCTATGCGGGCGACATTATCAGCGCCAACATAGAAAAACCCGGTTTTCAGCATATTATGCCCAAAATCAAGGCCGACCTTGCGGCTAAAGGGGTCGAAATCACAGACCATAGCCTTCAATCCGAATTGGAGAGGATTCGTGAAGACGCGAAAGACCAGATCCTCGACGAAAGCGGCTCATAGCCTCAAATTTAAAAGCCCCGGCAAAACCGGGGCTTTTTATTTCCTGTTCAACCCGCCATCCGGATCTGCTACCTGCTGAAAATGATGTTTTCATAGGGCGTCCGCTGGCTGTTGTTTTTTTTAAAATGGATGTCTGATTCCTAGCCCAATGCCGACTGCTTTCCAAGCTTAAAATGGTCTTGGATCTCATTTTCTTAAAATTTTGTAACAAAAAGCAACCATGGATCGTAATATAGTTTCATGTGAATTCAGTTTCCGGCTCCTTGTTTTTACCGAAAAACATGCCCAGAGTGTTAAATATGGATGCCAACACCCTTCAAACTCTTATTCTGAACGCTCTTCCAGGCGCGCAGGTCAGCGTCGAGGATGTGCGAGGTGACGGCGCGCATTATACGGCCACCGTCGCTGCTACGGCTTTCGTGGGCAAGACGCGCGTGCAGCAGCACCGCATGGTGCATGCTGCGCTGAAAGGCCACGTGAACACTAACGTCGCCGTTGCAATCCAGACCGTCGTCACGGAGAAGTAAATGGCTCTCATGCAAAGAGCCATGTTTGAACGCATCGAACGCGAACTCGCATCTCATAACGTGGTTCTTTACATGAAAGGCACGGCGGCTTTCCCGCAATGCAGTTTTTCCGCCTTCATCGTGCAGGTCTTATCTCAGGCAGGTGTGCAATTCCGCGATGTCGATATCCTCGGCGATGGTGAACTGCGCCAGGGCCTGATGGATTTTGCCGAGTGGCCGGGCTTTCCACAGCTTTATATCCGCGCTGAATTCATCGGTGGTGCTGACATCGTACGGGAAATGGCGCAGAGCGGTGAATTACAGGCGCTACTCGAAGACCGCGGCATGCTTTAGATACGCGTGACCTTACTATCGCGGTACAAATTGCACGATAAAATCAGGCCGAAGCCGATCATCGCCGCAAGCATCGCGGTGCCGCCGTAGGACACCAGCGGCAAAGGCGCGCCGACGACTGGAATCAATCCCATCACCATCGCGATATTGACGAAGATGTATACGGAGAAATTGAACGTCAGCCCGAACGCGAGGTAACGCCCGAAGTTATGACGCGCACGTAATGCAATCCACAGTCCGTACCATATAATCAGACCAAACAGGAGCAGAAGCGCCACGCCGCCAGCCAATCCCCACTCTTCCGCCCACAGCGTAAAAATAAAATCGGTCTGTTTTTCAGGCAGGAAATCCAGGTGACTTTGCGAACCGTCGAGAAATCCCTTCCCCTTTAAGCCGCCGGACCCCAAAGCGATTTTCGATTGTGTAATATGATAACCGGAGCCCAGCGGGTCGCTCTCAGGATTTAAGAACGTCAACACCCTCTGGCGTTGGTAATCATGCATGAAATGCCAACCGATAGGAATCGCAGCTGCCACCGCCACCGCGCCTCCGATAAAAATCCAGAGCGGTGCCCCGGCGACAAATACTATAGAGACTCCTGCGAAACTGGTCATCAGCGCCGTGCCCAGATCAGGCTGCAGCATCACAAGTCCGACGGGTGCTCCGATCAGAAGCGCGGGGACAATCAGAAAACTCAGCCGTTTCATATCCTCCGGCGTTGCAGCATGAAAATAGCGCGCCAGAGTCAGAACCAGCGCAACTTTCATCAATTCGGAGGGCTGGAGTTTCATAAAGCCGAGATTAATCCAGCGCTGCGCACCCATGCCGATATGCCCCATGATCTCGACGTAAACCAGCAGGATAAAGCCTGTGGCGTACAGCCACCATGCGAATTTAAACCACCAGCGCACATCGACTAGCGCAATGATCAGCATTCCGAAAAAAATCACCGAGAAGCGCTTCATCTGATTTTCCGCCCACGGCTCGAAGTTTCCGCCTGCCGCAGAATAAAGAGCCGTGAAGCCAACGCTGGCTACCGCAACGATAAGTGCGATAAACGCCCAGTCGAGATTCTTCAGCTTGTGAAGCATTCCCTGTTCGGATTGTAATATGATCGATTTAACCATGGATGTTTCCTATATCGGCTCCTTGGCCTTGCTTTGGGCCGCAGGTGCCGGGGTGCTCTGAACCGCTACGGGCGTGCCGGCAGGATTGCGCTTTTGCACTTCTACAAGCAAATCCCGTGCAATTGGTGCCGCCGTCAATGCGCCCCCAACTCCGTGCTCGACTACAACGGCGCAGGCATAAACCGGCTTATCCAGCGGCGCATATCCGACGAACAGTGCGTGATGTCGTTCTCGCCATGCAAGGTCTTCGTTTTTAACCCCTGCTGCGCGCTGCTGCATTGTAATTCTCCGGACCTGCGCAGTTCCGGTTTTGCCGGCATAGGCGAATTCCGGCGGATCTTTTACGCGTGACCCATAGGCCGTGCCCCGCTCGTGGTTAACGACCTTATTCATGCCCTGCATCATGAGCTTGAGATGCGCATCCGGAATTTTCATTTTTGGCCATTTTTGCGGTGCTGCGCTTTTATCACCGATATAGCCCGTAATCTGCGGCTTTACTTCGTAACCGCCATTCACCAGCCGCGCCGTCATGACCGCGAGTTGCAGCGGCGTTGTCAGGAAATATCCCTGCCCGATCGCGTTGACGATGGTTTCGCCGGGCTGCCAGGATTCATTAAACCTGGCTTTTTTCCATTCACGCGTCGGCACAAGCCCCGGACGCTCTTCCGAGAGGTCAAATCCGAAATTTTTTCCAAGGCCGAACTGGCTTGCCATCTCTGAAATCGCGTCGATGCCCATTTCATTCGCCATCTGGTAAAAATAAACGTCGCATGATTTCGCCAACGCATCCGTGAGACTGACATAGCCGTGCCCGCCCTTTTTCCAGCAGTGAAAGCGCCCTTTGCCGAGAATGTAATGGCCCGGGCAGAAAACCGTGCGGTTCGTGGTTATTTTACCGGCCTTCAAACCCGCCAGCGCCGTGATCATTTTGAACGTCGAGCCCGGCGGATATTGTCCGGCGATGGCCTTATTCGTCAGCGGAAACCCGGGATTGGCCAGCAACTCCTCCCACAGCGCCGCGGAAATTCCGCGTGAAAAAACATTTGGATCGAAAGCGGGGTAAGAGGCAAGAGCATAAACCTCCCCGGAATGCACATTCATCACCGCCGCCGAGGCGCTTTGCTGCTCCGAAAGGCGCTTTTGCGCGAACCGCTGCAGTTCGCCGTCAATTGTCAGCATCACGCGCTCTCCGGGAACGGGATCGATACGTTTGAGCTCGCGCACTTCGCGCCCGACCACGTTCACCTCAACATCGGAAGATCCCGCCTTGCCGCGCATCGCAAGATCGTGGGTTTTCTCGATGGCGCTTTTGCCGATTTTAAAACCGGGAACGCTGAGAAGCGGGTCGCTTGTCAGTTCATTTTTATTCACCGCACCGACATAGCCAATGAGATGTGCCGTCGCCTCGCCGAGCGGGTAGCCGCGTATCTCGCCCACATTAGTCGACAGTCCCGGCAAATCCGGCAAATTAACCTCGACCTTCGCCACCTCTTCCCAGCTCAAATCGTCCTTGATCTCGAGCGGTACGTATTTCGGGCTTTTCTTCGCCTGCTTCAAAACCGTCTGAATGCTCGACTCCTCGACATCGATATATTTCTGCAACGCACGCAATGATTTTTCGAGGTTCTCTGCCTGCTCAGGAATAATCAACACGCGAAAATTCTGGTTATTGACGGCAAGCGGCACGCCGAATCTGTCGACGATCTGCCCCCGCGTCGGCGGCAGTATTTTTGTATTGATCCGGTTTTCATCCGAAAGCGTTTTATAACGCGAGCCCTGCGCAATCTGTAACCATGCCAGCCGCCCACCAAGTACAACAAGAAAAGTGCCCTGCGCGGCGCCAACAAAAAAGGCGCGGCGGGTGAATTTTTCGTTGTCGGCTGAGCGTTTCATAACCGCTTACCTGCCCTTGGATTTAAGCGTAAACCCGCTGCGGGGCTCGGGGAGGATTTTATGCGTCAAGTGCAGCAACGTGGAAATCAAGGGAAACAGTGCGCCGCCAAGAAGTATTGAAAATCCGAGTTGCTGCAGCGGCGGCCAGACACCATTCAGCATTCCAAAAATCATCCATTGCATCAGGCCGCTGACGATGCTGACGATCATGAAGCCGATCCAGATCATCAAATAAGACTGACCCATCAAAAAGCGGCGCTGATCAGTGACAACCCATTGCACGATGACGAACACGAGCGCGCTGACGCCGACGGCACCGATGCCGCTGATAAGATCTACCAGAATTCCGGCACTGAACACCAGCCACGCGGGGATAAGTGTAGGCCGGTAAATTGCCCAGTAATAAATTGCCATGAGTAAAAGCGGCGCCTTGATGGAGCCGGTGACGGGAAATGAAAAAGAAATGATGCTGAAAATCAGCAACAGCGCCATCAGGCTGTATGGAGCAATGAGTCTTGCGCTTGCCTCGGCGCGTTCCGACCATGTGGAGAAATATCCCATGCGGCTAATTTACCTGAAACGAGGGATTAATCCAGTTCCCCGCCGGGATTTCGGCTGCGTAAATTAGGGTCTTCGTTGCGGTCGACGATACGCACATGCACCAGCCTGTCAAAATTCGCAAAAAGCTGGACCTTGTAGACACCATCCTCACCGACCGAGACACGGCCCACCGGCAGACCATGCGGGAAAATACCGCCATATCCGGAGGTTATGATACGTGCGCCGTTCTTGATCTCGCTCCCTGGAGGCAGGTGCAAAAGCACCGGATTTACGGTGTTCTGGCCCGCCAGGATGGCATGCTGGCTGCTATCCTCGACCAGCACCGGCACGCGGCTGTTGATATCGGTCACCAGCAGAACACGCGAAACGCCGCGCCCCGATTCAATGATGCGACCGATCACGCCTTCGCCGGAAATCACGGCCTGCCCTTTTGCCGCGCCGTCTTTCGTTCCCGCCTCGACCAGCAAACTTTTTACGAACGTGCTGCCAGCATCTGCAAGAATGCGTGCGGTGATGAAACGGTTTTCAGGCTCGACCTTCACATGCAGAAGATCGCGCAGCGATTTATTTTCGGCCTCGAGCTGCAGCGCTGTCTGATACCATTCGCGCAGGCGAACATTTTCCTGCTCCAGCCGCGCGTTGTGCGCCTGCAATTCCGAAAGACCGGAAACATCGCGCACGAACAGGGCGGCTGATTGCAGCGGCCTGCTGATTGCGCCAAGAGTGGGGCCTAGAACATCGGCGACACCCGAACGCAACGTACTGATCCCTTGCGGATTGACGGCAGAAAAAAACAATGTGGCGATGGCGGCCAGGACAAAAATGAAAGAGACAAATCCCCCGCCCGCCAGCGGCAGAGGCGAGATACGAGAAAGACTTTTTGACCAGGTACGGCGTTTCAATGGAATCCCGTTATTATTTGAATAATCTTCTTAATTTACGACTAAAGAAGATCAGGGGTGAACGCAAGGTCCAGTCTTTATTTTACCGCAAAAAAGCCCCTAAAACAAACCCTTCCCATCATTGTCTCCCCCGCGAAGGCGGGGGTCCGGTCTTTTTAAGGGCAGGCCGCTTAGCGGCATTTATGTACTGGATCCCCGTTCACGTTCGTCTTCGGCTCACTGCCGGGGATGAGGATAATTTCTTAGTAAGTCCCTATCAGGACATTGCGAAGCGCCTTGCGCTCCTCGAGGGCATGGCCGGTGCCAAGCGCCACGCAGGTCAGCGGGTCATCCGCCAGGGCCACAGCAAGGCCCGTTGCGTGCCTTAGCACGAAATCCAGGTTGGTCAGCAGCGCACCGCCCCCTGTCAAAACAATGCCTTTATCAACAATATCCGCCGCCAGTTCCGGCGCGGTATGTTCAAGTGCGACCTTCACGCCTTCGACGATCTGGCCGACCGGTTCCGCCAGCGCTTCCGCCATCTGGCGCTCAGTGACGACGATTTCTTTCGGCACGCCGTTCATCAGGTCGCGGCCACGAATTTCCATAGTTCTACCCTCGCCTTCAGCGGGCGGACAGGCTGAGCCGATTTCCTTCTTGATGCGCTCGGCCGAGCTTTCGCCGATCAGAAGGTTATGCACGCGGCGGATATAGGCAATGATCGCTTCGTCCATCTTGTCGCCGCCGACGCGGACCGAACGGGCGTAAACGATTCCGCCGAGCGAGATGACAGCAACTTCCGTCGTGCCGCCGCCGATATCGACGACCATCGATCCTGTCGGCTCGGTCACCGGAAGACCGGCGCCAATCGCAGCCGCCATCGGTTCTTCGATCAAATAAACTTCGCTTGCGCCGGCGCTCTCTGCCGATTCCTGAATCGCGCGGCGCTCAACAGCCGTCGAGCCGGACGGAACGCAGATCACCATCTTGGGTGAGACAAAACTACGGCGGTTATGCACTTTCCTGATGAAGTGCTTGATCATCGCTTCAGTGACTTCGAAGTCGGCGATAACGCCATCACGCAGCGGACGTGTCGCAACGATGCTGCCTGGCGTGCGGCCCAGCATCTGTTTCGCCTCGTTACCGACAGCCAAAACCTGCTTGCGCCCGTTTATTATGGAGATGGCAACAACCGACGGCTCGTTCAGCACGATTCCACGGTCTTTCACGTAGACCAGCGTGTTCGCTGTGCCTAGATCGATGGCCATATCGGCCGACATAAATCCGAAAAGCTTGGAAAACATGTGCAGACATTCTCATACCCGCCTACCACGCGCAAGCAGGATTCTGCTTATATTTCGCGGTTTTTAACGGGTAACAGGCGTTACCGGAAAATCATGCTAGAAATTCTTCAGGCTGTTATTCCGATCATAGCACGAAGGGAATGAAGAAAGGGTAAGAGATTTGGTAAAGGCAGTCGTATGCCTTAGCCCTGGCGCGCCTTGCAGCGGGGCTTCATTTTATTGATGACGTAAACCCTGCCCTTGCGGCGGACAACGCGGCAATTGCGGTCTCTTTTCTTGAGCGTTTTCAGCGAGTTTACGACTTTCATGTTATAGCCCTGTAAATGGTGTAAAAAAGCTTGCGGACATTAGCGTTTCGGGTTCAAGTTTGTCAAGCATATCTCTAAGTTGATCATTGATTTCAGTGTAGAACCTGCTCATTATTAACCAATTACTAATATATTGTTTGTCATAATCTTATGAAACAATTAATAAAAACGGGGACATACACTATCAATGGCGTCAGCAATTCCGACAAAAAAAGCCTTTAAAACTGGCGAAGTGATTATGCGGCAGGGCGATCCCGGCGAAAGCGCCTATATTATCGAGAGCGGCCGCGTCGAAATCCTGGTCACAGGGCGCAACGGCAAGGTCCAGAATGTGGGCACGCGCGGCCCCGGCACAATGATCGGCGAGATGGCACTGGTTGATAACGCACCCCGCACTGCCACAGTGCAGGCCGTCGAGAATTGCGTCCTGCTTGAAATCACCAAGGAAGATTTTTCCAACCGCCTGCAAAAGGCCGACCCGATCCTGCGTATGACGTCGCAGGTTATCCTTACCCGCTACCGCGACACCCTCACCCGCGCGGAAATCAGCAATGAAAGCAGCGGATGGCCGCCGGTTGAAGCGCAGGAGCTTACCTACGCCGGACAGACGGACGCCATTGAGAGCGTCAAGATTGCCAACGACTTCCGCACAGCGCTCGAGAAAAAACAGCTCGCGCTGCATTACCAGCCGATCGTTGATCTACAAAAAGGCAAGGTCTCGGGTTTCGAGGCTCTCATGCGCTGGAACCACCCCGAGCGTGGCTATATTTCTCCCGGTCTTTTCATCCCTATCGCTGAGCAATCCGGTTTAATCGTCGATGCCAGCCGCTGGGCGTTGCGCGAGGCCTGCATGGCGCTGAAGCGTATCGAAAGCCGCGCGGGATTTTCGAATGAACTCTCAATGAGCGTGAATTTCTCGAGCACTGATTTCGCTTCCGAGGATTTTATCGATACCATTTATACGACGATCAGTGAAACCGATGTGGATCCCAATTTTGTCCACCTCGAAATCACCGAGCGCCTTCTGATGGGCCAGCCGGACAATGCCAAAGACACGCTCCTGATGTGCCGCAAGGCGGGCATCGGTATCTCCATCGACGATTTCGGCACCGGCTATTCGTCGCTCAGCTATCTTCATTATTTCCCCATCGATACGCTCAAAATCGACCAGAGCTTCATCCGCGACATGCAGAAAAATGAAAGCAGCATGGAATTGGTGAAATCGATTATTGCGCTTGGCAAAAATATGAAGATGCATGTCATTGCCGAAGGTGTTGAAAGCAAGGATGAGGCAAAAGTGCTGCGTGATCTGGGCTGCGACTTTGCACAAGGCTATTATTTTGCAAAACCCATGAGCGAAACCGACATCACGAAATTCGTGAACGAACAAGGCCGCAAAATAACCGTATAGCTATTTGGACTTGGCAATGAAAACGCCGTCCCATTTGGACGGCTTGTTTCTTATTAATTCAACGATGCGGGCTTTGTACATGTCGTAGAAATGGGCAAGGCCGAAGGTCTGAACCTTGACTGCCTCTTCCGCATTTTTCATTGCCGCTTCAAAATTCCCTTTTTGATAAGCCTCAATCATTCTGTCATGCACTTCGCGCAGTCGGGCGTAATTGTCGTTCGCTGTGAATTTATCGTCCCCAAGTAAGGTATAAATCCGCACGGGTTGGGAGCGCCCCACCACCTGCAATACATCCAGTTCCAGCCCTGCAAAATCCTTGACGCTGCTCCATGTCTTTTCACTGATAAGAATGTTCACCTGGTAGGTTTTGGTCTGGCTTTCGAGGCGCGAGGCAAGATTCACCGTGTCGCCAAGCACCGAATAAGCGAAGCGTTGTTTCGATCCCATATTCCCTACCGCGCACATCCCGGTATTCAACCCTATCCCGGTATTGAGCAATGCGGGCACTTTCCCCTGCTCTTTTGCCCTGACTTCCAGGGCGGCATTGATCGGCTCCAGGGCCTTCTGCATACCAAGCGCCGCCGCGCAGGCGTGACGCGCGTGGTCAGAGTCATCGAGCGGTGCGTTCCAGAACGCCATCATCGCATCGCCGATATATTTATCGATCGTGCCGCGGTTCTGCATCACAAGATCCGACATAGGTGTCAGGAAATCGTTCATGAGCTGGATCAGTTCCTCCGGTCTCATTCCTTCGGAAATCGAGGTGAATTTACGGATATCGGTAAACATCACCGTCAGCTCACGGTTTTCCCCACCCAATCGCAATTTGTCGGGGTTTGCCGTCAGTTCTTTCATAAAATCCGGTGAGATATAAAGGCCGAACGCTTGCCGCACGGCGCGTCGCTCCTTCTCAGTCCTCAGATAAGTAAGAATGGTTGAGAGCATAAAAATCGCCAGCACGCAGAACGACGGATAGGTAACGTCGATCAGCAATCCATAAGCACTAAAGGCGTATGAACCGATGAAAATCGCTGCCGTAATAACGAGAATGACGGTCATCGCCTGCGCAACCGCACCGATGAAAGACGAGAAAATAATAATGAATAAACCGATGGCAAAAATCGAAACCGCTTCCGCCCCTTCCGCTTCTATCGGGCGGCTTAAATATTTTCCCTGCAAAACCTGGTCAATAATATTGAGATGAACTTCGACGCCGGCGATGAAAGTATCGAGTGGCGTCGAACGGATATCCTTGAGACCGACGGCGCTGGTTCCGATTAAAACAATCTTTCCATTTATTTTTTCTGCAGGGTATGTTCCCTCCAGAATCGAATGCGCCGGTATGTACCATTCAGGGTTAGACTTCGCAAAGTGGACCAGAAATTCGCCGCGCGCATTTGTGGGAACTATTTTTTTACCTTTACCGAGTTCAATTTCTTCGACACCGAAGCGG
Source organism: Alphaproteobacteria bacterium (assembly GCA_017999645.1). Classification (GTDB taxonomy): domain Bacteria; phylum Pseudomonadota; class Alphaproteobacteria; order Micavibrionales; family Micavibrionaceae; genus UBA7657. The sequence goes on from JAGNLJ010000002.1 coordinate 158,961, forward strand.
CGCGTATCGAGCTTAGCGTAACGCTCATCTGCCAGCTTCACCGTGCCGCCGCGCTCACCCTCATAAATTCTAATTGCTTCAAGCGCAAGCGAGGGATAGATGCTTGTGATATTCGAGTCAGGACGCTTGTGCGCCACCAACATCGGCACGCGGCGTATGATGCCGTCCGTGTCGGTTGAGACGAAGAAGCTGCCGTTACCGGCGCTATCCTTGCTGATTTCCTTAAGGTTGGTCGTGGCACCTGCAAGGTTCGGCACAAAGCTCTCCAGATTTTTTCCGCGGAATATACCTTTTTGAAGTGGTGTTTTGTCTGTGTTTTCATTCGTAAATGAAAAGCCGGTCACCACATTGCCCGCATTCTTAATCGCCTCGCCGAAAAGAACGTCATTATTCGGGATGCTGTGAATGTTTTGCACCACATCGGCAAATTCCGGCAGATTACCCAGCTTCTCGGCGATAAAAGACGGCGAACTCCGGTCGGGTTCGGAAAAAACTATATCAAAAACGATGACCTTTGCGCCCATGCCCTTAAGCTTCGTTACGAGATCAGCCATAACATCGCGCGGCCAGGGCATCTGACCGATTTTCTTTAAAGAAGCTTCGTCGATGTCGATGATTACGGTGTCATCGGATGGAACACGCGGCTCCATCATGTTGTAATTGTCGAACGTGAAATTACGGATCTGCTCGCGCCAGCGCGTGTTCGAAAAGCTGAACACGATGGAAACGCAAAGCAACGTCAGAAGCAGGGAAGTCTGGAACCAGCGGTTTGTCAGGAGGCTTTCCATACGCCCCTCACCGCTCCGTGAACGCTTTGTCGCGGGCTTTCAGCACGGGCTTCAACAAGTACTCCAAAATTGTCCGCTTGCCCGTGATCACTTCTGTCTGCGCGACCATACCGGGCGTTATCGGCAATGGATGTTCAGTCGTCCCCAGGAAATTCCTGTCGGTGTGAACTTCAATCTCGAAAAACACGTTGCCCTGATGGTCGGTAACGCTGTTCGCGCCGATACGCGCTAATTTACCATCCAGCGCGCCATATTTTTGCGAATCATAAGCCGTGACTTTAACCTTCACATCCTGCCCCGGGCGGATGAATGCTATTTCATCCGGCGGCACGCGGGCGATGATTTTCAGCTCGTCATCAAGCGGTACGATTTCAAGCAGCTTCATCGCAGGCTGAATAACACCGCCGATGGTTTTGACCGCGATACTATTAACAATACCATCGACCGGTGAGCGTAACTCCGCACGGTCGACGCGGTCGCCCAGCGTTTTAAGGTTTTCCTGTAATTGTGAAATCTCTGTCTCGACGCCGTTAAGCTCGCCGAGCGCCTGCGAACGGAATTTATCGGTCTGGTTCTCACGTTCTTTTTTCGCCGATTGAACCTCGGATTCCAGTGATTTCTGACGTTGGCTCTCGGAGTTTATCTGCCCGCTGATATCGCTGAGCTCACGCTCAAGCTTCATCTGTTCCATCTTCGACACGGCGCGCTTTTCCACCATGCTGCGCGTCAGTTCAAGCTCTTTCTGGAGATGCCTGCGGCTTTCCGATAAACCCCCGACCGTGGCTTTTACAGCCGATAAATCCGCGCTGGCCTTGTTGATGCGGTCTTCCAGAATGCCGTAGGAGTTTTTCAGCTCCTGCTGGCGCGATTCATAAAGCGCCTTTTCATTAGCGGCGATTTCGGGATTTTTTTGCACGATGTCCTGCGGTATTACGAATTCCGATCCGTTTGCTTCGGCCAATAAACGGGCTTTCTTGGTGCTCAGGCTCAGAAATTTTGCCTCGGTGCCGCCTTTTTCGGATGAAAACTGCACGTCGCTGATCCGTAGCAGCACCTCGCCTTTTTTAACCTGCTGGCCTTCTTTCACCAGAAGCTCGCCGAGGATACCACCTTCAAGACTCTGCACCGTCTGCACTTCCTGCGAAGGCACAACCTGTCCCTGCCCGTGCGTGATTTCCTCAATCTGAGATATGCCCGCCCAGACCAACAAGAACAGAACCAGCGCCATGATCGAAAACAGCATCGCCATGACCGGCGCAGCGGGGCGCATATGCGTCGCCGCTTCCAGCTCGGCCATAAAATCCGTGTCGCGTACAGAGTTTGTCATCGCGGCACCTCGACTTTGCCCGCCTGCAGCGCTTCAAGCACGCGGTCGCGCGGGCCATCCATGATCAATTTTCCCTGGTCCATCAAAATCAACCTGTCCACCAGCGGCAGCATCGCCTGCTTGTGTGTAATCAAAATCAGCGTCCGGCCTTCGATCTGGTTCTGGATGTAATTCCTGAAAGAGTCTTCCGCCTGCACGTCCATGGCGTTGGTCGGTTCGTCGCAGACCATGACAGTCGGATCAAGCAACATAGCACGCGCCAGCGCTACGGCCTGCCGCTGGCCGCCCGATAATCCCTGTCCCGCCTCACCAACCGGCGCGTCATAGCCCATCGGGTGACGCGCAATAAATTCATGCACGCCGGAAATTTTTGCGGCTTCGAGGATGGCTTCTTCTGTTGCGTGTGGCACACTGGCGGTGATGTTGTCACGCACCGTGCCGCTAAACAGCACGACATCCTGCGCAATATAGGCCATGCGGCGGCGTAAGTCGGCCGGATCAATCTGGCGGTAATCCGTATCGTCGGCATAGATTGTGCCCTCATCCGGCTCATATAAATTCATCATAAGTCTTGCAATGGTGCTCTTGCCCGATCCGATGCGCCCGATAATGCCGACCTTCTCGCCTGCGCTGATCGAGAACGAAACGTTGTCGAGGACTTTTCTTTTTACCTGCGGGTACGAGAACGACACTTTCTCGAAAGTGATTTTACCTTTCAGATCCGGGCGGTGCAGGAAACGTTTTTCCGGCGGGCGTTCGACCGGCTGACCCATGATGTTATCGAGCGTTTTCAGCGAACTGCCCGCCTGGTGGTAACGCGTCATCAAATTGGCAATGCCGCCGATCGGCGCCAGCGCGCGGCCACCGAGAATGACGGTAGCGATCAACGCGCCGATGCTGAGATCGCCCGCCTGCACCATGTACATCCCCGCCAACACGACAACGACAGAGGCGATCATCTGCACGAAGGCCGCGATATTGACGCCGAGCCCAGACCAGAAGCGCGAATCCTGCCCGTGCGCGGCGCTCTGACCGACATATTCAGTGTAACGCGCGCGGAAACGGCCATCGGCCCCGGTCGCTTTAACCGTTTCAAGCCCGTGAATGGTCTCAACCAACAGGCCATGCTTGATCTCAGCACTGCGAATTGCGTTCCTGACATGCGTTTTTAATTTGAATTGAATCGCAAGCCCGACAAGCACAACAATCAGCATCAGCGCGACAAGAATAAATGCCAGCCCACCACCGAAGTGATACACGACGAACAGGAAGAAGATTGAAAACGGCAAGTCAACAAGGACAGTGATCGTCGCCGATGTGAAAAAATCGCGCACCGAGTCAAATTCCCGCAGCATGTTGGCGAAAACGCCGCTTGAACGCGGACGCCCGGCGAGGCGCATATTCAAAACATGATCGTAGATCCGCCTTGCCGCAATAACATCGATGCGTCTGCCGGCAAGATCGATCAAATAAGCACGCAGCGTCCGCATGATAAAATCGAAAACAAAAACCGTGAGCGCGCCGATACCGAGCGCCCACCCCGTCTCGATCGCATTATTCGGAATCACCCGGTCATAGACATTCATAATGAAAATCGGGCTGGCGAGCGCGAAAAGATTGATAAATATCGCACCCAGCAATGCTGCGCTGTAAATACTGCGGTTTTCACGCACCAGGCTCCAGAACCAGTGACCGGATATTTCATCCTTATGCGCAACTGCGGCAGGATCATTAAATTCCGCGCGCGGGTGAATAAAAATCGCATAGCCGGAATAATCATTATCAAGATTTTTCAGTGGCACGTCCCGCACCGATCCTGTTTCGGGGATATAAACGCGTGCATCCTTGCCTTTTCTTTCGAGAACCACCACCGCGTGATTATTTTCGAGGATAAGAACGGCAGGTAGAACAGCGCCCGGAATAGCGTTAGGTTTCGCGCGCTTTACCACCTGCGCCTTCAGGCCCATACGTTCCGCCGCTTCGCAAAACAGCGTTGGCCCCATATTTTTTTCATCGTAAGGAAGACCTGCGGTCACGGCCTGCGCAGATCTTGCATGACCGAAATGCGCAGTCAGGAACACAAGACATTCAAGCAGCGCATCGATTTCGGCCCCCTCATGCGGAGCCGAAGTTTTTACTTTTTCGGGTGCGTTATTTTTGCTCATCCGCTTGCGGCGCCGTCAGGAGCGCGCCTCCAGCGGGTTTTTGCGGGGAAGCCGAAGCAATCGGTACCGCGCCGGTATTCAAGGATTCCTGCAATCTTCCCATGCCGGCAAGAAGCGCGTAACGCGCCGCCATAACCCTGAAACCGCCGTTCATTTTCTCGAGATGCGCTGTGAAAAGCTGGTTGTCGGATTGCATCAACTGCAGCAGCGTAATGCGCGCACCCTCAAACTGAACGTTGTAAGTGCCGAACAATGTTTCATTCAGCCCCACACGGCGCTGCTGGCTATCGGCCTGCTGCAAGGAAGCGGCATATTCCGCATAGCCAAGCCTGATAGCGCGCTCAATCTGGCGTTCCATTTCCTGCGTTTTCGACGCCGCTTCCTTTTTCCTCAGTTTTTTCTGCTCAATACGCGCCATCTGCGCGCCGCCGGTTTCGAATTCCCAATTTACCCGCACAACAGCGCGCGCATCCGTTACTTCCCCGCCGATTTCGTCATCCTTCTCGCTCTCGAGATAAGAAAGTTCGCCGTCGACATCCGGATATAGACCAGCCTTTTCGGCTTTCGCGTCATAATCCGCCGAGTTCAGCATCAGCGCCGCAGATTTCAAAGCCGGGTGATTGGCTCTTGCAAATTCTATTGCCTCGTCGGCGCTCGCCGGGATCAGGTCAACACGCGGCACAGGCGGCTGGAGATCACCGGACGGTACGCTGCCCGTCAGCTCGGCATAATAGGCTTCGGCCATTTTGACCTGGCCTTCATATTCCGCAATCATGTTATCGAGAATGACGCCGATATCGCGTGCCTGCTGGTATTCGGCTTCGTCCGCAGCGCCCTCATCCACCATACCCTTGATGCGGGCATGGTAATCGGCGACTTTTTTCGAGTGCGAAACCATCATCGACAAGCCGGTACGGGCGCGCAGCAAATCCACATAAGCCTGCGCAACGCTGAACGACAAACGCTCGGTCACATCCGCAATGTTCATCTTCGCGGATTCAATTTTCGCCTTGGCGGATTCGACGCGGTTGCCGGTTTCGGAGGCGTCATAAATCATCTGGCGCGCGGTGAACGCGCCTTCCCAGTAATTGGAATAAGCCGCACCACGCGTGGTGGTCAGGCCACGGCTCGTGCTGTTGTCGCCGTAAATGCGTCCGCCCTGACCCGTGATACCGATGGTGGGGAAATATCCTGAGCGCTCCTCGCGCTTTTGTTCTTCTGCAAGGCTCGATCCAACTTTCGCCGTGGTAACGCTCGGATGATTTTGCAACGTGGCCTGTACGGCCTGCTCCAGCGTTTCCGCATGCAGACCCGTCACCGGCACAATCGCGGCGACGCCCATTAACAAGGCAGGAAATAGAAACTTGCGAAACTGCATAAACGACCGGAAGGGGCCAGGAAACTTAAAAGGATTAGAAGGAAGGTGAATCAGAACTTATATCATTGAATCTAAAGAAAATCGGGCGCGTGTTCAAGCACGATCCCGTACAAGTTGTGCACTATCCCGCCCGGCCCTTCACAAGCCGGGAAACTTGGTGCATCTTCAAGGGGTTTCAAGCCGATTCCGGAGTTAAAAATCTTGGCGCTTAGCATTGCAATCATTAAAGAAACTGCGGAATTTGAAACACGCGTCGCGGCTTCGCCTGAGACCGTTAAAAAGCTGATCGCACTAGGCTGCTCCGTGATTATAGAAAAAGGAGCGGGCGAAGCCTCCTCCATTACCGATGAAATGTTCCGCGAGGCAGGCGCCGCTATGGTTGCACAGGCCGCCGAGGCAACACGGAACGCCGATATCATCCTGAAGGTCCAGGCGGGGGAGCAGGATCCGAACGGCCTGAAAAAAGATGCGCTGCTGATCGGCCTCATGTCGCCGCACAATAACGAGGCCTTCGTCAAAAAAATCGCTAGCGCAAATGTGAATGCGTTTTCGATGGAGCTTGTTCCGCGCATTACGCGCGCACAGTCGATGGATGTTCTTTCCTCACAATCAAACCTCGCGGGTTACAAATCCGTTCTCGACGCTACCGAATATTTCAACCGCGCCTTTCCGATGATGATGACGGCGGCGGGTACCGTTCCGCCTGCGAAAGTTTTCGTGATGGGCGCGGGCGTTGCCGGTTTACAAGCCATCGCCACTGCGAAGCGTCTTGGTGCCATTGTCTCTGCGACGGATGTTCGCCCGGCGGCAAAGGAACAGGTCAAATCGCTCGGCGCTTCGTTCATTGCCGTCGAGGACGAAGAATTCAAACAGGCTGAAACCACGGCGGGTTACGCGAAACCCATGTCGCCTGAATATCAAAAGAAACAACAGGCGCTGGTCGAGGAACACATCACGAAGCAGGATATTGTTATTACCACCGCGCTTATTCCGGGGCGGCCAGCACCTAAACTCATAACGGATTCCATGGTGAAATCCATGAAACCTGGATCTGTGATTGTCGATCTCGCCGTTGAAAGCGGCGGTAACTGCGCACTTTCCAAAGCTGGTGAAGTGGTAAATGTGAATAACGTTTCAATCCTGGGCCATAAAAATGTACCGGGTCGCATCGCGGGCAACGCCTCGGCGCTTTACGCAAAAAACCTGTTCAATCTTCTTGCGCTGATCATTAAGGATGGCGCACTGAACATCAACTGGGATGACGACATCATCAAGGGCATTGCCCTCACGCGCGACGGTGCGGTCATCCATCCTTTATTCGGGGAGAAGAAATAATGGAATTCCTCGTTACAGGATTCACCGTTTTCGTTCTTGCATGTTTCGTCGGCTATCACGTCGTCTGGCGCGTGACGCCCGCGCTGCATTCACCGCTGATGGGCATCACCAACGCCATTTCATCGGTCATCATCGTCGGTGCAGTCATCGCGGTTGGCGCTTCCAGCGGCGGGTTTTCGACGCTGATGGGATTCATGGCCGTCGCGCTGGCCTCGGTCAATATTTTCGGCGGATTTATCATCACGCGCCGCATGCTCGCCATGTTCAAGAAGAAGGATAAAGCGTCATGATCGCGACCTTCGCCCCGCTCGCCTATCTTCTCGCTGCCGTGCTGTTCATCTTCGCACTGAAAGGATTATCGCATCCTGAATCCGCGCGGCGCGGCCTTACTTACGGCATGATCGGCATGGGCCTCGCCGTGCTTACGACGCTCGCGTTGCTTGGCCTGCCCGATCTCAAATCCTACGGCATCATTATTGCCGGTATCGCCATCGGCGGCGCTATCGGTGCCTACATCGCCAACAAGATTGCAATGACCGCGTTGCCCCAGCTCATGGCCGCGTTCCATTCCCTCGTTGGCCTTGCTGCCGTTTGTGTCGCAGCAGCAGCGTTCTACAATCCCGAGGCCTATCACATTGGTTATCCCGGCGCGATTTACCTGCAGAGCCTGATCGAAATGTCTCTCGGTCTTGCCATCGGCGCGGTCACATTCACAGGATCAATCATAGCCTGGGGAAAATTGCAGGGCACGATTTCCGGCAAGCCCGTCATTTTTAAAGGCCAGCATGCGCTTAACGCCTTGCTCGGTGTTGCTCTTGTCGCTCTCGTTGTCGCGCTGTGCGTGACGCAGGACCCGATCTTCTTCTGGGGCATTGCCGCCGTGTCGTTGCTGCTCGGCGTACTCCTGATCATACCCATCGGCGGGGCCGACATGCCGGTGATCGTCTCGATGCTGAATTCCTATTCCGGCTGGGCGGCGGCAGGCATCGGATTCACGCTGCATAATAATCTTCTCATCATCACCGGCGCGCTGGTCGGCGCATCGGGCGCGATCCTGTCCTACATCATGTGCAAAGGCATGAACCGCTCGTTCTTCAACGTCATTTTAGGTGGTTTCGGCGGCGAGCAATCGGCTGGCGCTGGCGTCAGTGCCGAGGGCAAGTCGGCCAAAATCGGCGCGGCGGAAGACGCCGCCTACATCATGAAAAATGCATCAAAAGTCGTGATCGTGCCCGGCTATGGCATGGCAGTGTCCCAGGCCCAGCATGCGTTGCGCGAGATGGCCGATATTCTCAAGAAGGAAGGCGTCGAAGTGAAATATGCCATTCACCCGGTCGCAGGCCGCATGCCCGGTCATATGAACGTCCTCCTCGCAGAGGCCAATGTACCTTACGACGAGGTCTTTGAAATGGAAGACATCAACCGTGATTTCGCGCAGGCCGATGTCGCCTATGTCATCGGCGCGAACGACATCACAAACCCGTCGGCAAAAAATAATCCCGGCTCACCGATTTACGGCATGCCGATCCTTGATGTCGAAAAAGCCAAAACAGTTTTATTTATCAAACGCTCGATGGGTTCGGGTTATGCTGGCATCGACAACCCGCTTTTCTTCGCGGACAACACGATGATGCTGCTGGGCGATGCCAAGGCGATGACCGAGTCGATCATCAAGGCGCTTGAATAATGCCGCTTGTGCCCCCGCAGCTTGAAGAGCGTTTTTTAGAACCTCCCGGCTGGCAATGGGGCACCTTTAAAAACAAACAAGGCTGCAGCCTTCGTTTTGGCTTCGTCTCTCCCCAAAAACCTGTCGCTATTACAGTGCTTCTGCCCGGCCGCAACGAATATGCCGAGAAATATTTTGAAGTCGCACGTGACCTTCTTAAAAACGATCTCGCTGTCTGGATTCTGGAATGGCAAGGACAGGGGCTTTCCCAGCGCCTTATTGAACCCTATCCGCAGCGCTGCCATTCCCGCGCATTCATTCACCATGCCGACGATCTGCATGCATTCATCGAAGCGCATATCAAACCGGCAGGCTTGCCTATCCTGATGCTTGCACATTCGATGGGCGCGAATATCGGCACACGTTTCCTTGATAAATATCCCGGTGTATTTGCCGCAGCAGCAATGACCTCGCCCATGTATGGCATCCTCGCGGTCAGTAAAATTCCTGCCGCGCCGGTTGTATCCTTCACTCTTTCTCTCCTTGCCGGGAAAAAGTACGCTTTCGGCCAGAAAGACTGGAGCGATGAAAACGACGGCGAGGAGATTCTCTCTTTCGATCCCGTTCGTTCCAAGATTTACCATGCATGGCTGCGTGACAATCCTGAACTGCGGAGCGGCGGCGCGACGTTCGGCTGGGTCTATAACGCGTTCGCTTCGTGCCGGTTCCTGCAGCGCCCCGGCGTCCTGGAATCGATCCGCACACCCTGCCTGATAGGCGTCGCTGGCAAGGAAAAAATCGTCGATAATAACGCCATTCGCATTGCGGCATCCCGTTTTCCGCGCGTGCGCCTGCTCGAATTGCCCGAATCAGGGCATGAAATCCTTATGGAGCGCGACGACACCCGTAACCAGTTCCTCCGGGCTTTTTTAGTGCTGGTCAGGGAGAACTTGAAAAGCGCCTGAGAACAAGGCAAAATAAGAAACGGATTGAGAAAAGCGGGATTCATGGATCAAGACGAAAAAGATAAAATCCGCCTCAGCGACCGCATCCTTTCGGCGCTGGAATTAGCGTTAAAACAAAAAGATCTCAAGATATCCGAGCTTCTTGTGCGTTCGCTTGAACTGTCGATGACGCGCAATACAGGCGGCAGCGAATTCATCGAGCGCCGCGATTATCCCCCCGAAATCGAAAAAGCGATGGAAATGCTCTATGAACTGCGCGACCAGCAGGACGTAGTTTAACCTTTAATAAGCTTCAGCCATTCTTCTTCAGTCAGGATCGCGACATTCAATTCGCGCGCCTTCTTCAATTTCGATCCCGCATCTTCGCCAGCGACCACATAATCCGTCTTTGCTGAAACCGATCCCGCGACCTTTGCACCGAGACGTTCCGCCCCCGCTTTTGCTTCCTGCCGCGTCAGTTGCGTGAGTGTTCCCGTGAACACCACCGTCTTACCCGCAACCGGGCTACCGCTGGTGTCGGGCCGTTCGTAGGGCTGGATGCTCAGGATTTTTACCAGATCATTGAGAACTTCAATATTGTGCTCTTCTGCAAAAAAACCGAGCAAATCGTCAGCCACGCTTGGCCCGATATCCTCGATAGAGACCAGGTTCTGAAAATTTTCAGATTCGCGCTTCTGCGCTTTTTTTATTTCGGAGCGTAAATTTTCGATACTCGTGTAATTCACCGCGAGTTTCTTCGCTGTCGCTTCGCCAACCTGCCGGATGCCGAGCGCATAAATAAAACGGTCGAGCGAAATGGTTTTCCGGTTTTCAATTGATGTAAATAGTTTCTCGACCGATTTTTCACCCCAACCCTCCCACTCCTCGAGCGGCGGCTCCAGCGATTTACTCTTTTTCTCCAACCTGAAAATATCAGCGGGGGATTTAATCAATTCCTTCTCCCAAAATTCCTCGATAATTTTTTCACCAAGCCCCTCGATATCAAACGCCAGTCTTGAAACAAAATGCTTCAGCCGCTCCTTGGCCTGTGCCGGGCAGATCAGTCCGCCTGTGCAGCGTTTTGCAACCTCTCCCTCTTCGCGGATAGCCAGCGAGCCGCATTCCGGGCATTTATCCGGATATTTGAATTTCTTCTCTTTCCCGCTACGCTTGTCTTTTAACACTTCGACAATCTGCGGAATGACGTCGCCCGCGCGCTGGACCACGACATGATCACCGATACGCACATCCTTGCGCTCGATCTCATCCTCGTTGTGCAGCGTCGCATTCGACACCACCACGCCGCCGACCGTAATCGGCTCCAGACGCGCCACCGGCGTCAACGTTCCCGTGCGCCCAACCTGGATATCGATGGCGTTCAGCACGGTCACAGCCCGCTCCGCCGGGAATTTATGCGCCGTCGCCCAGCGCGGTGCGCGCGAAACAAAGCCGAGGCGTTCCTGCAAACCCAGATCATTGACCTTGTACACAACACCGTCGATTTCGTAATCGAGCTCAGCGCGTAATGTCCCGACTTCCTCGTAATACTTCATCAACGCCGCTAGGTCCTTGCAAACACGAAACGGTTTGGCTTCGGCAAAACCCCAGTCGGCCAATTTCTTGCGAATATCATTCTGGGTTTTGGCGATCGACGCACTGATCTCGCCCAGCGAATACCCAAAGAAATGAATGGGCCGCGTTTTGGTAATTTTGGAATCCAGTTGTCTTACGCTTCCCGCCGCGGCATTACGCGGATTGGCAAAAACCTGCTTGCCCACTTCGGCCTGTTTTTTGTTCAGCGCCATAAAATCGTCGCGGCGCATGTAAATCTCGCCGCGCACTTCGAGAATATCCGGTGTGTCCTTCGGCAATTCCTGCGGCACGTCTTTAATCATGCGCACATTCGCCGTTATATCCTCGCCTTCCGTGCCATCGCCGCGCGTCGCGGCGAGAACAAGGCGGCGCTTTTCATACCGCAGAGAACAGGAAAGCCCGTCAATTTTAGGCTCAGCCAGAATTTCCAGCGCGGCATCATCCTTCATGCCCAGAAAACGGCGCACACGCACGAGAAAATCGTTTAAATCTTCCTCACTGAATGCATTCGAGAGAGAAAGCATAGGCGTTGAATGTTTGACCTTGCGAAAACCCGAACTCGGCGCGGCGCCCACCGTTTGGCTCGGGCTGTCGGGCGTGATTAAATCAGGGTGTTCCGCCTCGATCTTCTCAAGCTCCAGACGCAGCCTGTCATACTCTGCGTCCGAAATTTCCGGCTTGTCCTTCTGGTAATATAATTTGTCGTGTTGCCTGATCTGCCTGACCAGTTCGCCGTGACGATAGCGGGCATCGAACAAATCCAGTGATGCCTTTTTCACGTACCGGTCTCCAGCAATTTATCCGCTGCACGTCGCGCCTCGTCCGTCACGTTTGCGCCAGATAACATCCGCGCGATTTCCTCGCGGCGCTGCTTCCGGTCGATATGGATAACATTGGTTTTCACGTCCTTGGTACCCGCCTTGGCAACAATATAGTGATCGCCTGCCCGCGCGGCCACCTGCGGCGCATGCGTAACGACCAGGACCTGCCGCTTGTTCGCCAGCCTGGCCAGCCTTTCGCCGACCGCGTCGGCCACCGCGCCGCCGATACCGGCATCTGCCTCGTCAAAAATCAGCGTTCCCGCCGCGCCAACTTCCGCCATCACGACTTTCAACGCCAGCATGAAGCGCGCCATTTCACCGCCCGAAGCAATCTTATTCAGCGCGCCGGGTTCCGAACCCGGGTTTGTTGCCACCAAAAATCTTACGCGGTCGATGCCGCCCGGACCCCAGTCCTTTTCAGGAAGCGTTTCAATTTTCGTTACGAATTTTGCCTTGTCGAGTTTCAGCGGCGGCAATTCCCTAGCCACCAGTTTATCCAGCTTAACCGCCGCCAGCGCCCTCGCCGCCGAATCCTTTTCCGCCTGCGCGGTATAGGTCTTGCGAGCCTTTTCGACTTTGCGCATCTGCTCCTCCAGTGCTTCGTCGGCATACTCGATCAGGTTCAGTTTCGCGGCCAGCGTTTCACGTATCGCGGCCAGGTTGTCTACCGCGCAATTATGCTTTCGCGCCTGCGATTTTAATTCATGCAGGCGATCATCGATCGATTCCAGATCATGGCCGCCTTCCTGCAGATCAGCCGAGAGCGACTGGATCAGCGCCCCCGCTTCCTGTATTTCTGCCGAAGCGCGGTCCAGCGCGGTGATGATCTGGTCAGCGGCACCCGCCATCTTCCCTGCGACGCGTGCCAACACAGAAGATGCCTTACGCACCGGGTCACTCTCACCGTTAAGAACATCATAAGCAGTACCCAGCGCTTCCAGCGCCTGTTCGCGGTTCATCAGACGCGCACGCAAGGCGCTAAGTTCGCTTTCCTCACCCGCTTTCGGCGTCAGCGCGTCCAAATCCTCGACCGCCTGCCGTAAATATGTTTCCTCGCTGCGTGATTTTTCGGCATCGGTCTTCAGCGTTTCGAATTTTTCAATTTCTGCCTTCCACGCAGCCCAAAGCACCGCGAGCTTTGAATTAATCTCCGCATATTCATCCAGCAATTCACCGTGCGTCGCGGGATTCAATAACCCTTGCGTTTCAAACTGCCCGTGAATTTCCACCAGTGTCTCGCCTATTTGTTTCAACAGGCCGATGCTAACGGGCTGGTCATTAATAAAGGCGCGGCTGCGGCCATCCGCACTCACCGAACGCCGCAAAATAAGTTCTTCGCCACCCTCAAGATCCGCATTTTTCAAAATGGCGATAGAAAGATGATTTTTCGGCACGTGGAATTCGGCGCTTACTTGTGCTTGTTCTGCGCCCTTGCGCACCAGCCCACTTTCCGAGCGCGCGCCGAGCGCCAAACCAAGAGCGTCCAGCAAAATGGACTTGCCCGCGCCCGTTTCACCAGTGAGCGCGCAGAGACCGCCCCGGAAATCTATGTTCAGCCGGTCGATCAGGACGACATTCTGGATACTCAGACTGGCCAGCATAAAAGGCCCATAAAATCAGTCGGGTTTGAAGATGGAATCGATCGTGCGGTCGACGAAGTCGCGGTTTTCGATGATGCGCTTGCGCTGCTCGTCATCCAGCAATTCATAGGAACGCTTGTACCAGACGCTGCCGGGGTAGTTATAACCAAGCACTGCTGCGATATTCGTGGCCTCCTCCTTGAGACCGAGCGACAGGTAAGCCTCTACCAATCTATGCAGCGCTTCGGCCACGTGCGTCGTGGTCTGGTAATCTTTTACAACCGTTCTGAAGCGGTTCATCGCGGCGTTCACATGCCCGCGGTTCAGGTAATAACGCCCGATTTCCATTTCCTTGCCCGCAAGGTGATCCAGCGTCAGGTCACGTTTCAGCGTCGCATCACGTGCATACTGGCTCTCGGGGTAGAGACGCACGAGTGTCTCCAGCGCTTTCAACGCCTCTTCCGTCATTTCCTGATCGCGCGCAACGTCGGAAATCTGTTCGTAGTAGCAAAGCGCCTTCAGGTAATAGGCGTAATCGATATCCTTGCTGCCGGGGTGCAATTCGATGAAACGGTCAAGCGCGAGAACGGCCTCGTCGTAACGCTGATCCAGATACGAAGAATAAGCCGACATTAACTGCGCCTGCGTCGCCCATTGCGAATACGGGTGCTGACGCTCGACCTCTTCGAAGTATTTCGTCGCGGTGTCGTACTGGCCTTCGTCCATGGCGGTGGCGGCCTGGTTGTACAGGACATCGACGGGCTTTTCCGTTTCGAACTTGTCGTCCTTATCCGACGAACACGCGGCCAATGCCGGGATCATAAGCAGCATCAGGAAATAACGGTTGAAAGGACTGGTCTGGCGCATTCGAACTCCGCAAATTTTGTGAGTTTCCAGTTTAGTGAATATATAAGCCTATGCCATAAGAAAATTCTTGTTCATATGCTGTCATCCCCCGGCTTGTCCGGGGGATGCATGGATTCCCCGCCTTCGCGGGGAATGACGGGCAATAAGTTTTTATTTATGAAAAATTAGGCGGCCTCGAGGGTGCGGGCTTTCGGGATGACGACATCCTGCAGCTCAATCACCTCGAATGCATCCTTGGTCGCGAACAGCTTGCGGAGGACAGCATTGTTCATGGCATGGCCAGCCTTGACGCCTTCATAGGCACCGAGGACAGGAGCGCCCGCGAGATACAGGTCGCCAATGGCATCCAGCAGTTTGTGGCGGATGAATTCATTGCTGTGACGCAGGCCTTCCGGGTTTATCACCTTGTCCTTGTCGAGGACGATAGCGTTATCCAGCGAGCCGCCGCGTGCCAGACCGGCTTTTCTCATCATCTCGACTTCATGGAAGAAACCGAAAGTGCGTGAGTCAGCCAGGTCATGACGGAAATTTCCGTTCAGCAGCTTGATCTCATAGCGCTGGCGGCCGATATCCGGGTGATCGAAATCGATTTCACCTGCGAAAATGAATTCCTCGGCGGGTTTCAGCGTGACAGTTTTATCACCTTCTTCAACCATGACTTCTTTCAAAATGCGGATGGCGCGACGGGGCGTGTTTTGAGCTGCGATACCTGCCTTGTCGATCATATCGACGAAAGGTTTTGAGCTGCCGTCCATGGCGGGCACTTCCGGGCCGTCCAGTTCGACCATGACATTATCAATCGCGCAGCCACGCAGGGCTGCCATCAAATGCTCGATCGTGCCGACGCTGGCGCCGGAGTCATTGGAAATGACAGTGCAAAGGCGCGTATCCGTCACCTTGTCCCAGAGGGCAGGTATGCGGTTATCGCCCTGAAGGTCGGTGCGCACGAACACGATGCCGTGGCCTGCCGGGGCGGGTTTCAGGGCGAGATTAATCGCCGCGCCCGAGTGAAGGCCGGTTCCAGTTGTCGTGGTTTCTTTTTGAATAGTCTGTTGCATCAATACCTTAGCGCATACTCATGTATTAAAGTCTTACGCTAAAATATAGGAATTCCCTGCATTGCAACAAATCACAGATTGTTGCCCTGTGTTACAAAGTAAAAAGGCCCCCGGAGGGGTCTTTGGCCTATTGTCATCCCCGGCAGCGAGCCAACGGCGAGCGTGAACGGGGATCCGGATATAATGCCGCGTAAGCGGCCTGCTTTTAAAAACCGGACCCCCGCTCAAGGCGGGGGTGACAGTGTGATTTAATTTGCCTGTCTGCGTAAGAAAGCCGGGATATCCAGCTCCTCATCAGCCTGCGCACGGGGCCTTGCAGCCGGCGTATCGATATTCAGACGCCCCTGCGACGGACCTTGCGGCACGCCTCCGCCCATTGAAGGCTGCGAGCGCGGCGGCGCGGCGCGTTCACGCGGCGCGACTTCCTCGCGGATACCCTCGAGATGCTGCTGAACCGTTCCCGTGATGCGCTCGAACAGTGAAGGCGTGCGCTTGCGGTCGGGGTTCGGGAGTTTCGGCGGGTTAAGCTGGATGCCACCGCGCGATGTCGTCGTCTGCGCGTAAGATTGCGGTGACGGCGGCGTGTAGGCTTGCGGCGACATCAGGGAAGCGGCCGGATCAATACCGCCCTCAACCGGTTTCGGCGGAATGAACGCGCCCTTATATCTCTCACCGTGCAGAGCGGTATTCTGCGGCACGCTCAGGGCCTGCTGCGGCTCCATTGCTACGGCAAATTCACGCTGCTCATAGATATCCAGCTCAGGATCAACAGACGGGGCCGTCGATGCCAGCGCTTCCTGCTCACGCGCATAGGCGACAACAGGTGCGATACCGGGCGCTGCAACCGGCGGCGCGGTGATGCCGCGAATGTTACCGGCGGCGGAATATGCAGGCGGGGCATTAAGCTGCGCAGCCGGGGGATAGGTGCGGCTTGTTGTAACGGGTTGCTGTTGCTGCTGGCTTTCAGTCTGCGGCCTTGCGCGCTCGAGACCTGCCTTGCCGACAGCATTGATTTTGTTCGTGCCGCTGCCGCCACGGGTTTTCTGCATAGCTTCTTTCTCGATGCCGGTGGCAACGATGGAAACACGCATGACGCCTTCGAGTGACTCATCGAACGTTGCGCCGAAGATAATGTTGGCATCGGGATCAACTTCATCGCGGATGCGGTTACAGGCTTCGTCCACTTCAAATAGTGTCATGTCATAGCCGCCGGTGACATTGATGATTACGCCGTGCGCGCCTTTCATCGAGATATCGTCCAGCAGGGGGTTGTTGATCGCGGCTTCGGCGGCCTGCACGGCGCGCTTGTCGCCCTGCCCTTCGCCGGTACCCATCATCGCCTTGCCCATTTCCATCATGCCGGTACGGATGTCGGCGAAGTCGAGATTGATCAGGCCGGGACGAACCATCAGATCGGTGACGCCGCGCACGCCGGATTGCAGAACACCATCCACCATGCGGAAGGCTTCGGCAAAGCCGACCTTCTCATTCGCGACGCGGAACAAATTCTGGTTCGGAATTACAATCAGGGTGTCGACATATTGCTGCATCTCCTCGATGCCGTTGTCGGCCATGCGCATACGGTGCGTGCCTTCGAAGTGGAAGGGCTTGGTCACCACGCCGACCGTCAGAATGCCGCGCTCGCGGCAGGCTCTGGCGATCACAGGGGCCGCGCCGGTGCCGGTGCCGCCGCCCATACCGCAGGTTACGAACGCCATGTTCGCGCCCTCGACATGCTTCAGCACGTCTTCCAAAGATTCTTCAGCGGCTGCCTTGCCGATTTCAGGTTTCGATCCGGCGCCGAGGCCGCCCGTGACATGGGCCCCGAGTTGTATCTGGCGCTCCGGCGGGCAGAGGGTGTTTTCAAGGGCCTGGGCGTCCGTGTTGCAGACCAGGAATTCGCATCCTTCGAGGTTGGAGGAGATCATGTTGTTGACGGCGTTCCCGCCCGCGCCTCCCACGCCGATGACGATAATTTTTGGCGATAGCTTCTGAGCTGTTTTCGGCTGCATTTTGATATTGATCATTTTGGCCCCCTTGTCGGGTTTTGAACGGGTTACAAAGCTGAAGAACAGCCTCGTGGTAGGAATTGCGAAAAGTGTAACAAGTTCGGGAATTCAGAAAAGGGAAAAAGTTAGGAGATTCAGGAGTTTTACGCAGATTCGTGCTACTTCCATGCTATCTGGGCCTGACAAAAAGATTCAAGGAAATTCGCTAACTGATTCATTTGATGCGGTTTTTCAAAGCAACTATCTATGGCTGTCTATATCTAGAGGCACCCACAGGCTTATACACACAATATTGTGGATAATTAAGCGACTTTACCAGTTCTCACGCAGCCAAAGCCGCGCACGCTCCCAAACGCTTCCTGCTTCGGCTTGCTCCATGATCGTGGCGGGCATTTCATCGGCGCGTTCCGAAACGTAAGTGAGCAGCCCTGCGGCCGTCGAAAAGGCCGGGCCGCTGACGGCATCAGGCAACCCGCTCAAACGAATGGGCCGACCCATCCGAACCTGCTTGTCCATGACGTGCTGGGCAATGTCGCGGAGGCCCGCAATCTGTGACGCGCCCCCGGTCAGGACCACGCGGCGGCCCAGCGCAGGCCCAAGGCCGCTGTCATGCAATCTTGCGCGTACCAGTTCAAAAATCTCCTCGATACGCGGTTGTATAATGCCGACGAGCAGCGAGCGCGGCACATGGTTGGGCTGATGGCGCTCATCCTCGCCCAAACGCGGCACATCGATCAGTTCGCTCTCGTCATGCCCTGCGCCCAACGCACTGCCGTACAAAACCTTTAATCGCTCGGCATCGACCAGCGACGTCGTCAGCCCGCGCGCGATATCACTCGTGACATGCTGGCCGCCAACGGGAATCGCATCGCTGTAAATGATCGAACCGCCATGAAACACGGCATAAGACGTTACGCCGCCGCCCATATCTATTAATGTGCAGCCTAAATCCATTTCATCTTCCACGAGGCAGGCAAGGCCCGACGCATAAGACGACGTGCAAAACGCCGAGATATCGAGGTGCGAGCGATCGATGCAGGTCGCGATATTCCTTAGCGCCGACATATCACCCGTCACCATATGGATGTCGACGCTCATATTCTGGCCGAACATACCGCGCGGCTCGCGGATGCCCTCATGGCCGTCAATGTGATAATTAATCGGCACTGTGTGGATGAGTTCGAAATCATCGCTCATCACATTTTCCTGCGCCTTGGCGAGTGCGCGGCGCACATCGTTGTCGGTAATTTCGTGACCGGCGATCTGCAGATCCGCGCGGTGCGCATGTGAAACCGCGTGCACGCCTGGCAAGTTCACGACTACCTCGCGCAGAGGGTATCCCTTCATAACATTCGCCGCCATGTTCTCGGCGGCATGCACGGTCTGGCGCAAGACATTCTCCGCCGCGTTCAAATCCGTGATCGTGCCGTTCTTGACGCCTTTCGAGGCGTGGTGCCCGACGCCCAGCACCTCGAACCCGCCCTCATTGTCGGCAACGCGACCGATAAAGCACGTGATCTTGCTGCTGCCGATATCAAGGGCAGCGAGGAGAGAGCCTCTGGGTTTGTGTTTGTGCTTCATGTGTTTGATATAGTGTCAGATATTGCTGCCGGCCTTGGTGCTCGCCTGGTAGTCCTGCGCCGCGCCGGGCGAAGGCTCAACGATCATACGGCTCTCTTCGCGCAGATCAACAGAAAGAATATCTTTTTCTAAAAGTCCCTCTTTTTCTACGGCTTCCGCCAGTTTCCGGAGGGCCAGCCCCGTTTCCCCTTCCGGTAGTTTAGCGGTGATATTGTCCCGGAATACAAGATCCCAGCGCCGCCCGCCGATCCATTTCGCCGCCTTGACACGGGACATGATCTGCGGCTCGGCCTCAAGGTTTTTGACCAGCGCCGGTGCGCGCTCCGCCGCCCCTTCGCCCATGACGATAACCAGATTTTTAAACCGTCCGAGATTTTCGCGGGTGATCGGCTTGCCTTCCTCGTCCAGCAGCTCCAGCGTGCCGGCTTCCTGCCAGAGCGCCAGCGGTTTTTTCTCCGTCAGCCCGACATAAATCGTGTCAGGAAGGCGACGCTCGACATGCGCGTCACGTATCCAGTTGATCCTTTTGATCTGCTCCTGCGCCGCTACGGGGTCGAAAGCGAATAACGGGTCACCTTTTTCTGTAGCGATGATTGCTTTCAGGATTTCCGGGTCTGTGTAAACACGTCCCTCGACCATGATGTTCTGCACTGAGAAACCCGCTCCCGAAGTTCCTTCATGGACCTGCGCCGCCAGCCAGTTGCCGGTTCTGGCTGCAGTGCCACTCAGGAAAAACCACGACCCCGCCCAGAAACTCACGCCCGCAATCGCCAGCGCAATACCAAAACGCTTCAGCCAGGGCATCAGCACGGAAAGCGGCCCCTTGCGCCGCTTGTTACCAGTGAATTTGCTTTTGTACGTGGCCATTTAATCGCTCCCGTCATTGCGAGGAGCAACGCGACGAAGCAATCCAGTTTTTTGCTTGCGGCTTTCTGGATTGCTTCGGCCTACGGCCTCGCAATGACGAATAAAAAAGACCATCATAATTGCCTCTTAAACAACCTTGCATCTACGGGCACAGAATCTTTCGGGAAATTTCTTTTCCTGCGTTCTTCAACCGCCTCTTCAATCAGCGCCGTCAGCAATTCCGAGAATAACTTCGGCTCGGGCGCGGCCTCCCAGAGAAAATAACCGATCGAGCCCGGCCACGGGTTCACCTCGTTCAGCCATATCTCGCCGCTTTTTAAATCCCCGATGAAATCGATGCGCGGCGCGCCGGTGCCATCCAGCCCTTCATACATCTGCACCGCCCAGCGCCGGATATTTTCCTCGGTTTTCGGATCGAGCTTCGGGTTGATTTCTCGCGTGAGGGACAGCATCCCCTGGCTGGCCTGCCCGGGCTGCTTGCTGCCGCCCTTTTGGCCTTTCGTGCCGCCTGACAGATATTTCTTTTTGAAGTCTAATAGTTCCTCGTTATTTTTCGGGCGCTCGATGGCTGATGTCTTGACGCCGCCGAACGCTTTGGTCACCGCGACATTATATTCCACCATGTTGGGAACGAACGGCTCGACCACCGCCACCTCGTCATATTCGAAAATCGCAGGCAGGCACGCCGCGATTTCTTCCGCGTTCGTCGCCTTCGCCACGCCGATGGAACTCCCCAAGTGCGCGGGCTTAACAATGCATGGAAAGCCGATATTTTTTTCGCGCAGTGTTTCTTCGATTTTTCCACGGGCGATCATGTACCCTTCGCTGGGGCGTTTCAGCACCGCGTAAGGCAGAACCGGGATGCCAATTCCCTGCATCGCTTTTTTCGTCGCCGCCTTATCCATCAGGACGGAGGAAGCCAGCGTCCGCATCCCCGCATAGGCAACGCCTGCCATTTCAAATAAACCTTGTAAGTTTCCATCCTCACCGAACAGTCCGTGAAAGGACGGAATAGCGACATCGAACTCAATGGCCTTGCTGCCGCCGAACAGTCCGGTTTTCTTAGGTAATAATCTCCCGGTTTTTCCTGCGGTCACATCCAGCGTCACTTCCTGCGCCTGCGCGCGGTTATTGGCATGGAGCATATAATTTTCGCGCTTGCGCAAGACATCGCCGGTCAGCCACACGCCATCCGTTGTTATATAAACCGGGAAGGCCTCGAACTTAGGATCTATGGCACCCAGAATCTGCAGGCCAGTCACCACCGAGACGTCATGTTCGGGCGAGCGGCCGCCAAAAAACACCGCGATGCGTTTTTGAGATTTTATTCCTTTTTGGGATTGCATGATTTTACTATTCGTCCGGGCGTGCTATGACAGTTACGGCAACATTAAAGCATGAAAAACACAGTGATTAAAGACAATTTGGCCGCGCCCGTGACGTCCCTCATAAGCTCTGAAACCCTTGGGAAAAAGGATTCTCCCGTGGTCGTCTGGGCGCATGGCTGGGGTCAGAGCCGCAAGGCCTTCCTTCCGCTCGCCGAAGGGCTAGAATCCTTCGGCACCCACACGCTTATCGATTTCCCCGGTTTCGGCGACAGCCCGATGCCGCCCGAGCCATGGGGCACTGCCGAATACGCCGATGAAGCCGCTCAATTCTTGAGAGAGAATTCAAACGGGCCGGTCCTCTGGGTCGGCCATTCATTTGGGTGCCGGGTGGGGCTGCAAATCGCCTCGCGCCACCCTGATCTCATCTCCGGTCTTTTCTTAATCGCTGGTGCAGGATTGAAGCGTAAGCGCCCGTTATGGCAGGACATTCATTTCAAAACGCGCATTCTCGTTTTTAAAACTTTAAAGAAATTTATTCCTCTCGGCCTGTCTGAAGACTGGCTCCGCTCCAAATTCGGCAGCACCGATTATAAAAATGCCGGGGCGCTGCGCTCCATCCTCGTCAAAACCATCGCTGAGGATTTATCAGACGTTGCGCGAACCGTTTCCTGTCCTGTGGCATTAGTGTACGGTATGAATGACACTGAAACCCCTCCCGAAATCGGACAAAGACTGCAAAAACTCATCCCCGGCGCAGAACTGACCATTCTTACCGGGCAGGATCATTACAGCGTCCTTGGCGAAGGACGCCATCAGGTAGCGCCTTTACTCAAGCAATTCATGGAGAGAATAGATGCCCGCATTCGCTAGCACACTTGGTATTCTTCTGGTTTATGCTGCATGGCTTGCCTTCGCGACGAAGCGCACGGCGACCTATCTCCATATCTATCAGCAAGAGGAATATGACAGCGGGCGTTTCCTGCGCTGGATGGCCCGTAGCGGCGCCATCGACACACGCTTTACGCTCGTTCTTCTCATCATTGACGCTTTCTGGCTGCTGTTTCCTTCGCCCTGGTATATTTTCCTGTTTTTCATAGCATTTGCCGCTGCCGCCGTCCTCGAGGACGACCCGCGTCATGCCGCGAAAAAGAAACTCGTCCTGACGCCACGTGCGCAACGCATTCTGTTCCTGACCGTCGTTCTCTCCGCCCTGATGGCGACATGGTTCCTGGTTTTCTATTTCCCGTTCTTCTGGATTTTGAACGTCCAGTTCATCCCGTTCGTGATGCTGGTCGCCAATCTAGCTCTCACGCCTTATGAGAACCACGTCCAGAAAAAATACTGGGACCAGGCGCGCCGAAAACTCGTTGATCTCAAGCCCGTCACAGTGGGTATTACCGGCTCGTTCGGCAAAACATCGGTCAAGCACATCCTCGGCCATATCCTGAAAACCCACGCGCCGACGCTGGTGACGCCGGGCAGTGTAAACACACCCATGGGCATTACACGCATCATCCGCGAACAGCTCGAAGACAATCACAAATTCTTCGTCGTCGAGATGGGCGCTTACGGTCCCGGATCGATCGAGCGCCTTTGCCGTCTTGCACCGCCGGATATGGGCATCATCACCGCCGTCGGCCACGCACATTACGAACGCTTCAGAACTATCGAAACGGTTGCCAAAGCCAAATTTGAGCTGGCGCAGGCCGTGCTCGATAAAAAAGGCAAGGTCATCACGCATGAAAAGCCGCTGGATATCGAGTACGCCAAAATCAAAACTCGTGAAAACCGCGCACACTTTATAATCGTCGGTGAAACGCCGGTGAGCGACGCGATTATCGAGCGCGCAGAACAACTGTCCGAAGGCTTGCGGGTTTTTATCCGCTGGAACGGCGATAGTTATAGGCTGGAGGCACCGCTCTACGGCCTGCACCATGCGCAGAATATCGCGCTGGCTTTTACCGCCGCTGTGACTTTAGGTATCCCCGCTGAAAATGCCGTAACCGCCCTCAAATCCGTGCCGCAGATCACACACAGGCTGGAGGTCAAAAAACCCGGCGACGGCACGACGCTCATTGACGACGCATTCAACTCCAATCCGGTCGGCTTCGCCTCGGCGCTTGATCTGTTGCCCGTTCTCGGTCGGCAGGGACGCAAAATCCTCATCACGCCCGGCATGGTCGAGCTCGGCGAGGCACACGCCGAGGAGCATGAAAAAATCGGCAAGAAGGCCGGCGAAACCTGCGATGTCATCATTATCGTGCAAGGCAAGCGCATCCCGACTTTCATCCAGGGCATCCGCGCCACCGGTAACGACAAGGCTATTGTCGAGGTCGATACGTTTCAGCAGGCGAATGCGTGGCTGGACCAGAACCGCAAGGACGGCGACGTGATTTTGATTGAAAACGATTTGCCCGATCTTTACGAGCGCAAACTAAAAATTTAACGCTCGCCGACGATATTTATTTCCCAGCGCAGATTGATACCAAGCTGTTCCTTGGCGCGGCGGCGGATTTCCTCGCCGAGATTTTCGAGGTCGGTGGCTGTGGCGCTCCCCGTATTGATCATAAAATTCGAATGCATCGGCGACATCTGCGCCCCGCCGATCTTTAATTCGTGACCGCCAACTTTCTGCACGATTTGCCAAGCCTTCAACTCACCGGCGGGATTGGCAAAGGTCGAGCCGCCGGTCTTTTCACGGATTGGCTGCGTTTCATTTCTCTTAGTTTTAATTTCATTCATACGTGCCTTGACGGTTTCATAATCCTCGCGCTTGCCCTTGAAAATCGCGGATGTAAATATTGTTCCTTTCGGCGGATCAGTGTGACGATACGTCATGTGCAATTGCTCGGGCACCAGTTTTGTTATCACGCCCTGTCGTGAAACCGCATTCACGCCAGTCAGCACGTCCTTCACTTCCGTGCCATAAGCGCCCGCGTTCATGCGCAGCGCGCCGCCGACGCAGCCCGGAATGCCTGACAGAAATTCTAGCCCGCCAATGCTGGCTTTCACCGCCGCCGCCGCGACCGAGCCATTCAGCGCGCCCGCGCCCGCCTCGATATAATCGCCAAGCACCTTGATTTCCGAGAATTCCTTGCCTAGTTGTACCGTGACGCCGCGGATGCCGCCGTCGCGGATGATCGTGTTGGCAAGACCGCCTAGCACCGTGATATCGCCATCATATTCCTTTAAAAACTGCGCGAGTTCGTCAGCATTTGCCGGGCGCAATAACTGATCCGCATTACCACCGCAGCCGAACCAGGTTTCACTGCCGAGCGGGACGTTTTCAATGATCACGCCGCGTTTCCTTTGGCACGGGCGAAAAGCGGCTCAAGCTCTTCCGGTAATGCATAGGCCCAATAGGTAATATCGCCCGCGCCGAGGCAAATTACGTAATCGCCCGGCTGCGCCATCGATGCCACGCGCCGCGCCAGTTCATCCTTGCCGGAGAGCGGCAGAACATGGCGGTGGCCGTGTTTCCTGATGCCCTCGACCAGCGACTCGCGGCTCACGCCTTCAATCGGCTGCTCGCCCGCCGTGTAAACATCGGCAACGATCACGCTGTCGGCCTCGTTGAAACACGTGCAGAAATCCTCGAACAGATCATGAAGCCTTGTGAATCTGTGCGGCTGCATGACGGCGATCACGCGCCCGCCATTTTCCGCCACCATCATCCGCGCGGTTTTCAGAACAGTCTCGATCTCGACCGGGTGATGCGCATAGTCATCAATCACCGTGACGCCCGCCGCCTCGCCCGTCTTGGTAAATCTTCTTTTGACGCCCGTAAATCCGGCCAGCGCCTTTTTCATGATCGGCGGCGCGACCTTCATCTCGCAGGCCACTGCCAGCGCGACGAGCGAATTCTGCACATTATGATGTCCCGGCATCGGCAGGTGCACGTCCTTCAGAATCAGTTCTTTATTATTATTCAGCTTCGGCGCAAACGTCACATCGAACAGGCTGCCGTTGGCGCCACTGCGGATATTCGACGCATGCACATCGGCCTGCGGGTTAAATCCATACGTAATAACTTTGCGATCCTGGATCGTGGGGATCAACGCCTGAACTTCAGGGTGATCCATGCACAGCACAGCATAGCCATAGAACGGGACATTATGAATGAACTGGCGGTAGGCTTCTTTCACCTTTTCGAAATCGCCGTAATGATCGAGGTGCTCGGGGTCGATATTCGTGACCACCGCCACGCTCGCGGGCAAATGCGTGAAGGTGCCGTCGCTCTCATCGGCCTCTACCACCATCCACTCGCTTTTGCCGAGGCGGATATTGTTGCCGTAGGCGTTGACGATGCCGCCATTGATAACGGTCGGGTCAAAGCCTGCGATCTCCATCATCTGGCCGACCATCGATGTCGTCGTCGTTTTTCCATGCGTACCCGCCACCGCGACGGCCGATTTCAGCCTCATCAGTTCCGCGAGCATTTCGGCACGGCGTACGATGGGGATATTTTTCGCGCGGGCGGCTTTCAGCTCGGGGTTGTCATTCTTGACTGCGGACGAAATTACAACTGCGGCGGCAATTTTTCCATTTTCTGTGGCGATATTCTTTGCGTCATGACCTATCGCGACCTTGATGCCGCGCTCCCTCAAACGTTTTACGTTTGCGCTATCGGACAGATCGGATCCCTGTACCGCGTAACCGAGCACAGACAAAATCTCGGCGATACCGCTCATGCCGATGCCGCCGATGCCGATGAAATGCAATATGCCGATATCCGCAGGTATCCCGCGCATCATGACTTTAATCCTTCAAGAAAAATCAGTCTCCCCAGCCGCTAACCATCGCGGTGACCAGGTTGCCGAGCTTACGCGCGGCATCCGGCTTCCCGCAGCTTCTCGATTTTTCGGCCGCCCGGAAGAGAATGGAGGGATTTTGCAGGAAAGTCTCGATTCTTGCAAGCAGGGCCTCGGTGGTGAAACCGCCCTCGGCCATGACCCACGCCCCGCCTGCGTCAGCCACCGTTTCAGCGTTCATTTTCTGCTGCTGGTCCTTATGGTGTGGATACGGCACGAATATCGCCGGGCGGCCCGCCGTGGTGACTTCAGCGACTGTGCTGGCACCGGAACGGCCTATAATAAGATGGGCTTTGGATAATTCCCCGGCGACATCATCGAAGAACGACCTTAAATCGCACTTGATGCCCGCCACTTCATAAGTCCGGCGCACGGATTCCATGTCGTCCTGGCGGCATTGCTGTACCACATAGAGTCTCTGGCGGTATTCGGCAGAAAGTTTAGCGAGTGTCTGTGGCACGATGTCGCTGAATACTTTTGCTCCTAATGATCCACCCATGACAAAAATTCTGAGCGGTGTTTCATGGCCGAGATTAGGATAAGGCTGGGTATAGAGCGCCGCGATGTCCGGGCGCACGGGATTGCCGGTAACGACAGCACGCATGCGCTCACTGTCATCAAGCCCCTGCACGACAGGAAGTGACAGCGCAATGCGCGCCGCCTTGCGCGCAAGGAATGCATTCGCGTTGCCGATGATGGCGTTCTGCTCATGGATGATCGTGGGCACGCCCATTTTCTGCGCAGCGTAAACGGCAGGAACGGATGGATAACCGCCAAAACCGACCACCAATTTCGGTTTCAGTTTCATAATCAGCATCAGTGCCTGTCCGAAACCCATGCCAAGATTGGCCGCACCCTTGATCTTGCCCATAGCTCCGGCTGAGAAAGTGCCCGAACGCAAAACATGCGCGGGAATTTCACCAAACATATGCTGGTATTTCATACCGCGCTCGTCGGTCGCAAGTTCAATGCGATATCCGCGCGACTGGAGATCCTCGGCCAGCGCCTGCGCCGGGGTCATGTGCCCACCTGTGCCACCGCTGCTGAGAAGAATGAGATTACCCTGTTTCATGGCTGGTTCCCTGCCTCTAAAACCCGCGTTCTTGATGACATGCCTGCGCGTGCGACGCTGCCCCGTGCCTGGCGGCGTGTCAATGCCAGCACCGCGCCCATTGAAAATCCGAGCGAGAGAATGGACGAGCCGCCGTAACTGATGAAAGGCAGTGTCATGCCCTTGGCGGGCAAAATATTCATCGCCGAGCCCATATGGACCAGCGCCTGCAGGCCGAACATCGTCAGCAATCCGCCCACTGCCAGCACCGCGAACATATTGTCACTGGTTGTCAGGCGGTTGAGCCCGCGCCACATGATAAATCCAAAGACCGCGATAATGATCAACACGAACCACAATCCCATTTCCTCGCCCGCGACGGAAAAAATAAAATCGGCATGGGCGTCGGGCAAACCGCTTTTTACCGTGCCCTGCCCCGGGCCGGTACCCGCAATGCCGCCATTCTGAAAGGCTTCAAGCGAACGGTCGACTTGATAATTGTCGCCGCTTTCGGGTTTAAAAAATCTGTCGACGCGGTAACGTACGTGTTCGAAGAAGAGATAAGCACATCCCAGGCATGCCGCGCCGATAGCACCGAAAATCGCAAGAATGCGGAAACGAAAACCGGCGAGAAATATCTGCGATGCCCAGATACAAGTGACGACAATTGTCATGCCGAGGTCGGGCTGCAGCATCAGCAATCCTACCGTCAGGAAGCAAAGGCCCGCCGCAATAAGATTGCCCGGGAATTTCGCGTTTTCCTTCTGCCGCGACATGAACCATGCCGCAACGATAGCGAAAGACGGCTTCGCAAGCTCGCTGGGCTGCAGTGAAAAACCAAACAGGTGAATCCAGCGCTGCGCGCCCTTGATCTCCACCCCGTGAAACAGCACGACGATCATAGCCACAAGACTGGCAATAAATAGAATACTTGCCGCGCGCCAGATCATGCGCGGGCTGAGCATAGAAATACCAATCAGCAGACCAAGCGCAGGGACCAGCATCATGAGATGACGTTTGAGGAAATGATATGAATTAAGGCCAAGCGTTTCCGCAACCGGTGGACTCGCTGTGCTTACTAGCACAATTCCAAAAACGATGAGAAGGATGAATGCTGCGAGCAGGCCGCGATCCACTGTCCACCACCAGCGACCTAAAAACGACGTATCGGTTCTTGAGAACATACTCATGCCGCCGCGCTCTCCTCAAGGCTATTCACAATGTTTGTGAAAGCATCGCCGCGTTCTTCATAAGATAAAAACTGGTCAAACGACGCACAGGCAGGTGCGAGCAAAACCGTTGCCGGAGGATTTTTCTGTGCGGCCATGTGCGCCGCCCGTACCGCCGCATCCAGCGTTCTGTTCTTATGATGCATAACATTATTTTTTTTCATCCAGGCGGCGAAATCATCTATTGATTCCCCGATAAGGAACGATTCCCGCACCCGGCCTGCCAGCTTTTCAAGGCCGTTCAGCCCACCCTCTTTTGGCCTGCCCCCGGCAATCCAGTATATATTATCGTAGCTGGACAGCGCTTTCGATGCAGCCTCGGCGTTCGTCGCCTTGCTGTCATTAATATATGTAACGTTATTTATGGTCCGCACGGGAAACTGGCGGTGCGCCAGGCCAGGAAATGTCTGCATCCCTGCAAAAATTTCTTCATCTAACAACGCCGCCGCGCTGCAGGCATGATAAGCGGCAATCGCGTTCTGCAGATTGTGTTCGCCCTTCAGCATCATGTTGTCCTTAATTTTTTCAACCTCATCTTTCACCGAAAATGAAATGACAAGACGATGGCCAGCAGCCTTGAGCTGTTTCAGGATTTTGCTTGAAGGATCATCATCGCAGCTAATGATGGCCACACCCTGCCCCTCGAACATACGCGCTTTTGCCGCTGCGTAATTATCGAGATTGCCGTGGCGGTCGATATGATCGGGCGTAATATTCAGCAACACGGAAATCTCAGGCCGGAATTTTGGGCACAGATCAAGCTGGTAGGACGAAAGCTCCAGCACCACGAACGGTTTGTTTTTAATCTCGAGATCGAACACCGGCACGCCGATATTGCCGCCCATCACGGTGGGCCGCCCGCTCGCTTTTATAATATGGTGAATAAGTGCTGTCGTGGTCGATTTGCCATTCGTACCGGTTACACCAATCGTGCGGATATTGTCATACACGCGGCTGAACAGCTCGACATCACAAATCACCTCTGTACCCGCAACCCTCGCGGCTTTTACCACGGGATGCGGCGCGGGATAGTTCAAGGGCACGCCGGGCGCCAGAAGTAAAAACGCGCACGGCTTTAAATTCGCTTCGTAAAGCTGCTCGATTGTTGCACCGAGCGCAGCAGCCTTGTCCCGCGCCTTTTCATCATCATCCCAGGCGATGACTTCCGTGCCAGCATTTTTGAGCGCGCTTATCGCCGAGAGGCCCGAGCGCGCAAGACCAAAGACCGCAACCGGGCGGCCTTTCAGTGTTTGCAGATACGCGGCAAGTTCTTTCATTATGATTTATTCATCGCAATTTAAGCGTCGACAGACCGATCAGCGCGAGAATGAAAGCAATAATCCAGAAACGGATAACAACCGTAGGCTCTGACCATCCCTTTTTTTCAAAATGGTGATGAATGGGTGCCATGGCGAAGACACGTTTACCCGTCAGCTTGAATGATACAACCTGGATAATGACCGAGACTGTCTCAAGCACGAACACGCCGCCGATAATCGCGAGCACCAGTTCATGCTTGGTAATCACGGCAATGGTGCCGAGCACTCCGCCCATTGCGAGCGAACCCGTATCGCCCATAAAAATCATCGCGGGCGGCGCGTTGTACCAGAGAAAACCCATTGCCCCGCCGATCAGCGCACCGCACAAGACCGCGAGTTCGCCAGTTCCCGGCACATAAGGAACATTAAGATATTCCGCGAAGTCGGCCCGGCCCACCAGATAGGCAATCAGGCCGAAGCATCCGGCGGCAATCGCCACGGGAACAATCGCAAGACCGTCCAGGCCGTCCGTCAAATTCACCGCATTGGATGAACCTACAATCACTAATAACGCCCACGGCGCAAAAAACCAGCCGACATTGATAAAAAGCTCCTTGAAAAAAGGAATGGCGATATGAGTGCTGAGTGTATCGGGCATTGTCACCATAACGCCGATCGTGGCGCTGAGGCCGATGATGAACTGCAGCAGGAGTTTCAACTTGCCCGGCAGGCCTTTCGTATTTTTCTTGGTCAGCTTCAAATAATCATCGCCAAAGCCAATCAGTCCGTATCCCACCATTACCAGCAGCGCATACCAGACAAAATTATTCGTCAGGTCAGCCCAGAGAATGGTCGAGATCGTCACCGAGATTAAAATCATCAGGCCGCCCATCGTCGGCGTACCCGCTTTGGCAAAATGCGTCTGCGGTCCGTCGGCCCTGATCGGCTGTCCTTCTTTCTGTTTTTTCTTCAGCCAGCGGATCATCGCGGGCGCGATCAGGAAACAGATCACCAGCGCCGTCATGATCGCGCCGCCGGTCCTGAATGTCAGATAACGGAACAGGTTGAAGAAAAGGAACTCGTCGGCGAAGGGCGTCAGTAAATTATAAAGCATAAGCTGTCTTTCCGCTTGGCATGACCCGCAGCGCCTCGATTGCAATTTTCTGGCGCGCTTTTTTGACAAAAACGATGAAATCTCCCGGCGCCAGCACCTCCGGCACGATTTTGTCCGTGCCCGGACTGCGTAAAATCTGGCCAATCACGTGATAAACGTGGGAAACCGGGGTAATCGTCTTTGTCGTATAAACAACGTCGAGATTACCGATTTTGCTCGGCATTGCCAACCGGCTCTTTTTGGCGTTTTTACGGCCATCATGGTCCGGCAGATACCCCTCCAGCATGGCTGTTTGCCGCCCGCCCCCCAGATCGATCAGGTTCCTGACGCGAAATACTGCGCAGGGTTCCTGGCGCTGCCTTTTGACACTGACGGTTACGGTCGGTGTTTTCAGGAAACTCCAGAAAGAGCGGTTATCAACGTTCATCATGCTTTCAACTCCCTTATCGCCTTTGCGGCTTCTGTGACGTCATCAAATGGTTCAGTGTGGTCTTCAAAAATCTGTCCCTGCTCGTGACCCTTGCCGGCGATCACCAGCACATCCCCCTTGCCAAGGTTTTTTACAGCTTCCTGAATTGCTTCACGGCGGTTGCCGATTTCTTTTGCGCCTGCGGCGGCTTTAAGAATTTCTTTCCTGATGCTTTCCGGATTTTCCGAGCGCGGATTGTCGTCGGTGACGATCACCTTGTCCGCGAGCTTTGAGGCGATCTCACCCATCGCCGGGCGTTTCGAGCGATCGCGATCGCCGCCGCAGCCGAATAGACAAACCAGTTTTCCGCTTGTGTGCGGGCGCAGGGCTTCCAGAACATTTTTTAGCGCATCAGGTGTGTGCGCGTAATCGACATAAACCGCCGCGCCTTTCGCGTGACCGGGCACGAGCTGCAATCTTCCCGGCGGCCCTTGGAGCTTTGACAGCGCCTGAACATAGAAATAGACGACTTCCTGATCGTCCGGCGTTTCGGCGATAACAATGCCTAGCGCGCAGAGCGCGTTCATCATCTGAAAGGCGCCGACGATGGGGAACTGTACTTCGTATGATTTACCGAAAATTTCGAGTTTCAATTGCTTGCCGCCGGGTTTCGGCTGTGCAGAAATAATTTTTATATCTTCACCGCTACGACCATATGAAATCACACTACAACCGCGCTTCTCGGCCAGTTTTTTCAGCTTCTCAAATTCCGGCGTGTCGGCATTCAATATAGCTGTACCGGATTTATCCAGAACCTCTGCGAACAGGCGTGCCTTCGCTTCGAAGTAATTATCCATGTCGGCGTGGTAATCGATGTGATCCCAACTCAAATTCGTATACGCCGCCGCCTTGACCTGCACACCATCGAGGCGGTGCTGATGGAGGCCGATGCTTGAAGCTTCCATTACAAGGTGCGTGACTTTCACGGCGGCGAGATCGGCCAGCTCTGCTTGTAACGAAACCGGGTCGGGCGTGGTGAGCGAACCGGAGCGCACCGTGTCACCCATTCTGACTCCCAACGTGCCGATGCTAGCCGCCTTGAGGCCGCGCAGTTTCCACAGGTCGCGAGCAAAATGCACCGTTGAAGTTTTTCCGTTCGTGCCGGTGACGGCGGCTATAAATCCCGGCTGGTTGCCGTAAAACTCCGCCGCAAGCAGAGCCAGTTTCCTGCGCGGATTATCATCGGTGATCAACTCCACATCATCCGTACCATCGGGAAGCATCGCGCCGGTTGGCGCTAAAATCGCACTTGCACCGTTACGAATGGCATCCTCAATGAATTTTCTTCCGTCCATCTTCGATCCTGGGAGCGCAGCGAATAGAAAGCCGCGTTTCACCGCGCGGCTGTCCTGCGTCAGGCCCGCCAGCTTTTTCACGTCGAATTTGCCGAGACCCATTTTAATCATGGCCCTTCACCGTCACATATTGTTTCAGCGATGCCGATAAATCCGCCTGCTCCGATGTTCTTTCCGGCTTGATACCGAGAATAGCCGCCATTGATGCCACGACCCGTGCCACCGCAGGCGCGCCGACCCAGCCGCCCGTTGCATAACCGAAACTTTTCTTCGTCGGCTTCGGTCCGTCGATCACGATGAAAACCGCATATTCCGGCTTCTCGACCGGGAACACGCCGATGAAGGATGAAAGCAATTGCGACTGGTCGTAACCGCGCCCGCTTTGCTGCTCTGCCGTACCCGTCTTGCCGCCGACGCGGTAGCCCGGCACATCGGCCTTCTCGCCGGTACCTTCAGTTACAACGAGGCGCATCAGCTGGCGCATGCGGTGCACGGTCTGCGCCGAAACAACACGCAATGATTCATCGCGCGCGTTTTCTTCGGCTTTTTTGTTCAACACGAGATGCGGGGCGACGAGATAACCGCCATTAACAATCGAAGCCACCGCTGCCGTCATTTGCAGCGGCGTCGTCGCGATGCCGTGACCGTATGATGCAGTCAAAGTGTTAATCTCACGCCACGGATGCGGTACCAGTGGCTTGCCGACTTCCGGAATTTCGAGATTCATTTTTTCTGTCAGACCAAGATCGTCGTAGAAATCCTTCATCCTGTCGGTTCCAACCGCCTGCCCCATCATCGCCGCGCCGATATTTGACGAATACATGAAGACTTCCGGAATCGTCAGAATGCGGTCCTCGGCGTGATAGTCATTGATCGTGAATCTTCCGCGCTTGATCGGCTCGCGTGCGTCGAAGCTCGCATTCATGCCGACATTGTGCGTCTCAAGAAATGCCGCAGTTGAAAAAATCTTGAAGACCGAACCCAGTTCGTACGTCCCGAGGCTGACACGGTTGAACATTTTTTTGCTGTTTTCATTGATATCGCCGTTGGGATCAAAATCCGGCAACGAAACCCCGGCCAGAACTTCGCCGGTATTTACATTCATAATAATCCCTGCACCGCCCGCAGCGTGGAAATCATCTATTGCCTTGTCCATTTCCCGGCGCAGGGCGTGCTGCAATCTCACGTCCAGCGTCAGCGCCACCGGCTTGCCTTCCGAGAGCAGCTCGTTAAAACTTTTCTCGATCCCGGCCAGCCCCTCGCTCCCAGTGCCCGCATAACCAACAAAATGCGAGGTCAGCGCCCCTTGCGGATAAACACGGCGGTCTTCGTATTTAAATGCCAGTCCCGGCTCACCGAGTTTCAGCACCTCATGTTGTTCCTGTGGCGTCAGGCTGTATTTCAGGTGAACGAAACGCCCACCCTTCTGGAAGCGGCGCAGCGTTTCGCCATATTCAAGATCGGGAAAAATCCGCGCAAGATTTTCAGCTGCTTTTTGTGAGTCGGAAATGAGATGCGGATCAGCATAGAGCGAAGCCGTCTTGATCGTGGTGGCGAGCAATTCGCCGTTGCGGTCCGTAATATCAGCGCGCATGATGCCGCCTGCATTTGCCGCTTCCTCCTGCACGATGCCGTTATCAACCAGCGCTGCAGGCTTTCCCTGGATAACCATCAAATCCACTGCGCGCGCAGCGAGGAACATATAGGCAAAAATAAAGCATGCGCCCATCAGGACAAGGCGCCCGCGCGCAAGATCGAGCGAGGAGCTTTTTTCCCCAATCAACTTGATGGCATGGCGGCGCGCCTGCTTGAGGAAAATCATTCGCTGCCCTCTTTTGAAACTTGCTTCAGAAGATCGTCGAGGGATTTTTCTTTAGGGAGATTTTTAAGCGGGAGGATTTTGGCGGGCGGCGGGGTTGGTTTTGGGGAGGGAACAGGTGTGAAGGAAGCCGGTTGCGCCTGCATGGGGGATTCCACAGGCGGCTCGGTTTTTGCGGGAATTTCCGTGCCGTCTTTGGAAATATGGCCGGGATCGGGAGGCGAAAGCTTGAGATATTGCCGCGCCAGTGTCTCGAGGCGGCCAGGGCTGTTCAGAAACGCCCACTCGGTTTTCAGGATGCGTATGGAATCATTCTCGTGGTTAACATCGGCTGTTATGGCGGCAAGCTCAACCTCGCTCTGCTGAACGTTCTGCGATGTCTGCAACAGCATTGATCCGGCCAGAACCGCCAGCGCGTAAATAAAAACCGTGCGGAGGCGGATTTTCTTCATGCCGCCCTCCTTACGCCCGCGCGCAGTTTCGCCGAGCGTGCACGCGGATTGCCCCGCGCCTCTTCGTCCGAAGGCTGCACCGATTTTTTTGATTTAATGTCAAAAACCGGCGTTTCTGTTTCAGGCTGCACCAGCGAATGTCTTGAAACGCCCGGCGCATTGCCTGATTTTTTGCGCAAATGATCCTTCACCATGGAATCTTCCAGCGAATGGAATGAAACAATAATCACGCGCCCGCCGGGATTTAGAATTTTCTCTGCTGCGCCGAGCGCACGCTCCAATTCGCCCAGCTCGTCATTCACGGCAATACGTAATGCCTGAAAAGTTCTTGTCGCCGGGTCGATGTCATCGCCGCTGCGCGGCACGACCGAACGCACCACATCGGCGAGATCCGCCGTGGTTTCAAATTTTTTCTCGCGGCGACGCTCGATGATTGTTTTTGCGACACGGCGCGAATGACGTTCCTCGCCGTATTTATAAATCAAATCAGCCAACTCGCGTTCGGGCATGGAATTCACGATATCCGCCGCTGTCCTGCCGCTGCCCGTATCCATGCGCATGTCCAGCGGCCCATCGAAGCGGAAAGAGAACCCGCGCTCCGCCTGGTCGAGCTGCATCGAGGACACGCCGAGATCGAGCACGAAGCCGTCGACTTTTTCAAAGCCCGCGCCTTTCAGCAGGTCTTCTACGTCTCCGAAGCAGCCCTGAATGAACACCAGCCGCTCGCCATATTTCGCTTTCAAAGTTTTTGCGCGTTCCTGCGCGGATGGATCACGGTCGATAGCGATCACCGTGCAATCGGCGCTGTCGAGGAAGGCTTGCGTATAGCCGCCCGCGCCGAATGTGCCGTCCACGTAAACCTCGTCATCCACGGGCTTGAGGTGCGCGAGCACTTCGTTCAGCATGACGGGGATATGGCTCATCACGCGCTGCCTTTCGGGATCGTCAGGCCCTGCACTTTGACCTGCGTGCGCGCATCCTCGCGGCGTTTTTTGAATGTCTTCGGATTCCAGATCTGGAATTTCTTGCCAAGCCCGACGAAATTTGCGCTGCCGTCGATCCCTGCGAAATCCAGCAGCTCCTTCGGCAGGACGATGCGACCGTCGCCGTCGAAAGGCAGTTGAACGCTATCTCCGAACACCGCCGTCGCGAGATCGTCCTGCGAGTCCGAGAATAAATCGAAATGATCTAAACGCTGGCCGATCTCTTCCATGAACGACCACGAAAATCCTTCGAGCGCGGTGTGATGGTTCGAGCGGAACACAACAACGCCCTGGAAATTTTCCGACGCCAGCGCCGAGCGGAATTGCGCCGGGACCGAAACACGGCCCTTCTTGTCCACCTTGTTCAGATATGTCGAAAGAAACAAAGCCATGCCCGAATTCGCAACCTTCATGAGAGGAGCTTTTCTCCTCTTTATGTAAAAATTACCCCTGATCCGCCCCGAGATGGAAGTTCATGGATATTTATGGGATAGCATGGGTTTTTATGGAGCGTCAACGTAGCCACTGTCGCTCTCAGCGACTTATCCCCTGATGGTTGAAATAAAAGGAAAAAATGGGGCTGAAATGAAGAAAGACCGCCCGTTTACGCGAGCGGCCTTTCATAGATACATCAGAGGATCTGTAAGCCGGGTTCTGTCCTCTTGCGAGGGACGGCCATTCATCTGGGATGTCTGTTACCAGACACCTCGAGCGACCTACCCGGACTGCGGCGTGAAAATGCGCCTGTTAAGTCAATAACCTGCAGTCCCTATTTGGTCTTGCTTCCAGCGAGGTTTACCGTGCCGTTCCTGTTACCACGAACGCGGTGGGCTCTTACCCCACCCTTTCACCCTTACCTGCAAGCAGGCGGTTTGCTTTCTGTTGCACTGTCTGTCGGCTTGCGCCGCCCGGGCGTTACCCGGCGCTGTATTTCCATGAAGCCCGGACTTTCCTCCCCTTGCGGAGCGACCATCCGATCTTCTGACGAAGCGGGACTATGAGGGAAAAATATTAAAAATTCAAGAAATACCGGGATCCCGGCTTTCGCTGGGACTGCGCTGCGCTAGGTTTTGACGGTTTTCTTCAGCCGGATCAATGCTTCCAGCCGTGCGGCGCTAAGAAGGTCCGTTTTCAGTGGGTCTTCGTCTTCCTTGAATTTTTCCGGGTAAAAATGCCGGTGATAGGCCTTCAGAACCTCCTCGAACGGCGCTCTGGGGTCATAGCCATAGGCCTTCAGATGGTCGTGAAAGACCTTTTTGTCGTTCAGCAATTCCTTGGCGGCGTTGAAATCCATTTCGCGTGAAAAAGCCCAGAGCCCGACAAATTCCTCGGCCAGTCGCTCCCATGGGAACAATTCGCCCGGGTCTTCCTTGCGGCGGGGCGCGATGTCGGAATGACCAAGCACGTTACAGGATTTGATTTTGTATTTCTGGATGAGGCCCAGACATAATTCGATAACCGCATCGATTTGCTTATCCGGAAATTCCTTATAGCCGAACTCATGGCCCGGATTGACGATCTCGATGCCGATGGAATGCGAGTTCACGTCGACGATCTCATCCCAGTATGAAGTGCCCGCGTGCCAGGCGCGCTTGTCCTCATCCACCAACGCATGAAGCTTGCCGTTCTCTTCAACAACGTAATGCGCGCTGACCTTACTCTCGGGATCGCAGAGCCGCTCCAGCGCCGCCTTGGCGCTTTTCATGCCGGTGTAGTGCAGGATAATCAGTGAAGGTTTTACCCCGTGCCTGCGGTCGTCAAAATTAGTGGAGCCGTGCCTGTTCATGATCAAAG
The DNA here is from genome assembly GCA_017999645.1 of Alphaproteobacteria bacterium. Lineage (GTDB taxonomy): Bacteria > Pseudomonadota > Alphaproteobacteria > Micavibrionales > Micavibrionaceae > UBA7657. Next base: position 196,544 of record JAGNLJ010000002.1, read on the forward strand.
GGTAACGCGGGGGCCACCCGTATTCAATACGCCTTGGTTTGTGAAGTCCCGGAACTATGTTAGTTTAGAGCCATGCTGAAAGTCGCAAGAACACTGATTTTGTTTATGTTTATCGCTTTGTTTGCGCCAAGCGCCATGGCCGCAAACGGAAAGGATCTCATGGATACGAAACCCGAAGGATACCCGGTCGCGATTTTCGCGGGCGGCTGTTTCTGGTGCACCGAGAGCGAATACCGGCGGCTGGATGGCGTGCTGTTCACCCGCGTCGGCTATATCGGCGGGCACATGGACAACCCGAAATACGAAGACACGCATGACAGCAAGAGCGGCCATGCCGAAGCTGTGGAAGTGACTTACGACCCGAAAAGAATATCCTACCGCAAGCTCGTGGATTTTTTCCTGACCGAGGCGCACGACCCGACGCAGTTAAACCGCCAGGGTCCGGATGTCGGCACCCAATACCGCTCGGCGATTTTCTATGCGAACGAGGATGAAAAGAAAATCGCACAGGACGCGATTGATGATTTAACCAAGGCAAAAAAATACGACAAGCCGATTGTGACGACGCTTGAGGCGGCGGGCACGTTCTGGCTGGGTGAAGACTATCACCAGCAATATTTCGAGAAATACGAAAAGAAAAACGGGCAGCCGCACATCACGGACTGGCTGCATAGGCAGAATAGAAAATAAGTGATTATTCAGAGGGCCAAGCGATATAATTATTTAGCGGAGGCCAGATTTTCTCTCCAAGAATTTGTACACCCAGAAGAATCGCAAGATATATAATCATTAGAATTATTGATTGCATGACGCTAACGCCTCCAAATCTTTGGATATATTTCTGCTTTCCTGCCTCGGAATAGTTTTTGATCTTATGCATTTCCTCAAGAACGTGGCCGAAATACAAACCTTTACTCGTAATACTCAGCGCAACAAAAGCGCCGATGTAAGCACCCACTGGTAGATCCTGGTGCATAGCGGCCTCAATAAAACTTATTACGCACATAAACGCGAGCAAAGCGGCCCATACCTTATACATTTTTCTATAGGCAAACCACGCAGGCGTAATCACAAGCGCCAAAAGATTGAAATGCAGACTAAATATTACGCGGCGTGGCTCATGCTTTTTGGCGTAATCGCTCAACCAGATATCACTATATTCGTCGTAATTTTTACCTACAAATGCGCGAACATCATCGCTTGCGACAAAATCACGAACATTCAAATTATCATATAGATTTTTGCGCTCTTCTGCTTTCATGCCGCCTTTTCTTTCTGCTGTTTCACAGCCTGCACGCAGCGGATGCAGAGCGTTGGGTGCTCTTTATTTTCACCAACTTCAGGAAGCACTTTCCAGCATCGTCCGCATTTATCGCCTTCGGCCTTTTGGAAGGTCACTTTCGTCTCTGCGGCTTTCTCCACGGTCGCCTGCGAGGTGATGCAGATTTCGGCCATATCCACACCTTCAAGCCCTGCCGCCTCGATTACCGGGTGCGCCTCTAACGACGAGCCGATGGTTTTATCGGCGCGTTTCGGCTCCAGAATCGCGAGAACAGCAGAGCGAATCTTCGAAATATTTTCCCATTTTGATTTCAGCGCGCCATTTTTCCAGTTCGCTGGAATTTGGGGAAATTCGCGCAAATGAATGCTTTCGAATTCACCGAATACGTTTTTCGGGCGATGACTCCACGCTTCTTCTGTTGTAAAGCAGAGCAGCGGCGTAAACCATGCGCTCAGACATTCAAAAATATGCGCGAGAACCGTGCGGCAGGCGCGGCGCTCGAATGAATCCGGCGCGTCGCAGTACAAACGATCTTTCCTAATGTCGAAATAAAACGCGGAAAGCTCGTTGTTGCAGAAATGGTGGAGCCTGTTGGCCAGCTCACCGTATTCATGGCTCTCAATCGCCTTGCGAATGAATGCATCCATTTCAGACAATAAATGGAGCATATAACGTTCCAGCTCAGGGAATTTCTCCACATCGAAATCCCGGCGTAAGCCGGGACCCATGGATTGTTGCCGCGAGTCACTATGGGCCCCGGCCTGCGCCGGGGTTTCAGCGAGGGTAAATCCATCTAATGCGCCCAGCAAAAATCTGAACGTGTTCCTGATGCGGCGGTAGAGATCACCCACGGCTTTCAGGCCGTCCTCGCCGATGCGGATATCCTCGGCGTAATCCGACGTCATCACCCACAGGCGCAAAATGTCCGCGCCGTAGGTTTCCATGACCTTAAGCGGATCGACGACGTTGCCTTCCGACTTCGACATCTTGTAGCCTTTTTCGTCGAGCACGAAGCCGTGCGTCAACACCGATTTATACGGTGCAACGCCACGCGTGCCACAAGATTCCAGGAGCGAAGAATGGAACCAACCACGGTGCTGGTCCGAGCCTTCGAGATACATGTCGGCGGGGCTGTGCAGTTCGTCGCGGTCCTCGGCGACGAAGCCGTGTGTGCAGCCGGATTCAAACCAGACATCGACAATATCGAACACCTGATCGTAATCCTCGGTGTCGTATTCGCCATTCAGGAAATCGGCGGCGGAGCGTTTCCACCACGAATCCGAACCTTCTTTTTCGAATACGTCCTGGATTTTTTTGAACACGTCTTCGTCGAGCAGCGGCTTGCCGGTGACCTTGTGTACAAACAGCGCGATGGGAACGCCCCATGCTCTTTGTCTTGAAATGCACCAGTCCGGGCGCTGTTCGATCATGGCGCGGATGCGGTTTTCACCCTGCTTCGGCACCCACTTCGTATCGCTGATCGCTTTCAGGGCGCGCTGGCGCAGTGTCGTGCCATCGCTGAATTCTTTGTCCATCGCGATGAACCATTGCGGTGTGGCGCGGAAGATCAGTGGCGCCTTCGAGCGCCAGCTATGCGGATATTCGTGGCGCATCGAACCCTTGGCGAGGAGCGCGCCGACGCTTTCAAATTCCTTCAGCACGGCAAAGTTGGCCTGGCCCAGTTCGCCCTTCTGCGTATAGACCTCGAGGCCTGCGAACAGCGGAACATGGCCGCGGAATGTTCCGTCGTCGTTCAGATTGTCTGTCATCTCGAGGCCATTGGCGAGGCCGAGATTGAAGTCGTCTTCGCCGTGGCTAGGCGCGATGTGGACGAAACCGGTACCGGTGTCTTCGGTGACGAAATCGCCGGCGAGCAATGGCACGTCAAAATCGTAGCCCTTGCCGCGCAGCGGGTGGGCGGTGATGGTGCCTGCAAAATCCTTGCCCTTAAATGACGCGAGCTCAGTTAGCTCAGAAATTTTTGCGTCTTTCTGAACCTGTTCGGACAATTTTTTCGAGAGAACGAGTTTTTCGCCTACTTTCGCCTTGCTGCCTTCGGCAATCGCTTTCACTTCGTACAGCGCGTAATCCATATCCGCGCCGTAGGCCATACCCCGGTTGGAGGGAAGCGTCCACGGAGTCGTCGTCCAGATGACGAAATTCGCGCCTTCGAGTTCTTTCTTCGACGCCTTCACGACCGGAAATTTCACCCAGACGGTGACAGATTTGTGTTCCTTGTATTCGACTTCGGCTTCGGCGAGCGCGGTTTTCTCGACCACCGACCACATGACCGGTTTCGCACCGCGATACAGGCCGCCATTGGACGCGAACTTATGAATCTCGCGCACGATAGAGGCTTCGGCGTGGTTGGTCATAGTGAGGTACGGATTGTCCCAGTCACCGACCGAGCCAAGGCGCTGAAACTGTTTCGATTGCGTCTCCACCCAGTGCGCGGCGAATTTGCGGCACTCGTCGCGGAACTGGAGGATATCGACATCGTCCTTGTCCTTGCCCGCTTCGCGGTATTTTTCCTCGATCTTCCATTCGATCGGCAGACCGTGGCAATCCCAGCCCGGAACGTAAGGGGAGTCATGGCCCGTCATCTGCCATGAGCGTACGACGACATCCTTTAGGATCTTGTTCATTGCATGGCCGATATGGATGTTGCCGTTGGCGTATGGCGGGCCGTCATGCAGGACCCATTTCGGCTTGCCTGCGGATTGCTTACGCACCGTGTCGTAAAGTCGTGCTTCAGCCCATTTCCTGACGGTCTCCGGTTCTTTTTTGGGCAGCTCGCCGCGCATAGGGAAATCGGTTTTGGGGAGGAAAACGGTGTCGCGGTACTGGTCTTTATTATCGGTGCTCATGGCACTTAAGTTCCTTGCATTAAGGTTTTGAATTTATACAAATTTTCGGGGGTCAGAACAAGTGCAGCCAGACAATGCCCGGAAACCCGGTCTCTTTAGATAAGAGCCGGGACTATAATTCGGATAATGTCACGCTTCATGAACATGCCCGCACTATGCGCCAGCCCGATGCAAAGGGCAACTAATACGTTAATGCATGCCGGTCAGGACCAGAATGGCCGGGATATAGAACAGCGCAAAAACGGTGGTGAGCATGATGGTCGTCGCCGCCTTTTCCGGGACAATATCGAACTGGCCGGCAAAAGCGGCGATATTGGCCGCCGGGGGCACGAGCGAGACGAGCATGATCAGCATCAGGACCGGCTCTTCGAACATGTGGAAATAGACCCGGTCGGCCAGGATGAAGCTGTAGGCCATCAACGGCCAGATCACGAATTTGCCCAGCATAACCAGCGACAGGAACTTTGGCGCGAGGACGAGGCGCTGCAGTTTAGAGAGCGCCGCGCCGATAATCAGCATGCCGAGAATGACATATGCACCCTTGAAGTAGGTCCAGTAGGTTTTGAAAAGATCGGGCAACGGCAAATCCATGAAATTGATCAGCAGCCCGGCGCTGATCGCGTAGACGGATGGGAATTTCAAAACCTTCAGCAGGCTTTCGCGCGCCGTGAATTTGCCGCGCGCGGCAATGTAATAACCAACCGTGGCCTCGTACAAAAGAAACCCGAGCAGCATGAACATATACACGCCGACCCAGCGGTCCTCGAACAGCAGCAGCACCAGCGGCAGGCCGAAATAACCGGAATTACCCATCGCCGTACACATAGCCAGCAGGTTAGCGCGTGCATCGCCATAGGTCGCGCGGCCGACGCGCAACATGACATAACCGATCACCAGTTGAATAAGAAAAGTAATGACAGGCAGCAGCGCATAAGCGGGCTTGAGTTCGAGATCAGCAACGAAACCGAACGCCACAACCGGTATGCAAAGATACATGACGAGATTGGCCATTGTCTGCTTGTCGAGACCGACATAACGGCCAACGAAAAACCCTGCGCCGATCAGCAAGTAAAGCGGGAAAAGATTGATAACGAGGTTGAGAAAAATTTCCATGATCAGATTTTCAGGACTTTCCGCACTCGTTCGCAATCGTCTTTCATCTGGGCTTTCAGTTCATCCACGGAATTGAATTTCGCCTCGCTGCGCAGGCGTTGAACGGGTTGCACGCGCAACGTTTTGCCATAGATCTCGCGGTTGAAATCGAAAATATAGCTTTCAACCTCGGCTTCAGGGATTTCGAACATCGGGCGAATGCCGATATTGACCGCAGCGCCAGACCATTCCTTTTCGCCCTCGATATTCACACGCGCCGCGTAAACGCCGTAAGCCGGGTGGATTGTTTCGCCGAGCGCGAAATTAGCCGTGGGGAACCCAAGTTCGCGGCCGCGCTGGTCGCCCTTCACCACTTCGCCGCGCACCTCCCATTCCCAGCCGAGCATCTTGTTCGCTTCGGCGATTTCGCCCTGCCTTAAGGCACGGCGGATCAGGCTGGAGGAATAAACCTGGCCGGATTCATCTGCGATGCCGCCGATGGAAGTAACGGGAATGCCTGCCGCCTCGATATCCTTCGCCTCGCCTTTTCTTAATTGGCCGAAGCGAAAATCCTCGCCGACGATGACGTGCGACGCCTTCAACCCATCCTTGAGAATATTTTTGACGAAATCCTCGGCGCTCTGGCTGGCGAAATCCCAGTCGAAATTCAGCGCGTATAAAATATTCACCCCGGCCTCTTCCAGCCGCCATGCCTTGGCCGCAGGGGGCGTGAGACGTCCGGGCGGTTCATCCGGGCGGAACAGTCTTTTAGGATGCGGCTCGAAGGTCAGGACCGCCAGTTTTTTTCCGGCCTTTTCGGCTATGTCCCGCGCCGCGCCCAGCAGGGCCTGATGGCCCTTATGAACGCCGTCGAAATTGCCGATCGCCACGACCGCGCCGGTAGCCTCTGAAGGCAGGTTTTTATACATTTCATATATTTGCATAAGACTGCCTTGGGGTTATTCCGGGAGCGGGACGATTCCGACTCCAATTTTCTATTACGGTGTGTAACCATGCCTCGTCAATGTCCGCATGGATAATGGCAAAGAGGCGTATAAACCTCACAGATCATTTCAACACTTAAGGGAGAAACTTATGGTTTCCAAGCAAACTCTGAATGTCCTGCTTGCCAGCGCCGTGGCGCTGACGGTTGCAGGCGCGGGCACAGCCCACGCCCAGAATGAAAAAGAAAAATGCTACGGCGTTGTGAAGGCCGGGCAGAATGACTGCGCCGCCGCTGGCGGATCGCACGCCTGCGCAGGTTCCGCGCCGAGCGACAGGCTGGGCGATGAATGGGTCGCCGTACCGAAAGGCCTTTGCGACAAGCTGGCCGGCGGTTCTGTAACACCGATTGCAGCGGCTGCCGCAACAGCGCCTGTTGAGGGCGTCCCCAGCGCCCAGGAAACCCCAGCTGGCGAACCAGTCGAGTCTCAGCCAGCGGCTGTTTCCGGGCAAGATGGTCACGCACATTAATCATGAAAGTAATTTGAATAAATTCCCACCGGCAATGTTACCAAGTCAGCCGGTGGGAATTGGACTTCGCTATCCTTATTACAAGGATGTCCTTGAAACCGACCTTGAGCTCGGCTGGTTAGAAGTTCACCCGGAGAATTATTTCGGCGGCGGCGCACACCGTCATTTCCTGACCGAGGCCCGCAAAAAATATCAGATCAGCCTGCATGGTGTCGGCCTTTCTCTTGGCTCTACGGAGCGCGTCAGCGAAATGCATCTACGCTCTTTCAAAGAACTGATCGAGATATTCCAGCCCTTCAATGTTTCTGATCACGCATCATGGAGCGCCAGCGGAAACGCGCACCTGAACGACCTCCTTCCCCTGCCCTACACGCACGAGACACTTGATACGCTGTGCCGGAACATCACGCGCACGCAGGAGTTTCTGGGGCGGAAAATTCTTGTCGAAAATCCGTCCACCTATGTCGCGTTCGCCGAAAACGATATGACGGAATACCGGTTCATGACCCTTGCCGCCGAGATGACAGGTTGCGGGTTACTCCTCGACATCAACAACATATACGTACAGGCGCACAATCATGGTTACGATGCGTGGGAATATATCGAGAATATAAACACCCGCCATGTTAGTGAAATGCATCTCGCGGGCCACAGCGAAGACGAAACAACGGGCAAAACCATCCTGATCGACACGCATAACCGTCCCGTGCGCGGTGAGGTGTGGGATTTGTATGAATTCGCAGTGCGGCGCTTCGGCGCGGTACCTACACTGATTGAATGGGATCAGGATTTCCCTATGCTTGAAACCCTCGTTGCCGAAGCCGACAAGGCGCGCGCGATCATCCGCAACGCTGCAGAAGAAAGAATTCCCCATGCGGCTGAATGAAATCCAGACGCGTTTTGCGGGTATGATGCTGACGACGGAGACAGATGAGGCTCTCGCCGATATTTTAGAGTCTAATGATATCCCGCTAACGCGCCGGATGGATGTTTACCGCAACAATGTTATGAGCGGTCTTGGCAACGCGCTTATCGCGAATTTCCCCCTGCTTGAAAAACTTGTGGGCCGTGATTTTCTTTCCTCTATGGTCCGCGCTTATATCGTTGCTCATCCGCCCACATCCGGCTGCCTCACTTTTTACGGACATGATTTTGACAAGTTCGTTGCAGGTTTTGCGCGCGCTGCTCATTTGCCTTATCTGCCGGATGTCGCAAAACTGGAAATTCTCAGCAACCGGTCCTATCACGCGAAGGACGATGAGGCGTTGAGCGCACCGGACCTAGCGGTTATCCCCGCAGGCTGGCTGGAACAACTGGAACTAAAGCTCAGGGATTCCGTTCATCTTCTGCAATCGCCATGGCCATTACATGCAATCCGCGCATATTGCCTCGATGATAAAATGAACGCTCCCGATATTCATTCAGGCGGCGCATGCCTGCTCATTCACCGCCCGCACCTCGATGTTGAAATCGTGAAAATTTCGGCAGGAGAATATAAATTCCTGAATACGCTGAGAACGCTGCCTCTTGGCAAGGCTGTTGTTGAAACATTAGCCGCATATCCAGATTTTGATTTTGAAAATACATTACAACGCTGTATGAAACTCCAGCTCTTCCTCAAACTAGGAAAAAACTGACGATGCGTCCTTTTCTAATATTGCTTCTTTCACTCGTTTTTATCGCCGCCGACCAGGCCAGCAAATGGTATGTGATGGAGCATGTGCTTCGCCCCCACGCGGAAGGTGAAGCCGCTGCGCCGCCAAATTTCATCATGTGGTACCAATCGGAACCCAAAACCCTCGCCCCGACCGAGCTGGCCGTCATCCCTCATTTCAATCTGGTCAGTGTCTGGAACAAGGGCATCAGCTTCGGCATGTTCAACCAGCAATCCGATTTCGGGCCTATTATTTTAATCGTGCTGGCGTTGGTCATATCCCTGTTTTTCGTGGCCTGGCTGTTTTATGGGCCTGACGGGATGCAGGAAATGGGCATCCTACTTGTCATAGGCGGGGCGCTTGGCAATGTCATAGACCGGGCCCGGTATGGCGCGGTCTTCGATTTCCTCGATTTCCACGCATTTGACTATCACTGGCCGGCCTTTAATATAGCCGACAGCGGTATTGTCATAGGCGTGGGCGTGCTTATATTGCACTCATTCCTTTATTCGCATAAATATTAAGGGTCGATTTATGAAGATAAAAATTATTCCTCTCCTGTTCGTCGCAACGATTGCCCTCGCCGGGTGTTCTTCGGCCAAGGACAAGCTCGGCCTGACCAAGAAATCGCCCGATGAATTCGCCGTCGTCAAACGTGCTCCACTTTCGATGCCACCTAACTACACACTGCGCCCGCCCTCACCCGGTGCGCCGCGCCCGCAGGAGCAAAGCCCCGAGCAGGCCGCGCGCCAGACAGTCTTCGGCGCTGAAGGCCAGGCTGCCTATGAAGCACAGGCTACCGGCAATGATGCCACGTTCCTGAACAAGGCCGGTGCTGCAAAGGCCGACCCATCCATTCGCCGGACGATTGACTCGGAAACCGCTGTTCTCAACGAGCAGGAAAAACCAGTCGTTAAACGCATCCTTGGCATGGACAGCCCTGAGCAGGCACCTGCCAACGTGGTAAACGCCAAGGAAGAAGCGGCGCGCCTGAAGAGCAACAAGGAAAAAGGCAAACCGGTCACTGAAGGTGAAACGCCCTCTGTGGAGCAGTAATTGCAGCGCCCGGGCCGCATAGCCGTTTCACTGGCCGCGGCTCTGCTGCTCGCAGTTCCCCTGTCCTATGGGGCCGCTAAAAAAGAGGCGGTCAAAGAAGAAGCTCCCGCCCGGCATAAAATTTTCAATGCCGAAACGTTTAAACTCGATAACGGTCTTGAGATCGTCGTCATTCCCAATCACCGCGCCCCCGTTATCACGCACATGGTCTGGTACAAGGTCGGCGCGGCGGACGAAAACCACGGTGTTTCGGGCGTTGCGCATTTTCTCGAGCATTTAATGTTTAAAGGCTCTGAAGGACTTAAGCCCGGCGAGTTTTCGGAAAAAATCCGCTCGCTCGGCGGCAACGACAATGCTTTCACCGGGCAGGACTACACCGCCTATCACCAATCGATTTCAGTCGACCAGCTTGAGACCGTGATGAAAATGGAAGCGGGCCGTATGCGCGGTTTAAATCCGCCGCTGGAACAGGTTACATCTGAAAATAAAGTCATCCTTGAAGAACGCCGCCAGCGCACAGATAACGACCCACGTGCGCGTTTCGCCGAACAACTCAATGCTGCTCTCTATATCAATCACCCTTACGGCAATCCTATCATCGGCTGGGCCGATGAAATGGCCGCGCTGACATGGGAGAAGTGCAAAAACTTTTATGACCGCTGGTATGGCCCGAACAATGCGATCCTCGTCGTATCGGGCGATGTGACCGGGCAGCAGGTTTACGATCTCGCCAAGAAAATTTATGGGCCACTTAAGCCTGTTCCGCTGCCGGAGCGCGTCAGAGCCGCCGTTCCGCCGCTGGAAGCGTCCGTGACTGTGCGACTTGAAGATGAAACCGTGCATCAAGCATTAGTGCAAAAAGCCTTTATCGTGCCGAGCTATCATCAGAATGCGAAAGAGTCTCTTGCCCTGCAGGTTCTTGAGGAATTGATGGGCGGTGGGCCGACATCGCGCCTTTATAAAGCGCTCGTGGTCGAGCAGAAAATCGCGACCAGTGCCGGGTTGTCGTACCAGGGTTCCATGTGGAGTGATGGCGACCTTGATCTCTACGCCACCCCCCTGCCCGGGCAGAAGCCGGAAGATGTCGTGGCGGCACTTGACGAACAAATCAGGCTACTGGTTAAAAATGGTATCCCTGAAGCGGAACTCAGCGAAGCCCTGACGCGTATGCAGGCTGAAGCGGTTTATGCACGCGATAGCCTGAGCGGTCCGGCGATGATTTTTGGCTATTCACTGGCAACAGGCGCAACAATCGACGATGTCGAATACTGGCAGTACAACATTGCAGCTGTTACCGCCGACGACATTCTGGCCGTGGCCAAAAAATATCTCGATCCTGACAATGCGCAGAAACGCCCGCCTGTAACGGGCTATCTTCTGCCCAAGGAAAAACCTGTAGAAACATCGCCCACACCGGCTGAACAGGCGGCGCCATGAAAATAATTCCTGCGCTCCTGATTTTATTCATCGCCTTCCCGGCCCATGCACGGGACAAGGTGCTCGACATCCAGCAAGTCACCAGCCCCGGCGGCATCAAGGCGTGGCTCGTGGAAGATCACAGCGTGCCAGTCATCGCCATGCAATTCGGCTTCCGCGGTGTTGGCGGCGCGCTCGATCCCGCCGATAAACAGGGTTTGTCGCGCATGCTGTCCAATACACTGGACGAAGGCGCAGGTGAACTGGATTCGCAGTCCTTCCAGAAAGAGCTGCGTGATCTTTCGATTGCGCTGAGCTTCGGTTCAGACCGCGACGATTTTTCCGGCTCATTGAAAACTTTGAGCCAGAATAAAAAGCGCGCTTTTGAACTCACGGCGCTTGCCCTTACAAAACCCCGCTTCGATGAGGAACCCGTCAAACGTATGCGCGAGGCAAACCAGAGCCGCATCCGCTCCTCGCTCACCGATCCGGACTGGATGACGGCACGGATCATGAATGACCGGGCTTTTGAAGGCCATGTTTATTCGCAGAACAGCGGCGGCTCGCTCTCCAGCCTTGAGAAAATCGGCCCGGAAGATTTGCGCGCGTTTCATAAAAACAATATCGGCAAAAACAACCTTGTCGTTGCCGTTGCAGGCGACATGACGAAAGAGGAACTGGCCGCAACGCTTGATAACGTGTTCGGCAAACTGCCGGATGTCACGCCGCCCGTACAAGCACCCGACATCGCCCTGCAAAATGCAGGCAAGGTTTTCGTATTCAAGAAAGATATTCCGCAGACAATCGTTGAAATGATGCAGCCCGGCATCGACCGCCATCACCCTGATTATCAACTCGCGCAGGTTATGAATTTTGTTCTGGGATCGTCTGGTTTCGGTTCGCGCCTGACCGAAGAAATCCGCGAAAAGCGCGGCCTCACCTATGGTATCTACAGCTACTTCATCGACATGAAGCATTTCGACGGGTTGCAGGTTTCCACATCGACCGAGACCAAGAATACCGCCGAAATGATTTCGCTTGTAAAAGCTGAATGGGAAAAAATGAAGAACGAGCCTATTAGCGAACAGGAACTTCAGGATGCCAAATCCTATCTTATCGGCTCACTGCCTCTCAGCCTGACCTCGACAGACGATATTGCGGGCCTCCTACTTTCACTGCAAATGGACGATATGCCTATCGATTACCTTGAACAGCGCGAGGATAAAATCAAAAACGCCACGACGGCGGACGTACAGCGGGTTGCGAAGGAACTGCTCGATTCCAGTAAGATGATCACGGTTCTGACGGGGAGTCCTGAAAATATTTCAGGCACCGTGCCGATTGAGAAACTACCCAATGTCGAATAATCCGCAGCAATCGCGGGAATGGAAAGCCCTGCAGGCACACGCAAAGGCAATCCACGGCTTGCATATGCGCGATTTATTCGCCAAGGATGCGAAACGATTCAACGCTCTTCATTTGCGCACCAACGGCCTTACTTTCGATTATTCGCGCAATCTCATTACCTCCGAAACGCTGAAACTGCTTATTGATCTCGCAAAAACCGCAGGCGTTGCTTCGTGGCGAGACAGAATGTTCGCGGGTGAAAAAATAAATATAACCGAGGGGCGCGCTGCACTTCACCCGGCGCTACGCGGATCGGGCAATTCTTCTCTTAAAATCGATGAAGAAAATATCAATGATTTTGTCCAGAAATCTCTGGCCCAAATTGAATCGATTAGCAAAAAAATACGTGCCGATAAAAATATAACCGATGTCATCAATATCGGTATTGGCGGGTCAGATCTCGGCCCGCGCATCGTTTATGAAACACTGCAATCTTTCAATGACGGTCCACGCATTCATTTCGTTTCAAATGTCGATGGTGCGCGCATTACAACAGTTTTGAAGAGTTTAAAACCCAGCAGTACGGCTTTTATCGTAACATCGAAAACATTTTCCACGATGGAAACTCTGACGAATGCGTTAACGGCTAAAGATTGGGCGAAAACCACAAAAAACTTTTATGCCGTTTCATCTAATACAGAAGCGGCGAAATCTTTTGGTGTCGCGAAGGAAAACATCTTGCCGATGCGCGACTGGATCGGCGGGCGCACGAGCGTGTGGTCTACGGTCGGCTTGCCGATTGCTATTGCAGCGGGTTTTGAAAACTTCAAAACTTTTCTGGCCGGGGCCAAGGCAATGGATGATCATTTCCGAGAGGCCGAATTCGAAAAAAATATTCCCGTCCTTATGGGCCTTCTTGCCATCTGGTACAGGAATTTCATGGATTACCGCACGCACGCAATTCTCCCTTATGCGCATAATTTGCGGAAATTTCCTGCCTTCATCCAGCAGCTCGATATGGAATCGAACGGCAAATCGGTAGACCGCGACGGCAATGATATCGATTATAAAACCGGGCCGATTATTTTTGGCGAGACAGGCACGAATGCACAGCACGCGTTCATGCAGCTCATGCACCAAGGCATGGATATCATCCCCGCTGATTTCATTATCGTAAAAAATCCAGATCACGACCTCGGCGATCATCACCGCAAACTAAACGCCAATGCACTGGCGCAAGCCCAGGCCCTGATGCAGGGCCGTGAAAAAGCCGACAAGCCGTACAAGAAATTCGATGGTAACCGCCCCAGCTCTACCCTGCTACTGGACCGTCTCGATCCATGGCACCTTGGTATGCTGCTCGCGCTCTATGAACACCGCATGTTCGTTCAGGGAATTATCTGGAATATCAACAGCTTCGACCAGTGGGGCGTTGAACTGGGCAAGACCCTCGCAAATGAAATCCTGGCGCCCGGCGCGCACCCCACAGCCGATCAGACAACGCTCGCCCTGATGCAAATACTTGAAGAGTAAACCTTAATATTCGTTCTATTTTAACCCTTCCTGCCTTAAAATTTTAGCCATAGGGAAGAATATCCCGACCCACGCGAAGGACCGCGAAAGGCACATGAGAGATCACGTACCCGATCCGACCGATTTGCCGTCCGTCAGCCAGGAAACCCTGGATGAGGCGATAAAGAAGCACGCCATGTATCTGCGCGGCGAACAGGGCGGCGCGCGTTGCGTCATTCAATACCGCAATCTTTCCCATCTCGATTTTCGCGGTGCCGATTTTTCACAGGCCGATTTTGCCGGTTGCCTGATCATTCATGCTTCGCTTTCAGCATGTAAATTCTCCGGCGCGAGTTTTTTCGGTTGCGACATGAGAAATTCCGACTTATCCGATGCCAACCTTACGCGCGCGGATTTACGCGGCGCGTATCTGGCGGGTGCTGACCTGACAAGCGCGATCCTGAAGGAAGCCGATTTGCGCGAAGGCAAAATCATGAAGCGCGACGAGAAGGGCGTAATGGCTGACCGCCGCCGTTCCGGGGGCGTTGGCGCGAAAACGGTTCTGACCGGGGCGAAACTGACCGACACCAACATGACAGGCGTGCAGGCGATTGCCGCAGATTTCACAGATGCCGATCTTTCCGGCGTTACGATGACCAATGCAAATATGCGCGGCGTCAGCTTCGAAGGCGCAAACCTTGCCGACACCGATATGAGCGGCTCTGACCTCACCTCCGTCAATATGCGCTCCTCGATCATCGCGGGAACCGTGATGGACGACGTGGAAAAGCAGGACATCGACATGAGCGGCGCCGTGCTTGAGCGCGACATGGGCAGTAAACTTGAAAATCTCGGTAAGTCACTGCCGGAATTACTGGAGGAACACACACTCTGGGTTTCGACAGCGGGACGACGCGGACGGCAGCTTGACTTAAGCGGCTATGATCTGCGCTCCGTGATTGATTTACGTACGTTTCCGCTGACGGCCATTCATGCCGTGGGCACAAATTTCCTGAATCAGGATTTGCGCCACGCAGAACTTCAGAGCGGGACGTTCGACCGCAGTGATTTTCGCGACTGCAATCTTGAAAAGGCGGATATGCGCGGCTCGACATTTAAATACGCACAGATGACGCGGACAAATTTATCAGGCGTCATGCTTTGCCCGTTGCAATTTAACAACCCGGATGGATCGAAACGTTTGCAACGCTCCGATCTTAGTGGAGCAAGTTTCCGTTACGCAAATTTCACAGATGCCGATTTGCGTGACTGCATACTTACGGGTGTCGATCTCAGCCACGCAGTGCTGCGGGGGTGCGACCTGCGCAGGAGCGACCTGACCGGCGCGATTCTGAAGGGCGCCATCCTTGAAGACGTCAAACTTGACGATGCGATCATCGATTTCAAGGCAATCTGACTTATCCACACCCCCTTTTTCGTGATAATCGACGCCGCTGCTGACTTTTTGAGGGCTTTTCCGTTAGAGTCGGCCCATGCGTATACGTTATTTGCCCGAAACCCTGATCAACCGGATTGCCGCCGGGGAAGTGATCGAGCGGCCTGCCGCTGCCGTCAAGGAACTCGTTGAAAACTCGATCGATGCAGGAGCGAGCCAGATCGATGTCGACATTCGTGAAGGCGGGAAAAGCCTGATTGTTGTCAGTGATGACGGTTTCGGAATGAGTCGTGAGGAGTTGAATGCCGCTCTTGATCGTCACGCAACGTCGAAACTTCCTGATGATAATCTACTGGATATCAAACATATGGGCTTCCGGGGCGAAGCATTACCATCCATCGCATCCGTCTCACGCCTGAAAATTTCAACACAGCAGGATAAAGAGGGCTGGGAGATTTCTGCGGAAGGCGGAAAAAAAGGTACGCCCTCGCCTTCGCCGCATCCATCCGGCACGAAAATCGAGGTGCGGGATTTATTTTATGCAACGCCCGCGCGCCTGAAATTCCTTAAATCCGAGCGCGCAGAATATCTGGCTGTAAAGGATACAATCACGCGGCTTGCGATGGCGTTTCCGGCAATTGGTTTCCGGTTGACGAATGACGGGCGGGAATCATTGAATTTTCCGGCAGCGCAGACGCAAAGCCAGCGGCTGGCCGCCATCCTGGGGCGCGAGTTCGGCGATAATGCGCTGACGATCAACGCCGAACGTGAGGGCGTAAAGCTGGCGGGACTGGCCGGGCTGCCGACGCTCCACCGCGCGACCGGCCAGTATCAATATCTGTTCGTCAATGGACGCCCGGTGCGCGACAAGCTTTTGCACGGATGCGTGCGCGCGGCCTATGCCGATGTCATGGCGCGTGACCGGCACGGAATAGTCGCGCTGTTTTTGAATCTTTCCTCCCAGGATGTGGATGTGAACGTTCACCCGGCGAAGGCCGAAGTACGCTTCCGCGACGTTCAGAATGTGCGCGGACTAATCGTCAGTGCGCTGCGGCACGCCATTCACGAGGGCGGTTTCCGTTCCTCTTCGCATGTGTCGGCGCAAACGCTCAACAAGCTCCAGCCCGCGAATATTTCAATGCCTTTGTCACGGCCTATGCCAACTGCATACGGAAATTTGGCGGAAGCGCCTGCATTTCATTACGAACCGCGTATGGATATAGCGCCTTCGGCGCGGGCGGAAATCGTGCCTGAAATTGAAACGGATTCTTATCCCCTCGGCGCAGCGCGGGCGCAGATTCATGAAAATTATATCATCGCGCAAAGCGAAAATGGCCTTGTGATCATCGACCAGCACGCAGCGCATGAACGGCTTGTTTATGAGCGTTTTAAATCACAATTGGCCGATGGCGGCATTCAAAGACAGGGATTGCTGACACCCGAGATTGCCGAACTTGGTGAAGCGGAAACGAATGCCCTGCTCACCAGCAAGGATGAATTGTTCAAGGCAGGCCTTGAAATTGAATCCTTCGGAAAAGGCGCGGTGGCCGTGCAGGCGATCCCGGCCATTCTGTCAGGCCGCGCCGATACAATCCGGCTGCTGCGCGATCTGGCTGATGAGATCATGGAAAATGAAAATGCCGATGGCGTGGAACAGCGCATTAACGCCATTCTCTCGACCATGGCCTGTCATGGTTCCGTACGCTCTGGCCGGAGGATGAATGCCGATGAAATGAATGCTCTGCTGCGCCAGATGGAAAAAACGCCGATGTCGGGTCAGTGTAATCATGGCCGTCCGACTTATATTGAATTAAGCTTAAAAGATATCGAAAAACTTTTCGGGCGAAGATGATGGAAGTTGTAACAGACGCAAATCAGAAAAAAATCGTCAGAATTTACGGCGCTTTCGGTGCTGGCCTCGTGTTTTCCATGGTACCGCTCTGGAGCGCGGCGTTTATATCAGCTGCTCTCATTGCCGGCGTTTTGATTATAGCCTATGTAGTACGCACGGATGCCGAACACGGCAGCTTGAGCGAAAATCACATGACGTTCATCATCCGCACCATCTGGATCGGCAGCTTGCTGGCCTTGATCACGACTACTGCGGCCAGTATTTATTTCTTCAAAACGCTTGATAATGCACCGCTGCAGCCCTGCGCCGAGGCGATATTATCGCTGGCTTCAGGCATGAGCGACCCGGCGGCGATGGAAAGAACTATCGATAACTTCATGGCCATGCCCTGCTGGGCAACTTATTGGCAGAAAAATCTCATGATTTTTATTATCGGCGGTGTGATCGCGGCCGGGCCGATCCTGATTTATTTCCTTGTAAGATATATTCGTGGCCTGACACGCGCCATGAAAGGTTACCGCGTCGCCAACCCGAAGGTATGGTTCTAAAGCGCGGCTTTTCCCGAGGGCATTCCGCCAATCAGGTCAAACGCCTGCATATCGTAAAGCTTGCGGTAATGCGATTCAGCGTTCGCCAGCAATTCACGGTGCGATCCCTGCTCTATGATACGGCCACGGTCGAACACCAGGATACGGTCGGCGTCCTGAATGGTTGAAAGCCTGTGAGCGATTGTAATCGTCGTGCGGCCCTGCACCAGGTGCGCGAGCGCTTTCTGGATTAAATGCTCCGAAATGGAATCGAGACTTGATGTCGCCTCATCCAGTATCAGGATTTTTGCGTCAGCCAGAATGGCGCGTGCAATGGCGACGCGCTGGCGTTCACCGCCCGAAAGTTTGATGCCACGTTCGCCGACAAGCGTATCATAACCCAGTGGCAACCCTTCGATAAAATCATGGGCATAGGCTTTTTTCGCCGCGTCGATGATATCCTTCATCTTCGCATCAGGATTTCCGTACGCGATATTCGCCGACAATGAACGGTGGAACAGGATCGGGTCCTGAGGCACCAGCGCGATGTTCTGGCGCAGGCTCTCCTGCGTTACACCGGCAATATTCTGGCCGTCGATGCGGATTTCACCACCATTGACGTCATATAAACGTTGAATCAGCCGCACAAAGCTCGTTTTACCCGAACCAGACGGCCCGACCAGCGCGATTTTCTCACCCGGCCTGATCGTCAGGTCGAGATTTTCAAACAACGCCCGGCTCTGGGCCTTGTAAACGAAATTGACTTTATCAAAGACAATCTCGCCATCAGTGACCTTGATAGATCCGGCATCAGAGCGGTCACGCACCTCATCCTGGCGTTTCCAGAAGCCGATAATATCCTCCATGTCGCTGATCGAGCGCTGCAGGTTCGAAATATGCTGGCCGATATCGCGCATGTAACCGCCGACGATGAAATAACTCGTGATCGCGAGTGCGATGTCACCGGGCGTGGCGCGGCCGTTCTTCCACATCCAGATGGTCATGGCGAGCATGCCGGTCGACATCACCATGCGCAGCAGGTTGCGGACGAAATTGGCCATCTCTGCCGTCACCCATGCCTTCTGCGAGCGCAAGCGCCACAGCGTTGCAACGCGTCCGAATGTACGCTCCTCGCGCATTTCAGCGCCGAACGATTTAACCGTGGCGTTGCCTGTAATAATATCGGCTAATGTCGCGCCGACTTTCGTATCGGCCTTGGCAGACGCCTTGAAACGCGGCGCAAGGATATTCAGCGCCATCCAGATGCTGATAGCGGTATAGAGAACAATCATAAATGCAGCGAACATGCCGACCCACGGCAGCTTCACCAGCAGCATGCCGGTCATGGCAAACATGATGACGATAGCGGGCAAGAGCCCCATGAAAATCGTGTCGCCGTAAACGTCGAATGCCCACATACCGCGCGTGATTTTGCGCACCGTACCGCCGGCAAAGGTATTTGCGTGCCAATCCGCCGAAAAACGCTGAACCTTGTGCATTGCATCCGTTACGATTTCATAGAGGCAGCGCACGGCGAACCGCGCCCACAACGTAATGGACAACCAGCGGAGCGTATGGAAAGAGACACTGAGCGCGATATAAATGCCAAGATAACCCATCACCTCGCTCAAGGCGTCCTCGTCGCCAGGCGTATGGCCGGCGAGCGCATCGACGATCTTGCCCGTATAAATCGGGAAAATTGTATCGGCGAGCGTCGCTGTAATCATCAGGACGACAAGAAACAGCGCGGTTTTCGGGCGCTTGCGCCAGTAATGCCGCGAGAAGTTCCAGACGTCTCTATATCCAATTTTGTCTAACATCGTTTATCTCAATAATTCGCAATCCGGTTCTTTAACCGGTCGTTACGCCTGAGAAAACTTGTCTTTTTTGGAAAGGTTTCAAGGTAACGGCCCGGTTGTTTTCCCGGGCGTAATACCCAGGTTAAGATTTGGCAGGCTCAGAAGGCTTTGGAGATCCGCAAGTAGTACGCTCCGCTTCCCGACGCTGCTCATCAAGCATAATCTGCGCCGCGACAACGTCACCGCCATGCGATTCGGAAAAGAGGACCTGTAATTCGAACGGATCTGCCATCTTGAGTTTCTCCTAAGCAAAGAAGTCAAACTAATCAGCAGCGGATAAAAGGTCAAGAAATTTGGCGCAGGCTTCGAGATCGGCCATCTCGGCCTTGTCCTTTTTCTCCTGCGCGGGGTCCGGGCCGTAGGTTTTTTCGTCATAAAGTCCGGCCTTGTAGTTTTCCTCAACCCGTGCGCAGGCAAAGGCCTGAGACGGGCTTAAAGCCCCCTGCACAAAGGCGGCGGCAAGAACCACCGAACCGCAAAGCGGCGTCACCACCTGCAGAACGGTAAAACGGTCGTCATCCAGCCCTTCGGTATATTCAAGCAGGGCTTCGTAGGCGGCGGCGGGCTGTTTCAACGCTTTAAGATCGGTCGTCGTCTCAAGCGCGGAGCCGAATTCCTGTTCAAACCAGCTAAGCCAGGGGTCCCATGCGGCTTGCTGTGCCCCCGCCATTTCGGGAGGAAGCGCGGCCCGGTAACAGATGAGGTCGGTATCCAGGTATTTCATGAGGGCATCTGTCATAGCCGGACGTTCGCTGCCGACGCGGTCGATGCGCGTGCTGAGCAGCTGGGTCAGCGGCATTTCCGAGGGCATGATCTTGTCGCCCTGCCGGTTCCATTCCTGCAGGATGGCGTTCGCAAGACCCAGATGCGGCGTCTCCAGCAGATTTCGCGCCGGGGTTTTGACAGGCTTGCCGTCGAGAAGGATGCTGCGCCCCTTCTTGCCGTCGCCGAGGCTGACGAATTTATAAAAACGCTTCATGCTCAGGGCGCTTTTTTAATGGCACCGGTGTCGATGCGCCAGCCTTTCAGCGGCAGTGGGCCTTTATATCCACCCTCAGAAACATCGCCGCGATAAAGCGTTCCGGCATCAAGCTCAAGATCGATGAGTTCAGAATCATCAGCGACGCAGAAAGCGTTTTCAACAATCGTCATCAAACCATCATAAGCCGAGCCCGCTGAGAAATCACCGGTATGAAACTCCGTACTGTTCAAGGCTCCATCGATCCGGAGTATGCCAAGACGCTCGGTCCTCAAGTGCAGATTAACATCGGGTTTAATATCCGTTTCATGCTCTTTCATGATGATATCGCCAGATATTTTAACCCTGTTTTCTTGCCTCGTTATGACGATGTTACCCGTCGAAACAGGTTTATCGCCCAATTTAACTTCGATGTTCTCAAGCACCATGTCCTGCTTGTCAGTTTCCTTCATATGACCTGTGAAGGATGCATCACCGAACGTTATATTGAGATCGCGCTCACGACCGAAGCTATAATTCTTACCGCCGCCGAGACCTGACGATTCCATACTGTATGAAACGGCAAAGGGATGATCGCCAATTAAGCCCGTGCTTTCCATGCGCGGACCGCTTTCAGTCTCGACGATCGCCAGCCTGTCAACGCGCACGCCTTTTTCCATGAGAGTTTCGGGCAGGGCACGAAACCCCTCGATATTCATCTTTTTGATTTTTCCGGTTCTGGCCATTACATCCCAGAAACCGAATGTGACCTGGACTTTCTGAGCTGCCATGACAACATCGATCTGACCACGACGGAAAAATTCTGTATTTTCGAAATCCAGAACAATGTCAGGAAAGAAATTCATATTATTGAGCTTGCCGACTTTCGCATCATAGCCTGTATTTTCAGCGACAAACTCTTCAATCGATTTTTTAAGCGTATCGCTCGAACCGCCGAGATTGGCAAGAACCGCAAAAATCAGAATCAAGCCTGCAAGAACAAAAAAGAGAACCTTGAAAGTCGTTCCGAACCATCTTCTGCGCTGCGGTTTTACATCAAGAGTTTCTTCAGTCATATGATCTAATCCTCCATATCCTCGAAGGGGTCGCTTTTGTCGTTCGGTGAAAATCCGAAATTTTTCCAGCTTACAAGCAATTCCGGCGGCAGGGGCGCGGTCACGTCGATTGTACCTTTACGCATGGGGTGCGGCAGGATAACGCGGCGGGCATGTAAATGCAGACGTTTCGCGTGCTCCATGGTTTCGATTTTAGCACCGGAGCCGCCATATTTTCCGTCGCCCAGAATGGGACTGCCCATGACCTGCGCGTGAACGCGGATCTGGTGCATGCGGCCTGTACGCGGCCAGAAGGCAACAAAGGCCGCGTCATCGCCAACATTTTCGAGAACGGAATAATCAGTGCGGGATTTCTTGCCGTCCTTTTCATCGACGAGCATTTTTTCCTTGCGTGGACCACCGCCCTTTATCAGCGCGGCGCGGATCGTTCCTTTAATAATTTTCGGCGTCGGCGCAACGATGGCCCAGTATATTTTTTTAATTTCCCGGCCTTTGAAGGTTTCGCCCAGAACCCGCGCGGCCTGCGCCGAGCGAGCGAGCAGCAGCACGCCACTGGTGTCTTTATCAAGGCGATGAACGAGGCGCGGTTTCACACCCTCCTTATTTTTCAAAGCATCAAGCAAACCGTCAATGTGGCGCTTCATTTTTGTGCCACCCTGCGTAGCAAGATCGGCGGGCTTATTCAGCGCGATAACGTCACCATCGTCGTAAATGACCAGTGATTTGATAAAAGCACGGTCCTTGTCCGAGATTTCCTTACGGGTTTTCTGACGCTGGCCGATCGTAGCGATCGGCGGGATGCGTACGTCCTGCCCGGCTTTCAGACGGGTTTCGGCTTTAGCGCGCTTGCTGTCGACGCGGATCTGGCCCTGACGCATAAGTTTCTGGGCCAGAACATAAGGAAGTTCCGGCACATGGCGTTTAAGCCAGCGGTCAAGACGCTGGCCGTCGTCGTCTTTTGCGACTTCTATATGACGTACATTGCTCATGGCGTTATAAATCTCATGGCTAATAGCCCTGCGAAAAGGGCGGCGATTGAAACAGTCACGGATACGACAACATAAACAACGGCCATAGTCGTCGAACCCCCGCTCCATAAATTTGCAAAATCGAGAGAGAACGCAGAGAAAGTTGTGAAGCCCCCAAGAAATCCCGTAATCAAAAACAACTTCATCTCTTCGGGTGGTTGCCAGACGGATGCGAACATGCCCGTTAAAGCCCCAATCAAAAAGGAGCCCACGATATTCACGATCAGCGTTCCCCACGGAAAATTCATGCCGAGCATTTTTCCAGCACCTATATAGGTGCCGTAGCGCAGGACCGACCCGAGAGCGCCGCCGAGGGCAATGGCGAGTATTGTTTTCATAGGCTTAACCCCTTAATGTCCCACCATGTTTAGCGGTTTAAGCCCCACATATAAAGGAATTCTTTTGGCCTTGAGCGGTTATTCGGCCTTTGCCGTGGCGGATATCTGCGCCAAATGGCTGATGCAGCATTACACGGTTTCGCAGGTTATCTGCATCGAGAACATATTGGCAGTGATTTTGCTGGTCATTTTGTCTCCCCTGCTTGGAGGGCTGAAGGGCACGTTCGACCGCAAAAATCTCAAAATCAACCTCTGCCGGGCCGCGCTTAATTTTACCCTCGCGATGATCCTGAACTATTCTTACAAGATTTTTCCGCTGGCCGACGTCTACACCATGATTTTTACCAAGCCGTTCATGGTTACCCTGCTCGCTTTCTGGTTTTTCAGGGAAGTGGCCAGCAAGGCGCAGTGGCTGGCAATTGTTGCAGGATTTATCGGTGTGATAATTGCCATGCGCCCTGGCACGGAAGTTTTCGACCCGATGCTATTCCTGCCCTTGCTTGCTACGGTTATGATTGCCCTGCTGTTCTTTACCGCGCGATTTCTGGACAAGCCCAGCGCGTTCAGCGCAGGATTTTTCCCAACCCTTGGCGTTGCGGTTCTGGCTTTTCCTTTAATGATAACTGATTTTGTGATGCCGGCGATTGACCATATGGCGGTTTTCGTTCTACTGGGAATTATGGCAGCGCTTGGCATGACAGCCGTATCGTTATCTTTCAGAATTGCGGCATCGTCTGTGGTGGCACCGTTCCTTTATATTGAAATGCTCTGGGCGCTGGTTTTCGGCTGGCTGATTTTCGGGGATGCACCTGATGTGTGGATGCTCACGGGTGCTGGCATCATCATCCTCAGCGGGATTTATTTACTTTTGAGCGAGCGACGTAATTTAGCCCAGTAATCGAGACGTTTTTTGATCTCGCGCTCAAAGCCACGCTCCGGCGGGTTATAAAATTCCTGCGGGCCCAGTTCCTCCGGCCAGAAATTCTGCCCTGAAAACGCACCGTCATAATCGTGGTCGTACTGGTAACCCGCGTGATAGCCGAGATCTTTCATCAGTTTCGTCGGTTTGTTGAGGATATTTTTTGGCGGCATAAGGGAGCCGCTTTTCTCAGCCGCCTGTTTCGCGGCCTGAAACGCCATATAACTCGCGTTGGATTTTGGTGCGGTGGCGAGATATGTGCAGGCCTGCGCCATGGCGAGTTCACCTTCAGGCAAACCGAGACGCTCAAATGCCTGCCACGCGGCCATAACGACCTGCAGCGCCTGCGGATCGGCGTTGGAAACATCCTCCGACGCCACGCACGCCATGCGGCGGAGGATATATTCCGGCGTCTCGCCGCCAGCCAGCATGCGCGCCATCCAATAGAGCGCGGCATCGGCATCCGAACCACGCAATGATTTGTGAAAGGCGGAAATCAGGTTGTAATGCGCGTCATCTTTCTTATCGTAGAGCGGCGCGCGGCGCTGGATGATTTTCAGCAGGCTTTCGGTGTCCAGTTTTTTGGCCTGATTCAAAACCTGTTCGGCCATCGACAACGCATAACGTCCGTCCCCATCGGCCATGGCTTTTAATGTCTCACGGGCGCGTTCATCGAGAGAGAGCCTTTTACCGGCTTCTTTCTCAGCGCGTTCCAGAATGATTTCCAGCGCGGCATCGTCCAGCCGTTTCAACACAAAAACCTGCGCACGGGAGAGAAGCGCGGAATTAAGTTCAAAAGACGGGTTTTCGGTTGTGGCACCGATCAGGAGAATCGTGCCGTCTTCCATCACGGGCAGAAACGCATCCTGCTGCGATTTTGAAAAGCGGTGAATTTCATCAACGAAGAGCAGCGTGCCCTTGCCGTTTTTATGCCGAATACGGGCGGAATCGAAAATCTTCCGCAAATCTGCCACGCCTGAAAAGATGGCCGAAATCTGCTCGAAATGAAGGTCGGTGTGGTCGGCCACGATCCGGGCCAGCGTCGTCTTGCCGCAGCCCGGCGGGCCCCAGAGGATAAAGGACGACAGGCGCCCGCCCTCCAGCATGACCTTTAAGGGGCCGTCCGGACCGACCAGATGCTCCTGCCCCGCCACATCCTCAAGGGCGCGGGGGCGCAGGCGCTCCGGCAGCGGCCTGTTAAGCTCCTGCCCGGGCTCGTTTTCCTGGTTAGCGGCTACGAACAAATCAGCCATATTCCTTGACCTTGACCCCTGTAATGTGTGACATACATCAACTTATAAAATAATGGCGAACATATAAAGAACAAATATGGCTGCGCTTACACAAGTAAAGGGGTTGGAGTACACGGACGAGGTCGCTAAAAGCACCGCTCCGGCATACCAGAAATTGGCTCGCCAATACCGCGAAGACTACTGGAAAACCCTTGCGCCTTACATCCACGAAATCAACCGCCTGAAGAAGGAAAAGAACGCCGTCATCCTGGCGCACAATTACATGACGCCGGATATTTTTTACGGCGTCGGCGATATCGTGGGCGACTCCCTCAAACTCGCGCAGGAAGCGGCGAAGACGCAGGCCGACATTATCGTCCAGTGCGGCGTGCATTTCATGGCGGAGACATCCAAAGTCCTGTGCCCTGATAAAAAAGTTTTAATCCCCGACATGAAAGCAGGCTGTAGTTTAGCTGAATCCATCACCGCCGCCGATGTACGCGCATTGAAAGCACAGCACCCGGGAATTCCCGTCGTGACCTATGTGAATACGTCTGCGGAAGTGAAAGCGGAGTCCGATGTCTGCTGCACATCGTCGAACGCACTCAGGATCGTGAATGCGCTCGGCAAGGAAGGTCACGGCACCGTCATCATGACGCCCGATAAGTTCCTCGCGCAGAATGTGGCAGCGCAAACGGACGTAAAAATCATCGTCTGGGACGGTGCCTGCATCGTGCATGAACGTTTCACCGCGCAGGATGTCAAGCGCGTGCGCGCGCAACATGGCGGCGCTATCGTCCTCGCGCACCCTGAATGCCCGCCGGAAGTGATCGCAGAATCGGACTACACCGGATCAACCGCGCAAATGGATGATTACATTAAAAAGAACCAGCCGAAAAAGGCCGTGCTGATGACCGAATGTTCGATGAGCGATAACATCGCCAGCGCCAACCCGGAAGTCGAGATGATCGGTGCATGCCAGATGTGTCCGTATATGAAGCGTATCTCTCTGCCGAAAATTCTGGCATGCCTGCAAACTGAATCGCCGGAAGTTCTGGTTCCCGCCGAGATCATCCCCCGCGCCCGCCGTGCGGTGGAGCGCATGCTGGAACTTAGCTGATGAATACCCTCCAGATTGAAGCGATTGTCCGCCAGGCCCTTATGGAAGATCTTGGCCACGGGCGTGATGTTACTTCGGAATTACTGATCCCCGCCGAAGCGAATGCAAAGGCCCTGTTGCGCGCCCGCGCGCCCGGCGTCGTGGCGGGCTTAATCGTCGGACTGTCCGCCTTTACCCTCACCGACCCGGATTTTGAAATCACGCTGCATGCGAATGACGGAGGGGTAATTGAGGCCGGTCAGGACATAGCCGAAATCGAAGGCCCTGCACGGCCTCTCCTTACCGCCGAGCGCACGGCGCTTAATTTTATCCAGCAAATGTCTGGCGTTGCGACCCTAACCGCAAAATATGTTGAACAGGTCAAAAGCACGGACGCGAAAATAACCTGTACGCGCAAGACGATTCCTAATTTACGTGCGCTTCAGAAATACGCCGTGCGTTGCGGCGGCGGGCATAACCACCGCTCCGGTCTTGATGACATGATTTTGATCAAGGACAATCACATTGCCGTTGCGGGCGGCGTCAAGCAGGCGCTCGCGCAGGTGAAAAATGCGGGTCATGGCCTCAAGGTTGAAATCGAAGTCGATACGATCAAGCAACTGGAAGAAGTTTTGAAATCCGGCGGCGCGGATATCGTGATGCTGGATAATTTCAAGCTCGTCGACCTCAAGAAAGCCGTTGCCCTCGCCAAGGGAAAAATCGTTACTGAGGCCTCCGGCGGCGTGACACTTGAAACTGTCCGGGCCATCGCGGAAACCGGCGTGGACTACATTTCCGTCGGTGCCCTTACCCACAGCGCCCCAGCGCTCGATATAGGCCTTGATATAGACATTTAAGTCTCTGATAATAAACAATTAAATCGCACGTCTATGACCTTAAAAAATTAGGGTTAATTTCACCTTTTTTACCGATAATTATTATATAAGCCCGGCGCAGGGTGGCCGGGTAAAAAGGCTTAAATTCAAGAGCTTTGGATGGTGCGTTCCATAAATTTTATTGCAGGCGTTTTGCTGGCCATGACCATTGGCACGGCGCAGGCACAGGCTGTCACCGAACTTACGGATGACAATATCCGCAGCTTCATCGAGCAAACCACCGCGATTACATCCGGACGCGAAAGCGAAATGGATGACGAACAGATCAATAACTATCTTGACGAGCATCTGCATCACGATGCGCGCTTCAAAAGCACCATGCGTTATGCCATCCCAGGTTTTGATACCCAGGTCAAAATCATGACTGTCGATAAGGACGATTTTATCGAGAGCATTCATCAATCCGCCAATACGATGGATGGTTATGAAAGCCAGATTGAAGTATCTGAGATAAAAATTTCCAAAGATGGCCGCAAGGCAACGCTGAAAACCCGCACGCTTGAAAGCGGAAAAATGCCGGTTTCGGATAACATCGAACTGGAAGAAGTCCCTGTCGAGGGGATGTCGACCTGCACGCAGACTTTGATGCTCAGCAAAGAAGATATCATCCAGATGTATAACGCCACGTGCGTGACGGACATTCAATTTAAAACCTTCGACCCCTAAATATTCTCGTAAACGACAGGACTGGCCAGGATATTTTCCCATTTCTTTTTGGGATTGAAGGGCGCAAGAACCGGCTGTTCACGGCTGCGCCGGATGCCGTAATAGAAATAACCTTTGTCGAAGATGGTCGAAAGATTTCTGTCGGTTCGGAAATCCTTGCGGGAATGCTCGCCGAATTCAAATATCACGAACGGTCGGTGCTTTTTGATCGTGGAGGCGAGACCTTTTAAAACTTTTTTTTCATGGCCTTCGACATCTATTTTTATGACGGCGGGGCGTATATTGTTTTCAGCAAAAAATTTGTCACCCTCACGCACCTCAAAGAAAATATCACCGCTTGAACTTTCTTTAATAAACCGGCCGGTTCCGAGGTTGTCGCCCTTGGGCAAACGAAACGGCAACTGTTCATTTTTTTCCGACAGACCAAAAGGATAAAGATGCAGATGCAGAAGATTATTCGCCGTAATATTATGCTCAGCATGCTGACGCACTTTCTCCCAAGGTTCGAAGCCGTGGACAAAATCGGCGACATCCGCAACCGCCAGCATATGCAAGCCAGTATTGGCGCCGATATCGACGTAAACAGCTTCGCGACCGTTCTTCTTGCAATATTGAAGTAGTTTACGCATTACCCGGATTGTGGAGGGCTCGTGCATGCCGTAGCGGTAAACCTTGCAGTCCAGATGCGTGTTGGTCGTGCCGTGATAATTCTGGCCGAATACATCGAGGGAAAAATCCTCGGCCTCTGGAATGTTGATAAATCTTCCCAGTTTCTTCCGCAGCGTGAGTGGAAGAACGGTATTACGGGTTATGTCGAGGATGAGTGACATGGCCGGTACTTTATTCGCCCGAAACCATAAGCTTTTTGATTTCGGCAATGCCCTGCGCCGGGTTCAGGCCCTTGGGGCATGTCTTGGTGCAGTTCATGATCGTGTGACAGCGATACATGCTGAACGGATCCTTCAGTTTTTCGAGGCGTTTTGCCTTCGCCTTGTCGCGCGTATCCCTGAGCCAGCGCCAGGCTTGCAGCAGGACAGCCGGGCCGAGGAATTTATCGGCGTTCCACCAGTAACTCGGGCACGCCGTGGAGCAGCAGAAGCAGAGAATGCAACCGGCGGGGCCGTGACCATCGGCACCATTGAGCGCCTCTGAATCGGCCTGGGATTGCAGGCGTTCGCGGCCATTTTCAGGTACGGGTTCGTCGTTCTGGAGCCACGGTTCTATAGATTCGTATTGCTTGTAGACATGTTTGAGATCGGGCACGAGGTCTTTTACCACCGCCATGTGCGGCAGCGGCGTGATTTTGGTGTTATCGCCGCAGTCATGAATGGCCTTGGTGCAGGCCAGCGTATTCGTGCCGTCGATATTCATCGAACATGAGCCGCAGATGCCTTCGCGGCAGGAGCGGCGGAAGGTCAGCGTGGAATCGATCTTGTCCTTGATGTAGATGATCGCATCCAGAACCATCGGGCCGCATTTGGACAAATCAATTGTGTATTCGTCGAGGCGGGGATTCTGGCCGTCATCCGGGTCCCAGCGATAGACGCGGAAGGTTTTTTTATTTTTGGCCTCGCCCGCGGCATCGATTTTCTTGCCGGGGAGGATCTTGGAATTCTGCGGGAGCGTAAACTGGACCATTAATAGACCCTTGCTTTAGGCGGGATCGGCTCGACCTCACCGGTTAAGGTATGAAGAATGACCGGGCGGTAGTCGATTTTGACTTTGCCCTGATCGTTTATCCACGACACGGTGTGTTTCATCCAGTTTTTGTCATCGCGGTTTTTGAAATCTTCTCTCGCGTGCGCGCCGCGCGATTCCTGGCGGTTGGATGCGGAGTGCATGGTGACGACGGCCTGAGATAAAAGATTATCGAGCTCCAGCGCTTCTGCGAGGTCGGTGTTGAAGATCATGGATTTATCTGTGACCTGCATATCGCCTTTTTGTGCGAAGCATTTATCGATGAGGCCGACGCCCTCTTCCAGAGTTTCGCCCGTGCGGAAGACTGCGGCATGGTTCTGCATAGAACGCTGCATCTGAAGACGAAGATCGGCAACGCGGGTTTTGCCCTTGCCGTGACGGATTTTGTCGAGACGCTCGAGACCGGCTTCAGATTTCAGCGGTTTATGCGCAGAGCCCGGTTTGACTTTTTCTGCGGCTTGAAGCGCGGCGGCGCGGCCGAAGACGACGAGATCTAACAGCGAGTTCGACCCTAAACGGTTCGCGCCGTGGACGGAGACACAGGCGGCTTCGCCGATTGCCATTAATCCATTAACGACGCGGTTGGGGTCGGATGCGGTCGGGTTGACGACTTCGGTTCTGAAATTCGTCGGGATACCGCCCATATTGTAGTGAACGGTGGGCAGGACGGGGATGGGCTCGCGCGTCACGTCGACGCCCGCGAAAATGCGCGCGGATTCGGCGATGCCGGGCAGGCGCGAATGAATGATGTCGGGATCGAGATGCATCAGGTTCAGATGGATGTGATCTTTGTGTTCGCCGACGCCGCGGCCTTCGCGGATTTCGACGGTCATCGAGCGCGAAACAACGTCGCGGGAGGCGAGGTCCTTGGCGCTCGGCGCGTAGCGTTCCATGAAGCGCTCGCCTTCGGAGTTTGTAAGATAACCGCCCTCGCCGCGCACGCCCTCGGTAATCAAACAGCCCGCACCGTAAATGCCGGTCGGGTGGAACTGTACGAATTCCATGTCCTGTAATGGTATTCCGGCGCGGAGGACCATGGCGTTGCCATCGCCCGTGCATGTGTGTGCGGAGGTGCAGGAGAAATAAGCGCGGCCATAACCGCCGGTGGCGAGGATGACTTCGTGTGCGCGGAAGCGGTGGATTGTGCCATCGTCAAGATTCCAAGCGGTGACTCCGCGGCAAACGTCGCCATCCATGATGAGGTCGAGTGCGAAATATTCGACAAAGAATTCGGCCTTGTGCTTGAGGGCCTGCGTGTAAAGCGTGTGGAGGATGGCGTGGCCGGTGCGGTCGGCGGCGGCGCAGGTTCTTTGCGCGGTGCCCTTGCCGTAGTGCGTGGTCATGCCGCCGAAAGCGCGTTGATAGATTTTGCCTTCGGCCGTGCGCGAGAACGGGACGCCGTAATGCTCCAGCTCGATGACGGCGGGGATGGCTTCCTTGCACATATATTCGATGGCGTCCTGGTCGCCAAGCCAATCCGATCCTTTAATAGTGTCGTAGAAATGGAAGCGCCAGTCGTCTTCGCCCATATTGCCGAGCGCGGCGGAGATTCCTCCTTGAGCCGCCACGGTGTGCGAGCGGGTCGGGAAAACTTTTGTCACGAAAGCCGTCTTGAGGCCTTTTTCCGCGCAGCCAAAGCCGGCGCGAAGGCCCGCGCCACCAGCGCCGACGACGACAACGTCATATTCATGATCGATGATTTTGTAGCTCATAAGAAGGCGACCTTTACTACAGCGAGAACGGATATGGCGCCGACGATGACGAAGGCGATGCATTTGGCAGTCATCGAGGCTTTCAGAATGCCGGGCGCGTGGACGTAATCTTCGAGGATTTCATGGACGCCGAGCATGCCGTGATAGAACGTGACGACGATAAGCGCGATCATGAACACTGCGTTGACGGGGCTTTGCAGCCATGCGCGGAAAACTTCATACGGCGCGCCGATGAGGCCGAGGATATTCAGGATGAACCAGATGCAGAGCGGAATGGCAGCGATAGCCGTCAAGCGAAGAACTTTCCAATGTTTTACAGCGTCGAGAGCCATTAATTTTTTTCCTAATTGTAAACTTCATACCATGTGGCGGCAGTCGCCAGCGCGGTGAACAATAATACGACATAGCCCGATGTGTAGGCTTGCTTGAGTTTAAAGCCGCGCGCGGTGTCCCAGATTAAATGACGGACGCCGTTGAAGAGATGGTAATAAAACGCAACCGACCAGCCGAACATCATGAAGATGCCGAGCGGCGAGCGGATGAAATTCATGGCGATATTATATTGCTCTTCGCCGAGCGCGGCGGCGACCAGCCACCAGGCGATCATCAGACCGCCGATACTCAGTGCGGCGCCGGTCATGCGGTGCAAAATCGACAAAATAGCCAGGAGCGGCAGGCGGTAAACCTGGAGATGCGGCGAGAGTGGCCTGTTGCTGTTGGCGGACATCTGATTTCTTTCAAGACGCGCACGGGCAAGGGCCCGGAGCACCCTTATAATAGGTTTTTTCCCTGTGAAATCAATGGGGGTTTTAGGCCGCGGCCCTGGCTTTCAACTGCTTTTTTACCAGCAATTCCGCGATTTGCACGGCATTAAGGGCCGCGCCCTTGCGGAGGTTGTCGGATACGCACCAGAAGTTCAGCCCGTTTTCGACCGATATGTCCTCGCGGATACGGCTGACGAATACGTCGTCGTCGCCCTGCGTTTCGGCGGGGGTGGCGTAGGTCAGTTCGCTATCGGTGTCGATGACGGTGATGCCGGGTGCCTTGCGTAGGATTTTACGCGCCTCGTCGGCGGAAATTTCGCGCTCGAACTCGACATTGACCATTTCAGAGTGGCCGATGAACACAGGCACGCGCACGCACGACGCACAGACCCTGATATCGGACCCGAGAATTTTTTTAGTCTCGACCATCATCTTCCATTCTTCCTTGGTCATGCCATCATCCATGAATTTGTCGATGTGCGGGATAACGTTGAACGCGATCTGCTTCGGATAAACATCCGGCGTCGGCGTCGCGTTCATGAAGATGCCCTTGGTCTGGTTGAACAGCTCGTCCATCGCGGCCTTACCGGTGCCGGACACGGATTGATATGTGGCCACAACAACGCGTTTGATTTTCGCGAAGTCATGCAGTGGTTTTAACGCCACGACCATTTGAATTGTCGAACAGTTTGGCACGGCAATGATGTTGCGTTTCACGTAGTCATTGATCGCGTCCGGGTTTACTTCCGGCACGATGAGGGGGATGTCCGGCTCCATACGGAACAGGCTGGTTTTATCGATGACGATGGCATGTTTTGCCGCGCGCGGAACGAATTCTTTGGATACGTCAGAACCGGCTGCCGAGAAAACAATATCGGTGCCCTTGAAATCGAACGTGGCGAGATTTTGAACTTTCAGGTTTTTCTCGCCATAGGAGACTTCCTTGCCCACGGAACGCGCCGAGGCAAGCGCAACGACTTCATCAGCCGGGAATTTTCGCTCATCCAGAATTTTCAGGACTTCCGTCCCGACATTTCCGGTGGCGCCAACGACTGCGATTTTGTATCCCATAATAATCTCCTGTATTCCCGAGGGCTTCTCCCGCCGGGAGTATCTGTGATAGTCTAAAACCGGCTTTAAAGGCAAGGATTTCAAGCGGTTTTTCGACATTTCGATGCAGGATTCCTCGATATACGACGACATTCCACTCGCAGTGTGCGTGCTGCGTAAAAGCCGCATGGGTAATGCTGTGCTGTATGCCAATGCCGCGTTTACCCATATGGCGGGTGCTGACAATCCCGGCCAGGTAAAGGGCCAGAATTTCGACGATGTCTGGCCAGACCTTGAGGCCTCGGTTTTTCTGAAAAAGCTCAAAAGTGTAACCCCGCCAAAGACTTACATCATGCCAGCCAGCCGGGTTTATAAAACCGGCAAGAGATGGGTGAGTTTCGTGATCACCGAAAGTGTTTGGGATGGGGAAGAGGCTTTTGTTCTCTGGGGCGCGGATATCTCCGCGACCAAGGAACATGAAGAGGAACTGATTGCCGCCGTCGAGAAGGCCGACGCGATGGCGGAAATGAAATCCAATTTCCTGGCGACGATGAGCCATGAAATCAGAACGCCCATGCAGACAATTTACGGGCTGCTGGAATTGATCGCGGATGAACGTCCCGACGAGCGCATCAGCGCCATGGTCGGAACGGCGCAGAGCGCGGCGAGCGGGCTGCTGGAAATCCTCGACGATATTCTTGATCTCGCAAAGATGGATGCGAACAAGATGGAGCTCGACGTGTTCGAGGTTCCGGTCAGGACGCTCGTGCGCGGCATCCTCGAGGCGCTGGCGGTGAAGGTTCACGGCGTTAATGTCGAACTGAAAGACGATATCGCCACGGATGTTCCGTTCGTTATCATCGGCGACCCAAAGCGGCTGCGGCAGATCATCATGAATCTTGCGGGTAATGCGCTGAAATTCACCAAGGATGGTACCGTTACGGTGCGGGTCACACGTGAGCTTAAAAACATAACGGTACCGGCGGGCAAGCTGGGCCTGCGTTTTGAAGTGGTCGATACGGGTATCGGCATGAGTCCCGAAGTTTGCGCAAAACTGTTCCAATCCTTCACGCAAGCCGACAATTCGACATCGCGCAAATATGGCGGCACGGGGCTTGGGCTTTCGATCTGCCGGAAATTGACCGAACTGATGGGCGGAAAAATCGGCGTGACCAGCGCCGAGGGACAAGGATCGGTTTTCTGGTTTGAAATTCCAACCGAGGAAGTGGATGTTAATAAAACCACGATCGAGTTGCCCAAGCTGGACGGAATTTCCGTTCTGTCAGTCGAGGATCACCCGCGCGGTGCGAAAGAAATTGTAAACTCCCTGCGATCAATGGGGGCGACGGTCGAGAGTTGTCCTTCTTATATGGAGGGCTACCAGCTCGTGCAGCGCCGCCCGTTCGATGTCGCGGTGATCGACCAGGGTTTGCCGGATGGCCTCGGCCTCGACCTCATTAAAGAGATCATGCATATCCGCCCTAATATCGGCTTGATCATGTATACGGTGCGGGATGATGTGGGATTGCAGCACAGCCTGCAGGCGCTTGGCGTAACGTATCTCACGAAACCCGCGAGCCGTGCGGGTCTCGGCGAAGCGGTTAAAAACGCATCGAGCAAGGCAAGCCATATCAATATCGAAGGCCCGACGCGCCTGTTAATCGCTGAAGACACGATCAGCGTGCAGGAAATCCTGAAACGCCAACTGCAAAAAGTCGGCGTGGAAGCGGATTTCGTAGAGAACGGACGGCAGGCGCTGGATGCGTTGGAGACGGGTAAATACGGCATACTGGTTACGGACCTGCATATGCCGGGCATTGACGGTTATGGCCTTGTCGATGCGATACGAAAGAAAGAAAAAACGGATGGCGGACATTTTCCGGTGATCGCCCTGACGGCAGACGTGCAGATGGCGCAGCGCGATGCGTATTTGCGGCACGGGTTTGATGAATGCCTGCTCAAGCCGGTTTCGCTCGGCCAGTTCAGGCGGCTGTTGATACGCTGGGGGCTTCTGAAAGAAGCAGCACCCGAACACGCTGCGCTGCCCAAGCTTCAGAAAAAAACCACGGCGGCAGTCGACAAGGCAGCGATGCGGGAACTCATGGGCGCATTTGATGACAACGCGATCGAGATGCTCAATATGTTCAGCGATATGACGGCGCCGTTGATCAAGCGCATTCAAAAGGCACAGGATCAGAATGATTTTCATGACCTCAAGGAAGCGGCGCACAGCCTGAAAGGTGCGGCGCGCTCAGCCTGCTGCAATATCCTCGGCGATATGGCCAGTGAATTACAGGATAACGCCGAGCGGAAGAAAGCGTCGGTGGAGCTGGTGCGCGATATTGTCGCGGAATTCGCGCGCGCGGAAATAGAGATCAAGACATTGAAAGCGGATTAGTCGGCAGAGGAGCAGTCGCTCTGGTCCGGCGGGTTGGCGGTCGTTTCATCGCCGTCTGTATCGCCGTTAAAAACAGCCACTGTATTGTTCATGACCATCCAGAGCCGGAAACATACGTCACCTGAGGCACATTCCAGGTCGCCGTCGCTGTCGAGTTCCTCGACGCCGCCGGTGGCATCGATGATGTCAGCCTCGCATTCGGCGAATTTTTCATCAAGTTTGGTCAGGGCCGTCACGAGAAAGGCGTCGCTTTTAGACGTGGCGGTCCAGAAGAAGATGCCATCAGCACCATTGTAATATTGCCACTCGCCGAACAATTCCGGTGGCGGCGGCAGGAATTTACCCTCCGCGCCAGTAAAAATCAGCTCGTGATCGTCATGATTGGGACCCTCGCCCGGATTATTGCCGGGACAACGGAGATCGCGCACAAACGGGCCGTCGGCTTCGTCCGGGGTGGCATTCGTGTAAAAAGTCGAGGCGGGATTGATGGGATAATTCCTGCGCGCGCTGGGGTCGGTTCCGGCGGCATTCGTACAATGAGCCTCCAACGGCGCGGCGTCCTTTATGCAGCGGTCGCCCTTGGGATAAGACAGCACGCATTCCTGAATGGCGGCACGGATGACGTTGGCCTGACTTTCGACTTCTGTGAGCGTTTTAAACGTATTCTGGGTTGATGTCTGCTGGCTGGAAGGCTCCATGAAGGTAATGGTCAGGGCTGCCAGCAGGGCGATTGCGATCAAAATATAAACAAGCGCGCTTCCCTTTTCGTGATTGCGGAAGCGCGCCTGTGACATGATTTTTGATCCTGTAGAAAAGGAAATGCGGGAAGGGACGTACGAGCCCCTTCCCCGCGTGACTTATTGCTCGATCAGAACGTGGTAGTAGTAATTGACGCCGCCCATGGAGAAGCAGCCGAAGGCCTGACCGTTAAGGGTGCTGGTCGTCGCGTTACCAATGGTCCCGCCGCTGCCGCCAGAGGCCAAGGCAGTTACATAGGAACCACCGCCGCCAAGCTTCGATGTGCCGTCGATACCTGTTTCAGCTA
>JAGNLJ010000003.1 GCA_017999645.1 Alphaproteobacteria bacterium
TCATCTCGCAGCTCAACCCCGATCTTTCCCTCGCGCTCGGCACCAACGAAGTCTCGCTGTTAGAGTACGCTACCGCCTACGCCGCGCTCGCAAATGGCGGCGGCTCCGTATTCCCCTACGCCATCACCAAAATCACCGGCAAGGACGGCACGCTTTATTACCAGAAACGCGAAGACCGCGCCCGTCGCCGCGTCGCCGATGCCGCGCTCGTCGCCGAACTCTCTTCGATGATGCAGCAGGTTTTAGAGAACGGCACCGGCCAGCGTGCGCGCCTCCCCTGGCCCGCCTCCGGAAAAACCGGAACGTCACAAGACAGCCGCGATGCCTGGTTCATGGGCTTCACCAATGAAATCGTCGCGGGCGTCTGGATGGGGAATGATGATTACTCGCCGATGAAAAACGTGACGGGCGGCAGCTACCCTGCCGATGTCTGGAAACAAACCATGCTGGCCGCGCGCGGACGCTACGCCCCAGTCAGGACAAGCGGCGGCTTCACCGACAGCTTCGAAAACCTCATCAATCGTTTCACCGGCAGCAATGAAGAAGGCGATCAATACCGCTACCGCCGCGAGGCCCAGGAAGAAGAGGAAATCCGCTGGAATGACGGCTCAACATCCCGCATCCCTGCCAATTCCGACTACAACAATTAGTAATAAATCCGCTCATCGAGCAGCGTGTGCTCGACCCTGAACGCGGCGAACCTGTCCTCGCCCGTGCGGTTCCAGTGATTATGCAGCGCGATCAAGCCGTGCGTCGGCGCGCCGACTTCCCAGCCGTTGCGCATCATCGCCTCACCCGCATATTTCAAAAAATCAGCCGGGAAAGCCATTCGCGGAGCGCGCAAACCTAAATCGACGAGCAGCTTCGCCACATGAGCGTCGCTATATCCCATGATGTCGGCCGTAAACTGGATGGCGGAGAGTACTTTGATCTCCATCCGGCTGTTCGGAACATTTCTGAGATGGCGCATGAAACGTGCATACAGCGCCATGTCGTCGCCATCCGCAGGTAAGTGCGGTGGTAACGGCAGAACAACATCATCTTGTTTACTCTGGACTTGCGTATTCATTGAATGGCCTCCCGGTTGTTGGAGTTGAGGTCGCTTCGAGACTACGATTTCAGCATCGCGCCTGTATGGTTAACGAAACATTAATACCGGGAGTTCCATAAATATGGAATGTGGACCGAAGTTACTAACGCTTTGGAATAGCAAGGCGCGCGAGCACATCACATCTTTCATTCTCGACATGCCCGTCATGGCCGCGAACCCAGTGAAATTTCACTTTATGGTTCGATAACACCGAATCGAGTCGCTTCCAGAGGTCCTGATTCTTGATTCGCGCCGGCCAGCCTTTTTTTTTCCAGCCCGGCATCCATTCCATTACACCCTGCTGCAGATATTTGCTGTCCGTATACAGATCCACCGTCGATTCCTTCTTTAGCGCCTCCAGCGCCGCAATCGCCGCCATCATTTCCATGCGGTTATTGGTGGTGTCCTTCTCGCCGCCCGACAGTTCCTTTTCCACGCCGTTATAGCGCAATATCGCCCCCCAGCCTCCCGGCCCCGGGTTCCCGCTGCACGCGCCGTCGGTGAAAATCTCAACCTTAGTCAAACCCGATCACCCTCAGGAATTCATCCACGCTTTTGAGCCCGCGCAATTCCTTGCACGACACCGTCACGCCATACTGATCCGCAATGCGCTGGTATTTCGGCAGGCGCGAATAAAACAGCTTCGGAAAAACCCAGCGCGAAAATTCATCGCGCGAAAAATCCTCGGTCTTGCTATAGCCGTTCTGCTTCATGAACTCCGCGAGCCATTCATCGAACTGCCCCGGCTGGAAATAAAGCGGCTTCGGCTCGTTAAACGCCTGTGCCACCAGCTCCTGCTCTTCTTCCTTGCCCGCCCTGATGTAAACGAACAGCGTATGCTCGGCCACCGTCCTGAACAAATCCTCGTCATTGATCTCACAGATGCTGCCCGTGGAGTCATTCACGAATTTATCCGGCGAATGATCGATAACGCCGCACATATCATAAAGCGATTGCCGCTCGGCCTCGATATAACGCGCCTGCCTGCGCTTGAATTCCTCGATCCCGACCGATCCCTTGCCCACCTGCCCGACATAATCCGACAGTGCGCTTAAGTCGTCCGTCTTCACGCTGTCGCCCAACTCGTCATGCAGATATTTCGTGCCGATCAGGTAATCGTGATTGTAATGATGCCATCCCGCCTTCTCGAGCGCCCACGACCAGTGCGTCTTGCCGACGCCTGACATACCCATCAGCGTCAGGGCCTTGCGGGGGCCGTTCCTGAATTTCTCAACTAACGCATTCATGCGGCCCGTGAAGAGGAAGGAGAGGAAGTATCGTTGAGAATATGCGGCACTTTGAAATGCACGTCTTCCTTGATGATGGAAATTTCGCGGATCGTCACCTCGAACCGCTCACGCAGCCGCTCGATCACCTCATCCACCAGCACTTCCGGCGCACTCGCACCTGCCGACAGCCCCAGCGATTTCACACCCTCCAGCCACGCCCAGTCAATCTCGCTTGCGCGCTGCACCAGCGTCGATTTCGGACACCCGTTCAGCGCCGCCACCTCCACCAGCCGCATGGAATTCGATGAATTCGGCGCGCCGATCACGAGTATCGCGTCGCTCGAAGGCGCAATCGCCTTCACCGCCGCCTGCCTGTTGGTCGTCGCATAACAAATGTCTTCCTTGTGCGGTCCCTGCATCTGCGGGAATTTTTTCTGCAGCGCCGTAACGATCTCCGCCGTGTCATCCACCGATAATGTCGTCTGCGTGCAGTACGCGAGCTTGTTGGAATTAAAAATCAGATATTTATCTTCGCAACCCCGGCGAAGGCCGGGGCCCATAGATTGTTGCCGTTCCGTATCATGGTCCCTGTCTTTCGCCGGGGTTACGGCTATATGAAGTCTTTCCACATCATCAACAGTCTCAACCAATATCACTGCACCTTCAGGCAACTGCCCCATCGTCCCGATCACTTCCGGGTGGCCCGCATGGCCGATCAAAATAATCTGGTTGCCGTTCTTGTGATAACGCTCCGCCTCCCAGTGCACCTTGCTCACCAGCGGACATGTCGCGTCGATATAAAACATCTCACGCGCCCGTGCATTCTCCGGCACGCTCTTGGGCACGCCATGCGCCGAGAAAATCACCGGCCTGTCTTCATGACCTTGCGGAATCTCGTCCAGCTCCTCGATGAACACCGCGCCCTTCGCGCGCAGGGAATCCACCACATATTTATTATGAACGATTTCATGGCGCACATAGACCGGCGCGCCGTATTTAATCAAAGCCTTTTCCACGATCTGGATCGCACGGTCGACCCCGGCGCAAAAACCGCGCGGGGACGCTAAAAGCACTGTTAAAGGCTGCTTGTTCATGGCCTTTATATATACGGTAAACAACTCGAAATCCACACCCTAACCTATTGATTTGGCCGCCCCCGTTTCGTACTCTTGCCCCCACGACAAGATTTATTCCAGGAGCCCCCGTCATGAAAAGCCTGCGCCTGCTAGCCCTTACATCCTGCGTTGCCGCCCTTTCAGCCTGCAATACCGTCGATGGCCTGGTCGAAGACCTGCGCTTCACCGACTGGGGCGCTTTCAACGGCAAGGCTGGCGGCAAATCCGAGAATTTCCTCTCCGATGGCTGCCCGCAGGCCGCCGTGGTTCCTGAACTCGCGAACTTCGCGGAATTCACCGACAATGCCCGCCCCACCACCGGCAGCATGGTCTCCCACGCCCAGATCAGCTCCATCACCAGCCAGTGCCAGTTCGGCCCTCAGAGCGTCACGGTGGATGTAAAACTGAACTTCGAAGGCACGCTTGGACCGCAGGGCCGCACCGGCGGCCAGCCCGCCTTCTCCTACCCGTTCTTCGTCGCGGTGACATCGCCGACCGGATCCATCCTCGCGAAAGAAATCTTCGCCGCCGACATGTCGTACAATTCCGGCGACCAGCAATCCTACCAGGAAAGCATGCGCCAGATCATTCCGCTCCCGAACAAGGATCTCGCGGGTTCGTATAAAATCCTCGCGGGCTTCCAGCTTTCGCCCGAGCAGCTCGGCTATAACCGCGCCGCTTCTGCCGCCGATGCGGCCGCCGCCAAGGAACGCGCCCGGGTCCAGCGCGCAAATGACGACGCCGCGAAGAAACTCGCTGCGGACAATGACACCGCGCCTGAGGTCATTGTCGTTCCCGACACAACCCAATAACCGCAACCCCGGCAAAAGCCGGGGTCTCAGGGGAAACGCTCATGGCCTTCGACCTTAATGATTTCTGGACTTCCGAAAGCGGCGAACATCTCGGTGTCGCCGAAAAAACCTTTGATACGCTACGGGGCGATTTCGGCGAAGTCGTTGATCTCTGCGCAAAATCCCTGGGCAACGGCGGCAAACTCCTGTTCTTCGGCAATGGTGGCAGCGCCGCCGACGCCCAGCACCTCGCTACCGAATTCGCCGTGCGCTACGTCAAAAACCGCAAGCCCATGGCCGCCCTCGCGCTCACCACAGACACCTCGGCCCTTACTGCGATTGGCAATGACCTCGGCTTTGACCAGCTTTTCGCGCGCCAGATCGAGGCAATCGGCAATCCGGGCGATGTTGCGATAGGCATCAGCACCTCCGGCAAAAGCCCCAACGTCATGAACGCGCTTCTGGCCGCACAGGAAAAGAAACTCTCAACTGTCTGCTTCACCGGCGCGAACGGCGCCGCCATGGCGAAAATCTGCGATGCTGCTTTAAAAGTCCCGTCGAAAACCACGGCGCGGATTCAGGAAATGCACATCACGCTGGGGCAAATGCTCGTGGGTGCACTCGAGAAAAAACTCGGTCTGGTTTAAATCTACGGCAGCACGATCTCATATTTCGTGGCCGTATTCGGCTTGATATCCGCGCAACGATCGGCACCTTCAACATCAATGATCGCCACACCCCCGTGCGGAAGGCCATCCATATCCAGAAAAAATTCCGAGCGCACTTCCTTCGTCAACAGGACACTCATCATTTCCGAGATCGTCATCGCATGTGAAACTGCAAAAACAGAATGCACGCCATCCGGCATCGCCTGGAGCGACCTTAGAAATTTTGTATTGCCCGTTTCATCCAGCTTTGGATCGAAAATGATTTCACCGGTCAGTTTACCACCCAACTTATCCGCGACTATTAGGGCTGTTTCTTTTCCGCGCGTGACCGGCGTGCTGACAATCCGTTCCGGCTCTACCCCTACAGCCTTCAGTTTTTGAACTGAAGCCAATACCTGCGCGACGCCTTGGGGGCTTAAATTGTCCGGCGTCTGCCAGTCGTAATGGCCGTGCCGCATGAAAACCACTCTTAACATACTCAGTTCCTTTATTATGTATTTAAGTATCTTAACGCTCGATAACAAAATAAGTCAAACTTTCTCCGTTTCGTAACATTATTGCTATAGAACCCGCTGATTTCGATGATAAATTCCGTCCATAACCTGCTCTAAATCCTTAAAATCCCTTGAGCTTCCACCGCGCCTGACTTACACTTTGGCGCGCTTGATAAACATTTGTGATAATGAAATGGCCGCTCCTAACGCACTGGAAAAAATGAGTTTTGAGGAAGCTTTGGACGAGCTGGAAACCATCGTCCGCGACCTCGAAACCGGCAAGGCGCCCCTGGAAAAATCCATCAGCTCCTATGAACGCGGCATCGCGCTGAAACAGCATTGCGAAACCAAGCTCCGCGACGCGCGCGCGAAAATCGAAAAAATCACCGTCGGCAAGGATGGCTCCCTGTCCGCTAAACCCTTCGACCCCAAACCTTCTGATAAGGCGGAGTAATTATGGCCCCTTCCCCACGCGATGCCAGCCCCCAGCTGAAACAGGCAATGGATGACAGCATCGACGCCGTCAACCGCACCATTGAGCGTCTTCTGCCGCAAACCGATCTCGCCGAAGCCCCGCTATACGACGCCATGCGTCACGGCGTGCTCGCAGGCGGCAAACGCCTCCGCCCGTTCCTCGCGGTTCATTCCGCGTTCCTGTTTAATGTCGATCCCACGCGCGCGCGCCGCGTCGCCGCCGCCGTTGAATTCATTCACTGCTATTCGCTCATCCATGACGACCTTCCCGCCATGGACGACGCCGCCCTGCGCCGCGGCCACCCGACCGTTCATAAAAAATACGGCGAAGCCACCGCCATTCTCGCGGGCGATGCATTGCTTACGCTCGCTTTCCAGATCCTCTCCGAACCCGAAACCCATGAAGACCCGCGCGTGCGCTGCGAACTCATCCGCTCGCTCGCCGTCGCCTCCGGCGGTCACGGCATGGTCGGCGGCCAGATGCTGGACCTCATCGGCGAGCAACAGGATTTCGATCTCGGCACCATTTCAAGAATGCAGCGCATGAAAACCGGCCAGCTCATGGCCTTCGCCTGTGAATCCGGCTCTATCCTCGGCAAGGCGTCCGAGCCGCACAGGAAAGCGCTCCGCAATTACGCGTATGACCTCGGCCTCGCCTTCCAGGTTACCGATGATATTCTCGATGTGGAGGCCGACCCGCAGGACACCGGCAAGGACACGAAAAAAGACGAAGTCGCCGGAAAATCAACTTTCGTCCGTGCCATGGGCAAACAACAGGCCCGCGAACGCGCGGAAATGTTAGTTCAGCAGGCCATCGGCCATCTCTGGGTCTTCGAAGGCCGCGCCGAACTCCTGAAAGAACTCGCGCATCACGTCCTCAAACGCCGCGCCTAACCATCACCCTTCGCAATCCCGGCAAAAGCCGGGATCCATGAATGGAAAAATAAAAATGGAAACAGGCGAAAATAAAAAAACAGAAAAACCTCCTAACGCCTTCCTCCCTTTTATTCTGACGCCCGTTATACCTGCCATTCTGTTTGTTCTTGTGAATTTCGGAGATTGGAAATCCG
This sequence comes from Alphaproteobacteria bacterium, assembly GCA_017999645.1. Taxonomy (GTDB): domain Bacteria; phylum Pseudomonadota; class Alphaproteobacteria; order Micavibrionales; family Micavibrionaceae; genus UBA7657. Next base: position 6,932 of record JAGNLJ010000003.1, read on the forward strand.
GCCTTTTCCCGAAAATTTTTCATGAATGGGTACAGCATGTTTCGCAGTTAAGCATATTGGCCCTGATGATAGTTCTCATTGCATGGGCGCTGATCCTTTTCTTCGCCATGCCGCTTTATTTTATTATGAAAGCCTCCGGTTGCCTGCGCCCGCTTTACATCATCCTGATCGCAGGAACCATCACGATTATTCCTGATCTGTTTTTAGAGTTCAGCCGCATGGATGACGACAGCACAGGATCGCATTTTTATCATGGCTGCCGGGCTGTCATTAACGACGTCCGCACACCTTGCGGCTGGAAACTTTTCTTTCAAATGCTATCCGGACACTTCGCCTATGGCTGCCTCGCCGGCTACATCTTCTGCGGGCTTTATTTCAAAAAATGGATTTTCTAGCACCGAACTTAACACCGCGCTTAATTAACACCCGGATCGGCAGGACACGGGTTAACTTTCAGATTTTGGGGAAATGCTATTTTCTCGAAATTACTAAGCTCGACCATATTTTGAAAATAAAGCTCAATCACACCCGGCCAAAACCTCGCAAGAATTTCTATTTCCAATATATTTTTTATGATTTCCATGCGGTCAAGTTCACGGCACAGGAGTTCTTGGGAAACATCCGAGTAAGTAGTACGCAAACATTCAGGAAAATCTTTCTGGTCACGAGACATGAAATGCTCCGTTATTGCATGCCGGCCAGAGATGGCCCGTCAGGATTATGCGCCATACGCTGCAAAATCGTTTCGTCTATTTTTGCATGCTCGATCCCATCTCTTAACTTTTCTAAAGCCCTATAATTTTCCACTCTTATAACGGCAACACTGTCTCCGTAAACATCCACGGATAGATTTATCTCTGCTTGTTCGCCGACATGGCGGATCGCTTTAATCCACTCCCACATGAAATGCTCATAGTCCTTTACGGGCATTGTTCCCTTTTGCGAAAATATATTCGTATAGGCCAGCGATATATTCGCGCCTTTAAATCTTGGGTCCAGCACCGAAGGCTCCAGGTGAAACATGAGACGTTTTAAATCCTCCATACCCCCTGTCTTGATGACAACCTCGGTGCATAAAAGCTCGACAGCCGCCGTGACATTGGCGCGCTTTGCCAGCAGCTTCGCCACCTCACCGAACGCATGAATGTCCTTTACCGACGTGCCGCCCGGAAATTTTTTGGTATAAGAAAACGGCGGACTGTGTTGCTGTATTATTGATTTGAACATTGTTTTACCTCTGGCCCTGAAATCACTGATAGCACACTATTGTCAATCTTGGGTCGACGCTCACTTCCACGGATTCGTGAACTATGTCTCTTAAAATAGTAATACGTCTGATTTCCTGATCGCCGGGCAGGAGCATTTCAGAAGGAACAGATTTGCCGTAGAAAACTTGGCCTGTTGCCGCCTCTAAAATGGCCGCAATCTCTGCGGGTTTTGTCGGAATGAAAACCGGGTTTGGCATCGTCGCGGCCAGAATATTTTTATCGTCCAGCCGGGCAAAATCCTCGACGCGTGAAACCATCAGCACACGCGGATCGCTCGCCAGTGTGAATTCCTTCCCACGTCTCCAGTCCTGCATGCTTTGCCAAAGACCCATTCTTCCCCGTCGATACCTTGATATAAATCTATGCATTCATGTAAATCGAATGGCATTATGTATAATAAAGCCAGCCGTTTTTGTCAAATTTCAATAAAGATTTCCCCGGCGCTGCTATTTGCGCTAAATAAGCAGTTCAATGAAACAGGCCACAAAAAACAACCCTGCACCGCCTCAGCCCGGATCCCTTCTCGACCGGGTTCACGTCCCCTCCGACATGAAGGGCCTGGACGACGAGCAGCTTAAAATCCTCGCCGAAGAACTCCGCCGCGACATGATCCAGTCCGTCTCCAAAACCGGCGGCCATCTCGGCGCTGGCCTCGGCGTCGTCGAACTCACCGTCGCCATTCACGCCGTTTTTAACACGCCGGACGACCGCCTCATCTGGGATGTCGGCCACCAGGCCTACCCGCACAAAATTCTCACCGGCCGCCGCGCTCAAATGCACACACTCCGTCAAGGCGGCGGACTCTCCGGCTTCACCAAGCGTTCCGAGTCCGAATACGACCCCTTCGGCGCGGCGCATAGCTCCACCTCGATCTCCGCAGGCCTCGGCATGGCCGTCGCCCGCGACCTCGCCCAAAAAACCAATGGTAAGAATAACCACGTCATCGCCGTCATCGGCGACGGCGCGATGTCAGCCGGCATGGCATACGAAGCCATGAATAATGCAGGCGCGCTGAAATCCAAACTCATCGTCATCCTCAACGACAACGACATGTCCATCGCCCCGCCCGTCGGCGCGATGTCGCGCTACCTCACCAAGCTCGTATCATCGCAGCCCTACATGAACGCGCGCGAGGCCGGGAAAAAATTCACCGAAATCCTCCCCGCCCCCTTGCGCCACGTCGCCAAACGCGCCGAAGAAGCCGCCCGCGTCGCACTCGGCACCGGCACGCTGTTCGAGGAAATGGGCTTCTATTACATCGGCCCCGTCGACGGCCACAATCTCGACCAGCTCCTCCCCATCCTAAGAAACATCCGCGACTCCGATCACGAAGGCCCCGTCCTCATCCACGCCATTACACAGAAGGGCAAAGGCTACCTGCCCGCCGAAAATTCCTCCGACAAAATGCACGGCGTTAAAAAATTCGACGTCATCACCGGCGCACAAGCCAAATCCGCGCCCGGCGCACCCACCTACACCAAAACCTTCGCGCAATCCTTGATCGCCGAAGCAAAGCGCGACGAAAAAATAATCGCCATCACCGCCGCCATGCCCGACGGCACCGGCCTCGATTTATTCTCCTACGAATTCCCGGACCGCACTTTCGATGTCGGCATCGCCGAGCAGCACGCTGTCACCTTCGCCGCCGGCCTCGCCACCGAAGGCTTCAAACCTTTCGTCGCGATTTACTCCACCTTCCTGCAACGCGCGTATGATCAGGTCGTGCACGACGTCGCCATTCAGAACCTCCCCGTCCGCTTCGCGATGGACCGCGCCGGGCTGGTGGGCGCCGACGGCCAGACGCACGCCGGGTCTTTCGACATCGCCTATTTAGGCTGCCTGCCGAATTTTGTCCTGATGGCGCCAAGCGACGAAGCCGAACTCGTCCACATGGTCGCCACCGCCGCCCGCTATAACGACGGTCCCATAGCCTTCCGCTATCCGCGCGGCGAAGGCACCGGAATCGAACTTCCGGCCCAAGGCCAACCCCTCGAAATCGGCAAAGGCCGCATCGTTTATGAATCCCCTTCGCAACCCCGGCCCCCCTCGCAACCCCTGCGAAAGCCGGGGCCCATAGCCTCCCAGCCACAAGACGCCATGGATCCCGTTTTGCAACGGGATTACGATGAAGAAAGCGTCGCCATCCTCTCCTATGGCACCCGCCTCACTGAATCCCTCGCCGCCGCAAAACTCCTCGAGGACAAAGGCAAACGAGTCACCGTCGCCGACGCCCGCTTCGCCAAACCGCTCGATGAATCGCTCATCCGCGCCCTCGCCAAAAACCACGGCACGCTCATCACCATCGAGGAAGGCTCCATCGGCGGCTTCGGCTCTTATGTTCTGGATTTCCTGAACCGCGAGAGCCTGCTCTCGCGCTGCCGCGTGAAAAACCTTTATCTCCCCGACATCTTCCAGGACCACGACGACCCCGCAAAACAATACGAAACCGCAGAGCTCACGGCACGGGATATCGTGAAGGCCGCAACCTAAACGTCATTGCGAGGAACGAAGTGACGAAGCAATCCAGAAATCCTGCTGTCTATATTCTGGCCAACAAACGCAACGGCACTCTATATACAGGTGTCACCTCTGATCTCATCCAGCGCATTCACCAGCACAAAGAAAAAATCACCGACGGCTTTTCTAAAAAGCATGATTGTTCAAATCTGGTATTTTTTGAAATACATGAAACCATGGAATCGGCAATCCTGCGTGAAAAGCAGATCAAAGGTGGCTCAAGAAAGAAAAAACTTGCGCTGATTGAAAACAAAAATCCTGAGTGGCAGGATTTATATGAGGAAATAATCAAGTAGCACACCCGTCATTGCCGCAATCCTGTTTTTTAACACACCGTCATTGCGAGGACGCCTCACAACCCCCGTCATTGCGAGGAGCGTAGCGACTAAACAATCCAGTCAAATATAAAACAGATTCTGGATTGCTTCGCTTCGCTCGCAATGACGGAATGTAAATCCCCTTGACTCTCTAGGAATAACTTCCTATACTCTCTCCATGACACTTCCCACACTCCCCGACCCGAAACAGGCGGAGGCTCTGGCCCGCCACACCCTCACGCTGCTCTGCGATCAGCTGCAGGAAAACCTCATGGCCGGCGCGACCGAAGTTTCGCTCCACCGCCAGGCGCAAATTCTTGAATATGCGTTCGCGTTTTTCCTGCGGCGTGGCATTAACCCGCAGACATGGGAGGCGAACAAAGCCCTGAACCTCGCGCTGAAAACCCAGCGCCAGTGCGTCGATACGCTGCGCGCCGAAACTGCGCGGCGCTACATGGAAGCGTTCATGCCCACCCTCAAGACCTACCCCCTCCCCCCGAAAGCGCCGTAGTGAAACCGAAAAACCGAAAGAAAAGAAGGCCATGGCCCGACAAGCATAAACGAAGACTCTCTGAGGCCGCTCTGACGCGCTGGTCTTCGAAACCCGGCCTTCGCCGCGCGCAGCTTCGCGAATTCTCCCGCCTTCTAAAGCGTCAACAGGCCCTGATTCGCGGTGTTTTCAATGCTTCCCATGCCCCACCACCACAACTATAATACCGCCCGATGACTCTGCCCAAGCCCACAATCGTGCTTTTTGACATGGACGGCACCAGCGTCCGGCACATCAACCCCATCTTCCTGCATGCGCTTGAATGGCTGGACGACAGCGCGTTCAAACTGCGCAAGCTCCTCAACAAAATCCTCCCCCGCAAAACCTATAACCTCGACGTCACCGATCTCGCCCCGCGCAAAACGCCCAAACTCCTCGTCCACCGCGCCATCCACAAGGTCCGCCGCAAACCCGTCGAGCAGATCGTCGAGCCCTGCCCCGGCATTTATTACGTCCTCGAATTATTGAAGCGCCACAATATTCCGATGGCGCTCGCAAGCAACGGATTGGGCAAAGGCTACGGCCACGACATTCTCGATAAATTCGATCTCGAGAAATATTTCCGCGCCACCGTCTTCCGCGAGGACATTAAAAAATCGAAACCGCACCCGGAGCCGATTTTACTCACACTGCAGAAAATGAATCTGACGCTCACCAAGGACGACGTCATCTGGTATATCGGCGACCGCCACAAGGACGTCATCGCCGTGCTCGCCGCGCGCGAGCATCTGCCCTGCCGCATCGAGCCCATTGCCTACGGCTTCAACGCCGCCGTCGCCGTGATCGAGAAAAATATCGGCCCCGACCATATTCTCATGTCTTACCTGGATATGTACACGAAGCTGGATACGCTTCTCGGCGCACCACCAGTCGAAACCCCGGCCCCCCTCGAAACCCCTGCGAAAGCAGGGGCCTCAGGCCTTACTGAATCTGCAGTGGCTCGTAAGTCGTAAAATTCGGCTGGCTGATCACGTCCATCTGATCCATGAACGGCTTCGACACCCGCCCCAGCATCGCCTGGAATTTCAGCCCCTCATACACCGCACCCTGCTCGCTCAGGAAAGCAACCAGTTCTTCAAACGTCGTCAGCGGTTTTGGCAAAATAACGACATCGAGTCCAAAACGGTTTTCCGCCTTCAGGAGCGTTGCCGTATAATCCAGCGCATTCTGCAATCCGCCGATTTCATCAACCAATCCAACGCGTTTCGCCGCTTCGCCTGACCAGACTCGTCCGCCGGCAATCTTGTCAACCTGCGCGGCGCTCATCTTCCGGCCTTCCGAAACACGTTCCAGGAACGCATTGTAAACCTGGTCTAACATGGCATTGATGCGTTCGGCTTCGGTCGCGCTGAACGGTGTATTGATCGACCACAAACCGGCATTTCGTCCCCATTCGACGCGTTCCCAGTTCACGCCGATCTTCGGCCAGACATCCTTCGCCGAGAACTTACCGCCGACAACGCCGATCGAACCCGTGATCGTCGTCGGCGTCGCGTAGATCCTGTCCGCGTGCGCTGCAACCCAATATCCGCCTGATGCGGCCGTCGAACCCATGGAGACTATAACGGGCTTTCCCTTCTCCTGCGCGCGGTCGATGGCGCGCAGAATGGTCTCCGACGCGACCGGCGATCCGCCCGGACTGTCAACCCGAACCACAATCGCCTCGATGCTCTCATCGTCCGCAGCATCCAGGATTGCCGGAGCAATCTCGTCCGCAGCGGCAATGCCTTCATCCGCAAACCCCGACGGCGCTGACGTCACGCCGATCCGCGTATCCATGATCGCCCCGCCGACATGCACCAGCGCAACACGCGGACGCGCATCGCTGAAATGCCCGCGCACAAGATTACCCTCGGACTGCTCGCGACCAAGAGCGGCGAGATAAGCCTTCGGATCGACAAAAAACTCTTCCTCGCTTTCGGGATCGCCTGTCAGCTCCTCGCTGATCCGGCCCACCAGCACATCGACATAATTAAGGTCAGTCACCAGTTTCTCCTGCAGCGCTTCAGGACCCGTGAACAAGCCCTTATTGACCAAAGCCTCGAATTTCACGGGACTGATCTGGAGGTCAGCAGCAATATCGCGCGTCAGCACGGCGCGCATGTCACCGACAATATGTTCCAGCGTCTCGCGGTTCTGCGGCGACATTTTCTTGGCGGTCAGATTTTCATAGGCTGTTTTATATTCCTTGCGCTGGAAGAATTGCGGCTCGACGCCGATTTTATCCAAAGTGCCACGAAAGAACGGCATCTCGGCGGCAACGCCCGGAATCGAAACTATGCCCAGCGGCTGCATCCAGCGCTCTTCGAACGCCGAAGCGAGATAAAATCTCCCCAAACCGCCACCAGCCTCGCCATACGATGCCGAATAGATGCGCGTGAATTTCCCACTCGCGCGAAAACGTGCCAGCGCGTCACGAACCTCTTTTGTCTGCGCGGTGGAAAACGTGCCCCCATCCATGCGCGCCATAATACCAAGTACGCGCTCATCCTTCGCCGCGAGATCGATGGCATCGACAACCTGATGCACCGTTGCTGGCTCGAGATTAAACGACCCCGCAAGCGGCGAACCCGAAGGCTTCTCCATAAATCCGTCGCTGAACTCGAGATAAAGCGCCATCTTCTGCGGTAGCGGCGGCGCTGCGGTTTCATTCAATCCTGATAACATCAGGACGCTTAAAAACACCATCACAAGAACGAAAGCGCCGACCGCGGTGCAGGTTTTCTTGATCGCCAGCCAGACAATCGGCAAAACGCGCCACTGGATACGGCCCCGGCGCACATCATGCGAAACCGGATCGGAAAAAAGCGGCCTGTGTCTTGTCCAGCGGTTACGGGGCATGATTGTTTATCCGCACTGCGCCTTGTGCCGCAGCCAGTGATCGGCCAGCACACAGGCCATCATCGCCTCGACAACCGGCGCGCCGCGAATGCCGACGCACGGGTCATGACGGCCCTTGGTGGAAATTTCAGTTTCCTTACCTTTGATATCTATAGTTTTACGCGGCGTGAGAATAGAACTCGTCGGCTTGAAGGCAACGCGCACGATAATATCCTGCCCTGTCGAAATGCCGCCGAGAATTCCGCCCGCGTTATTGCTCAGAAATTTTTTGCCCTTGCGGATTTCATCGGCATTTTTCTCACCGCCCCATTCGACGGCCTCGAAGCCTGCGCCGATTTCCACGGCCTTCGTCGCGTTGATCGACATCATGGCCTTGGCGAGATCGGCGTCTAACTTATCGTACACCGGCGCCCCTAAACCAGAAGGAATACCGCTCGCCACAACTTCAATCAACGCGCCTGCACTCGATCCGGCCTTGCGCTGCTTGTCTAAAAAGCTCGCCCATTTATCGGTGACGCCCGCATCCGCCGCAAAGAAATCATTCTTGTCGATATTCTTGAGGTCGCGCTTCTTCGGATTGTCAGCATGCGGCCCGATCTGCACGACATAGGCCTGAATTTTTACCTTAGCCCCGATCTCGTGCGCGAGAACCTTCCGGGCAATCGCACCCGCCGCCACACGCATCGCCGTCTCGCGCGCTGATGAACGTCCGCCGCCGCGATAATCGCGGATGCCGTATTTCTCCATATAGGTGAAATCGGCGTGACCGGGACGAAACTTGTCCTTGATGTCGGCGTAATCTTTCGACTTCACATCCATGTTTTCGATCAAGAGCCCAATCGGCGTTCCGGTAGTCTGCCCTTCGAACACACCGGATAGAATTTTGATCTCATCCGCCTCGCGGCGCTGCGTCGTGAAACGCGATTGTCCCGGCTTGCGCTTATCGAGATATTTTTGGATGTCGGCTTCGGACAATTTGATTTTCGGCGGCACGCCATCGACCACGCAGCCAATCGCCGGCCCGTGGCTCTCGCCGAAGCTCTGATACTGAAACAATGTGCCGAAACGGTTGCCAGACATGACATTGTTATAGCTCGAAAAAACCCGCCTGTCATCTTTCGGGGCAATGCCCCTCCACAATCAATAATTGACCCCTATGAAAAATAGGTCTATGTAAAACAAATCAACCGGGGTTTAGCCATGGGCATTTTGAGAGACGCTTATAATCAGGCAAAAAAATAAATGATGATGGCTTTATTGAGGACTACCTCGGAGGAATTCTGCTTAGTTCATTTCTTGTCGCAACCCTTATCTCTGGAGCAGCCCTCAAGTACGACGAGTACCAATCCCATCGTGCGAATTATGAAGAAAACCATAAGGAACAGCCAAGTAACTGGCCTGGCATCATACTGCTATCTGGTATCGGTGGTATAGCTGGCGCTGAGGTTGTCTGGGGTATCACGATATTGATCAGAGAATTTCCCGGGGTGTTTACACCGCTCTTCATCCCGGCGACTGCATGGCACCGCTGGCGCGCCAGAAACGCGGCCAAACCGGATTCTCCAACATCGGAACTCTAAAGCTTTATTTTTTCTTTCTGCGCCGACAGCGTGCCCTGATCGATAATCGCGACCGTCAGGCGTGAAATCGCGACGCGTTTGCCCGTCGCCTCTTCCACGATATCCGTCTGCCATACTTGCGTGCGCTTGCCCACATGCAGCGGCGAGCAGGTGCCGATCACATGGCCCTTGGTCACCGCGCGGATATGGTTGGCATTGATCTCGATGCCAACGGCGCGGTGCGTGTCCGGGTCGATGGTCATCCACGCCGCGACGCTGCCGAGACTTTCCGCGAGAACGCAACTCGCGCCGCCATGCAGGATTCCAAACGGCTGCGTCGTGCGATTATCGACAGGTAAACGCCCTCTCAGGAAATCGGCGCCCACCTCGGTGAATTCAAACCCGAGATACGCGGTCATGTTCGTGTTGCGGAAATTTTTAAGATCGTCGAGCGTGTAATCCTTGAACCAGATCACGCGGCGGCATCTTTCTTCGGCGCGATGCCGTTCAGCAACTCAGCCGTCTGCGCGGCGGAATCCACATTCACCATGCCGACCGTGTGATAGCCGGAATCGACATGCAGCACTTCACCCGTCACACCGCTGCCTAAATCCGACAGCAGGAACAGGCCCGAGCGGCCCACATCCTCAATCGTCACGTTGCGGCGGAGCGGTGAATTGAGTTCATTCCACTTAAGAATGTAACGGAAATCACCAATGCCCGACGCCGCCAGCGTCTTGATCGGGCCCGCCGAAATCGCGTTGACGCGGATATTTTGCGGGCCGAGATCGGTGGCGAGATAACGCACGCTCGCCTCGAGCGCCGCCTTTGCCACGCCCATGACATTATAATGCGGCATCACGCGCTCGGACCCGTAATAGGTGAGCGTCACAAGCGAGCCGCCATTTTTCATCAAAGGCGCCGCACGCTGCGCAACCGCCGTAAACGAATAAACCGAGATATCCATCGTGCGCTGGAAATTCGCGCGCGTGGTGTTCAGGTACAAACCGTCCAGCTCGTTCTTATCTGAGAATGCAATCGCATGAACGACGAAATCCAGCGAACCCCATTTCTGCTCAATCGCCTTGAAGGTGCGGTCGATGCTGGCTTCATCCGTGACATCGCACGCCTCGACGATGGGCGATTTCACGCTCTCGGCCAGCGGCCTCACGCGCTTTTCCAGCGCATCGCCCTGATAGGTAAAGGCCAGTTCGGCACCGCTGGCGGCCGCCATTTCGGCGATCCCCCAGGCGATGGAACGGTCGTTCGCGACCCCCATAATCAGGCCGCGCTTACCCTTGAGAAACTGGTTGTTGTTATCCATGACATAAAACCCTAAAAACCTGAGTATCCTACACATTTCAGGGGCTTCGTCCAGTCTCTATACATGCTAAACTGACCGCCATGGGTCTCGAAACCGCCGCCGTCGATCATGCCTGCAACGTCGTCCGCAGGGAAATTCAGGAAGAATTTCCCCAGCTGACGCTGCTCTATATCGTCCACCAGGACGGCCAGCGTGCCAAAGCCCTCGAAGCGCGCCGCTCCGAACTGCTCGGACACCCTGCCGGCGAGGCTTTTCTCCCCTACCTCCAGAAACAGGCCGAAAAGACCGGCTCTGAGTTTTCCGGAATATGCATCGGGCGCGAAAAGAAGCTCCTGAAGCTCATGGCCAGGGACAAAATCCTCGCCTGTTTCTTTGTAAACGCGGAATTACTGGAAAGCACCGACGAGGCGCGGCGTCATGCACTCTTCCTCGCCTGGCAGGCAATTTCCCTCGTCGAAGATTACGAAGAGGAAAGAAAAGACGACTTCCAGGAATCCGGCGGCGTTGTCATTCCCAAAGCCGACAAAGTGCTACGCACATGGAAATACATGCTGGGCGAAGCCTTTTCAGTCCTGATGTTGGAGATGGAAAAAAAGCGCGATTCAATCGGCGCTTTGGGCCGCGCGCGCAGCACCATGGTACTCACCGCAACGCCCGGAGCAAAACCCGAGCATTACGCCTTCCCGCTTATTTATGACGCCACGCGCCTTCTTTACCATGAAATGGCAAAATCTCCTGGGGCCGAGCAACATGTTCGCCACGCGCTGCACCTGACGAAAGAAATCGGCGAAACATTCGACCGCACCGCCGTCCGCCAGTGGTGGCTCTTCAGCCGCACCGCGCAGGAAATGGCGTGGCTCGGCGCCGACAACAAAAGCATCCTCGGCGCGGCGGTTTACAGCAGTGAAGATCCGTATATCCGCGCGACCGCCTATCTCGTCGCCGAAGCACTGAACATCCAGACACTTCTGCCAGCACCCGTTGGTTCCTACAATCCCTTCGCCGAACCCGAAACGAACGAGCGTCATCATATGAAAGCCTGCGAGGAGGCCTTCCGCTCGACCATCGGCCGCGCCAATCAGAACAACAGCTCGCTGCCCTTCGTCGAGGAAGCGCAGAAACATAACCGCCGCCTGATGAGCGGCAACCCGATCGGCTGGTGCGCATGGCCGCTGATGTGCGCGGAAGTCGCCTGCCGCACTTCTCCCACCGAGGCGAAAATTGTTTTCGACAAGGCGCTCACCGAAACGCCGTGGATCAAAGTTCAGGACATCGTGCGTATGATTATCCTGCTCCGCCGTGAAGGCGCAGAGGTTACATCCGAATTACTCACGGAAAAACTTCAGGAAGTCGACGATCTGAAATTCCTTGCGCCCTGCTTCAGCGCAAGATCGGCCTAAATAAATTTTTTGTCTTCCCCACCCTATTTTGTCTTCCCCGCGAAGGCGGGGATCCGGCAAAAAATAAAGTGCGGCGCTTTCGCGCCGCACCTCAATTCCAGATCCCCGTTCACGCTCGCTTTAAGCTCGCTGCCGGGGATGACAGATATCGATTAACCGTTAACGATTTCCCAGCTGCCGTCAGGCTGCTGGCAAGCCGTGCCGTAACCTTTTTCAGAGCGACCGCCGACAACGATGGTCTGCTGGTATTCACGGCAGTAACGGCCAGACGAGCTGTAACCGTCGCGGGTGGGCGTGTAGGAGCCGTGGTTACCGCTTTGCGGGTTGTTCCACGAGATGCTTTCACCGACAGGAGCGTTGTAAGCTCTCGACTGTGCCTGTGCCGCATAACCCCGGTCAGCGTTATCGAGCGAAGCACCGATTTCAGAACCGACGAGGGCGCCGAGCAGAACGCCAGCACCTGTTGCCCACAGACGACCCGAGCCGCCGCCAACTTGCGATCCTAACAGACCACCGGCAACGGCGCCGAGGCCCGTACCGACAACCTGTTTATTTCCAGCTCCGCGCATCGTATTGGTGCAGCCAACCATGGCAAGCGCAGCGACTGTCATGACTGTCAGAGCAAAACTATTCTTCATAAATAAGCCTTTCTTTATTGCGATTTTGGTCCCACACCATATATCTAATTAATTCGTGTGTACATGTTATACGCTTGAGATAGGAATTCCTCCCGCTATGGTCGATAATATTTTTAAAGAATATGGAAACAACCCGGTGGTCCTCTTTCATAAGTGGCATGCCGAGGCTGAGAAATCCGAAATAAACGACCCCAATGCCATGGCCCTGGCGACTGTGGATAAAGAGGGCCGTCCCGGGGTCCGCATGGTGCTGCTCAAGGGCGCGGATGAAAACGGGTTCACGTTTTATACGAACCTCGAAAGCGCCAAGGCTGAAGCGCTTCAGGCGCACCCCTACGCCGCCCTGAATTTTCACTGGAAAAGCCTCGAGAAACAGATCCGCATCTCCGGTCCCGTCGTAAAAACAACCGATGAGGAAAATGACAAATATTTCGCCAGCCGCAGCCGCGCCAGCCGCCTCGGCGCATGGGCTTCAAACCAGAGCAGGCCGTGCGAGGATTACAGCACCTTCGAAAAACTCGTGACCAAGGCTGAAAAGAAATTCGCAGGCCAGCAAATTCCGCGCCCGGAACACTGGGGCGGTTTCCGCGTTATGCCGGAACGCATGGAATTCTGGATCGGCCACCCCGACCGGCTACATAAGAGATTTGTCTACACAAAACAGGATAAGGATTGGACAGCGCACTGGCTGTTCCCGTGAGAAACTTTAATTTATCGTCATCCCGAGCGAAGCATCGCGAAGCCGAGGGATCTTGGGCATGAAACAGTTTGCGATATACTTCATGACGAATTGGACCAACAAAATTTTATATGTTGGGGTAACGAGCAATCTTGAACAACGAGTATGGCAACATAAAAGTAAAATTATTGAAGGGTTTACTAAAAAATATAATACCGACAAGCTTGTTTACTTTGAGCAATACGAAGATTCGGAAAATGCTATTAAAAGGGAAAAACAGATAAAAAACTGGAGCCGCAAGAAAAAGGATATTCTTGTAAACCAGATGAACCCTGACTGGAAAGACTTGTCACAAAAATGGTATAGCGAAGATCCCTCGACTTCGCTCGGGATGACGGAAACAAAATTTAAAGGAATATAAATGACAACCAATTCAATGAATTTCAGCGCCGATGTTTCACGCCTCCTCGATATCGTGGCCAACGCGCTCTATACGAACCACGATGTTTTCCTGCGCGAGTTGATCTCGAATGCGGCCGACGCCTGCGACCGCCTGCGCTATGACGCCATCCAGAACCCGGACCTGACAAAAGACAACCCCTCCTTCCGCATCCATGTGTACAAGGACACCACGACCCGCACGCTCGTACTCGTCGATAACGGCATCGGCATGAACAAGGCGGAACTGGTTGAAAATCTCGGTACCATCGCCAAATCCGGCACAGCCGCACTCATGGAAAAAATGAAAGGCAGCAACGATTCACCGAAACTCATCGGCCAGTTCGGCGTCGGTTTCTACGCAAGCTATATGGTCGCCACGAAAGTCACGGTCGTCAGTCGCAAGGCCGGCGAAAGCGAAACATGGACATGGGTTTCCGATGGACGCACCGGCTTCGACGTGCGCGAAGCAACGCAGGACGAAATCAAAAAACTCGACGGCACGCGCGGCACCGCCGTTATCCTCAATATCAAGGACGAAGCCGCCGAATTCCTGCTCGATGAAAAAATCAAGCTCACCTCCCTACATTACTCCGATCACATCGATGTCCCGATTTTTCTGGGCGAACCCGGCACCGCAGACAAGGAAAAGCCGCTCAACAAAGCCTCCGCCCTCTGGACGCGGCCCAAAGCCGATATCACAGTGGAGCAATACAACGAATTCTACCGCCACATTTCGCATGGCTTCGACGAACCGCTGATGATCTCGCACTGGCACGCGGAAGGAAAAATCGAATATACCGGCCTGCTGTTTATACCTACCTTACGCCCTTGGGATCTGTTCGACCCCTCGCGCCGCAGCTTCGTAAATCTCTACGTCCGCCGCGTATTCATCACCGACAGCTTAGAGACCCTGATGTTTCCGTGGCTGCGCTTCGTGCGCGGCGTCATCGACAGCCAGGATTTACCGCTGAACATCAGCCGCGAAAGCCTGCAATACAATCCGCTACTGCCGAAAATCCGCTCCGGCGTCGCCAAGAAAATCCTCAGCGACCTCGACAGGATTTCACACGATGACGAACATGCCTTCATCGCCTTCTGGGGCCAGTTCGGCGCAGTCATCAAGGAAGGCCTCTATGACGCCGCCGAGCACCGCGAGGACATCTTCAAAATCTGCCGCTTCTATTCCACGCTGAATGACGGTGAAAAATTCATCAGCCTTGATGACTATGTGAGCCGCATGAAAGAAGGCCAGGAGGAAATCTATTACATCAGCGGTGAAAAAATCGACACGCTGGTTTCCTCGCCGCAGATCGAGGGCTTTCGCGCGCGCGGGATCGAGGTTCTTTATCTCACCGACACGATCGATGATTTCTGGCTGCAGAACGTGCCCGAATTTAAAGGCAAGAAATTCAAATCCGTCACCAAGGGCGACATCAATCTCGGCGAAAACGACAAGGACAAGAAAGAACAACCGCCGAAAGAATCCGCAGACCTGATCAAACAACTTAAAGAAGTCCTGAAGGACGACGTTTCCGATGTCCGCATCTCAAAACGCCTGACTGAATCTCCCGTCTGCCTCGTCGCGCAGGAACGCGGCGTCGACATGCATATGGAGCGCGTGCTGAAAATTCACCAGAAATACGCGGGCAACTCGAAACCTGTCCTTGAGATCAACATCAAACACCCGCTGATCGAAAAACTCGGCGCGAAAACCGGTGACACCGAATTATTCGCCGACGCCGCGCATCTCCTGCTCGATCAGGCGCGCATCGTGCAGGGCGAACCCGTGAATGACGCGGGCGCGTTCGCGCGGCGCCTGAGCGCCTTCATGGCCAGCGGCCTTTAAAGCGGATTAATCGTTGCAGCTCAGATTGTTATAGTCGTACCAGCAATTGATGCCGGGACACACCGCGTCCTGCCGCAATGCGCCGTCAAACATGATAGCAACGCCGGTACGCACGGGCGGAACGCTGGCGCAGGATGGCGCATAAAATGTGTCGGTAACCCAGTCGATCACCCTGTCAACACCGGGACCTGTCGCCGGCCAGTCCACGGGCAGCGGATTGCCCACTTCGAGCGCATTGGCCCAGTTACCCCGGCACCCTTCGCACCCTCGCCTGTCGTTGCAGACATGCTCGTCGTAGGTAAGCCAGTTGTCCCTGTTTATGTTCGAGCATTTAGCTTCCATCCAGATTTCCGCCATGCTGCCGCAGATCACAGTCGGTGGCATCGGCAGCGGCGTGGCGGGCCGGTGCATCACAAAATTTTCTCTCCAGTAAGGCCGGAGCGACCAGCGAACCAGCATGGTAACGGCACGATCAAGATAGAGGTCATCCATGGGCGCGCCAGGCGGATTGGGGCCGGGCTCGGGCAAAATCAACGGCTGGAAAATATCGATCGGCATCTGGAGCACGATCACAAGCGGATTGATGGGGTTAGGAATCAGGGCACCCGTAAGCCACGGAATCGGGGCGCATGTCGGTCCGAAACAAAGCGGCGGCATGCGGAACAAGGTGCCATGCGGCGCTCCGGTGCCCACAAACCGGAACGCCCCGTCGCTGAACAGAACATTGTCCCTCTCGGGCATTTCGCGCATGTGATGATCGAAACAGGACATATAAAGAATGCTGTCTCTGAAAGTAATATCCTTGCTCAGCTGGATGAGTGTCTGGGCGGTTTCGAACTGGCGCTTGCCGCCCATCCATGAATGCGCCTTATGCACATCGTAAACGTCAGGATCGCAGGTAGGCGAAATCGGCTGGGCCCGCACATCGCCGCCCCATGCCAGGACAAGCATAAAAATCGTCAAAAAAACGTGTATTTTCAAGACAAACCGCCCGGGCCCCGAATAATTCATGTCGCTTTATAAGTTTATCACAGGACAGGAAGACGTGACCAGCTTGTCCTTAAAGCATTCCCTGGTAATGGCGGCGGGCCATTTCCTCGATTTCATCATCCGGGAAGTCGAAATGACGGCCTAATTCCTCGATCATAACCTGCCGGAGCAGGCTGAGCAGGTCGTCGCAGGATTCGCACCACATATCGAGTAAGGGGCGGCGGTAGATGACCAGAACATCGTCGTCATTGGCAGTCTTCTTCTCGACGCCGGGAGAGATTTCCTTGCCGCTTTTGTATTGCGCCAACAGGTCATACGGGTTCTCGAGATCCAGCTCCTCCACCGTCGTCTCGTCAGGAAAATCCTCGACGCGGATCGCAAGCCCTTCGCAATGCTCCAGCAATTCTTCCGGCAGATGCTCGACCATCGCCCCGGCAATGGACTCGATCTCATCAGTGCCCGGCGGCACCGAATGATTCATGATGATCCGTTGTTGTTGTGCTCCCATGACGCTAGCCATTTGCAATTCCCAGCGCGGATTTATCCGCCAAGCCTTTTTTTGATTCTGGATATAAGCGTACGACGATTTACAGGGAGGCACAATGCTGTAAAGCCTTTACGGGCGGCTGCGTGTGGAAATCTGCCTTGGGTCCATCCTGATTTCGATCAAAGCTGCTTTGCCTGATCTCGAAGCTTCGGGCCATAGTTTTTTGAAATCACTCGCATTATTCACGCGCACTGAGAAAGCACCGTAACTCTCACCCAGCTTCACGAAATCGGGATTCGTCAGGGCAGTACCGCTCACCCGTCCGGGAAATTCCCGTTCCTGATGCATGCGGATGGTGCCATACATACTGTTATTGCAGACGATGATGATGGGTTTCACCTTGTGATGAATCGCCGTTGCGATCTCCTGCCCGGTCATCATGAACCCGCCATCGCCGCAAAACCCGATCACTGTTCTGTCCGGATATTGCAGCGAAGCCGCCACCGCCGCAGGCACGCCATACCCCATCGCGCCACACACCGGGCCAAGAAAACGCCCCGGCCGCGCATACCGCAAATAACGTTGCGGCCAGCCCGCAAAATTTCCGGCATCGACAGTGACGATGGCATCACGCGGAAACAGCTCCTGTGCATGACGCATGATTTCCGTCATGTCGGCACCCTTCCATGCGTGCGTTTCTTTAATTGTCGTCCATTCGAGATAGTCTTTACGTCCCTGCGCACACCACTCCGCCCATTTGCGCCCGTCCAGCGCGAAAGAAGCAGCCAGCGCCGCGATCAAAGCCTCCGCATGTGCCGTGATCGCAAGGTCAGGCGTGAAAGACTTTCCAAACACTTCCGCAGACGGATAAACATGAATCGTCTGCTGTCCCTTCTTCGGCAGCGTATAGGCCTGCACCGTCGTCTCATCGGGCCGCGCACCGAGAAACAGCAAAAGATCCGCAGCCTCCAGCCGCTCAAGCAATTTCGGGTTGGAGCCGAAACTCATCTCGCCGATATAACAGGCATGATTATGATCCATGATATCCTGCTGGCGAAACCCGGTCACCACAGGCAGATGCGCCGCGCGTACAAAACTCGCGAGGTTTTCGCAATCGTAATCTTTCCATGTGCCGCCGCCGACAATGACAACAGGCCGCTCCGCAGCCGCCAGCATATCCGTCAGCGCCCTTAAATCCTGCTGCGACGGTTTTACATCCGCTACAGGCAAAATACTTGCTTTTACGGCTTTTCCGCCTTCAAACAGCACATCTTCCGGCAGACCAACAACCACCGGCCCCGGCCTTCCCGACAATGCCGCATGAAATGCCCGCGCAACGGAATCAGGAATGGAGGGAATCGTTTCAATCACAAACGCCTGCTTCGCCAGCGGCAAAAACATCGCCGCAATATCGAATTCCTGGAATGCTTCGCGCCCCCGGTCGCGGCTGTGAATTAAACCTGAAAATAAAATCACCGGCACCGAAGATTGCCGCGCCGTATGAATGCCGATCGATGCGTTACAGGCCCCCGGCCCGCGTGTAACGAATATGATGCCGGGCTGGCCGGTCAGCTGCGCATGGGCCTCGGCCATAAAGGCCGCGCCCGATTCATGACGGCAGGTAATCACGTCGATTTCAGGGAAATCCAGGAAGGCATCCAGCACCGGCAGGTAACTCTCGCCCGCCACGCAAAAAACGCGGGTGACGCCATGCGCCACCAGGGATTCAACAAGCAACCTGCCCCCTGAAATCATCGCCATTCCTTTCAAAACACGCACTTTAGGGTTTTATAATATTAAATCGCGCGTAAAAAATTATCGCACGTATGGAAACAGGCGTAAAACCCCTTTATAATCGGGAGGTTATTAATTCTCGCAGCAGGCCCCATGCCCTATTCACTCGACCGCGTTAAAATCCTCATCGTCGATGACATGATCCCCATGCTGTCGCTGGTGAAGTCCATTTTGTCGATTTACGGCTTCAAGGAAATTTACACGGCAAACGATGGCGAGGAAGCGTTCGATCTCGTTTGCCGTCACGACCCCGACCTCATCCTCACCGACTGGGTGATGGAGCCGATGGACGGATTGGAATTCACCAAAAAAGTCCGCCGCAGCCCGATGAGCCCCAACCCTTACGTGCCGATCCTGATGATGACGGGATTTAGCTCGCGCCTGCGCGTCGAGGGTTCGCGCGATGCCGGCATCACCGAATTTTTAGTCAAGCCATTCAACTCCAAAGACCTGTGCGCGCGCATCATCCAGATCATCGAGAAACCGCGCCAGTTCGTCGACGCGATGGAATTCTTCGGCCCCGACCGCCGCCGCCGCGATGACCGCGGCTATGAAGGCGACCGCAAACGCGGCGATGATAAAGAACGCTCCGCCATGAGCGATGAAAAGACCACAGACATTCTTAAAAAACTGCGTGAAGAAGCGAAGACAGTTTCATGAGTAAAGACCAGCCCCGTAAACCCCGTTTCATTAAACCCCCGAACGTCCTCAAACAAAAAGTCGGCGTCGGCGGCTTTGATGAAAAACTCATCATCCGCAGCCAGGAATTCATCGAAAAGATCGAAGTGGATTTCATCCCCTACGCCGAAAAATACCTGCAGGATTTCGCGAGGGGCGTCAAAGCGGCAGCAGGCAGCAACGATAATTTCAGCAAGGTACGAAACGACATCATCTATCCCGTCATGCAGCTGAAAGCCAACGGCGGCATGTTCCAGTACCAGCTGGTGAGCGAGGTCGCCGATATCGCCCTGCAATTCCTCGAGGCTGTAGATAGCGACACGGTCAATCCGGAAGCGCTGGATGTCCTGCGCGCCCACGAAAACACCCTGAAGGTCATCATTACCAACAAGCTTAAAGGCAGCGGCGGCTCTGAAGGATTTAAACTGGTTCAGGAACTGGATAAAGCCTGCAAACGTTACTTTACCAAGTACAAAAAAACTGAGTAGAACAGGAATATCTTCCGCACCCTGAGGTTTATCTTTCATTAATTTTGATGTAGGATAATAGAAGAATAAGGGGATTCTCTCATGGAAATACCGGCACAATTCGCAGCAGAACAGGCCATCGTAAGGCAGAATGCTGCCATGTCCATGATCAAGGCATCTGCCGACGCCGACAAGAAGCTGATCGGTATTCTCGAGGATTCCGCCCGCCAGATCGCCGCCTCCAACCGCGGCAATAACGTCAATTTCCAGGTTTAATAAATAACAAAATTCGTCACCCCCGAGGGCCCGCGTAAGCGGGCCTTAAACGTCGGGGGTCCACGATGAGAGGGAAGCTTAAGCGACCGCTCTTAGGGCGTGGTGTGAATTCCACAGCTCTTCCAGCGCGCCCGCAAGCTGCTCGATATCCTGCGTCGAATGCGCCGCCGTGGCCGTCAGGCGCAGGCGTTCCGTCCCGCGCGGCACGGTCGGGTAATTGATCGGCTGAACGTAAATACCGTAATCCCGCATCAATATATCCGTCACCTCGCGGCAGCAATTCGGATCGCCCACCACCAGCGGCACGATATGAGTCGGCCCCTGCATGAACGGCAAATCGGCCCGCGTCAGCAAATCCTTCAGAAGATTTACATTCCGGCGCTGCTTCTCGCGTTCGATTTGCGAAACCTTCAGATGCTCAACCGCCGCATGGGCGGAGGCCAGCACCGACGGTGGCAGACTCGTCGTGAAAATAAACCCGCCCGCGAAACAACGGACTGAGTCGATCACGTCTTTTTTGCCCGTGATAAATCCGCCCATCGCGCCATAAGCTTTACCAAATGTGCCCTCGATAATATCAATACGGTCCAGAACGTTTCGCTCTTCCGCGACGCCGCCGCCGCGCGGTCCATAAATTCCGACCGCATGAACCTCATCCAGATATGTCATCGCGTTATATTTTTCAGCGAGGTCGGCAATTTGTTCAATCGGGCCGATATCCCCATCCATCGAATAAACCGATTCAAAAACAATGATCTTCGGCTTGTTGATATCCACCGCCTGCAGCAGCGATTCCAGATGCTCGATATCGTTATGACGGAAAATCTGCTTCTCCGCGCCGCTGCTGCGGATGCCGTGAATCATCGAGGCATGGTTCATCGCGTCGGAAAAAATCACGCAGCCGGGCATCAGTTTGCCAAGCACGCCCAGCGCGCCTTCATTCGCCACATAACCTGATGAAAAAACCAACCCGGCTTCCTTGTGGTGCAAGTCCGCGACCGAAGCTTCCAGCTCCACATGGTATTTCGTCGTGCCGGAAATATTGCGCGTGCCGCCCGCGCCCGCGCCTGAATTATAAAGCGCATCACGCGCGGCCGCGATCACCTTCGGGTGCTGGCCCATGCCGAGATAATCATTGCTGCACCAGATCGTGACTTCTTTCTGGTTGCCGTCAGGAGAGTGATAAATGGCCTTGGGAAATTTGCCTACAATGCGTTCTAACGTCGCAAAAGTCCGGTAGCGCCCTTCGCGCTTCACACCCTCGACACAGCTTTTGAAATGTTCGTTGTAATCCATATTGGCCTTCAGAATGCCAGATATATAATTATAACCCAATCGATTTTGCAAGGCTTTCGGCCCGGCCTAAATCCTTGTCCAGCGCCGCCATGACCTTGGCCAGATCAGCGCTTTCGTCACTCGCCCAAACCCTTAAATTTTTAATATAAAGCCCCGTCAGCCCGGCCAAACGCAATGCCCCGTCCCAGCCATTGGCATCCTGCCCTGCCGCCTCCAGCATCCAGTTCATGGATTTACACAAATGCGGCAATCCTATGAAAATCTGCTTGGGGTCCGATTTGAACGACTCTAATACGGAAATCAGACCAGCCCGGTATTCATTCAGCGCCTCATACCGCTCCATCAGCAAGTCGAAAAGCCTGTCGCGCGGAGAAAGCTCCGGGTCCGGCTCACCTGCCGCCTCCAGAACCTGTTTATCGATCATCCGGCTCAGCGCCGCCAGGATATCGCCCTTATCCTCGAAATGTTCATGAAGCCTGGCTAATGTGGTCTTATTCGCCTTCGCCAGCCCCGCCAAAGTCAGGTTCTGCCAGCCCTCGCGGGCGGCGATCTCAAGCGCCGATTCAACCAGCTCTTCTTTACTGTGTTTTGAGGCGTCTTTTTGCTGTTTTTTGGCCATGTTCCGGGTTATATACCCGTTTTAGGAAACTGTAAAAAGGATTAAAAACTGATGTCTGCTAAACTCGGGGTTGTCGCCGTCGGCAACGCGCTCGTTGATGTTCTCTCGCAAGCCACGGACGATTTTCTGGCCACCCAGAAAAAAAAGCACGGCATGGAAAAAGGCGCGATGACGTTGATTGACGAGCCGCGCGCGGTCGAGCTTTACAGCGAAATGGGTCCGGGCATCGAAACCTCCGGCGGCTCCGCTGCGAACACGATGGCGGGCTTCGCCTCGTTCGGCGGCAAGGGTGGCTTCATCGGCAAAGTGGCCAGTGACTCTCTCGGAAAAACTTTCCAGCATGACATCCGCGCGCAGGGCGTGACCTTCACCACGATCCCTCTCGCTCTCGGCGCACCGACAGGCCGCTGCCTTATCCTCGTCACACCGGATGCACAGCGCACGATGAACACGTTCCTCGGCGCCAGCGTCGAACTCAATGAAGAAGACATCGATGAAAAACTGATTGCCTCCGCGCAGGTCACCTATCTCGAAGGCTATCTCTTCGACCGCGAACAGGCGAAAAAAGCTTTCGTCCGCGCCGCCGATGCCGCACACGATGCAAACCAGCGCGTTGCGCTTTCGCTCTCAGATCCGTTCTGTGTCGACCGTCACCGCAATGATTTCCGCAAGCTTGTCGAAAACCACATCGACATCCTTTTCGCAAATGAAGACGAAATAAAATCGCTTTACCAGGTCAAGAGTTTCGAAGAAGCGGCAGCCGCAGTGAACGATAAATGCGAAATCGCCGTACTGACACGCAGTGAAAAAGGCGCAGTCATCTTGAATAACGGTGAACAGATCGTTGTCCCCGCTGCACCTGTCTCCAAAGTCATCGATACCACCGGCGCGGGCGACCAGTTCGCCGCCGGGTTCCTCTATGGTTTCACGGAAAAAATGCCACTGGAAAAATGCGCCAAACTAGGCGCCGCCGCCGCCGCCGAGGTCATCGGCCATATCGGCCCGCGCCCGCAAATGGCTTACCGCGAATTATTGAAAAAAGCGGCCTAGACCATCAACGTCTTCAGACGCTCCCGGTAAACGCTCAGAGTTTTCTCCGTGCGCGCGACAATGCGTACTTCCTCGAGCGTGCCGTCAAGACGCTCCAGAATCCCCTGCAGCATCAACCGCGCTGCGCGCGGCTTTGGAAATCCCTGCTTGCCGGAACCGAGTGGCGGAAATCCGATCGTCTTAAATCCCATCGCGTTCGCGGTCTCCATCGCCTTGCGGCAGGCATTCACCAGGTATCTGTCCGGCCTGTCGGTATCCAGACGCCTGATCGGCACGATGCAGAAAAAAATATGCGCGCAGGGAAGATCGAAACCCGGCACGGTGTAAACATCGCTCACGCGCGGCCGGAAAATATTCTCCAGCACGAATTCGTCAAGCTTCTTCCCTGCCTCTTTTAAAATGCAACGGTTAATCTCGCCCCTGTACTCAAGGTTCTGCGGAATAAAAGTGACGATGGCATCCACGTCCTGCCGCGTGATATCCCCCTGCACCAGCGTAATACGGTTTAGATAGGGGTTGGAACGCCTGTTAGGGTCTGTTATCACTATGTCCATGCGGAACTATACTCTTCTTTTCATTACCATTTTCCTTATTTTCAGCGGCGAAGCCAGCGCTGAAGAGTTTTTTGGCCTGGCTATGCACGGCAAAGCGAAATATGGGCCGGAAGCCACCCATCTGGACTATGCAAACCCGGACGCGCCCAAGGGCGGCTCGATGACCTTGGCTGGACTCGGCACCTACGACAGCGTCAATCCCTATTCATTAAAAGGCAAATCGGCGGAAGGCCTGAACCTCGTCTATGACCGCCTGATGGCGCGGGTCTGGGACGAACCTTTCACCATGTACCCGCTCATTGCGGAAAAAGTTGACGTACCGGAAGACCGCTCCTCGATCACCTTTTATTTAAATCCGAAAGCGCGCTTTCATGACGGCAGCCCCATCACCGCCGACGATGTCGTGTTTTCATTCGAAACCTTGCGCGATCACGGACGCCCGAACATGCGCCGCGTTTATAAAATCGTCAGCGAAGTAAAAAAGCTGGATGAACGCACGGTTCAATTCAAACTCGGAGAAGGCCGCGACCGCGAAACCATCATGATCCTCGCGATGATGCCCGTGCTCTCGAAAACATGGTGGAGCGGGCGCAACTTCGACGAAAGCGTTCTCGAAAAACCGCTGCTGAGCGGCCCCTACAAAATCGCGGAAATCGATCCGGGCCGCCGCATCGTCTATGAACGCGTGCCCGATTACTGGGCGAAGGATTTATTGCCCAATGTCGGTCACTTCAATATCGACCGCATCGTCTACGATTATTACCGCGACGACACCGTCGCCTTCGAAGCCTTCAAGGCCGGGAATCTTTCGCTCCGCCGCGAATGGGACGCAGGCAAATGGGCAGGCGGTTATAATTTCCCCGCTGCACGCGATGGCCGCGTGGCGATGGACGAACTGCCCCATGGCCGCCCTGAAAAAGTCCGCTCCTTCATCTTCAACACCCGTCGCGCGCCGTTCGACGATATCCGCGTGCGCCAGGCTTTAAACCTTCTTTTCGATTTCGACTGGATGAACAAGAATATTTTCCACGGCCAGTACAAACACATCAACAGTTACTTCCCCAATTCCGAACTCGCCGCGCCGGATGCGCCGCCTCTTCCATCCTCCGACCCGCGCGTCAACATGCGCAAAGCCAATGTACTTCTGGACGCGGCAGGCTGGAATGTCGTGAAGGGCTGGCGCATGAAGGACGGCAAGCCGCTCGCCTTCGAAATCATCCTCAGCGCGCCCGAAGATGAAAAAATCGCGCTGCAGTTCAAAAACGCCCTGCAGAAAATCGGCGTCGATATCCATGTCCGCCTGCTCGACAGCGCGCAATATATCCGCCGCCTCAACGAATATGATTACGACATGACGCTTTATTACTGGCTCTCGACCCTCTCGCCGGGCACCGAACAGGTGCTCTACTGGACATGCGAAGCCGCCAAGGAACCCGCCCGCTTCAACTATGCCGGTGTCTGCAATTCCGAAATCGACGCCCTCGCCCACCAGGTCGCCCAGGCAAAGGACCGCGCCGAACTCGTCTCAACAGTCCAGAAGCTGGACAAAAAACTGCTGGATGGCACCTATATGATCCCCCTCTATTACGCAGGGGTCGATGACGTCGCCTACTGGAAACCCCTGCGCAGGCCGGAACAGACGCCCCTTTACGGCATGGTTCAGGAGACCTGGTGGATTGATCCCGCCGGGGCCGGAAAACAGCATTGAGCCAAACCCCGCCTCCTGCTATCATTTTACAGTGTTCATTAATGATTCTGGCAGATTCTCATGATATCCCGGCTTAAATCCCTCGGTTTTCCGCTTGTTTTCGCATCCGTATTGGCGCTCGGTGCCTGCTCGACGCCGAATGTCGATAACGGCCAGTACTGGCAGCGCTCCAGCGTTTCCGACGCGATTTACACCGAAGGCCCTAAAGCCCAGCAGATGCTCAACCGCGACATCAGCCGCTGCGTCGTTGAATTACGCGAACTCGAAGGCCTCGGCTCGATCAAGGACGCCATCCCGACCGACCGCCACGGCAAGGTCCTCGACCCCGATGAAATGGACAAGGACGAACTGGCTGACTGGGACACGCCTGAGCGCGACGGTCACCTGCTTGCCGAACACACCGATTACACCGATTTCGAAAGCTGCATGATGGCCAAGGGTTGGGAGCGCGTGAAATACGTTCCTTATGAAGTCTCAACCAAGGCCCAGCGTTCATGGTTCCAGTCGCATGTCGATTACGGCAAGGATCCGCGCGATGCGCCGATCTCCGCGCCGCAAACCACAGATAACGCTTATAACGACTAGGCCGCACCTTTCAGTTTAGCCCGGAATTTTTCCAGCCGTTCGCGCACGGCCTCGACGCTGAGCGACGTCATCAGGCTCGGCGCCGTTGCCGGATCGTAATCCTCATAGGCAACCAGCTCGTCATAGCTCTCCGGCGTCGAAACATAATCCGCGTGCGCCCCCCACGGCCTGTAAAGATGCGGGTAGCTCGGACCGAACAGGCCAAGCGTTGGCACACCTCCTGCCGCCGCCGTATGCATCAGGCCGGAATCATTTCCGATATAAAGCGCGCAGCGCGCCAGCGCCGCCGCCACCGTTCCGGCATCGGCCATGGCAATCATATTGATCTGCTTCTCAACCGGTACGGAATGCAGAACCTCCTTCGCAACGTCCTCCTCGCCCGGCGCGGCAAACACCGCCACCCGTGCGCCCGGTAAAATTCCGCTCGGCCCGATGATATGCCGGATGATCTCGATAAATCTTTCAACGGGCCACATCTTGCCCTGCCAGTTTGCCGCCGGGCCGACACCCAGCACTGGCCCACCCGCCGGGACAAACCGTTCGGCGGCGTTGCGCTGCCCGTGCGTAAACCACACTTCCGGCGAAGGCACGTTGGCAAGTTTCATAACCTGCGCCGCCTGCTCGACCTTGTGCCGCGATGAATCCTGCCCGCCCAGGATGAAACGCTGCCGCGCATGAATCAGCCGCGACACGGCGGAATTCCGCATATCCACGACCATATCCCATTTCTCGCCCACCACCTGCCGCCACAAATCGAACCAGTGAAAGCTGTATTTATGCTTTTCGAGTAAAATGACTTTATCCAGGTTCGGATAGCCCGCGAACAACGACGCCGCGATCGGCCCCGCCACGATCGTCACACTGGCGCTTGGGTGGTTTCGCGTTATATAACCAAGAAGGCCGGTCGAAAGAACGGCATCGCCCAGGCGGCTCGATGTAATAAACAGGATCTTCATAAAGAAATCATGGCAGAAACAGCGTTTTATACAACCCTGAAAAACCGCGGGTTAGTCACGGTTTCCGGCCCGGATGCCCGCAAATTCCTGCAGGACATCGTTACCAACGATATCAATCTGCTGAACGCGCAGCCCTGCGTTTATGCCTGCCTGCTCAGCCCGCAGGGAAAATTCCTGCATGATTTTTTCATCACGAAAAAAGACGGCGCGATCCTCCTTGAATGCGAAGGCGGCACCCGTGCGCAGGATTTATCCTCGCGTCTTTCAAAATATAAACTCCGGGCCAATGTGAAAATCGACTGCACGGAAAATATTTCCGTTTATTCAATACCGTCATCCTCCGGCTTGACCGGGGGATCCATCTATCCAGACCCACGGAATGTGGAATTAGGCTTTCGCGCCTTCGAAAAACCCGCACTCCCCGAACAACCCTTCGAAACCTGGGACGCATTGCGCATCTCTCTTACAATCCCCGACGGCAGCCGCGATCTCATCGTTGATAAATCCGCACTCGACGAAGGCCGCATCGACAAACTGAACGGCGTCTCCTACAACAAAGGCTGTTACGTCGGACAGGAGCTCACCGCGCGCATGCATCACCGTGGTTTGGGAAAAAAACATCTCTACATCGTCAGCGGCGAACTCCTCCGCGAACCCGGCGAGGAAATCCGCGTGAACGACACCCTGCTCGGCGAAATGCGCTCACGCTGCGGCGATATCGGGCTGGCTTTGCTTAAGGATGAAGTAGTCTAATTAGGCCGCTTTACTTTTTTTTAAAGCCAGGGGGTTATTGGTTTTCATGCCTTCGCGGATGCTGGCCTGCGCGGCAGCAAGACGCGCGATCGGCACGCGGTATGGCGAGCACGAAACATAATCCAGCCCGACCTTCTCGCAGAACGCAATCGAAGTCGGGTCGCCACCATGCTCGCCGCAAATGCCGAGCTTGAGCGTGGCGTTCACTGAGCGCCCGCGCTCTTTTGCAATTTCAATGAGCTGCCCGACGCCGGTTGTATCCAGCGAGGCGAAAGGATCACGCTCGAAAATTCCCTTACCAACATAGGCAGGTAAAAAATTCGCCGCGTCGTCACGCGAAACGCCAAGCGTTGTCTGCGTCAGGTCATTCGTGCCAAAGCTGAAGAAATCCGCCTCTTCCGCGATTTCATTCGCGGTCAAAGCCGCACGCGGCAGCTCGATCATCGTCCCGGTCAGGAACTCGATCTTCGTTTTCTTTTCCTCGAACACGGCGGCGGCAGTATTTTCCACGACCTCACGCATCAGGGCCAACTCTTTGCGCGTCGCCACCAGCGGAATCATGATCTCGACCTGCGCCGCCTTGCCGGTTTTCTTCCCGGCCTCCAGCGCGCCCTCGATAATCGCCCGCGCCTGCATCTCGTAAATTTCCGGGTACGTGATGCCGAGGCGGCAACCACGATGGCCAAGCATCGGGTTCATTTCGTGCAGATCATTCAGACGCCTGCGCACCGCATCGCTTTCAATCCCCGCAGCCTTCGCAAACGAAACGATATCTTCCGGCTCATGCGGCAGGAATTCATGCAGCGGCGGGTCGAGCAAACGAACCGTCACGGGCAGTCCTTCCATGATCTCGAACAGCTGCGCGAAATCCGAACGTTGCTCGGGCAACAACTTCGACAAGGCTTTCCGGCGCTTGTCTTCGTTATCCGCAAAAATCATCTCGCGCACGCTTTGAATGCGGCTCGGCTCGAAGAACATATGCTCCGTCCGGCAAAGACCAACACCTTCCGCGCCAAAATCCCGCGCCGTGCGCGCATCCAGCGGCGTTTCCGCATTCGCGCGCACCTTCATGCGGCGGCGCTCGTCTGCCCATTGCATCACGATACCGAAATCACCCGACAACTCCGGCTTGATCGTCTTGACCGCGCCAAGCATCACTTCGCCTGTCGAGCCGTCAATCGTAATAATATCGCCTTCGTTGATTTTCTGATCGCGGAAACGAATGACTTTCGCCTTCTGGTCGATATGCAGTTCACCCGCACCGGCTACGCAGGCCTTGCCCATGCCGCGCGCAACAACCGCCGCGTGGCTGGTCATGCCACCGCGTGAAGTCAGAATTCCCTGCGCCGCGTGCATGCCGTGAATATCTTCCGGCGATGTTTCCTGGCGGCAGAGAATGACCGCCTCACCCGCATGCGCTTTAACTTCCGCATCGTCCGAATTGAAAACGATTTTGCCGCTCGCCGCGCCGGGTGAAGCCGGCAAGCCCTTGGTGATAATATTTTTCTCCGCTTTCGGATCCAGCGTCGGGTGCAGTAATTGGTCCAGCGATTGCGGATCAACGCGCAGCAGCGCCTCTTCCTGCGTAATCAGTTTTTCATTCACCATATCGACAGCGATCTTGAGCGCCGCCGCCGCCGTGCGTTTCCCATTCCGGGTCTGGAGCATATACAGCTCGCCCTTCTGCACAGTGAATTCAATGTCCTGGATATCGCGGAAGTGTTTCTCGAGCTTCAGACGCAGATCGCCGAGCTTCTTGAACACGCCCGGCATAGATTCTTCCATCGACGGCAGATCGCTGCCCTCTTTCTCGCGGCCCAGTCTGGTGAGCGATTGCGGCGTACGGATACCCGCCACAACATCCTCGCCCTGCGCGTTGATCAAATATTCGCCGTAAAAATAATTTTCGCCGTTCGACGGGTCGCGCGTGAACGCAACGCCCGTGGCGCAATCATCGCCCATATTGCCAAAGACCATCGCCTGCACGTTCACAGCCGTACCCCAGCTTTCGGGAATTTCATTCAGCTTGCGGTACGTCACCGCGCGCGGCGTCATCCATGAATTAAACACGGCGCCAATCGCGCCCCACAGCTGCTCATGCACATCGTCAGGAAACGGGCGGCCCAGCTCGCGGTTCACAATCTCTTTAAATTCGCCGACAATCTCGCGCCAGCCGTCAGCCGTAATCGCGGTGTCCTGTGTGATCTTGTTAAAACGCTTGTAATTGTCGATCACATCTTCGAATTCATGATGATCAACTTCCAGAACAACATCCGAATACATCTGGATGAAGCGGCGGTAGGAATCCCACGCGAAACGCGCATCGCCCGAATTCTGGACAAGCCCCTCGACCGTCTTGTCGTTGAGACCGAGATTGAGAACCGTGTCCATCATCCCCGGCATCGAGGCACGCGCGCCCGAACGCACCGAAACCAGCAGCGGGTTCTTCACGTCGCCAAACTTCATATTCATGGATTTTTCGACGACGATCAGGGCCGCTTCGACCTCTTTCTTCAGCGCGTCGGGGTATTTCCTGCCATTGGCGTAGTAATGAACGCAGACATCCGTGACAATGGTGAAACCGGGGGGTACAGGCAGGCCCAGATTGGACATTTCGGCCAGATTCGCGCCCTTGCCGCCGAGCAATTCCTTCATCGTGGCATTGCCGTCAGTCTTGCTGGCGCCGAAACTATAGACCCATTTGGTCATACGTAACTCCCTGAACTTTAATCTAAAAGAGTGTAGTCTTTTTAAACGCCCCGGACGAAAAAGTTAAGCAAAAAACGCCGGTTCTGGGCCGTTTTAAGCTTAATTTTGCAGGTTTTTCACCAGCATCAAGCATAACTGGTCGTCCACAGCCTTGAATTCGCCCTCAACAACCACCTTCCGGTCATACGTCACGCCGTGCCCGTCCGGAATATAGCCGAGCTTCACATACAACCTCTGCGCTGCCCCGAACCCGGGGTGCAGCCCGAAACTGATGCCCATACTCTTACACCCTTTGCGTGCAGCAAGTTCCTCGCAATGCAAAATCATTTTTGTCGCGATGCCCTGTTTCCGGAATTCGGAGAGAACATTGAGGTCCTGAATCTCCGGAATTTCGTGCGCCCGAAAAAACCCGTATTTCGGGTCCCAGTTCAGGATGCAATAACCCACATCCCCTTCCTCAACCTCCGCAATGAGAATCAGTCGCTCGCCCGCATCCTGGTATTCCATCTGCTGCTCGAAATAATCAACCTCCTTCGATTGACGAAGCTCCGTCGACATTTCACGCAGCGATTCCAGATCCTTATGTCGTGCCTTGCGGATCCTGACATCCTGCTCGTTCTTTTGTATTTGTATCTCAGCCATAAACTTCCTAATAATAGATCATGCGTTCGTTCATCCGCCCCAAACTTATAATACTTATAGCACTTCTCGCCGGTTTTGCCTCCCCCGCTCTCGCGGAAGGAAGTTCCGCCATGCATTACACGCACATCCAGGAAACAGCGCCCGACAGCGGCACCACTCACATCCGCATGAAGACGGTCGGCCAGGACGAAGAACCGGCAAAAGAAGAAGAACCGGCGCAGATCCGCATCTGGAACAAATACAAGGCCCTCGCCTCCGGCAAGCCGGAAATGACCGAGGAAGAACAAGCCGCCGCCGAAGAAGCCGACAAGAAAGAGGCCGAGGAGAAAGCTGCTGCCGCCGAAAAAGCCAAACAGGAAGAAGCGGAAAAAACCGCAAAGGTCGACCAACAACCCGCCCCGCCTACCGGCATCGCCCTGATCATCGATGAATACCGCAAGAACAAGGCACAACGCAGCCAGATGCGCTCGCTTACCATCACAAAACCCGACGATTTCCAGCCCGCTGCCGGTGAATCCGAAGAAAAGCCTCAGCAAAAGCCCGAAGGCTGAGAATTGTCATTCCGATTCAATTCCTATAAAACCGTCTCATGACAGCACAGGCCGGAAAAAAACAATCCGTACCCGCAGGCCCTCTCGACAGGCTCTCGGATCTATTGGCCGAAGACATGAAATCCGTGAATGCGGAAATCATCCGCCGCATGGATTCCCCTGTCGCCCTGATCCCGAAACTCGCAAGCTACCTGATTGCCGCAGGCGGCAAACGCATCCGCCCACTCATGACGCTCGCCTCCACCTCGATTTTCAGCGGCGATATCAAGCGCGCCCATAGCCTCGCCGCCGCCGTCGAATTCATTCACACCGCCACACTGCTCCATGACGACGTCGTAGACGAAAGCACCGCGCGGCGCGGGCAGGATTCAGCCAATCTCGTTTTCGGCAATCAGGCCAGCGTCCTTGTCGGCGATTTTCTTTTCTCACGCGCGTTCCAACTCATGGTCGATGACGGCTCGCTCGATGTCCTGCGCATTCTCTCCGATGCTTCCGCCATCATCGCGCAGGGTGAAGTCATGCAGCTCGCCACAGCGAATAATCTTTCCACTGGCATAGGTGAATATCTCGAAGTCATCCGCGCCAAAACAGCCGCCCTGTTCGCCGCCGCCTGCGAAGTTGGGCCTGTGATTGCCGGGGCCGACGCCGCCTCGACCAAAGCCATGGCCGAATACGGCCTCAATCTCGGCATCGCCTTCCAGATCGCCGACGACGCGCTCGATTACGCCGCCACGCAGGACAAAATCGGAAAAACACCGGGCGATGATTTCCGCGAAGGCAAAATGACCGCGCCCGTCATCCTCGCGCTCATGAAAGCCTCTTCGGAGGAAATAAAATTCTGGGCGCGCACGCTGGGTGAAAAACAACAAACCGAACAGGATTTCAATGAAGCCTGCCGTTTGATCAAAAAACACGATTCAATCGCGCAATCACTGGAACTCGCGAACGACTACGGCAACAAGGCGCGCCTTGCGCTGGCCGAAGCGCCGGACCATCCCATGCGCGCATTGCTTGATGAATTGATTTTCTACACGATCAGCCGCGAAAGCTAACCGGCCTCATTCGCCGCGTGGCGTTCCTGCCATAATTTTTCAATCTGCGAACGGATATTTTGTGGCTCCAGCGGCTTGTAAATTACGCCGATCACCCCAAGCGCCTTGTAATTGTCGATCATCTTCACTTTTTGCCGCTCGGTCACAAATATCACCGGCGGGTTCGTATAGGCCGGGCTCTTGCGCAACGCCTCGATCGTATCCGGCCCGTTCATATCGGGCATGCGCAAATCGAGAAGAATAAGTTCAGGCTGCAATTCACGGAGCCGCGCGATCAGCTCCCGTCCCGTTGCGCAGGTCACGAGGAAATGCGGATCGGTCTCATCGCCGCCCAACGCCTCTTTGACGATCTTCCGTGCCTGCGGCTCGTCGTCGACATAAACCATGCGTTTAGGAAAATCACTCATGCACAGTTGAGTTTAGCATTTTTCAGGCCGATTTCGAAGACCCAGCTTGCTTGACATATACCCCATGTGGGTATATAATCTAAGAATGCGATTCCTGATGTTTTGCGCCGTTTTTTTACTGCCCCTCACCGCCCACGCCCGACCCGTGTCATGGCCCGGCGGCTGGATGGTAATGCTGATGAACGACACCGCCAGCAATAGCGCGCAAATCAATTACACCGTCACGCCGAAATACGCACTCGGCGTCCAGCATGAATATTTCCGTGAAGAAAAATTCAACATGGATGCCGCCACGTTCGATGTTTTGCTTAAACGCTGGAACAACGCAGACTCACAAGCGAATTTATATTTTAAATCCGGCGCTGGTGTTGCGTATGGAAGCGACGATACAGACCCCGCGGCCTTTGCGGGGCTGGAAATCGACTGGGAAGACCGCCGCTTCTTCACACTCTACGAAAACCGGTTTCTTTACGCAGGCGATCAGGACAAATTTATCAAGCACAAGGCCCGCCTCGGCGTCGCGCCGTATGAGGGCGATTACGGCGACCTGCATACATGGATCATGCTGCAGGCCGATTACGACGCGGGTGCTGACGATACATTTTCTCTCACCCCGCTCGTGCGGCTATTCAAGGGCACAACCCTAGTCGAAGCCGGATACAATCTCGACGGCGGCATTCTCTTTAACCTGACAAAGCAATTCTAGGAGACACACATGAAAAAATTTCTTCTCACCCTCGCCGCACTTCTGACCTTCTCAGCCCCCGCTTTTGCTGATCACAACGACAAAACGCACGGAGCGCTCGACACCATAACCGTCGGCGTCGACGGCATGGTCTGTGATTTCTGCGCCCGCTCCCTGGAAAAAACCTTTTACCAGCGCGAAGAAATTCAGGGTGTAATCGTCGATCTCGACACACATACCGTGACTCTTGAAATTAACAAAGGCGCCGCCCTGTCCGACGAAGAAATCAAAAATCTGATTACGCAATCCGGTTATAACGTTAACAAAATCACACGATGAAGCATTTCAGCGTCAAAGAAACGCTCGCCCCCACGCTCAGCCTTTTCCTCTCCGCCGGGACACTTGTCTGTTGCGCGCTTCCCGCATTGTTTATCTCACTCGGCATGGGGGCCGCGCTGGCCGGCCTCGTAGGCGCTTTTCCCCAAATCGTCTGGCTTTCAAAATACAAATTAATCGTATTTTCCATTGCGGGAATTATGCTTGTTATATCCGGTGTCATGATGCGTAGCGCACGAAACCTGCCATGCCCTACGGATCCTGTAAAAGCCAAAGCTTGCGCTCGCCTCCGCCGCTTCAGCACCGGTATTTATATTTTTTCGGTTGCTGCCTTTTTAACCGGTGCGTTTTTCGCTTTCGTGGCCCCCTACCTCATATGAAACAAACATGAGCAAACACCCCAGCCACGAAAACGAACTTAAAAAACTGAACCGCGTCACCGGTCAGGTCGAGGGCATATCGCGCATGATCACCGAAGGACGCTACTGCCCCGACATCATCGCCCAGCTCCGCGCCGCGCGCGCCGCCCTGCGCTCGGTCGAGGCCAGCATCCTCGAAACGCACTTGCAACACTGCGTCACGGACGCCATGATGGCCGGCAATCGCAAAAAAGCCTCTGAAAAAATCATGGAGCTCGGCGATCTGCTGAAAAGGTTCGACCAATGACGAGTTGCTGCCACCCTGCCGACGAACACAATCATAAAAAACCCCGCTTCGATTTCATCCTGTGGGCCAGCGTGTCCATCATTGCCGCTGCTCTTGTCCTGCATTTCGCAGGGATAAACCTTCCTTTCGTGCATCACTTCGCGCACACGGTTTTGGAATTCCTCTCCACCATGTGGTGGGGCATTGTGCTCGGCATCCTCGTCGTCGGCATGATGAACAAAATCCCCCGCAACTATTTTCAGGTCGCGATGGGCCGTGGCGATTCCGTTGGCGGCATTTTCCGCGCCGCGCTCGCCGGACTCCTGCTTGATATGTGCAATCACGGCATTCTCATGGTCGGCGCGAAACTCTATGAACGCGGCGTCAGCCTGCCGCAGGTCATGACCTTTTTGATCGCCAGCCCGTGGAACTCCCTCTCGCTCACCATCATCCTGGTCACACTCATCGGCCTGAAATGGACGCTCGCCTTTATCTTTTTCTCCGCCGTCGTGGCCATTCTTTCCGGCTTCATTTTCATGGCGTTGATCCGCCGCGGCATATTGCCCGACAACCCCAACAAATCCGAACCCGATGCAAATTTTTCTGTTCTGGCCGACTGCAAAACGCGCCTGAAAGACTTCAAACCATCCGGAAAATTTTTCGTGGAACTCGTCACCGGCGGCCTGCACGAAGCCCGCATGCTGCTTCGCTGGCTGCTGCTCGGCATCATCATCGCGGCAGCGATTCGCACTTTCGTGCCACATGAAACCTTCGCGGAATGGTTTGGCCCGACCCTCTTCGGTCTGGGCATGACGCTGCTTGCAACCACAGTCTTAGAAGTCTGCTCCGAAGGCTCGGCCCCCGTCGCCGCCGACATCATGACCCGCGCAGCCGCGCCCGGAAATTCTTTCGCCTTCCTGATG
Organism: Alphaproteobacteria bacterium; assembly: GCA_017999645.1. GTDB lineage: Bacteria > Pseudomonadota > Alphaproteobacteria > Micavibrionales > Micavibrionaceae > UBA7657. The sequence continues at coordinate 42,475 of JAGNLJ010000003.1, forward strand.
GCGGGCGTCTCCACCGATTACACGGAAATCCTCGTCATGCGCGAAACGACGAAATCATGGAAGATCGCGTTCTACCTGCCGCTCGTCACCGTGCCGCAGATCGTCCTGCTCGGATGGATAATGAATCAATTCTAGTGAATGAAATTCAATATCGCACCATGCACCAGCGCGGTCAGGCCAAGTGCGGTCAACGGGTGCGCGGCAAATGCGGGCAACCCGCCTTTGACGAATAAAATATACATTATGAGCAGAATGGGTAGTGTCGCCGCAAAATAAACCCGCAATCCATAAACATTCGCCTCGGGAAATAAAATAAAGCTCGAAATCAAAATCATCATCATCAGCGCTGCGATAATTTTATACCACGTATCCGCAAGGTGACTGTAAACCGGATTGTCGTTGACGATAATCCAGACAACCGCAGGCACCGAAACCCACGCCGCCACGATCAGCGCCATCACATAGGCCGTTTTATTTTCGAACAAATAATGAATAAGATTCCCCCGCTCCGCCGCAATACCGACCAGCACCGAAACATATGTAAGGCTCAGGACGGGTAAAAATCGCCGCGTAATAATCTCACCGAAAGCTTTCGGTATCAGCCTGTCCGGCCCGCCGCGCTCAAGCTCGACCCTCCCCCGCTGCGTTGTCATTTTTTCTTTTTTCCGCACGGATAGGCATTGAACAAAGCTAGCGCCACAGCCGGGGCCGCAATGAACGCGCCGTGCTGCTGCTTGTTTTTGTAAAGATACGCCGCGACATCTTTCTGCAACTGGTTCAGCCCGGCACTCTCCGGCACGCAGAACTCGACACTCGGCGACGTACCGAGCGAGCGGATCAGATTGTGGTAATCAAGAACCCCGGCGATATAAGACTGGCACGCAACATGCCCGCCCGGCACCAGTTCCTTGCCGTCCTTATCGCTCAAGCACATCTGCAGAAGATAATCGCCGGAAAAACGAGCCGCCTGCGCAGGGCTGGCGCACATCAAAAACAACAAAACGAAAATAGCGAGCTTACGCCCCATCTTTTCCGGCCTTCTTGAGTTGCCCCAATATGGCGAAAGGCGAATCTGCCGGGTTGATTTTTGCCTCGGCGGAAACCATGCGCGGCCGCTCCGGCTTTCTTTCTTGATCCTTGCGGCCATGCTTGCGCTCGCCGCGCGGCTTTTTATCCTTGTCCGACTTTTCACGGCGCGGCTTGTCTGATTTCGGCCTGGGCTCGCGCTTTTCGAACGCCTTGCCCTTCTTCAACGCAAACATTGCCAGCTCCGGCCTTGCTTTCGGCTCCGGCTTCGCTTCCGCAGGTTTTTCTCCAACAACTTCTTCAGGCGGCTTGTCCGCTACAGGTTCTTCAGCAGGCTTTTCAGCCGCAACTTCTTCAGCGGGTTTTTCCTGCGCTACAGATTCTTCTTTTTTCTCTTCAAGTTTTCTGTGCCCCATCGCGCTCAAGACACCATATAAATCGTCAATCTGACAGCCGAGCCACTCCGCCATCTTGTGCTGTGCCTGGAACTTGCCGTCCTTGGCGTTGTCGTAAACAGCACTGATCACGCGGTCGAGCATATCGATACGAATAGCACGCGGTCCGTAAACCGGGTAACCGATCGCGCGGTAGAAATCACGGTCGGCGCTTTCATCCACTTTCTGCGACACCACACCATCCCGCGGCAACGGCGGCGGCAACGGCTTGTCGTTCCACAGCGCATAGAGCAATCCACGCAAACGCACACCCGCCGGCTTGTTCAGCGCCGGAAGGAAAATCAGAACCGGCCCCAGCCGCACCTGCTTGCCGCGCAGCACCTGCCGCATTTCAGGATCCAGTGCTGCGGTTAAACTCTGAACTTCTTCGCGCGGAATAATCCCGAGTGCGTTATAAAGCTTCTCGCAAATGCCGCGCACCGGCTCGGCCAGCCCTTCGGTCTGCTCCAGCGCAGGCAACGGCTCCAAAACCTGGCGGATATGATTCTTGATCCATTCGCGCAGGATGCCGCGCACCGCTTCCGTATCATGTCCGGCGGCGTCGAGAACTTCGATATCCGGCTCGAGAATCTTCGCGCCCTTGACCGCCTTGGCGAAAGGTTCGCCCGGCAGGGGATTGCTGGCATCGGGCTGGTAACGGATCATACCGTCGTCGCCCAGTTTGAATTGCGTAATGGCTACGTTCAACATTGTTTTAAAAGCGTTTTATTCGAGTTATGGACGTTTCGTACGATATAGACCGAAAATTACGCCCCTGTCCATTGAATGATACGCAGACTATATGTTTTACTCTTGATCCTGTTTCCAGCCACGGAGCCATAAATGACCTTCCGCCGTTCCTTTCTCCTCATCGCCCTTGCCATGTTCGCCTGGCCGGCCCACGCCGCCGACATTAATAAGGAGGGCGCTGCCCGGGTCAAAACCCTCGTCGAGTCGTTCATCGCCGAGCAGAAAAAACTCACCGAGATCGACGGCGTCACCAAAATCGAATATCAGGGCGAAGTCCTGGTCGAGGAAGCGGGTGAATTTTACGCCGTCACCCTTCCCTACACGAAACTGATCAACGCCAGCAGCGAACAGGTCGATATCGGCATGGTATCGATCAATGTCTCTCCCGCCGATGAACCCGGCCAGTGGAAAATGCGCGTCGCCGTTCCCACGCCCATCGTCATCACCGATAAAACCGGCGCGGAAATCATGCGCGTCACCGTCGGCGGCCAGCGCGCGGCGGGGATCTGGGATGAAAAACTCCAGAGCTTCGTCAAGCTCGACGCCCTTTATAAAGACGTGGCTTTCACCGGCCCCGACGGCAGCGTAAAAATCCCCGAAACCAAGATTATCTATGACTTCGTCAAGGACGCCGCCGGGAAATGGTCCGGCCCCGGATCAATCACCCTCAAGAACATTGAAGCAACCGGCGTGAAAGATTCCAGCGCCTTCAAGGCCACCGCAGTGAACATCGATTTTTCCATCGACCAGTATGATTCTGCCGCCATCAAAACCTACCGTGAAAAACTGGCAGGCCTTGCCGAAAGCCTGGCCAGGGACGCAACGCAAAACGGGCAGGTCTCGCCCGCCCACACCGGCGCTATCGCTAACATGATGATGGATTTTTTCACCGCTGCGGGGAACGGCGTCAAAATCCGCTACGACGTCACCGATTTAAAGATCAGCAAACTCGATCCCGCGACCAACACACCGCGCAGCCTTACGCTGCCCAAGGCATTCGCCGGGCTTGACCTTAACGGCTTCACCACCGGCAAGGTCCGCCTCGCGGTTCAGGCAGGCCATAACGGTCTCGTCGTCACACCTGAGCCCGCGCAGAAAGGCCTGACGCCGACGGAATCGAACATCGACATCCTGATCGAGAATATTCCCGTGAAAGAAATTGTCGGGCTCGGCAAAAACACGATGGACGCGACGATCCAGCAGCCGGAAATGCAAAAACTCGCCGGGATTTCGTTCCTGTTCAAACTGCCCGCCCTGCTCTCACAGGCCGGAACGCATATGGCCGTCACGAAAACCCATATCGGCAACGCCGATATCGATATGAATCTCGAAGGCCGTGCCCGCGCCGACATCAGCGCCGTCAACAGCGCCACCGTTGATGCCAAGGCAACCATACGCGGTCTCGACCTCCTGATAGCCCGTCTCAAGGAACAGCAAAAAGCGGGCACCGCACTCGATCAGCAGAAACTTGGCGTGACCATCACCCAGCTCGAGCAGATCAAGCAAAAAGCAAAGGTCCAGAAAACCGCCGACGGCCAGGAATTGCATGTCATCGAATTCACGATGAACCCGCAAGGGCAGATACTGCTCAATGGCAACGACATGCGCGGCGGCACGCCAACGGGAATCGAAAAGCCCGCGCCGGTTCCGACGCCCTAAAAATCGTCCCTCAGGATAAACGGCACGAGCGAGTTAAGACGCAGCCAGCCTTCACGCGTCAGCTGCAGGCGCTTGGCATCTTTCACCATCCACCCTTCTGAAACCGCCTGCTTCAATTTTTTCGCATGCAGCGCATCCGCCGGATCGATCCCCGATTTAGACTTTAGATGCTCCAGCGTGATTCCCTCACGCAGCCGCAGCCCCATCATCAAGGCCTCGAGAAGCTTTTCCCGCGGCGTCAGCGCCTGCTCCGGATGCGCCCCATGACCTTTCAGCTCTACCCGGTCCAGCCATACTTCTGGAGCTTGGTGGTCTCTAATTGCTACTTTGTATCTATTAGCGTCATCTAGCATATCATCCATAAAGTCGCCATTAGTTACTTTGTCGCTTAATATTGACATCCGCCCATGCGCCCCCGGTCCGAGCCCGATATAATCGCCATACTCCCAGTAAAGCCGGTTATGGCGGCTCTCCTGCCCCGGTTTCGCATGGTTGGACACCTCGTAGGCAGGCAAGCCCGCCCCCTCCATGATCTCCTGCGTCAGCGTATAGAAATCCGCCGCCAGTTCCTGCGCGGGCATCGTGAACTTCCCCTGCTCATGCGCGAGGTAAAACGGCGTGCTGCGCTCGATGGTGAGCTGGTAAAGCGACATGTGCCCGTCAGCATGCGCCAGCGCGCCGCGCAATTCCGTCTCCCATTCCTGCAATGTCTGTTCCGGCCGCGCGTAAATCAGGTCGAACGAGTAACGATCAAAAATTTTCCGTGCCGTTTCAATCGCCTGCACCGCTTCCTTCGCATTGTGCTTCCGCCCGAGAAACTTTAATTGTTTGTCATCGAGCGATTGCACACCGAGCGAAACGCGGTTGATTCCAGCCTCGCGGAAGCCTTTGAACTTCTCCGCCTCAACCGATGTCGGGTTCGCCTCAAGCGTAATCTCCGCCTCTGGCGCTAACAGCCATGAATTATCTATAGTTTTTAAAATTTCACCGACCGTTTCCGCAGGCATCAGCGACGGCGTCCCGCCGCCAAAAAATACCGATACGATACGTCTTTCGGGGAAACGTTCCGCGTAATGACCGAGCGCGCGGACATACGCATTCTTCCACGCCTCCTGATCGATGGTCTCATGAACATGAACGTTGAAATCGCAATACGGGCATTTCGATTTGCAGAATGGCCAGTGGATATAAATCCCGGTATCTATCGCGTTGCCAGACATTGCTCCACCAGTTTTGCAAAAGCCCGCGCCCGGTGCGACGTGGTACGTTTTTCTTCAGGCGTAATCTCGGCATAGGTGCGCGTATCGCCCTCGGGAATAAAAATCGGGTCATAACCGAACCCCTTATCGCCGCGCGGTGGCCAGATAATCTGCCCCTCGATCCGCCCCTCGAACGTCTCGACATGACCATCCGGCCACGCCAGCGCCAATGCACAGATGAATGCCGCCGAACGGTCGGCGCTCTTGCCAAGCCGCCTGTTCACCTCCGCCATCGCGACACCAAAATCCTTGTTCGGTGCCCAGCGTGCCGAAAAAATTCCCGGCTCGCCATTCAGCGCCTTCACCGCCAGCCCGCTGTCATCCGCCAGCGCAGGCAACCCGCTGAGCTTCGCGGCGGACACCGCCTTGAGCGCCGCATTGCCCGTGAACGTGCGCTCGGTTTCTTCCGGCTCCGGCAACTCGAGTTCGGCGGCGGTATGGAATTTTTCGATATAGGGTTTCAGCAGGTCTGAAATTTCCCGGGCCTTGCCGGAATTATGGGTGGCGATGACGAGTTCCTGTCCGTCAAATCGTCTCAAATCCCGAGCACCTTTTTCTGCAGCGCGCTGAGTTCGGCGCAGCCCTGTTTGGCAAGGTTCAGCATCGACAGGAACTGTTCTTCCGAAAACGGCTCCCGCTCTGCCGTGCCCTGAATTTCAACCAGCCCGCCCTTGCCCGTGATAACGAAATTCGCATCCGTCTCCGCCGTGGAATCCTCGGCATAATCAAGATCGAGAACATTGTCGTTCTGGTACACGCCGCACGAAATCGCCGCCACCGTATCCGTCATCGGCACGCTCTTCAGGATCCCGATTTTCACAAGGTGCTGGAACGCCAGATGCATCGCAACGAAACCGCCAGTGACAGAGGCCGTTCTCGTGCCGCCATCGGCCTGGATGACATCGCAATCCACTTTAACTTGAATCTCGCCCATCGCCTGCACATCGACAACCGCGCGCAACGCACGCCCGATCAATCTCTGGATTTCCTGCGTGCGTCCGGACTGGCGCCCCTTGTAAGCCTCGCGGTCCATCCGCGTTCCCGTCGAGCGCGGCAGCATCCCGTATTCGCTCGTCACCCAACCCTTGCCGGAATTTTTCATCCAGTGCGGAATTTTATCCTCGACCGTAGCTAAACACAGCACATGCGTGTCGCCGAATTTCACGAGGCACGATCCTTCCGCGTGTTTGTTCACGTTCGGGATCAGTTCGATGGCTCTAAGCTGGCCTTGTTTGCGGCCCGAAGGTCTGGTCATGGCGGTTTTCCTTTAGTTTTGCCGCAGTCTAAGCTGCGAACGTAAATTGTCAATTAAACTAAATCGTCATTCCCCGCGAAGGCGGGGAATCCATTACTCCGGAACACTTTATTTACAGTAATAGAACAATGGATCCTCCGCTTTCGCGGAGGATGACAACAATTAGGAATATAACTATATTTCCCAAATGATCACGGAGCTGAACGACCGTTCGCGGACCATCTTCCGCTTTATCGTCGATACCTACCTCGCCACAGGCGAGCCCGTCGGCTCGCACACGATTTCCAAGGTCGCAGGGCTCAGCCTGTCCCCCGCCAGCATCCGCAACACCATGGCGGATCTCGAGCAATCCGGCCTGCTCTATGCGCCGCACACATCCGCCGGACGATTGCCGACCGAACAGGGCATCCGTCTTTACATCGACGGCCTGATGCAGCTCGGCAATCTCGCACAGGACGACCGCCGCCGCATCGAAGCCGCCTGTACCGCGCAGAACCGTACGATCACAGAAGTCCTTGAACAGGCAACTTCGCTCCTCTCGGGCCTCTCTTCCTGCGCCAGCCTCGTCGTCGCACCAAAAATGAGCGGCGCGGTGAAACAGGTGCAATTCGTCCAGCTCGCGCCGGGTAAAGTCCTCACCGTCCTCGTCTTTCAGAATGGCCTCGTCGAAAACCGTATCCTTGAAATGGACGGCGAACTTCCCGTCACGACGCTCATGGCCGCCAGCAACTATCTCAACGCCAAACTCGCAGGCAAAACGATTCCGGACGCCGAGAAAAACATTCTTGCCGAAATCCGCGAAAACCGCTCGCAGCTCGACCAGATTACCGCCGGCCTCGTTGAAAAAGGCCTCGCCCTCCCGCCGCAGAACAAACGCGACAGCCACATCATCATCCGCGGCCAGTCGCGGCTCCTCGAAGACGTCAAAGCCCTTCAGGATTTGGAACGCGCCCGCACCCTCCTCGGCTATCTCGAGCAGCAACAGAACATGCTCGAATTGCTGGGCTCGGTGAACAACGCGCAGGGCGTGCAGATTTTCATCGGCGCCGAAAACCGGATTTTCGACCAGGCGGGCTGGTCGCTCATCATTGCGCCCTATAAAAACGCCAGCGAGCAGATCGTCGGCGCCATCGGCGTCATCGGCCCGACCCGCCTCGACTACGACCGCATTATCCCGATGGTTGATTACACCTCCCAGATCGTCGCGAAACTGGTGGACGGCACATAACGCCGCCTTGCCTGCCCCCGGCCTATTACCTATAATCTTGGCAAGATTGGAAATTCCACAGGTTTTATTCCTATGAGTCGCCCGCTTTTACTAGCCATCCTCTTTGCCCTTGCTCTGGCCGCGTTGCCCGCTCACGCGCAGCAGAATAGTCAGCAGCAAAACAAGAATACGCCCTACGGCTCCTATGTGCAGGACCTGTACGGTAGCGACAGCCAGGACAACGACCAGAAACCCGCAACCTGGCAGTACGATAAAAAATACAGAATGCTCGGCAAGGGTCTGCCAAGAAACATCCAGACAGGCACGAACCCGCTCCCCCTCGGCATGCAGCAGATCTATCTCGTCCGGACAGAGAACCTGAAAAATAACGAAGCCGCCTTGCGCATGATGACGCCTATTTCAATGGATGGATGCATCAATGTCGCCCCGCCCGTCATCAAGATGCGCAAAAGCTCCAACATGCTGATCCTGAACATCGAGGACGGCGTGGTCTCCGTCAATAAAAAGCCCCAGTACGGCCATTTCCAGTGCGACAACGGCTCGCACACGGCTTCCGCAGATCTCATCCTCAACCGCGATGAACTGATCCAGGACAATATCAGGTCGCTCTCGTTCCAGGCTTCCAACGGCGCGATGGATGTTTATGACGTCAAGGTCACGCCTGACCGCCTCGCGCTCGTTCCGCGCAGCACCGTGGCTTTCGTGCCGTACTCCGCGAGCACAAAACCCGACCCGCTCGCCTATGATTTCTATCCTGACAACCTTGTCATTCTTTATGCGTCCTCCGCCCCTACAGGCGCCGATCTTTCTGCGCAAATCACCACCCTCGCCCAGAGCAAGGGCCTTGTCGAAAGCCCGCTCTTGAAAAACGGGCGCGGCCTCTATTTTATTGACCGGGCCGGAACGCTGGCTGGTACGCTTGCTTTCGACGCCAACGCCTTTATTGGCACCGTCAAGGTCGAGGAAACATACCATGGCCCGAATGGGCCATATCAGCAGGCGCGCGCCGTCGACGTTTACGCAAAACGTCCCGGCACGCTGGACTAATACCAAAAAAACCAAAGATTAAAACAACAAGGCATCATGTCCGAAACGCAAAAAAATTCGATGAACAACGAAGACCCTGACGAAAATGTAACGCCGCTGGAGCAGCCTGTCGAAACCGGCGAAGACCCGCGCATCGCCTTGCTGCAGGAAGAGCTCGCGAAAACAAAAGACCAGATGCTCCGCGCGCTGGCCGAAGCGGAAAATTCCCGCAAGCGCGCGCTCAAGGAACGCGATGACGCTTCTAAATATTCCATCGCAGGCTTCGCCAAGGATATAATTTCCGTCGCCGATAATTTACAACGCGCCCTCGCGGCCATTCCGCCCGATGCACTGGCCGCCGAACCGCGCCTTAAAAGCCTCGTCGACGGCATCGAAGCCACACAGCGCGAAATGCAAAAAACGTTCGAGCAGAACGGAATCCGCAAAATCGACCCTACGGACGAACCCTTTAACCCGAATTACCACGAAGTCATGTTCGAAGCCCCCGGCACCGGCAAGCGCCCCGGCTTCATCGTCCAGGTTATTGATGTCGGTTACCTCCTTCACGACCGCCTGCTCCGCCCCGCGCGGGTCGGTGTCGCCAAGGACGAGGGCCAGGGTAACGGCACCCCCGGGGTTAATCTCGACATCCAGTCCTGATTTTTTTATTGACATAATACAAAACACCATGCTAGTTTCAGATATTCACGACAGAAAAGGGCATTGGCTATGTCATTGAGTTATTTGTTTTATTCGCAACAGCAGCGAAACAATTTTAGAGATGCGATGAAGGAAGAACCTTTTCAGCCTCCTAAATATGACGTTGAAATATATCTGACAGACGCCGAAAGCCCCGAAGACAGGAAAATCGTTCTGGTAACGGAAACAATGCCCTTTTTGGGTTCGGTAGAAGCTTCAAAATTTGATGATTGTTATTTCGTGGGAAGCGCGCCAAACAATGAGGCAGCATGCCTTGTCGACCATTACAAGGTCACTGCATTTGGAGAAGAAATCGCGGCTCAGAGAGGCATCCCGGCAACTTTTGATGCCCTTTATACGGAAGCCGTTAAAAATCTTCCCCGTCAGGAAGTTTCAAGAATGGCCCAGCAAGTATCGTACGCTCTTACCCACGATCGCTAAAACAAACGATTGAAATCCATCTTCTTGAAGGGGCTGTGCATCACAGCCCCTTTTAAATTGACATAAAAAAAACACCGCGCTAAATTCGGCTTAAAAGGAAGGCCGGATGAAGAAACTATTTTACTCCATAACGCACCAAACTTCGCCCAGACAGAAAAGAATTCTCGTTGGCGTCGAACCTGCTGACGCTTACGAGCGCTATATGTCCCAGACACGTAAAGAACATTCCCACGGCGTTTATGAAACGATCGATGGCCAGATTTTGCCCGCCACGCATGTAGCTGAAGAATTACCCGAGAAGATGTGGATTAAGCATCTTGATTACAAAGATCTCAAAGTTGAGGTCGCGGACGAAAAAACCTCATGCCTCCTGACCAACAGCGGCTTGTTTACTGAACGAGGCCGCGAAGTCGCCGCAAAGCTCGGCCTTACCGACGCCGAAGAATTCAAAAAACTTGCCCGCGACAACATGCATTTCAAAGAGCAACTGAAGGTCATTTATATGACGACCTCGGACTATGACCCCGAACAGCGCAAACTGGTCCCCTCCCCTTAAATCACTGGCTTTCCCGGTGATCCATGCTATATAAACGCCCGTATAAATCTTCAGGAAAACGTTGCGGGACCGCACCCGGCTCGCTAATGTATCGCGAAATCATAGAGGTATTGAGATTATGAGCAAAATTATCGGCATCGACCTTGGAACCACCAACTCATGCGTGGCGATCATGGAGGGCAAGGAGCCCCGTGTTATCGAAAACTCCGAGGGTGCCCGCACCACCCCTTCCATGGTGGCTTTCAGCAAAGATGGCGAGCGTCTCGTCGGCCAGCCTGCAAAACGTCAGGCCGTAACCAATCCAGATAATACGCTCTATGCCGTCAAGCGCCTGATCGGCCGCCGCTTCGATGACCCCGAAGTTCAGAAAATGTCGAAAACCGCCCCCTTCAAAATCGTCAAGGGCGACAACGGCGACGCATGGGTCGAAGTCAACGGCGAGAAAAAATCGCCCGCCCAGATTTCCGCCATGATCCTCCAAAAGATGAAGGAAACCGCCGAGGCGTTTCTCGGCCAGACGGTCACAAAAGCCGTCATCACCGTTCCCGCTTACTTCAACGACTCCCAGCGTCAGGCAACAAAAGACGCCGGTAAAATCGCCGGCTTAGAGGTTGAGCGCATTATCAACGAACCGACGGCTGCTGCCCTCGCTTACGGCCTCGACAAAAAATCTTCCGGCATCATCGCCGTCTACGACCTCGGCGGCGGTACGTTCGATATTTCCATTCTTGAAATCGGCGACGGCGTATTCGAAGTTAAATCCACCAACGGCGACACGTTCCTTGGCGGTGAAGACTTCGACGCACGCATAATCGATTTCCTCGCCGACGAATTCAAAAAAGAACAGACGATCGACCTCCGCAAGGACAAGCTCGCGCTGCAGCGCCTGAAAGAAGCCGCTGAAAAAGCGAAGATCGAACTTTCCTCAACGACTCAAACCGACGTCAATCTGCCTTTCATCACGGCGGATGCGTCCGGTCCGAAACACCTCAACGTCAAACTCACCCGCGCAAAACTTGAATCACTGGTCGATGATCTCATCAAGCGCACCGCAGGTCCGGTGAAAGCCGCACTGAAAGACGCTGGCGTCAAAGCTTCCGATATCAACGAAGTCGTTCTCGTCGGCGGTATGACCCGCATGCCGAAAATCATCGACACGGTGAAGGAAATCTTCGGCAAGGAACCGCACAAGGGCGTCAACCCGGATGAAGTCGTCGCCGACGGCGCGGCCATTCAGGGCGGCGTTCTGCAGGGCGACGTCAAAGACGTTCTCCTCCTCGACGTTACGCCTCTCTCGCTCGGCATCGAAACCCTCGGCGGCGTGTTCACACGCCTCATCGAGCGCAACACCACGATCCCGACAAAAAAATCGCAGACCTTCTCGACCGCGGAAGACAGCCAGAGCGCCGTCACCATCCGCGTGTTCCAGGGCGAACGCGAAATGGCCGCCGACAATAAAATCCTCGGCCAGTTCGACCTCGTCGGCATTCCTTCCGCTCCACGCGGCGTGCCGCAGATCGAAGTCACCTTCGACATCGACGCCAACGGCATCGTGCAGGTCTCCGCGAAAGATAAAGCTACTGGTAAAGAACAGCAGATCCGCATCCAGGCTTCCGGCGGCCTTTCCGAAGCCGACATCGAAAAAATGGTCAAGGACGCCGAATCCAACGCCGAGGCCGACAAAAAGCGCCGCGAACTGGTCGAAACTACGAACCAGGCCGAAACGCTCATCCATAACACCGAGAAATCCATCAAGGACCTCGGCGCGCAGGTACCCGACAGCGACAAGAAAACCGCCGAAGCCGCCATCGCCGACCTCAAAACCGCCCTCGAAGGCACGGATAAAGAAGCCATCGAGAGCAAAATGCAGGCCCTTATGCAGGCCAGCATGAAAATCGGTGAAATGGCCTATAGAAAAGCCCAGGAAGACAATGCCGGTGCCCCGGACAACGCCGCCGGCCCCGATGCCGCCGCCACGCCCGGCGATGACGGCGTCCTGGAAGCCGATTTCACGGATCTCGAGCTCGACGACGACGATAAAGGCAAGAAATAACGCCTGGTTTCAGGGCGCCCCCATAGGAATGGGGATGCCCTGAAGAATCCCTTTGCCGCCAGCCCGAATCATCCTGTAAAATTAAAAACATGGCTCCCGAAAACCTGACCACTCCCGTCTGCTACTATGACGTGCTTCAAGTGACGCCGCGCTCCGGCGACGACGAGATCAAGCGCGCCTACCGCAGGCTCGCGATGGTCTATCATCCTGACATGAACCCGCAGAACAGAATGATGGCCGAGCTTCGCTTCCGTCTCATCAACGAAGCCTACGCTCATTTGAAAACCCGGGAGAAACGCCTGCGCTACAACCTGAACCAGAAGGCCCGCGCCGCTGCCGGTAACGACAACCGCGCCGTCAGCCCCTCTTGGTTCGAGCAGTTCGCCGCCTTCTTCCGCGCGCCGCGCGAACAGAACTCCGGCTCCAAGGCATAAACGAAAGCGTGAATGGTTAAACTATGAGCAAGGATTTTTACAAAACCCTCGGCGTCCAGAAGGGCGCGTCGGCGGATGAGATTAAAAAATCCTACCGCAAGCTCGCCATGCAGTTCCACCCCGACCAGAACAAGGGCAACGCCGACGCCGAGAAGAAATTCAAGGAAATCAGCGAAGCCTACGATGTCCTGAAAGACGAGCAGAAACGCGCCGCCTACGACCGCTTCGGCGCGGCGGCGTTCGATGGCTCGATGGGCGGCATGGGTGCCGGGCGTCCCGGCGGTGCCGGTTTCAACCCGCAGGATTTCTCCGGCTTCGGCAGCGCCTTCACCGACATCTTCGAAGACATGTTCGGCGACATGGGCGGACGCGGACGCTCCTCTCCGGGTCGCGGGCAGGACATGCAATACACGCTCGAGATTTCTCTCGAGGATGCATTCAAAGGCCGCGAGGCCGTCATCAAAATTCCGCTCAACGATGTCTGCGACGGCTGCAAGGGCTCCGGCTCCGAAGGCGGCGCGGCGGGCGTCGAAAACTGCGCGACCTGCGACGGCCATGGCCGTATCAGGCAACAACAGGGCTTCTTCACCATCGAGCGCGCCTGCCCCACTTGCGGCGGCCAGGGCAAAACCGTCAAGAACCCCTGCAAGAAATGCGGCGGCTCCGGGCGCACCCAGAAAGAAAAGCAACTCAAGGTCAAAATCCCGCCCGGCGTCGATCACGGACGCCGCATCCGCCTCTCCGGCGAGGGCGAAGCGGGCCTGCGCGGCGGCGAACGCGGCGATCTGTTCGTCCTTCTCGCATTAAAACCGCATAAATTTTTCAAACGCGACGGCGCGAATTTATTCTGCCGCGTGCCGATCACCATGACTCTCGCCGGACTCGGCGGCAGCATTGAAGTGCCGACCATCGAAGGTGTGCGCTCAAAAACCACAGTTCCGGCGGGCACCCAGACCGGCCAGCAATTCCGCCTCAAGGGCAAGGGCATGACAATCCTCGGCTCCGATGCCCGCGGCGACATGTTCATAGAAATGTTTGTCGAAACGCCGGTCAATCTCGACAAGAAACAGCAGGAATTGCTTAAACAGCTCGATAAATCTATGGGCGGCGTCCGCGAGGGCAGCAAGAATTCACCTGAATCCAGCGGGTTTTTCAGCAAAATGAAAGATATCTGGTCCGATCTCAAGGAATAGACGTATAAAGGCCTTTAAGGGAATAAACGCATGAAAATCGGCATCGTCGGCTGCAAGGGCAGGGTCGGAACCCTCCTCGTCAATGAAATCCTCGGCGGCAACTGGAAGGGCGCGACTCTTGCAGGCGGCACGGTGTTACCCGAAGACAAGAAAGGCAAATCCGAATTCTTCATAACAACAGATGCCGAAGAACTTTTCAAAAAATCAGACGTCGTAATCGATTTCACCTCGCCGTCCGCAACACGCAAACACGCGAAGCTCGCTGCGAAACACAAAAAGGCGCTCATCGTCGGCACCACAGGCCTCTCCCCCGTCGATGAAAAGGAACTCGCCGTCGCCGCGAAAAACACCGTCATCGTCCAGTCCGCCAATTTCAGCGTCGGCGTCAACGTCCTGCTTGCCCTCGTCGAGCGCGGCGCAGCGTCGCTCGATGAAGATTTCGACATCGAAATTTTCGAAGCCCACCACAAAAATAAAGTCGACGCGCCCTCCGGCACCGCTCTCGCCCTCGGCAAATCCGCCGCCAGTGGCCGCAAAGTCGACCTTAAAAAAGCCGCTGACTATGCCCGCCACGGCGAAACCGGAAAACGTAAACGCGGCAAAATCGGGTTCTCGGTTGCACGCGGCGGCGATGTCGTCGGCGATCACCGTGTCTTTTTCTACGGCGAAGGCGAACGCGTCGAGCTCAGCCACATCGCCACGAACCGTAGCCTGTTCGCGCGCGGTGCTATACGCGCCGCCCTCTGGACCAAGGGCAAAAAATCCGGCCTCTACAGCATGAAAGATATCTTGAGTCTTTAACTCTCGTCATTGCGAGGAGGCAAGGCCGACGAAGCAATCCATTTTTTTAGAACTGGATTGCTTCGCTATCGCTCGCAATGACAGCTAAATATTTGACTCTAACGCCAACAGTAATTTCTTCCTCGGACTCCCCCATCCGTAATTATCGATGATGCCCGTCGCGCGAATAACGCGGTGGCACGGGATCAATAACGAAACCGGGTTCGCGCCCACTGCATTCCCCACCGCACGCGATGATTTCGGCCTCTTAATTTGCTTCGCAATGTCTTGATAAGTAACAGTCTCTCCCATCGGGATTTTCAGCAGCGCCTGCCACACCTGGATCTGAAAATTCGTACCGTAAACATCTAACTTGAGTTTCCCTTTACCCTCACCGCGCCACAGCCCGGCAATAATCTCGCCCTCAGCCCTAATCCCCGCATCATCCTCTTCAAATTTCGCCTCGGGCCACCAACGTTTCATTTTCCGCACCGGCTCCGCCCGCTGCTCTTCCATCAGGAACCCGAGATAACAAATCCCCCGCGCCGTCCTCGCGATCAATACTTCGCCAAGCTGCGTCGGGTGAAATCCATACACCACCTTCAACCCCGCACCCCGCCGCGTAATATCCCCCGGCGTCATCGCCTCGCAGGAAATAAACAGATCATGCAGCCGCCCGTTGCCCGACAGCCCCGTCTCATACGCGGCCTCCAGCGTCGGCCTGCCCCCGCTCAGCAATTCCCGCGCATGCCGCGCATTCATATATTGCACGAGGCGCTTGGGGCTGATCCCGACATGCTCGCTGAAAATTTTCTGAAAATGCGTCGATTCGTATCCCGCCCGTTTCGCGAGAAAATCAAGGTCCGGCTGCTGCGTATGGTTCGCGGCCAGGTAATCGATGGTATTGGCTATAACGGCTTCTTTGCCCATACACTATATGTAGCCCGCCCCGCCCTTGCCGCCAATCCGCTTTTTGGGATAGCTTTGACCCCATGAAAAAGAAAATCCACCTCATCATCACCGGCGGCACCATCGACAAAGTCTATGACCCGGTCTCGCAGACCACGCAAATGGCCCCCGAATCGATTATTCCCCTTTATCTCAAAAACGCCATCAACCCGGCGCTGCACGATATCACTTACGAAACCCCGTTCATGGTCGACAGCAACGACATCACCGAACCCATGCGCAAGAAAATCCTCGGCGCCATCACATCGTCCAAGGAAAACTGGATTATCATCACGCACGGCACCGACACCATGTCCGTCACAGCCGAATTTCTCAAAGACAGTTTACCGCCCACCCATGGCCGCACGATTATTCTCACCGGCTCCATGACCCCCTTGCGCGAATTCACGCTCAGCGACGGCAGCTTCAATCTCGGCTACGCCATCAGCACACTCGAACATCTCGACCCCGGCATTTACATGGCGATGCATGCGCAGGTCTTTCCCGCCGGCGATGTCCTGAAAGACCGCACCACCGCACGGTTTGAATTCAAAGATCTATGAAGCCTGCCAACGTTAAAAAATTCTTCTCCATCCTCAGGGCTAAAAACCCCGAACCCAAAAGCGAACTCGAATACACTAATCCCTACACGCTTCTGGTTGCTGTCGTTCTGTCTGCCCAAGCCACCGATATCGGCGTCAACAAGGCTACGAAAGAACTTTTCAAAACAATCGACACGCCGCAGAAAATGGTCGCGCTCGGCCTCGAAAAACTCAAAACCCACATCAAAACCATCGGCCTCTTTAACACCAAGGCCAAAAACGTCATCGCTCTCTCTGAAAAACTGATCTACGAACATGATGGTAAAATCCCGGACACGCGCGATAAACTGGTGAAACTCCCGGGCGTCGGCCGCAAAACCGCGAATGTGGTTCTGAACGTCGCCTTCGGTCAGCCCACCATGGCGGTCGACACGCATATCTTCCGCGTCAGTAACCGCACTGGTCTCGCCTCCGGCAAAACGCCGGAAGCCGTCGAGGAAAAATTGCTGAAAGTGGTGCCAACGGAATTCGCGATGCACGCCCATCACTGGCTCATCTTGCACGGGCGTTATATCTGCAAGGCACGCACGCCGCTTTGCGCGGAATGCCCGGTTTACGATCAGTGTAGTTACAAAGCCAAAACGGCTTAGCCGTCATTGCGAGGAGGCCAAAGGCCGACGAAGCAATCCATTCTTTTCTGGATTGCTTCGCGCAGTTCACCCTCGCGAAGGCGGGGGCTCGCAATGACGTTAGATTAATTGTTCTTATACAGCTTGCTGACATCCACCATGCGCGGACGGCCCGACTTGCGCGACAACTCACGCACACAACTGACTGCAACGTCTTCATCACTCACGCCCTTGGCACGCGCGCG
This sequence comes from Alphaproteobacteria bacterium, assembly GCA_017999645.1. Lineage (GTDB taxonomy): Bacteria > Pseudomonadota > Alphaproteobacteria > Micavibrionales > Micavibrionaceae > UBA7657. Next base: position 59,632 of record JAGNLJ010000003.1, read on the forward strand.
GATTTCATAGTGCGCAACTGGCAGCAGCAGCGCATCGGTCTCGCCTGCAAAATAAACATCCAGCACGCACGCGTCTGTCCGGTACTGCCAGATTGTCGTCGGCGATTCATGACGGATCAGCTCCGGCTCGCGCAGGATCGACTTGATGTCCTGGCCGCGCACGGTCAGCATTTTTTCCGGGTGCAGGCTGATATCTTTAGCGAGGCCCTTACGGCTCGCATTGCGCGCTTCACCGAACGGCGCGCCCATGGCACCAAGCGAAGCTTGTGCCGTTCCGTCGCCATCCATGCGCGTAATGAAACGGTGAACCACAGCCGAAGTCATAACCGCACAGACAATAATCAATAAACTCAGTAATTTTTTACGCATTTCAAAGCCTTAATTCGTTACCCCTGTGAAACACAAGCCAGGCTAACGGGCCTGGCTTGTTGTAGTTCCTTGTAATAATCCGCGCTGAATTATTCAGCAGCCGCTTTGCTGGCAAAAAGTTCGCCATCATTGTCATGGCTGCTGCTGTCTTTTCTCGGCTTGCTGCTGCCGGCATCACGGCCACCCTTGGCCTTTTTGCTGTCATGCGCTGCGCCGATCGGCGACAGGCGGCCATCGATGGTCGCACCTGCTTCGACTTCCAGTTCCTTGTAAGCGATGGAGCCTGTAATGGCGCCGCCGGTGCGGATGGTCAAGCGGCCCTTCACCTGGATGTCGCCTTCGAAACGGCCGGCAATGGTCGCTTCGTCGATTTCAACGGTGCCGTAGAACACGCCGCTCTCGGCAATGTCCAGAACGCTCGCGCCTTTCAGCGTGGCTTCAACCGTACCTTCAACGATCAGATGATCGCAGGACTCAATTTCGCCCGACATCGTGATGCCGCGGCCGATAATCAGGCGGCGGTCCGTCGACGTCATCGCGCCTGCAGCGGCTGCGTGCGGGTTGTAACCTGGGTATGATCCCGGAAAGTTACCGGCAGTGCGCACAGGGGGCTGGCCGGGACGCTGGTAAGCGCCGCTGCCCGGAATCTCAAGAGCGCGGGGCGCGTTGTCTTGTGCTGCTGGTTCGGGTTTTTTTGGTTGGTCGATCATGGTAGGTGCTTCCTCTTTCTTGGGTGTGTTCTCTTTTACTTGTGTGGCGGCAGGTGCATTCGTAACAGCCTGCACGAGTTTGTCCTGCTCGGGCTGTTGTGCTGCCGGTGCCGGACGTTTTTCTTCCTGACGCAATTCCTGTTTGGGTTGCTGCTGAGGCAATTGCTGCGGCAGCGGGCGGGCTTGTGCTTGCGGCGTCGGAGTCTGGGGTGCCTGGTTATACGGCCCCTGCGCCGGCTCCGGTTTTACGCGGTGAAACATTGTGCTCGCCTTTCTCGGTCTATGTTTTACAAAAAAATTTAACCCTGTTTAGCAGGGTCGTTTTTGATTTAACAAAGTTTCGAAATTAACCGGAAAGACCATACCATTGGCCCTTTTAAACCGCAACAATTAATAAATCCTGCCATTTCAGGGGCTTTATTGACAAACCCCTTGTTTTTTCATAACTTTATCCGCATCGGAAAATCACTGGAGTACAAAATCATGAGCAAAAAAACCCCCAGCCCGGAAATGTATATGATCGGTCTTGTGCCTGACGCTGATGGCAACTTTGCAGCGCCAAACTTCAGAAAATCGGCACAAGAGCTTGTCGCATTTATTCAGGGCCGCGGCGAATTTCTCGGTATACTTGATGGTCAGCAACTCAATTACGCCCTGGTCAATATCATCGACCACAGCCTGGTTGAAGGCCTGCATCAACAAAGCTTCGTTGCGCGTGTTGCCGGCTTAGACAAGGATATAGGTCCCCTACGCAAGGTCAGCTTTCATCCGGTTGACGAAGAAAAAATTGGCGCCGAACTCACTATTTAATGAAAATGATCATAGATTTTCTGCGCAAACGCGCGTGAAATCCCTTTCACTTTCATGAGGTCGTGAACGCCCGCTTCACCCACCGCTTTCGCCGATCCGAAATACTCCAGCAGCAATTTCTTACGCCGCGCGCCGATACCCTGGATTTCATCCAGTGCCGAGCGCCCCATATCCATCTTCCGCCGCGTGCGGTGCGCACCTATTGCAAATCTGTGCGCTTCATCTCGCAGCCGTTGCATGTAATGCAGTACGGGATCGTTCGGCGGCAGCATGAAAGACTTTTTATCCGTTGTGAAAAACTTCTCCCGCCCCGCATTACGGTCCTCACCTTTTGCAATCGCCACCAGCTTCACCATCTCCACCAGACCGAAATTCGCCAGCACATCTGCCGCAACATTAAACTGCCCCTGCCCGCCATCGATTAACAACACATCCGGCCAGTTCTCGCCCGCCATTTCCGGGTCTTCCTTCATCGCGCGCGAAAAACGGCGCATCAAGACTTCCCGCATCATCCCGTAATCGTCCGATGCTTCGGCCTGCTTGATATTGAATTTGCGGTACGCCGATTTCCGCAGCCCTTCCGGCCCCGCCACGACAAAAGCCCCCACCATGTTCGTCCCTGAAATATGGCTGTTATCGTACACCTCGATCCGGCGCGGCAAACTCTCCAAGCCCAGCAAATCTGCGAGTCCTCTTAAAACTTTCTCCTCACCCGCCCGCTCGGCATGATGCCGCTCCAGCGCCGCCTCGGCATTGGTTATCACGAAATTCAGCACGCGCCTCCGCACCCCGCCCTGCGGTTTTGTGATTTTCACCTTATGCTTCGCACGGCCTGTGAATGCCTCCTCGAGCAACTTCTTCTCCGACAATTCATGACTGACAATCACCTCGCGCGGCACCGGCTTGTTCTCGTAAAACTGCGCAAGAAACGCCACCATGATATTGTCTTCCGTCTCCTCGGGGTCATGGCGCGGAAAATACGAACGGTTGCCGTAGTTCTGGCCCGAGCGGAAAAAGAAAACCTCGACGCAACTTTTGCCGTGCTTCCGCGTCAGCGCCAGGACATCGACATCGCCCAGCCCCTCGATATTCACATCCTGCCGCGCCTGTATCGCCGTCAGCGCGCGGATACGGTCGCGGTAATGCCCTGCCGCCTCGTAATCCGTCGCCGCGCTCGCGATGTCCATCGCCTTTTTATAGCGCTCCTGCACGGCCCGGCTTTTCCCGTCTAAAAAATCCTGTGCGCCGGAAATCTGCTCTTCATAGGCCTCTTTTGTCACATAGCCCACGCAAGGCGCGGTGCAGCGCTTGATATGATATTGCAGGCAGGGCCGCTTGCGCGCCGAAAAATAACTGTCGCTGCAATTCCGCAGCATAAAAATCCGCTGCAGTAATGCGATCGTATGGTTAACATCTGCCGCCCCGGCGAACGGTCCGTAATAAATACCCTTCTGTTTCTTCGCGCCCCGGTGCTTGCGGATGGTCGGAAAATCATGATCCGAACTCAGGAAAATATAGGGAAACGATTTATCATCGCGCAGCAACACGTTATAGCGCGGCTTCAATTTCTTGATCAGGTTGGATTCCAGCAGCAGCGCCTCGGCCTCCGTATGCGTCTGCACGAATTCCATCGCCTCCGTCAGCGCAATCATGCGCTGGATGCGGATCGGCTGCTTGTCGGGCCGCGTATAAGAGATCACGCGTTTCTTCAGTGAACGCGCCTTGCCGACATACAGCACCTCGGCTTTAGGACCGATCATGCGGTAAACGCCCGGCCTGTCGTCTAACTTGCGCACATGCTCGAGGATCACGGACGCGCCGCGCTTCAGAATTTCCGTTTCGGGTGCCTCTTCCATTCCATAAATTTAGGACGCCCCATCCCTTTTAACAATCCGTCAATTATCTCTTGACAAAACTTGCAAGATATCAACTATTAAATTCAATCGCGCAATTATCGTACTTAAGCACGGAGAACATGATTGCATTTAAACAAACCAAAACAATATTGAGCAATAAAGTTTCAATATATCAATAATCAAAGTGATAAGGGGATACTAAAAATGAAAATACATGCAATCCATTCCGCCACCACCGGTGCCATGCTGTTCGAAGGTAGATACGGTTCCTTCACCGAATGCGTCGAACAGGCCGTGCAACTACGCGTCCTTCTGAACGGTGCCGACCTCCGGAACCGGAATCTTTCCAATGCCTGTCTCGATGACGGGCTTTTCGCGGGGGCTGATTTTTCAGGCTCCAACCTGACCGGTGCCAATTTATCCGAAACCTCGATGCCCGGCGCATCATTCGAAAATGCCGACCTTTACAACACATGCTTTGCTTATGCCGATCTGCGGGGATGCCGTTTCAATAATGCAAATTTCGGCGCTACCAACATCACCCGCGCGGATATCAGCCAGGCGCATTTCGCCGCGCTTTCCTGCTTCTCGCTCGATTTTATCCATACAGCCGCCATGAAAAATTGCCGCTTTTCAGATAAAGAAGGCGCAGAATTTACCTTCTCCGAGCCCCCTGTTGTGATCCGGGGCATGAGCCGCCGCCTTACCGTTCTTACTGATGGTTTCTGGTTGCACGGTACGGTGGTCATACCCTATGAGGAACAGTTGCTACATCTCCCGTCACCCGCAGAAATGGCCGAATTCACTGGTTAATCTAATAAAACCTATGGTTGAATAAATACTTGACAGATTCATTATTTATGTAATATAAAACAACCTGAAAAAACAAAATAACCGTGTAAAACGGGAAAAATATGGGGATTCAGTAATGTTTGCGTATGTTAAATACGGAAAGCGATTTGCCGTGTATGCCGAAGCGTCGAAACAACTTGGCATCAGGCCGTTTTTCCGGTTAAACACTTGCAATGGTGAAACCATTTTCAATTTCCCCTACGTGCAGGTCATCCTGACGCCGGGAGAAAAACTGAAAGCCGGGCCTGAAAATGACGGTGAAGACCAAGACCAAGACATTCCTCCGTCTTCTGAGGGAACTTCAGAAGATTGACGCGGAATTTCCGCTACAATACGCGGTATGCCTGACGGAAATCTCGCAGGAGGAAGGACTGTCCTTAACCGACCTCTCCGTCCGCACAGGCATGGCGCTCTCAACCGTCTCGCGCATCGTCGGCGCGCTCGCGAAAAACCGCCAGAAGGGTACCGCGTATAATCTCATTCGCATCAAAATCTCGTCGACCGAACGTCGTCGCAAGGAGCTCTATTTAACGCCGCGTGGCCGCGCCGTCATCGACAGCATTCTCGAAATAATCTAGGCCGCTTCTTTAGCAACCGGGTAATCTGTGTACCCGACCGGCCCCGGCGTATAGAGCGTCGCCTTGTCCGCCGCCGCCAATGGCAAATCACTCCTGAAACGCTCCACGAGGTCCGGGTTCGAAATAAACGGCATGCCGTAGCACACGAGATCCGCCGTATTATCCTGAAGCAGTTCCTCGCCGCGTTCCTTGTCCAGCCCCCCGTTGATAATGATGACCCCCTTGTAAACCTTCCGGATCTCTCGCGTAATTTTCGCAGGCTCCGGCGCACCCATCTCCGTGATGTGTATATAAGCGAGTGGGAATTCATTCATTTCTTTTGCGGCGTAAGTAAATGTCTCAACCGGATCGGGATCGCTCATCCCGTTTGAGCCATTGTATGGAGAAAAACGCACGCCCACACGTCCCGGCCCCCACACCTCGACCGCCGCTTCCACAACTTCTTTCAAAAGCCGCACGCGGTTTTCCAGGCTGCCGCCGTAATCATCGGTACGCTCGTTCACGCCTCCACGCAAAAACTGGTCGAGGATATAACCGTTGGCCGCGTGAATTTCGATGCCGTCGAAACCGGCCCTCAATGCGTTCTCCGCGCCGTTCCTGAATTGCGCCACAATGCCCGGAATTTCCTCAGCCCCCAGCATCCTCGGCGCTTCGTAAGGCTGCATCGAAAAATCCGCCGCCATCACCTTGCCCGGCGGCGCTGTCGTCGTCGATGAAACCGGCTGCTCACCATAAAGGCTGCTATGCCCCACACGCCCTGTATGAAAAAGCTGCATGAAAATTTTTCCGCCCGCGTCATGAACCGCATATGTCACATCCTGCCAGGCCTTCACCTGCGCATCGTTCCAGATACCGGGAATATTCACATAGCCACTGCCCTGTTTTGAAATAGCGGTGGCCTCGGTAATGATCAGCCCCGCCCCGGCGCGCTGGCGGTAATAAATCATGGCCAGCTCGCTATGGACCCCTTGAGAATTAGCCCGGCTGCGCGTCAAAGGCGCCATGACAATGCGGTTGGCCAGCCCGATATCGCCGAGCCTGTAGGATTGAAGCAGTTTATTCATGATTTTCCCCCGTGAATTCGAATGATCTTAACTGTCAAATATAGCCCACCGTTAAGATTTCAACCCCCGGCCTAAAACGTTGAATTCCCAGCCCTCTGTGCTTATTATCCCCGTGGAAAGCCCTCGTGGCGAAATGGTAGACGCACCGGACTTAAAATCCGTTGCCCGCAAGGGTGTGCCGGTTCAAGTCCGGCCGAGGGCACCATGCTACGCAGTAACAGGATAGTTGGATGACATTCGATAACGCCAAAATATACCTTTTTACACAGATCCTCGCGCTTCTCGCGCTGGTCGCCATCCTCAATCTGCATCTGCTGCCCGCCCTGCTCGGCGGCCTGCTGGTTTATCACCTGGTCGAATTCGGCGCACGCGGCCTCAGCCGCCTTGGCGTCATCCTCTTCGACGGCAAGATCATCCTGCTCGCTATCCTCTCGGTGCTCGTCATCGCAGCTTTCGCCATGGCTTCGGCTGAGTTCGTGTCCTACATCACCAGCGGCCCGGAAAGCCTCACCGTCCTCTTCCAGCGTATGGCCGATGTCGTCGACACGGGCCGCGCCTATCTCCCGGTCTGGACACACCAGTACCTCCCCGCCAACATCGAGGAATGGCAGCAGCGCGGCGCCGAATGGCTGCGCGAAAACGCCTCCCATTTCGGCATCGTCGGCAAGGAAGCCGGCATGGTCATCCTGCATGTCGTCATCGGCATGATCATCGGCGGCATGATCGCGCTCCGCCCCGCCTTTCAGGAAATCCACGGCCCCCTCGCCAAAGGCATCAGCGACCGCGTCGACCATCTCTGCAGCGCCTTCCGCCGCATTGTATTTTCCCAGCTCCGCATTTCGGCGCTGAACACATTTTTAACCGCGATCTACCTTGTCGTCATCCTGCCGCTCACCGGCACCGACTTGCCATTGACCAAAACCATGATCGCCGTAACCTTCTTCGCTGGCTTGCTGCCCATCATCGGCAACCTGATCTCCAACACCGTCATCGTCCTCATCAGCCTCAGCATCTCGCCGCTGGTCGCCGTCGGTTCTCTGACCTTCCTGGTCGTCATTCACAAGCTCGAATATTTCGCCAACGCCCACATCATCGGCACCCAGATCCGCGCCCGCGCGTGGGAACTTCTGATCGCCATGCTGGTCATGGAATCAGCGTTTGGCATCGCTGGCCTGATCGCCGCACCCATTTATTACGCCTATCTCAAGGATGAACTGACTTCGCAGAAACTCATTTGACGAAGGACGTTCAACCGTGTTCGACCCGCACGATACGATGACAGCGACGACAAACGATCCCAAAGACCCGCACAGCGCCGACAAGGCGCTGACCGCCGGCTTCAACGATATCGAAACCGTCATCGCCAAAACGATGGAGTATCTCGCCGTTCCGTCTGTCGTCGGTCACGAGCAATTCTTCATCGACTATCTCAAAAAAGATTTCGAAGCTATCGGCATGCAGGGCGTGAAACATCACGGCCTCCTCGAAATCCACGGCGACAAGCCGCACGCGGCAATCGTCTGCGCCCATATCGACCGCCACGGCCTCATCAGCCTCGGCAAGGGCGAATACGCTTACGCCGCGCAGTTCATCCGCGAAATCAAATACGGCGAAGCCAACCGCGCCTCCCGCCGTGAGCTCGAGGGCCTCGGCAAACGCTTTGCGGGTGAAACCGTTTTCGCCTACGACCCCAAAACCAACGGCCATCTCGGCGAAGGCGTCATCGAAGTCTGCCACCCGCTTATGATGATGGGCGAAGCGCTGTTCTTCATCCAGGGCATGAAAGCCCAGCGTCAGGGCATCCCCGTCGCCTATGCCCGCACCGCGCGCGAACAGGACGGCTATATTAAAGGCCAGATCGACAACGCCCTCTCGCTCGGCATCCTCTACGCGCTCTACAAAAACGGCTTTCAAGGCACCACGCTCTTTTCCTGCGAGGAGGAAATCGGCAAAAGCTGGATCCACATCGCCGCATGGCTCAAGAAAACAAAAATCGAGAATAAAACCCTGCTCGTCATCGACACCTCACCTTTCGTTGACGCCGCGCCCATCGATCAGGGCATGATTATCCTCCGCAACCGCGACATGAGCGCGAAATTCAACCCCGCGTTAGTGGGCGCACTCAAAACCCGCTGCGGCGTCATGGAAATCCCGTTCCAGGTGAAGGACGAAGTCCTGCTCTCGAAAGGCAAAAGCGTTTCGCAGCTCGGCTCCACCGAACTTGGCCGCCTCGTCCAGCACACGAAAAAGAAATGGAGCGGCGCAACGGTCCAGATCCCGACCATGATGTATCACACCTCGAACGAAACCACTTCGCGCCTCGCCATCCGCAATTATTTCCGCTTCCTGAAAAACATCCTGATCGACGATCCCCTCCCGCTCGGCTCCAAAACGAAAAAGAAAACGAGACGTCCATGGTAAAAAAAGCAAAAACCATCATCGGTTGGGAAGAATGGTGCGCCCTACCCGACCTCGGCCTTCCCGCCGTGAAAGCGAAAATAGACACCGGGGCCAAGACCTCGGCCCTCCACGCCTACGACATCCAGGTTTATGATAATCACCGCGTCCCCTTCGTCCGCTTCAAGGTCCAGCCCCTGCAGACCCGCAAGAAACTCGTCCGCGTCTGCGAAGCCCCTCTGGTGGAAAGACGAGTAATTACAAGCTCTAACGGCGAACGCGAAGAACGCCCCGTCATTTTAACGACCATTAGTTTTGACTCTATGTTGTTTGGCGCGGAACTAACCTTAACCTCCAGGCATAAGATGAACTTCAGGATGCTGCTCGGCCGTGAGGCTTTGCGGAAAGCGCGGTTTGTGGTAGAGCCGTCCAAATCATTCCTGCTTGGAAAGATAAAAAAACCGGAGAGCCTCTATTGAAAAACAAACCCAAAGCCAAAACCAAGGCTAAAACGCCGCCTAAAGAAAAACCGATGAAGATCGCCGTCCTGGCGTCCGACCCGGATCTTTATTCAAACCGGCGCCTGATGGAGGCCGGCCGCGACCGCGGCCACGAGATGCATTTCATCTCGATCCGCAACTGCTATATGGACATCACCGCGCGCAAGCCTGAAATCCACTATCGCGGCGGCGAAATCCTCCAGCGCTTTGACGCCGTCATTCCGCGCGTTCGTCCCGCCCTCACCTTTTACGCCATGGCGGTTCTGCGCCAGTTCGAAATGCAAGGCTCCTACTGCCTGAACGGCCCCATCTCCATCGGCCGCGCACAGGATAAACTCCGCACGCTCCAGATGCTCTGCTCGGAAAACATCAATATCCCGCGGACCGGCTTCGCAAACTCCCAGCTCGACACCAAGGACCTCATTAAAATGGTCGGCGGCGCGCCGCTCGTGATTAAATTGCTGGAAGGCACACAAGGCGTCGGCGTCGTTCTCGCCGAAAGCGACAAGGCCGCTGAAAACTTCATCAACGCCTTCAAAAGCCTCAAGGCCAACATCCTCGTCCAGGAATTCATCCGCGAGGCCAAGGGCCGCGACCTCCGCTGCTTCGTCATCGGCGACAAGGTCGTCGCCACCATGGAACGCCACGCGGCGAAGGGCGAATTCCGCGCCAACATCCATCTCGGCGGCAAGGGTTACCCGGTGAAAATCAACACCACAGAACGCAACATGGCGGTCAACGCCGCCAAGGCCATCGGCCTCAAAGTCGCGGGCGTCGATCTTATCCGGTCAAAAGGCGGCGCAAAAGTTCTCGAAGTCAATTCCTCACCGGGACTGGAAGGCGTCGAAGGCGCAACCAGCATCGACATCGCATCACTTATGATCGAACACGTGGAAAAACAGGTCCGCTACCGCCGCACGCACAAGAAAAAAGGCGTGCAGAAGTTGAGTAGGAATTAATTATCCCGTCATTGCGAGGAGGCTAAAAGCCGACGAAGCAATCCATTTTTTCTAGATTGCTTCGCTTCCGTTGGTCGCTCGCAATGACAACTAACCTAACGCCGCCTCATCCCCCAGCGCCTTGATAATCTCCACCAGCTCCCCCGTCGCGGCGCGGAGCCTCTCCGGCTTGGTCGATTTCAAAACCAGGCTCAAACTCCCCGGCCCCGCGCGGTATTGCGGGTAACTGCCGATATCGATGTCGGAATATTTATCCTGCAGCGCCGATAATTTTTCCGCGATCTCGCTCTCGCGCAGCGAACACGTCACGGTGCTCGATAAAATCGGCGGCCCCTCTTTCAGCAGCGGCAGGATATTCTCCATCATCGCCTGCATGATCTTCGGCACACCCGCCATCACATGCACATTGTCCATGATAAATCCCGGCGCGCCGGAAACCGGGTTCGGAATTAAACTCGCCCCGTCCGGGATCAAGGCCATCTTCAGCCGCGACGCCGACAAATCTTTCGTCCCGTAATGCTCTTCCATCACGCGCCGTGCCAGCGGGTCGGCCTGTAAAGTCACACCAAACGCCTTGGCAATGCTCGCTGCCGTAATATCGTCATGCGTCGGCCCGATACCGCCCGTGGTGAACACGTAATCCACCTCGGCGCGCAACTCGTTCACCGCCTTGATAATCTTCGCCTCGATATCCGGCACCACCCGCACCTCCGCCAGCGCAATCCCCCGCCCCGAGAGCTTCTGCGCGACAAACTGGGTATTCGCATCCAGCGTCCGGCCCGACAATATTTCATTGCCGATAACGATCAGGGCCGCCTTCAAAATATCGGATTTTCCGCTCATAACGCTATATTCCTTAAGAAAGGTGACAATAACAAGCCAATTTTGTAAGGTAACCCGCATGAAACAGGCCAACCGCTACACCGCCGAGGGCATTGAACTGCACGACCCCGCCGATTTCGCCGCCATGCGCGTGGCGGGCAAACTCTGCGCGGAAACCCTCGACATGATCACCGAGCACGTCATCCCGGGCGTCACCACCGAAGAACTGAACACGCTCTGCCACGAATTCATCACCAGACACGGCGCCATCCCCGCGCCCCTCATGTACAAGGGCTTCCCGAAATCGATCTGCACCTCCGTCAACCATGTCGTCTGCCACGGCATCCCCGGCGATAAAAAACTCATCGACGGCGATATCGTCAACATCGACGTCACCACAATCGTCGACGGCTGGCACGGCGATTCATCCCGCATGTATCTCGTCGGCGACAAAGTCTCCGTCAAAGCCAAAAAACTCTGCGACGTCACCTATGAATGCCTGATGGAAGCCATCAAAATCGTGAAACCCGGCGCACGTCTCGGCGATATCGGCGCGGTCATCCAGAAAATCGCCGAAGACAACCGTTTCTCCGTCGTGCGCGATTTCTGCGGCCACGGCCTTGGCCGCGTTTTCCACGCCCCGCCATCCGTAAATCATTTCGGCGATGCGGGCACCGGCCCCATCCTCCGCCCCGGCATGTTCTTCACCATCGAGCCCATGATCAACGCAGGATCGTGGGAGACAAAAATCCTCTCCGATGGCTGGACCGCCGTCACGCGCGACCGTTCTTTATCGGCGCAATTCGAACACACATTAGGCGTCACTGAGTCAGGCGTGGAAATCTTCACGCTTTCCCCCAAAGGATTCACGAAGCCGCCCTATGACAGCCGAAGCTAAACCTCATTATCATGGTCATAGAGACCGCCTGCGCCAGCGCTTCCGCGAGAACCCGTCCTCGCTCGCCGATTACGAATTGCTGGAACTCGTCCTTTTCCTCGCCATCCCGCAGCGCGACGTCAAACCGCTCGCCAAAAACCTCATCACACGCTTCGGCGGCCTCTCCGGTGTGCTCAACGCCTCCGCCGAGGAACTCACAAAAATCGACGGCATCAAGGAAAACACCGCCCTCGCGCTCAAATCCATCGCCGCCCTCTCGCACCGCGCCGAAAAAAACGAACTCATGAAAAAACCAATCCTCAATTCCTGGGACCGTCTGATGGATTACTGCGTCTCGACCATGGCGCACGAAACCCGCGAACATTTCCGCATCCTCTTCCTCAACAAGAAGAACGAGATGATCGCCGACGAAATCCAGGGCAGCGGCACCGTCGATCACACGCCCGCCTACCCGCGCGAGATCATGAAGCGCGCGCTGGAACTCAGCGCCACCGCCCTCATCCTCGTCCACAACCACCCCTCCGGCGACCCCAAGCCCAGCGCCGCCGACATCGAAATGACGCGGGCCATCCTCCGCGCCGCCGAGCCGTTCAACATAATTATCCACGACCATGTCATTGTTTCGAAAAATGGTTATTCCAGTTTCAAAAGCCTCGGTTTAATCTAGAGGAATGAAGAATCTTCTCGCCCTGCTTGCCTGTGTCCCGCTGCTCGCCTCCTGCGCCGGGGTGCCCGATTACCTCGCCCGGCTGAATCTCATCCGCTCGCAAAAACTGCCCCAGCTGGAAACCCAACTCGCCGCCGCCAATCTTGAATCCGCCGCGCCCATGTATATCCGTGTGTTCAAAGAGGAAGGCCTGCTCGAAGTCTGGGTCCGCAACAACACCGAGGAGCTCTACGTTCCCTTCCGCACTTATAAAATATGCGCGCAGAACCCCACGCTCGGACCCAAGCAGGAACGCGGCGACCTGCAATCGCCCGAAGGGTTTTATGACGTAACCGAAGACCGCCTCTGGCCCGGCTCGCAATACCACCTCGCCATGAATATCGGCTACCCGAACGAATTCGACCGCCAGCATAACCGCACGGGCGACAAGCTCATGATCCATGGCGGCTGCAAATCCGAAGGGTGCTTCGCCATGACCGATCCCGGCATCGAGGAAATTTACTTGCTGGCCGAGCAGAGCCTGAAAGCCAACGACACCGTCCCCGTCCACATCTTCCCGTTCAAAATGACGGCAGCGAACATGAAGCGCTACGAGAAATCGCAGTGGCTCCCCTTCTGGGCCGAACTGAAACAAGGCTACGACCTGTTCGAGGAAAACCGCTTCCCGCCGAACGTGGTGGCACAGGGCGGCCATTACCTCTTCGCGCCGCAGGTTTTCATCTACGCGGGCGCGATCTAACCCCCTTCAAAAATCTGAAATTCGATGACGGCACGCCCGTCGGCGTTCCAAAAGACATCGAGCCCATCGATCCCAAAACCGGCAAGACGCCCGAGCCCGAGCCCGCCGTCAATCCGCTCGCACCCAATCCCATGCAGCAAATGTCCATGGGCATGAACAACCCCACCCCGGGCATGAAATTCGTCTGATAATTTTTGGCTTAATTTAACGAGCGGCTTCATGCGCAATTGTTTAGGTATGTGGGGGTAATTATATCTTATGACAATGCTTTCTTCCTTAAGAAGATTTTTTATGATATCTTGAATTTAAGGTTGTTTTTTATTCGCAATTAATTCCCCCCTCTATAATCTTCTTTCTTGAAAAATTTATTCTTTCTTGCTCTAACTACTCATCAAATCATTCTTTTCTGGGGAACCATGCATGTTCATATGCATTGATAAATATAGGAATATTAAAACTAATTCCCCCGACTCAATGAATCTCATAAGAGCACTTATGATGGCATGCTCCAATAAAAGCCCCAAGCATTCTAAAGTTGTAGTCTTTACACCTAAGAAGAGTGAAGCGCGTATGAAAGCCATTCAAAGAGCGAATGAGCGCTCTTGGTAGTTCACATTAATTCTGCTACTCCTTAAATAACCCATAATTGTATTGGAGTGGCCATGGTGAATGAAGTATCGCCCGCAGCAAAAATTACAAAAGAAAATGCTACAGAAGAAAGCATCATTAAAGAATTAGAAAAACGGAAATCTCATGAACTCATAATAGGGCTGTGCGGAGCAATTGGTGCAGGCACTAAAGAGTTAGGATCAAATTTAAAAACCTCCCTAGAAAATCATGGATACAATGTTGAATTCATAAAAATCACATCCATAATTTACCAACTTAAAAATGACTTATCTCTTTCGGGTTTAACTGGCTACGAAAAATATTATCAATATCAAATTGCCGGCAATGAAATTCGGAAAGCAATGGGCACTATCAAATTAGCAGCAGAAGCAATCGCTGAAATTGTTGATAAAAGGGAAAAGTACATTCAAACGCCGCCTGCTGAAAAAAATGGAAAGAAAACAGACGAATACAAAACCACAGAAAAAGTAGCCTATATAATTGACCAATTAAAACATCCTGATGAAGTTACTTTACTGAAAACGGTTTATAAGCAAAATTTTTATTTACTAGGCTTAATCACCACCGACAAAGAGAGAAAAAATTATTTAGAACAACAATCTATAAAAGCAGATAAGATTGATGATCTAATTCACAGAGACAGAAAAGATACTTATTCTTTTGGCCAACAAGTCGAAAAAACATTTCACTTAGCTGATTATTTTATTAGAAATCGCCATAGCCACGCGGCTCATTTAAATACCGCGATAGAAAGATTTATTAAATTAGTCCATGGCTATAACGGAATAACTCCAACCCATGATGAAATAGGCATGTATGAAGCATTTTCAGCTTCCTTAAGATCTGCCTGCCTTTCCCGACAAGTTGGCGCATCAATAATGAATGAAAATGGTGATATTTTAGCTACAGGTTGCAATGATGTTCCTGCCTATGGCGGAGGATTATATTCTTCTGAAGACGGAAACAATGATTTCCGTTGTGTCCACAAAGGGGGAAAATGCTTCAACGATCACCACAAAAAATTACTACAAGAAGAATTCAAAAAAATATTAAATGAGGAATTTGAAGAAATCCTCTCTAAAGAATTAAAAGAAAAAACAAATGATGCAGAGAAAGATAGTGTAAAAAAATTAACCGCAAACTTAATAAAAAATATTGAAAAAATTTCCTCTAAGCTTTTAAAAAATACAAAAGCAAAAGATTTGATAGAATATTCACGAGCTGTACATGCCGAAATGGATGCTTTGGTTCAGCTAGCTAGAACAGAAGGTCAAACAACGCTCAACGCGAAATTATATTGTACTACATACCCATGCCATAGTTGCGCACGCCATATAGTGGCGGCAGGCATTTCAAAGGTGATCTACATAGAGCCTTACGAGAAAAGTTTAGCTCTTCAATTACACGATGACTCTATTACTGATATAGGACAGGTTGAAAAAGTGATGTTTGAGCCTTTTGAAGGCGTATCACCAAGAAGATATTCGAAATTTTTCTTGGCGTTTAATAGAAAAGATAAAGATGGAAAAGCAATTTTTGAACAACCAAGAAATTCTGATCATATTGATCCGCAATTTTTAGATAGTTACCATGAATATGAACAAAAAGTTGTTCAACGTTCAGATAAACAAGTAAATCCTTTTATGGCAGCAAACACTCAATAACCCCTTGCCATAAAACCCATTCCATCATACACTCCCCCTCACTGGCGCAACGCCCGCATACCGCCTTATGGCCGCTCGCGAAACCACCCGAGGCCACCCCACCCCCCGCAAAAACGCCGAACGAACTGATAAGCGTCACCCCACCCCCCTCAAAAGCGCCGTACTGAACGCAAATTCGCCAGTATTTACAACGCGCCCCCGCTCCTTTACCCTGCAAACCACAGGAATAGGCAAGGAAAAAGCATGATCCCCCGCTACACCCGCCCCGAAATGGCGCAGATTTTCGAACCCGAAAACCGGTTCAAAATCTGGCTGGAGATCGAAACGCTCGCCGCCGAGAAAATGGCGGAAGCAGGCACCGTGCCGAAATCCGTGCCCGTCAACCTCCGCAAAAAAGGCAAGTTCAACATCGCCCGCATCGACGAGATCGAGCGCGAGGTCAAACACGACGTCATCGCCTTCCTCACCAGCGTCGCCGAGCATGTCGGCCCCGACTCCCGCTACATCCACCAGGGCATGACCAGCTCCGACGTCGTCGACACCGCCTTCGCCGTGCAGCTGACTCAAGCCGCCGATCTGCTGCTGAAAGATTTAGATGGATTGCTGAAGGCGCTGAAGAAACGCAGCTTGGAACATAAAAACACGCTCTGCATCGGTCGCTCCCACGGCATCCACGCCGAGCCCACGACATTCGGATTAAAGTTGGCAGGCCATTACGCAGCGTTCAAGCGAGCGAAGGAACGGCTCAAAAACGCGAGGCAAGAGATCGCCGTGTGCACCATCTCCGGCGCCGTCGGCACCTACGCCACCGTCGACCCCGCCGTTGAATCCTACATCGCCAAAAAACTCGGCCTCAAACCCGAAACCGTTTCAACACAGGTCATCCCCCGCGACCGCCACGCCATGTTTTTTGCAACACTCGGCGTCATCGCCGCCAGCGTCGAGAATCTCTCCACCGAAATCCGCCACCTGCAGCGAACCGAAGTCCGCGAGGCCGAGGAATTCTTCTCCAAGGGCCAGAAAGGCTCATCGGCAATGCCGCACAAGCGCAATCCGATCCTCTCGGAAAACCTGACTGGTTTGGCTCGCCTGGTCCGCGCTTACGTCACGCCTGCGATGGAGAACGTGACTCTCTGGCACGAGCGCGACATCTCGCATTCGTCGGTGGAGAGAAACATCGGTCCTGACGCGTGCGTGACCCTCGACTTCGCGCTGGTTCGCCTGACCGGTATCATCGAGAAACTTTTGGTTTATCCGGACACGATGAAAAAAAATCTGGAAAAAACCGGCGGCCTCGTCTTCTCCCAGCGCACCCTCCTGGCGCTGACTCAAAACGGAATCAGCCGCGAAGACGCCTACCGCCTCGTGCAATCCAGCGCGATGAAAGTCTGGGAGAGCGACGGAAAACTCACACTCCGCAAGGCGCTTGAGACGCATTCTCAAGTTACTGAAAAACTTGACAAAAAAGCTCTCGACACTATCTTTGATCTCAAGGCTTACACAAAGCACGTTGATAAAATCATCAAACGCGCACTCGCATAGGAGTTAAGTATGAAAGACGTCATGAAAGGCGACACCAAAGTTCTCGAGCAACTCAATCTGGGCCTCAAGAAAGAGCTGACAGCAATCAACCAGTATTTCCTGCATGCGCGCATGTTAGAAGATTGGGGCGTCACCAAACTTGCCAAGCATGAATACAAGGAATCCATCGAGGAGATGCAGCACGCTGACATCTTCATCAAGCGCATCCTGCTGCTCGGCGGCCTGCCCAATCTCCAGGAACTCGGCAAACTCATGATCGGCGAAGATGTCAAAGAAGTCATCGAATGCGACCTGAAACTCGAGCTCGACGGCATTCAGACCTACCGTAAGGCCATCCAGGTCTGCGAAGCCGCAGGCGATTACGTAAGCCGCGACCTGTTCCTCAACATCCTGAAGGACGAGGAACTCCACGCCGACGGGCTGGAAACCCAGCTCAAACTCATCAACCAGATGGGCCTGCAGAATTATATCCAGCTCAATTCCGGCCCCGACGAAGAACCGGGCTAGAAAGCCTCAAACCCTCTCAAAACGGGCCTTTTGGGCCCGTTTTTTATGCCCTGAGGCCTTTATTGCGAATGACTTGCATTTGCCGCCCCAAGGTGATAATGATTCTTAATAGGAACCGGGAATCTTCCCGGCTCTTCGGGATCGGGGTTTTTCATCATGATGGTTTGTCTTTGCCACCCTTTCAGCGATAAGAAAGTGCGCGAGCACCTGTCTGCAAAAGACGGCGCGAAATGCGGCATGTCCGAAGTCTATTCGACCTGCTCCGGCGGCAACAAACCCCAGTGCTGCACCTGCCTTGAAACCCTCAAGGACATGGTTAAAAGCCACAATAAAACGGCCACGGCCTGACCACCCCTTATTTGACAGATTAATTCCATCCGCGCTATAAAACGGGCGAATTCAACCCTTTGCGTACGACAATTTCCATGGCAATTTTTTGTTCCTGCAACCAAATTAGAGGACAAGATGTGGAAGATTATCTGCTCACACAGAGCGGTAAAAAAACCACTCTTAACAAACTTTATGCAGGCGCTTCAAACAACAAGAAGCGTGATTGCACCTTGTGTCTTGAGGCCTTTAGAGCACAAGTCCGTGAACATAATCAAAAGGTCGATGAGAATAAAACCCTCATCACAATCGAAAAAGCCTCCGTTCCTGAAACTGAAACGCAGGCTTTTCCACCTCCAATCGTATAAATATTAAAGCCGGTCTTGCTTTAGCCCATGGCCTATGGCACGACTCAAGCTTACATATTTTAACGTCTTTTCCAGAGGTCCATTATGTTGAACAAAATCCTTCTTACCGCCGGGAGCATCCTGATCATGTCCGCAGCAGCAACTTCGGCCCAGGCCGCCGATCCTGAAAACACTTTGAAAATGGATCTCTCCAGTGGCGGCGCAGTCACCATTGAACTGCTGCCCGATATCGCGCCCGGCCACGCCGACCGTATCAAGAAACTGACCCGCGCCGGTTTTTATGACGGCATCATTTTCCACCGCGTAATCGACGGCTTCATGGCGCAGACCGGCGACCCGACCGGTACCGGCATGAGCGGCTCCGACGAACCCGACCTGAAGGCCGAGTTCAGCCAGTACCAATACAAGCGTGGCACCGTCGGCATGGCGCGTAAGGGCGACCCTGACTCCGCCAACTCGCAATTCTTCATCTGCTTCACCGACACCGGTTGCTCGGGCCTGACAGGTCAGTACACCGTCATCGGCCAGGTCACCGAAGGCATGGAGAATGTCGACAAGATCGCGAAAGGCGAACCGCCCGCGACTCCTGACAAGATCGTAAAACTGCAGATCGCTGCCGATGCAGCGCAGAAACGCGATCAGTCGGCTGTTGAATCCGCGCCCGGCGTTCCGAACGAGCCCGCAGCTGAACCGGCCGCAGGCGAACCCGCACCCGCCACCGGCACAACGAACCACTAATGAATTCGAACACAAAGCGCTCCGCTGCCCCATGGTGGCGGGGCGCTTTTCTTTATCAGGTCTACCCGCGCAGTTTTCTCGATACAAACGGCGACGGGCTGGGCGACCTTCCCGGCATCACGCAAAAACTTGATTACATCGCCGCGCTCGGCGTCGACGGCATCTGGATTTCGCCCTTCTTCAAGTCACCGATGAAGGATTTCGGCTACGACGTTTCCGATTACCGCGATGTCGACCCCATCTTCGGTACGCTGAAAGATTTCGACGCGCTGCTCAAACGTGCGCATGAATTGGATTTAAAAATCATCATCGATCTCGTACTCAGCCACACATCGGACCAGCACCCATGGTTCATCGAAAGCCGTAAAGACACATCCAATCCGAAAGCGGATTGGTATGAGTGGAGCGACAAACCCAATAACTGGATCTCCGTTTTCGGCGGCCCGGCATGGACGTTCGATAAAACGCGCGGGCAATATTATCTGCATAATTTCCTGACCGAACAACCAGACCTCAATTACCACAACCCGGAAGTCCAGCAGGCCGTTCTCGATACCGCGCGCTTCTGGTTAGAGCGCGGCGTCGATGGTTTCCGCCTTGATGTGGTGAACTTTTATTTTCACGACAAACAACTCCGCGACAACCCGCCGCGCACGCATGGAAAATCCTTCGGAACGCAACTGGAAATTCCGGATCCTTATTCCGACCAGCAGCATATCTACGATAAATCGCAGCCGGAAAATCTGGAATTTCTTGAGCGCTTCCGCGCGCTGATGGATGAATATCCGGATCGCTTCACCGTCGGTGAAATCGGCGACGATTACCCCAACGAGCGCTCCGCTGAATATACCAAAGGTGAAAAGCGCCTGAACACCTGCTACAACACCGACATGATGTCCGGCGCGCGCAAGGACCTCACCGCCTCGATCATCCGCGAACCCCTGGAAGAATTTTTGAAATACAAGGATAGCTGGCCGTCATGGGCTTTCACAAACCACGATGTCGTCCGCGCCGCCAGCCGCTGGCACCCGGGTGACGGGTTCGGCCATGACCCGCGCCTCTCGAAAATGCTCATCGCCCTGCTCGGCACGCTCTACGGCACGGTTTTCATGTATCAGGGCGAGGAACTCGGCCTGCCCGAGGCAAAACTAAAACGCGAGGAACTGCGCGACCCGTGGGGCATCCGCCTTTATCCAAAATGGCAGGGCCGCGACGGTTGCCGCACGCCGATGCCGTGGGACGACAAACCGCAGAAATCATGGCTGCCGGTTCCGGCCTCGCACAACAATCTCGATGTCACCGCACAGGAAAAAGACAAAAATTCTATCCTGAATTTCACGCGCGAATTTTTGAAATGGCGAAAAACAAAACCCGAATTGCGGAATGGCGATATAAAATTCATCGAAACCGGCGATGAAAAGCTCCTCGCTTTTTCACGCGGCACATTGAATTGCGTATTTAATCTGGGCATGGATGAAAAAAAATGGCGGGACGAAACACTCGGCCCTTACGGCTTTTCTTTTTCCGGCTGATCGGCTTTAGGCTGATCATCCTCAAGCTGGAAGGCATCGGACTCTTTAAAATCCCGAGCATCAACGGCCAGAACCTTTTCCTTCAGCGGCTTTTTTGTCGTCTCCAGCTTCAGGCGGCCATCTTCTCCAGGCTTCAACTCGAGAATTTTTGCTATCTCGAGGATTTTATCGGTTATTTTCTCAAGCTTTTGTTGGCTTTCCAGCGGATCCGGCGTATCAAAACGCAGCAGGAAAGTATCGGCCCGGAAAATCAGGATCACCCAGCCATTCCGTATTTTCATCAATGACGTCAGCGCATCAATCCGCTCCGGCGTCAGATAGGCCTCCATCGCCGCGCCGCTCGACGAAGCGGCGATATAATTTTTATCCCACTTCGGATGATTGGGCTTGGTTTCCTCTTTCAGACGGATCGATTGAATAAGCGAAACCATGCCACCGCTCGCGATACCCCCCTCGAACGGCATCTTGCTTAAGAGCTGCACCTCAATGGCAGTAAGCTTGCGCGAGGAACGCCCATCCGGTGTGAAATGTTCGGCAATCAGGAAATTGATCGAATACCCGTTCAGCGCGCCGCTTATTTCCGGCGATGCCATCATACTGTGCGCGCGGTAGCGCAGTTTCTTGCGCACTGAAAAACTTCTCCATGCCTGCTTCTGGCGAAACAGGATAAACAACGTCCAGCCGAGGAAATAAAGCAGAGCCCCGGAAAGAAAAAGCCAGAGAATGACCCAGATGGAAATAGACAACGAAACGCCCCGTGAAATTGACCGCTTTTACTATTTTAACCCTATTGGCCCCTTTTGTCACATCCGGGCCCTGTAACTATCCAGAAAAGAAATGGGCGAGGCCGCCATGGCCCCGCCCGTATTCCTTAAAAAC
Source organism: Alphaproteobacteria bacterium (assembly GCA_017999645.1). Classification (GTDB taxonomy): domain Bacteria; phylum Pseudomonadota; class Alphaproteobacteria; order Micavibrionales; family Micavibrionaceae; genus UBA7657. The sequence continues at coordinate 81,040 of JAGNLJ010000003.1, forward strand.
AGCTATGCCGGTTACTTTTCCTGCTTTTCGCGGAAGACCTCTTCGGCCTTGCTCGGCGCCGGCATTACGGGCGGCGGCGGCGCAGGCGGAGGGGTCGTCATCGGCGCAAGCGCCGGTGCGGGTTCAAGTTTCAATTCCTTCTCGGGCATCATCTTGGCCCGGACATAAGCGACGCCGGTTCCGGCGGTGCGCGTATTACCGTAAGGCACCATATCGTCGGTGCGGACCATCTCCCAGCCATCGCCGCAGGCGGCAAGCATGATCGGGGAAGCGAGAATCATAAATCTTAAGAAACGTGAAGGCATGAGGCGCCTCTTTTCGGATAGGGTGGAGCATAAGAACGTGCGAATGCACCCAGACAACCTACATGAAAAAGTCCTCCAGTTCAACTACTGGGCTTTAAACTGCTTCTTGGTGATGCGGTACAGGGAGAAGCGGCCAAGTGGATGGCCCTTCGGCAGGGTAGGATAATCGAAATCGCTGGTTTCAGCGCGTTTCATGCCCAGTTTTTCCATGAGCTTGATCGCGCGGCTGTTGTCATGCACGGCATAGGCGACGATTTCGGGCAGTTTCAGTTTTCCGAATGCATGCGCGAGTACCGCGCGCGCCGCCTCGGTGCCATATCCCTTGCCCCAATATTCGTAGTCCAGCCGCCAGGCAATCTCGACAGCGGGCGTGAACGGAACATCCATTTCTACATTCTGTAACCCAGCGAAGCCCATGAATTCGCCCGTCTTTTTCATCTCAACAGCATAGAAGCCAAAACCGTTCGTTTCGAAATGCTTCTGAAAACGGTCGATAAGCCTGTCGCTGTCCGCCTCTGTCAAACGGCGCGGAAAAAATTCCATGATCATCGGGTCATTATTAATGCGCGCGAAGCTCGCTTTGTCTTCTTCTTTCCATTCGCGCAAAATAAGACGCTCTGTTTCGATATGTTTCTTCATCCCGGATATATTAACCTGATTGAATGTAACAACAAGACACTAAACGCCGTGCGGCAGGTTTATCCCGACCATGATGCTGCCATACATCCCCTCGCCCGGCTTCGCCCATTCACTTTTAAAAACACGCAACGCGGGAAAAATCTTTTTCAAATTCTCCAGCATCCCTTCATACCGCCCGGCAGGCAGCATCGGTATCCACGCAAGCACACAAGCCTCCGGCCATTTCCGGACAAGCTTTTCCATGAAGGCCGGAATGGCCTCGTAATCTTCCTTCACTTCATAACTCGGGTCGATCAGCACCAGCCCGCGCCGCGCCTCCGGCGGCGACAATGACAGCACACCCTCCAGCCCGTCGCGCTTATGAATTTGAACACGCTTGTCGTCCTTGAAACTTTTCTCCAGCCCTGCATATTCCTGCGGATGCAATTCCATCAGGCGCAACTTGTCCTGCTCGCGCAGAATATGCGCCGCCAGCAAAGGCGAACCCGGGTAAAGCGGCGACGTTGCCCCGCCATTAATTTTTTTCACCGTCTCGATATAGCCCGTCGGAAGCGCCGCACGTTCCGCCTCACTCAAAGCAAGCCAGCCTTCAGCCGCTTCGCCGGTTTTTAACGCCTCTGTCGAGAACAGGTCGTAAACACCCTTCCCCGCATGCGTCTCCATATAAGTCAGCGGACGGTCCTTGCGCGTGAGAATTTGCAGCACAGTGCAAAGCAGCGCATGCTTGTGAAGATCGGCGTTATTGCCTGCGTGATAGGCGTGCTGGTAGGACAGCATGCGGGCTTAATCGCCGTACTTGCGGAAGACCAGCATCATCACCGGGAAACCCACAGCCAGCGTCAGCAAAGCCCAGCCGAAGAAATAATTCAGCTCCACAGCCGTGCCGGTCAGGACGAAAATAATCGAGCTCATATATTGCGCCGCGTAAGCAAGCACCGCGACAAGCACAATGGTAATGAACATGATTTTACGCCGCAGATCTTTCCACGCCGTGCCGAGAACGAAGGCCGCGCCGAGACAAACAAGCCCCGGGAACACCGGCTTGATCGAGCCGCTGGTATCCGCAAGCTGAAGCGTGCCTATGCCCGCAATCACGAATGCAACGACGATGTACCATCTGAGCGCGCTTAGAAAAAGATGCTGCATGCTTCCCCCCGTTTCGGCCTATTTTACACAGTCCCGCTTTATTAATCCATGGGGTGATTAGGCCTTTACGCACAGGCCCCGCCGCCCTAATTTAAACCAATCCGAACAACTGGAGAGCCAAATGAAACCGATATTTTATATCCTTGCCGCTGCGTTCCTGCTGACGCCCTTCACCGCGCAGGCGGGCGAATCGGTCGCCTATAAAGACGGCGACGTGGAACTGGAGGGATACTGGGCCGCCAGCACCTGCAAAGAAGGTGCCCCTGCTCCCGTTGTTTTGATCGTCCACCAGTGGCACGGTCTCGGCGCCTATGAAAAAGGCCGCGCCGATATGCTTGCGGTCGATTGCTACAACGCTTTCGCCGTCGATATGTACGGCAAGGGAATCCGCCCCGCGAATAACGACGAAGCCGGCAAAGAAGCCACGAAATACAAAAGCGATTCAGCTCTCGCCCGCAAACGCATCACCGCTGCGCTCGATTTCGCGAAAGCGCGTCCCGGCATTGACGCCTCGAAAATAGCCGTGATGGGATATTGCTTCGGCGGCACGATGGCGCTGGAACTTGCGCGCTCGGGCGCTGACATTGACGGCGCGATCAGCTTCCACGGCGCACTGGCTACACCTGCCCCCTTAAAAGAACCCGGCGTGATCAAGGCATCGGTGCAGGTCCACCACGGTGCCGATGATCCTATGGTGCCACCCGAAGAAGTGCGCGGCTTTATCGATGAGATGAACACAGCCAACGCCGACTGGATGGTCACGAAATACGCGCACGCCGTTCATTCCTTCACGGAAAAAGAAGCGGGCAACGATCCATCCAAAGGCGTGGCCTATAACGAAAAAGCCGACCATCGTTCATGGTCGGCTACACTGGATTTCCTCAAGGAAGTCTTCGCGAACTGATTATTGAACCATACTGCTATCGGCGACGATCTGCTGCTCCAGGTTCTCAATGAACAACACCTGACGGCGCAGCACATCCTTATCCGTTGTAACAAATGGCACGGATAACCATGCGAGTATGACACAGTAAAGAATGAGAATTCCCCATACCTGCATGTGAATTGCGTCCATCTTCGGCCTTCCTGTTCAAAAGTTTTTTAGTCGTTGTCTTGCAGTAAAATCGCACCGGTCGCGGAATCTGTAGCACCGTCGGCGCGCACGACTTCCCGCGCATCAAGAACCGGCGTATGCCCGTCATCATCAAACGAACCCTTGGCGCTGATCGTCATGCCCGGCGCAAAAAAGTCACTAATGTTGCCGTCCTCGATATCAATCCCGTCCATATCGATTTCAATCTCGCGGCCCGAATAATCGACGAACACGCTATCCCCATCAATGCGCGTGATGGTGCCGGAAATAATATTGTTGTTATTGTTATCGAGCACGAGCGTGCTGTCCCGTGCCTCGGCCATAACCGGCGACAGGCAGGCCGCACAAATAAAACTGGCTATGAGAACTCTGCAATTCATGGTTTTCCTCGCTGCTTGTATGGTCAAACGGGCAGCAATGGGAAAAGTTCCTGTAGGGGTATCTGCGGGGGATTAGAACAGCTTGTCGACGGCGTCTTCAGCGTCGTTCTTGATCTTGTCGATCTGCATCCAGATCGTATCCTCCTGGCGGAGGAACATTTCGTTATAGCCGGAGCCGATCATGCCCTGCCAGCCGGATTCATAACGGCATTTTTCCTTACGGGTTTTATGATGCTGCAGTCGCAGCGTATATTGCAGTTTGAAGCCTTCAAGTTCAGTGCTCCGCATGTTGATGCCGTCGACATCAAGCCCCAGACGGTTGCGACCGCCCCATTGATAGGCGATCAAATCGTCACGGTCTATGCGGTCCTTGATGCTGCATTTCTTGCTGCTTTGCTCGGTCTTAAGCGCGGCCTTCGTGCCACCGTAATAACTGTCTTCAACCGGCGTAACGCCTTCGCTCAATTTGATATGCGAGGGGAACGGAATCGGTTGGCCGCTGAACGTGCGGAGCGGCTGCGGCTCGAATGTTGCATGCGCTACGGACACGTCAAATGTCGGCGGCGGCGGTGCAAGAGCGGTTTGGGATTCATCAGAGTGAGCGCAGCCTGCCATGGCCAGCGCGATTGCTGCAAGAAAAACGGGGTTTATACGTTTTTGGCCAGGCGCGATGAAATATCCTCTTTTCACCACACACACTCTCATACTTTCATAGTACCACGAAAGTGTCTGCCACAGCCACTTTCAGGGGTGCGGCGCAGCAGTGAGCAACCAAAAATTCAGCTGAAATAGGAACAGATTCAGGAGGTTGAAACTAGCGGCAGGAGAAGCTTTTCTTAACCGGCGACGGCAGGGCAAACGTGAACTGCACCGTCATTTGGCCGCCGGAGTAGAGATTCGCGAATCCGTGCTCCGTATCATGAGCAGCGGGGCCGCCGAAGCCAACACCGACGCGGCCATCATCAGCCGTGTAGCCGGAGCTTACCATACATTTCCGGTTAGGCATCGAAGGAAGTTCGGCAGCGGGAAACCCATCGCCTGCAGCAGGCATGATCGTATTCATCATCTGCATCATAGCGATTTCCGCCGGAACAGGAGGACCGAAAGACTGGACGCTGGCCATGAAAGGCGGAGGCGGCGCGAGCGCGGCATTCGGCGTGAAGTTATCTGCCGAAGAACTGCAACCAGTCACAAGGAATAACGCGGCGAGCATCATCGCCGTAATTGTTTCGCGTGCGTAAAAAGCGCACAGATGAAGTTTCGCAGCTCCCATAATTCCACCTATAAAATTTTCGTTTAATTGTTGGCTTTTTCAGCGAGAGACGCAGCGTATAAGCTTAGTTATACGCCCGGTGGCTTAAAATATTGTTAAAAGCCCGGAAAAATGCGCCTCCGCACTCAAAAAAGCACGAAAACATGGGGAATTATGAAGAAGGTTAAAGGATCTTAACGCTCGATCTCGGCTTTAATCTGCTTGCCGCCGATATTCACATCGAGCACGGTTTCCTTGTTATTCTGCTCGTAGAAATAATAGCCGGCAGCCAGTGCCAGCACGACAATAAGCGCAATTACAAGGTTCTGGTTCTTTTGCGGTGTGTCAGTCATTTATAAGTCTCCCGTTCGTTTATAGATAATTACTCTGCAGCCTTCGGCTTGCCAATGGGCTGGGGGTCATATGGTTCCCAGTCGGCCGGCAGATGCCCCGGCGCGGTCGGCTTTTGCTCATGCGTTTCGACATAAGCGCTGACGACAACCGCCCCGCTTGCCGCGTCGACCAGCACATCATAAGGCCCCTCGTCCGTCTTGAAGGTGACGACATAAACCGGCTTGCCCTGGTAAATCTGGCGCGAAGACGTGAAACCGCTGCTGGCTGGTGCGGCATCCATCGCAATCGAGGTGGCCTGGCGCTCGCTGATTTCCGTACCGGGCGGTAATGAATTTTTGACCGCCTTTTGCGTCGGCACGCGTGGCGGCTTCGGATGGTTCGGTTTCTTGCCCGACGCTTTCGGCGCAGGCACTTCCTCATGAACTGCGCGGGGCGGCGGCTCGACAATCGGGTCGACAAAACGCGTCTCGACCTCGGGAACGATCAACGGTTTTTCAGCCGGGGGAACCGGCGCGGCGGCTTGCGGCGGGGCGTCCGTCTCGCCAGGCAGCACAGGATCGACGCCTTCAATCGGCACCGTGACTTTCGTACCGTCATCTTGAATAACGGTAATCGCGCCTTCCTGCGCATACGCAGGCAACGCGAAACACAAAACGGAAGCGGTAATCAGGAAACGGCGCATCATCAAACTCCTTGAGAGCGGAGTATAGCCTACTCCGGCGGGGGCGAAAACTCTAAGCGGCTGAATCATGGCGGTTATCCGGTTTCACTTCGGCGCTTTTGAGGGGGGTGGGGTGGAGTTTCCGGGCCATTGAACCGGCAGGGTTTTCCGGGTTACTCATTCGGCGCTTTGGGAGGGAGGGAGCCGCGTGAACGGCCGAAGTCTTAGCGATGCCCAGCATGGTATGTCAGGGGCACCCAGCCCCGGGATAGTATAAGTGGGGAGATTATAGGATTTTGATCCTATATTGTCAATCTTCTTACCACCAGTTTATTTTGCTTAAAAGTTCTTCATTATATTTTTGAAGAAGTGTTTTAAATCCGGCCATCTCCTGAAATAAACCTGCCTGAATAGGATCCCAATTATCATTTTTATCTTTAATTTCCTCGACTAGCTTTTCATATGGATCATCCTCTCTATCACGCTTCCATCCAAAACGTCCTATCGGTCCCCAAAGTCTTTTACCTTTACGATCCGCTAAATCTGCGTGAACTAAAGACATAAACAATTCAAATTTATCGTAATAAATTTCGTAATCTTTTCCTAAAAATAGCAAGTCGTCCAAATTTGGCTGAAGTAACTTAAACATATATTCGCTCATCGGAACATAATGACGCGCATGTTCTGGCAACTGCTTAAAAACCTCAGTTCTAGCAATGTCGACTATGCAATTACCCAAGGCATTTACTAATTTCTCGTTAGAATTTTTGTGACTTCCACTTTTTACATCTGCCAATAACATTGCTGCCAAAGAAGCATAATTATTATTAGCAATAGAACTTATTCCAACACTGTAAGCCAAAAGCAAAATGGGATACCATTGCAAAGTAATAAATATTGTTAAACCACTTTTTGGCTCAGAGAAATGATCCATCAATCTTGAAAACGCAGTTTTAATAATTGAAAGGTGTTGATCCGTTCCCCAATAAGCGATAATTGCTAGAATTTTTTGTATGTCTTTAATAATAAGCTCATACTTATTTATTCTCTTTTTAAATTCTTCAAAACTGTAAGAAACACTTGCATCAAAAACAGGATCAGAAAGTTGCTGCACAATCTTCCTGACTTCATTGTTTACAAAATCGCTTAATTTTATTCTATATTTAGAGTCTGAGAGATACTCTTTTGTTAGCTCTACAATATCGAGATTTTGTTGTTGCCGGTTATCTAAAAACACTGATGGCACTGCCACTAAAATATCCTCGTCCTTTTCAATTATTTTTTCTAATTCCTGCAATTTTGGGGCTTTAAATATAAAATCACCATCCCCATCAATGAACCCATAATGAGGAGTTTGATTAGAGTTTTTATCTTGTGCAACATGCTCGTATACATACGCCATAATTCCATTTGCAGTAATGTTTCCTTCTGTATCCGCGCCCCTTCCATCAAGGGCTTGAAGTAAATGACCGGTAAATACAGAGTGATTTGGAACAGGGCCACCAGCGTCAGCAACTACCTGATTTGCTTTACCAGCAGTTATCACCTGCCTAGTAAATCTAGTAGTCATATCTTTAAGAAATCTAACACTTCCCGCTTGAAGAGATCGGGTAACTGCCAACCCGCCATAACAAGCATCCATTATATAAAGAATATGCTTAGCAGGTATTAAATCTGCGTTTCTTGTAAACTCATCCCATCTAATTAAAGTAGAAAGAAGAGCTCTTTGCCCCTCATAAGGAACTAAATATCCAGTCTCCCCTCTTCTTCCGGGCTGAGTAACGCCGTGCCCAGCAAAGAAAAATAATATTTTATCATCAGGAGAAATGTTTTCATTTACATAGGACAGATATGCTTTTGATATATTTTCTCTGGTTGCTTCTTTATTTTTAAGAAGCTGGATATTTTTTTTCTTAAAAGAAAAATTTTTAATTAAGCTGTCGTTAATCGCCTCAGCGTCGCTGACTGCGTAACTCAATTTAGGGGCTGTCTCATAATCATCGATGCCGATGATCAATGCATGACTTTCATTGTAACCCGGTTTAAATATTTCTGCCATAATGATCCCCCCATAAATAATTATAACTTACCTCAACGCCAGTTCCAGCGTTTCCAGCTTCTGGATTTCGTCGCGGATAGCGGCGGCCTCTTCGAATTCCAAATCCGCAGCGGCGGCGAGCATTTCCTTGCGTCGTTTCTCGATATGTTTTTTGAGCTTGTCGGGCTTGCCGATAAAATCCTGCATGCCGCTGTCCTCAAGCGTGAGGATTTCGTCGAGATGGTCGCCCTGCTCATAGACGGAATCCAGAATGGTATGGATATTCTTGCGGATCGATTCCGGCGTGATGCCATGCTCCTTGTTGTATTCAACCTGCTTGGCGCGGCGGCGGTCGGTTTCGTCGATAGCGGCCTTCATCGAGTCCGTAATCGTATCGGCATAGAGAATGGCCTTGCCGTCGATATTCCGCGCCGAGCGACCAATTGTCTGGATCAGCGAGGTGCGCGAACGCAGAAACCCTTCCTTGTCGGCATCCAGAATACACACACGCATGCATTCGGGGATGTCGAGGCCTTCGCGGAGCAGGTTGATGCCGACCAGCACGTCGAATTCGCCCTTGCGCAGCGACTGCATGATCTCGATGCGCTCCAGCGTTTCGACATCGGAATGGAGATAACGCACGCGCACGCCGTTTTCGCTTAGATATTCTGTAAGATCCTCGGCCATTTTCTTGGTGAGCGTGGTCACTAACACGCGGCCCCCCTGCTTCGTCACCAGCTGGCATTCATGCATGAGGTCGTCGATCTGGTGGGCGGTAGGACGGATTTCGACGGGCGGATCGATGAGGCCCGTCGGGCGCACGACCTGCTCGACGAATTCGCCGCCGGTGCGCTCAAGCTCCCACGGCCCCGGCGTGGCGGAGACATAGGTGGTCTGGCCGCGGATCGTGTTCCACTCCTCGAACTTGAGCGGACGGTTATCAACGGCGGCAGGCAGGCGGAAACCGTATTCCACCAGCGTCGATTTACGCTTGAAGTCGCCGTTATACATGGCACGGAGCTGGCCTGTCATGACATGGGATTCGTCCAGGAACATGAGCGCGTCCGGTGGGAGATATTCGATCAGGGTCGGCGGCGGCTCGCCGGGCGCGCGGCCGGTCATGTAGCGCGAGTAATTCTCGATGCCCGCGCAGGAGCCGGTGGCCTCCATCATTTCAATATCAAAGCGCGTGCGCTGATCCAACCGCTGGTATTCGAGCAGCTTGTTCTGCGACTGGAAAAACGCGAGCTGATTTTTGAGGTCGTTTTTGATGTTGTGGATCGCCTGCTGCATCGTCGGGCCGGGCGTAATGTAGTGCGAGTTCGCGTAGATACGCACGCCCTCTAAATCGCCGAATTTCTCGCCTGTTAAGGGGTCGAATTCCGTGACGCCTTCCAGCTCGTCGCCGAACAGCGAGAACCGCCACGCGCGGTCTTCCATGTGGGTGGGGAATAATTCCACCGTGTCGCCGCGCACGCGGAATGTTCCGCGCTCGAACGCGATGTCGTTGCGCTTGTATTGCAGCGTGATGAGGCGGGAGATGAGTTCCTGCCGGTCGATTTTATCGCCCTTGTGCAGGTCGAACCGCATGGCGAGGTAATCTTCCTTCGAGCCGATGCCGTAGATGCAGGACACCGACGCCACGATGATGCAGTCGCGCCGCTCGAACACCGCCCGCGTCGCGGCATGGCGCATCCGGTCGATCTGTTCATTTATTGAGGAGTCCTTTTCGATGAACAAATCGGTGCGGGGGACATAGGCCTCGGGCTGGTAGTAATCGTAGTACGAGACGAAATACTCGACCGCGTTCTCGGGGAAGAAGGTCTTCATCTCGCCATATAACTGCGCGGCCAGCGTCTTGTTGGGGGCAAGGATCAGCGCCGGGCGCTGCAGCGCCTGGATCACATGCGCCATGGTGAAGGTCTTGCCCGACCCTGTAACGCCGAGCAGGACCTGGTCGCTCAGGCCGTTTTTAATCCCCTCGACAAGCTTTTGGATGGCCTGGGGCTGGTCGCCCGCCGGCTGGAAATCGGAATGGATGCGGAACGGGACCGCCCCCTCAACGGGGGGCAGATCGGGGTTGATCATCTCGTTCATCAGCTTCTGGACCATGCCCTTTATATAAAGCGCCCGGGGCCCAAAAACAAACGCCGCCCGGGATGCCCGCGCGGCGTTGATTAAGGGAGGAATGAGGTACCCCCTTGGGTGTGCTTTAATTACTTGGACTGGCTGCTGCGGAAGGTGCCTTCGCTGCGTGCGCTGTCCGAGTTCTGGGCATTTGCTGCACAGCCCGCGAGAGCGAGCACGGTGCAGGACGCCAGAACGATGTTTTTAACGTTTTTCATGTTGTTGGTTCCTTTCCCCATGAAGTAGCCCTTAGCTCTAATGAGAAAAAATCCGGCTGTCTATCCCCTGCGTTAGAGAAGTTCTCATTATTAAGTAGCTGACAATATTAATATTGACATAATAAAAATCCCTACTTATAAAAAGCCCATGAAAATGGATGATTACTTCAATAGCCGGGCCATTTCCGGTTACCTGTTCTGGGCAGGCAACCTGACCGCTGTTTTCACGGCTGTAAACAATAAACCGCAATTGGTGGTAGGCGCACTCCTGACCGCCGCGTCAGTGCTTTATCCTCTCACACAAAAACGTCCCAAACTTTTTGCCGTCATCGGCAGTTCATTGATAACCGCCCAAGGCATCATTGCAGCCACGGCATCGGGCGCAGGAAAAATCGCGCAACAAATCGGCACCATCCCGCCTATGATACAAGGCCTGCTGATGATCCGCGCCGCACGTAATGCGAGCGCGCACGCCAAGCCCTTTAAAACCGATAATGTGTTTCTGAAGCCAATTGAATTGATAGACCGCTACCCGATTTTATCCGGCGCATCGATCGAAGGGCCCGGCGTCGCACTGATCTCTTATGGCGCATACACCAGCGATGAAATCGGGTTAAGTTTCGCAGCCGCGCAATGGACGCTCGCCAATGTTTTTCTTGCTGCGTCCGATCCGGCCCTGCAGAAGAAAAAGCCCGAAAAAACAAACAGCGCAGACCATGGGCCCGCGCTGTTTTAGATACTCAGAAAAGAAAAAGGTTAATTAACCTTTTTTCTTCTTCGTTGTTTTTTTCTTTTTCGTTGCTGTTTTTTTCTTAGCAACTTTCTTCTTCGCTTTTTTCTTGGCTGCCATTGGAGGTCTCCCAAAAAAGATGTGATCTGAAGCGATCACGGCACGGCATCAGACACCCGATGCCTGAAACTTATGGTACTCGCGATTCGGACCTTTACACACAGAAATCAACAAAACAAAAAAATAATCCCTGATTTTTTGTGGATGAGATTAAAACAAAAAAATGAAAACTAAATTGTCATCCCGAGCGAAGTCGAGGGATCTTCATAATATTCAGCGGGAAAGATCCCTCGGTTCGCTTTGCTCTCTCGGGATGACGAAAACTGCACGCACAATAAAAAACGCCGCCCGGAGGCGGCGCTTTCGTAATTCTTGGAAAAAGAAATTAGGCTTTCTTTTTCGCTTTAGCTCTTTTAGCAGGAGCTTTTTTCGCTTTAGCGGACTTACGCTTCGCGGGCTTCTTCTTTGCTTTTTTAGCTGTTTTCTTTGCAGCCATTTTCACTGTTTTCTTTTTTGCTTTCTTCTTAGCCATAGTAGTTTCTCCAATGTAGAAGTTTTGTTTGAAGGAAATTTGACCGGAATGGTCGGGAAGGAAAGTTACTCAACTCGGAGTAATATACCTCGATTTGACCTAATGACCTAATAATATTTTGCATTATCGTTAATTTTCTAAAGTACCCCCGCCCTCCCCCAAAGTGATCGCCCTTTTTATTTCCCGACTACTTCACAAATTCGCGTTTGAACACTGGTCAATGATTTGTTATCAGTACGTCATGCTTGATACAGACACACAGATTGCCCTCGCCTGCCGCACATGGGCCTTCGAAGAAGCCAAAGCGGTGGTAAAGCGCCTGAACGGCAAGACACCGGATAAAGGATTCGCCCTGTTCGAAACAGGTTACGGCCCCTCGGGATTACCTCATATAGGGACGTTCGGCGAGAACTGCCGCACCACGATGGTCATGCGCGCCTTCCGCCGCATATCGGATATCCCGGCCAAGATCATATGTTTTTCGGACGATATGGATGGCCTTCGCAAGGTGCCGGAGAATGTACCCAATAAGGAATTACTGGCAGCAAACCTGGGCCAGCCCCTCACGAAAGTGCCCGACCCGTTCGGCACCCATGACAGCTTTGGCCGTCATAATAATGCGCGGCTGCGCGCCTTCCTCGACCAGTTCGGGTTCGAATACGAATTCATCTCCTCGACCGACTATTACAAGAGCGGCAAGTTCGACGAGACGCTGCTCAAGATGCTGGCAGCCCATGACAAGATCCGCGAAGCCGTCATTCCCATTCTCGGCGAAGAACGCGCCGCGACCTACAGCCCCTTCCTGCCCCTCTCGCCGAAAACCGGCAAAGTATTGCAGGTGGAAATTACGGGCGTCGACGTATCGAAAGGCACTGTCAAGTTCATCGACGAGGACGGCACGCCGACAGAAGTTCCTGTGACGGGCGGCAATGTCAAAGCGCAATGGCGCGCCGACTGGGCATTACGCTGGTACGCGCTGGATGTCGACTATGAAATGTCAGGCGTCGATCTGCGCAGCTCGTCTGAAATCTCGGGGAAGATTCTTAAAATTCTAGGCAAGCCGAAACCGGCAGGCTTCCATTACGAATTGTTCCTGGATGAAAAGGGCGAGAAGATTTCAAAATCCAAGGGCAACGGCCTGACCATCGAGGAATGGCTGACTTACGCTCCGCATGAGAGCCTTGCCTATTATATGTTCATCCGCCCGACCTCGGCGAAGAAACTGCACTTCGATGTTATTCCGAAGGCCGTCGACGAATATATTCAGTTCATTGAGAAATTACCATCGCAGGACGACAAGGCAAAGTTAGAAAACCCGGCCTGGTATATTCACAACGGCGCGTTGCCAAATGGTCAGCATTCGCCGATTTCCTTCGCGCTGCTTTTGAACCTCGCCAGCGCCGCGAACGCGCAGGATAAGGAAACGCTCTGGAGCTACATCAAGATGCACAAGCCGGGCCTTTCGCCCGACAGCGCGCCGTTTTTAGATCGCCTCGCCGGTTACGCGGTTAAGTATTACGAAGATTTCGTCCTGCCGAACAAGCAGTACCGCATGCCGGACGACCGTGAACGCAAGGCGATGGAAGACCTCGCCGCGCGGCTTGAGAAAGTCGCCGATGGCGCCGATTTAGACACGCTGCAGACGGAAGTTTTCGCTGCCGGGAAAGAAAACGGCTACCCGAAGGAAGAACTGCGCAACTGGTTCCAGGCGCTGTACCAGGTGCTGTTAGGCCAATCGGAAGGCCCGCGCTTTGGCTCCTTCATCCAGCTCTATGGCAGGGACAAGACGATTGCACTTATTCATAAGGGATTGTCAGGCGATCTCGCCAAGGCGGCGTGATCAGGGGTCCGGCGTAAAGTCGTCGCCATTCGCGCTGAAGCCCAGAGGCCGGGGCCGAAGGCCAGCCTTACGGACATTTGCACGATGGGACGTCGGAAGGATAAAGCTGCGGTCATTCGTGTGAACGTTTGCACCACCGGCCTTAAGCCCAAGACCTTCAACATTCCTTTCGGCTTTTGAACCGACGGGCAGACGACTTGAGTCTTCGCTTTTATTCACGGCGCCTGAAGAGAAAAGCACATCAACACTCTTTTCAACTTCGCTATAGGTTTTCGGTTTAACGTCCGGTCCGCTGGACTGCTGAATACTTGCAACAAAAGGGCTGTAAGGTTCTTTTTCTGCAGGACCTTTGTCCCTGCTGAATAAGTGCACAAAACTTAACGCGCCTTCAATGACGGCAAAGCCAAAACGCGTGGCAAGACTCTCGCGTTTGACAGGCTCATGATAGGAAGAATGTTCACTCACGGTTTTTTGACGCCTGAACACTTCAGTGACCTTGGAGCTGTTATAGCCCCAGCAACTTACAGTCTCAGTCACTCTTGTTCGTTCCTCGTAATCGCTAAGTTCGCGGGAACGGCTTTTAATTCCGGGATCGCGCTCATGATGTTTCGGCGTGCGTTTCCACGCGTCACCAACTGACGAGACCAGTTCGCCAAGCGCACCCCTGAAAAAACCGACTTCGTTCGCCATTTTGCCTTCAAGCCCTTCAAATCTTGGATTGAAAGGTTATACAATAAATTCATTATGTAAAGCAACGAAAAATGTCCAAAACACTGATTCTAAAAGGTATTTAACCGTCTGGATCGAGGATTGGGACCTTGCGGTCGGCATTGGCCCGCGCCGCGAACACGCCCGGCCGCTCGGCGATGATTTTAAGGGAGCCGTCCTCGAGCATGATTTCACTCGCCGTCGCAGAAGCAATCCCGCTGCGCGCGAATTCCTCGGGCATCATTTCCCGCACGATCACAATGCGGTCGGTCTTGTTCAAAAGCAGTGGTGCAGCACGGAGTTTTTTATCGCCCACAAACGTCTGGCATTCTATTTTTCGCACGCCGATCTTGGCGGACTGCATCAGGAAATTCTGCACATCAATGCGAGTCCCGATCACCAGCGGGCGGAATTTCTTCGGCGATATGGTGAATCGTAAAAGACAGACAGGCTGACCCTCCGGCGAATCCCGCTGCGGCAGGACTTCCTCGACATGGGAACTGTTAACCGCGAAAAAAAGTTCCCTGTTCGCAGCCTCTTTAAACAGGCAAAAACCCATTCAATACAACCTGTACATCCGCGCTTATGCGCATTATCTTATGGACATGAAAAACGCAGGCAACACAGACGAATTCAGGCATTTTACCACCTCGTTATGGGACCAGGTCAAGGACGTATGGTCGCACGGCCTGTTCGGCATAGATATCGGCAGCATTATTATAGCACTTCTGATTTTCGGATGTTTCCTTGTATTGCGCGAATTCATGGCAAAATTCATCCTCCGTCGCCTCGAGGCCTGGGCTGAGAGCTCGGAAAACAAACTCGACGACCGGATCATTCCCGTCCTCGTTCCTCCCGCGAAATTCATCCCCGTCCTTCTCGGCGTATTTTTCGCCGGGCAGTATCTTCAGTTCGACGGCGACCACGAAATCTTTTTCGTCAAAATATTAAAATCCCTCATCGCCTTCACGATCTTCTGGGCGATTTATCTTGCCGCCGAACCGTTCGGCCACAGCCTGAAACGGGTAGAGCGCATGCTCACGCCGATGATGACGCAGTGGATTTTCAAGGTGCTGAAAATTCTCGTCATCTTTATCGGCGGCGCGGTGATCCTGGAGCTCTGGGGCATCAAGGTCGCGCCCTTGCTCGCCGGTCTCGGCCTCTTCGGTGCCGCCGTTGCGCTCGGCGCGCAGGATTTCTTCAAGAACCTGATCGCGGGCATGTCGCTGATTTCCGAGAAACGCTTCCTGAATGGCGACTGGATTCTGGTTGAGGGCGTGGTCGAAGGCACGGTCGAGGAAATCGGCTTCCGCTCGACAAAAGTGCGTCGCTTCGACAAGGCACCGATCTATGTCCCGAATTCGAAACTCGCCGACGCCGTCGTGACGAATTTCAGCCGCATGACTTTCCGCCGCATCCGCTGGACCATCGGCCTCAGCTACAAGAGCGACGTAAAGCAACTGAAAGTGATCTGCGACGAAATCAAGAAATACCTGACGACCAACAAGGATAAATTCGCACAACCCGACGAAGCAGGCCTGACGGTGCGTATCGATTCATTCGGCGATTCCACAATCAACCTGCTGATCAACTGCTTCACACGCACGATCGATTACGAAGAATGGATGACGATTAAGGAAGACCTTGCGTTCAAGATCAGGGAGATCGTCGAGGAGAAAGCAAAAGCGTCTTTTGCCTTCCCGTCGCAATCCATCTATGTCGAGAATTTCGACGAAATGGCGAAGAAGAAATAATCAGCGCTGATAAACCAACACTTCTTGATCTTGCTCTGAAACAATGACTAACGTCTGCTTAAGTTTTGTCCTGCCGACATCACTGAGTATTAAATCCCGGGTAGCGTCGCTTATGTTCAATTCTCCTGCAGGAATTGCAGGCAATGCCTTACCGGTTTCCGGATCGAACTCCGGCGGAACAGCACGCATCGAATAATTGGTTCGCGCTACCAGAAAAATGACGCCCAAGGCGGCATTATGGCTTCTCTCGACTTCACCGGGCACATCGAATGAATCGGCATCGCTACGTCTGAAATCTTTGCCTATAGGGTCGCTCATGTTTTTTCCTTTTATAAAGTAACGGCAGGATGAGTATTGCTAAACCCAGCCTGAGCTTTTTCATCAGGATGAGCATTGTTGAACTCGGCCAGTTGTTCTTCAAAGCGCCTGATAATTGCACGGCCCTCATCACTGTTAACATCAAAACGAACTGGAGGTTCAACGAAGCCAACCATTCCCAGAGTGTTATGCGTGTGTGGTAACCCTACTGGAAACATCATGCCCTGCTTTGCATCATCAAGCTGCATTTCGAGAGTCCGTCTCATGTCATCATCCCAAAATTGAACGACAACAGTCTTAGCTTTACCGACAGCAGCCGTAAAATCTTTCGCCTTCTGG
Source organism: Alphaproteobacteria bacterium (assembly GCA_017999645.1). Classification (GTDB taxonomy): domain Bacteria; phylum Pseudomonadota; class Alphaproteobacteria; order Micavibrionales; family Micavibrionaceae; genus UBA7657. The sequence goes on from JAGNLJ010000003.1 coordinate 97,534, forward strand.
CGAACATTATCCATCCATGACATTGCGCGTTTCTCCCATTCCCGATAATAATATTTCATTTTTTATAATATGGAAAGAATAACCTGTCAATAATGATTCAGGAGCTTATTCACCGGTCTTGAACAGGGCCTGTATCATGGCGCGGCGATGACCCAGGTTCCGGTGTCCCGGCGATCAATTTAGCAAACCGCGCGCGTAGATCTGCCAAACAGCCCGGCCAAAGGTCTTTGTCCTGCGGGATTGTCAGGTTCATTTTATAATGATCCATTGATGCCGCATCTGGATTTCTTATCAAAAGTTCTAGATCATCGATCTGTCGTAAAATGTCGGTGCGCTCATGATTGATTGGTGTGATGTGCATGCCTAATAGATGGCTATTGCCGTTTTTCTTTTCACCGCCGTTAAATTCATGAGCCGGACGGACGGTTTTTTTTAACTCCCCTGTTTTATGCTGATCTCCGTTGACCTCATCTCTGCGCTGCTGCTTTTCGTCTTTCCTGCTAACCCTGTGACCGGAATTCGATCCGCCATTCCCAAAACGTCCCATTTAAGTACTCCAACAGTTACACGAACGGCCTATATAATATGGAAATCTTTACCCTGTCAAACCCCAATTGAGAAACTGATTTTCGTGTCTGAATGCCCCAAAAATGCTATGCAGTTGGATGCGTTCAGCCCCGCTTGAAACCCCGCAGGATTCGCTTGCTCTGCCTGATATTCCCGCCCTCGCGGTGAATGCTGTGCAGGCCTGCATTTTGACGGCAGACGGCGAGCTCAAAACCATGAGCCACGACCAGGCGCAGTTGCTGATCCACAAGCAACCTGTCCTCGTCTGCCATGCCCCTTATACGCGCGGGCGGCTGGGGCTTGAGGAATTTCTCGCCTTCGATGTCCTCGAATTATTCGCCTTCGTGCACCCGGTAAAATTCTGCGTGCCGACGCCGCATGGGATTGCACGCGCACTAAATGTGCCTGCGCCGGATTCACTGGAAGACCAGCCCTTCGCTCTGATGGATATCGTCAAGACCTTGCTGCGCGATTTACAAAGCGATCCGTGGCGCGACAAAGCCGACCCGCTGAAGACCGCCGCTGTGATGGGATTGAACGGCAAAGGCTGGCCGTGGACGCCGTTCGTTTTTTCGGCGCTCGGGCAGACTTACGACCCGAAAGAAATCACGCATTCGAAAACCGCGCTGAATGTCTGGCGGCATCTGCCGGAATGGGCCGAGGAAGCGCCGGAGCCGCCGCACGCGCACCATGGCGTCACGCCTGATGAAAGCCGCGCAAGACTGGAACAGCTGCTCGGTCCCGGCGCGGAAAAACGGCAGGAGCAGTTTGAATATGCCGAGCAGATTACAACGGCCTTCGCCCCGCCGCGTGAGGAGAGCGAACCGAATGTCGTACTCGCCGAAGCGGGAACGGGCATTGGCAAAACACTTGGATACCTCGCACCCGCCAGCGTCTGGGCGGAGAAAAACGCCGGAACAGTGTGGATTTCGACTTACACCAAAAATCTGCAGCAGCAGATCGACCGAGAACTTGATCGTCTGTATCCGACGAAAGAAGTGAAGGACGCACACGTGGCCATCCGCAAGGGCCGCGAAAATTATTTGTGCCTGCTGAATTTCGACGAGGCGGCAACGGGCGCGAGTTTGACGCGCAATCCAATACAGGCGGTGGCGGCGGGACTTATGACACGCTGGACGGCGGCGACGCGCGACGGCGATCTGACCGGCGCGGATTTCCCCGGCTGGCTGGCGGGACTGCTCGGGTATCAGCATACGCTTGGATTAGCCGACCGGCGCGGCGAATGCATCTATTCAGCGTGCGACCATTACCACAAATGTTTTGTCGAAAAATCCATCCGCAAATCGAAACGCGTGCGCATCGTTGTCGCCAACCATGCGCTGGTGATGATCCAGTCCGCCCTCTCCGCGCCCGGCGAGGACATGCCGGACCGTTACGTCTTCGATGAAGGGCATCATTTGTTCGATAGCGCCGACAGCGCCTTTTCCGCGCATCTCTCGGCGCAGGAAACACGTGATTTACGACGCTGGATTTTAGGACCCGAAGGCGGAAGGCGCTCCCGCGCACGTGGATTGCAGCGCCGCGCCGAAGGACTTGCCGAGGGCGATACTGAAGCGGAAAAAGCATTACAAGAAATTATTTACGAGGCGACGTGTTTAACGGGAGAAGGCTGGGCGAAAAGATTGCGTGAAGAAACGCCGAGCGGCCCCACCGAAAATTTCCTCGCACTCGTTTACAAACAGGTTTACACGCGCGCCGAGGGGCGCGGCGGTCCATATTCATTAGAGACCCAGACATGGCCGCTGGATGAGGGCATCGCGGAAAAAGCCAGGGCGCTGAAAAACGCGCTGCGCAAATTGCAAAAACCAATGCAGGAGCTGGTGGCAGCGTTCCGCAAAAAACTCGCGAATGACGAAGGGCTGCTGGATCCCGATACGCGGCGCAGGCTGGACGCGGTGAACCAGTCGCTGGAAAAACGTTCCGTCATGACGCTGCAAGCCTGGATTAATATGCTGGAGATGCTTGAAAGCGGCCAAACTCAAGAGGAATTCGTCGACTGGATGGAGGTCGAACGCCTGAACGGCAAGGCCGTGGATGTCGGCCTTTACCGCCACTGGGTCGACCCGATGAAACCCTTCGCTGCGAGCGTCCGCCCGCATCTGCATGGCATGGCGGTGACGTCGGCGACGCTGCGCGACGACGCCAAGAACTGGGACAATGCGAAGCTCCGCACCGGCGCGGATTACCTGACGCCGGATCCGCAACTCGTCGCGCTGGAATCGCCGTTCGATTACGCCGCACAGACAAAAATTTTCGTCATCAATGACGTGCGCAAAGACGATCTCGACCAGGTCGGCGGCGCATACCGCGCCTTGTTCGAGGCCAGCGGCGGCGGCGCGCTCGGGCTGTTCACCGCCATCCAGAGACTTCGGGCCGTGCATGAGCGCATCGCCCTGCCGCTCGAGAAACGCGACATCACGCTCTACGCGCAGCATGTGGACGCAATCGATACCGGGACGCTCGTCGATATTTTCCGTGATGATATTCATGCATGCCTGCTCGGAACCGATGCCACGCGCGACGGCGTCGACGTGCCGGGAGAATCGCTCCGCCTCATCGTGTTCGACCGCGTGCCGTGGCCGCGCCCCACCATCCTGCACAAAGCCCGCCGCGAGCGATTCGGTAAAAAAGACTATGACGAGATGATTACCCGCCTGAAACTGAAGCAGGCCTTTGGCCGCCTGATCCGCCGGGCCGACGACAAGGGCGTGTTCGTCATGCTCGACCCGATGCTGCCCTCCCGCCTGCAAACCGCGTTTCCAAAGTATGCGGTGCTGGTTAAATGCGGACTGAGTGAGGCAGTGCAGCAAATCCGGGCCTTTTTGAACGTTGCAAGTTAACGCCCGAAAGCTTTATAAACATAAGACATGAAGCCATTTGTTTTCGACATCAAGACCGACCCTGAAACGGCCTTTGCGGCGTTGCAAACCCAGCCCTATAGCCTGTGGCTGGACAGTGCGGATTCCGGCCACGCGCAGGGGCGCTTCTCATACATCGTTTCGCACCCGGTGGAAATGATCGAGGCGAAGGATGGCCGTGTTACCGTCACCAACAGCGCGCAGCAGACTGTTCTGCGTTGCGACCCTTTCGAAATTCTGAACGAGCGCCTTGAGGCGTGGAAAAGCGAAGCAGAAACAGTCGAGGGCCTGCCGCCATTCCAGGGCGGCCTCGCCGGATTTTTCGGATACGACCTCGCCCGCTGGATTGAAAATCTCCCGAGCGCGACGCGCCTCAACCCGCACATGCCGGACATGGCGGTCGGGATTTACGACCGCGTCATCGCGTTCGACCATCAAAAGAACAAGGCGTGGCTGATCATTCACGCGGAAACTAAAAACGACGCCGAGCGCAAACGCACGGTGCTGATGCATATTCTAAAAAACAGAAAAACCGAGGCGAAGGAAAATCCCGTCCTGAACTGGTCACCAGCCGAACTTGCGGAAAGCTATAAGGCGAAAATCAAACGTGTGATCGAATACATTAATGCGGGCGATATTTTCCAGGCGAATTTGTCGCAGCGTTTCGAGGCCGTACTACCGCCCTCCTTCGACCGCTTCTCACATTACCTGACGATGCGCCGCGTGAATCCCGCGCCGTTCGCGGCCTATATGAATCTTGGCGGCATCGTAATTTCATCAGCGTCACCCGAGCAATTCCTGAGCGTGCAGGATAAAAAAGTAACGACGCGCCCCATCAAGGGCACCCGCCCCCGCGGTCGCGACAGGAAAGAAGACGACCGCAACCGCGACGAACTGGAACACAGCGCCAAGGATCGCGCCGAAAATATCATGATCGTCGATCTGTTGCGGAACGACCTGTCAAAAGTCTGCAAACCTGAAAGTGTCGAGCTGACCGATTTATGCAGGCTGGAAACATTCGCGGGTGTGCATCACCTTGTTTCAACAATTGAAGGCACACTCACAAAAACACCGGTCGATCTTCTCCGTGCCTGCTTCCCGGGCGGATCCATCACCGGCGCGCCAAAAATCCGCTCCATGGAAATCATCGAGGAACTCGAAACCGCGCGGCGCGGACCTTATTGCGGCGCAATGGCGTGGATCGGTTTCAACGGCGCGATGAACAGCTCTATCCTGATCCGCACGCTTGTATACCAGGGCAACAAGGTCACGCTGCAAGCCGGCGGCGGCATCACGGCCGGCTCTAGCGCCGAAGAGGAATACAGGGAAACGCTGGCGAAAGCCGAGAAAATCTTCCGCAGTTTCGACGCATCCCAGGCGAGAAAAACCGCGTGATACTCGTCATCGATAATTACGATTCATTCGTCTATAACATCGCGCGTTATTTCGAGTGCGCGGGCGAATCCTGCTCTGTCATCCGCAACGACAAGATCACCGTGCAGCACGCCGAAAAGCTCGATCCTCTCGCCATCGTTATCTCGCCCGGTCCCTGCACGCCGAAAGAATCGGGTGTTTCGGTCGAGTTCATCAAAAAACTCGGCGCGTTCATTCCGGTTTTCGGCATTTGCCTAGGTCATCAATGTCTCGGCGAAGCCTTCGGCGCAAAAACCGCGCGTACCGCGCCCGTACACGGCCACGCCAGCGCGATTATAAATGACGGCAGTGGCATTTTCGCCGGGCTACCGAAAATGTTGAATGCCGGACGTTATCATTCTCTCGTAACAGAACTTCCGGCGAATTCCCCGCTCCGCGTTACGGCGCGCACCGAAGACGGCATCATCATGGCCATGCAGCACGGCACGCAGCCGGTTTACGGCGTGCAGTTCCACCCCGAATCGGTCCTGACCGAGCGCGGCGCCGACATGATAGGCAATTTCACCGCTATCGCGCGTCAATGGCGCCACTCCAGAAAAATCGCAGCATGAGTATCATATGGCTGAATGGCCGCTTCATGCAGGAAGCCCCGGTGTTCCTGCCAGGCGACCGGATCAAGCTGGGCGATGGGGTGTTTGATACCATGCTCGCCGTTAACGGCGTTCCCGTTCACGCTAATGAACATTTCAAACGACTGCTGAGCCATGCCAATGTTTTAAAGATAAAAACGGACTGGAGCGTTTCAGATTTAAAAGCCGCAGCCGACGGTCTTCTGGAGCAGAATAATTTCCGCGCCGGGAAATTCGTAATCAATACCCTGATCACGCGCGGACCAGCGGAACGCGGCCTGAAACTGCCGGAAAATCCTGCCATTCAATGCGTCATGTCGGCCAGCCCGGCACCCTCTGAATTCCCGCCAGTCCACGCGGTGATCGCAACCATTCGCCGGAACGAAGGCTCGCCCCTCTCGCGCATCAAATCCTGCAATTACGGCGACAATATCCTTGCCTTGGCTGAGGCCGAGGAAAAAGGCGCGAACGAGGCCATTATGTTGAACAACCGCGGGAACGTCGCCTGCGCGGCGGCAAGCAATATTTTCATCGTCCGGGACGGAAAGCTCCTGACGCCGCTACTCGAAGACGGCGCGGTCGACGGCATCACCCGCAGAAACCTGATCAAAAAGCACGGCGCGGCGGAAACGGGCCTGACCGCTGCCGACCTCGCTTCCAGCCAGGGGATTTACCTGACCAGCAGCGTGCGCGGCGTGGTGGCTGTTGAGACATTGGACGGTAAAAAACTGCCCCGCCCCTCTTTAGAAATTGATAAGGAATTCCATTTAATCTGAAAGATTAGGCTTTAAGGAACGAATGACTTCTCTAAAAACACTGACGGTTTATCTCGGCTCCTCGGGCCATGCGAAGCCTTTATTCCAGGAAACGGCGGACCGGCTCGGCCACATCATCGGCGAAAGCGGATATCACCTCGTTTATGGCGGTATGGATGCCGGGCTGATGGGAAGGCTGGCGGCAGGCGCGCTGAATGCCGGAGGCAAAGTGACGGGCATCGTGCCGCGCAAGCTGCAGGACAGCGAACGGATTTTAAAGAACCTCAGCGAAACGGTTCTGGTCGAAGATCTTTGGCAGCGCAAAAAGAAAATGTTCGAACTGGCCGACGCGATTGTCACACTGCCCGGCGGTTTCGGCACGCTCGATGAAACGCTTGAGGTTTTGTACTGGGGAAAATTGAAACTGCATGCGATGCCTGTAGTGCTGGTGAATACCGACGGCTACTGGGTGAAACTAATTGAATACTTACGCACGCTGCGCGATTTCGACCAGAGATTTCTTGTTGTTGTCGACAGTGTCGAGCATGTCATCCCCGCGCTCAAGGCGTGGAACGAACCTCAGATCGCCAAACAGGACGGACACTTTCCGCATTTCGAAGACGAGATCATGCGCAAGACGAACGAGCCGATCATCATCGACCAGCCGAGCGTCGAGAACGCTTATTATGCCGTCTGCGCACTCGGGCTCAAGCAACTCGGCAAACATACAAGGCCGATCGGATTTTTAAACAGGGACGGGCAGTTCGACGCGTTGCTGAGCTGGCTCCAACGCGCCGCGCAGGAACATTTCATCACCGACAAATGCCTGAAACTCTTCGACGCCGCGCCGGATGAAAAAGCGCTGCAGGATCTGCTGAAAAACCAGCACGCCGTTTACATCGACCTGCACAAGGAAAAATGGGGCGAGCGACGCGAAAAAGCCCGCGACTAATCTCCCTTTCTCACCCCCGCACAGGCGGGGGTCCGGCAAAAAATATCAAAAAACATGGAGGGCCGCCATCGCGGCATTTGCAACCGGATCCCCGTTCACGCTCGGCTAAGCCTCGCTGCCGGGGATGACAGTTTAGAAAATAATATGGCCTGTAATAGCCTGGATTTTCGCCTTGGTCATGGCGATGCGGCGTGTGGCGCGCGCTTTTGAGACTTCATCGTCCGCGCGGCCAAGGTCTTCCTGATAGTTACGAAGTTCCTGCTCAAGCTCGGCCTGCACGAAACCGCTGACCTCATAAGCGTCCTCCGCCAGCACGGTGCAGTTCTTGCCCGTGATGTCGGCAAAACCGCCGGTGATAAAAATTTTCCACGGCTCGCCGCCCTTCTCGCGGTACAGGCGCACGACGCCGGGCTTCAGCGCGACAACCAGAGACGTGTGGTCAGGGCCGATACCCAGTTCACCATCTTCGCCGGGAATGACGGCATGCCAGACAGGTTCGGAGACCAGTTTTTCCTCGGGAGAAACCAGTTCGAACTTGATGGCCTGCGCCGTCGTTTCTGTCGCCTGTGCCTGCGCCATGAATTAAGCCGCTTCCATCGCCATTTTCTTGGCCTTGGCGACCGCTTCCTCGATATTGCCGACCATGTAGAAGGCGGCTTCGGGGAGGTGGTCGTATTCGCCGTTAACGATGGCTTTGAAGCCGCGGATCGTGTCCTGCAGGTTCGCAAGAACGCCCGGCGTGCCGGTGAAGACTTCGGCGACGTGGAACGGCTGCGACAGGAAGCGCTGGATCTTACGGGCGCGCGCGACCGTAAGCTTGTCTTCTTCCGACAGTTCGTCCATGCCGAGAATGGCGATGATGTCCTGCAGCGACTTGTAGGTCTGCAGCGTACGCTGGACCGACGTCGCAACGGCATAGTGCTCTTCGCCGATGACGCGGGGGTCGAGAATACGCGAGGTCGAGTCTAACGGGTCGACGGCCGGGTAAATGCCCTGCTCGGCGATCTGACGGGAAAGAACCGTCGTCGCGTCAAGGTGGGCGAAGGTCGTGGCCGGCGCGGGGTCGGTCAGGTCGTCCGCAGGAACGTAAACGGCCTGAACGGATGTGATCGAGCCCTTGTTCGTGGATGTGATGCGCTCCTGCATCGCGCCCATCTCTGTTGCAAGCGTTGGCTGGTAACCCACGGCGGCAGGAATACGACCCAAAAGCGCGGACACTTCCGAACCCGCCTGCGTGAAGCGGAAGATGTTGTCGAGGAAGAACAGAACGTCCTGGCCTTCTTCGTCGCGGAAATATTCCGCCATGGTCAGGGCTGACAAAGCAACGCGGGCACGTGCGCCCGGCGGCTCGTTCATCTGGCCGTATACAAGCGCGGCTTTGGATTTGGTTGAATCGTGCTTCACGATAACGCCCGATTCCATCATTTCGTGGTAAAGGTCGTTACCTTCGCGCGTTCTTTCGCCGACGCCGCCGAATACCGACACGCCGCCGTGCGCTTTGGCGATGTTGTTGATGAGCTCCATGATCGTAACCGTCTTGCCGACGCCTGCGCCGCCGAAGAGGCCGATTTTACCGCCTTTTGCGTAGGGGCACAGCAAATCGATGACTTTAATACCCGTGATGAGCTGTTCGGTTTCCGTCGCCTGTTCCGCGAAGGACGGCGCGGCACGGTGGATCGGCCAGCGCGCCTTGTTCTTGAGCTCCGGACCTTCGTCGATGACATTGCCGATGACGTCCATGATGCGGCCGAGAACTTCAGGACCGACAGGAACGGTGATGGCATCGCCAGTATCGACGACTTCAGAACCGCGTGTCAGACCGTCGGTCATGTCCATCGCGATGCAGCGCACGGTGTTTTCGCCAAGGTGCTGCGCGACCTCGAGAACGAGGCGCTGGCCATTGTTGGTTGTTTCCAGCGCGTTCAGAATGCCGGGGACATTGCCCTCTTCGAACTGCACGTCCACGACCGCGCCGAGAACCTGGAGGATTTTGCCTTTGGCGCCCGCTGCGCCTCTTGTTGCTTTTTTCGTTGCCATTGTTTTACGTCCTTCTCTTAAAATTATATCTCGTTATCGAGTTGCTTTAGCCCAATTGCCTCAGAACTTCGACAGCAGGAACTTCAATCTCCTGCGCATAATCCATACCGTGACGACCGAGCATCCTTTCGGGAATGATTGCTACTGTTACGTTTCCAAACGCGTCAGTTATATCTTTTACAGTTTCGCCTAAATTTCTCTTTTCCATCGCAGTTACTCCTCCCGTTAAAGCGCTTCCGCGCCCGAAATAATTTCGATCAGTTCTTTCGTAATGTAGGCTTGGCGTGCGCGGTTGTATTTCAGCGTCAGCCTGTTGATCATGTCGCCCGCGTTACGCGTTGCAGAATCCATCGCGGTCATACGCGCGGCCTGCTCACCCGCAGCGGAGTCAAGGAGCGCACGGAAAATCTGCACGCCGATATTGCGCGGGAGTAACGTCGCGAGAATGCGGCCCTCTTCCGGCTCGAAATCGTACGGGGAAATCGGCCCGGCTTCTTCAACGACTTCGGTTTTCTTGCGGCGCATGCCCTGTCTCGCCGCCTCGGCCTTTGCCATTTTATCTTTTTCTTTCTGCACGTCCTCTTCGTCGGGCAAAGAGAATGGGATCAACTGCTGGCGCGCAGGTTTCTGCGTCAGGATCGATTTGAACTCGTTATAGACCAGCGTGCAGACATCGAACTCGCCCGCATTGAATTTATCGAGAACCAGTTCCGTCACTTTATTGACGTCGGCGAACTCGACGCGGGATTTTCCGGTGATGCCGGTAAAGCTTTCCCAGATGCGGCCCTTGAATTCACGGGTCAGCAGGTCGCGCGCCTTGCGCCCGGCGCAGATAATGAAAACATCCTTCTTCGCGGCCAGCAGGTCGCGGATCATGCGGCGCGCCTCTTTGATCACGTTGGCGTTGAAACCACCCGCAAGGCCGCGGTCAGCGGATACGACGACAACCAGATGACGCTGGTCGGAACCTGTTCCGGCCAGGAGTTTCGAACTGCCGGGACCGATATTGACGTTCTTCGCGACGCGGCCCAGCATTTCCGCCATCGCGATGGCATAGGGCTGGCTGGCTTCAGCCTGCAGCTGCGCCTTCTTAAGCTTCGACGCCGCCACCATTTTCATGGCGGAGGTGATTTTCTTCGTCGATTTGACCGATTTGATACGGTCTCTGTAATCTCTCAAACTGGGCATTTCATCTCAATATTTAAACCACGAAGTCACAAAGACACGAAGTTTTTTAAATAACAATTCTTTTAATTCCGTCTTTAATAAGGGGAACGTTAAAATTGACCAAAAAACCTAAACGAATATTCATCATGCGCATGTAGGACATGACTTGCGCTGTATGAACATCCATCAATTTTTCAACACTTTTCAATTCAACAATGATTTTACCATTTACAACCAAATCCATTTTAAAATCAGTCTTCAAATCGTGATTTTTATACTTCAAAGAAACAGATCTTTGAGTTTCAAAAGGAATGTTTCTATCCTTCAACTCATGCATGAAACATTCTTCGTAAACCTTCTCCAGCAGACCCGGGCCCATAATAGAATGAACCTGAAAAGCAGCATCAACCACTTGCTTTGCAAGCGTCTCGACTTCGGGGTCAATTGTTGAAATTACTTTTAAATTCATTTTCTTCGTGATCTTCGTGTCTTCGTGGTTAAAATTTATGCCGCCTTCTGGTTGTTAGCCGAGTAAGAACTGGTGAAGGCCTCGAGGAATTCCTTCATCTGCTTCTGAAGGTCATCAGCCAAAGCTTTTTCCTCGCGGATGCGCTTCAGGATATCGGAGCCGCTGGCACGGACATGCTCGAGCAGCAGTGCTTCATACTGGTTGACCTTGTCGGTCGGGATTGTGTCGAGGAAGCCGCGCGTACCGGCAAAAATCACGAACACCTGCTCTTCGATAGGCATCGGCGAGTACTGAGGCTGCTTCAGAAGCTGCGTCAGACGCGCGCCGCGTGCCAGCAGTTTCTGCGTCGAGGCGTCGAGGTCCGAGGCGAACTGCGCGAAGGCTTCCATCTCGCGGTACTGGGCGAGTTCGAGCTTGATCGTACCGGCAACCTGTTTCATCGCCTTGATCTGCGCGGCGGAGCCGACGCGGGACACGGAGGCGCCGACGTTAATCGCCGGACGGATGCCCTTGAAGAACAGACCCGTCTCGAGGAAGATCTGGCCGTCGGTAATGGAGATGACGTTCGTCGGGATGTAGGCCGAGATGTCGCCTGCCTGCGTCTCAATAATGGGAAGTGCCGTCAGCGAGCCCGAGCCGTGCGCATCGCCAAGTTTCGCGGCGCGCTCGAGAAGACGTGAGTGAATATAGAATACGTCGCCGGGATAAGCTTCACGGCCCGGCGGGCGGCGGAGCAGCAGCGACATCTGGCGGTACGCAACGGCCTGTTTCGAAAGGTCGTCGTAAATGCACAGAGCGTGCATGCCATTGTCACGGAAATATTCGCCCATCGCGCAGCCGGTGTACGGAGCTAAGAACTGCATCGGGGCCGGGTCAGACGCCGTAGCGGCAACGACGATGGTGTATTCCATCGCGCCTTGCTCCTCGAGTTCTTTCACGAGCTGGGCAACCGTCGAGCGCTTCTGACCGATACAGACATAAATGCAGTACAGGTGGTTCTTGGCGTTAGGGTCCTTGTTGACGTTTTTCTGGTTGATGACAGTGTCGACGGCAACGGCGGTCTTGCCCGTCTGGCGGTCGCCGATGATCAGTTCGCGCTGGCCGCGGCCGACGGGAACGAGCGCGTCGATGGCCTTGAGGCCCGACTGCATCGGTTCATGAACGGATTTACGCGGGATAATGCCGGGAGCCTTCAGCTCGACGCGGCGCGATTGTTTCGCCTTCAGTGGGCCTTTGCCGTCGATCGGGTTGCCGAGACCGTCAACAACGCGGCCAAGCAGTTCCTTACCAATCGGAACCTCCACGATCTGGCCGGTACGCTTGACGATGTCGCCTTCTTTAATGTCGCGGTCGTCGCCGAAAATAACGATACCGACATTGTCGATCTCCAGGTTCAGCGCCATGCCTTTGATGCCGCCGGGGAATTCAACCATTTCACCAGCTTGAACGTTATCAAGACCGTAAACGCGGGCAACGCCGTCGCCGACGCTGAGCACCTGACCGATTTCGGCGACATCTGCCTGCGCGCCGAATTCAGCGATCTGCTTTTTCAGGATTTCAGAAATTTCTGCTGCACGGATTTCCATGGTCTTAACCTACCTCTTTTACAGTTTGGATGTTTTGATTGGATTGGCGGCTCATCGCTGCCTTCAGTCTTTCGAGTTTGCGGGCAACCGAATCGTCGATCATTTTCGATCCGATGGTAACGATCATGCCGCCCAGAATGGAGGGCTCGACTTTTGCCTTGAGGGCGACGTCACGGCCAAGGCCTTTGGCAATGGCGCGCTGGAGAGATTCAAGCTGCGAGGCGCTCATGTCCTGCGCGGTCTGGACCTCGACGGCAACTTCGCCGCGGCGGCGCGATAACTCGGTGCGGAAGGCTTCGCTAATGCCCTGGACGGCACCAAGGCGGCGGTTCTTCACGAGAACGCCCAGAAAATTGCGGGTCAGGCCGTCGAATTTCGCCTTGTCGGCGATGGCCATAATGGCTTTTGCCTGCTGGTCGCGGCTTAAGGACGGGGAAGAGATGACGGTGGTGAGGTCGGCGGACGCGGCGATCATGGCGCCCAGTTCGTTCAGATCACGCTCAACTTGCTGAATTCTATTGGATTCCTGAGCCAGCTCGATCAAAGCGAGGGCGTAGCGTGAAGTTACGGCGTGAGAGGCTTTGGCAGACACGTCCCTGTGATTCCTTGTTTATATAGCGATTCTCAAGTTTCGCGAGGGATTTAGCACACGGAAAACGCTCTGACAAGTGCTTAAAATAAGGCTTTCCTAGCTGTCAGCGTATGAAAATTTCAGGTTGCAGAAACGCGTATTTTCCGGGGTACAGGAAAAAGGCCAGAATCCGGAACGCAACCAGGTGGAAAACATAGATTTCCAGCGTCCAGCGCCCCAAAATCTGCAGCGGCAGGGCAATCGCAGAAGAGACGGACCAACGCTCAGGCACGAATCCGAGCAGAACGACGAATAATCCCGCCATCCCGGCAGCGAGCCCGAGATTATGGTCGCCATCCATGGCCGGAAGGGTCAGACCCTGGAACAGGAAACTGGCGGCGACCATCGCGCCCAGCAATAAAGCCTGCGCCCCTGCCCGGTCATGGCCGGGTTCGCGGCGGCGGTGAGCACCGTACAAGGCCCAGAGCAGCCCCATCGTGCCGTATTCCAGGACATACGAGGTCGGGATTGAAAGCAGCACAAGCGCGGCAAACACGACAATAAAAGTCATGCGGCCCGAAAAGGCGATCCTTTCCAGATACGGCATGGCGACACGTGTTGCGGCCAGCATGAACAGAATATTAAACGGCATGACATAGCCGTTAAAGGCAATCGCCGCGGCGCTGGCGATACCGCCGCCGATCAGCCAGCTTTGCGGCACAGACCGCGCACCCGCATAGCCTACAAGGTAAAACCATATTGGGGCCGACAACCGCCCGATCACGCGCAGCCATAACTCTTCGGGGAAAAAGAAATACCCGATATGGTCGGCGATCATTGTCAGGACAGCAAAAGCCTTCAGGACATCATGCGCAGTCAGCGCGTCGCCATAACTCTTGAGGATTTCCGGTTTTTTCATGCCTGCTTTCCAGGACTTGGTATTATAATTAGGAAGAAGTTCTTTAACGCCAACCGATAATACAGGCTCCTCCCCCGCATGGACAGTCTCAAACGCACGTTGCTCCTTTTCACCGTCATCATCATCGAAGGATATGTCGTTCTGGCAACTGAACTTCTCGCCATCCGCGAAACTATCGCCTACGTCGGCAGCGGAACAGATACGGTATCGATCATCATCGCTGCCGTACTGATGCCGCTTGCGTTCGGATATTACAAGGGCGGGTTGTTCAAACCCTTTTACTGGCGCGGAAAACTGATCGGCATCCGCGAAAAACTGATCCTCAACATCATGATCTCGATGGCCATCCTGATCCTCGGCCTGTCGTATATTTGCATGAATATATTCTTTTACACGCTACTCGGCATGGGACTTAATCACCGCCTGTTTCTCACGGCGATCTATGCGGCCGTGTTCCTCGTGACGCCGGTTTACCTACTCGGCCAGACCATTCCGCTCATCAGCAATTACTTCTCGAAAGAAAAACTGGCGCGCATTACGGGCCGCATGCTGTTTTTCTCGACCATGGGATCGTTCATGGGCGCTGTATTTTCAACGCTCGTATTGATGAGCACCGTCGGCGTTCACAACACCGTTTCCTTTAACATTATCCTGCTCGCCGTTCTTGTCATCCTGCTGTCGAAGAAAAAACTTTCCGAGAGAGTCGTTTATGCGTTCGGCATGGCGGTGGTCGGCATCATCCTGAATTCCGGTTACGTCATGGCTGCCTTCCATGTCGTCGACAATAATAAATACAACATGGTGATGGTGTTCCCCGACCCAAGCGAGAACGGCGATATTCATCTGTCGCTGAACCATATGGGATCGTCGATGTACAACCCCGAAACGGGCTCCAAGCACATGTATATCGAGTTCGTCGAGCAGCAGACGATCGAGCCGATCATGGAAACCATCGAACCCCACGATATCCTCGTGATCGGCGCGGGAGCGTTCACGTTCGGATTGCAGGACACGAAGAATAATTATGATTTTGTCGACATCGACGGCAGCCTGAAAGACATCGCCGAGCAGCAGGTCCTGAAACAAAAGCTGACGGAGAATAAAAAGTTTATTCCCATGGAGGCGCGCGCCTATCTGATGAGCACAGAGAAAAAATACGACGTCATATTCCTGGATGCTTATCTAGGCGGCATCACGCTGCCCGAGCATCTCGTAACCGCCAATTTCTACAGGCAGGTCAAGGATCATCTGAAGGATCACGGCATCGTCGCGATGAATTTCATCGCCTCGCCGAGCTTCACCACCCCGTTCAGCCGCAACCTCGATAACACCGTGCGCAGGGTATTCCCGCACATATCGCGTCACGTGATCATGGAGAATTACAATCTCTGGAAAGACAAGCCGGAGGACAACCAGAACATCATCTATATGTACAAACGCCACACGGATGAAAGTACGAAGGAAATCTATACCGATAACAAGAACCGTATTTTCTACGATAAGCCTCAAAAGTATTAAAAATTATGAGCGACGAACTCTATGTCTGGATGGCTTATTTTCAGGACCTGGTATTATAATCAGGGAAGAAAGTTCTATAACTTCAATCATACAGGGGTTACCTGCCGCATGGACAGTCTCAAACGCACGTTGCTGCTTTTCGCCGTTATCATCATCGAAGGGTATGTCGTCCTGGCCACGGAACTTCTGGCCATCCGCCAGACCATCGCCTATGTCGGCAGCGGTACCGATACGGTTTCCATTATCATTGCCGCCGTCCTGATGCCACTGGCATTTGGTTATTTCAGGGGCGGGCTTTTCAAACCGTTTTATTGGCGCGGCAGGCTCATCGGCATTCGGGAAAAACTGATTCTGAATATCATGATTTCGATGGCCATCCTGATTATCGGAATGTCTTACATCAGCATGAACATATTCTTTCACGCGCTGATCGAAATGGGATACAAACACCGCCTGTTCCTGACGGCCCTTTATGCAGGCATATTCCTTGTGACGCCCGTCTATCTTCTCGGCCAGACAATTCCGCTCGTCAGCAATTACTTCTCCAAGGAAAAACTTTCGCGCATCACGGGACGGATTTTGTTTTTCTCGACGATAGGCTCGTTCATGGGCGCTGTATTTTCGACGCTGGTGCTCATGAGCACCGTCGGCGTACATAACACGGTTTCACTCAATATCGTGCTGCTGGCCATCCTGGTGGTCCTGTTGGCGAAAAAGAAATTCTCTGAAAAAGTCGTTTATGCCTTCGCCATGGCTGCGGCCGGTATCTTGCTGAATTCAGACTATGTCATGGCCGCGCACAACATCGTCGATAATAATAAATACAATATGGTCATGGTTTTCCCCGACCGCAGTAAAAACGGCGACATTCACATGTCTCTCAATCACATGGGATCCTCCATGTACAACCCCGAGACCGGGGCCAAACACACGTATATCGAATTCGCCGAGCGCCAGCTTATCGACCCGATCCCCATGGACACCGAACCGAAAGACTTTCTGGTCGTTGGCGCGGGCGCGTTTACTTTCGGGCTGGAGGATGAATTCAACAACTACGATTTCGTCGATATCGACGGCAGCCTCAAAAACATCGCGGAAGAATACGTTCTCGGCAGGGAGCTGACGAAGAACAAGCATTTCATCCCGATGGAAGCCCGCGCTTATTTCATGAGCACGGAGAAGAAATACGATGTCATATTCCTCGATGCCTATCTCGGCGGCATCACGGTGCCCGAGCACCTCGTGACCGCGGATTTTTACAAACAGGTCAAAGACCATCTGAAGGAACGCGGCATCGTCGCAATGAATTTCATCGCCTCGCCGAGTTTCTCGACACCATTCAGCCGTCATCTCGATAACACGGTGCGCAGCGTATTCCCGCATGTCTCGCGCCACGCAATCATGGAAAATTACGACATCTGGGAAGATGATCCGCAAAAAAACGAAAACATAATTTACCTGTATCGCCGTCACGAGGGCGAGAATGCGAAAGAGATTTATACCGACAACCGTAACCGCATTTTCTACGACAAGCCTCAAAAGTATTAAAAAATTATGAGCGACGAACTCTATGTCTGGATGGCTTATTTTCAGGACGCCTTTACGGCGTACCTTGTAGATGCAGAAGATTTCGCCGTCGGGCTCATCGTCGCCGGTATCATATGCCTGTTTCTTGAGCGCCTCCGCCCCGCCGAAAAAAATACAAAATATTTCAGCCGGGATTTCAGGAAGGAACTCGGCCTCGCAGTGCTGAACGCGCTATTCTTTCTGCCTCTTCTTACGTTCCTGATTTCAATTTCTATCATCGAACTGCTGAAAAATTACGTCCCGTACCAGATGTTCGACGAGACATTGAGGCACCTGCCGCTGGCGCTGCAGATCCTGCTTGGCCTCCTGCTCGTGGATTTCAGCACCTATTGGCGCCACCGCTTCACGCATAATTATATGTGGCAGTATCATTCATTCCATCACAGCGCCGAAGAAATTACGTGGATCACGAGTCTCCGCCTGCACCCGGTGGATTACGCCATTGCCATGCTTGTCGATGCGATGTTCCTTTATTTCCTAGGCTTCGGCGGACAGGGAATTGCCGCCGCCCTGGTGATTGCGCAGGTTTACAATTATTTCACGCATCTGAATTTGAATGTGCAATTCAAAAAGCCGCTCTGTTATGTCCTTGCCTCGCCGCATTATCACCGCTGGCACCATGCGACAGATAAATCGGCCTATGACAAAAATTTCTGCGGGATATTTTCTTTTCTGGATGTCATCTTTGGCACCTATCATCATCCGGATGAATTGCCAAAAGGCTACGGACTTTCACCGCGCGACCAGAAAGAAGTGCCTACGGGGTTGTTCGCGCATCTTATCCAGCCGGTCAAAAAAGATATACTGAAATTATTCAGAAAAAAATCCCGGAAGAAATCTTAAAAGAAATTTTGCGGATCGATATCAACCTGCACACGCACATTCGACGGCAGCTTGATTTTATCCAGCCACGTGCCGATCTGCTTCTGGATATTCACGTCCTTGTCGGCGCGAACCAGCAGGCGGAAACGGTATTTACCGCGCAGACGCGCAAACGGTGCGGGCGCCGGGCCAAGCGTTTGAATACCCTGATCCTGCGGTGCCGTGCGGCCCAGCTCCTTCGCGATGTGCAAGGCTTCGGCTTCGTCGCGCCCTGAAACGATGATGCCCGCAAGACGGCTGTAAGGCGGCATGTCAGCGAGTTTGCGCTCGTGCGCTTCTACTTCCAGGAATTTATCCCGTGCCTCGTACGCCAGCGCCCGCATGATGCCATGCTCCGGCATAAAGGTCTGGAGATAGACCGTGCCCTTTTTCTCTTCACGGCCCGCACGGCCTGCGACCTGATGCAACAATTGATATGTGCGCTCGGCGGCGCGAAGTTCGCCACCATTCAAGCCCAGATCGGCGTCAATCACACCAACGAGGGTCAGGTTCGGGAAATGGTGCCCTTTGGCGATAATCTGCGTGCCGACAATGATATCGACTTTCCTGTCACGTATATCCTGCAGCATCTCACGGAGCTTTTCATTGCTCTCGGCCGTGTCACTGGCCAGCAACATCGTCCGCGCGTCTGGGAAATATGCTTTTACCTCCTCAATGATACGCTCCACGCCCGGACCACACGCTGCGAAAGAATTTTCGTCGTTGCATTCCGGACAGGCTTTCGGCGGCTTCATATTGTAGCCGCAATGATGGCACTGCAGCAGGCTGCCCTTCTTATGCTCCACCAGCCACGCTGTGCAGCGCGGACAATTCAATCTGTGGCCACACGTGCGGCAAAGCGTCAGCGGTGCATATCCCCGGCGATTTAAGAAAAGAAGAACCTGCTCGCCGTTTTGTACCGTCTCGGCAATCGCATTCTTCAGTGTCGGCGAAATGAAATGCTGACGCTCGGGCTTGTCCTCGCGCAAATCGATCAAATGAATGTCGGGAAGACGCGCACCGCCGAAACGGTCCGGCAGGTGCAGGTGATCGTAGCGCCCGCTCCACGCATTATGCACGGTCTCCAGCGACGGCGTCGCGGAAACCAGAACGACCGGGATCTTTCCAAGATGTGCGCGCACCACAGCCATGTCCCGCGCGTTGTAGATGATGCCTTCCTCCTGCTTGAAAGCGGGATCATGCTCTTCATCAATTATAATAAGGCCCAGATCGTTATAAGGCAGGAACAAAGCCGAACGAGCGCCGACAATCACGCGTGTATGGCCCTCCGCCACGCCGCGCCACGTTGCTTTACGCTGCCCCGGGGGCAATGCGGAATGCCAGAGCGCAGGCGCGCATCCGAAACGCGATTTGAAACGATCCAGAAATGCGTTCGACAGCGCAATCTCGGGCAGAAGAATGAGCACCTGTTTGTCACGGCGCAGCGCCTCGGCCACGGCTTCGAAATAAACTTCGGTCTTGCCCGCGCCGGTAACGCCATCCAGCAGCGATGCGTTATAACCGCCCTGCTCCACCGCAGTTTTTAAACGGTCGGCAACGGCCTGCTGGTCATCCGAAAGCGTGGCGCTCTTGCGATCCGGATCAGGCGCGCGGCACGGCGCAGCGGAAAAAATTTCCACAGCTTCCAGCAATCCTTTTTTCGCCATGGTTTTGACGACGGAGGATGAGCACCCCGCCATGTCGGCAATCTCGGCGGCTCGTTTCGCATGACCGTCTTTCAGCACATCGAAAATTTTCCGGTGCGCGGGCGAAAGCTTCGCAGGAATATGAGGAACGATTTTATACGCTGTGACAGGTTTCGGTTTTTCCAGCGCGCCGGGAACGCTAAGCGACATTTTCAAAACCGAACCTTTCGGGTTCATTGTGTAAGATGCGACCCAGTCAATGAACTTGCGCTGCGCTTCCGGCATCGGCGGCAATCCATAAGAAGAAATCACGGCCTTGAGTTTTTCCGGCGCGACCATTCCTTCCGCCTCGCCCCAGACCACACCTGGAATTTCCCGCTTGCCCAGCGGCACACAGACATAATCGCCGTCCTGAGCCTCCAGCCCTGGCGGCAGGATATAGTCATAGGCCTTGTCGACCGGATACGGGACCAGCACGCGCCGCGCCGCCCCCGTCTCCACGGAAGGAGACGGCAGGCCAAGGTCCAAAGTCGCGGATCCGGCCTTGTTTGACATATTATAAATCCAGTTTTATAGTGCTTCCCTCAAGTATAAAACAAGGGGGGCACCCGTTGAAAAATTCAGGGACTTTATCCCGAGTTTTTCTTGGCTGTCGGAAAAACATGGACTGGTCTTTATTAAAGAGCATGAGAAGCATTTTTGATCGCTTCAACAAAAGCGCAGCTCCGGAACCCGTGCCAGTCCCTGAACCGACGATTGAATATAAGCCCCTGACTCTGATCGATGGATTCGGCGCATTCCAAAACATCAGGAAAATCGCGCAACACATCATCAAGACGACCAAAATGAACCCGGACAGCCGTAAAGCGGTCGCGCATGCCTGGTATAGACTGGCCGAGGCAATCGGATGCGCCTACTGGGCAGCCGAAAGAAGCGGCAATAATAACCGCAACGATTTTCTAAAACTTTACAGCATCGCTTCAGAAATCGGCGACAAGCTGGACACAGATCTGGGTTTCGTTTTTCAGGACCTGTCAGAAGAAGACCGCGACTTTTTAAAAGAGCACGGAAACAGGACACTTAAGAAAATAAATCAATTCCTGTGCACGCTCCCCCTGGACAGAAACACCATGCGCGCTGACCTGAATAGCCGGGATAGCACGAAAGGCGATGTGCTCCTTTTTAAACCTTACCAGTTCAGGGCTAAGGACAGGCCGGACCTGAGCGATGTGCATTCTTACATCGCCATATTAACCGACCCGTCAGACTTATCGCAACAGAGCGTAAGCTACGAATATACGCCGCGCGGCGCTTGAATTCCCACGCCCATCCTGCAAGACTCCTGGGGAACAACAGGCGCGTGCTTTCATGACGTTACCCGATATCCTGGCGATTTCCGCAATAGCCCTTATTCTCCTCTTCTTTTTTAATTTCGATTACCACGCGCGCAAATTCGGGGTCAGCACATCGCACAGCTCGCGCATCGCGTGCCGCATCATCATCCAGGAAATTGAAAATCTTTTCCCGCGCGATGCCAAAATCATCATCACCGATCCCGGCTGCGGCTCCGGCGGCCTGGCCCGCGCCATCGCCCGCCATTTTCCAAACGCGCAAGTCACCGGACTGGAGCTTTCACCGCTCCCCTACTGGACGGGACGCGTTCGCCTCGCCTTGTCCGGCCTGCGCAACGCCCGCCTCCTGAGCGAGGATTTTTTCGCTTATGATCTATCCGCCTCGGACATCGTGGTGACGTTCCTGCCCGCGCCGGTGCTGGCGCGGCTGGAGCCGAAACTGAAAAAAGAAATGAAACCGGGAGCGGTCCTGCTCTCCAATGCCTTCCGCATGCCGGAAGGATGGACGCCCTATAAAACACTGCCTCTTGAAAAAATTTTAAAAAGGCAGCTTTATTGCTACAGAATTACCTGATACGACTTTTTCATCAAAACAAAAGGGCAGCGCCATGAAATTCTTCGTCGACACCGCCGATATTAAAGAGATCAGGGATCTCGCCTCGACAGGCCTGCTGGACGGCGTGACGACCAACCCCTCGCTCATCGCCAAATCGGGCAAACAATTCATCCCGCTCATCGAGGAAATCTGCGGCGTGGTCAAAGGTCCGGTCAGCGCCGAAGTCGCCGCCACCGATTACCCGACCATGATCAAGGAAGGCAAGAAACTCGCCGCCATCGCCGACAACGTGGCGGTGAAGGTTCCGCTCACGCCTGATGGCCTCAAAGTCTGCAAGGAACTCACCGATGCAGGCACGATGGTCAACGTGACGCTCTGCTTTTCCCCCGCGCAGGCCATTTTAGCCGCCAAGGCAGGCGCGACATTCGTATCGCCTTTCGTCGGACGTCTGGATGATATCGGCGAGGACGGCCTCACCCTCATCCAGGACATCGTGACCATCTACAGCAACTACGATTATTTCGATACGCAGGTCCTCGTCGCCTCGGTCCGCAACCCGGTCCACATCATCGAATCGGCAAAAATGGGCGCCCATGTCGCCACCTGCCCGCCGGACACGATCCGGATGCTGTATAAGCATCCCCTCACCGATAAAGGCCTGGCCGCCTTTGTTGAAGACTGGAAGAAAACGGGCCAGTCCATCCTGTAGATGAACCCTACAGTTTTGTTGACATAAAGCGATTCCCCGCTTAAAAGGGAAAAAAAGAAAATCTTAATAGGGAGAGTTAACATGGCAAATGTTATAGATGCCGATGATGTTGTAACCGTAACACCGAACACGGTGGCACAAAAAACTGATAAGTTTCAAGGCTGGGGAGAAACTGCAGAAACCAGGGGCATTTACGTCCAGGCTTTCGTTTCCACAACCCAGCATGGGTTCCCTCCAAATGTGCAGCAAAAAAGCGAACTGGATGAACTCAGAGTCTTCGAAAATTTGAAACTGGTCTTCCATTCCAGCGCAGCAGACAAACCTGCTTTAACGCAAGAACAAAGAACTGTCATTAAATCGGTTCTGGGCAACCATGCCCATCTCACTGCGCATTTGTAATTTAAGCGAGGTCATCACATGACACAGGCATTGACACAAACTTTATCCTCTCAATTCGAAGCAAAAACGGAAACCCGCACTTATCATGGCTGGGAGGGTGACCGATACACCGGTAAATTGAAAAGCAGAGACGGGACAATCTATTCTTTTTCAGTTGTCACAGACATTGATTTCCTGAAATACATGCGCTCTTTCACTACCCGCCTAAAGCACGCATACATGGACAAAGATTCAGGAATTCACCAGCTCAGGGTTTCAACCAATGGCGCAGGCGAAGACATGGGAAGAGACATACTGTGCTTTTTTGATGGCGGATGGCTGGTCGGAAAAAAACCCGAAACAGCAGAACATCATGCAATTATTGAAGCGCTCATAAGCGCGTTTCCCCGGCCCTCGCCGCGCCCGACTATCGCGGCAGCCCCCTAAACTCTGAGGGAAAATTGCATGACCGAGGAACCTGAAGCCATTCCGCAACCCGCTCAAAGCGCCACCCCGACGCAGCAATTCACAATAGCGAATGCTGAAATAAAACCTATCAGCGGGCATTCCAATAAAATTACAGGCACCATCACGGATGGCACAACGACTCATGCCTTTTGGATCATGGCCAGCGATCGCTTCGATCCATTCATGAAAAAACTATGGCCCCAGAACCCAACTAATATCGACAAGGAATCAGGAGCGGTACTGCTGGTGGTTTATGAAGGTGCTACGCAAGATCGCCCCCTGCTTCAGTCTGAAGGCGGCCATTGGGTAAACGGATTTAAGCCAGACACGGGAACCTCTGAAACTGTCGAAACTAAAAAAGCGATCATGGCAGCGTTCGCCACCCAGCTTTCTCCCCATATAGAAAGAATAAAGGCCGAAAAAAAGGCCGCAGAGGAAGCCGCAGCAGAGGCTGCAAAGAATAAGGCTGCTGTAACGCCCACCGAAGAAAAACAAGAACCCGCCCCTATTTTGTGATAAACTTCCGGGATGAGTGAATCGAATTTATCCCCTGCCCCGGAAGCCCCCATGAACGCAGACGATATCATCGAGTATCTGCGCAAGAACCCTAAATTCCTCCAGCAGAACCCCGAGGCGATGGACCTCCTCGTCCCGCCGAAAACAGAGGCCGGCAAGGGCGTCGCCGACTTCCAGAATTACATGATCCAGCGCCTGAAGGCCGACAAGGAACAGGTCATCACGACCACGCGCGAAATCGTCGAGAACAGCCGCGCCAACATGAACAACCAGCAGCGCGTACACAAGGCCGTGCTACGCCTGCTCGAGTCGAACAATTTCGAGGATTTCATCCAGAGCATCACGATGGATCTCGCGACCATTCTTGATGTCGACATCGCCGTGTTCGTCGTTGAATCGAACGGCAACGAAATTCCGCACATCCATACCTCGGGCGTACGCGTCATCCCGCCCGGCACGGTCGATAAATGGATGGCAGAAAAGAACGTGATGCTGCAGGATAATATTTCAGGCATCGAGGCGATTTACGGCGGCGGCGCGGCGCTGGTGAAATCCCAGATCCTCCTGCGCGTCGATATCTCCATGAACACGCCGCCCGCCATCCTCGCCTTCGGCAGCCGCGACGCAGGCATGTTCCAGGAAGGCCAGGCGACCGACCAGGTTTTATTCCTCGCCCGCGTGATCGAACGGTGCTTCCGCTCATGGCTGAATCTGCCCATATAAAAAACGACGTCATTATTCTCTGCGCGCCTGATCTTCAGAAGCAATTGCAGGACTGGCAGACTTATCTCAAATCCGAGAAAAACGTTTCGCGCCACACGCTCCGCGCCTATGCGGGCGACATCACGCATTTCCTGAAATTCATGAATGGCCATATCGGCAAACCGGTTTCGATTGGTGATCTGTCGGACGCAGGCATCCGCGAATTCCGCGCATGGTTATCCCGCAAGGCGATGGACGGCACATCGAACGCCTCGCGTGCGCGATCATTATCGGGTGTCAAAAATTTCCTGAGCTGGCTGGACAAGCACGGCGTCATGCACAACGCAGCGATTGAATCGCTGCGCTCGCCGAAACTGCCGCATAAAATCCCGCGGCCCCTGCATGAAATACAGGCGCGGAATGTACTGGAATCCGCGCAGGACCTCGCAAAAGAGGACTGGGTCGGGCGGCGCGACCGCGCGCTGTTCACGCTGCTCTATGGCTGCGGCCTGCGGATCGACGAAGCGCTCTCTCTAAATCTCGGCGACATGCCGCGCGACGGTTATCTGCGCGTCACGGGTAAAGGGCGAAAAGAACGCCAGGTGCCGGTGATCGAGATCGTCGAAAAAAATCTGGGCCTATATCTGGAATCCTGCCCCTTCCCGGCAGAAGATGGCCGCGCGATTTTCCTCGGCACCAAGGGCGAGCGTTTAAATCAGGGCGTCGCACAGAAAGCCATGCGGAATTTGCGCACCATGCTCGGATTGCCGGAGAACGCGACGCCGCACGCCCTGCGCCACAGCTTCGCCACGCATTTATTGCAGAACGGTGCGAATTTGCGCGAAATCCAGGAACTGCTCGGCCATGCGTCCCTCAGCACCACGCAGCGCTACACCGAGATCAACGCGGAAGAATTGCTGAAAATCTACAGGGCCTCGCACCCACGGGCTTAAAACCAGCCCCAAGAAAACCGGGCAATAAGATAAATCTTTATTAAAGATAAAAAGAGAATTGTAAGCAGCGTGCCAAATAAAGCTCGCCCAAAATGATCTAGAATTTCAAGCCGTTTATAAGGAACATTTTCAAGGCCGCTCAACTTCCTAAGTCTTACTACACACCAGCAGTAAGTATATATGTAGACAAGAAAAGCGGATGGCAGAAAGGCATAAAATACCAACGTAGCATCACTTGTCATTGCCGGGAAAAAATCAGAGAAAAAGAGATTCGCAATCGGAACGGCAAAATAAAAACCATCCAATATAGATCCATTTGGCGTCACATAAGTATTGCAAAAATATTCATAAACATTTTCATGGTCAGGCCTTAAAGCAATGGCAACTTTATATTGCAAAATAACGAGTGCCGGTATAGCTAAAGCCATTATCCCGGCAAATGCGGTAATCACAAAATCTTCCGGTGTCATCAGATATGAATCGGCCGCTTGTGTACGGCCAACGCCGCCTCTTTCACAACTTCTTCAAGCGTCGGGTGCGCGTGGCAGGTACGGGCGATATCTTCCGCCGTTAGATCGGCCTCCATCGCCAGAACAATCTCAGCAATCAACGTCCCCGCCTCCGGGCCGATGATGTGTGCGCCAAGCACGCGGTCGGTCCTGGCATCGGCCAGGATTTTCACGAAACCGTCGATTGCGCCCATCGCACGCGCGCGGCCATTGGCCATGAAGGGGAATTTCCCGGCACGATATTCTACGCCGTCTTTCTTGAGCTGCTCTTCCGTCTTGCCGACACTGGCGACTTCCGGATGCGTGTAAACCACGCTTGGGATTTTATCGTAATCAATATGCCCGCTCTGGCCCGCCAGCATTTCAGCGAGAATAACGCCCTCGTCCTCGGCCTTGTGGGCTAACATCGGACCTTTGATCACGTCACCAATTGCATAAATGCCCTCGATCGAGGATTCAAAGAATTCATCCACTTCAACGCGCTTCCGCTCGTCCAGCTTCACGCCGGATTTTTCAAGACCCAGGCCATCCGTATAAGGCTTGCGACCAATGGCCATCAGCACGATCTCGGCGCCGAGTTTTTCCGCCTTGCCGCCCGCAGATGGCTCGACCATAAGCTCGACGCCCTTTCCCATGGCTTTCGCAGCCGTAACCTTGGAGGAAAGTTTGAATTCGATGCCCTGCTTTTTGAAAAGTTTCGCGGCTTCTTTGCGGAGTTCCTCATCCATGCCGGGCAGGATGTTGTCGAGGAATTCAATCACGGTGACTTTCGCACCCAGGCGACGCCACACCGTGCCCATTTCCAAACCAATCACGCCGCCGCCAATAACAATCATCGTCTCCGGCACTTTTTCCAGCGCCAGCGCGCCGGTGGAGGAAACGATTTTCTTCTCGTCGATCTCGATGCCGGGCAGCGAGATAACATCCGAGCCCGTTGCGATCACGATATTGTCGCAATCATAAACCGTCCCGGCGACTTTCACTTTGCCGGCCGAAACGATCTCACCCGCGCCTTTCAGATGGGTGATTTTGTTTTTCTTGAAGAGGAATTCAATACCCTTGGTGTTTGAATTCACCACCTCGTCCTTGAACGCCATCATTTTTTTGAGGTTGACCGAAACGCGCCCCACTTCGACGCCCATATCGGCAAAATGATGTTCGGCGGATTCGAATTTTTCCGACGCACTCAGCAGCGCCTTCGAGGGGATACAGCCGATATTCAGGCACGTGCCGCCGAGCGTCTCGCGCTTTTCGGCCACAGCCACCTTCATCCCCAGCTGGGCGCAGCGAATGGCGCACACATAACCGCCGGGACCGGCCCCGATCACGATGACATCGAATTTTTCTGACATGATTTTCCCGCTGAAAGAGGAGTTTAAAGGCCCTTCTTATTTAGCGCAAACGGGGCCCTCAGGCAATATGCGGAAAAGCTATATAAGGCTATATATTGTACTCGGGCGGCATGGCAGCTGCTTGCGCATAATAGGACTTATGAAGATTTATAGCCTCAAATTTCGCGCCTTCCATATCCGGCACAACGATCAGATGCTCCCTGAGGGGTTTCGGGCAAATCGCCAGCCAAGGATCCATAAGCCTTACCGAGCGGTCGGAAGCGCCCGGCTGGCGCGGATTCACGATGATCATTTTCTTATCATGCACGAGAGGGTCATTGGCCACGACCAACCTGAGGAAACGCGTGATTTCCTGGAAAGTGCCGGGTCCGCCTACGGTCGCGATAATGACATGCGAGCGGAACAGATTGCGCATACGCCTGTCGAAATCGGGCTCAACCTTCAGAAGCCTATTGACCAGTCGTCCGCTCGCGGCCTGCCTCTTCAAATCCGGAAGATCAAGACACGCCCCTTCAAATTGCATCGTTCGCGGCATCTGGATTGCCGACAAATGAGCGCGCCATGCAACATTCGGCCTCTCTTCCATCCATTGCAACGCGCCGTCGGCACCGGCCCCCATGATGCCATAGCATCCGCCGCCGGTGCGGAAATGCCACCCTTTTGAGACCACCCAATATCCGAAATCAAAGGCCTCATCCGTATAGGCCGCAACGCGCGTAGTGCCTGAGCCAAGTAGTGTGACCTCGAACATGTTTGTTGCATCGGATCCGAATGCTTCGGCTTTATATTGCTCAAGAGACACTTTTCTGCGGATTTTCTCCATCTGCGCCTTCAGGAACGGCGCAAGCGCAGGATCATCCGGCTCGAAAGAATCGTAAATGAAGCGCTGCTCCTGCTTCATCATTCCCTTTTCATAGAAAAAGCGCAGCAACAACATGTGCTTCAGCCACGGATCCGCCGCCGGATTTATATCCTGCAGAAAATCAATGAAATAGTTTTCGACATTAGGATCATTCCAGTCCAGATCGCCGTTCTGCTTACCTCTGTAAGTAATCGCTCTTTTCCTGTTCAGGATCGCCCAGGGCGTATTTTCAAATGCCGGAGCGCGCACCTGTTTGTTAACGGCAAGACTGAAAAAAAGATCGGAAATATCGGGGAAAAAATGGTCCCAGTTGTTTGTAATCACCGCGTCATGAGGCCCGAGAATAACGGCATCAGCTTCCGACGTAAGCGTTTCATAAACGCCATGCTGCATGGAATCATAAGACCGGGTATTTTCCTGCCAGTCCCCAAGCATCGAATTTCCGCTTTTTTCACGGACATGGCCTTTGAGAATATTATGCTGCGTGACAAAACTATAAGACGGTTTTTTAAAAGCCGCGACATTGAACCCGTTTATATGGACGCTGGTTTTTGCCGGAATTTGCGCATGCTTCATGAATTCACGCAGCGCGGCGGCCTCGCCGCTGTAATGCGTCATGTAGGTTTCCTCATATTCCGCGCGCGTTTTCGCCCGGTATATATCCGGCACGGCGTCATCGTCGGCTTGCGTGAAATGGAAGGACGTCAGCACCTCATCGTCAAAAGGCACTGGAACGGTGATGAATTTAATGGGAGCAGCGGCCTCGAAGGAAAAAAACTGAATATCCTCGCGGCGCGGCATCAGTTTGAAAAATAAATATGTCTGGTGATCGTAGCCGGTAAGATCGACTGTTTCGCCCGCCTTTTCTTTTCTGCGTTTCATCGCATCGAGCGCAGAGAAGAAACGAATAAAACCGCCCTGCGCATCAACAACCGGGGAAAATTCAACGCCTGGCCATGGGCCTTTCCCGCGCTCGGACAGGCAATCTGCAAATTCCGGCTCGAGCGAATAATCCGTATTGAAATAAGCGCCGCAATCATTCACGCAATGAATGTTTTTTTCCGGGTCGTATCCATGCCTGCGCATATTGGCGGCGACATTTTGATAGCCAAGATCTTCCACGCGGTTAAGAAGAGCCTCTGCTTTTTCATAGGCGTTGCCGATAAAGCTTTCGCTCTTTTCATCTGCGGCAAGAAACCAGTGCACGACGGGAATGGGATCACGTATTTCGATATCGGCATTGAGCCCGGTGAATATTTTTTCTGCAACAAACGATTTTTTGGGCTGGGTTGAGGTGTAAGACACGGACCCGCCCGGACCCAGCACCAGCCCGGAATGTTCGCGCGTCAGCTCCGTCCCCATCAGGTCGGTGTATAAAGGTCTCCTTTGAGCCTCAAGCAGATGCTCCAGAGTCCATACGCGGGAGAGTAATTTCATTTCAGGCATGATGACGCCGCTCTACTCCGATAATTTTCTTATGAGTTTTGTCTTATAGACACACTTATGAAAATGCAATGTTTTTTTACCATTTGGCTTTATATGTTATTGATTAAAGGGTGAATTCCCGCCCGAAAGGCCCAGTAATGGACTATTCCGAATATGAATTGATGCAGAAGGCCGTCGATATCGTCCGCACCAGCGAGCACCCGACGAACAAGGTGGCAGCAGTACTAGCTTATGATTATGTGGGGGAACCCTCTTATACTTTGTCTTCGACAAATTACTGGCCCGAAGCCATTGCACAAAAAATCGGGCGGGAAACTCGGATCGGCAATGCCAGCGGCACGGTGCACGCGGAAACCGCTTGCCTGCTACATGCTTCACACACAAATGGCACGTCCCTCTATGTCACCGATGTGCCCTGCCCGAATTGCGTCAAGAATATGGCCGAGGCCGGTGTGCGTGCTCTCTATATCGATCATAAAGGTTTCACAAAAGATTTCGCCCTGCGGCGCGGCGGGCATTTCGAAAACATGTCACTGCGCATCTGCGAAAAAGCGGGCATCGCCGTTTACAAAATTTTCCGCAAGGAAAAACGCATTGAAAAAATATTGGAAATTCCGAAAGGATTCAGCCCTGTCATTGAAAAACCATCCTGCATCACTCTGATAATGGAAAAATCGTCACGGAAGAAATTTCTTGAGTTGGTTGAAGAGGAAGAAAAATTCTATGAAGGCCAGCCTTTTGCGATGGCGCTTGAAAAAATATGGGACAGGGGTCATATGATCTCTGCCGTGGCCCACCCCTGCCCCGGCTACACGTCCGAGACAGTTGAGCAGGCAAATGAAAAATACAGCATCATTCTCCAGCCGATGACACGCGTAATTCTAAAAGCAAAACGCCATTGTCTCGGCATCGACCCTGATTACGTGTATTCCAGCCAGGTGCCGACCGCGCGCGAGTTGGTCGATATGGTCGGCATGGGGCTGACAAAACTCACCATCGGCGACCGGACAAAGTGCCGCGATGCAGGTGGCGTTGAGGCGCTGGAACAGCTCATAAATGCAGAAATTATAGAACTTTTGGTATAATTTAGTAATTTTTAATTGACGTATTTACTCTTCCTGTCTTAATATTTCCCCTGAATAAACGAACGCGAAATTTTATTACCCGAGGGAAAAACCATGAGCAAAAAAAAGAACGAGCAAAAACCCCCGACAATCTTAACGGATTTTTTAAATGGTGCAGGACAAGTAAAAATTACAAGAAGAATTAAAAATATGATGTTTAAAGAAAACGAGGATTTCGTTACGCTGAGAGCACTCATATTTTCAGAAATTATAGACGGTATAAAAGCCGGCACACCATACGAAGGGGAGCTTAAGCCCCAACTTAAAGAAACAATCGGTGAAATCAGGAGATTTATTAAATCTAACGATTTTAGAACCCTGGATACCAGGGATGCTTTTGAAGGATTACTGAGCAAAACCTGCGAACTGGCGCTTTTGGCAACCAGCAAAAAAAATATTAGCGTTGAAGACGCGGAAGACCTGGCTCAGACTCTTTCCAGCGCAGCCAAAGACATGAAACACAGCGATCCGTTTCGTGAGATTATATTAAGCTTCGTCCAGGCAGTAGTGTCAAAAGCCGAGTGGGCTAGACATCCAGCAGCAGGCGCTGCGGATCCTCAATCGCATCCTTCACTCGAACCAGAAAGCTTACTGCCTCCCGGCCATCAATGATGCGGTGATCGTAGGAGTGCGCCAGGTACATCATCGGGCGCGCTTCGATCTTGCCGTCTTTCGTGACCATCGGGCGCTGCTGGATTTTATGCATACCGAGAATACCTGATTGCGGCGTGTTCAGGATCGGCGTCGAGAGCAGCGAGCCGAAAACGCCGCCGTTTGTAATCGTAAACGTGCCGCCGCTCATTTCTTCCATCTTTAATTTCCCATCGCGGGCGCGAACCCCAAGATCCATGATCGCCTTCTCGATTTCCGCCATCGACAGCTCATCTGCATTGCGCAGAACGGGAACGACCAGCCCCTGCGGCGTCGAAACGGCCACACCGATATCGTAGTAATTCTTGTAAATAATGTCCTCGCCGTCGATTTCGGCATTCACAGACGGGAATTCCTTCAGCGCCTGGATCGCCGCGCGCACGAAGAACGACATGAAACCGAGCTTCACGCCGTGTTTCTTCTCGAACACGTCTTTATATTCATTGCGGAGCGCCATCACCGGGCCCATATCGGCTTCGTTGAAGGTCGTGAGCATCGCGGCGGTGTTCTGCGCTTCTTTCAGACGGCGGGCGATCACCTGGCGCAGTTTCGTCATGCGCACGCGCTCCTCGCGGGCGCCGGTTTCACGCGGCGCTGTTTTCTTGGGCGCCTGTGTTGCGGGCGACGTCATAGGGTTCGGTGCGCTGCCTTTCGCGGCAACGAATTTCTCGACATCTTCCTTACTGACGCGGCCATCGCGGCCCGAAGGCTGGATCTGCGACGCGTCTAAATTGTTATCAGCCAGCATCTTGCGCACGGCAGGCGAGAGCTTCATGTCTTCATTCGCGGGCTGTTGCTTGGGGGCTTCTTGTCTTGCAGGAACTGGCGCAGGCGCAGCGACAGGCGCGGCGGCTTTAGGCGCTTCCTGTTTCGGTGCGGGCGCAGGCGCGGGAGCAGCGGTAGGTTTCGCGGCATCATTTGCGGCGGACAATTCACCGAGAATAGCACCGACGCCGACATTCTGGCCTTCGCCGACGATGATCTTGGAAATTACGCCATCAGATGGCGCATTAACCTCGAGAGTAACCTTGTCGGTCTCAAGCTCGACGATCGGCTCGTCCCGCTTCACGGTTTCGCCCTCTTTTTTCAGCCATTGCGCGACGGTGGCTTCGGTAACGGATTCTCCAAGGACGGGGACGAGGATCTGGGTCATGTTTGTGCCTGTATTTATTGAATTAGTTGCCTTCCTTAAATACCCCTCGCCGGGGCGAAAGGCAAGGGCTAGAAGTGCCGCCAGCCGGTGTTTTTCAGGTCTATTTTACGGCCAGTCTGGTCCAGAACCCTGACCCCGGCTCTTTTTGTGAATTCGCCGATCTTCACGGGCTTGAGACCCTGCGCCTTCAGGGCCTTCAATAAAGGCGCGGAATGACGAGGCCGGACGGCCAGCGCGAGCTCGTAATCATCGCCGCCGGTCAACAGTTTTGACGGCTTAAGCCCCACCCGCTTCGCCTTGTCGGAAAAAATCCCCGGCACCAGTGAAATCTCCGCACCGCATTTCGACGCTTCGCAGATATGACCAAGATCGGCGACTAACCCGTCCGAAATATCAATCGCGGCGGAGGCGTATTTGCGAATTGTGGCCACATTTTCCGTACGCGGCATTGGTTTGTAATAGGCATTAATAAAATAACCTTCATAAACCGGTTTGATTTTTTTCTGCAGCATCTGCAGGCCAATGAACGCATCACCCACAGGGCCGGTAAGAATGACATGATCGCCCGGTTTCGCACTCGAACGGCGCAGGACTTTTCTTGCCGGAACGACTCCGATCGCCGTAATCGAAACAAACAATCGCCCGCTCGCACCCGATGTATCGCCGCCCGAACAATAAAGTCCGAATTTTTTTTGGTCTTTCAGCAACGCGCCTCTGAACGCCGCAAGCCATGTATGTTTCGGTTTTTCAGGAAAAACCAGATTGAGTTGATAACATAAAGGCTCCGCGCCAGAAGCCGCGAGATCGGACAAATTCCGCCTCAAAACCTTATGCGCAATATCGGCAGGCGATGCGTTGGAAAGAAAATGCACGCCCTCAACGACGCTGTCGCTTGTGATAACGAGATCTTCGCCGGCACGGCGCGGCGGCAACACGGCCGTGTCGTCGAGTAATTCATCGCGCCCCATCGTCAGCGGACGAAAATATTTTTTTATGATGCCGAATTCATCCATCATCACTTCCACAATGTGTGGAAATGATGAAGCGGCCCGGCGCCATGCCCGACTTTGAGTTTTTCGGCTTTACGCAACGCACCTGTTACATATCTTTTCGCAGCGCGCGCGGCTTCATCGACAGGCAGCCCCTTCGCCATATAGACGGCAAGTGCGGAAGACAGCGTACAACCCGTGCCATGGTTATGCTTGG
Organism: Alphaproteobacteria bacterium; assembly: GCA_017999645.1. GTDB lineage: Bacteria > Pseudomonadota > Alphaproteobacteria > Micavibrionales > Micavibrionaceae > UBA7657. Next base: position 130,988 of record JAGNLJ010000003.1, read on the forward strand.
TTTTAACGCGCCTCTCCTCCAGCGTAATCATCTGCTTGGAATCGGCAAAAACATCCTTCGCCGTCTCGCCTTTCAGATGCCCGCCTTTCAGAAGCACCGCGCGCGCACCGAGTTTCAATATCTGCTTGGCAAAATATTCCATGTCGCCATCGAATTTTTTTTCCAAAAGAATTTCGGCTTCAGGAATATTCGGCGTAATAACGGACGCCAGCGGCAGAAGCGCGATTTTCAGGCGGCCTGCGGCTTCATCAGATAACAATACATCGCCGCTCTGCGCGACCATGACCGGGTCGAGAATGATGATAGATGGCTTGCGTTTCTGCAGCACATCGCCGAGCTGCGTGATCGTGCTCCCACTGCCCGCCATGCCGATTTTTACGGCGTCGACACGAATGTCGTCGAATACCGTTTCCACCTGCTTCGCCACGAAATCGGGCGGCAATTCGTGAACGCCTGTAACGCCTTGCGTATTCTGCGCGGTGAGCGCCGTGATCGCCGCCATACCATAAGCGCCAAGCGCCGCGAAAGTCTTGAGATCGGCCTGTATCCCGGCGCCGCCAGACGGATCCGACCCCGCAATAGACAACACATTCGGAATCATGACGCTTTCCTCAGCCGCGCTGTCGCAACAATACTTGTGAACGCATACGCCGCTTTTTTTGGCTCCGCCGCTTCCGAGACCGAGCGCATCATGGCTACACCAGCCGCACCGGATTCAATCACTGCAGCCGCATTGTTCGGCGTGATCCCACCGATGCCGACAACAGGCACCGGCGAAACTTTAACCAGCGCGCGGAATTGCTCGGGGCCAAGCACGGGCTTTCCCTTCTCGGTTTTCGTCGCGTAAAAAGGCCCGGCCCCCGCATAATCGACCACGCCCGGATCGATCGCCTCGAAATGCTCGCGCGTGAACGCCGTCACGCCGACGATTTTTTTCGGCCCCAGAATTCGCCGCGCCTCAGCGGCATACATATCGCCCTGCCCCAAATGCACGCCATCCGCACCGACTTCTTGCGCAATGTCGACACGGTCGTTGATGAGGAATGGAATATTGAGAATGGAACGCAGCATTCGCGCCTGCTCGAGAAACTCGAGACTGGTGCCGCGCTTGTTCCGGAGCTGAACCATCGTCACGCCGCCAGCCACCGCGCCGCGCACGACGTCGGACAAATCACGCCCCGAACACAGCGACGGATCGGCGACAAGATAAACGGAAAGGTCGAAATTCAGGCGCATTATTTCTTTCCCGGCACCGGGCTGTAAACGATGCAGCGGTTGCCGTCGCATGTCGCGGTCGGTTTCGCGCTGGGCTTCAGCGTATTGCACTCGACATAAACCTTCATCTCGCGCGACCATTCCGCAAAAGATTGTTCCTGCCCCTTGGCAATAGCGCGCCAGTTATTAGCGCAGAAATCGGCAACGACGACACAGTCGCTCGCTTTTTTACACATATACATGCCCTCGGGCGCCTGTGCAGCGGCAGCAAACGGAACGAACAGTACGATCAGAAACAGGATATTTTTCGTGATATTTTTCATGACAAAACCCTCGATGATTGAATTAAGGTCCGCAGATAATATATGGTTTGAAGGGGAAAAACAAAGAAGGTCTTGCCGCATGAGTTACGCCATCCGCATCCACGAAACCGGGGGCCCGGATGTGCTGAAATACGGGAAAATCGCGGTTCCGCCGCCCGGCCCCGGCGAAATCCTGATCCGTCACACAGCCATCGGCCTTAATTTCATCGATATTTACCACCGCTCTGGCCTTTACCCCCTGCCGCTGCCCTTCACCCCGGGAACCGAAGGCGCTGGCGTGGTCGAGGCGCTAGGCGAAGGCGTCACAACACTAAAAAAAGGCGACCACGTCGCCTATGCTTCAGGTCCTGGCTCATATACCGAGCAACGCGTCATGCCCGCAAACCGCGTCGTGAAAATCCCGAATGGAATTTCTGATGAAATCGCCGCTGCCTCGATGGTCAAGGGCATGACGGCTGAATATCTTCTCAACCGCACATATAAGGTGAAGCCGGGTGAGACGATTTTATTCCACGCCATCGCGGGCGGCGTCGGCCTCATCGCCTGCCAGTGGGCGAAAGCGCTCGGCGCCACCGTCATCGGCACTGCGGGCAGCGCGGAGAAAATCGCACTCGCAAAAAAATACGGCTGCGATCATGTTATCAATTATAAAACCGAAGATTTTGCCATGCGCGTAAAAGAGATCACGAATGGAAAAGGCGTACCGGTGGTTTACGATTCAGTCGGCAAAGATACGTTCATGGGCTCACTCGATTGCCTGCAACCCAGGGGCTTAATGGTCAGTTTTGGCAACGCCTCCGGTCCGGTCGATGCGTTTTCTCCGGGAACTTTATCCTCCAAGGGTTCGTTGTTCCTCACGAGGCCGTCGCTGTGGCATTACACGTCGGATGACGCGGAATATGCTGCATCGGCGAAGGCGCTATTTGAAATGATTAAATCGGGCAAAGTGAAGATAACAATCGACCAGCGTTACGAATTAAAAAACGCAGCACAAGCACAGCGCGATCTCGAGGAGCGGAAAACAACCGGTTCGAGTATTTTGTACCCCTCCTGAATTAGGAATTTCATCCCGCCGCCCGACCTGCTAATATAAAAAAAGAAAAAACGATGTGGGAAAAATGAGGAGACGAAGAGATGAGAATCGGAATTCTGACTACGGGCTCGAAGCACGAGGACGAGCGCCTCGTTGACGAGGCGATGCAGGCAGGTCACGAAGCAACCATCCTTAAAGTTCTGAAATGCAGCCTGCGCGTCAGCAACAACGCGCCGAAAATCTATTATGAAGGTAAGGATGTATCGCACGATTTCGATATCATCATCCCGCGCGTCAATCTGCCGCACACGGTTTACGGCCTTACCATTCTGCGCCATTTCCAGGTGATGGGCATTTACACGAGTGATGTGGCACTCGCGATTGAAATTGGTCGCGATAAATTACGCTGCAAGCAATTCCTGATGAGCCAGGGAATCCCCGTACCCACAACAGGCTACGCCCACTCTAAAAATGATTTTGACACGATCATCCAGACGGTCGGCGGCGCGCCGCTGATTCTTAAGCTCGTCGAGGGCACGGAAGGCACAGGCGTCTTCCTTGCTAAAGACGAAAAAGAAGCCGTAAATATTCTCGGCAGCTTCAAGCAGTTCGATGCCCGCGTCATCGCGCAGGAATTCATTGAGGAATCCTCCGGCAGCGACATCCGCGCGTTCGTCGTCGGCAACAAGGTCGTCGCTTCAATGCGGCGCCAGTCGCAGGACGGCGATTTCCGCGCCAACGTCGCCCTCGGCGCGCATTCGTTCAATGTCACGCTCACCGACGAGGAGAAGAAGATCGTCCTCAGCGCCGTGAAAGCAATCGGCATCAATGTAGCGGGCGTGGACGTCATCCGTTCCAAGCGCGGACCGCTGATTATCGAGATCAATGTCGCGCCCGATTTCGGCGGCGAATTCGGCCTTGAGACCACAACGGGCGTCAATGTCGCGCGGGAGATCATTAATTTCGCGGTGCGCGGCAAGGAACGCTCGATGCGCAGCTCACGCAGGATCATGAGCCTCAAGCGCTGGCGCGGCGAAGGCATTCACCCCCTCCTGCCGCAAAGATGGCAGTAATTACTGCTTGATCGTCAGCGCTTCGTTCACCAGCTTCGCCTGCTCGGCCTGGTGACGGGAATTTAATCCCGTCGCGGGCGCGGCAGCGGCAAGACGACCGACATATTTCGGACGCTTCGCCCTGTGTTCAGTCGCTTGCAGCGCTTCCTCGATGCGGCGGTCGACGAAATTCCAGTACCCCTGGTTTTCCGGCTCTTCCTGGCACCAGACAACATCCGCGTTCTCATATTGCGCGAATTCCTCGGCCAGTTCACCGAGCGGGAACGGGTAAAGCTGTTCGACGCGAATGATCATGATGTCATTGATCTTGCGCTCGCGGCGCTCCTGCAGCAGGTCATAGTAAACCTTGCCGGAGCAGAGAATGATACGGCGGATTTTATGCGACGCGGCCAGCTTGTCCTTGTCATCGTCCCAGAGATAGCGGTGGAACGTGCTGTCGCCCGAGAACATCTCAATCGGCGAAACGGCAAGCTTGTGCCGCAGCAGCGACTTCGGCGTCATGATCACCAGTGGCTTGCGGAAATCGCGCATCATCTGGCGACGCAGGACGTGGAAATAATTGGCGGGCGTCGTGCAGTTAACGATCTGCCAATTATCCTCGGCGCAATTCTGCAGAAAACGCTCGGGCCGTGCGGAGGAGTGCTCCGGCCCCTGCCCTTCCATGCCGTGCGGCAATAACATCACAAGGCCTGACATGCGGAGCCACTTGGATTCCGCCGAGCAGATGAACTGGTCCATCATGACCTGCGCGCCGTTGACGAAATCGCCGAACTGCGCTTCCCACATGACGAGTGTTTTCGGATCGGCACAGCTATAGCCGTATTCAAAACCGAGAACCGCGAATTCAGACAGTGGTGAATCGTGCACTTCGCATTTCGGCTGGCTGTCATAAAGATTTTGCAGCGGAATATATTTCTGCTCGTTCTCCTGATCGTACCAGATCGCATGACGCTGCGAGAATGTGCCGCGCCCGACATCCTGACCGGAAAGACGAACCGCAAAGCCATCTTTCAGCACACTTGCGAAAGCGAGGGATTCCGCCGTCGACCAGTCAAAGCCGGTGCCGGATCTGAACATATCGCGCTTGGCTTCCAGAACGCGTTCTAACTTCTTGTTGACGGTAAAACCGTCGGGAACTGTCGTAAGAATATCGCCGAGCTGGCGAAGTTCACCGGTTGATACAGACGTATCACCGCGCCGCGCGCCCTCGGTCGAAGCAAGCTTTAATCCTTCCCACGCACCGCCGAGGAAATCGGCATTGTTGGGCTTGTAGGTCTTCGTCGCCTCGAATGCGTCCTCAAGATATTTATAAAATTCGTCGGTAATGGCCTTGGCCTCTTCCGCCGTCAGCACTTTTTCGACAATCAGTTTTTTCTCGTATTTCGAGCGCGTTGTTTCCTGTGTCGCGATGCGCTTATACATCAGCGGCTGGGTGAAGGCCGGCTCATCGCCCTCGTTATGGCCAAAGCGGCGGTAGCAATACATATCGATAACCACGTCGCGCTGGAATTTCTGACGGAACTCGGCGGCGATACGCGCGACATGCACAACGGCCTCGGGGTCGTCGCCGTTAACGTGGAAAATGGGTGCGGCAATGGCTTTCGCAACATCCGTGCAGTACGGGCCTGAACGGCCGAATTTCGGCATCGTCGTGAAACCGATCTGGTTGTTGATGACGATGTGGATCGTGCCGCCGACGCGGTAACCGGGAAGTTCGGCAATCATCAAAGTCTCAGCCGTAATGCCCTGCCCTGCGAACGCGGCATCACCGTGCAATAGCAAAGGTAACACGGCGCAGGATTCAATCGCCTTGCGCTGAACTTGCTTCGCGCGGACCTTGCCGATCACGACCGGGTTGACGCATTCAAGGTGCGAGGGATTGGCCGTCAGCGACAGGTGAATGCTTTTTCCATCGAAATCGCGGTCGGATGATGTGCCGAGGTGATATTTCACGTCGCCGGAGCCGAGAACGTCCGTCGAGGATTGCCCCTGGAACTCCGCGAAAACAGCCGTAAATGATTTACCCATGACGTTCGTGAGAACGTTCAGGCGTCCGCGGTGCGCCATGCCGACGATAATTTCCTCGAGGCCAAGCTGGCTGCCGCGCTTCATAATCTGCTCGATGCAGGGGATGAGGGCTTCGCCGCCGTCGACACCGAAACGTTTCGTGCCCGGGTATTTTTTGTGCAGGAACTGTTCGAACATTTCAGCAGCCGTGAGACGCTGCAGGATCGCGCGCTTGCCTTCCGGCGTGAAATCCGTCTTGTTGCGCGGCTCCTCGATACGCTTCTGCACCCAGTCTTTTTCTTCCGGATCGGTCAGATGCAAAAACTCGACGCCGATCGTGCCGCAATAAGTTTGCTTCAGCGCCGCGACGATAGTATTCATCGTCGCCGTTTCCATGCCGAGTTCGCCGTTGATGAAAATGTCGCGGTTATAATCCTCGGACGCAAAGCCGTAATGCGCGGGATCAAGTTCCGGGTGGTGATTTTTTTCCTTGAGCTCCAGCGGATCGAGATCGGAGAGCAAATGCCCGCGCGCGCGGTAAGCGCGGATCAGCTTCAGCGCACAGATGGAATCTCTGGCCTGGCGGCGGAGGTCTTCGTTGCTGACGCTTTTATTCGCAGCAACCTTCACAACCGGGGCGACCTCAACGATGCCGACACCCGCACCGATATGATCGAACCGGCGGGCGGATTTGCGGTTTTCATCCGGCGTCCAGCTCGCGCCGTTCAACTCCTGCAGCAATTCGATTTCGTTGTCGTTCAGCGCTTCGAAAAATCCCTGCCAGCTCTCATCCACCCGCGCCGGGTTCGACAGAAATTCGCCGTAAAGATGCGAGATATATTCCGCGTTCGCGCCCGTGAGGAAGGACATGTTGCTCTGTTTGGGGGCGGCGTTCTGGGACATGGGTTTTTCTCTATATAATGGCGCTGGAAGGACTTAATTATATTCGGCGGCGAAGGTCAAGAGCCTGCTTTAAGGCTGATTTTTCAAGCTTTTCCCTTCAAGGCGGTACGCAGTTTTTCAAGCGCCGAATCCTCGCTGGCACTGACATTCATCGGGTGGCCCGCATCATGGTCGGCCAGGCCCGAAAACTTGGCGAGGATTTTGCCGAAAAACCCTTCATCTCCGCTGTCATCGCCGAATTCGTCTGAGGCCTGCGCCACCGCAGTGCCTATCTCCATCAGCGAGCGCTTAAACAATTTGATTTCATCGACAGACGCCTTGCCGCGCAAAATAGGCACAGCCTTTTGAATATCCTCTATCAGCGTAAAAGACTGATCGGCCCACGCCGTCCATTTATCTTCGCTACGGAGCGTTTCTTTGATTATCTGCACAAAAAGCGGCTTTCCATCGCCCATCTTCGCAAAGTGACGCAGGCATGCCGTGAGGGCTTTGTTCTCGTGCGTATCGTCGCTTTCCCCGTCCTGATCCTCGGAATGACTGACCCACATCCCCGCCTTGTAAGGCAGACTGATGAGAAGCTCGGCTTCGTCCTTCGTAAAATCTGAAAGCGACGTCATGACATCTCCAGCGCATCGGCAATCGCGCCGACAGCCTCGCTCTCGCTTGTGCTGATGTTAAGAAAATCACCGAAGCGGCGGCGCTTCCTGCCCGATCCCGAAAATAGATGACTTATATATAAGCTGAGCGCAGCGAAAAACGAGCGGCTGGAATCTTCCTCGCGGAAAGCAAGCGCAACCGCCCCCGCGATTTCCATCAGGTGATTTTTGAGCGCCTTGACATCCTTGGGCTCGCCGAATTCGCGCATGAGGGTAATGGCATCGCCGCATTCGCCGGGCACCAGGTCAACCTGAATGTTCCATGACGGCCATTCGTTTTTCTGGCGAATGGTTTCAGACATAATGTATTGCAGCGTTTCAGAACCGAACACATCCTCGGCGAAAGCGTGAAGAATATTCGAGAGCGCCTGGCGTTCGCTTTCATCTGCTTCGCGGCCGCCGGACGTATCGCTCTGGCTGACCCACAGGCCGATCCTGTAAGGAAGGCGAGTGATAAGAGCGCGTTGATCGGGTGTGAGTTTCTCGAGAAAAGTCATGGATTGAAGATACTATATATAGCCTGCCCTCACAAACCGGGAATCCGCGGGATACACCAGTAATTTCAGTCGCTTACTATATATTTTCATAATAAAATTTGTCGGGGTACCCCCTGAAATGGTATGATCTTGTAATAAAAAGAATACAGGGTGTGATCATGGAATTAAGCAGCAAAAAAGCCATCGACGCCATTCAGGGCGGCGCAGTGCCGCATCTCGATGGAACCGAAAAATCCCTCACTGAAAAAATTCAGAAACTTCTCGCGAAGCAAAAAGACGACGAGCAACAGCAGCGCGACCTTGAAGAATTCATGAAAAAATTCAAAGATCTTGGGAAAAACGAAGATGGCACAGCCATAAAGGTCAGAGGCGAGAACGGCGAGTACCAGATCGGGGCCGGTAGCGTTTCGGTTACCCTCAAAGGACCTCTCGACAGTGATCAAAATATAAGAGCGATGATTGAAGGAGCGGCCCTCGCCAAGCACACATTAAAAAATGAAGAAGTAAGATATGGCGGCCACAATTTAGAGGAAATCCAGATGAGCCGCAAAATCGGGGAATTGGTCGGCCTGAATCTTATACATGGATCTGAAAAATCACTGGATGAGACCAACCCGGCATTTGCGAAAAAAATAAACGATATCTATGACGAGGTGCATAAGAAATACGGCCTGCCGCCGCGACCCGGCGCAGAAGCAGCACTTGACCAGAAACCAAGCCCGATAGAATGGAAAGCACAAGGCCCCGTTGCGGTGTTGGGTGCAGGATAATTATTCCAGAATCGCTTTCGGCATAAGCGGCACCAGCGGTTTCGGATTAACCATCATATCGAAAATTTCGCGTGGGCTGACGGGCGCGGGCCATACATATTTTGTAATACCGTCTTTCCCCACCAGCACCACCGAAAAAACATCGTCGTCGGTGTAGAGCAATTCCTCCAGCAGGTTTGTGTCCTTGTTTTCCCGCAGCACCGGCAGGCGGTAATCGGATACGCTGAGCTCGGGCAGCAGATTCAACGACCGGTCGTCGAAATGAATCGTAACGATTTCCTGCTTGATCAGTTGAGGCGCAGCCGGAGTCAGCATTTCAATCTGCTGAATATAAAGCGGATCAAGCTCCGGCCCAGTCAGCACCAGCGCCCAGGCTTTGCCCACCAGCCTGTCGAACGGCGCATCGATGTCCGTTTGCGGCTCAGCAGCTTGCGCCGGGCAAAAAATCCCTGCAAACAGCAGAAAAATCGCCAAAACTGCGAAGCTTGATTTCTTTTTCATAATATTATACCTTCCGCACATGCACGAAATTGAATATAGCGTGAAACTCACACAAAGTCTTTTAGCTTGCGACCTGACAACAGATCAGGCGGAAAAGATCGCAGGCGAAAAAATGCTATGGTTTTTGTTTGAAAAAGGAAACGGCCCACAAAACGGTTTCTGGAATTTCAATAAAAAACTGGAAGATGGCGCTAATCTTATTGGCATCACAAAAGAAAAATACAGACGTGCCGCACTCAGACAACATCCGCTTTTTTACCTCTCGCCGCATAACGTAAATGCCAACATAGAGCGGGCAGCGAAATTCCTTGGCATTACAAAAGAGAAGTATATTAAAGCTGCGCTTAAACAACCGGTCCTTTTCACTATGGATCCGGACACTGTAAATGCCAACATTGAAGCCGCAGCCAAACTTTTCGGCCTTTCAAAAAAAACCTATATCGAAAAAGCCGCTCTCAAACAGCCGACGCTTTTCACCATGCCGGCGCAGACCGCGTACGCGAATAATACGCGTGCCGCAGAATATCTTGGCCTGTCGAGGGGCGACTACATCAAGGCCTCGTTGAAAAATCCGGCGCTTTTTTATCAGAATCCTGAACGCATAAATAATAATGTCAAGAAGACGGCGGCGCTTCTTGGTATTTCCAGAGAACGTTATATTGAGGCCGCGCTCAAAAAACCGCACCTGTTCAGCATGTCGCCGAAGACCCTGCACACCCACTATATGGCTCTGGGAGTGGCTCATGAAAATGGCAGTATCGTATCCAACAATATTCTGGACGATATTCTTAAATGCCCCGCTTCCCTGACCTATGCGGAAAAAAACACGATGCTCCGCACTTTTCACGCGGCTGTACACGAAAAAAGACTATCGCTCGGATGCTTTTTCAAACAAAAAAACAAAAAAACAATTGAAGACGAAGTTATAACTTATCTGATAAAGGAATTTGAAGCGGGCGCGACAGAAGCTGCGGACCACGCGTATTACTTACACGCCCAAGGCATTCTTTCTCACCTGCCTGCCGCCTTCGAAATGACAGCAGTGCCTGCCTAGGCCGCCATCGCCTTCACAACAGCTTCGCCCAGCGTGCCGGGGCTTTCGGAAACTGCAAAGCCAGCCGAACGCATGGCTTCCATCTTCGCTTTCGCCGTGTCATCACCACCGGAAATAATCGCACCGGCATGGCCCATGCGTTTACCGGGAGGAGCGGTTGCGCCCGCGATGAAACCCGCGATGGGTTTTTTCTTCTTGAGCTTTTTGTAGAACTCGCACGCCTCCACTTCCGCCGTGCCGCCGATTTCGCCGATCATCAAAATCGCCTGCGTCTCGTCGTCCGCCATGAACAATTCTAAACAGTCGATAAAATTCGTGCCGTTCACCGGGTCGCCGCCGATACCGATGCAGGTCGTCTGGCCAAGGCCGACTTTCCCCGTCTGGTAAACCGCTTCATATGTCAGCGTGCCGGAGCGCGAAACGATGCCGACCTTGCCGCGCTTGTGAATGTGACCAGGCATAATGCCGATCTTGCATTCGCCGGGCGTGATGATACCGGGGCAGTTCGGGCCAATAAGGCGCGTCTTGGAACCCTGCAGCGCGCGCTTCACTTTCACCATGTCGAGAACCGGAATGCCCTCGGTAATGCATACCGCGAGCTCAATGCCAGCATCTATGGCCTCCAAAATCGCATCGGCCGCAAAGGGCGGCGGCACGTAAATCACCGATGCATTCGCGCCGGTTTTCGCTTTCGCTTCAGCGACCGTGTCGAACACGGGCAGGTTCAAATGTTTCTGACCGCCTTTGCCGGGCGTAACGCCGCCGACCATTTTCGTGCCGTAAGCGACAGCCTGTTCGCTGTGGAACGTGCCCTGCGCCCCGGTGAAACCCTGGCAGATAACCTTGGTGTTTTTGTCGACGAGTACGGCCATTTTCTTAAATCCTCTGAATTAGGGTGTTGTTGGAGTTGTCTGTTCTTGCGCCCGGGCTTTTTGCATGGCGTCCGCGACTTTTTGCTGGATGAAGGGCATCACGTCGCTCATGTAAGCGGGCATTTTTTTCATGATCGACTGGCCTTCAGGGCTGCCGTAGAAATCGGCGAGCTTGAGCAATTCTTCTTCGGTGAAATGCATGGTCATTTTCTCGACCATCAGATTTTCTATCTCGGCGTGATTGAACATCCCGCGGATCTGGTCGGCTTTCTCCGGCGTCAGGCCAAGCTGTGGATTTTGCGCCATCGCATTGACCATCTCGTTCATCATTTTCGGAACGTCGGCGACTTTCACATAGGCCTTGGCGGCGACCAGACGGCCCTCTGGCGAGTCCGCCGATGCGGGCGCAGCCATCATCACGAGGGCGGTAAAAATCACGAGGAAACGGGTGGCGGTCATGGTCGGGCTCCGGGCTGTAAATACCATTCTGGTTATAGACCCTTCCCCCGCAAAATCAACTAAGGAAAGCCCTGTTTCCACGCTCTTTTACGCCTGTTTTAAGGCCCTGCTCAATATTTGACATAATGAACAGTTTTCAAGTATATTAACTCATTCTTAAGGAAGAGACGGAAATGGCTAAAGGCCCCAAACCAAACCAATATAACCGCTATAAGCGACCGGAACATAACTCCGGGCGTGCTAGAACTGCGTTTAATACCCTCAAAATGTGCGCGGTCTCATTGGTGGCAATCTGGGGTGCCGAACAGGGTTTTGAAAAATGGCTTGATCAAAAAGCTGACAAGAACTCTCCCGCCGCTCCTGACGTCACGATCCCCGTTGAAGTGCCGCCGAATACATACGGCGTCGTTCCTTATCCGGACTCGCCTGCCGAAGTTAAAACTGTGAAAAAACCACTCCCCGTCGCCGACGGCGTGATCTGGGAAGAAAATGGCTCGAAAAATGTCAGGCCTTCCACCCCCGACATCTTAGTGGCAAAAAATGAAAACACCGATCCTGTTTTCCAGGAATCCCTCGCTGCAGCGGCCGCAGAACTGGAACGCAGGGCGCTTGCAAAAAAACCCTTCATTACGCAGAAAGAAAAATCCGGAACAACGCTTCCGACTGTAGAGATCGTCGATGATAAAATTGCGCAGCCTCCTAAAGCAGTTAAGCCCCCGGAAGAATGGGTGCCTATAGAATCTTTAATGAAAGCCGTAAAGCCAACACCGACTCCTGAAAAAACGGATAAACCTGTAATAAAACAACCTGTCAGAGAAAATGCTACGGATAAAAAAGCAGAAAAACCTGTAGAGCAAAGAATTATTATTGCCGCCTCCACTGTGCGCGCCACATCTGTCTCATATGGTGGATTACCTAAACTTGCAGAAGTACTTAAGGACGGCTCCCAGATTTACACGGTAGGTCCCCGAAAAGTTGTTTTAACAGAAGAAGTCGCAAAAGCCATTTATGAAGTCACCGCACTCTTCCATAAATTTAAAAAAGGTGCGACGTTACCGCCTGAATTATTGATTGCCACCTGCGCAAGAGAAGGTAATTGCAATCCAAAGGCTATTAATGAAACCACCAAGGCCTGCGGTCTGTTCCAGTTTATGCCCGAATTAACATTGCCTCGCGTGGCATATACTTACGGCCCTGTCTATGGATATTCGCAGACTAGGGAACTGATAACACAAACCGTTCGCAATGCCGATGCTGTTAAACGTCACAAGGCAAAACCAATTTACGACTACCATGTAAATAACAACGCCGCGAGAAAGGAACTCGCGAAGCTATGCCTTAATCCGCGTTTCAATGCGGCCATGTTTATTGCTGATAAGCATTATGAAGTCAAAAATTATGAAACATGGCTTAAAGGTGATGAACCTGTTGGGCGAGATGCAGCTATGGGTGAGGTTGTTGCCTTAAACAATCTCGGGATAAACTATACAAAACCATTCGCAATGCGCGCATGGCAGGATAAAGCCAATGGCACCGTCACATCGGCGCGCGGATTTTTCAATCAACTCGACCCTGCAATTGCAGTAGGGAATCCTTCTCTGGTTAAGGAACCAGATATTTATATTACCCTCCCGAACGGGAAAAGGCATAAGCATGCAACTGGCAAGGAATTAAGCGTCCAGGAATCATGGAATAAAATTATAAGCGAATATGGTGGATGGCAGTCGACACACCTAGTTCCGTCCCGCGAACTCTAGGCCGCCTTCTGGGCTTTCTTCGTCGCTTCCACGACTTTCTTCGCCGCGTCTTCAAGATCGTTCGCAGGAATAATATCAAGACCGGACTTGGAGAGAATCTCCTTGCCCTTCTCGACATTCGTGCCCTCTAAACGCACAACCAGCGGAACACTCAATTTAACTTCTTTCGCGGCGGCGATGATGCCTTCCGCGATGATGTCGCACTTCATGATGCCGCCAAAGATATTGACGAGAACGCCTTTGACGTTCTTGTCGGCGAGAATGATCTTGAACGCCGCCGTAACTTTTTCCTTGTTCGCACCGCCGCCGACATCGAGGAAGTTCGCAGGCTGGCCGCCATAAAGTTTAATGATGTCCATCGTCGCCATCGCAAGACCTGCGCCGTTGACCATGCAGCCGATATTGCCCTCAAGCGCAACGTAGGAAAGCTCGTGCTTGTGCGCTTCCAACTCTTTTGCATCCTCTTCGGATTCGTCGCGCAAGGCGACAATTTCCGGATGGCGGAACATCGCGTTGTCGTCGAAATTCATCTTGGCATCCAGCGCCATGACTTCTTCCTTGTCCGTCACGATCAGCGGATTGATCTCGACGATTGACGCATCAAGTTCGATAAAAGCCTTGTATAAGGCGGCGAAGAATTTCTGGCCGCTCTTGTTCGCATTGTCTTCCAGACCTAAACCAAACGCAAGCGTGCGCGCATGGTGGCCCTGAAAACCCGCAGCCGGATCGATAGCGACGCGGTGAATTTTTTCCGGCGTCTTGTGCGCGACTTCTTCGATGTCCATGCCGCCCTCGGTCGAAACCATGAAGGTGACGCGCGATGTGGCACGGTCGAGAACGACCGAGCAGTAATATTCTTTTTTGATGTCCACGCCGTCGGTGACGTAAAGGCGCTGAACTTCTTTTCCTTCCGCGCCCGTCTGCTTGGTGACGAGAACCTGGTTCATCATCGCTTCGGCGGCGGCTTTCACTTCATCCGCGCTCTTGCACAGGCGAACCCCGCCCTTACCCGTCGGGTTATTCTTGAACTTACCCGCGCCCCTGCCCCCGGCATGGATCTGGGCTTTCACTACATATAAAGGTCCGGGAAGCTGCCCGGCGGCCTTAACAGCCTCGGCAACGCTCATGGCCGGGATGCCTTTAGGCACCGCAACCCCGTATTTCGTCAGCAGATCCTTGGCCTGGTATTCATGGATATTCATGGAAAAAACCCGTTTTTATAGGTGAAATTTCCTTGGTTTTAGCACCTTTACCCCCATTTGCAATCAATAAAACCGGGGTTTTATGAATAAATCCAGATACATAAAATTTTATGGAATTATTACCAGCCTTTAAGGTTTTTTCCATATTATCAAATGATGGGTAAATTGCGCCTTTCGGCGTGGATTCTGCCCTGGGGTTAAAAAACGGGGTTTAAAAGGGGTTCTCAATTATGGCTTACAAAGATTTTGACAGTCTGTCTTTGGACGGCGCCACACAAAATTCAAATACGGTTTTAAACGGCGACGCTGACAGGGTGGAACTCCCCGATGCATCCTTCGTACGCGATGCCGATTTCACACGCGATGGTATGGACTTGGTGCTCGACGGCCCCGAAGGCCAACTCGTGATCAAAGATTATTTCGCAGATGAAACGCAGCCGAATCTCGTCGCCCCCGACGGCTCGACGCTGACCCCCGAGCTTGTGAATTCCTTCACCAAGAGCTCGCCTCAATATGCGGCGAACGATACGCAGTCGGACGAGAGCCCGGTTGGTGCCGTTCAGGAAGTAACAGGTAACGCCACCGTAACGCATGTCGACGGCACCACGGAAACGATTGCCAACGGCACGCCGATCTACCAGGGCGACATCATCGAAACGGATGCAGCCGGCGCGGTGAACATCAAGTTCGTGGATGAAACGAGCTTTGCGGTGTCGGAAGACGCGCGCCTCGCGATTGATGAATATGTGTACGACGCCGGTACGGAATCCGGCACGACCAATTTCTCGGTGCTGAAAGGCGTGTTCGTGTTTACGTCAGGCCTCATCGGCCGCGATGACCCCGATGATGTTCACATCGAAACGCCGGTCGGTTCTATCGGTATCCGCGGAACCATCATTGCCGGTAACGTCAACAGCGGCGAAATCACCGTCGTTGAAGGCGCCATCGTCCTGACCGACCAGCATGGTCATGAAGTGACGCTGACCAACCAGTTTGAAACCGCACGCTTCAACGGTGCCGAAGGCATCCAGCATATGGGCCAGCTTTCGGCCAATGACGTTGCGCAGAAATTCTTCATCGTCAGCAAAGTATCGCCGACGCTGTTCTCGTCTATCAATGACGCTGCCTCCGAGCAGCCTTCTGATGACGCGGCCCAGCCCGTGACAGAGCCGGAAGCCGATGAAACCGCGCCCGCTGATGAAACGGCACCTGCGGATGCCGCCCCCGTACAGAACGAGGGCAGCAACACGGCAACGGATGCAGCGGCAACGCAAACCGCCGCGCTGCCGCCCGTGCCGCCGCCTGTCGCCACACAGACGGTTTCAGGTTTTGCGCCTTCTTCAACCAATATTCTTGGCAATACGGCCACAACGACTGCGCCGCACGACACAACGAACACGCCCAGCACGAACACGATCACCACGCAGATGCTGGTCAACACGACGGCTGCCGCAGGCACCACGGATGCCGCACCGCCGGTTCCGCCTCCGGTCAACAATCCGCCTCCAGTTGGCGGCGGCGCTACAAACGCCGCACCGAATTTTGCCGGAGAAGCGCCTGCTGAATTCTTCAGAAGCGCCGAAGGCATGGTATGGCGTTACAATTTCGACAAGGAATTCCATGATGACGGCGGCCATGCCGGCATGACCTATGAACTCAGCGCAGCCACGATTGCTGCCTTGAATGGATGGCAAAACGACGCTGGCGGTGCAAATCCGGATGTTCTCGTAGCAGGCGGCTGGACATTTAATAGCGCTGACGGTCAGCTGCAACTAAACTTTAACTCGTCTTTCTCGACAACGCCCGCTACGGCAAGCAATCTAGCTATCGAAGTACAGGCTCGTGACAGCGCTGGCCTTGTCAGCGGTTACCACACTTATAATTTCTTTGCTTACAACGCCACCGTAACCGACCTGACCACGAACTATACCAGCAGCGGTACGGTCGTTTCTGAACCGGGCAGCATCGGCCCGTCGCAAATCAGCGGCAGCAACAACAAGATCTTCCTTGGTATTGATCCTGACACGATCACGATCAACTCAGGGTCTGGTAACGTCGTCAGCCTTGGCGGCGGCGGCAATATCATGACGATCTTGACAGCCGCGCGTAATAACGAAGCCATCGGCGGCGATAACAATGACAAATTCGTGCTGGATAACGCCGCAATCAAAGCCTACGGCATGGATGGAGACGACAGTTTCCATCTGAACATCAGCAGCGGCAGCGTCGTGGCCGACCTGACGACAGCGGGTTCAAACACCGTGATTGACGGCGGACACAGCAACTTCCGCGCGGCAGTCGGTCAGGGCCTCAGTCACCTTCAGGGTGAAGCCGGCGGACGCGGCGACTCACTGGTGCTCGAAGGCGCCGGCACGCTTGATTTCGGTGCCATTAACGCGGGCAACCACATCAGGAGCATCGAGCGGATCGATATGGTGTCGTCGACATCGGCCCAGACGGTCACCCTGAATTACAGCGACATCCTGCGCATCACCGACGACAAGAACGCATTGATCATCAATGTCGGCACCGGCGACACGCTGAACCTGAACGGCATGACCAGCATGAGCAAGGTTGTCGACAATGCCTCGATCAACGACGCCGCAAACGGCGACGCTGCGGCTAACAGAAATTACGATGTGTTCACGGACGGCAACGTCACGCTGTTCGTCAGCAACACGGGCGGTACCGTCAACCTGGACGGCAACACCGTCGCGATTTAAGAATTCCTTGCCCTAAAAAAGGCCGCTTCGTGCGGCCTTTTTTATTAGAGCAGCATACCGACCGATTTTTTCCAGCCCTCATATAGTGCAATACGCTCTTCATGCTTCATATGCGGGTCATAGCGCCTGTGCGCCTGCCAGCGCGCGGAGATATCATCAAAGCTCCTGAACACGCCGGCCTGCAGCCCCGCTAGGCAGGCCGCGCCCCAGGCCGTGGTTTCCGCGACCTTCGGAATTTCGACAGGCCGCGCCAGCATGTCCGCGAGAAATTGGCAGACGAAACCGTTCGCCACCAGCCCGCCATCGGCGCGGAGAACTTCGACATTCGCACCGGAATCTTTTTCCATCGCGCTCATCAGATCGAGCGTTTGATACCCTTGCGCCTCCAGCGCCGCACGCACGATATGGGATATATTGCTATCGCGCGTCAGGCCTGAAATCGACGCGCGCGCATTTGGATCCCAGTGCGGCGCCCCAAGGCCGGTGAAAGCCGGAACGAAATAAACCCCGCCATTATCGCCAACACTTTGGGCAATGACTTCGCTTTCTGATGCTTTTTTAAAAACCTTCAGACCGTCACGCAGCCATTGCACGGCAGCACCCGCGACAAAAATCGAACCTTCGATCGCGTAGGCAATTTTGCCGTTCACGCGGTAAGCCACGGTCGTAAGCAAACGGTTTTTCGATTGCCTGAATGTCCCGCCGATATTGATGAGCGCAAAGCACCCCGTACCATACGTCGATTTCACCATACCCGGCTGGAAGCATGCTTGCCCGATAAGCGCCGCCTGCTGGTCGCCTGCCATGCCGCCGATCATGATCGCTTCGCCGACAATTTTTTCATCCGTGAAGCCGAACGCATGAACATTGTCGTAAACAGCGGGAAGCATCGACGCCGGAATATTGAACAGTTTCAGTAAATCCTTATCCCATTCTTGTGTGACAATATTGAACAGCATCGTGCGCGAGGCATTGGTGATGTCGGTCGCGTGAACTTTCCCGCCCGTCAGATTCCACAGCAGCCACGTATCCACGGTTCCGAACGCCAGTTCGCCCTTTGCCGCGCGCACACGCGCACCATCAACATTGTCCAGTATCCACGCAATCTTGGTCGCAGAAAAATACGGGTCTAAAAGCAAGCCCGTCTTCTTGCTGATTTTTGCTTCGTGCTTTTTATTCGCGGCGCAAAATTCCGCCGTCCGCCGGTCCTGCCAGACGATAGCGTTGTAAACGGCCTTGCCGGTTTTTCGATCCCAGACAATGGTCGTTTCGCGCTGATTGGTAATCCCTATGCCGGAAATTTTTAAGTTTTGCTTTTTTGCTTCCTGCAGAACGTCACGGCAGGTCCAGAGCGTGTCATTCCAGATATCGTCCGGGCTCTGCTCGACCCAACCCTTGTGAGGGTAATGAAGCGTGAGTTCTTTTTGCTTCAGCGCGAGAACATCGCCTTCCGGCGAAAACAAAATGGAACGCGAACTCGTCGTCCCCTGGTCAACGGCCAGCAGTGCGCCCGGATTTTTCTGCATCACGGCCATTCCCTTTCCTTACAATGCTCGGCAGAGCACGCTCGATATTCTTGAACGTGTCTTCCTGTATGTGCATCCCGAGTTTCGAGCGCCGCCACAAAAGATCTTCAATGGTTCGCGCCCATTCCATTTTCACGAGATAAACGATTTCAGCTTCGTAAATATTATCGCCGAAATGACGTCCCAGATCCTCGGGCTTCGACGCGCCGTCTAAAAACCTGTCCATCGACGTGCCGTAGGAAAACGCGTAGCGCCGTGCAACATCGAGCGGCAGCCACGCATAACGCTTCACCTGCGCATCCACGAATTTTTCAAAATCGCCATCCGGGATATTCCCGCCGGGCAGCGGCTCACCCGCCGTCCACGGCAACGTCGTATGACCGGACAATTCCAGCAATCGTGTCACGGTTTTTTCCGCCAGTTGCCTGTACGTCGTCAGCTTACCGCCAAAAATCGACAGCAACGGCTTGGCGTAGCCGGCATGGTGATGAATCCTGTAATCGCGCGTGACCGTCCGCGCACTCTCACCCCCGTCATCGAACAAGGGCCGCACACCGCTATAGGTCCACAGCACGTCCTTCTTCTCGATCTGGTTTTTAAACGCGCGGTTGAACGCGCCGCACAAATATTCAATCTCGACATCCGAAATCACCGCCTGCGACGGATCGCCCGTGTAATCCGCTTCCGTCGTGCCGATCAGGGTGTGATATTTTTCATACGGAATGACGAAGACAATACGCTTGTCCGGCTGCTGCAGAATATAAGCATGATCGCCCTCATACGCTTTCGGCACGATGATATGCGAGCCCTTCACCAGCCTGATCGACGGCACCTCCGGCGCGGCAAGGTTAGAGGCCTCCAATAAACTACGCACCCACGGCCCTGCCGCGTTCACCACCATGCCGGATGAAATCTCGCGCTCCACGCCACTCTCAAGATCGCGCAGCGTCAGCGTCCAGCCCTGATCGCCGGGCACAAGCCGCATGCAGGCGGTACGCGTCAAAATTTCCGCGCCGTTCCGCGCCGCATCTACCGCATTCACCGCCACAAGCCGCGAGTCATCCGCGTGACAATCCGAATATCTGAAACCTTTCGTCAGGTGAATTTGCAGCGGCACGCCATACGGCGTCTTCGCGAGATTGACCCGCCGCGACCCCTTCAGCTTTCCTTTTCTGCCACCAAGCCTGTCATAAATAAAAAGCCCGAGCCCGATCAGCCAGCGCGGACGCTGCGACGCATCGTGCGGCAAAATGAAATCCATCGGTCGTACAAGATAAGGCGCAATCTTCAAAAGCGCCGCCCGCTCCTTGAGCGATTCCCGCACTAACCCGAATTCGTAATATTCCAGGTAACGCAAACCGCCATGGATAAGCTTGGTGGAGGCCGACGACGTCGCACTGGCCAGATCCCCCGCCTCGACCAGCAGGACCGACAGCCCGCGCCCGGCCGCGTCACGGGCTATGCCCGTGCCGTTAATTCCGCCGCCGATGATGCAAAGGTCGTAATCAGGAAGGGTCATATCCCCTTTAAAATACAGGAATATGACCTGAAAAAAAACCCGCCAGTATTAAGGATTTCAGCTCTTTCTGTTTGTTTTTATTGACATATTAATTAAATTCCCTTATGGTGCCTGCTTCCATAAGGAGAAATGAGTATGAACAGCCCAGTTACACGCCGCGAAGCCCTTCTGGGCACTTTAGGCGTCCTCGCAGGAATCTTTCTGACAAGCGCTGGCGATCAGTGGTTAAGCCCGAAGCCTGCCTCCCCCGTGAGCCGTATCCGCTCCGGCAGTCCTGCAATTCGCCCTTCGGGCTCAGTAACCGAAACGGAAGTTTACGCCAGCCCGCTCACACTGAAAAACTTTCCGATCATCAGTGAAATTCCCGACTGGACCCGCGGTCGCATCAAAGCAATTTTTGTAATTTCGCCGGAAGATTTTGACGGCCCGGCCTGCAGGAAGGCAATCAAGATCACCAAGAGCATGCATCAAAGAAAGACCAGCCTCTCCGAAGCGCAGCGCCTTGTGGACCAACCGCAGATAATCAGCAATATTCGCGCTGAAGTGGTTGAAACGCTGAACCACCTGATCGGCGCGGAAAGGCTTCTCCGGATCGATGAGGACACCATAAACACGCTATGCGACATGGCTATCAACGGAAGCGCCTGGACCAAAACAACACATCTGGACGCCGCCTCGCTTGACGACCGTATGGCCATTATCACGACGCTCTACGCCGATGCTTCCAAAGAGATGATGGCCGCGGAGGGGGCAGGTATTCACTTTAAAGATCTTGAAAATGTCGAAGGCACAAACGACGAAGCGCGCGCAATGGCTATCATGCACGAAGTCGAGCATGCCTCATATAACGGCTGCAACAGCATCGGCGGGGAAATACGCGCGGACATCGGCGCAGCAGATTTTTATGCGCTGGAACTGAAAAAAGGAAATGTCAAAACGCCCAACTTGCCGGATTTTTGGCAAAGAATGCGGGCCATAGGCTCTATTATCAATAAGGAACCCATTCACGCGACAAATGCCGCGATCCGCTCGGGCGATGAAGGAAATCCCCCGATAACATCAGATAAAATATTCATCGAGCAAATAAATCTTCTCAGGCAACTGGTATGTGAACGGATTACATGGACTGTTCCACTCCCTAATTCCCTGCCAGCCTTGGCAAACATATTGGAAAACAAGCCGTCCTACGAAGGCGCTGAAAAAATTCCGCTGACGATTGAAGAAGAAAAAATTCTTAAAAAAATAGTGCAATTAATCCTGGAGGGAAATGTGGCCGAAATGTATAAACAGATCGAGTTTCTCTCGCCATTTGTGAACTTAAAAATCCGGACTCTTTTCGAACACGAGGCCCAGCTCATTGCTAAAACCATGATGGAGCATGATCACCCCTTGCTCTATACGACGATTGCCGATATGCAGCGCGAAGGCGCCTTTAATGAGCATCCTATTGCAAACCAGTATGCCTGCGAGTTTTTGCAGGCCGCCAAGCGCCACGCGTCGAAACACTTCAAAACCGAGAGCTACGGGAATAATAATTTCATCCCTCCGGCCTTCGACGAAAACGGCCAACCAGCCATCCAGCATCTGGGCGTCGGCGGCCCGGGCTGATCCCTGATCCGTACGGCACAAAAGAAAACCGCCCCTTGCGGGGCGGCTGAGTTAGGTACCAGATCGGATGAAGCAAAAATGAAGTGGGTAAATCTGAAACTCTCGCACTCTATGAAATCTTAATAATGTGAAGCCCCTGTATGGCTATTCGCGCACTGGCCGTTCTTAATCCCCCTATCTCTTAGAATACCTAAAATTTTATGTAAATACAATCGACTTTTCGATGCTAGTTTTTATCCAATGATTTCAATAGTTTATGAAAGTCCGGCGGCAGCGCAGCATTGAAGCTCAGTGTATCCCCGCTCACAGGGTGCAGAAAGCTCATAGAATAGGCGTGAAGCGCCTGGCGCGGGAAATCCTGCACGGTTTTGGCCGTTTCCGGCCCCCATCCGCCCCTTTTTAAAGCCGCCTTTAAAGCACTGGCCTGGGGCCCGTAAATCGGGTCGCCGATCAGGGGGTGTTTCAGGGATTCCATATGGACCCTGATCTGGTGCGTCCGCCCCGTTTCCAGCTTGCACTCGACCAGCGCGAACTCGGCGCCGAATTTCTTCTCGACCGTGTAATGCGTTTTGGCGTCCTTGCCGCCCTTGCGCCTTATCGCCATCTTGATGCGGCTCGCCGGGTGACGCCCCAGCGGCAAATCGACGGAGCCCTTATGTGGAAACGGCACGCCCAAAACCAATGCTTTGTAAACGCGTTTCAGCGTGCGGGATTCCAACTGCTCGGCGAGGCCCCGGTGCGCGATATCATTCTTCGCCGCGACCATGAGCCCGCTGGTTTCTTTATCAAGACGGTGCACGATGCCGGGACGCAGCACGCCGCCGATACCGGAAAGATCGTCGGCATTGCGATGCAGAAGCGCATTCACCAGCGTACCCGAATAATTTCCCGCGCCGGGATGGACAACCATACCAGCAGGCTTGTTGATCACGAGCAGATCAGAATCTTCGTAAACAACATCGAGCGCGATGTCTTCCGCTTCCGGCTCGGCGGCAACCGGCGGCGGCACATCGACCTCCAGCACATCACCGGGTTTAATTTTTTTCGACGGCGCATCGCACACCGCGCCGTTCAGCCGCACATACCCGTCCTCAATCAGCGCCTTCACGCGCGTGCGCGATAGTTCCTCGCCGGAAAGCTCGCCCAGCGCCTTGTCGATGCGCGCCGACTGCGCGTCTTCCGCAATTTCAAAACGCAAAGTTTTCATGGAGAGAAGGCGTTGACGCTGAGGCACGGATCACTGAAAGATTCCATCGGCGCGCCCGCGACGATCCACGCATCCCAACCATGCTTTAATGTCTCCACCGGCTCGCCGGGCTTCGGCTCGATTTTGTAAACCATGTCCGTACGTCCCGTGATGATCCGCTCACCCGCGCGACCGCCGATCATCTGCGAGGCTTCCGCGCCTTGCGCATTGAAATACTCATCGCTCAGGAACAACACGCCGCGCTCGTTGACCGTCAGCAGTCGCACGAAATCATTATTGTTCTCTGTCGCTTCCGCGTTCGGCGGCTTGCTCACAAGCATCATGACACTGGCCATGCCCTCCATGTTCACCAGCACGTCGCGCGCCGATTGATCCATGCCGGGGGTCGTATAATAACGCTGCCATTGCAACGCGCCGCCATTGACATCCACCGCCATCACCCAGCCCGCATTATTGCCGCCGCTCAAAGGCTCCGTCTCCCCGACAGCGATGAACAAATCTTTTTTCAGCGATGCGGCCTTGCTCAGCTTCGCCATTTTGCCTCGCGGATATTGCTGCTGCCACACTAAACTACCGTCGCCGTTCAGCATCAGCAGCCAGCCGCCGATGCGTCCATCTTCGCCGCGCAAATATCCAGCCCCGATATAATGATCGCCTGCAGGATTCAGGCCGAGAATGCGGTTATCCAGACCGGGCTGATACGCATGGCTGTCCTTCACCGTGCCTTTCGCGTCGAGATGATAAATCACCGCGTGGAATAATTCCTTTTTCTCATCACCCGCCGAAGCCGAAAGAATAAACCCTGTGCCTTTCGTCTGCGCGATCATGTCATCCGGCACCAGCGACGAAACACCTGGCGCGGCAACCGTTTTCTGGCTCGTCAGTTTTCCTGTCTTGTCGAAGAAACCAAGCCAGGGCGAGGCGCGTGAATTTTTATTCATCACCGCGCCGAGCACGACAAACCCTTCCGGCACTAACAATAACTTTTTCACGTAGGAAAGATCTTTCACCGGGTGCGCCGCTTCCCAGACCACGCGCCCGCGATTGTCGAATTCCGCCAGTATCACGGACTTCTCCGGCTTGCCAAAAGACATCACCTCGCCCGCCGCGACGGCGTTACCGCTCTCGACCACGACCGAAGAGGCAAAGCGCTCGTCCGTGTTCATCTCGCCATGCGTCGCGTCCCAGACATTATAAGCGCCGTATTCCGCCTTCATCATGTCGAAGATCAGCTCGCGCTGCAGCGTGCAATCGCGCGACAAACCGACCGCCGCAGCAGGGGCCGCGAGGACAAAAAGAATGCTGAACTTAAGGAAAAATCTGGCAATCATGGGTTCATATACCTTCGCCTTAGTGTAGGATTGGAGGAATTAAAAGTCCACGCACTTGAGGCTTAATGAAAATATTGATTATTAGCGATGCCTGGCATCCGCAGCTCAACGGCGTGGTGCGGACTTATGAGCATCTGGCGGAGGAACTGGTCAGGGAGGGGCACGAGGTCAAGGTCATCGGCCCCGCCGATTTTCCCTTCAAAATTCCCATGCTGGGCTATGCCGAGATCGAGCTTGTGATGGGCGCTTATGGCCGCCTCGCGAAAATGATCGATGTGGAAAAACCGCAGCACATCCATATCGCCACCGAAGGGCCGCTCGGCCTCGCCGGGCGCAGATACTGCGTTAGGCAAAAAATCCCGTTCACGACCTCTTACCACACGCAGTTCCCTGATTACGTCGCCAAGCGCTTCGGCCATTACGTGCCGTTCCTTCATGGGCCAACACATTTCCTCGCCAAACGTTTCGTGCGCTGGTTTCATGCGCCCGCAGGCGCGGTACTGGTCGCCACGCCAAGCCTCGAGGCGCAGCTTCATGACTGGGGCTTCAAGGTACCGCTGCTTCGTTTCTCGCGCGGGGTGAATCTCGATCTCTTCTTTCCCGGCGAAAAGACGTTATTCCAGGGCCTGAAAAAACCGATCGCACTTTATGTCGGGCGAATCGCCATCGAGAAAAACCTCGAGGATTTTCTCGCCATGGACTGGCCGGGTTCGAAAGTCCTGGTCGGCGACGGGCCGAGCCTGCCTTTTCTAAAAAACAAATACCCCGAGGCACATTTCGTCGGAAAAAAAACCGGCGCGGAACTCGCGGAATTTTACCGCTCCGCCGACGTGTTCGTTTTCCCTTCGCGCACAGATACGTTCGGTATCGTATTGGTGGAGGCGCTCGCATCCGGCTTGCCTGTCGCTGCCTATGACGTGACCGGGCCAAAAGACATCGTCACGGATTCTTCGCTTGGCGCCTTGCATGAATCCGATCTCGGTCTCGCCGCGCGCGAAGCCCTGAAAAACGGCAACGCGCAGGACCGCTCGCACCATGTCAAACATAACTACACATGGGAAAACGCCGCCCGTCAGTTCCTCGGCGCCATTGAAAACTACTGCGTTTGATATAAACTTCGCGTCATGGCTCATATTCTGCTGGCTGAAGACGATAAATCCATGTGCGGATTCCTCTCCGCTGCGCTTGAACGCGCCGGGCACCGGGTCAGCGTCACCCATGACGGACTGGAAGCTCTCGAAGTCCTGAATGGAATCGAGGCTTTTGACCTTCTGCTGGCCGATATTGTCATGCCGGGCATGGACGGGATCGAGCTCGCCCAGCGCGCCGTCCAGATCCGCCCCGGACTGAAAGTCATGTTTATTACTGGCTTCGCCGCTATGACCATGGAAAGCGGCAATCCCGCCCTCAAAAACACCCGGGTTTTGTCCAAACCCTTCCACCTGAATTACCTCGTCGAACAGGTCGAAACCTTACTTTCTTAAGATATTTTGCGCCGCCAAAATAAGCATTAAGCAAAATCAATAGCTTAGGTCGATTTTCCTGTGGAAATTACCTACAAATTTAATCAAATTTTAAAGTCACCCCGGTTAATATAGAATGTGGATGTGTGTGTAATAGTTTTTGCATTCCGGAGCGGGTTTCTTGAGCATTATGAAACGAATTGAAAAACTGGCGCGGGATCAGTCAGGGATGACCCTGATCGATGTGGCTGTTATCACGATGGTTCTCGGCCTTATTCTGGTTCCACTGATTACCCAATACAACAGGTGGAAAATAGACAAGGACAGAGGCCTAACCAGCCAACATTACGCGGCGATTAACAAGGCGGTCGCGGATTACTATTTTGAGAAGGGCCATTACCCCTGCCCCGCCCTGCCGACATTGGGTCCTGGCGATGCTGCATTTGGCGATCAAAACTGCGCTGGCACCGTCGCAGCAGGCGGCGTGATGGTTGGGGCGGTACCTTTTGCGACATTGAAAATCCCTACGGAGATGAACCTTGACGGTTGGTCTAACAAAATCACCTATGCTGTCACCGCAGTCCAGACAGATCCTGCAACATGGACCGACAATGGCGTGATCCGCGTCAGAGGGCGTATCGCTCCGGATGTGGATCAATGTCTTCCCGCCATCATGACGCTGGAAAATCAGGTTCATTACCTGCTCGTATCACACGGCCCTTCAGGGCTCGGTGCCTTCACCGCTGATGGAACCCCGCGCCAGGCCTGTCCGGGTGCAGGCACAACGGCTGATGCCAACAATTGCATTAATGATAATGAATTTTTAGGCGAGGTTTGCATAGCGAGCGATACTCCCGATGCCAACTTTTATGATGATATGGTCGAATACAAGAAAGATGTTCCCTCAAGGATATGGGAAGAATCCTTAACTGCCAGCAGTGATATAATTAGCAATGCCGAAAATGTGGGAATAAACAACCTGAATCCGCAGGCTTCGCTCCATGTTAACGGCAATATCAGAGCCACACACACTGATTCCAACAGAATTTGCGCTGAAGACGGCAGCAACTGTTTTGCGGCGGCCATGATTGGCGGCACTGATCCGCTTATGAAATGCGCCAGCAACCCCGGATCGACGTCGAGTGCTATGTCGGGTATCGGCGAAGCGCGTGCCAAGTGCCAGTCCGGCTACACGGCCGCGACCATACAGTGCGATGATGGAAAATTCATTAATCAAATTGATAGTAACGGGGGACTCATATGCGGAAACTAATCACCAGCGCAGGAGACATGAAAATGAAAACATCCTGCAGAGGATTCACGCTGATCGAGATGGCGATCGTGATCATGGTAATCGGTCTGCTGGTGGCATCATTAACCCCGCTATACGGGCTGTTTCAAAAACAGCAGGAAATCGAAACCACCCAGGTCAACGTGACGGTTGCAATCAGCGCCATGGGCACATTCCGCTCGCTCTACGGGCGCTATCCCTGCCCCGCTTCACTTACGGTCGATCGCAACGACCCGAAATATGGCCGTGAAGACTGTGAAGGCACAAGAACGGTTGCAGTAGGAAGCTCCACGCCTGATGAAGGCATCTGGGTTGAGCGCAGCCGCCGCACCGCATTCGCACATGAATATCCAGCAGGAACGCCAAGAAATGAATCACCACGCGTGTTGGTGGGCGCTCTCCCATTCCGCAATCTTAATCTTGAGGAAAGCCAGGGATATGATTCATATGATCACCGGCTAGTGTATGTCGTTACCGAAAACCTGACCTGCGACAAATGCTTTACACCTAATGGCGGCGGCATCGATATCATTGATGATTCCGGCAACAGCATTTTGCCTAACGTAGGAGAGGCACATTTCCTGGTTATGAGTTACGGCAAGAATGGCGACGGCGCTTACGCTAAAAGCGGCGACCGATTTACATGCGCCGCCGCCGGCGTCGAAAATGATAACTGCAATTATGACGACAGCGCGACTCCCGATGCAACATATCGCCTCTCTATAAACAGCTCGGCCAAAACCGCAGCGGAGTTCGACGATGTAATAGATTATTTCAGCCAGGATGAAATTCCCGTCTGGCAAATGTCCACAAAGCAACAACTGGCTATCCATCAAAAAGCTTTGGACGGTAATGTCGCGGTCCTGAAAAACGATAATGATGTTCAAGAAAGAGGCGATATCGGCGGCACCGTTCGCGCTAGCGCAGATCCTGCTGTCG
The DNA here is from genome assembly GCA_017999645.1 of Alphaproteobacteria bacterium. Taxonomy (GTDB): domain Bacteria; phylum Pseudomonadota; class Alphaproteobacteria; order Micavibrionales; family Micavibrionaceae; genus UBA7657. The sequence goes on from JAGNLJ010000003.1 coordinate 158,917, forward strand.
CAAATACGGGCACATTCCAGGTCAATGAACTTTGCAATTCCCTACAGGGTGAATGTTTCAGGCCTGAACTGATCGCAGGCGACATAGAAACAGGCACGGGCGGCCTACGTTGTCCGGAGGATGACACAATAGGTAGCACCGGAAAATTCATGGTCGGCATCGAGGACGGAAAACCGATCTGCAATAATGCCGTAACTCAGGAATGTCCCGCCGACGCGATACTGGTCGGTGTCGAGAGCGACGGATCGCTGAATTGCAAAAATCCGGACCCGCTGCCTTGCGATGGCTTTGTAATTTCAATGTGCGACACCATTGTCACAGTTTGGGGTGGGGCGCATGGCGAAATCCAAACGGTGCAGGCAGGGGCGTCACAGCAGCGCACTTACGAATGCCGGAACGGTTCATGGTTTATCACCCAGGATGTGCAGGGCGTTTGTAATTGCACGCCGGGCGTAGTTTCAACTACCTCAGGAGCCTGCGGTTCTGGATATTCTGGTACGACCGTCACGACAACGACGCGCACCTGTCCTGATGGAACCCTGACCAATACACCGGATTATTCCGCATGCACCTGCGTCGACAGGGATTATCCAGGCAGCAGGCCTTGCCCGGCGGGACAAACCGGAACGATCCTGACAACATCCGCTTGGAGATGCCCTGCTGGTGGCGGCCCCGGGATGTTGTATGATCCGGTTGATGTTCCGGGCGGCAACAGCTGCACATGCGTGAATGAGGAAACCAGAGCAACAAGCTGCACCAATGGCCTCACTGGCAGTGGCCGGGTTGAAACACGCACCGTCACATGCAACGGCAGCGGTGTCACTTATGGTCCGTGGGTCCAGCAAAGCTATGACTGCGACTGCAATCCTGTGACTGTTACGGAACCCTTCCCCTGCGATGCAGGCTATACCGGCAACATCATAAAAAGACGGTCCTTGCAATGCCCCAGCGGCGAATGGACGGACTGGGTTAATGTTCCGGGCGGCAACACATGCGAACCTATTCCGCCTGTGGTCTGCAACTGGGAAAGAACCTCAAGCGGCAATGGCCCGTCTTCCTTCGGTGTAGGCACTAACTCTGCAAGCGCTTGTTCTTGCGGTGACAGGGGTCCATGCTACTCCAGAGTCGGCAGCGGCCAGTTCTTGAATTACAGTTCATGCAGATGCAACTAACTTAAAATGATTGAAATATGAAAGACTGCAAAAAAAACCGGGGCTTCACCACGCTCGAACTGTCGATCGTCATCATTATCTTCGGCATGATGATGACCGGTGTGCTTGCGGCTTTTAAATTTTATGTCATTCACCAGCGGGAAGCGCAAACCGAAGCGGCTTTTGAGGCGTCGCAGGTGGGGCTGCAGGCCTTCGCAACGAATATGCGCCGCTATCCATGTCCCGCTGCTCCGGATATTGCGCGCGGCGCTCTAAATTATGGCCGCGAGCAAATAGACGGTACCGGCAACTGCACCGGCAGCAATGGCGTAATCCGGGTGCAGGTCCCCCGCGATCAGAATGATGACGGGACAAATGATTGGGTTTTAATCGGTTCAGTGCCTTTTAACTCTATGCTCGATCCCAATGATGACGGCAACACTGATGACGGTATTCCGACGAGCGTTCCCCTCACCGATGCGCTCACCTATGACGGCTTTGGCAACAGGCTGACTTATGCCGTGACCGAAACGCTGACCGATCCGTTAAAATATAATGATGCCTTCGGCACGATCATGGTGGTGGATGAACATAACACGCCGCTGATCACGGAAAAAGAAGATACAAACGGTAATGGTACTCTGGACCCAGGCGAAGATAAAAACGGCAATCTTGTCCTCGATGCGGGCCTCTATGCGCATACCGTGCTAGTATCGCATGGCGATAATGGCCGTGGTGCCAGAACTGCTACAGGAGAGGAAGTGGAAGCCTGTCCCAGTTCCCTGCCCCCAGCCGTTCTCCCCGCAGTGGCAACAGCGGTTAACGAAATTGAAAACTGCGATCCCGACGGCAGATTCCTGAGCGGCCTGCGTTACGAGAGCGGCCCATCGCATAATGATGATATTATAAAATTCCAGATTATGCAGACCTCGGGGCTCTGGAGCTATGTTCCGGGCAGCGACAGCCAGATAATGAACACTAACGGCGGTAATGTCGGCTTCGGCACCGAAGAACCTGGTCAGAAACTTGAAGTTGCTGGCAGGCTACGCGCTGACGATGTTCAGTCAAATGAATATTGCGATATAAATGACACCAATCTTTGCCTGGAAGCCAATGCTCTCGGCGGTGACCTTCCATCGATGAAATGCGATCCAGGGGAGGTTATCGTTAGAGTTGAGGAAAACGCTGTACGATGCGAGCCAGCTTTCGATGGCGTCTTTACGCCCCGTACATGTCCGGCTGGTTGTCACGCCACAGGCTTCAGGCGTAACGACGCAGGCAATACTTCTCTTATCTGCCGCAACAGCAATGGCGGGGAGTGTTAATTAACATATCGCCAGCAATTACCTTAAATTGAAGCAAAAAGTGGGTGAACTTTAACCCATGCCTTGCTATAATGGTTTTTATCGCCCATATCGGGCTTTTCCAGTGCGAAAACTCATGAAAACCAGCCTGCTTACATTGCCAGTTCTGCTGTCTGCGCTTGTTTTAAGCCTCCCGACAGCCCCTGTGAACGCCCAGGACACGCCCCCCGGGTCTTCTTTGGCCCAGACAGATATCATGCCTGTAAAGGCCGCTTCTGACAGCAATATAGCGGTTGACGAGGCCAATCCAACCCATCCCCCGGTCAGGCTGACCCCCGATAAATCCGAACTAATAAGGCTGGACCGCAAGGCCAGCACGGTCCTGGTCGGCGCCCCGGCCCACCTGAACATCCTGCCCGAAGGCCCCAATACGCTGGTCCTGATCCCCCGCGCGCCCGGAGCCACCTATTTCACGGTCCTGGACGAGGAAAACAAGGTCATCATGCAGCGCCATGTCATCGTCGCCAGCCCCAAGGAAAAATACGTCCGGATCCGTAAATCATGCGCCGCCTCCAACAAGGGCTGCCAGCCGACACAGGTTTACTACTGTCCCGATATGTGCCATGAAATTATCCTGAACGATAAACAGGGCATTCAAACGGCCAAATCGGATGAAGTAGGCTCGGAAATCAGCAACGCCGTCGGGGAAGAAGACGACAAAGAAGCCGCTGAAAAGCCCGCTGATAATGCGGACGAAAACCAAGCCGCCCCTGAAGGCGAAGAAACAACTGAAGAATAATTTTTTGACCGATAGGGCGACGCTACAATGACTTCAAAAATTTCAAAGACCATTTCTAAAACCGCAATGATGGTATCGGCCTGCGCGCTTCTCGCCGCATGTCAAACCACGGGATCGAGCACCGCCGCGGGCCACGCCGCAAGCGACGGCTCGGTCGACGCCGCGCTCGAGCGCGCCGCAGCCGCTTCCTCTGCCAGCGGTGATAAAAGACAATCCCTCTCGATTCTCGAAAAACTCTACAAGCGCAACAGCGAAGACCCGCAGGTCGCTATAGATTACGCCGCAGCCCTGCGCGAAGCTGAATACCTGAACCAGGCCGCCATGGTGCTCGCGCCTTTCGCCAACGATAAAAAAGGCCCGCCCGCCGCTAAAACAGAATACGCCGCGATCCAGCTCGCGCTTGGGAACAATAAAAGCGCCGAGGAATACGCCCTCAAGGCGGTGACGCAGGACCAGAATGATTACCGCGCTTATCACTATCTCGGCATCGCGCTGGACTCGCAAGGCATGCACAAGGAAGCCGAGCGCGCCTTTAGAAAAGCCCTGGATATGTGGCAGGGCGACCCAATTCCCGTGATGAACAACCTGGCGCTTAACCTCGCCTCCCAGGATTTCCTCGACGAAGCCGTCGCCATTCTTGAAAAGGCCCAGACCATCGCGCCTGACCGCATCGAGGTCGAGCGCAACCTCCGCATCGTCCGCACGCTGCAGCAATCGGCACGCCACGCGCCCAAGCCCGTGGCAAAACCGGCAGCTTCAAGCAAGCCTGCCGTTAAAGCAAACGAAAAACCCGTTTCCAATTAATCACCTAAGAATAGCTTTATAGTGCGTGCTCAATTGCGGGATTTTGAGCCGAAAGACGCGCTTTTCGAACCGTATCGCAGAATACATTGAGGTATTTGAGAAACGGAAGCGCAGAAAAGCGCGGCTTGCAGGCCAAAAGACTATAATTGAGCACGCACTAGCCGCCGCCAACGCCCGCAGCGCTGGCCTGTATGCCTGCCGGTCCGAGAATAATAATAAACAGCGCCGGAAGGAAAAACACGATCATCGGCACGGTAAGTTTCGGCGGCAAAGACGCGGCCTTCTGCTCAGCCAGCGCCATGCGCATATCACGCAGTTCGTCGGACATCACGCGCATGGCTTGCGAGATCGACGTACCGTATTGCTCGGCCTGAATGAGCGATGTGGCAAAGCTTTTACCCGCACCGCTGCCCACCCTGCGCGCGAAATCCTGTAACGCCTGGCGCCGGTCGTTCAGCATCGCCATCTCGGCGCTTAAAATCCCCAGTTCCTCAGCCAGCACCGGCGAATGCTCCGACACTTCGTGCGCGACGCGGTCGACGGTTTGCTCAAGACCGATACCGCCCTGTACGCAGATCAGCATCATGTCGAGCGCATCCGGAAATGCGAGATTGATTTCCTGCTGACGCTTTATAATCGCATTTTTAACCAATATGTCCGGCATTTTATAACCGGCGAGTACGGCGCCTACCAAAATCATCATAGTCAGGCCGTTGGAAATTTCTTTTTCGCTCGCGGAAATAAAAAACATCGCCAGCAGGCACAGAACGATCGGCAGCACGCCCTGCGCAATCATGAACTTGAACGGTGCCTTGGGATCGCGGTTTCCTGCCTGCAGCATCTTGTCGCGGGCCTTTTCGCCCATGCGCCCGGCCATCTTCTGAACACGGTAAAACGTAGCCATGGAATCCTTGGCCGAAATTGAATCCGCGTTGACCCTGTTAAGCGAGCCATCCTTGGTCGCCTGGAACAATGCCTTGCGACGCTTTTCAATGACGGAGCGGAATTTCTCTTTCTTTTCACTTTTGTTCAGGAACGGCAGGGCAAATGCCGCAAACGATCCGGCCGCGAAAAGCGCACTCAGAACGGTTATGATCAGTTCATTATTCATTATCAATCCTATATTTTAAAGTTGATCATTATTTTCATGACGCCAATCCCGATCAGCATCCAGACGACAGCAATAGCAAGCAATACATTTCCAAACGGGTCATTGAATAAAACCATGATGTAATCGCGATTGGCGAAATACATGCCGAACGCCAGGATGTTCGGCAGCGAACCGATAATCCCTGCCGAAGTAATGGCTTCCGAAGACAGTGCCTTGATTTTTCGCTTCAGGCGAAAACGTGCGCGGATAACGCCCGCAAGATTTTTCAAAACCTCTGAAAGGCTGGAGCCTGTCTGGGCCTGGATGGCAAGACCGGTCGCGAACATCTGCATCTCAGCTAACGGCATGCGCTTGGTCGCCTGCTGCGCCGCCTCGTGAATGGGAATGCCGATTTTCTGCTTGTCGTAAATGCGCGACATTTCTTCACCCACGGGGCCGGTAAATTCACGGCTGATCATCGCAATGGCTTCAGAAACCGGCATACCGGCTTTGAGCAGACGGATGATCGCTTCCAGCGCATCGGCGAATTCCGACAGGAATTTTTTCTGGCGCCGCTTTGTAAGAAATCTCAAAACAAAACGTGGCACGCCGAACAGGCCGATGACTGCCGCCATAACCACGACGAAAGGCACCTGCCCCGTCATCTGCGCGAGAATTGCGCACACAACCATACTGGCGGCTGAATAAATCCAGTATTGCTTTACCGAGATCGTGAGGCCCGCCTGCTCCAGCATCAGCCCCATCGTGCGCTTTTTCTTTTTGCCTTTTTTCTGGTCTTCTTCTTCCTTGGTTTCTTTCAGCTTTTTGGCAATCTCGGCGCGGCGCTTGTTCTGCACATCCTCGGCTGAAAATTTCTTCTCACCTGTGGCATGACCCTTGATCACGGCAGCAATGCGTTTCTTGCGCTCGGATTCCTGCATCATCAGGAAGGCTGCCGCCGACCCGACAATAATGATCATGATCAATATTGTTAGAACGATTTGAAGTGTCGTCATTAATCGTAGGCCTCTTCCATCGCGTCGAGAACCAGTTTCTCAACGCCGAACTGGCGGGCCTTGTCGAAGAATTTCGGACGCAGGCCGCTGGAACGTTGCTTGGTGATCAGCTTTCCATGCTCGTCTTCGCCCATGATTTCCAGCGAGAACAGGTCCTGCATGGTGATGACTTCGCCTTCCATGCCGGTTATTTCCGACACGTGCGTTGTTTTACGCGAACCATCTCTTAATCTCTGCACCTGGATAATCACGTTAACCGCGCTGGCAATCTGTTCGCGTACGGCGGAACTCGGCAGGTTAAGACCGCCCATGGCGATCATGTTTTCCATACGCGAAATAGCCTCGCGCGGATTGTTGGCGTGCACTGTACCCATCGAACCGTCGTGGCCGGTGTTCATCGCCTGCAGCAGGTCGAACGCTTCGGGGCCGCGCACCTCGCCGACGATGATGCGTTCAGGACGCATACGCAGGCAGTTTTTAACAAGGTCACGCATGGTGATTTCGCCGACGCCTTCAAGGTTGGGTGGACGCGTCTCTAACCGCACGACGTGCGGCTGTTGCAATTGCAGTTCGCAGGCATCCTCGCAGGTGATGATGCGCTCGCCCGGCTCGATATAACGCGTCAGGCAGTTCAGCATTGTGGTCTTGCCCGAACCCGTACCGCCGGAGACCAGAACATTCACGCGGCTGCGGCCCACGGCCATGATCAGCTTCGCGCAGCTCGGCGTCATCGAGCCGTATTCCATCAGCTTCTCTAACGTAAGCTTATCTTTTTTGAACTTACGAATGGTCATGCATGAACCATCGACCGCGAGCGGCGGGATGATGACGTTAACCCGTGAACCATCAGGCAGACGCGCATCGCAAATCGGTGAGGCTTCATCGACACGCCTTCCGATCGCCCCCACGATACGCTGACAGATCGTAGTCAAATGCTGGTTGTCGCGAAATTTGACGTGGCTCTTTGAAATCTTGCCCTTCTGTTCGATGTAAACAATGTCGGGGCCATTGATCATGATATCGGCGATGTCATCAATTTCAAGAAGCTCCTCGAGCGGACCAAAGCCGAGCATGTCGTCGGCGCATTCCTTGGCAATACTCTGCAGCTCAGCAGGCGTAAGGTCTAAATTCCGGAAACGCGCGATCTCACCGACGGCGGAATAAACTTCTTCTCGCGCAGTTTTGGAATCCATCCGCGCCAGCGATTTAAGGTCGATACCGTCGCGCAAATCCAGCCAGATGCGGTTGCGCGCGCGCTGAAGGCGGATAGTCGTGATGGAGTCGCCCTCATTCGCAGGCTTGTCCTTGTGTCCCTGCGCATGCATTTCAGCGAAAGGATCATCCTTGGCAACAGGCTTCTCGACCTCCGCCGCACCATGAGCTGGCTTTTTCTTCGCCGCTTCTTTTTCAGGTTTTTTGGCCGCATCGGAAGACGTAGGCTTTTCCGGTTTCACTGCAACAGGCGCAGCCGCTTTCGCGTCCACCATGGGCGGGGGCGGAGGAGCAGCAGTCGTCGTTGTGCCTTTTTTGCCGAACATAAACTATCCTTTGGCTTTTCCTTTGCCGAGAATGCCGCCGAGAAAACCGCTTTTTTCCTTGCCGGTATCCGCGTCATTGACGGCAACCGACAGGATTTTCTGCACCAGCGGCAAAAGATTTTTGCGCACAATCTCGCCGCCTCTGGCATCACTCATGAATTTCTTGCTCTGGGTCTCCAGCGCCACGAACACACCCGGATCGAATGGCAGCATTGTCGAAACCTTGAATTCCATCGCCTGCTCGATATCTTTTTTCGGCACTTCGTTTTTTGCCGCCAGGCCCTGCATGTTGACAATCATCTCGATGCCCTTGTCGTCGCCGCCGCGATGCTCCTTGATTTCCTGGATCAAACTGCGCGCCAGGCGAAGCGATGTCAGCGTCGGCGTTGAAACCACGATAATCTGGCTCGCCTTTGCGATTACAGTATTGACCATGCTTTCCGACGCGTGGGACAAATCGGCGATCACAACCGGATACGTCACCATCAGCATCGTCAGTAATTCTTCAAGCTGTTCAGGTTGCAGCGGCGTATCCAGCATCACGTCGCCGCCGCTGGCGAGCACGCTTAATTTATCGCTGGCGCGGAACAACATGCGCTTGATGCTGTCTTCGTCTTTATTCGCTGCGGCGCGCGCGGCCTCGGCAAGCGTCGTCGAAGGCTCGAACCCCATACCGACGCCGGTCGTCGACCATCCGCCCGCGCTGTCGATCAGCATCGTTTTCTGGCCGAGGATATCGGATACGCCCCAGGCCGTGGCTTGCGCGAGCATGCTGGCACCGACGCCGCCCTTGGCGCCGACGAAAGCGATCAGGCGGCTGCCGGTCACGCCAAGTTTCTCGATAAGACTCTTGGCAATAACGTCGGCGAAAATTTCAGTTTTGATGGGACGCACGAGATAATCGCTGATGCCCATATCGATCATGCGGCGGTAAAGATAAACATCGTTCACCGGGCCGACGACAATCGCCGACGTACCTTCGCTGCACTGCGCGCCAAGATCTTCAAGTTTCTTGACGAACGCTTCCTCGATCGTGTCGGTCTGGACGATGACGACATCGGGGGAATTGATTTCCTTGTAGGCATTGGTAGCGGTGGTGACGTCGCCTTCTTCAACCTGGATCTGGACGCGCGCAAAGCGCCAGTCATTGGCGAGATTACGGGCAGCCTCTAACGTTTCCTGGTCCCGGGAATAGACCGCAACAGTCGCCGCCGGCAAAAGAATAAATGTGCCTTGGTTAACCGCCTCGCTCATGGTTTAAATGCCCCGTGTTAATAGCCAAAAATCCAATATCCAGCATAGTCTTACTGCCTTAATATTCGTTAAAGACTTTACGTTAATCCGAGGCTTCTTCGCCTTTCAGGGGCTTGTTGAAGGCGCCTGACCGCTGCGGGTCGATCACGTTGGCAGCCGCCCTGCCCTCCGAATAGGCCGGGGCTTTTGATTCGCCCAGCAGGTGGGTCGGATTGGCGATCTGGCGGGCGAAAACCGTCTCGACCGTACAGCCGAGCTTGTAATCGGGGTCATGCTCAAGGATCGGGCCGTCAAAGCCTGTCATGCGCCCGCAATTGGCCGGGGCCGTCGCCTGGTAGGATACATATGAAATCACAACCATGGATTCAGATCCCTGCTCCCGCACGGGCAGGATGCTGGTCAGAATTTCTTTCACGCCTTGCTTGCGGAAAGCCTGCGACAGGCGCACGGCCTCGTCGTTGGCATGCATGGCGGTATTGGTTTTTGATTGCGGATCATACGTGATCGTCAGCTCCAGCGGGCCATTGCCGCTCTGGCCGTAATCATCCGCAACCTTGGCAACATACTCGCTATTGGCGCGGCGCGCCGGAACCTGTTCATTAAAATTCTCTTCCCTCACCTGCAGGCGGCGATCAGACACCACGCTCTCCGAATACATTTCACAGGCGGAGATGGCGAGAACCAAAGGCAACAGGGTGAGTATTTTTTTCATTGTCATGACCTTCGCTCCTAGTCGAGAATATATCCGTATTTTTCATCGTCGGAGAAAATCTGATCATCTTCGACTTCATAAGACTTGCGGACATTCACCGCGAACGAACGCGCCAGCGGGTTGTCACGATGCGGCGCCGTTCTCTCGGCACGATTTTTCTCGGCATAAGGCTCAACGAGATACGGTGTGACGATAACCACAAGCTCCGTTTCATCGCGGCGGAAACTGTCGGATTTCACGAGGTCGCCCAGGATCGGCGTCTTGTTGATGCCCGGCAATCCGGCCATGCCCTTGATCGATTCGGATTGCAGCAATCCGGCGATCATCAGGCTGCCGCCGCTTTGAACTTCAACGGTCGTATCTGCTTTACGAACATCCAGACCAGGAACATTGACGTCAGCCAGTACAACCGCGCTGTCGAAATCGAGCGATGAAACTTCCGTATTCAGTTGCAGGCTGATGCGGTTATCGGAAAGGACAATCGGCTTGAAATTGAGCGAAACGCCGAACTCGCGGAATTCGACAACCACGTTGCCGACATTGTCGCGGCCCACCGGAACGGGGAATTCACCGCCCGCGAGGAATCCGGCTTTCTGGCCAGATACAGCCGTCAAATTCGGCTCGGCCAGAACGTGAATAAGATTTTCTTCTTCAAGCGCGCGCAGGAAAAACTGCAAATCGCCGATCCCGGCAATGCCCGTGTCCGTTATGAAACGCGCAAGCCCCGTCGGGTCCTGCGAGAGGCCAATGCCGCCGCCGGTGCCAAACGTGAACGAAGTATTTTCATTGAACAGCGTCGACGTCGACAGCGCATCTTCATTGTTTATATCCGTGTTGACGCCGAGCTCTTTCAGGATGCTGCGCGATGCCTCGACGATTTTAACCTGCAGCATCACCTGCTGCTCGCCCCTGACATTCAGAAGGTTGGAAATCAGTTCATCGGCCGTACCCTTTTGATCCTGCAGATCGCCGACATAGCTTGCAACCACGCTGGTAATGCGCGAAGCGACTTCCGGCGTCGAGACGGTGCCTGTCATGACGATCTGGTCATGCACGGCCTTAACTTCCACATCTTCATCAGGATAAAGGTCATTCACCATAGCCTGGATGGCCTTGAGGTCGTATTTGACGTGAATATCCAGTTTCTTGATGACGTCGCCGTTTTCATCCAGCGCGATGATATTCGTATCGCCGATCTTCAGGCCGACAATGTACAGACGGTTCGATTGAACAGCCATGACATCGATAATGGACGGGTTAGCAACCAGCACATCGGCAATATCGCCATCGACATCAATGAGTTCCGCCTTGCCGAGCGTGATATAGACCGGCCCCGGCTCGACCGCCTCGGCCACGATATTCTCAAGATCGCCTTTTTCGGCCAGGACAAGCGCAGGCAAAGCAATCACGCAGAGGCCCGTTATGGCCACCGCGAATAAAAGCTGTGCAGCATTGATCTTCTTCAAACTAAGCGACATTGTTTTCGATTTCAGTTGGTTACACAGAAAATTGTGGATAGGGGCGAAAATTGAGGTGACTAGTTGGCGGGAAGCAGCATGACGCTGGATCCATTATAGATTCTCACACTATCCGAATTTATTCCAGCGCCCTTTTTCATTTTCAGGTATTCTGTAAATACTTCGTCATCAATTTTAATAAGACGGGCGTCTGAAACGATTTCCCAGTTTTTTTCGATAATCTTGTTATCGCCCACGCCGCGCAGCGACAGGGTCAGTTCGCCGATACTGTCGGCCAGCGATATCTTTTCTGAATCCGTGGCGTTCAAAGCCAGCGTGACAGTCTTGCCGACCTTGATCTTTTCATCTTCTGGACGTTTTGCCGACTGGTCGACGGCCAGGACCTTCACGTTCTGGAGGATTGTCTCGGTCGCCATTTTCATGATGTTGCGATCAATCATGCTCTGAACGTACGGATCGTCATCAATTGAATCGATGTTCGTCTTGTAAGTCATGATCACATCGACGTAATCGCCGGGACCTATAAAACCGGCGACCATGTTCGCCGCCTTGACGGAAATTGCTACTGCGCGCATGCCGGGATCAAGACTTGCCGCGACGTAATTTCCCTTGGATTCACCGAGCAAAGCCGAACTCATCATAAGCTCGCCCTTGCCGATATTACGGGCCAGGCGGCCCTTAATCGCATCAAGGGGTTTTTGATCTTTTTCACGCACGATCGCACCGGGCACCAGCAGTGCCTCCGGCCATGCCTGCCAGGACACATCGCCATCTTTCAATTCACGACCGATCCCTAAATCTTTCGCAGCGACGAGAACCTCGACGCGCGCTTCCTGCACGGCGGGTTTTTTACCGCCAAGCGTAATCTGCACCAGTAGCGCCACAACGATCGCAACGACCAGCGCACCGCCCAGCACAATGACAACATTCTTATTCATCCGCCACCTTCAGTGGTTACATTATGGAATTATTGGGGACGCAGCAGGAAAGCCGCAAAAAAACACGGCTCTATATCTATAATGCGTGTTTATTGTTAAAAATTGGTGAACTCTAGGAGTGGCCAAGGAGGGTTAATATGGCCCCATTAAAATACCCCAGTTTAACGAAAGACGCCAGCGCGCCGCAGACAATCGCCACGCCGTAGGGAACCTTGTTTTCGCCCGCCTGCACGCGTGCGACCCAGCCGCCGGGCGCAGGGTTTTTAACCGGCTGCCATTTCTGCAGGGCAATTGCCCAGAGACCCACCAGCCCGCCGATAACGCTCATGTAAAACAGGAAGGCCGGAAGACCGGCCACCCCCGCCCAGAAGGCATAGGCAGTACTGAGCTTTGAGTCCGCCGCGCCGATTGTTCTCAGGCCGAACAACGTCGCCGTAATCGCAAAAATGATCAGCGCTGCCGTGAGGTGCGACAGGATGCTGCCAAAAATTTCCGGATGACCGAGAAGCTGCATAAACACGAATGCCGCGAAGAACGATACGATAATCACGCCGCTATGCCAGTTGGGAATGACCAGTCCCTTAATATCGGACCACGCCGCCATGCCGCCAATAGCAATCGCGACAAACAGGCAGGTCAGAAAAAGAATAAGCGCAACCATGAAATCTCCGATTAAAGAATAAGGAAAGAGGGGAAACTATTCAACTATCTTCACGCTGCATGAACCTATCTACGAAATCCGACACGCTTTGCAACATCCAGGTGAACATCTCCAGCACGGTTTCGCCGAAGAAAAACACGCCGAACATGATTGTCAGGGAAATGCCGCTGGCAATGAGAGAATATTCAACAGCCGTAACCGCGTCTTGTTGCCGTTTATACAACCTGAACAATAACCAGGGACATTTCATCGCATATCTCTCACATAAAAAAGCCCGCCTTCCGGATCGAAAGGCGGGCCTTTTAAACTCATGCCAAGCCCGATTACGGGGCAGGCGCCTCAGCATTGTCGTTAGCTTCTGCCAGTTTACCTTCCATCGTGGTAAACATCGCTAAAAGCTCTTCACCGAACGTGAACACGACGCCGACAATCGCCAGCGAAATACCGGCTGCGATCAGGCCGTATTCAATAGCCGTCGCACCGTCTTCGTTGCGCAAATATGCGTCTCTATAAGCAAGCAGTTTTTTCATTTGAGATCTCCTGTAAGATTTTCAGATTTTAGATTTTTCCGGTTACCCACACTTCAAAAAGATTTTCGAAGTTCCCAACCGTACTTTTCCAGAATATCAGGTGTTTATTTAAGGAAGGTTAAAAAGACGCAGTAGTAACCATAATTTGAAGAAAAAAATTGAATCTGGCAAGTGAAACCTGAAAAAATTTAAATAAAATTTTCGGTAATTCCAACATAACCTTGTAATGACTCAAATAAATAAGGCCCGCCCTTGTATAGGGCGAGCCTTGAAAATGGCTGAGGTTAGGTAAGCCGCTTAGCCTGTAATGTGCAGGTTACTGAGTTCGCGGCTGATCTGTTCGAACACGTCAATCAGTTCTTCCTGCGTCGGCGCATCGTAATACTGGTCAGGACTGCTGGCGCAATTGCGGTAGTAATCGCGCGTATTTTCGCTGATGACCGGATCGCCGTCTTCATCCTCATAGTTGAATGTCACGGTGTAAACAATAATTCCTTGCTCCTTCATCGCCTCGCAGGTTTCAGAAAAGCGTGTGTTGAACTTGGTCACGCTCATATTGTTCTTGTTCGTAAACCAGTAGGAGGAATAATAACTGTTCTCCGTATTGTCGCCGTCGGTCATCATCACGACGACCTTGCGCCAGTAAGGATTATCCCACGGCGCGCCTTCCTCGAAAGGCGCCTCTGGCGAGATCAAACGGTAACCCCACGCCATACCGATATTGCCGAGCGTGTTGCCTTCAGGAATCATATCGTCAATGCGGTCATTTAATGCTTCCACATCACTCGTCAGCGGCATGATATAGGCGTAAGGACAGCCGGTATTCGGCCCGCCATCCTGGCTGCCGGACGTACCAACCATGCAATAGCAATAGGTGCTGGCACAGTTGCCGCCGCTGCCGGTGCAGTTGCTGCATCGTGAATTGCTGTAGTCATACGAACCGCTGTCGATATCGTCGCACTCATCACCGCTGGGAATGACACGTCCGAACATATAAATGTCCCAGTTGCCCTCGTAACTATCGAGAACGTCGTAATCATACGGGTCGTTGGTGGTGCTGCCCGGCGCCCAGCCATGGCCGCGGCATTTATCGGCGGTGTTGCAACCCGTGCCGCTACCGGTGCGCCATAATTGTCCGGCGGAACCGGAGACATGTGTTGCTGCCGCATTATAGTCTGTCTGTTTGTGCTCGACGACGCATCCGTACCAGCCGCTGGAGCTGTTATGCGAGGTCGTATAGCTGATACCCGACGGCAGGTTAACGAAAACATCGCCATTACCGTAAACTGTGTTATCAGGATTTTTTCCAAGACCGTAACGACCGATGCGCACCGAGTTGCTGTACGGCACCATACCGATCTTGATTGATTCAGGATTACTCGAGTTTTCAAAAAGCGTGCTGATGAAATTCCGGCTGGCGATCTTCAAGGCTTCGATATTTTCGATGCCTTCATCATTTTCCGTCGCCATCGATCCCGTGTTATCGAGCACGAGAACAACCTCGATGCCCTGCACTTCACGCTGGACGGTGGTTTCAGCCTCGACGAGAATTTCATGAATGCCGATAATGCTCAGGAAGAATGTCAGATATTCAGCCCGGCCTGTCACTTTCACCTGGTTGCCTTCAACAACGACAATCGGCTCAAATGTCGCACCCAGCTTTTCTTCCGGATAATTGGCCTCAAAAAAATCTTTAACCTTCTGCTCGATCGTTGCCTCATCGGTGGCCTGAGCGGTCGCGGCCAGGGCGGCGGCATCGATTGCCTGCGACAGGCGCTGCTGCACCAGGTAGGCATGAGCGAAATCGAGAGCCATGCCGGCCGATCCGACAATGATCGGCGCCATGATCGCGAACATGACGACAATCGTACCGGACGTGTTCCGGATATATTTTCTAAGTGCGTTTATCATCCTGTTCATAGAGACCACCTTCCGGGCTTTATTCTTCCATATTGACGACGGCACTTCTGCGGCCGCGTGCAAAAGCAACTTCCCGCATCGTCATTTCATTAAGTACGAAACCGGCGAATACAGGCTCAAAAACATACGCTACAGTCACAACCACGACGCCATTATCGGCTTCAGCCAGGCTGGCGACATCCTCCAGTACGTTCTGGTTCTGCGCCATGCCGGGCGTTGTTTCCCGCCAGACGATTTCCGGCTGGGCGTCATCGTCAAACCTTATACTTACTATATCAACGCCATAACTGCTGGAATCAAGCGGCTCAAACGCCAGTCCGCCAGCCGTGACCGCTTCCTCAATTTCTACGTCATCCACGGTCATATTCCTCGTAATGAGATCGGCAACAATCTGGGAAGCGCGTATGGTTTTCTGGTTCGCCAATATGCCGTTGCCCATATCGAATGTGCCGAGCAAAAGCGTCAGGAGAATCGGAAATACCAGAGCCGCCTCGACCGTCGCCACAGCTTCGGTTTCGCGACCCCAGCGCGCCGTAAAATTCCTGAACATGACAAACCCGGAAAACATTTTTTGTTATCCTTCAAAATCATAAGGCTCGGTCTGCAGCACGATCGTCGAAACGAAAAGCCGAGAATTGTCCGGTCCACCAAGCAATGTGCCGACGATAGGTGTCATCATCGGGTATCTGTACGCCGCACGGATCAGAATCCGCGAACTTGAACCGCCCGCATCGAATGCGCCGGGAACCAGGTTGCCGTCTTCATCATATTGCGGCTCCATCTCCTCATAATCGGAAAAACTTTCCATCTCACGCACTTCGATAACAACATTGTCGCAGTTAATGAGCACTAATGCGTAATTGCAGACCGCCTGGCGGAACAGCGCTTCCGGGTCGGCACCTTCCTGAAGCTGGCCAGTGCGGATGAGCCGTGCGGCAGAACCCGTAGCGCCCTCGAGCATGGCGGCGCCAACATACATCATAGAAATCTCGATGATCGCCAGCGTTAAAAATATATAAGGGATCAGGAGGAAACTGAACTCGATCGCCGTCGTTCCCTCGTCTTTACCCAGCCAGCCTGAAATCAGTTTGCTCAGCATTTGACTAAAATTTTTTGTTTTTTTCAGGCACAAAAAAAGCGGCTTTTACCGCTTATTTCGTGCTTTGTGCATATGCACAGACAACCCAACCACCTATTATTATGCGCCTCACCTATGAACAAACGATTAAGAAAAACCCTCTATTTTAAAGGCTTATCAGCTTTTTTCAGGGCGCTCGACGGCAAATCCCTGGTGGTCCAGTGGAATCTGGCCAGTGACTTCCGCCCCCCAGCGCGACACCAGTTCCGCCTGCCGTTTTTTAATGGATTCCTGCCGGGCCAGGCCGCGCTGGTATAAAATCGCCGCCACCACCGAAGACATTGACCAGTCGATCATATAACCAGCGCCCGCCGCTGCGTACATAACGATAACCGCCTGCGGATCTGTAGCGATATTGAGGGCGGTATCAAACTCATGCCCCTGCGATCCCAGCTTGAACAAAAAAGGCACGCATCCCGCGAGATTGAGCGCGCCCACGGTGACAATTTTCGTTCTGGCGCGCTTAGGGTCAGCAAATGTCGCGGCGATTGTCGGCAACATGCCAATGCCTAATAACACGGCGTATGGCATAAACACGGCGGCCAGGATCACAAGGCCCATCATGAACACGGAAACCTTCGCGCCGCCGCTCACCTTGCGACCGGATTTTTTACCGCTTTTCGGCGCGGCGGCGGCTTTGGGGTCTGGCGCTTTTTTTTCTGGAGATTTTTTATCTGCCATGCCCTGCCCCTAGTATGTCGACGTATGGGCGAAGAACATGAACGATGCAGCGAGTATGATGATCGCCGCTATAATGCTTGACGTGACCGCAGCAACTTCGCGCCCCGCCGATTTGCCGAAATTCGCGGCATCCGCCAGCCGCGTTTCAAGCTCCACATATTCTTTCTGCAATCCGTTATATTCACGCATCGCTTCCTTGAAACCGCCAAGATCGCGCGCCATCAATTCCGCGTTATTGAGAATGCCAGCCATCTTCGCCAGGTCGCCTTCGGCGGCGTAACGCGCCACGCTTTTCTGCAGCTTTTCCCGCACGTCACGGTCATGATAGCGTTCGCAGATCACGTCGATCGTCTCCATGAACGCGCTGGCAAGGCCGGGAAGCATCGGCATCGAGGAACGCTCTTGAATTGTCGCCAGACACTTCAGATTGCCTAGAATTTTTTTGTAATCCTCCCACGAAGCCAGATCGAAAAGATAGGTATCGATAACTTTTGAATCTTTTACCGATAAAAACGCGGCGCAGTGGCGATCGAGAAAATTGATCGGAGCTTTGCCTTTTTTGCACAAATCTTCGAAGGCGAGCACCATATCTTCCGGCGTAAGCACATGATAATCGTTAAATTTATCGCTCAGGCAATGCGCCTCCGGGCACAGCAAATACACGCAGCGCTCAATGCCGTAACCAATCTTCCCATGGCGGATGAAATTGCGGCAGCTATCGAAACGCGAAATCAGATTGCCGACATCGATATGCTGGTTTTCCTGCACCGTGATCCAGTTAAAAGCGATATTCTGCGCGAAGAGATCGACGAAAGGCTGAATCTCGTGTCTCAATACCATGGCTTCGGCCATCGCCTTGCCGACGCCGTCGCCCGTCATGCGTAAACCACGGAACCGCAAAGGAGCCTTGGTATCCAGTGCAATCGAAAGATTGGCCACCAGCCTGTCTTCATAACCCGGTCCGGTTCCTTTTTCGCGCGTTGTCTTGATGGCGTTTTCGACCCGCTCGAGCGCAACGTCGTCTTCAACCGAACGGATCAGCCATTGATTTAAATCATCGCTCTCAACAAGCCGCACGGCATCGCCGGGATTTGAATCCAGACTCATAGCCAGCAGCGAGCTTAGGAAATATTTCTCGCCCGAGAAAAGCACCGGCCTCGGCGCTTTCTTTTCCTTGATCGATTGCTTCGGCGAAAGACGCCGTCCATCCAGCCACACCATCACCTCTTCCAGCGTCCAGCGTTGGGTCGGGTCGTCGTGCAAAACGCCGCGCAACAATTCAAGGATCGAACCCTTGAAGCGTTCCTTGCCGGTGATCGCGGCGTAAGAACCCAGCTCGATTTTCGCACGGACGATCTCGTCATCCGTCATTCCCTCCAGCGGGTCGTTCGAGCGCATCAACACCGCGAGGGAAACCCCGAACGCATATAAATCATCTGTCAGCGTCGCCTCGCCGCGAGCAATCGGCGCCACCATGCCGCGCTCGATGGTTTGGTAAAGTACCGGCTGGTTATAGGAAGACGGCAACGCCAGGCAATCGCCAAGCACGATTTTTTCGGGCTTAGATGCAGGTCCCGTATAGAACATATTGCTCGGTCGGATAGCGCCGTGCGCGAAGTCGCGGTTCCTGAAATCAACCAGTGCGCCGATCATCGGCTTCACGACGATGTTCATTACATCATCCTGCCGCCAGTCGAGCGCGTAATCGGTTTCTTTCATCAGCCGCTTCCCGAGAACGTCCTTGTAAATAATGACGAACCGTTCCTGCCCTGCGGGCGACCAGAAAATTTTCCCCATCGCCACCAGCGGCACAAGAAACGGGTTGAGCAATCCGGCATAATTCGTCGCCGAGCGCGTGCGCGGCACAAGGTGACGCTCACAGACCAGCGCGAAATAATTCACCTTGTCACGGCTGATGGCGCGGTACGCCTTCACATCGCCTGAATCATATTCCGGCATGCGCGTATCGGGGAAAATCTCGACATTGTGATCGAACTTGATCGAAGCCGCGCGCCCGGCGCTTTTCTTGGCGTCGGCCTGTGCGGGGACGGTTTCCCCCTGGGCTTGCTCCGGTTTGACTTCTTCCGTCATCGAGAAGAAATTCCTATGATATCAGAAGGATAAAAGGCGGGCGTCATGGCAGGACCACTCCTTGGTCTTGCCTTATGATAATGCTGAATAGGGCAAAAGTAAATGAAACCGCCCGAAATCGCAGTTAGCCGTCGCAGTTAGCCGAGGAACGGGTCACGCACCATGATTGTATCGTCGCGCTCGGGACTCGTAGATAGCAACGCCACTGGCGTTCCGATCAATTCCTCGATACGGCGCACATATTTAATGGCGGCAGCAGGCAACTGAGCCCATGTCCGGGCACCCTGCGTGCTGTCCTTCCAGCCCTCTAACGTCTCGTAAACCGCCTTCAATTCCTGCTGGGCGGCCTGCGAGGCGGGGAAATGGTCGATCTTTTTGCCTTTATATTCATAGCCGACGCAGATTTTGAGCTCGTCCAGCCCGTCGAGAACATCCAGCTTCGTCAGCGCAATACCGTGAATACCGGACAACTTCACCGCCTGGCGCACGAGAACGGCATCGAACCAGCCGCATCTGCGCTTGCGGCCCGTGACCGTTCCGAACTCATGACCACGCTGACCAAGATATTCGCCGGTATCGTTTTTTTGTTCAGTCGGGAACGGACCTTCACCGACGCGCGTCGTGTACGCCTTGGTGATGCCGAGAACATAATTCACCGCGTCCGGACCCATGCCCGATCCGCTCGCAGCCTGACCTGCAACAATGTTGGACGACGTGACATACGGATATGTGCCATGATCAACATCCAGCATCGTGCCCTGCGCGCCTTCGAATAAAATCTTTTTGCCACTGCGCCGCGCTTCGTCGAGAACTTTCCAAGTCACGCCGGAGTAGGATAAAACCTCCGTGCTGATTTCGCTGAGGCTCTTGTAAATCTCGTCCGCGCTAATCAACGGCATGTCGATACCTTTGAAAAACACGTTATGGCGCGCGATCATGCGCTCCAGTTTTTCTTTCAGCAATTCCGGGTCAGCAAGATCGCACACACGAACCGCACGGCGCGCAACCTTGTCCTCATAAGCCGGGCCGATGCCGCGTTTGGTGGTGCCAAGCGCCTTGTTGCCGAGCGCTTTTTCCATCGCAGCATCGAGCGCCTGGTGCACGGGCAAAATCAGCGTGGCATTTTCCGCCAACATCAAATTCTTCGGCGAAATATCAACGCCCTTTTCGCGCAGGCCTGCAATTTCCTTGATAAGATGCCACGGATCGACGACAACGCCATTGCCGATCACTGAAAGCTTGCCCTCGCGGACGATACCGGATGGCAGCAGGCTTAATTTATAGGTGACACCATCGATAACCAGCGTGTGACCCGCATTGTGGCCACCCTGGAAACGCACAACAACATCGGCGCGGCTCGACAACCAGTCGACAATCTTGCCTTTGCCTTCATCGCCCCACTGCGAACCTATAACCGCAACATTGCCCATTATTTTTTCTTCCTTTTCGATTTACCGCGTACAACCACGACGCCGTTTTTTTGTTCGCCCCGTATTTTCGCCCAGCTTTCACCAGCGCTCACATTAACAATCTTCTTTTCACGCGCAGGCGGCATCGCCTTGCGCACCGTGTCCATATAAAGGGTAAAACCGCACGCGCTCTCGACCGGCTTTTGCTCGCCGAAATGAATGTTGTAACGCCCGCCGCGGCCCAGCTCGCCCGAAACGCCTGCTGCAAAAATCGTGAAGCCCATGCCTGAGTGATATTTAAATCCGCGCATTTCCGCCGCATCGATCGTGATTTTAACATCGCCAAACCCGAGCTCTTTCACCGCGCGCGCAATGCCCGCATGAATGGTTTTCAGCTTCTGCACATCTGCTTTGAAATCACCGAGCGCCGCCAGCGCCTTCAGCGCTTTTTCTCCCGGCCCGGCTGCCTTCATCAACTGAGAAAGAACATCCGACAATTTCTTACCGTAATTTTTTAAACCGTCAGCGCTGCGGCGGTCCAGCGCCGCTTTGATTTTTTCGCGGTCATCTTCAGCGATTTTATGCTTGTCGAGAATTTGCGCGACAATGCGCGGGAACGACAAATCAATCGTGATATCCGCCACGCCGATTTCCTTGAGGGCAATCAACGCCACCACGCATGATTCAATATCCGTTTCGATATCGTCCTCACCGACGATCTCGCAGCCAACCTGGCAGAACTGGCGCTCGGTGCGCTGCTGCCCCGCTTTGGTGCGCAGAACATCGTTTGCGTAGCACAGGCGCAACGGGCGCGGCTCATTGCCGAGGCGCGAGCACGCAATCCGCGCAATCTGCGGTGTGATATCGGAGCGCACACCCATCATCCGGCGCGACACCGGGTCCATTACGCGGAACGTATCGTCAATCATGGATTCGCCGGGCCCCGGCGCGAACAGGCTTTCCTCGAATTCCAGCATCGGCGGCTTGACGCGCTGATAAGCGAAAGACGCGAATGTCATCATCATTTTTCCGGCGGCAGCGTATTCGCGCTCGGCGACGGGTGGCAAAAGATCGACAAACCCGTTCGGAAGCAGCGCCAGATTTTTCTTGCCCGTAGCCATGATCGATCCTTACCGCGCAGCCTGTTCGATGACGGCGCATAAATCGCCGACCACATTTTCAACCAGCGCCGGGTCCTGCCCTTCCGCCATCACGCGGATCAACGGCTCCGTCCCCGACGCGCGCACCAGCAAACGCCCGTCATTCAGAAGTTTTTTTTCAGCCGATTTAATCGCATCCTGAACCTTTGAATTATCGAGTGGTTTCACGCCGCTGCCGAATTTTACGTTGCGCAGGATCTGCGGCAGCGGATTGAAAACGCGCAGCGCTTCGCTCGCCTTTTTATTCTGCTGTTTGAGAACCGCGAGCACCTGCAGCGCCGCCACCAGCCCGTCGCCCGTCGAATTATGATTGGAAAGAATGATATGGCCCGATTGCTCACCGCCCAGCGTCGCGCCCTTTTCGCGCATCGTCTCAACCACATAACGGTCACCAACCTGCGAGCGCAGCATCTTGATTTTTTTCGACTCCAGGAATTTCTCAAGACCCAGATTAGACATCACCGTCGCGACAATCATATCCTGCGCCAGCGTGCCCGCTTTCTGCATGCTGAGCGCCAGCGCCGCCATCAATTGATCACCGTCGATCTTGTGGCCTTTTTCATCGACCATAATTACGCGGTCGGCATCACCATCCAGCGCAATCCCAATATCCGCCTTATGCTCGACAACGGACCTTTGCAGATCATCCGTCGCCGTCGCGCCGCACCCGTCATTGATATTCCGCCCGTTCGGCGTAACACCAATCGAAACCACCTCGGCCTCTAACTCCCACAGCACTTGCGGCGCAACCTTGTATGCCGCGCCATGTGCGCAATCGACAACGACTTTCATACCTTCAAGATTGAGCCCCTTCGGGAAACTGCCCTTTACATGCTCGACATAACGGCCCAGCGCATCATCCAGACGCGTCGCCTTACCGAGATCGGCAGGCAGCGCAAGCTCCTTCGACAGATCGCCTTCGATTTTCACTTCAATCGCGCGCTCGACATCGTCAGGCAATTTATATCCATCCGGCCCGAATAATTTTATGCCGTTATCTTCAAACATATTATGCGAAGCCGAAATCATCACACCGACATCGGTGCGCAATGAACGCGTCAGCATCGCGATGCCGGGCGTCGGAATCGGCCCCACCAGAATGACATCCATGCCCATCGAGACAAAACCGGCGCACATCGCTTCTTCGAACATGTAACCCGAAAGCCGCGTGTCCTTGCCGATGATTGCGCGGTTGGTGCGCTCGCGCCCCGCTTTTTTGTTCATCTCACGCAGCGCAGAAGCCGTCGCCATGGCGATTTTGAGCGCCATGTCAGCCGTCATTGGGGCCGTGTTGGCCCGTCCCCGAATTCCATCAGTGCCGAAATATTTCCGTGTCATGCCCTTGGTTTTTAAACTTTATTGGCCCCGGGGGCAAACACAGTTTCCATGCCGCCCGGTCACAATAGGTAACAGCATGTGACAATCGGTAAAGCTGCTATGATTTTACGTTATGTAAAATAAAAAGGAGGATCATAAATTTAGATTAAGACAGGAATTAAGCGCCCTGCGGTAAAATCCCGCCGCCCGAAGGCACCGAGGATTTCTTCTTCCCGCCCGGGGCCGGGTCACTGTCTGAATCATCGCGCAGGATCGGCTCGCCGCGCAGGATAGCTTTGATTTCCTCGCCCGAGAGCATTTCGTATTCCAGCAAAGCCTTCGCGACCTTGTGCAGGTCATCCAGGTGGTCGGTCAGGATCTGTCTCGCGCGGCCATAGGCCTTCTCGACGATCTTGCGCACTTCGGAATCGACAATAGACGCCGTCTCGTCCGACATGTTCTTGGTTTGCGAAACAGAGTGACCGAGGAACACTTCTTCCTGGTCCGAAACATAACGCAGCGGGCCGAGTTTGTCGCTCATCCCCCACTCCGTCACCATGCGCTTCGCCATATTGGTCGCCATGGAAATATCAGAGCTTGCGCCCGTCGTAACTTTTTCTGCGCCGAAAATGATTTCTTCCGCCACGCGTCCGCCCATTGAAACGGCGAGGTCCGCATGCAGTTTCTCAACCGACATCGACAGACGGTCGCGCTCAGGAAGTCGCATAACCAGACCGAGCGCGCGTCCGCGCGGAACGATTGTCGCCTTGTGAATCGGGTCCGACGCCGGCTCATGCAGCGCGACAACGGCGTGACCGGCTTCGTGATACGCCGTGAGTTTTTTCTCGTCTTCCGACATCACCATGGATTTCCGCTCGGCGCCCATCATGACCTTATCTTTAGCGTCTTCCAGCTCTTCCATGCCGACCACGCGTTTACCACGGCGCGCAGCGAGCAAAGCCGCTTCATTGACTAAATTCGCAAGGTCCGCGCCCGAGAAACCCGGCGTGCCGCGTGCGATGACAACCGCGTCGACATTATTCGCCAGCGGCACTTTCTTCATATGCACCTTCAGGATTTTTTCGCGGCCCTTGATGTCAGGCAACGGCACGACAACCTGGCGGTCGAAACGGCCCGGACGCAGCAGCGCAGGGTCCAAAACGTCCGGTCTGTTGGTCGCCGCTAAAATGATCACGCCTTCATTGGATTCAAATCCGTCCATCTCGACCAGCAACTGGTTGAGCGTCTGTTCGCGCTCGTCATTGCCGCCGCCAAGGCCTGCGCCCCGGTGACGCCCGACAGCATCAATCTCGTCGATGAAAATAATGCACGGCGCGTTTTTCTTGCCTTGCTCGAACATATCGCGCACGCGGCTCGCGCCGACACCAACAAACATCTCGACAAAGTCCGAACCCGAAATCGTGAAGAACGGCACATTCGCTTCGCCCGCTACCGCGCGCGCAACCAATGTTTTACCCGTACCGGGTGAGCCGACCAGCAGCGCACCCTTCGGAATTTTTCCGCCTAAACGCTGGAATTTCTGCGGGTCTTTCAGGAACTCGACAATCTCCTCAAGCTCCTGCTTCGCTTCTTCAATGCCTGCGACATCTTCAAACGTCACCCGGCCCTGCTTTTCCGTCAGCAGACGCGCGCGGCTTTTACCGAAGCCCATCGCGCCACCACCGCCACGGCCCTGCATCTGGCGCATGAACAAAATCCACACACCGATAATCAGGAACGCCGGAAGCAAAGAAACAAGAATGCTCAGGAAGCTCAGTTTTTCAGGGGCCTCTTTCTCGGCCATGATCTGCACGCCGGTACCCTGCAGGCGCTCGACGACATTTTCATTAGGCGGCACCATCGTGGTGAAAGTCTCGCCGGCATTCGTGAAATTACCAAACAGCGTCTGGCCCTGGATGGTGACATTCGAAATGCGCCCGCTCTTGGCATCGGCCATGAAATCGCTGTAGGCGACATTCTGAGCGCCTCCGGTGGTCTGGGGTTGCGAACCCTGAAAGACATTGAACAGGAAGATCAGCAAAAGCGCGATCGCCAGCCAGAAAATCAGGTTTTTACCGAATGCGTTATTCACAAAAGCCTCTTCTTTCTTATTTTAACCCTCTTGGGAGCAATATCCTAAAGAAACCTAGTCGCTTTGTCCAAAGCGGCAAGATCAGGCGATTTTTTCAGCGGCCTTATCCATATTCTCGACGCTGACGATCAAAAGCCCGTCCTTGTCGTCGCGCTCAAAAATCAGTCCGCCCAGAGTGCGTTTCGTAAAGGGCGCCGGGCTCAGAAAATCCCGGAACAGGGATTCGATCTTTTCCATCCGTGGCAGGTGATCACCCCCTGGACGGAGACTTTTTAGCGAGTAAATCAGAACCCGGAAAACGATCTCATCCGGCCAGGGCTTCAGGCTCTCGATCCTGTAAACGATACGCCCTGTATCAGCTGAAATAACCGCGGAAATCTGCGCTTTTTCAGCGATTTTGTCAAGCGCGTCGCGGGCCCGGTCGAGGCGCTCTGCCGTCACGGCGAGGCGTTTCGAAGACAACCCTTCCGCCTCCAGCGCGGTGAGTGATTTCCGGAGCCGCACCCGCGCAAAATTATCTGACCCGTTGCTCGGGTCGTTCACGAACGGAATACCCATCGCCGCGCAGGTCGCCAATAATCTCTCCTTCGGTAACGTCAGGAATGGTCGCAGCAGAATCAGCCCCGCCCCCGTCTTATGCACCGCGCGCATAGCCGCCAACCCGTCCAGCCCGCTGCCCATCGCAAGCCGTAGCAGGAATGTCTCCGCCTGGTCGTCTTGGTGATGCGCGAGAAACAGGCTGCTGATCCCCTGGCCCGCGCAATAGTCGGTCATCAAACGGTAACGGGCGTTGCGCGCCTCTTCCTGGATGCGGTTCTGAGGTTTATCGCCCTCCCATTTCAAAACGGTGTGGCGCGTATTGGGCCAACCTTTTAACCACGTCGCAACTTGTGCGGCCTCGTCCGCAGATTCCGCGCGCAAGCCATGATCGACCGTAAGCGCATGGATGGTTTTATTGTTTTGCGCAGCCCAGTTGGAGAGTAACTTCGCCAGCGTCATACTGTCCGGCCCGCCGGAAACCGCGACAGCGAAAACAGAATCTTTCAGTGCGGATGGAAAACGCTCGGCAAGCAGCGCGGAAAATTCATCGGGAATCAGCTCGGCCTTGAGGGGCTCAGCAGCCAAGGCGGGTCATTTCCTGCTGGGCGCGGCGCATCACGGGGCCGCTGCTGGCGAATTGCTTTTCGACCTGGCCGAGCGCGACACAGGCGTCGTTCTTCTTGTTCATACCGGACAGCGACATGCCCATTTTCAGCAGGTTATCGGCGGCTTTCGCGCCTTTCGGATCTGCCTGGTACCCTTCGGCAAAAGTCTTGGCTGCTTTTTCAAACTGGCCACGCACGTAATATGTTTCGCCGAGCCAGTATGTCGCGTTGCCGGTCAAAGGGTGGCCGGGATACTGGCTGAGGAATGAGCGGAATTCTTTTTCAGCTTCGTTATATTGCGCGCCCTTCAAAAGCGAAAATGCGTTCTCGTAGAGGCTCGCCGCGCTGTCAGCACCCGCTGCAGCGCCCGCACCGCTATCTGTCAGCGTGCCGAGCTGGCCGTCCGTCATCGACGAAGAGCCGGAATTCCACTGGTAACCATTGCCGGATTCATCACCCGGTGGCGGCGTGATGCCACGTTCCGTGCCACCGCCCGTATTCGTGCTGCGGATCGGGTTGTTGGTGAAACTGCCGCCCGTCGAGTCATTGCTGAAACTGCCGCCGCTTCCGCCATCCTGCGTACCGCTGAGACGAATATCCAGATCGGCGGATAGTTTCTCAAGCTGCTCGCGAAGCTGCCGGATCTGGTTGTCCTGCTCCTCGAGCCTGCCTGTCATCTCGCGGATCTGCGATTCAAATTGCTGGATGCGCACCTCTGCGTCTGCCGCGCTCGTGCCACCACTATAGGCACCGACTGGCGGCTGCTCGCCCTTGTAAACCGCCCGGCCCAGCGTCTCAAGCTCGTTCTCGATACGGTTCAGGCGGTTCGACATATCGCGGTTCGACTGCGCGAATGACGGCGTGGACGCTAAAATCACGCCAGATGCCAGAAGGCCCAGAAAAATCTGGGCCTTCATGGAATTTTTGAATTTGCCGGAAACGGCCATTGTCTTATTCAACAACCGTTACGCCGCGGCGGTTCTGGGACCATGCGGTGTCGTTCGAGCCTGGAACGGCCGGACGCTCTTTGCCGTAAGAAACCGTCGTCACGCGACCGGCATCAACGCCAAGCGCGATCAGGTAGTTCTTCACAGCGTTCGCGCGGCGCTCGCCGAGAGCGAGGTTGTATTCACGTGTGCCGCGCTCGTCGGCGTGGCCTTCAACCGTGATGCGGAGGTTTGCGTATTGTGCGAGCCAGTTCGCCTGGCGGCCCAGCGTATCTCTAGCTTCCTGGCTGAGGTCATACTGGTCGTAACCGAAGAAAACGCGGTCGCCGACATTAACGACGAAATCGGCTTGCGTGCCGGGCGCTGCGCCCTGGTCCTGACCGCCGTCGCCGTAAATATCATTAGCCGTGCCGGTTGTGCTTTCGGCACCCAGCGTCGCCTGCTCTTCCATAGCGGCGTCGTCATCAGACGAACAGGCGCTAACCGTGAACATAACGGCAAAAATCATCAAATAACGAGCGAGCATAGTTTTCTCCTTGAAATAGAAATCATAAAAACAACAAAAATCTGGCCGATTCGCCACCGGCAGGCAGACAATTAATATTCCCTTCCACCGGTGGATGCAAGGGCGTACCTGCCCTTATAAACGAATATTTTACGGGAAAGTTCATTTTTCCCTTCGCTTTTATCTTCCACGTTATGCCAAGAATATTCAGAGGGAGTTTTTAAGCTCCTGAAGCAGCATGGCGGCCTCGTGCCGGTCGCGGTCCTTGGGCGCTTTCTTGATATATTCCTCCAGCGCATCGATAGCCGATTTCGGCTGCCCCGTGCGCGCATATAAAACCCCCGCATCCAGCAGCAACCTGTACTCTCCCGCATCGATCATGCGCATCCCCTCGACGGTTTTCAGCGCACCCGCATAATCCTCGACCTCGATCTGGCGGTATTTAATGTTGTTCTGCAACCGCATCAGGATGTCGCGTTTTCCGGCGGGCTCGAAATAACTCGCCGACAATTCGGCATTCTCTCCGCGCACCTGTTTCACGAAGCTGCGAAGATCCGGCGCTTCCAGAACTTTGCATTCGTAAAACGGATCGAAAATCAGGCGCTTTCCATCCTTGTCGATGCGGCAGAGAAAATGCCCCGGAAAATCCAGTCCGTAAATTTCCCACCCTTGCGCGCCCGCAACGGCGAGATAAATAACCGACAGCGTCACCGACATGCCCTTGCGGCGATCAATCACGCGCAGCAAATTCGCGTTCTGCATATCCTCATGCGTTTCGATGTCGCCCGTATAATTATTTATCGTCACGATGACATGCTTTAACGCCGCAAGCTGCGTCGCCGCGTCGTCCAGCGCACCCGCAGCAATCAGTTCCTTGTGATATTTCCCGACATCTTCGCCGAGCTTATGAAGGTGATGCACGTAACGCTCCAGCACCACGCCCGGCTGGTCGCGCGCAGCCAGCGCCAGCGCGGCTTTGCCGATATCGATCTCGGCGTCGGCGGCTTTTGTAAGCGCGCCGAGATAATCATCTGGATTAAAAGACATCTAGTTCAGCTGTTCGCTTTGAACGGGTTCCGGCACCAGCAGCACCGGCTTGTAATCCGTGCTTTCCGTGCCGTAAGTCTGCACGGACGGCTCGTCAGGCCAGGCTTCCGCGCCCATTGAATCGGCGCCGCCATATGAATCTGCTGGCGGATTGTTGTTGCTGTGCGAATTCATCGCGGGCTGCGCGGTGTCGTTGCCCAGAACAGGACGACCCAGAAGCTTCACATAGCTCACCACCTGTTTTACATCCGGAATTGTCCGCGCCTTTTCTATCACGCGGTTCAGTTCTTGTTGATTTTGCGCCGAACCCATCAGGTAAACCGTGCCCTGCACCGTATCGATAGAATAATTGATCGATTGAATGTTGCGATCGAATGTAATCACCGTCCGCAGGCGTGATGTGATCCACGTATCGCGCGCAAAACCTGTTATGCCGCCGCTTTTCGCGACGCGGATTTCGTTGATGACCTGCTTGACGCCCTTGGGCTGCCACGCAAGACGCACGGCCTCGACGCGGGCCTCAGGATTTTGCACGACGCCTGTAATCAATACGCGGCCCTGGTTGATCGTAAGGTCTAACTTGGCGAACGTATCGACGTCATATTCAAACCACAGCTTGTTGATCTGCGCCTGTATCTGCGCATCGCTCCACGCGCGCTTGACGCCGCCTTCCTGCGCCGCTGCGACACCCGCCGTCGCGCCCGCGCCCACAAGCATCCCCGCACAGCCGGTAAGCAGCAGCGGACTGAGTGCGACAAGAAGAAGATATTTTT
This sequence comes from Alphaproteobacteria bacterium, assembly GCA_017999645.1. Taxonomy (GTDB): domain Bacteria; phylum Pseudomonadota; class Alphaproteobacteria; order Micavibrionales; family Micavibrionaceae; genus UBA7657. Next base: position 188,417 of record JAGNLJ010000003.1, read on the forward strand.
TCATGAGCATAATCCTTTAGAAAAAAGAATCGCGGCAGGCTAGCCCTATTATGAACGCGCCCGCCATGCATTGTCCAGATGGCGGAAAGAAAACGGCGGCGCAAAAACAACGACATCGAAACGCATATCGAATCCTGCGAATTGCGGATGCGCGGCAATGAAGAACCGCGCCGCGCTTTCAACCCGCAGCCTGTTCCGCACGGTCACGGACTCGAGCGCCGAACTCATCGTTCCGCGCCCCTTCACCTCTACGAAGACCAGCACGTTTTTCCTGCGCGCGACCACGTCGATTTCGCCGCCCGGCGTTTTATAACGGACTTTCAGGATTTTATAGCCCTTGATCTGTAAATACAGGGCGGCAAACCGCTCTAACCTATGGCCACGCTCGTATGCTTGTTGCTTAGCGGTTCTCATATTCTCTTCCCGTCATTGCGACCCCGGCGAAAGCCGGGGGAAGCAATCCATTTTTTTATACCGTAAAGCGAAAATGGATTGCTTCGTCACTACGTTCCTCGCAATGACAAAGCTATAGTATAAATTTCCTTGCGTGGCCTGCCCGAAATCTCCGCGACATAGGCCGCCGCCTCTTTCGTGCTCATGGATTGAAGCGCTTTCTTTAGCGCGGCCATGATTTCATCATCACCTATCGCTTCCGCTTCCCCGCGACCGATCACGAGAACGATCTCGCCTTTTATGTCCTTAAATTTTTCGATGAGGGCGGAAACTTTTCCGCGCAGAACCTCTTCATGCAGCTTAGTCAATTCACGCGCCACCGCCACCTCGCGATCCCCCAGCGCCTCGTGAATATCTTTCAACGCATCCTGCAAACGCGGCGCCGTTTCAAATGCAATCAACGTGCCCGGCGCATTCTTCCATTCGCTCAAATGTTTTTTCCGCGCCGCGCTTTTCGGCGGCAGAAAACCGATGAACGAAAACGCATCACTCGGCAGCCCCGACAATTGCAACGCCATCAAAGGCGCGTTCGCACCGGGGATAGCCGTCACCGCGATCCCTTCCTCAATACATTCCCGTACCAGTTTATACCCCGGATCGGAAACCAGCGGCGTCCCGGCGTCACTGATGAACGCCACGCGCTGCCCATCCCGCAGCATCTGCAACACCGGTCCGCGCTGCTTCGCCGCGTTATGATCGTTATAAGGCAGCAGCTTCTTCTTGATCCCGAAATGCTCCAGCAATTTGCCCGACACCCGCGTATCCTCGCAGATCACCCGGTCGCAGGCCGCCAAAACGTCCAAAGCCCGCAGCGTAATATCGCCCAAATTCCCGATTGGCGTCGCAACAATGTACAACCCCGGTACAACCACGTTTTTTCTGCGCGGAGGGAGTAGCCAGTTCTGTTCTTTTTCGTTAGTCTGTTCCGACATCCCCGAAGAATATCAGAGCCCTTTGAAGAAGAACATGCGCAGATTAAAACCCTTTTCCGTCCTTTTCCTTACCGCCCTGCTTTTGCTGACCGCCTGCGGCGGCGGCTACACGAAACCTGCACACGAAGCGCCGCGCGTTCTCTCGGACGAACAGGCCGGCCCGCCGACGCCTGCTACATCTGCGCCTGAAACGCCTTCGACGCAAAATCTGCGACCCGTAAAGGTCGCGATCCTCCTGCCCCTCACGGGCAAAGACCAGCAGCTCGGCCAGTCGATGCTCAAGGCCGCGCAAATGGCGCTTTTCGATGTTGGCTATGAAGGGTTCGAACTGATCCCGCGCGATACCAAGGCCACACCGCAGGAAGCCGCCGATGCCGCGCGCTCTGCCATCGCGGGCGGTGCCGAACTTATCCTCGGCCCCATCTTCTCGGATTCCGTCGCCGCCGTGAAACCCATCGCGCGCCAGGCCAACGTCAACATGATCGCCTTCACCACCGACTGGAAACTCGCAGGCGGCGGCGCGTTCGTCATGGGCTTCCTGCCCTTCGACCAGATCCAGCGCGTCGCGCAATTTGCCGCGGCAAAAAACATCCGCAGCGTCGGAATCCTCGCGCCCACCACCGATTACGGCCAGATCACGCTTTCGGCCTTCCAGTCCGCCGCCGGGCGCAACAATATGAAAGTCACGGGCACCGAGCGCTTCAATCCGCAGATACGCGAAATCGCCGCCACCCTTCGCCAGTTCGCGCATTACGACCAGCGCCACCCGGGCGGCGTGGCCAATCCGAATATGCCTCTACCCTTCGACGCCGTGTTCATGCCGGTCGGCGGCGACAGCGCCAAGACAATCGCCAACATGCTGACGCAGCTCGACCTGCCGCCCAGCCGAGTCAAACGCCTCGGCACAGGTTTGTTCGACGATCAGTCTTTAACGCAGGAACCCGGGCTTGAGGGCTCATGGTTCGCCGCACCATCGCCCGGCGCGCGCGCCGCATTCGAGCGCCGCTTCCAGCAGAGCTACGGCTATTCCGCCCCGCGTTTGACAACACTCGCATACGACGCGACCGCCCTTGCCGCCATCCTCGCGAAACGCGGCCTTCAGGGCGCGGTGGGCAAACCCGGTTTCGATACCGACTCGCTCATGAACCCGAATGGCTTCTCAGGCATCGACGGCATCTTCCGCTTCCGTCCTGACGGCACGGCGGAACGCGGTCTCGCGGTCCTTGAAGTCCGCCGCGGCGGCTTAAGCGTCATCGAGGAAGCGCCCAAGACCTTCCAGCCCGTCGCGCCCTTCTGATTCACTTATATATATGTAAATAATATACGCTGCTGAATTTCCTGTGTATGAATACGGGAAGAACTTGAGGCACGCTCCAGAATCGCTCCACCATCAGACTCAAATACGAAACGATGAGTTTGAATAGGTGACGCAATGACCCAGCTCGCACTTTACGGCCTTCTCTCCGAACCCGTTCTTGAAGACAACCCCTTCAGGCAGGAACCCCCGAAACAGGAGCCGACCAAACAGCTCCGCAAACCGGAACCCCCGAAGGAGGACGTCCGCGAGGAAGAAGAATTCCAGGAAGAAGAAACCCGGGAAGAGGAAGAAACTCACGAAGAATCTTTGGAAGTCCCCCTCCAGCAGGAAGAGCCTGAAGAGGAAAATTTCGAAGAAGAAGAAGAACAGGAAGAAAAAGTTTTCCGCAAGGGCCGCCCGCGCAGCCAGAAATCCCGCGCCGCCATTCTGAAAGCAACCAACGCCCTGCTGCTCCATACTTCTGTCCAGGAGCTCAGCATCGAAGCCATCGCCAAACGCGCCAAGGTCGGCAAGACAACAATTTACCGCTGGTGGCCGAACAAGACCGCCGTCGTCATGGAGGCCCTCTCCACCCAGCCCGCCATGAACGCGCCGATGCCCACCGCCCGTAACAATCACGAAGCGCTGGTCATGCAGCTTGAAAAACTGATCCGCCTGCTTCACAGCAAGAACGGCCAGACCATCGCCCAGCTTTTTAGCGAAGCCCAGGGCAACGAGAAATCGCAGGAAATTTTCGAAAACAGCTTCCTCTCCCCCCTTATGGACGCCATTACGTTCAGCGTCGCGGAAGGCTGCAAAAACGGCGAATTCCGCCCCATCGACACCAAAATGGCGCTGGACCTGCTCTGCGGACCCATCTTCTTCCGCCTCATGGCCCACCCGCAGGAGTTCAACGAGGATTTCGAGAAAACCTTCCCGCGCGGGGTCGTGCGCCTGATCGCCAAAGAAGCTAAAGAAAAAGTCGAAAAATAATCGGCAGCCCGATTTTCTTTTGCCCCGTAATCCAATAGTCTCGGGATTATGGAGCCGACAACGACCAGCGATTTCAGCCAGATCTCTTACAACATCAGCGAATGGCTGAGCGCTAACCTGCTCACCACCGACACCTTCATCCAGCTCATCATGATCGCGAGCGCCTTCCTGTTCGGCGCCATTCTCTACCGCATGATCCGTGGCCGCATCCTCGCCGCCATCGACCGCGCGGAAATGCCCATCCGCATCAAACGCACCATCACCAGCCTGCAGGAACTTCTCATGCCGCTGCTGGCGCTGGCCGTCCTATTCGTCATGTCCATGCTGGCGCGCTCGGACGTCATCGGCATGGAATCACCGCTCAACGACGGCGCGATGAAACTCCTGCTCGCATGGATCGTCATCCGCTTCGCGCTGGAATTCGTCGAGAACAGTTTCGTCCGCAACATCATGACGGTGCTGATCCTCACAATCGCCGCCCTCAGCGTCTTCGGCATGCTCGATGAAACCACGGCGGCGCTCGATGCCATCGGTTTCAGCTTCGGCAAGGTGCGCTTCTCGGCGCTCGCCCTCATCAAGGGCGCGATGTCGATCTTTATCCTGCTCTATCTCGCGCTCTTCGCCTCGACATTCCTCGAACGCCGCGTCCTCAAATCCAAGAGCCTGACGCGCTCCAGCCAGGTCCTGATCGTCAAGGTCATGCGCGTCGTCCTGATCGTGTTCGCTATTTTAGTGGGCGTCACCAGCTCCGGCATCGACCTCTCGATCTTCACCGTCTTCATGGGCACCGTCGGCCTTGGCGTCGGTTTCGGTTTGCAAAAGGTCGTCTCCAACCTCTTCTCCGGCATGCTGCTGCTGATGGATAAATCTATCTCGCCCGGCGACATCATCGAATTGGAAAACACCGGCACCTACGGCTGGGTCAACCACATGGCGGCGCGCTACACCGAGATCGTCACGCGCGACAACAAATCCTATCTCATTCCGAACGAGGATTTCATCACCCAGCGCGTTATCAACTGGTCGCACGGCAACCGCCTGCTCCGGTTAGATGTGAAATTCGGGGTCCATTCCGACTCCAACCCGCACGAAGTCGTCAAGCTCGCGGTCGAGGCTGCCAAAAAACCGGCCCGCGTCGTCGAAACGCCCGAGCCCACCTGCAACCTCGCCGAATTTGGCGAAAGCTCGCTCAATTTCGGCCTGTCTTTCTGGATCAAGGACGCCGAACAGGGCCTCGGCAACGTCAAGGGCGAGGTCCTGCTGGCCCTTTGGGACGCCTTCAAGGCCAACGGCGTCCGCATCCCCTATCCCCACCGCGAAATCTATATGCACAAGGCGGATTAAGCCCGCTATTTATCGCAACCCCGGCGAAAGCCGGGGCCCATTAGAAAATTGAAAATCCCTGTAAAACCTATTATATATCCGCCCATGACTTACAAAATCGCAGCCTTTTACCGCTTTACGCCAGTGGAAGACATTGAATCTCTCCGCGCGGAAATCGTCACGTTCGGTAAGAATTGCGAAGGCCTGTGCGGCACCATTCTGCTCGCCCCTGAAGGCGTCAACGCCACGATCGGCGCCAAGCCGGAAGCCCTCGATAAAATGATCGACTTCCTCGATGCTAAACTCGGCATCAGCCAAGGCGAGTTGAAATATTCCGAAAGCACGGACACACCTTTTAACCGCTTCAAGGTCCGTCCGAAAAAAGAAATCATCACCATGCGCCGGCCCGAGGCCGACCCGAACGTGCAGAAAGGCGACTACGTCGAAGCGAAAGACTGGAACGCGCTTCTTGCCGACCCAGACGTCACGCTCATCGATACGCGCAATATCTACGAAACCGAAATCGGCATATTTCAGGGTGCGCTCGATCCGAAAATGAACACCTTCACAGAATTCCCCGAATGGGTCGAAAAAAATCTCGACCCGAAGAAACATAAAAAAGTCGCCATGTTCTGCACCGGCGGTATCCGCTGCGAAAAAGCCTCGAGTTACATGCTCGCCGCCGGGTTCGAGAACGTCTATCACCTCAAGGGCGGCATCCTGAAATATCTGGAGACCATCCCCGCCGACCAGTCGAAATGGGACGGCGCCTGCTTCGTCTTTGATAAACGCGTCTCCGTCATTCACGGGCTGGAAGAGGGCCGCCACACGATCTGCCACGGCTGCCGCGAACCGCTCGCGCCCGAAGACACCGTTCACGAAAAATACGAAGAAGGCGTCTCCTGCGCGCATTGCGCCGACGCCCTCACCCCCGAGCGCACCGCGTCCTTACGCGCGCGCCACAAACATTATCTGGAACGTTACTCAGGATAATCGTCATTGCGAGGAGGCTTTTTAAGCCGACGAAGCAATCCATCTTTTTGTCTTCCCCGCGCAAGCGGGGATCTGGATTGCTTCGCTCACGATGTTCGCTCGCAATGACGGCTTACTGTGCGTATTTCTCAGGTTTCGGCGGCATATTATGCGGCGCTTTGCCGCCATGGCGGCCTTTCCACGCAAAAGAATTCGCAACCTGGTCCGCCAGTTTTTTGCGGTCTTCCGGCGGCAGCTGGCTCAGCAGATCCTTGGTGGATTCAGTTTTTTTCTTCGAAATCAGATCCTGCACGCCGCGAATGCGCTTAACCGCCTCGTCAAAAGCTTTCGGGTCAAACTCATCGGCACGCACGACATCCGCCAGGTAATCGCGGTTATCAACCGACTGGCGCATCGTAGAACTCATATTCTTCCAGTTATCCTGGAACATCCTGGTCACCAGCTCCTGCGATTCCGGGCTCAAGCCCGCCTTCATCTTCTCCCAGGGCATATCCTTGCGTTGGTCCATCACCATGCCGCCCAGCGCGCCCGCAAGCAGCACGTTCGCCAGCACCGAAATCGTCAAAAATATCTTCAGGTTCTTGGTCATTGGAATTCTCCGTAATCAACGCTGAGATCAGCCACAACAAAAGAGGAAAGATTTGCACGGGCCACGGTCATTTCCATGCTCTGCTCGCTCGTATACTGCATGCCGCTGTAAACGCCGATCATCAAAACCACGACCATCGCGAAGGCGGGCTGCGGGATAACGAAAATCTCCGACATCACACGCTGGATCGCCGTCCATGTAAAACCCTTTTCCGCGCCGCGCGGTTTCGCGGCCTCTATAATCCGGTAAGCGAGGTTCGTGGGCATCTCCGGCACATGCCGTTCCCTTAAAATCGCATCGAGTAAAATATCTTCACGCATAGCTTTGTCTCCTTGCAGGTTCAGTTAACATCCCCCGCCTTGATAGTTCGTCTTTCAGCGCCCCCTTGGCGCGTACCAGTAAAGATTCCAGCGCTTTCACGCTCACTCCCATAATGTCGGCGGCTTCGCGGTTGCTCAGCCCCTCGTAAAAACATAAGTTCAGCGCCGTCTTCTGGCGCTCCGGCAAGGATTGTATCGCGCCTTCCAGCGCCCCCTGCTTTTCCTTTTCGTACAATTCCGTTTCCTGGCTGTCGCGCGTGTCCGAAAAAACATCGATCACATCACCCACCGGGATCGCTTTCTTGCGGCGCATTTTATCAATCGCGAGGTTCGTCACAATTCTATAAAACCACGTCGAGAATTTCGCGCCCCGCGAGGGATCCCACATCTGCGGCTTGCTCCACAGCTTCAGGAACGCTTCTTGCACAATATCCTCAGACTCCTGCGCATCCGAACACATCCTGTATGCAGCAGCATGGAATTTTTTCACGTGCCGCGTCACAAGGACCGCGAAAGCCCGCTGGTCACCACGTTGCACGTGCACCAGAAGGCTTTCGTCTGTTTCGGTCTCATAATCCGCCATGGCGGTTGTAAAAGCTGGTCGTTAAACCTGCTCTTACTCAGCGGGCGCCGCTGGCGGGGTTTCCGCAGGTGCATCGGCAGGAGGAGTTTCTCCCTTATGCATGCCTTTGCGCTTCTCTTTCCATTCGGCCTTCTTGGCGTCGGATTCTTCTTTGCTGATCGTACCGTCGCTGTTGGTGTCGATCTCCGCAAAGCGTGCCTCGTGGAATGCCAGGAATTCTGCTTTCGAAACCGAACCGTTCTTGTCGGTATCAAGTTTCTCCATCATGCCCTGGTGATGAGGCTTGCCGTCCTTGCCTTCTTCGGCGAGAGCGGGCGAAGACAAGGCGAGCGCCGCAGCGCTGAACATCAATAGTTTTTTCATGAACAATGATCCTTGTGTTGTTTGCTTGTTACTAATATACGCAGCTGGCCGTAAAACCCTTCGGAAAACTTTCACGGGTTCCGGCCACCCCATATCTCTGGAATAGAAGGAAAATAGCGCTAAAGCGGGGCCACGTCAAAGACGATCCGGTGGCCATAGCTTTCATTGGGCTCCAGGGCGCTGCTCATGGTCAGTTTTGCTGGCTTTTTCAGCTCCACCGCCAGCGTCACCCCGCCCGAGGCCGAGGGCTTGGCCGTGTAGCCGCTGACCAGCGCATTGCCTTCAAAACTGCCCGTTGCCCCGGTCGGCCAGGCCGATTGCGGCAGGTCGATAATCAGGAGCTTCTCATTATTGTCGATGTCATAGGAGAATTTCGCGGGAGCGCTAACATCCAAAACGATCCGTACCTTATCGGGATGCTCACCCACGCGCACACCGCGAACCGACGACATCGCCGTGCCCGCCGCAGGCGCAATAGCCGCAGGGGGGATCGCTTCAGGCGGCGCTACGGTCGGCTCCAGCGGCAACGAAGCTATAACCACAGGCGGCTCCGGCTTGTGCTCAGGAACCATCTTGCGAAAATCATCCCGCAGCCCCGCCACTTCGCTCTCCAGGCGCACGATGCGCACATTCGTATCCTTGTTGATCTCTTCCGCCGTCGGCGTCGTCGTGTATTGATGCGGGCCGTTAATATCCTTGGGGTCGACCTGCCTGCGCGCAGCCATATGCGCCGCCAGCGGGTCTACTCCGCCCTCAGCCATCAGCGTGCCGCCCGAGCTATTCAGAAGCTTTTCACTGTTCTTGTTGCCCGGATAACCGCCCGTATGCTGGCTGTTGCAGGCCGCTAAGGTCAGGGCAGTCGTGAACAGGATGATATGGTTGCGGAACGAACTCATGGGCCTATTTTAAAAAACCTTGGCCCAAAGGGATACGGCGCGCGGTTAATTATCCACACCGGAGGCGAAACGGGAAAACAGCCGGATGTAATATTCCGAGCGCTCCGACATCGCCATATGCACGACCAGCAGGATAACCCACCCGCCCGTCATAAGAATCTGCGGCGCGCCCGCGATAATCCCGAAATAGCCGATACCGCCGAGAACGAAGCCAAGCAAAAGGATCATCGCCGTCGAACGCCCGACCGGCACCCCGGCATGGATGAAATGATGATGGAAATGTCCCCGGTCCGCCGAGAACGGGTGACGCCCTTCCCGCACGCGGCGATAAAACTGCCCGCACGCATCAATGACGGGCAGCGCCACGATCCACGCCACCGAAATCGGAACAAGAATAGGTTCGGAGTGCTGCGTCAGCACGATGCAGAACCACGCCAGCACCAGGCCTAATCCAAGACTCCCCGCATCGCCAAGAAACACCGAAGCCTTGTCCCGCATCGGATGCCGCATGTTGTAAAACAGGAACGCCGCCAGCGCCCCTAACAACGGCATCATCGGCATCGCGGCCTGCGCGTCATGCGCCATCAGGCATGCCAGCACCAGCCAACCGAGCACAACGAAACTTTTACCCGCCGCCAAACCGTCCAGCCCGTCCATCAGATTGATCGAATTCACCAACAGCGCCACCGCCGCAATCGAAAACGGAATGCTCATCCATCCCAGGCCCACCTCGCCGAAGCCGAACATGTCGCCCAGCGTGTAAATTCGCGCGCCGCCCAAAATAACGACAAGTGCCGCCGCCGAAATCTGCACCGCGAATTTGAACCACGCATGCAGCGGCACAAAATCGTCAATCGCGCCCGTCACCAAAATCATGATCAGCGCGATAAATAAATAACCGTAAACCGACAAATCGCCGCCGAGAACAATCACCGACAACATAAAAACCGGGAGGATGATCAAGCCGCCAATCGGAGGCACGGCATCATCATGCTGCTTGCGACCGCCCGGCTCGTCCACGAGACCGATCTTCAGGGCAAGTACCCGCGCCGCCGGGATCAACGCCAGCACGATCAGGAAAATCCCTAAAGCTGTAAGGAAAAGGCTAGATGTCATACAGGGGGTGTTTTAGCATAAAAAAAAACGAAATCCCACCCCGTCATTGCGAGGAACGAAGTGACGAAGCAATCCATTTTTAGGCCTCTGGATTGCTTCGCGCAGTTTACCCCCGCGAAGGCGGGGGCTCGCAATGACGCTGTATTTTCTTTCCCAAGGACTTTATAATTTGGCTCGTCTCACCTTAAAGGCCTTAAATGAGTAAAAACGAAGACAGGGAGCTTATTAAACGAGCCCAGAGCGGCAACGCCACGGCCTTCGAGGCCCTGGCGAACCAGTATTATGAGACGATGTTCAGGATGGCGTACAAATTTTGCGGCAATCGCCCGGATGCGGAAGATATCACCCAGGAATCCTGCATCCGCCTCGCGCGCGGAATTCATTCCTTCAAGGGCGACAGCGCCTTCACCTCGTGGCTCTACCGCCTCGTCATCAACACCGGCAAGGACTGGTACAAATCCAACAACCGCCACCCTAAAAGCGACGACGGACTCGAAACCGTTCAGGTCTCTGCAAAAGGCGAAGACCAGCTTTACGCGAAACAGGTCATCGCCGCAGTTTACCAACTGCCCGAAGGCGAGCGCGACGCGTTACTGCTCGTGATGTCTGAAGGTTTATCGCACAAGGAAGCCGGGCAAATTCTCGGCTGCAAGGAAAGCACGATTTCATGGCGCATCCACGAGGCCCGCAAGAAACTCGGCGCCCTTTTCGAAAAGGATCAGAAATATGGATGAGGCAAAACTGAAGAAAATCCTGGGCGACATCAACGCCCCCGCCCCCGACGAAAACGCGAAGAAACGCGCGGTCAACCTCGCCGTGGCCGAGTTCAAAACCGTTGAAAATCAACGCAAAAATGCACCCCAAGGAATCTCCCTGTTCGGACGTCTTACCTCTAAGACAACCCAAACACGGAGAGATCCAATGCAACAGAAATCGAAACAGAGACTTATGTATGGCGGCATGGCCACAGCCATGGCCGTTGTCCTCATCGTCGGCGTTACCGCGCAACAGACGATGATTAAAACAGCTGAAATCAGCGCGACCGTAACTACAGAATCCAGCGAAAACCCTCTGGTGCGCTGGAGAAAATCACAAGAAGAAAAGATGGCAGCGCAATTTCAGAAAAGAGAAGATTATCAGGCAGCTCCCGCGCAAGCTATCCAGTCTGACGGCGACGACGCCATCGCAATGGACTCCCTCGCTGACGCAAACGAAGCCGCGCCGCAGGAAATGGAACGTGACGAAGCGCTCTCCGGCGCCACATCTAATATCCTACCCACACCAATGGACGCCCCCGCCGGTCGCCTCACCATTACAGAACAATCGGCACAGGTCGGCAATTACGCCCCGGCTCATAAGGCCAAAGTCGCAACGCGCGGCTTTGCGGGTGCCGGCGCCGATGCTTCGCGCATGATGATGGCGGAATCCATGCCCTATGCCCCGCCGCCGGGCGTGATCGCGCCGCTGCCTGAAGAAATCAATCCTTATTACGTCGAGGAAGGCCGCGATAAATTCCAGGACTTCAAACCGAACCCCGTGAAACTCGTCGCCGACGAACCCGTCTCGACTTTCTCCATCGATGTCGACACGGCCTCTTATTCTCTCGTGCGCCGCGAACTAAACAACGGCATCATCCCGAACCCCGACGCCGTCCGCATCGAGGAACTGGTCAATTATTTCGATTACAACTACGCCCTGCCCGAAACACGGGAAACACCTTTCAAACCCACGGTGACGGTAACGAACAGCCCATGGTCGAAAGATAAAAAACTCGTCCATATCGGCATCAAGGGTTTCGACATCCAGACCGACCAAAAACCGCACAGCAACCTGGTCTTCCTCGTCGACGTCTCCGGCTCGATGAACAGCCCCGGCAAACTGCCGCTGGTAAAAAGCTCGCTGAAAATGCTGCTCGACACACTGCAGCCTGACGACACCGTCGCCCTCACCGTTTACGCGGGCTCGGCAGGCACCATTCTGGAACCCACAAAAGTTTCAGACAAGCAAACCATCCTGAACGCCATCGATAACCTCAATGCGGGCGGCTCCACCGCCGGCGCGGCAGGCATCGAGGAAGCCTACCGCCTCGCCGAAAAACATTTCGACAAGGAAGGCGTCAACCGCGTGATTGTTGCCACCGACGGCGATTTCAATGTCGGTGTCTCCAGCGACACGGACCTGAAAACCATCATCGAGAAAAAGCGCGAAAGCGGCATCTTCCTCTCGGTGCTCGGTTTCGGTCTCGGCAATCTCAACGACTCGCTGATGCAGACGCTTGCCCAGAACGGCAACGGCACGGCGGCCTATATCGACACCATCAACGAGGCCCGCAAGGTCCTTGTAGAAGAAGCGTCGAGCACGTTGTTCCCCATCGCCAAGGACGTCAAAATCCAGGTCGAGTTCAACCCCGCTCTTGTTCAGGAATACCGCCTGGTCGGCTATGAAACCCGCGCTTTAAATCGCGAGGATTTCAACAACGATAAAATCGACGCGGGCGATATCGGCGCAGGCCACACCGTCACGGCGATATACGAAGTCACGCCGGTCGGCGCCACACCCTCCATTGATCCGTCACGCTATGCGGAGAAAAAGGAAGCCGCACAGCCGAAATCCGAATTCGCAGGCGAAATCGGCTTCCTGAAAATGCGCTACAAACTGCCGAAGGAAAATGAGTCCAAACTCATCACGACGCCGATCCCGGCGGGTGCCAGCGCCGCACCGAATAGCGACGTAACATGGGCAACGGCAGTGGCAGGCTTCGGTCAGCTCCTCAAAGGCGACACGCATATCGGCAACTTCACTTACGATGACGTGATCAAAATGGCGAACGAAGCGAAAGGCACCGACGAATTCGGCCAGCGCGCAGAATTCATCAACATGGTCCGCAACGCAAAAGTCGCCGCAGGACAATAAAATGACGCAACCCCGGACGCTAGTCGAGTAGCACTTTAGTGCGTCACGAGACTTGCGATCCGGGGACCATTATAAAGTCTGACAGATCCCGGCTTTCGCCGGGATTTCGTTATTTACTGAATCTACCCGGACTTATCTTCTGAATCGTCTGCGCCGGAAACGGCAGCGGCCTCTCCATGATCATATTCGTCAGGATATGCGCCGCACCAATACTCGATATAATCCCATGCGAGCCATGCCCCGTCGACACATAGATATTGTCGCGCAAATGCCCGATCACCGGGAAATGATCCGGCGACGTCGTCCGCACCGCCGCCCGCTGGCCGACAATCTCCAGTCCCTCCGCCAGTTCCGGCGCCACGCGCACGAGTTTCTCAATGTTATCGTAATCGTCATCGCCGATGATCTGGTCGTGATCCAGCCAGCGCTGAAACGTCGCGCCCAGCGCATGCTCGCCGCGCTTGGCAGGCGAAAAATACCCGCCGTAACAGAGATTACATTTCAGCTTCTCGCTCGCCTTCGTCGCCTTCACAAACGTGATCTGCCCGCGCACGGCCCGCAGCGGCAGATTTTTCGTCGCCATCCCCGCCGCGACGATAATCGCATCCGCCTGCACATCAACCAGATTTGTAACCGGCGTATTCAGCTTCACAGGAATCGCACTCGCATACGCCTTGCACAATTTCTTCGGCGAAATCGTGCCCGAACGCGCCAGGTACAGCGCATCGTAATTCACGCTTACGCCCGCGATCGCGCTCGCCTCGGCTTTCGGCACGATCCGCATCTCGCCCCTCGGCCAGCCCCAGCTTTTCACCGCATCGATAAATTTTTTCTGCCGCTTTTCATCCGTAATTAAATGTAGCGCCCCGCATTCATTCCAGTCCGTGTCGCGCAATTCCTGAAATGCCTTCAGCGCCAGCGGAAACGCGTCGCTGTAAAAACTCCGCTCCGCCGACAGGCGCGGATTATAAAGCCCCAGCGGATTGCCTGACGCCCCGGGCGCGATCTCCGGCCCCGCCTCGTAAATCACCGGCTCGGCCCCCGCCTGCCTGAGCGCCCAGGCGCATGCCGTGCCTGCCAACCCCGCTCCTATGATCGCCACCTTCATGTCATAACTCCGGTGAGCATATGCCACTTGGTTCCATAACCCTTGATCCTCTTAACATCGAACCCCGCCGCCCACAGACCCCGCCTGACAAGCCCCGCTGCGGTAAATGTCGCGAATGTCGTCCCCGGTTTGCTCATCCGCGCCATGTTTTGAAACAGGATATCCGTCCACATCTCCGGGTTTTTTTTCGGCTTGAACCCGTCGAGGAACCAGCAATCGACCGTTTCATTTAATTTTGGCACCGCTTCATTCACATCATCAAAAATTAAGGTCAGCATGCAATTCTCACCCATCACGATACGATGCGTCCCGGAAATATTTTCGGGATATTCCTCAAGCAGCGCCGCGAACTCTTCCTCAAAACTTTCCCGCCACACTCCCAGCGCGCTTTCAATCTCCTCCCGGCTCAACGGAAATTTCTCGACCGAAATAAAATGCAGTTTCTTCCCCGCATTCGTCTCATTCCATAACCGCCACGCGCATAAAAAATTCAAACCCGTGCCAAACCCCGTCTCGAAAATCGTGAAATCCCGCTCCGCCCACGCCTCCGGTAACCCGTTCCCCCGGATAAACACGTGCTGCGTCTCCGCAAAGCCGTTTTCTGCGGAAAAATACACGTCATCAAACTGTTTGGACCTTGGCGCAGCCATTTTCTTTCATATATTCTGTTAATGGTTCGAATGAAAGGTTTTTAATGTCCTCTGCCAATCCGCTGCTCCAGCTTTCCACGCTCCCCAACCACGCCCCGCCTTTCGATCAAATCGAGGCCGCGCATTATATGCCCGCCCTCGAACACGCGATCAAACAGGCGCGTGCCGAAGTTGAAACCGTTAAGAACAACCCCGCACCCGCCGATTTCGAAAACACCATCGTCGCGCTGGAGAATTCGTCCGAACTGCTCGGCACCGCGACGTCCATCTTCTACAACCAGCTCGCCTGCGTCGGCGGCGACGAATTGCAGGCTCTCTCCGACGCCATCGGCCCTGTCGCCTCGAATTTCTCCACCGACATCATCCAGGATGAAAAACTCTTCGACCGCGTCAAACACGTCCATGACCAGATGGAAAAACTCAAACTCACGCCCGAACAGAAAACCCTGCTCGATGATACATACAAAGGCTTCGTGCGCGGCGGCGCCCTGCTTGGCCGCGAACAGAAACAACGCCTGCGCGAAATCAGCGAGCAACTCTCGGTCCTCAGCCCCGTATTCGGCAATAACTCCAAAAAATCGGCCGAGCAGTTCGAACTTATCATCGACAATAAAAACGATCTCGCCGGCATGCCGGGCATCGCCGTCGAACAAGCCCAGCACGCCGCCGAAGAGCGCGGCTACAAAGGCAAATGGCTGATCACGCTCGACATGCCGAGCTACATCCCCTTCATTCAATATGCCGACAACCGCGCGCTCCGTGAAAAAGCGTGGCGCGCCTTCGCTTCCCGTGCCTGGGGCGGCGAATTCGACAACACCGAAAACGTCCTCACCATGGTGCGCCTCAAACATGAACGCGCCCAACTCCTCGGCTACAAAACCCACGCCCATTACGTGCTGGAAGAACGCATGGCCGAAAAACCTGAAACGGTCATGGCCTTCCTTGAAAAGCTCAAAAAATCTTATCGTCCCGCTGCGCTGAAGGACCTCGAAAACCTCCAGAAATTCGCGCGTGAACAAGGCCTCAAGGACGACCTCAAACCGTGGGATGTCCCCTATTACGGCGAAAAAATGAAAGAGGATCTGTTCAAATTCTCCTCCGAAGAACTCCGCCCTTATCTGCCGCTCGATAACGTCCTCAAAGGCTGCTTCGAACATTTCAGCAAACTCTTCGGCCTGAAATTCATCAAAACGGACAGATATCCGCTCTGGCACAAGGACGTTCAGGCCTTCGATGTCGTGAATGAAAAAGACGGAAAATTCGTCGGCACGCTTTACGCCGATTTCTTCCCGCGCAAGGGCAAGAAAGACGGCGCCTGGAAAACGAGCTACCGCGACCAGGGCATCTTCAACGGCAGCATCGAACGCCCGATCATCGCCATCGTCTGCAATTTCACGAAACCGACCGCCAACGCACCCTCGCTGCTCAGCCACGACGAAGTCGTGACGCTCTTCCACGAAATGGGCCACGCCATCCACGCGCTGCTCTCGAACGTGACCTACCGCTCGCTCGCGGGCACGAGCGTCCTTTATGATTTCGTCGAACTGCCCTCACAGGTCCAGGAAAACTGGTGCTACGAGAAAGAAACGCTCGATCTCTTCGCCGCGCATTATCAAACGGGTGAAAAAATCCCCGCCGACCTCATCGAAAAAGTCCGCAGCGCCATGAATTTCATGGTCGGCTGGACGGGCCTGCGCCAGCTCAATTTCGCGCTGCTCGACATGGCATGGCACGCACAGGATACTGGCAAAATCACCGACGTCGCCGCGTTCGAGGATGCCGTCACCGCCGACAGCACGCTCTTCCCACGTTTTGCAGGCCCGTCCTCCACCTCCTTCACACATATTTTCGGCGGCGGCTATTCGGCGGGTTATTACAGCTATAAATGGGCGGAAGTGCTGGACGCCGATACGTTCGAGCTATTCAAGGAACGCGGCCTCTATGACCGCAAAACCGCCGACGCCTACAAAAACGAAATCCTCTCGCGCGGCGGCAGCGAACACCCGAAACTTCTCTACAAGCGTTTCCGCGGTCGCGATGCCGACCCCGACGCGCTTCTCCGTAGAGAGGGCTTGCTGCCGAAGGCAGCGTAACTTTATCTTTTAAGATAGTGGCTTAATCACCGGCTCACGCACGTTGAGAATGGTCGCCAGCACATCCTTGAGCAATTGATAGGTCTGCTCCGCGCCCGCCAAATCCGGGTTGAACTCGACAACCTCCACCATGTCCGGCACCCGCAAATTCGTCAGGTGGTCTAACGCCGCGAGAACATCCTTTACATGCAATCCGCCCTGCTCGGGCGATCCCACAGCCGGTGCCTCCGCCGGGTCAAATGCATCTAAATCAATCGATAGCACCAGATAATCGATATCCTTCGAAATCGCCTTCAGCGCCTTCGCGAAAATTTTCTTCATATCCGCGCCGGAAATATCCTTCATATCGAACGTGTGAATACCAAGATCCGAAATCCGCCTGTTCTCCGCAGCCTCGGTGCTCCGTAATCCGATATAGACGATATGTTCTGGCCGCAAAACAGGCGAAGCGCCGCCGATATTCGCAAATTCCTTATCACCCAGCCCCAGCAGCGCCGCCAGCGGCATGCCGTGATAGGTTTTGCTGGGACTCGTCTCCATCGTGTGGATGTCGGCATGCGCGTCGATCCAGATCACCCCGATCCGCCCGAACGCGTCATGCGCCTTCGCAAATCCCGCAATGCTGCCTGCCGCCATCGAATGATCGCCGCCGATTGTCACAGGCAACGCGCCCGCTTTCACCGCCTGCTCGACTCCGTGCGCAATCTCGCGGCAATGTTTCAGCACCGCCGCGCGCCGCTCTGCGCTCCCGAGCGGCGGGAGGTTCTTGTAAAATTCCTGTTCTCGTAAGTAGAGCGCCTCCGGGTCCGTTTGCCACGCCGCCGAAAGATCATTATGCAGCCCGCGCTTCTTGACCTCAGCCGGCCCACGCTCGGTGCCGCCCTTCTTCGCCCCCGCCCCGCACACAAACGGGATCAGGCTGATGTGTTTTTTGCGGTTGGCGGTCCTCGGCATATGAACCTGTAAATATTTATTAAAAACATCCAGCCTTAAGAATACGGCAGATGAAGTAAATTTGAAGTTTATTGGGGGGAAATTAAAGAATTTTTTTTAGGACGCGTGCTCATTCAAAGTATTTTGTGCCGAGAATCGTGGTTTTCGAGAACCGTATCGCAGAATACGTTGTGGTATTTGAGAAACGGAAGCGCAGAAAACAACGATTTGCGGGCCAAAAGACGACGAATGGGACGCGGCCTAAGCGCAGACGCTGCAATCCGCGCCTGTCATGCGGGTTTTCAGCATGGCAATCGCCTTTTTGGTCATCGGCGCATTGTATCCGGCCAACGAGAGGCTCTTGGCGCGCTGCGCGAGCGTCGAAGCGCCGATTTTAAAGGAAATGCCGTTCTTTGCGGAAGCTTCGGAGAGGGTGAACACGGCCATGAAACCAAGCGGATCGGCATCGCAGGACTCAATCGTCACATCGCGGATGTCGGACTCCCAGTTCTCCGGTGAATAAAAAGTGTAGTTCATGCTATTCCCTGACACGTGCGCGATGAAGAAAACGCTTGTATTTTTAAAGTAACTTACAAGGTTGGGTCGCGGCAAGAAAAAATCAACCGCACCGGGAATTTTATTTTGAAATTTTTGATTCCAGCGCGCACATCGAGTCAAAATCCGGTTTGCGGCGAAGCACAAGACGCACGGCGCGTCCCGTCGATGGAAAAAAATGCACGCGGCGCACATAAGGCCCGCCGAGATCTTCGTTTAAAACACTCAATCCCTTACGCGTGATATATTCTCTCACAAAAATGTAATTTTTTGTGCCAACGTCCTGCTTTTCCTGCCCCGGCATGACACCGCCGCCGATCAGGCGCATTTGAATCCTGTGCTTACCCGCGCCGCGCTTCTTCATCTCGGCAATGCATTCCTCGACCGGCTTTATGCCCTGCGCCCGCCATTTTGCATCAGCCTGCTCGAAATGGGGAAATGTCTCGATCAATGTGGACGGTGCCAGCACATAGCCCATCGCGCCAATCTTCAGCTCCGTATCATGCATGGTCACCAGAACGCCGCTGCCCACATGCGCCACATACATAACTTCCTCCTCATGACCGCACAGCGTCTGACCCGGTCCGAGTGAAAGCGGTTTGGCGTCGAACTGCGAATTGAAATAGGCTTCGTGATCGCCGCCTTTGCGGCGCTCCTGTTGCGACGCGGAAGAGTCAGGAGTTTTGTCGTCGTCCGCGCTCATTCTTACGAAACCTTCGCCAGCATGATTTGTTCTTGCGTGCGGCTATTGTCGGGATATACCGCCTGAATTGCCGCTCGCTTTTTCTGACTCAAAAACGGCCACATCAACTGGTGCCTGAACAGCGGCGGCATATATTCCGGGATGCCGATGAATTTCGGCGGTCGCTTGCTCTCGCTGTTGTAATAAGTGCCGAACAGCAAATCCCAGATTACGACATTCTCGCCGTAATTCATATCGCCCTCATCCAGATTCATCGAATGATGCCAGCGATGCACGCCCGGCGTCGCGAAAATATAATCCAGCCACCCAAAGCGCATCTCGACATTGCAATGCGTCAGCACGCCGACATAGGCCGTCACGATGCTCGTCCACTGCACGACCTCGAGCGGCGCACCGAGCGATAACAAAACGCCCATGCCGAGCAAAATTTTCCAGACGGAATCCATGAAATGAAATCTTCCGGTATTAATCACCCACAAACGCCGCACGCTGTGATGAATGGCATGCAGACGCCAGAACAGCGGCCACTCATGTGAAATCCGGTGCGCCCAGTAGAGGCCGAACTCCGCCGCCACGACTCCTAAACTCGCCTGCGCCCACATCGGCCAGTCACGCGGCCAGATGCCGTACCCGGTTTCAGCGACAGGCTTGATCAATTCCGCAAGACCGAGCGCCGCGCTGAAAATCATGATGCCCTGCACCGTGCCCTTGCTGGTCAGCGTATGCGCAATGTTCGCGAAAGTCTGTCCGTCACCCTCAAGCCATTCTTTTTCATGCGGCATCCAGCGCTCGAGAAAAATCAGCGTCGTGATCAGGAAAATATAGGCGATGTTGAAATAAATGATCGGGTGCCCGACTGAAAATCCATACGCGGAAATCCCGAGGCAGATAATCATCAGCCACGGCCAGGAAACCCATGAAATGAGGTACTTCGCCTTTTCCATCCCGGTGCCAATTTTGCCTTAACTCGCCGCCCGCTTCAACCGGTCGTTTATGGCCACGCCAAGCCCCACATCAGGAATGGGCATCACCGCGATTCCCTTATATTCCGGGCGGTCCAGCTCGCGTAAGTAAGCAAACAAATTCGCCGCCGCCTGGTGCAGATCGCCCTCTTCGCTCAGATTTCTGCGCATGGACTCGGGCAGGCTCATCGCCGCCCCGCCGCCCCCATCTTTTGTTTTAACTATGCCCATGAATTTCATCGAATGAAATCCCAGCACCGCCTCGCCGGGCTGGAGATCGATGGCATTCAGCCTCAAGGGAATTTTCGGCGCGTAATGTTTGAGCAGCAACCCCGGCGATTTGGGTTTCGATGCATCGCCGGACTCATAAGAAACCTCTTCATCCAGAACCTGCGCGATATCTTCCGCCGTCACCGCGCCGGGCCGCAATATAACCGGCTTGCCTTCGGATAAATCGATCACCGTAGATTCCAGACCGACGCTCGACGCGCCCGCCGCCAAAATCATATCGACCTTATCGCCTAAACTTTCCGCCACATGCGCCGGCGACGTCGGCGAAACACTGCCCGACAAATTCGCAGATGGCGCCACCAGCGGAAACCCGCACGCTCTGATTAACTTCCTTGCAACAGGATGATTGGGCACGCGCACGGCAATCGTCTCCAGTCCCGCGCTCGCCAGCTCCGACACCTTGCAGTTCTTCGCGCGCGGCAGAATAATCGTCAGCGGCCCCGGCCAGAATTTTTGCGCCAGTGCCTTCGCTTTCTCATTCATATCGGCGCAGAATGCAACGTCAGCGCCTTCCGCAAAATGCGTAATCAGCGGGTTGAACTGCGGCCTGCCCTTCACTTCAAAAATTTTCGCAACCGCCTTGCCGTCAAACGCATTGCCGGCCAGCCCGTAAACCGTCTCGGTCGGCATCGCCACCACACCGCCGGATTTCAAAATGGCGGCGGCTTTCGCAATATTTTCATCAGTTGCAGAAACAAGCATGGCCGTAAATAAGCACAAAACCCACAAAAACGAAACCCCGGCGAAAGCCGGGGCCCATAATAAAGTCGACGGGATCCCGGTTTTCACAGGGATTGCGGTTAGTTAAGCTTGAAAAGAACGCCACCGGTTAAAGGCCCCGGAACCCCCGTCGTCTCCGGCAGGCTGAGCGCCTCGCCCAATAAACTCCGCACGGCCAGATAAGCAAATCCTTCGGCTTCCACCGCATCGCCGTTCCACCCCAGCTTCTCCACCTTGTTCACCGGGGCCGCCAGCACAATCCCGAGATAATCGAGCAAAAACGCGTTATGCCGCCCGCCCCCGCACACCAGCCATTGCCGTGGCCGCTCCGGGAAAAAATCCAGCGCCCTTTTCACGGCTTCAACAGTAAATGCCGCCAACGTCGCCGCGCCGTCTTCAACAGACAGTTTTTTCACCACGTCGCACGTCCAGTGATCGCGGTCCAGCGACTTTGGCGGTCGCACCTTGAAATATTGATCGGCCAAAAATGTCTCGAGAATTTTTTTATCGATCGTCCCTGCCGTCGCCAGTGCGCCCTCGGGGTCATAAGCCGCACCAGTTTTTTGCTGCACGCAATCATCGATCAGCGCATTCCCAGGCCCGGTATCGAACGCGATTATTTTATCCGCGCCGATCCACGTCACATTCGCCACACCGCCGATATTCAGAACCGCCACTGGCGGTTCGATATTATCACCCCGAATACGCGCCGCATGATAAAGCGGCAGCAGCGGCGCACCCTGCCCGCCCGCTTTCACATCCGCGATGCGAAAATCTGCAACCGTCTGAATTCCCGTTTCGCGCGCCAACCGCGCCGCGTCACCGATCTGCACCGTGACGCACTGTGCCGGGTTGTGATAAACCGTCTGGCCGTGAAACCCGACCACCTCCACATCACCCGCCGAAATCTTCTCCTGCGCCAGCAACGCCTGCACCGCCCCGATATGCCTGTCGGTAACAATTTTCTCCGCCGCCGCGTCCTTGCGCTCCTTGCCGAAATTCACACGGATCGTCTCCCGCTCCTCGTTGGTATAAAGCAGGCTGACGAACCCCACCGGATGCACGAAATTATGCCCGTCCGTCTCCAGCAGCGCCGCATCCACGCCGTCCAGCGACGTGCCCGACATCAGGCCTATGGCCCTATAGACTTTATCTGTTCCCATGCGTATAGATTATGTCCATGAACAAGTACAAATCCGAATTCCTGAACATATTAGACGAGCGCGGCTTCATTCACCAGTGCAGCGATTTTGCCGCTTTGGATAAAAAACTGACCGAGGGCGTGCAATCCGCCTATATCGGCTTTGACGCGACCGCCAAAAGCCTCCATGTCGGCAATCTGACCGGCATCATGATGCTGCACTGGTTCCAGAAATCCGGCCACAAACCCATCACCCTCATGGGCGGCGGCACGAGCAAGATCGGCGACCCTTCGTTCAAGGACGAACAGCGCAAACTCCTCGACGACGATACAATCGAAGCCAACATCAAGAACATCGAGCGCACCTGCTTCAAACAATTCCTGAATTACGGCCCAAAAGAAGGTGGGGGCAAAACCGACGCGCTGATGGTCAACAATAACGACTGGCTCGATGGCCTCGGCTATCTCTCGTTCCTGCGCGATTACGGGCGCTTCTTCACCGTCAACCGCATGCTCTCGTTTGATTCAGTAAAAACGCGCCTCGAGCGCGAAAGCCCGCTGACGCTCCTCGAATTCAATTACATGGTCATGCAGGGCTACGACTTTCTCGAACTCTACAAGCGCAACGGCACGATTTTACAAATGGGCGGCTCTGACCAGTGGGGCAACATCATCAATGGCGTCGATCTCGGCCACAAAGCCGCGCAAGTACAGCTTTTCGCGCTCACCGCACCGCTCCTCACCACTGCCAGCGGCGAAAAAATGGGCAAGACCGTTAACGGCGCCGTCTGGCTCAACTCCGACATGCTCAGCCCGTACGATTATTATCAATTCTGGCGTAACGTCGATGACGCAGATGTCTCGACGCTGCTCCGCCGCTTCACGGTTCTTCATATGGACGAAATCAAAAAACTCGAAGCCCTCAAAGGCCAGGACATCAACGAAGCGAAAAAGAAACTCGCTTTCGAAGCAACCAAACTCTGCCACGGTGCAAACGCAGCGCAGGAAGCGCAGAAAACGGCGCAGAATGTCTTCGAACGAGGCAGCATCGGCAGTGAACTCCCCTTTATAGAAGTTAAAGAATCACAATTATTGGCGGGCATTCCTCTTGTCGATCTTCTAGTCGACGCAAAACTTGCCAGCTCAAAAAGCGAAGCACGTCGATTAATTCAAGGGCTCGGCGTTAAATGTGATGATGAACTCGTCACTGATGAGAATCGCAAATTGACTGCCAATGACCTGGCTTTGGACTATAAAGTTGGCGGCTCGGACGGGAATTGGATCAAGCTCTCTGTCGGTAAGAAAAAACACGCGCTCGTGAAAATCAAGTAATCACCGTCATTGCGAGGAGGCCGAAGGCCGACGCGGCAATCCATTCTTTGTACGACAGAATCTGGATTGCTTCGCTACGCTCGCAATGACAATTGCTAATTCTGCTCAAACAAAATCCGCCGCAAAATCCCCGGCGTCAGCACCGACAGCGGATTCACAAACACCTGCGGCGCTTTCGCATCACCCTTGACCGAATACGTCGCCGCGAACACCCCGCCGCTGCCACCCGTCAGAATATCCCCGATCAGCGGAATATTCCCGATCACCTTGTTGACGCCCGAGAGCGGGATCATCGTGCCTTCGACATCGATACTGCTCTTGGCCTGGTCGTAGGTGCCGTCGAACGTGAAGCCCACGGAATTCCCCGACGTCCGCCCGTCTTTCACAACCAGCAAACTTCCTTTCGGCCTGTAGACCCAGTCAAAATTCGCCTCCAGCTTGCTGAACGTCAAACCATCGCCGCGGAGGCCCGATAAAACGCCGGGCAGCGACAACATCCCGAGCAGCCGCGCCAGCGTCGGCGCCCGCACGACCTTGAAATCCGTGATCGTGCCAAGCCCTTTGACGTTGCGGTCGTTGTAACCCTTGATCGGCTCGCCATAAATATCCAGCTTGCCGCCGACAATATTCTCATACACGCCGAACGCCCGCAGCGTCGCGCCCGCATCATCGGCTTCCATGCGGAACACACGCTTGCCGCTTTCATCCGGGCGATAACGGATAACCACCTTGCCCTTGCCCGCCGTGCCGTCGAGATCCAGCGTATTGAAATGCCCCTCGCCGTCGATATCCACGCCCAGCTTCGCATGCTGCAGCGTATCCTTGTCCGAAGCGCGCAACCTGTCGACATTCATCGATATCTGCATCGGCGGTTCGTCGTAAACCTCCGCCTGCGCGCCGTCATTATCAAGCGATGGCCGTAGATCAAAGAACGACCCGTCGATGGCAATATTATATTTCCCACCCTGCGTGACATCGAATTTCAGTTTCGCCGCCGTCTCGCCAGCAGCAAAACTGCCGATCGATCCGCCGCTCAGCGTATTGTCTTTCCCGAATGTGAAATTCGCATCGTTGATCTGCATATTCGGCCCCGTCGCCTTGAGCCCCGTAATGGTTTTCAGCTCGCCATTTTCCAGCGTCGCCTTTAGCGTTGCATTTCCCGCCTCACCCGGCTTTTTCTCATACCCCAGCGGCTTAAAGAACAGCAAACTTGGCTTCAGATCGACATTGAGATCAGCCTCTGCCTTTCCACCCTGATATTCCGTATAGGCCGCATCCACATACGCATCGCCATCCAGGAAATCGCTCAGGTTGACCCCCATCAGCGAACGCATGTTGTTGTCCACCGTCAGGCTCGCCACCACCTTGCTCTTGTATTCCTGCGCCGCGCTGTTCAGGAACTCGCGGTAATCGATCTTCGCATCGCGCCCCTGTATTTTCGCATCGCCTTTCAGAACGAACTGGTTGTCTTTGACGGTGAAATTCAGCGGTCCGCCGGTCAGCGTCAGCTTTTTCATCACCCCCGGCAGCGTCACATCGCTCATCACGCCTTCCGCATTCACTTTCACATCCGCAACCTTGATATCCTTGGTCGGAAACGCGACATTGATCGTCGCCTTCGCATTCCCCTTCACCTGCGCCAGGTCGAAATCATGCTCCAGCGTAATCGGCTCGCGCTCCAGATATTCAAATCCTGTCTTGAGCGGGCCATTCAATTTAACGCGGATATCCGCCTTACCCTTGCCCGCCTCGATAATATTGACGAATTCCAGCTCCGCCTTCTCCACCGTCAGGTCGCCGATCATCCCGCTCTCGATATCGACGCTCAATTTTTCCTCGGCCAGCTTGAACGAACCGTTGCCCTTGGCCTTCTTCACCGGCATCATCGGCGGGCGGTAATCCACCGCCATATTCTCGAACTTGAACGACGCCAGCGCATCCTCGACGCCGAAATCCCACCCCTCTTCAGCAGAGCGAACCGCGAACAAATCAACCACCGCCAATACATCGCGAAATGTCCCTTCCGACATTTTCTGGACGATCCATTCCTCGGCATTATCGCCTTCGAGCGCCTTCGGCCACAACGGCTTGATCTGTGATTGCTTGAGATCCTTGATCGAGAATTTCAGCGGCCCCGCGATTTCCCGCTCATTCGCACGGAAAGCTCCTTCCGCATTGATCGTCACGCCTTTAACCGTGACTTGCGTATTAAGAAGGTCTAACCGTTGCTTGTCGATATTGTAATCAAGGGCGAACGTGAAATCCTCGTAAGGCACGCGGTCGGCAGAAAATTCCGGCAGGATGAAGGCGCCGCTCGCCGAACTCGCCAGCAATTGCCCGTGCTGCGGCCTGAAATTTGAATCCAGCACGGCATAAAGCTTGCCGTCCACCTCTATATCCTGCCCGTCAAGAATAGCCAGCGCCGGAATCTTGTCGGCTAAAAATGTGATGTCGAAATTTTCGAGATACGCATCGATGATCACGTCTTTCGTTTTCCACGGGATCAGGAAACTCGCCTTTAACCGCGACGGCCATTCCGGCGTGTCGTCAAAACTGATCAATAAATCGGAATCCAGCCCTTCATTCGTGCTTTGAAAAACAATATTCACTTCCGGCAGGAACGACGTCGTGCCCGATTGCTTGTCCTCGACATTCACCTGCGCGTCCTGGATTTCAAACATCTTCAGCCCTGCCAGCGGCGAGCCCGATTCATTCCCCGGCTGCGCCACATGCTCTAATATCCGCTCCGTCAACGCCGCCTGGTCCTCGACATCCTCTTCCTTGACGCGCGGGCCAAATCCCACATCGATCTTGCCGTCCTTCCCGCGTATCAATGTCACTTGCGGATGCTTGAGAGTCAGGCCAACCGGCATGATGCGCCCGATAAAAAATCCGGCTTTCGAAAGCGTGATCGCCGCCTCGTCCACCTCGACGATAGTATGACCGTCCGCGCCCTGAACTTTCGCACCGCGCACATCCAGCAGCAACGGCCCCGCCAGGTCAGGCCAGTGGAGAATAATGCTGTCGAGTTTTGTGTAAACGCCGCGCTGCCGGTTGGTCAGGGCATCTTCGATATACGGTTTCGCGAACGCCATATCGAGCGGGCTGCTGGACACGCGCCAGAAAAACAGCCCCACCAGGAAAAAAAACAGGAAGCACAACGCCGCCAGAATCTCGAGCAGGGACTTGCTCTTCTTCCAGTTGAAAAATCGTACTTTTTTGGCCTTTGCGTTTTCGGGCATGGGGTTCTTCATGGTTAGCCCCCTATTTTTAATGGGCTAAAATGGTTTTGGCTACCGTGGATATTGACTTGAACGCTAAAAATCACCATTTGTGGTAAGAACTTAGGTCAAAGGAGAGAATTATGTCCGAACTTGAAGTAGGCAACCCCGCCCCCGATTTCTCGATGCCTGCCGATGGCGGCAAGACCGTCTCATTATCCGACTTCAAAGGCCGCAAACTGGTCATGTATTTCTACCCCAAGGATGACACACCAGGTTGTACGACTGAATCCTGCGGATTCCGCGACCAGATCAAGGAATTCAATAAACTGAATATCGGCATCGTCGGCATCTCGCGCGACAGCGTCAAAAGCCACGACAAATTCAGGGAAAAATATGACCTCAACTTCCCGCTCGGCTCCGACGAAGACGGCAAGGTCTGCGAGGCTTACGGCGTCTGGAAAGAAAAATCCATGATGGGCAAGAAATACATGGGCATCGAGCGCTCGACCTTCCTCATCGACGAGCAGGGAAAAATCGCGCAAATCTGGCGCGGCGTGAAAGTCGAAGGCCATATCGACGCCGTCCGCGAAGCCGCGTCTGCGCTTCCCAAAGCCGCATAATTAATCGTCATTGCGAGGAGGCTAAAAGCCGACGAAGCAATCCATTTTTTCTGGATTGCTTCGCTAACGCTCGCAATGACGAGTGATTACTCCGCCGCAGCGAGCGCGTGTGTCTGGACTCTAAGTCCGCCCTCAGCCTTATCGAGGTGATCATGCACGTGACTGATCAACGTATCTGTGTGGCCGTGGAAGAAGTGATTAGCCCCGGGAATAATGCGGTAATCGATCTTGATGCCCTTCTGCTGGTGCAGCTTGTCGACGAACGTATTCACTTCCGGCTCGGTCACGACATCGTCTTTTTGACCCTGAATAATCAATCCGCTCGTCGGGCATGGTGCCAGGAACGTAAAGTCCTGCGTGTTAGCTGGCGGCGCAACCGAAATGAATCCGCGAATTTCCGGGCGGCGCATCAGCAACTGCATGCCGATCCACGCGCCGAACGAAAATCCCGATATCCATGCATAGGGCGCGTTCGGATTTATCTCCTGCATCCAGTCCAGCGCCGAAGCGGCATCAGACAACTCGCCTTCACCGCGATCAAAAATCCCCTGCGATCTTCCCACGCCGCGGAAATTGAAACGCAGCGTCGAGAAGCCGCGCGCGACAAAAGCCTGGAACATCATGTAAGTGATTTTGTTATTCATCGTGCCGCCGTGCTCGGGCGAAGGATGAAGAATAAGCGCCAGCGGCGCGTGTTTAATCTTGGAGTGAGAGTAGCGGCCTTCAATCCGGCCTGCAGGGCCATTGAAAATAACTTCTGGCATCGTATCCCCTTGCTTTTGCCCCTTCACGTGGGAGGCGTCTTTTAAAAAGGCGGGAAGCGATAAACCCTTCCCGGGCAGTGATTTTGCCCTTTCTATATGGCAGTCACCGGGAAATGTCTATAAATTTATCGTAACCTGTTGATAAATTTGTGGATAATCGGAGCCACGCCTCGCCTCGCATTTTTTATATCGACATTGACATAAAATAATCGACTCTGGTACCCTCGCGCAAATAAAAAAAGAGCACAGGGAGTTAACTAATGAGTGAGATCACCCATAATGAAATTATGCGCCTCAAGCATGACATCATCGACGGATTGAGAAAATTCGTTGCGACCCGTAAATTTGACGAAGATGATTTAAAAAAACTGAAAGATCAGCTGAAACAATTTAACAGCGGCAAAATTTTGAAGGAACGCATCAGTCGCAATATCCCGGACAATATCTACGGATCGGATTTCAGCTTTGCCACATGCGTCGCCAATTACAACATTCTTGAACTCGTACCCGTTCTCGCGGAATTAAATTACGATCTAAATGCGTTGGACGCACACGGGCATCTACCGACGACCGTCGCATCAGCGAAAGGCTTGGTTATCATGCTGGAGACCCTGGAAATCTACGGCGCCGACCTCAAAAAAAGGGACGCTACCGGCAAAGCCCCGCTCGATGTTGCAAAAAACGATGCCACCCGTATTTTCATCAGCGGCAGGCTCCCGCCCGTCCACCAGATCGAAGAACTTAATCTTCAGCCCGTCCACCCGTAATCAAAAACAAAACATTAAGGACCATTCACATGAAAAACGATAAATCCCACGAAATAGCCGACCGAATAGAAGGGATCGTAGCATTGATGTCCGATGTTTCTAATTCTAAAAGCAATGCATCCCGTGTGGAAAAAATTGAGAGCGCCGTAAAGCGTATTGAAGATTTTTGCCGCGCCTATCAGCACGTCCCACACTTTCAAACTTATATAACGAACTTGAAAAATATTGCCGGTAAAACTCACGGCTATGTCGGCATGACGATCGAGCGCTGGCAGGACTCTCAAAAACCGGCAACAGAGCAAGCCACGTGCGACATGTAATCACGGCCTTTAACCACATTTATAAAATAATAAAATAAAAAACAGGAAAGTTACTGCAATGAGTTTCTTTAAACAAAACGGCTTGCCCGAGGATATTTATTATTGCCTGCAAAGAATATATCGTGATCTCAGGCAGGAGGCGGTGATCCTCTCGCCTTTTAGAACCAGGGGCCTGATTCAGGATATCGAGTCTGTCTACAGACCAGAAACAGCCGAACTAATCAAAAAAGCAAACCTCGGCGATCTCTTTTTCGGCGAATTCAGCATCCCTAAACTCACCATATTATACGGTCATGAAAAAGTGATTCCGGTTTTAAAAAAACTCAACGTTGACCTTGAGGAAACGCAAGCCGACGGGCACACACTGGCCTCTATCGCATGCATGACAGGCCGCATTCCGATGCTCAAGGCTCTTCACGACGCCGGGGTTGATTTAACAAGCCCAGATTTTAACGGCGACACGCCGATGATCTGGGCAATGCCCGAACACGGCACGTATGCGGCCCTCGTGGAATTGATCAAGGGAAAAACCGCTGGAGATGAATACGTCAGGAATCTTAAGGAAAAAATTCTTTCCACGTTCACGTATTTTTCATCTTCCGACAGCATCGGTGACCGTGAAAAAGCCAGAAGGCTGGATGAACTGCGCTTTAACGTTCAGGAATTTTACAGCCCTTACATATCCATGCGGCGCGAAGAACTCGGCATCGACGATCTCGTCCCCGGCTCGGGCGACCTGACCATAAAAAACAAGGTTCAGGAACCCCCATACAATAACCATGTCGGCTTCATCTTCTTCGATATAAATCCGACTCAAACAAGTCAGGTACTGGAGCATTCAATTCAGGATGGCCCGGCGCTTCCATGAAAACGCAGCTCCTCAAATTGCTGACTCTCGATATGTTCCGCAGAAGCTCGCGCGATGAGCAAATGGAGGAGCTGCAGGAAATTCCACATCAAGCCTCACTAAGCAGGCAGGACCTGGCGAAACTCAGGAATTTTATCATCGCTGCGATCGAAGCGCCCGCTTATCATAACTCCATGCATTTATCGACCATAAAAACCACCATCAACCTGTTTTACAGTCCGGAAGTCAGCGCGATGCGTGAAAAATTTGGCATTACGGACAGGGTCAATAATCTGAGCTTCGAGGAAATGGCCTATCGCAAACATAAACCCGTTATCGAGGCGATATGCAGAAGAGCGCAGGATCAGACCTGGAGCCGCGCCTCATCGGATGACTCGATAAAACACGGTCCGCACCATAGTTGAAACAACATGCTCACCGACGCAGACAAAAATCTTTCAAAAGTGGAGATACTGGAACTTAAACAGAAAATCGTCGAAGTTCTGGAGGAACCCTATTCCCTTGAATACGCGGATTCCGCTCATTCCAAATTCAATCACTTTGACCGGATGATAAACCTTCCATCCAGGATCAAAAAATTTTACGCCCTCATCGCGCTTCACCCGGAATTTGAGATTACCGACATCATAGAAAAATCCAGCCACACTCTTGTCACTCTTGCCGCTGAAAACGGTTATGCATACCTGATTCCTCACTTCGCAAAATTCAAAATCGATTTGACCAAAGCGGCTCCCAATGGCCTCACAGCGGCTTCTGTGGCGGCGGCCCGCATTAAAACCCTGCATCGCGTTGTCGATGAACTTGAAAAGCTCGGAATAAAGCCCTCGGAACGCGCCGCGCCCTCTAACCCACACCCCATTTGAAAAACCCGTCATAACCCGCTACAACCAGCGCATGACAGGCAAACCCGCCATTTATCTCGATTATAACGCGACCGCGCCCCTGCGGCCGGAGGCGCTTGCCGCCGTCAATGCAGCTATGAATGCGCCGCATAACGCCTCGTCGGTCCACACATATGGCCGCGCCGCGCACAAGATGATCGAGGATGCGAGGCAGCAGGTCGCCGCGCTTGTCAATTGCCCGCCCGCCCAGGTAATCTTTAATTCCGGCGCGACCGAGGGCAACAACACCGTCCTCAAATATTTTGCCAGGGAACGCATTCTCGTTTCCGCCATCGAGCACCCTTCGGTTCTCGAAGCCGCTCCAAACGCCGAAAAAATTCCCGTCGACAAAAACGGCATCGTCGACTTGATCGCACTGGAAACTTTGCTTAAAGCCCAAAAAACCGGCCTCGTCTCGGTCATGATGGTGAACAACGAAACCGGCGTCATCCAGCCCGTCGATAAAATTTCTGCCCTCGCGAAAAAACACGGCGCATTCTTTCATAGTGACGCCGTACAGGCCGCCGGAAAAATTGCCATCGACATGGCACCGGGCCACATCGATTTCCTCACACTTTCCGCGCACAAGATAGGCGGGCCGCAAGGCGCGGGCGCGCTCTGCCTCGGCATCTGCGGCATCACACCGACATTATTGGATGGCGGCGGTCAGGAGAAAAAAGCCCGCCCGGGCACCCAGAACACCGCCGCCATCGCCGGCTTCGGCGCTGCCGCGCAAATCGCCGCGCGCGATCTCGCGCACCACACCACCCACACCAAAACATTGCGTGATGTATTAGAAAATGCGTTATGTAAAATAAATAACGACATAGCTATTCATTCCCAAAATGCCCCGCGCGTTTCGAACACCACGCTCTTCTCGCTTCCCGGCGCCTCCTCCGAAACTTTGCTCATGGCATTCGATTTAGAGGGCATCGCGCTCAGTAACGGCTCTGCTTGTGCCTCCGGTAGCGTCAAGCCGAGCCACGTCCTCAAAGCCATGGGCGCGGACGCGAGCGGAACCATTCGCGTCTCCACCGGCTGGGCGAGCACGCAAGGCGACATAGATCAATTCCTCGCCGCGTTCGAAAAAATCGCTACGCGCCTCAACAGGAAAACCGCCAATGCCTAAAATCACGTTCCTCCAGCCCG
Source organism: Alphaproteobacteria bacterium (assembly GCA_017999645.1). Lineage (GTDB taxonomy): Bacteria > Pseudomonadota > Alphaproteobacteria > Micavibrionales > Micavibrionaceae > UBA7657. The sequence goes on from JAGNLJ010000003.1 coordinate 220,269, forward strand.
ACGGTTCATCGCAAACCATTGAAGCTGACGAAAATCTTTCCATCATGCAGGTCGCAACGGAAAATCGCATCGACGGCATTGAAGGCGCGTGCGGCGGCTGCATGGCCTGCGCGACCTGTCACGTTTATATCCACCCCGACTGGGTCGCACGCGTCACCGCCGAGGACAATGAACAATCTGAGGAAGAAATCGACATGCTCGATACCGCCTCCGACATTCGCGAAACCTCGCGTTTGGGCTGCCAGATCAAGCTCACCAATAAACTCGACGGCCTAATCATCGCTCTTCCGGGAACCAAAACGAACTGGTAGCATTGGTTGCATTAAGCAAAAAGGAGATGCTTATGCGCGCATTGAAACTTACACTTCTGCTGTTGTTCACCACTGGCTTTTTATCGGCATGCCACCCGGCCCATTACGGCCACCCGCATGGCTGCCCACCCGGCCAGGCGAAAAAAGGCAATTGCTGAAATCATTAAAAAAGGAGATTAACCATGCCCCGTTATGTTGATGGCTTCGTCATCCCGATCAAAAAATCCAAATTAAAGGCCTATAAAAAAATGGCCGCCGCCGCCGGGAAAATCTGGATGAAATACGGCGCACTTGAATATGTGGAATGCGTCGGCGAAGACCTTCGCGTTCAAATGGGCATGCCTTTTACGAAGCTTGCGAAAACCAAATCCGGTGAAACCGTTCTGTTTTCTTTCATCGTCTACAAATCCCGCAAGCATCGTGATGCTGTAAACAAAAAAGTTATGGCGGATCCGAAAATTCATGAAATGTGCCCGGACCCCAGCGACATGCCCTTCGCGCCGAACAAGATGGCTTATGGCGGCTTCGCGGCGATGGTCGACCTCAGCGCCAGAAAAAAACGTCGCAGAAAATAATTATTTCTCGACCTGCGCGCGTAAATTATCTAGCCCCTGCTCAAAATATCCGCCTGTCATCGCCTCGCAATCGATGACGAGACTGACCGCTTTTGCCAGGAAATTATTTTTCCAGTTCGAGCTCCACGTCACGTTCGTGCCGCCCTCCACGGGCTCCATCTTAAACATCGCGCTGCTCGTGCCGGGAAACGGTCGCACGAATTCCAGCTCCATGCGTACGCTCTCACCTGGCACACTCTCGACAATCTTCATGCTGCCCTCACCCACTTCACCGTTCCCTTCCCAGCGGAACACCGCGCCTTCGCCCGCGCGCGGTCCCTCATAAGAAATCTTGGCGTTCGGGTCGAGGTCAGCCCACGGCGAGAATGAATTCCAGTTATCGAGATTATTCACGTAAGAATAAACCTCCTGCGGCGAAGCTTTCACCACCGCGCTGCGCTCAACATGCGTATCATCAGGCTGCATCGTCACGAATACCGCCAGCACCGCGAGCACGATCACAACAGCCGTGCTGAATCTGCCTAATTTCTTCTTCGTCGACTCTCTCATGACAATATTCCTTCAAAAATTTAATAAGAAATATATAAGCTTTTATGAACCTTTCGTCCAGCAGCGCGTTGGCCTTCTTACGCAAGCCAAAAGGAGAAATCTCAATGCGCAGCACAAATTTCAGAAATGGCCAGAACAAAGGCCTAAACAAGGTCAAAGGCCGTCGTTTCAAAAAATCGGGCGGCCAGTCGGGCGGCGCAGGTTATAACGAGCGCGCCGTAGGCACCTCGCACGAACAGGGCGACAATTCATAATGGATAAATTCACAGGCAAAAAACCGCCCCGCCCCGATGTCGGCGCCACTGGCGACATGCACAAGGGCGACCGCGCCCGCCAGCAGGCTCCTGAATATGTCCGCCGTCCTCATGTGCCGAAAAAGGACAATTCCAAAAAAGCCATCAATCATTATATCGATTAGCGCCGCGCACGCTTTCATACCATTCGCGTCAATGCCTGCAATAGCAACTCATTTATTAATATTGTTTATGGGATGGTCCGCGCGCCCGCGTGTTAGACCATGCATGAACTGAACGAACGAGAAAGATAAGAAAAATGACAAATCAGCCAAACCAGCCCGCCAACAAAGAAAACCCTGCAAACCTGAAGGATCCCAAAAATCCCAATCCTGCAGAGGCTAATCAGCAAGATTCTAAAGCCGAGCGCGGCAACGAAGCACGCTCCGACGAAAAAGGATCAAGTGGATCAGACGCAAAACCATCCGATAAACCAGGCGACAAAAAAGCAGCCGCTTAATATCGACGCCTGAAGAGATAAAACGCCGGGAGCATATGTTTCCGGCGTTTTTTATTTGAGCCCGCTGCCCCGCCGCCGCTTAATATTAGAAAAAATAGATATTCAAAATCGTTGAAATCAATTATAATGGAATTCATGGAATCGCATACGCGGCATCAATGTATGATCTACAAAGGCGCGCCCAGCACCCAGCTACCCGCGATCGCCGCCATCCTCTATCAAAAGCTTAATGATAATTACCGCTGCCTGTATCTGAACAGCCCGGCAATGGTCTCAGGCCTGCGCTCCACGCTTGCAGGCTTCGGCATGGATGTCGCGAAAGAGATTGAAACCGGCCGCCTCATTCTCTCCTCTGAATCCGTCCTGCAATCCGACGGCACGTTCGACACCGCCCTCATGCTCCAGAAACTCGAAGACCTTTTGGACAGCGCATTGAGCGACGGCTACCAGGGCCTCTGGGCCTCGGGCGACATGACCTACGAATTCGGCAACCAGGAAAACCTCGCGAAACTTTTTGATTATGAATGGCAGCTTGAAAAATTATTCGACAAGCGCCCCGAACTTTGCGGCGTATGCCAGTACCACCAGGACACGCTTCCCGCCGAAAGCCTGCGCGAGGGCCTCTCGATGCACAGGCTGATCTTCGTCAACGAAACCTTATCCCTCATCAATCCGCACTACATGGAATCCCGCAAGCATGCCGAGCAGGCCGCCGCCAACCCGTTACTCGACCATGCCGTTCAGGACATCTGCGAGTCCGACCACCGCAATTTCGCGCCCGTCCGTAAATCCGCACGCTGATCGTCATCCCCGCCCGTCGCGAATGCGGCAAACTTTTAAACCTCCACTGTCATCCCCGGCGGCGAGGCTTGCCGAGCCGGGAAGGGGATCCAGCACAATACTCGCCGCGAAGCCGCACAAAATTCCTACCCGATCCCCCACTCTTTAAAATCTTCCTCTTCAAAGAACGGGCGGATTTCAATTTCCGAAGCACCCGGCATTGGGTTCGGGCATTTCTTCACCCACTCGACTGCCTCGTCCATGTCCTTCACGGTCCATATCCAGAACCCCGCGACAATATCATTGGCATTGCCGAACGGCCCGTCCTTCACCGCGCGCTTCGCGCCGTCGAACGCAACACGCTTCGCATGTTTGGTCGGCTTCAGCCCGCCGAGATCGCCGGTCAGAATCCCGGCCTTCATCAGCTCGTCATTATAACGCCCCATCGCCTCGAACATTTTCGGATCGGGCGACAGCCCCTCTTCACTCTCCTTCGTCGCCTTAACAAAAACCATCACGCGCATAACCATTCTCCTTTGGTTGAGGGGTTCAAATCACTGCACCGCTACCATTTCTAAAACTAAAAGAATCAATTAGTATTATAAAGTCCAAAGGCGAGGATAGGACTGGAGGTGCCACTGGCGCCGAACTTGGGAGCCTCGCGAAAGATAATTAATAAAGAAGCAAAAAGGCAAACATAAGCAAATAATGCATTCCCCCTCCCGTTTGATGCGGCTTAAACCACATATATTGAATGCAAAGATATAATCATAATGGCTTCCAACTCTACATTACAAAATCTAAGAAAATTTGGACGACAAGAGCCAGGAGCTGTTGACAGCAATGCGTTGTTTGAAGAATTAAATGCAGAAACAGACCGTGCTGTAGGTATCGTGGGAGCCACGATGCTTGAAAGTCAACTTGAAGCCCTTCTTAGTCACCACATGAGTCATTTAGATGTTGATACTAAGAACAAATTATTTAATGCTTACGGCCCGTTATCATCATTTTCTGCAAAAATCAAAATTGCTTATGCATTCAAGCTTTGCAGCAAAGCAATTTACAAAGATTTAGATATTATTAGAGACATTCGCAATACTTTTGCACACGCCAGAAAAGTCGCAGAGTTTAAAGTGCCAGAAATTTCCGCTGCCTGCTTTTTACTATCATATTCTTCAGAGCGGAAACCAGAAAATTATAGTCAATTTGACGCTCGCACCAGATATATTTACCACATTAGCAATGTCTATATTTTTTTACTTAAAAAAACTTTGAAGCACCCTATTAAAAAAATAAGAAAAGAAAGGGAAAAATCAGAAAAAAAATTGCGAGAAGTAAAAAAGGATTTAATGAACGCAAAAAGAAGATGGGCACGCTTAAAAAAGAAGCATCCTGAAATTACACAAGCGATTGAAAAGAAAAATCCTGAAATAATGGCGATTACAAAAAATAGGAATTAATTCCTTTACATATAAGCCCATTTCGCCTATCCTTCCCCCATGGCTCTGAACTCAAAACCGAACGGCGCACCCACCCCCTCCCCTGAAAACCGCCGAATGAGTAACTCCGTTTCCCCCATAAATTCAGCGCCTTGCACCCCCACCCCCCCTCTGGCCCCCCAACCACCCCCCGCCAGTCCTCCCCAC
>JAGNLJ010000010.1 GCA_017999645.1 Alphaproteobacteria bacterium
CCCATGGAGAAGCAGCCGAAGGCCTGACCGTTAAGGGTGCTGGTCGTCGCGTTACCAATGGTCCCGCCGCTGCCGCCAGAGGCCAAGGCAGTTACATAGGAACCACCGCCGCCAAGCTTCGATGTGACGTCGATACCTGTTTCAGCTACGGCGGCCGGGCCGATGCCAAGCTCGTCGTTGATCCTGTTACAGATAGAGGTTTCAACATTCGGCAAGATCGCCATGATTTCAACAGTTGTCGCCGTTTCGCTGTCGTTAGCACCGGCAGCGGTTGTTCCAACGAGGTTAACTTCGTTTTGCCCGTTAAATACCCATGGCTGCGAACTGGATCCTGTTACGACATTTTCAGGTGCCTCGACATAGGTCGCGCCGCCGCCCGAGGGATGGAACACACATCGTGAGGTTGATGTGCACGAGGCGTAATCAGATGGCGGATTGAATTGCAACTGGTCTGCAGAAACATTGCTGGAAACCATCATGCGGATAATGGCCGTCCTGACCGAGGAAGGATATTGTGTGATCTGAGCGCTGCTGATCAGGTTTGTTTCGTTCCCGGCATCTCCGCCCCCTGATCTGCTTGACTGCGTTACAGCGTATGATAGCGCTGCGAACAGGGCCACCGCGATAAGGATAAGGAAAAGAACGTTTCCTTTTTCCGTTTTACGCTGGCTGTTTTGGGTATTCTCGAGCATGTATTTTCTCCGTTTAACTCTGATCACTATATCATCCCGGCTTATCGACGGAAACCTTGTTAATCTTGAGGGCTGCCGCCAATGGCACCCTTTCACATTCGCGCCCCACGCACAATCTGTCAATGCTGACCCGCCACCCTGTGCCCCCATTCTGGATATGGCCTATAGCCTCCCGGAACTGGCCGAAAGCAGCGGTATTTTCAGCTGTTACCAGAATAGACGCGCCATTCTCCTTAATCGAGAGGCCTGTATAGATGGTTTTGATTTTATCAACAAATTCTGCGACTTCTTTAGGATTAACCGGAACATCCTTAATAATCGGCACGATCGGTTTCAGGGCTTCGGCTTCAGCCAGCTTCGCCTTTAATTCCGTCATTTTCTGCATCTGTATGGTTGCATAAAGCCCCAGCGCCCCAGCCGAGGCCCAGGCAATGCCGGCGATGACAAGCATGCTCTGGCCGGCATGCTGCGGCAGTTTTTCAAGGAAAGCGTTAAGATCCTCGGAAACCTTGGGATCCGCATATTTCTTTAAACTGCGCCAATCAAACGATTTTAATGATTTGAAATCAATCATTTATGCCTTACCCGACCCTATGCTTCCCCACTATGTATTATAACCTTTTATGCGTTAATTTCATCTGAAAGCTGAAAAACAGCTATTTTGAGTTCTTAATCCTGATACGCCCGTCTTTTTCATCGATTTTCGTGGGCTGGCCGAATTCCGCCGCAAAGGCCTTGGGGACCAGTGCCTCCCATTCGACCTTGCCGCCCTTAACCTCGTACCGCACCAGCGTGCCATCTTTGGCCGCCAGCGCATCCAGCAACTCCTGAATGCGGACGATGTGCTTGATCGTATCGCTTTGCATCGCACTATGTGCTTTGAGCATGAGTTCATTGGATGCGGCTTCGGTTTCTTGTTGCACAGTTGTAAGATCGCGTTGCGTTAAGCCTGCACCGATCAGATTGAATACCAGTACAAGCGCCGCGATGAAGGCCACGAGCATACCCGAGAACAGCAGCATCCGCGCCGTTGCGCGGGAAAGTTTTTCCGTCTTGAGCTGCTTGTTGCGCCACGGCACGATATCGGCGACTTCAGGATTGATGGTGACAAAATTTGCGTCCATGCTTTGCACGCGCGGCAAAATCGTACGCGACGCACCGAGGAAAACCTGCATGCGTCCGGTTTCAGGATCCCATCTCAAAGCTGAAGCGATACCTTCCTGCTCATACAGGTAGACCGTTTCGTGATCCCAATATTCGCTGTTGCCGGGTAAAGCCGCGGCCAGCGGGCACCAGCTGTGAGGGTTCGAAGCGAGCGCCATGGAAGGACAGGCGAGATACCAGACCTTGCCGCTGTCGACAGAGTAGCAAAAATGAACCTTCTCGGTGCTGCAGGCCTGGGCGGCGGCATTCCACACCGCCTCCTCTTCCGTTCCGGGAATGTGCGGCACGGAGCCACCGATAAGTTCGAAGGGAAGATAGGGGTAAAGTTCGCTGACAAAATCTTTGGCTTCGCCTGCAAGAAAATCGGACATGCCGGGACGCGGACGGGACATACCGCTCCGGCCCTTCTTTTCGGAAGGCTTGCCTTTTTCAAAGCCGTCCTTGTCCTTCGCTCCAATGACCAAGCTCACATCGCTCCTTGCATCAAGCCGCCCATCATTGAGTCCATACTCATATTCATGACCGTCAGGGCGTAAATTGCAGAACCAAAAGCGACCGCGAGGAAGACGCCGGTGAGGGCGAAAGCCAGCCAGACGATGAGAGAATGTTTTGTCTTGGCGGCCTGCGAACGCATTTCAGAAATAGACTCCATTACTGTAGCAACTTGGCCGAGGTCCGACAAGCTCGCCAATTCCAGACGCTCGTTCCGGGTCAAGGGTGCCCGGTCGAGGGCCGAACCCAGAGAAACGCCGCGGCCAAGGTCTTTCAGGGATTCTTCCCAATACATGGCCACATCCGGGGCCGAGGAGGCTTCGGCGGATTGCTCCAGCGTGTCGTTAATAGGCACCATTCCTCGTAACATACGGGCGGCGGCTGACATCGAGTCCGCAAAGGCCAGGTCGCGGAGATAGCCGCCAATTAAGGGGATCCGGCGTACAATACGCGCTGTAGGCCAGTCCTTTTTGCCGCGGTTGACCCAGAACGAGAACACGCACCAGGCCATAAAAATACCCAGGCCGACCGAAAACCAGATCAGGATGTCCCATGTCATGCCGAGGCGCCAGACGACAAGATCGAATTTCGCTTTTTCGACAGGTTCGGTCGGGGGGTTATCATTAAACCATTTCAAAACCATGTCCTTACCGGACCACAGCGACGTAACAATCGAGAACACGTCGAAGGCCAGCCATCCCATAGTGCCCATGATCGCGCGCGCGTTTTTACGTTTTTGCGTGATCGAGTGAATGGCGTGCGGAATACCTTCCACCAGGCGGTTCGCACGTTCGGAACCGGCGAGAATGGCCAGCGTGCCATGATCGAAAAGATTCAGGGCCTTCAGCGCGTCGATAATGCCAAGACCCCGGGCAAGCGCTTCGCGCGCGGGCGCCATGATATTCTGGCGGCGAGGATTGGTTTCGGCCTGGATGATTTTCCACAGCGCCACGCCGGGCGATGTCGAAATAGAGCGGAACTGGATGCCGCGCAAGAGCTGAACCTGCCACCATGTCGAACGCGCCAGCAAACGTTCCAGTGGCGAGCGTTCGTGCGGACGAATGGCAAGCGCGTAGCCGCCTTTCTTGGATATGGCTTCGCGCACGTCTTCTTTGGAAGGAAGATAAAAAGATTCCGTCACCCGTTTCGGGCCGGATGTCGTCTCGTAAGCGATTTCAGCAACCCACTGCTGCATGGAATTATTCTTCCAGGTATGAGAGCGCCGCTTTTGGATCGACAAGGCCGTTGACGACAAGATCGACAAGACCCTCGCGGCGCGTGTGAACCACGACGCCCTCTTCGTGAATGACTTTGTTCACGTTGCCGATCAGGGCTTCGTAAATATGGTTTCTCTGGGCCGGACCGAGCGTGATGAGGATCGCGTCCAGAAGCAGCGTACGGCCGGAGATTCCAGTGCGGTTGCAGAGGTCGCAGCCGCTGGTGTTATGCCGACGGATCTTGATGTCTTCCTTCAATCCGAAAGCATCCATTTCTTCCTGGCTAAGGATTTCGCCTGTCTTGGCCTTATGGGAGCAGCCCTGGCAAAGCGTCCGCAGAAGACGCTGGTTAAGAATGGCGCGCACCTGCTGCGACAATGTGTAAGTTGAGGAGCGCTCACGCTCGGACGGCATCAGCGAGCGAAGACGCTCGAACGTCTGGAGCGCTGTGTCGGCGTGGACCGTTGAAATCACGGTGTGACCGGATTCAGCAGCACGTAGCGATGTTTCCACCGTGTCGCCATCGCGCATCTCGCCGATGATGATGTAATCGGGATCGTGACGCATCGCGGCGCGGATGAGATCGGCGAAGGAACCGCCGGGCATACCGGGGCGTACCTGCCATTGCGTCGCGTAGCGCAGTTCATATTCAATCGGGTCTTCGATGGTGAGAACATGTTTCCTGCGACGGTCGATCTGCTGAACGCATGCATATAATGTCGTCGTCTTACCGGAGCCGGTCGGGCCGGAGAGCAGGATCATGCCGCCGCCGCCCTTGATTTCAGGCGAGAGAAGTTTTGCAAGATAATCTCCGACATCTTCATGACGGCGGAACAATTCATCAAAACCTTTGAGCGCGGCGCGGTCGAGAAGACGAAGCGTAAGTTTTTCACCATCCTGCGCCTGCGGACCGGCGGCGACGCGGACGTCGATGGCGCGGCCCTGCCAGGTGAAGCCGAAACGGCCGTCCTTGGGCGTTGTTCTGTCGCCGAAGTTCAATCCGGCGTCGCGTTTAAGAAGCGTGGTCAGACGCGCCATGGCCTCGGCAGGAAGCAAGTGCATCGGAATCAAATCGCCGTCGATGCGGTACTTGATCCAGTTCGGTGCGTCGGGGTTGTTATCCTGAACAAGGTGAATATCGGAAGCGCGCATCTGAAGGGCTTCGGCCATCAGGTCGCGCTGGAACTGATTGAGCAGCAGACCGTTGTCGCTATCGGCGAGCCAGAGCGCGAGAGTCTTTTCGCAGCGGTCGGCGGAAAGATCGTGAACCGAGCGCAGCGTATCGGTCAGTTCCTTACGGTCCCAGACTTCGATCTCAACGCGCTCAACGTGAAATCCGGAACGGTTAGCGGTCGAAAAAAGATTTTCGATCTGGCGGTCGTTGAGGTCGTGCAAGGGCGCGATGCGCAGCACGCCATCGCGAAGGCCGATCAGGTGAATTGAAAGCGGGAGCCATGACTGGACGGGAAGAACGGCGCGGAGCTGGTCGCCCGTGGCGCGGTCCTTGATGCCTTCCTCTTCTTCGGTCTGTGAAGGAGCGACAGCGCCGGCCATATCGAGAAGCTGCTCAGTCGAGCGCGGAATTCCCTGTTCAAGCAGCAACGCGCGTTCACGCTGAACCATGTCGAGATAGCGTTCACGGCCCTCGGAGGAACGGATTTTTTTTCGCGCGGCGCTACGACGGCGTTCTAATCCGCCGGGCGGATCGGAGTCGCCCTTACTGCGCCTGTCGGTATCCTGATCGTTTGTCGCATCGGACATAAATTAACCACCGGTTTCGGTTGCTCCAGAGCTTGCGGGCGCGCTATTTACAGAAGAACCCCCGCCGCCAGCACTACCACTACTTGATGATGACGAAACCCGGTTAATAGAAGATAAAGACCGGTCGAAAAGGAGCAGGATTCTTTGGCCCTGATACAAGAATTCGATGCCGTTCTTCTGAATCGCCACAAACCACGGGACTCCGCCGAGTACAATTTCCTCATTATCGAAAACGATACGGCTGCCGCCGGGGCCGTTTATGATTGCCCGGGTGGGTGAAAAGGATGTGATTTTATACCCATCGAGGACGCTGGCAGCATTGGGCACGGATACATTGTATGATGCCAGACCGGCTTCGGCGGCGTTTCTTTCTGCAGCCTTGGCGATATCGGCCGAAGCATTCGGATCGAGCGATGGATCAAGCGGAAGCTGAACAGCGCTGCCGCCGTTCAAGACAATCGCTTTTTGATCCTGGCTGACTGGCTGCTCGGAGCCGCCGCGAATAGGAAGGACAAGAACACCGCGTGCGCCGTCATGCAGAATTTGTATGTCGTCGTACAGAGAGCCAACGCGCGTCGGCGACCATGTGATCGTCAGTGGACAGGCTTGGATAGGTTCGAGCACCGTGGCGGCAAGACAGCCGTCATCCTTGAAACTGAGGCCATTATCGCTGCCGGAAATCCGGATGTCCTGAATTGTAACGGGCGCATCGCCTGCATTGACGAGCGAAACGGTGATGGTCGAAGCCGTCATCACGCTTTCGCCGAAATCGATTTCACTTTGCGAAGCGACGAGCAATCCGCGCCCAGGTACCGCCTGCGGAAACACTTCAGCCTTCGCCACGCTCTCAGGCTTGAATTCACCGAGGAGTGGAACGCTTGTAAGCGCCGTAGGTCCTGTGTGACGAACAACCAGTACGCCCGAAGAGCGCCCCTTCGTTTTTGGTGACCATGAAACGATCGCAATGCACGCCTGACCGGGCTCAAGTTTTTTACATTCCGTTTTAAGTGCGTAACCGGACTGGTCGCTGGCATCGATGCTTATTTCGCTGATGTCGAGTGCGGTAGAAGTGATGTTGCGAAGAATGATAGGCTCGGTGAGAGTCTGGCTGGCATCCATGTTGCCGAAATCAACTTCGGACGGGATTGCCTCGATATCGCTCGCTAAAGTTTCCGATCCTTCGCCGCCAGCCTCAACTTCACCGGAAAGAGTTGCTGAGACAAGACGCGTTTTGCCGTTATGGGACATCAGCATTTCAACGCGCCACGAACCGGCCTGCAGTCCCTTGACCGAAAGCGCGACCGCACATTCCGCACCAGGCGCAAGCGGCGTTTCTTCGCACTGGTTGAGTGCAACATTGGCGGAAACTGTTGAAGACGGATAAAGGCGGATCAAGCCTGTTTCAACCGGCTGGCCGCCATCATTCCGGAAACGGACAACCACCTGCGCGGTTGCGCCTGTTGGAACCGTGCCGCCGTCAACCGCAGGAAGAACGGGAACGAGACCGCCACCGGCAGTCGCGCCATTTGCCGAACGCGCACCCGGATCGTTAAAGCCAGCATATTGCGCATGCGCATTTCCCGCCCCCAGTGAGAGAGCGAGCACAAAAAGACCTAAATGAAAAATCCTATAAATCTGCGGGCGCATGAAAGGACAGGCTGGAATTAACAGAATACAGCGCCCCAAGAGCGCCATTTCTCTGATTCTATCATAAAAAAGAAAAAAGCCGGAGCCCTAAAAAGGGACCGGGCTTTATTTAATGTTTTGAATCAGATACTAGCCGCCAGGATTTAACAGCGCGTCAGGGATGGCGCCGCCATCAAATTCATTTTCCTTAACAGCGGGCTGCGCGGAAGCGCCCGGGTCCATGGATGTCGGTGTTACGCCGCCAAGGCCCTTGTTCATCATTTCCTTATTGTTTTCAGAAGTATAGACGATGACCTTTGGCTTCAGCAGGAAGACCAGTTCGGTATTGGTAACAGCGCCGCTGCGCGATGTGGCGATGATCGGCTCCTGGAATCCGGGGCCGGATTTATCGAACTGGTCGTTTTCACGCACTAGACCTGCAATCAACAATGAATCGCCGGGACGAATGCGGATCTGAGTCGAAAGCTCGCGCTCGGTGGCACGCGGAAGCTTCAGTGTTGTTCCGTCCGCTTCAAAATCGTCAAAGCCCTGGAATTCCTGAAGCTCGATTTCCACGTTGCCATAGATGGTCGCGTTATCCCATGCACTGGCTATCGTCAGCGTGAAGCCCGTATCAACAGAATCCGTTTCCGTTGAAACAGTTACTTCGCCGTCATCGACGGAACGGCTGAGGGACGAAACGTAGTTCACCGTATCGGCGGCACGGAGAGATGCCTTCGCACCTGAAAGCACCGTAATCTGTGGCTGGGAAATCGTCTTCACTGCACCATAGGTGGAAATGAATTCAAAAACATCATTACCATCAAACGCCACATCGCCCGTCGTAGGCAAACCGATGCTGATCGGGCTATCCGCGCCCGACCCGCCGGGGAGATCAATGCCTAAATTGAATTTTCCGAAATTTTCAATCTTTTGCCAGTTAATACCCGTGGCGTTATCGCTGTTGAGGGTTACCTCCCAAATATAAATTTCAAATACGATCAGCGCCGTATTGGAACGGATTTTCTGGAAGTAACGGTCGGCGAGATTGGCCGTGCGGTTGGTCGCTTCGTAAATGATCGTGCGCGTGCCGGGTTCGGTGGTCGCGGAAGATCCCGTAATGGCTTGCAGGCCGGTAGCCAGCGCCGCGAGGATATCCGTCTCGCCACCGACCGGAGGGACCGTGACTGTAAAAGTCTGGGTTTCCTTGATGACCAGAATGCCACCCTCATATGAACAGTAAAGATCGGCGAGACCGCAAACACGTTCAACCACCTTATTCAGCGGACCGCGCAGATTGGCGACGGTAATAGTGCGCGTCAGCGCCTCATTGGTTTCGAAAGCCAGCGGCAGTTCATAATCAGCCAGAATAAGCTGGAGTGCTCCGGCCAGCGTTTCCGAACGCAATTCGAACGGCCCGACGATTTCATCAGGCAACGATTCGCCACCTTCAGCTTCAGGAACGAGCACGTCACTGCCCAACGGCAGATACAGCACGCTATCAGGCTTTTCATTAATGGCTTCAGGCCGCTCGTTCGCCATGGTCGGCGAAGGAATCTTCGCGTTGCGGGCGCCGGGAACATCGACCTGCGCGCAGGAGGCAAGAACCGAAAATGCACAGGCCAGCACGGCAGCCTTGCCGAAAGAACCTGTCTTATATTTGGGACCAAGGGACATCACGAGGCGCGTTCCTGGGAATGGAGAGTTCGAGTTACCGTCTTCACCAGCCTATCGCGCTGGACAGGTTTCATCAAGACCGCCACAACACCCCACTTGTTTGCCTCACTCAAAAGGTCGGGGTTATTGTCGCCGGTGACCAATATAACCGGGGTTTCGATGTCGCGGGCACGGGTGGCGCGGATAAATTCAAATCCGTCAATCGGCTCCATGCGCACATCGACGATGGCCATAGCGATATCAGGCTTCATTTCTGCCAGGGCGACGTTACCATCACGGGCTTCAACAGCCTGAAACCCAGCCTCATCAAGGAAACGGATGATCTGCATGCGCACGAAATCGTTATCCTCGACCACGAGTATCTTTTTCCTGACTGCCTGGGAGTCCGTCATTATAACCTTGTAAAAGAAACATCAGGCCCGGCGAAAACCGGCCCTGTTTTAACGAGAAGAACTACTTCATTTTAAACCAAAATCCGCCAATTAAACACCCCCAAACACCCGGTTGTAGTTATACACACAGTATTCTAATCTAGGATTATGTTCGAGATTATTGCCGCTCTTGCCATTCCGACCGCCCTCATCCTCCTCATCATTCTTCCCGTCATCGACCTCAGAGACGGGTTGCTGCCCAACGAATATGTGATGGGGCTGGCGATGGCGGGGGCGGTTTTTCACCTCGCCACCGCGTGGCATTATCTGAGCCTGCAGGATATGGCGCTGGGCGGATTCATCGGCGCGGCATTTTTGTATCTGGTCAGGGAGATCGCCAATAAAATTTACAAGCAGGATGCGCTCGGATTGGGCGATGTGAAGCTACTCGGCGCTGCCGGGATATGGCTTGGGCCCTACTATATTCTTCTGGCGTTAACCGCCGGGGCGTTTGCGGGATTGCTGCACGGGCTTGGTTTGGCGTTGCAGATGAAAAGCGTCACGGGCACCATGCCGAGAATGAATGCGCTGTCCCTGCCCGCCGGACCGGGCTTTGCGGTTGGAATGGTGATCGCCGGGATAATTCAGTTTCACGATTTGGTGCAGGTTTTATGGCCATGACAAAAAAGTCGCTTCAAAATATTCGCGTCCTTGATCTCTCGCGTGTACTGGCGGGACCGTACTGCACGCAGATGCTCGGCGATCTCGGCGCAGAGATTATCAAGATCGAAAAGCCGGGCAGCGGTGACGACACGCGTTTCTGGGGCCCTCCCTTTCTCAAGGACAAAGACGGGAACGACACGAGCGAGAGCGCCTATTACCTCTCGATCAACCGCAATAAGAAATCAGTCGCGATCGATATCAGCAAAAAAGAAGGACAGGAGATTATTCACAAGCTCCTGGAAAATTCGGATGTGCTGATCGAGAATTTCAAAGCCGGGGGCCTGAAAAAATACGGACTGTCCTATGACGATCTGAAGGAAAAATATCCGAAGCTTGTTTACTGCTCCATCACGGGTTTCGGCCAGAGCGGACCGCTGGCGGAAGAGCCGGGTTACGATCTGATGGCGCAGGCGATGGCAGGATTGATGGCAAGCACGGGCGAACCGGACGGCGCGCCGATGAAAGTCGGCGTGGCGCTCAGCGATATCATCACCGGCCTGCATGCCGCGATTGGAATTCTGGCGGCGCTGAATTCGCGCGAGCAGACCGGCGAAGGGCAGATGGTGGATGTCGCACTGGTGGATTGCACGCTCGCTTCACTCACCAATCTCGCACAATATTTTTTGACGAGCGGCAAGCCAGCGCCGCGCCAGGGCAACGCGCACTCAACAATCGTTCCCTATCAGGCTTTAGAGACTCAAGATGGTTATATTGTCGTGGCGGTGGGCAACAACGAACAGTTCGCGCGCTTCTGCAAAATTCTCGGTCACGCGGAATGGGCGAAGGATGAGCGCTTTGCAAAAAATACGGCGCGCGTCATGAACCGCGCGGTTTTAATTCCGATGATCGAAAATGAAATGAAGAAAAAAACTTCGGCAGTATGGATCGAGGAAATGCGTGGTGCCGATGTGCCGGGCGGCCCGGTTAACCGCATGGATGAGGTGTTCGCGATGGAGCAGACCCGGCACCGGGGCATGGAAATCTCCATGGATCACCCCGCCGCGCCGAAATCCATAAAACTGGTCGGCAGCCCCCTTAAACTCTCGAAAACCCCCGTTTCTTATGAGTTTGCGCCGCCCGTGCTGGGACAGGATACGCAGGAAGTGCTTGAAAAATTGCCAGGTTTGGGCGCAGATAAGCTGGCCAGGCTGGAAAATGCCGGAATCATTGAAAGAGCGAAGATAAAAAAATGAAGCACCTTTTGGGTATCGGCGATCTGAGCAAGGATGAAATCGAAGAGCTTCTGGGCCGCGCCGATTATTACTCCCGCGCGATTTCCGAAGGACGCTGGGACCGCGAAAAACTCAAAGATAAAGTCATCCTGACGTTGTTCTTCGAAGCGTCCACGCGCACGCTCACCTCGTTCATCATAGCGGCCAAGCGCCTTGGTGCGGGCGTCGTGACATGGAACCCGGATACAAGCTCGCTCTCCAAGGGCGAAAGTTTTCTCGACACGATCGACACGCTGAACGCGATGCGCCCCGACGCGGTGATTATCCGCCACAGTGAATATGGCGCGCCCGGTTTCGTTGCCAAGCGCGCGGACTGCCCCGTCATCAACGGCGGCGACAGCTGGCGCGAGCACCCGACGCAGGCGCTGCTTGATGCGCTGACGCTGAAGCATCATTTCGGCAAGCTTGAAGGATTGACGCTGGCGATCATCGGCGACATCGCGCATAGCCGTGTTGCCGCATCGAACATGATTTTGCTGAGACAGTTCGGTGTCAATGTCCGCGTGATCGCACCTAAAACATTGATGCCGGAAAAACTGCCCGCCGAAGGTATCGAGCGTTACAATAGCCTTGCTGATGGATTAAAAGGTGTCGATGCGGTCATGACGATCCGCCTGCAGAAAGAGCGTATGCAGAAAAGCCTGATTGAATCGGACACCGCGTATTTCAACGAATTCGGTTTAAAGCGTTCTGTTGTCGATGCGTATTGCCCGAAGGCCGTCGTACTCGATCCCGGCCCACTGGTGCGCGGCGTTCACATTTCCGACGACATCGCGGAAGATCCGGACCGCAGCCTTATTCTCAAACAGGTCGCGAACGGCATTCCGGTTCGCATGGCCGTTCTCGACAGGTTGATCGGCGATGCTTGATTATATTGTCGTAGGAATTATCGGTTATCTCATCGGCTCAATCCCTTTCGGATTGCTGCTGACGAAATTTGCAGGCTACGGCGATATCCGCTCTATTGGTTCCGGCAATATCGGCGCGACGAATGTTTTGCGCACCGGAAACAAACGCCTCGCACTGCTGACATTATTGCTTGATGGCGGGAAAGGTGCGGCGGCGGTTTATCTTGCGCAGGCGGCGATGACTTACGATGCGTCGCTCTATGCCGCTGTCGGCGCATTCCTTGGTCACTTGTTTCCCGTCTGGCTTAAATTCAAGGGCGGTAAAGGCGTGGCGACGACAATCGGTATTTTTCTCGCGCTACTGCCACAGCTTGGACTGGCTGTCATCCTGTTCTGGCTAGCAACTGCGCTTATTTTCCGCATGTCGTCGCTGGCAGCACTGGTGGCGGTCGGACTTTCCCCCGCTATCGCGTGGTATCTCACGAAGGATTACACAAACACGGTGGTTTCGCCGGACGGATCAACGATTCTATACGTCAACAGTCATGTCGATTTCCTGCCTTATATATGCGCCTTCATGGCCGCTCTGGTTTTTTACAAACACAAAGAAAACATTCTGCGTCTTCTGAAAGGCCAAGAGCCAAAAATCGGGAAGAAGAATGACCCTGCCAAAACGACAGGCTGAGACGGTTTCTCTCGCTGAAAAATTAAACTGGCTGCGCCTTGCCCGGACGGAAAATGTCGGACCGATGACATTTTACCGGCTGGTGGATGCTTACGGCTCGCCGGAGCGAGCGCTTGAAAGATTACCAGAGCTCTCAAGACGCGGCGGGCGATCAAAGCCGCTGAAGGCGCCGGATCAATCCGTTATTGAACGTGAATATGAAGCGCTGAAGAAAATCGGTGGCGATATAATTACAGCCGGGGAAGAAACCTATCCCCTCTCCCTCGCCGCAATCGATGATGCGCCGCCTGTGATTTCCGTTTTAGGCAATATCGATTTTGCGCACCGAGGCTGCGTCGGGGTGGTGGGGGCGCGGAACTCCTCGCTCAACGGGCGCAAGTTCGCGGAAAAAATTTCGCGCGATCTCGGCGAAAGCGGACAGGTTATTGTCTCCGGTTTGGCTCGCGGCATCGACACTGCCGCGCATGCTGGTTCGCTCAAAACCGGGACGATTGCGGTCGTCGCGGGCGGAATCGACATTATTTATCCCGAGGAAAATAAAAATCTTTATGAACAGATCAGGGAACAGGGCCTGATTATTGCCGAAAGTCCGCTCGGCGTGCCGCCGGTCGCACAAAGTTTTCCGCGCCGCAACCGCATCGTTTCCGGCCTCTCGAAAGGGGTCGTCGTGATCGAGGCGACAATGCGGTCGGGGTCCTTGATTACCGCGCGTCTCGCCGGGGAGCAAGGGCGCGATGTTTATGCCGTTCCCGGCCACCCGTTCGACCCGCGCGCGCAAGGGGCAAACCACCTGATCCGCGAGGGGGCGACCCTTATAAGGAGTGCCGACGATATTCTGGAGGCTATACGGTCCTTCTCCGGCCAGACGATGCGGGAGCCAAAAGCGCCCGAACCGCGCTTCCAAAGCCCACTTCCAGAGGATTTTGAACCCCCTGAAAGCGCCACGGAGACCATCCTCGGGCATTTGTCCTATACCCCGGTGGCGGTTGACGAACTGATCCGAACCTGTCTATTAAGCATTTCAGCGGTACAGACGGTACTGCTGGAAATGGAGCTGGCGGGCCGGGTAAAGCGTCATCCCGGCAATAAAGTCAGCCTGATACAGGAATAGATATTTTGGCCGATAACCTCGTCATCGTAGAATCGCCCGCCAAGGCGAAGACTATTAATAAGTACTTGGGCAACGACTATAAGGTCATTGCCTCGTACGGCCATGTGCGCGATCTCGTGAACAAGGACGGCTCCGTCCTGCCCGATGAAGATTTCGCGATGAAGTGGCAGCTCGGCGAGCGGGCTGACAAGAACGTCAACGACATTAAAAAAGCCATCAAGAACGCCAAAGCGCTTTATCTCGCGACCGACCCGGATCGCGAAGGGGAAGCCATTTCATGGCATGTGAAGGAAATTCTGACGCAGGAAAAATTGCTCAAGGGCAAAGAGGTTCACCGCGTCACGTTTAATGAGATCACCAAGAAGGCCGTTCTTGAAGCGTTTGAACGCGCGAGACCCCTCGACCAGAGACTGATCGAAGCTTATCTTGCGCGCCGAGCGTTGGATTATCTTGTCGGGTTTAATCTTTCGCCGGTGCTGTGGCGCAAACTCCCGGGTTCGAGATCGGCCGGACGCGTGCAATCAGTAGCACTCAGGCTGATCTGCGAACGCGAAGCGGAAATTGAAATCTTCAAGCCGCAAGAATACTGGAGCATAGAGGCAAGGCTGCATACAAAGGCCGGCGCGCCGTTCACCGCCCGCTTGACGCATCTTGCGGGGAACAAGCTTGATAAATTCGACATTAATTCTGAAGACGCGGCGCAAAAGGCTGTCGAGCGCATAAGAAATAAAAATCTCTCGGTTCAGAAGATCGAGAAAAAGCAGGTACGGCGCAACCCCTACCCGCCATTTATCACCTCATCGTTACAAATGGAAAGCGCCCGTAAACTGCGTTTTACCGCTGCACATACAATGCGTCTTGCACAGCGTCTTTATGAAGGTATCGAGATTGACGGCGAAGCGACGGCGCTCATTACCTATATGCGTACTGATGGCACGACACTATCCGATGATGCGCTCGCGCAGTGCCGCGCGGTGATTAAAGAGGATTACGGCGATAAATACCTGCCGGACAACGTACGTATATATAAGTCAAAAGCCAAAAACGCGCAGGAAGCCCACGAGGCTATCCGCCCGACCGAGTTGTCGCGCACGCCTGCTTCCCTCAAAGGCAAAATTGATGAGGAACAATGGCAGCTTTACGATTTGATCTGGAAGCGCACGCTGGCTTCGCAGATGGAAAATGCCGTGCTAGATCAGATGAGCGTGGATATTTCCGATGGAACGGATGACGCGGTGCTCCGCGCGACCGGATCCGTTGTCGCATTCGATGGATTCCTGACGCTTTATCATGAAGACACCGACGACGCCGACGAAGACACCGACGAGAGCGAACGCCGCCTGCCCGTGATGAACGAAGGCGAGCCTTCGAAGCTTGTCGATATCACACCGGACCAGCATTTCACGCAGCCGCCGCCGCGTTATTCGGAAGCCTCGCTGGTTAAAAAACTGGAAGACCTTGGCATCGGCCGCCCTTCCACTTACGCGTCTATTCTGCAGGTTTTGCGCGACCGGAAATATGTGCTGTTTGAAAAACGCCGGTTTATTCCGGAAGATCGTGGACGCCTGGTTACGACGTTCCTTTCAAAATTTTTTGCAAGATATGTGGATTACGATTTCACCGCAAATCTCGAGGAAGAACTGGATGCTATCGCCAGCGGCGAAGTTTCCTGGAAAGAAGCGCTCCGCCAGTTCTGGGTGGATTTCAAGGCCGCCGTCGACCAGACGAAAGATTTGACGATCACGCAAGTCATTGATCACCTGGATGAAGAGCTAGGCCCGCACTTCTTCCCGGTCACGAAAGAAAACCCGAAGCCTAAAGTTTGCAAGGCCTGTGGCACAGGCAAGCTTGGATTGAGACTTGGAAAATTCGGTGCCTTCATCGGCTGCTCGAATTATCCAGAATGCAAATTCACACGCCCACTAGTTCTTCAGGGTGATGATTCAGACCCTGCCCTCGCCGCGCTCAGCAACGAGCCGAAAATTCTGGGCAAAGATCCCGGCACGAGCCGGACGGTTTCGCTGCGCCGCGGACCTTACGGCCCTTATGTGCAGATCGATCTGCCGCCGGAAATCCTGAAAGAAATTGAAGAAGAAAAGGCCGAGGCCGCCCGTATTAAAGAGATGCGCGCCGCCGCGAAAGCCAAGGGCGAAAAATTCAAGGCGCCGCCCAAGAAGAAAAAACCGGAAGACCGACCGAAGCCCAAGCGTCAGGGTCTGCCGAAAGGCATGGCGATTGACGAGGTGACGCTTGAGGCCGCGCTGAAACTCCTCGCCCTGCCGCGCGATGTGGGCAAACACCCCGAAACGGGCGAGATGATCCAGGCCGGTGTCGGCCGTTTTGGGCCGTTCCTTAAACACCAGAACAGATTCACGTCCTTGCCAAAGGACGATGACGTACTAACTGTAGGTATTAACCGCGCCGTCGATGTTCTCGTCGCCGCCGCAGAAAAAGCCGCCGCACGCGAAGCCAAGGGCTATAAGCCGCGCGGACGGTTCCAGAAGAAAAAAGAAGACGCGCCAGAAGAAGCCAAAGACAAAAAGGCCAAACCAGCGCCCAAGACAAAAAAGAAAGCGGCAGCTAAAAAGAAAAGCGCCGAGTAAACGTGAATAAATCAGACATATTGAATTTTATCCAAACCTCCCCCAAACCAGTGACCAAGCGGGAGGTCTCAGACGCTTTTCGCGTGCGCGGCACCGACGGGCGCATCGTGCTTAAGCAATTGTTGAAAGAACTTGTAACCGAAGGCGCAATCGTCAAAAACGCAGGCGGCGCGTATGGCAGGCCCGAAGGGCTGGCCGAGGTTATCGTCATCCAGATCAGCAACATCGATATCGACGGCGATGTGTTCGCTGAGCCGATTGATTGGAGCGGTGACGGCAAGTCACCCCGCATCGAGGTGATGCCGGATAATAAAGGTCACCCAGCCCTGAAGGAAGGCGACCGGGCGCTGGCACGGCTTGAGCAGGTTTCGAAAAATCATTACGAAGCGCGCGTTATTAAGCGTTTCGATTCCGAAACCGGGCGCATCATGGGCCTGCTGAAGGCCAACAAGCATGGCGGCCTGCTTATCCCCACCGATAAAAAGGCCAAGCATGAATATGAGATCGCCTATGCCGATATGAACGGCGCGAAAGACGGCGATATCGTCAGCGCGGAAATCATGCCAGGACGCGGCACACGTAAAAAGGCGCGCGTCATGGAGACATTGGGACGGCGCGACGATCCGAAAGCGATCAGTCTGATTAGTTTAGCCGAAGCAGGATTACGCGAACGGTTTCCGGATAAAGTTATCAAGGAAACCGAGGGCATGGATGTGCCGGAGGTCAAAGGACGTGAAGATCTACGCGATATTCCGCTGGTGACGATTGACGGCATTGACGCGCGCGACTTCGATGATGCCGTATTCGCCGAAAAATCAGATGAAGGATTTCACCTGATCGTGGCGATTGCAGACGTTGCCTATTATGTGCGGCCCTACAGCGACCTTGATAAAGAAGCGCAGCGGCGCGGCAACTCCACCTATTTCCCCGACCGTGTTGTACCGATGTTGCCGGAAGCTTTATCGAATGAACTTTGCTCGCTGAAGCCGAATGTGGCGCGCGCGTGCCTTGCGGTGCATATGTGGATTGATGGAAACGGCAAACTGCTGCGTTACAAATTTGTGCGTGGATTAATGCGTTCCGCCGCGCGGCTGATTTACGAACAGGTGCAGGCCGCTTATGACGGCGTTGCGGATGATGTGACGAAACCGCTGCTTGAGCCGGTCATTAAACCGCTCTATGACGCTTTCAAAATTCTGGATGCAGCACGGCGCGAACGCGGTGCGCTGGAACTTGATCTCCCTGAGCGACAAGTCCTGATCGACGCCAAGGGCAATATGATTGGCGTAAAAATGCGCACGCGGGTCGACGCACATAAATTAATTGAAGAATTCATGATCCTCGCCAATGTCGCGGCGGCCAGTGCGCTGGAAGCGAAAAAAGCGCCGTGCGTTTACCGCATTCACGACCGCCCCTCAGCCGACAAGCTCGACAGCGCACGTGAATTTGTCGAAAGTTTCGGCTTGTCCTTACCCAAGGGGCAAGTGACGCAACCGCGCCAGATCAACCAGATTTTGATGAAAGCAAAGGAACTTCCTTATAGTCATTTAATCAGTACCGTCATTCTGCGCACGCAGGCGCAGGCGGTTTATGCGCCGGACAATATCGGACATTTCGGCCTGGCCCTGCATAAATATGCGCACTTCACATCGCCGATCCGGCGTTATGCCGACCTGCTCGTGCACCGCTCACTCATCCGTGCCTACGGTCTTGGTCCCGGCGGGCTGGATGACGGTGAAGCGGTAAGGTTAGAGCAAATCTGCGAAAATATTTCCACTTGTGAGCGCGCATCGATGACGGCAGAGAGAAGCGCGATCGACCGTTTCGCCGCCGCCTATCTCTCGACCAAGCTCGGCAATGAATTCGAAGGCGTCATCACGGGCGTCACGCGTTTCGGCCTGTTCGTCGAACTGAAGGAAAACGGCGCGGACGGAATCGTGCCCATGCGCTCCCTGCCGCAGGATTTTTATGTACATGACGAAAAGGCGCATGCGCTGGTCGGGCGGCGCTCAGGCCGGGTGTTCCGTTTGGGCGCACCGGTCACGGTGATGCTGATGGAGGCCGATGGTTTAACCGGGAGCACGGTTCTGCAACTGGTCGGTCATGAACGCGGGGCGGACATACCCGGGGTCCAGTTCAAGCGCAGCCGGACCTATGAACCGAGCCGCCGCGACCGAGGAAAAGCCAATAAAAACAACAAGAAATACGGAAAAAAAGGGTTCAAAAGGGGCCCGAAACACCGCCGTTAATACTTGACACCACTTACAAAATACCTCATAAGAACGCTTCAAATTTAAGGAGTTCAGGTCATGGCCAAAAAAGGCGCAGCCGTAAAAGTCCGCTTAGAAAGCGAAGCCGGCACAGGATACCGTTACTACGCCAAGCGCAATGCGCGGGCCGAGTACAAACTTGAGATGAACAAATTCGACCCCTGGGCCGTCAATGAAGAGACCGGCAAAAAAGGTAAGCACGTTAAATTCGTCGAAAAGAAAATGCCGCCGTCCAAGAAGTAAGGATAAGCAGGCTCCCAAACAAAAGCGCCCCACCGGGCGCTTTTTTTATCAGCTGATGAATTGCCGCTGGGCTTCCTTGAATTCGTCGGGATTCAATTTACCCTTGCCCTCGAACACAACCGCGTTGCGCCCGCCCTTTTTCGCTTCGTAAAGGCATTTATCGGCACGCTCGAGCACTTCGTGTTTTGTATGCTGATTATGATCGATCAGCGAGGCACCGATAGACGTCGTTATGTTGATGCCTTCGGCATGTCCGGGAACAACGAAAGGAACATCTGAGATGGAAGCACGAAGACGTTCGCCAACCATCCATGCGCGCTGCTCGGACACGTCGGGGAGAATGACTGCGAACTCCTCGCCGCCGAGGCGCGCGACAAGGTCGAAACTGCGGAGATTACCGAGAAGCCGCTGAGAGAAAATTTTCAGGACCTCGTCCCCGATATTGTGACCATATTTGTCGTTGACCTGCTTGAAATGGTCGATATCGACCAGCAGAACGGCGAGCGATTTCTTGGATTCCTGGTTTTTCAGCAGTAACTTTTCAAGGTGGACTTCGAGATAGCGGCGGTTGTAAAGGCCTGTCAGGCTGTCGGTCAAGGCCATGGAGAGGCTGATTTCATATGTCGAGCGCAGGCGCTCCTGGAAACGCTTCCGCCTTACCTGCGTGCGCACCCGCGCCAGCAATTCGTTCCGGTCGACGGGCCGGAGAATATAATCATGCGCGCCTATTTCAAGGCCATGCGCGATACGGGGCATATCTTCCTCGCCGCCGATCATGACAATGGGAATGGAACGCGTGCGCTCGTTGGATTTGAGATGCGAGCAGAGGCGCAGCCCGTCTTCGCCGGCAAGATTAAGGCTGACGATAAGGACATCAAATTCCTGCGTGGCGACGAGCTCCATGGTTTTGGCGCCATTCTCGGTGATCGTTACTACATCCTGGTCACGCTGGAGCGTTTCCTCGATCTTGCGCTGCTCGAAATTTTTATCCTCGACGACAAGCACGCGTGCACTGTCAGCCGATTCCATCATGACGTTGGATTGCTTTTCAACAACGCCAAGCTGGTTGGCCGTGTTTTCGCGGACGCGCCATTCATCAAGTGCCATTTTAAGGCGCACCAGCGAGCGGACGCGGGCCATAAGCGCCGTGTCGTTGATCGGCTTACTCAGGAAATCATCAGCACCGGATTCAAGGCCGCGCACCTTGTCTTCCGCATCCGTCAGGGCCGTGACCATGACAACGGGAATATGCGCCAGCGCCGGGTTTTGCTTGATCCTGGTGCAGACTTCGAACCCGTCCATGCCGGGCATCATCACATCGAGAAGAACGAGGTCTGGACTTTCAGCTGCGACCTTTTCCAGCGCTTCCTTACCGTTGGTCGCAGTCAAAACATCGTAATATTCGCTCGTCAGCTTGGCCTCGAGCAGCTTTACGTTGGGTAAAATATCGTCAACTACCAGCACGCGTGCCGACATTTATAATTCCGTCCTTAATTGGCGGGTTTCTTTAAATAGCTTTCGATGACTTCCAGGAATTTCGAAACAGAAATGGGCTTGGAGATATAATCCTCGCAGCCCCCTTCCCGGATTTTCTGCTCGTCGCCCTTCATGGCGAAGGCTGTGACGGCAATAACAGGTATATGACGCAATTCTTCATCGTTTTTAAGCCATTTGGTAACTTCCAGTCCCGAAACTTCGGGAAGCTGGATGTCCATGAGAATGAGATCGGGTTTGGACTGGCGAGCAAGATCGATAACCTGGGTGCCGTCGCGGGTTTCGACGGTTTTAATGCCGTGCGCTTCCAGAAGGTCATGGAAGAGTTTCATGTTGAGCTCGTTGTCTTCAACGATCAAAACCGTTTTTTCCACTGCACTGCTGTTACCCAAGCTATTACCCAAAATGCCCCCATCCGCAGAATCGGATTATTTTCCCAACATCTTCAATTATATAGGTTTTTGAGGAGGATGAGAACTGCTTATTCCCCGCCCTTTTGGGACGTATTCTCGCTGGAACAGGCGCTTTTGACAGGCTCCAGTGCCACCAACTTCTGGGTGATGGAGAAATCGTCGTATTCGATGAACATGTCGCTCACAACGCCATTGTCGTGGAGACTGATATCCATTTCGTAATCCGACGTAGGCGAGGAATCCTTGATCGGGAAGAAGGCCAGCCGCACAGCATGCACGGGT
This sequence comes from Alphaproteobacteria bacterium, assembly GCA_017999645.1. GTDB lineage: Bacteria > Pseudomonadota > Alphaproteobacteria > Micavibrionales > Micavibrionaceae > UBA7657. The sequence continues at coordinate 20,905 of JAGNLJ010000010.1, forward strand.
GATTTCAACAGAGCGGCATCGATCTTTTGGGAGGGCTTAATATCCGGCACGGGCGGCGTTTTCCCTACAAAGGCATTGATTTCGACCGGGCCTTCATCATCCGCGCCGTCAAAGACGGTGGCATTATAAAATTTCTTCCCTTCCTTGATCGATTTGAGCACGTTCATGGTGTGCATCATCGGGAAGACGCCGTTTTTCAGATCGAATTCCAATCCATCAGGTAAGGAATAAATTGCCTCGCCGGTGCCGTCGGCGGCGAGTGACGCGCGTCCACGGAATTCCTCAAACAGCTGGCCGTCCCGTTTTCTCTGCGAGGTGAAATCAAGGCTCTTGCCGTCGAAGGATTCAAAAGTCGAAAAATCGCTCGTGATGCGCATCGGCTCGCTGTCGGCGTATTCGTACATCAGGTTGAAGCGGTGATTGGCGAGCCAGCCATCGCAGGAAGGTTGCCATTCATAGAGCATCTGGCCGCTGATATTAACGATTTGTGAGCCGCTTTTGATGCCCGTGAGCTTGATGTCGTACAGCGCTTTGTGCGCGGCGATGCCGGCATGTTTTTCGATGGCGGGTATAGCGACGGCGGGCGCTGCGTATGCAGGCACGGTCAGCAGGATGGACAGGAATAAGGGAAGAAAACGGCGCATGGGGCTCTTAATTTCTCAAGGACACGAACGTCATCATAGCCAAAACCTTAGCAGCGGCAAAGAGTTCCGGGCGATGCCCGGCAATTTCGGCTGACTGGAAACCCGTGCCGACCCGGATTTTATTAAATCTATGTTTTAAAAGGACAAAAACAAGGGCTGACTGGTACGGTTATTGCATTATGTAATATAGACTGAAGATTTTCAGCCGCCTGCCGCCACCCCTGACCCCAAGCCACAGGCAGGCGTTCACACCCCCATGGCCCGGTTCGCGACCCCCCTCGCAGCCGGGTCATTCCTTTTGGTCCTGCGAGACTTAGGAGGATATTAATTTCTGCGTGGGAAAATTCTAAAAACAACGGGTGTGCGTTATGACCGATCCGGTCAAAGAAAAATTCATCGATGCAAGCGAAGGCGAACATGGCTGGCAAATCCGCTATGGTGCGGAGCCGGTTGATTTTCACCTGTTTAAAAAACTTGGAAGAAAAGATATTGATAAATCGATCGAGGCAAAAGGCGTGACTGCCGGACCCGGTGGCGTGTTCAACCATAATTATATCGAAATTTTGAACCCCGCCGGTGAAGTGGTCAAACGTGTGCACGGCATCGGGCTGGAAGCTAAAGACGGCAAGCTGGAGATGACGGGCAGCGGACGGCTCGTGGGCCTCGTAGTGGATGGCAAATATACCACTTTTGAAAACGACGATCCGATCCAGCGCGACGATCCGCATGCGAAGAAACCACATAATTTACAGCATGCGGACGAAACACGCATGTTGCGCGGTGAATTTACCAAAACGGTTTTTAAGGGCAGCGAGCGCGAAGTGATGGAAATCTACGGCGCGATGATCCGCGGCTCGATCGAGATCAACAACAAAGATATACGTTTTGACCTTTTTGGCCTGAACAGCAACACATTCAATGCCGAGATGAAAGAAAAAGTGAACCAGATTGCAAAACTGATGGGCGTTGAAGTCGGAAGTCATGACGCGCCGGGCTGGGATGTCGGTTCCGACGACAAAAAGATCGACACTGCTGATGCATCACGTGTCAAGACGTGGGGCTTGATGAGCGATCTGAGGGATTATATCGATGCACTGGAGCAAACATCTCACAAGCAATGGCTGGAACTGAACCAGGCAGCCAAAAACGGAAAAGATATCCTGGACGTTAATCTGCAGATCCCGGCCCCAACGCCCATTAAGTAACCATCTCCCTGAAAATGCTCCATTTTTTGGTACCCTTTGTAACGGGCGAAGGAAAGGCGTATAGTGTGCCTACACCATGTTAGAGATTGTTCCGCACGTTGCCGAACGTTCTTTTTCTTCTCCCCCGAGTACCAACAACGAGGCTACGCCGGATTTTGTCTTTTACGACGATCTGCCGGATGATTTCAGCGATGCCGCTCATGTTGTTAACGCCCCGCATAAATTACCGAAAGCCGTTCAGGACTTCATAAGACTCCAGAATGAAATTGCCTTCCGCGAAACGGGAGAAAATATCTCGATGGTTTCGCTGATGGCGCTTGAGGCTAATTATGCCCTCGATGGTGTATCCCTCAAAAAACTGGCGAAGAAAAAGAAACCCGATTATTTAAAATTCCTGATGGAGCAGCTCGAGGAGCTGATGGAATCAATTCGGAAGACATACCAGCAAGCGTGGGATGTAAAAGTTTTCCATGCTGCCATCAGGAACGACATCAATGCCCATCTGGAGACGCTGAGCGACCGTGAAAGGGCGCGGATCATGCCCAACGTGAAGAGATACAAAGAGGAAATGCGGCAAATCAGGCAGACGATTACGTCGCATAAGAAGGCGCTGACCTCTTCTCAGCCTCCGGACAGCGGGACAATCCGCGCGATACAGGAAGATTTAGACAATAAGACATCGAAACTTGAAAGTATTTACACACGCTTCCACAGACGGTTTTCTCAAATTAAAAACCGCAGAAAACAGGAAGCGATCATGGCGGGAAAAATAGCGCTGGCAGTCACGGACGTTCTTGCCGGAACCGGCGGCCTTCTCACAAAAGCAGCAACGTTAATGCCTGACTCTATGCTGCTTCAGTTTTCTTCTGCTTCGGAAGGTCGAGGCGGATATGAAGGTCCTTCAGTTGCTCAGCCGTCGGCTCGGACGGCGCATTCATCATCGGGTCCTCATACTGACCATTCATCACAAATGCGTTCACCTCGCGCAGGTTCGGCTCATGCGCCAGGATCATCACAAGGCGGTCAATCCCAAACGCACAGCCCCCGTGAGGCGGAGCCCCGAAACGAAACGCATTAAGCATGCCTGAGAATTTGCGCTCCAGCACATCCTTCGGGTAGCCTGCCAACGCGAAAGCTTTTTCCATGATGTCGGGACGGTGGTTACGGATCGCGCCTGAGGAGATTTCAAAGCCGTTGCAGACGCAGTCATATTGATGCGCGAGGATTTGCAGCGGATCGGTTTTTTCCAGCGTTTCCAAACCACCCTGCGGCATCGAGAACGGGTTGTGTGAGAATTCAATTTTCTGGTGTTTTTCGTCGAATTCGTACATCGGGAAATCGACGATCCAGCAGAATTTGTAAACGCCTTTTTCGCGAAGACCGGCGTCATCGCAGATGCGGTCACGCGCCGCGCCGGCGAGTTTATTGGCTTCGGCCTCAGTATTGCAGACGAAGAACACAACGTCGCCGTTGGCAATGCCCGTGAGCTCGCGGAGTTTTTTCTGCGCTTCCGGTGCGACGAACTTGGCGATCGGGCCTTTGCCCTCTTCCGTTTCGAACGCGATATAACCAAGACCGGGCGCGCCTTCGCCCTGCGCCCAGCTGTTTAATTTATCGAAGAAGCTGCGCGGTTGCGAGGCAACCTTGGGCACGCGGATGGCGCGGACACAGCCGCCCTTAGCGATGAAACCTTTGAACGCATTGAATGTGACATCGGCGCGCGCGAAAACTTCCGTGACATCCGTAATGACCAGCGGGTTGCGGAGGTCGGGTTTATCCGAACCGTATTTCAGCATGGCGTCTTTGTAGGTGAGCTTCGGCAGCCATTCGACCTTGTGTTTCGTGCCGGTCCAGTCGGCGAATTCCTCGAACAGGCCCTTGATGACGGGCGTCATGGTGTCATGGACCTCCTGCTCGGTCACGAATGACATTTCAACGTCGAGCTGATAATGCTCGGCAAGCCTGTCGGCGCGGCCGTCTTCGTCGCGGAAGCATGGCGCGACCTGGAAGTAGCGGTCGAAACCGGCAACCATAAGGAGTTGTTTAAATTGCTGCGGCGATTGCGGCAGAGCATAGAATTTTCCGGGGTGCAGGCGCGAGGGCACGAGATAGTCGCGTGCGCCTTCGGGCGAGCTGGCCGTGAGGTTCGGCGTCTGGAATTCCTGGAAGCCTGTTTCCCACATACGCTTGCGCAGTGAGAAAATCACGGCGTTACGCAGGCGGATGTTACGCTGCATTTTTTCGCGGCGGAGATCGAGATAGCGGTGGCGGAGGCGGACATCTTCGCCTGCCCCGTCGTCTTCGGCGATCTGGAACGGGATGACGGCGGCGGGCGATTGCAGCGTGGCTTCGTCGATGTAGAGCTCGATCTCGCCGGTCGGCATTTTGGCGTTCACAGTTTCGGGCGTACGCGCCTTAACCTTGCCGGTAACGGTGATAACCGATTCATTGCGCCACTTTCCGGCGGCATCCAGCAGCGGGGAATCCTGATCAACGACGCATTGCGTGACGCCGTAAGTGTCGCGAAGGTCGATGAACAACACACCGCCGTGGTCGCGGATGCGGTGGATCCAGCCCGAGAGGCGGGCCTGCTGCCCGACGTGGGATTTACGGAGTTCGTTGCATTTATGTGTACGGTAGCTGTGCATGGGGTTGTTATAACGATGTAAGCTTTTGATTTCCACCTGTTTTTAGAGTTAACTACGGCGCTTTTGGGGGTGGGGGGCCCTGTTCCTTCCCCTATTTATAAGCACGCGCATTGCCATCCAGAAAACTGGATTGCTTCGCCTGACCCGCAGGCTCGCAATGACGATGAAAAATTCTACAACAGACGTTCAAAATGATAAAGGAATTAATTCCTATGTATATTTGATGGGACGGAATCATAAATCAGGAACCATTCCCGCATGCATACGTTGATGCTTGATCGGGGTTCAGAATGACTAAATCCACATACAGGACTGAAATAGATGAGCTCGTGAACGGGCTTATCTCAAAAGGCGCTGACCGGGACCAAGTTATCAACGCCCTTACGGACTGCGCTCTCAGTTTTCTTCATAAAACTCCCGATAAAATTGACCGGAATTAATTCCTATATAAAAACAGGCTAACCCCCTGTAAACCATGGGACATGATTATTACCGACCAAGGGGAGCTGACGAAGCTCTGCGAAAAACTAAGTGCCTTTCCGTACATCACGATCGACACGGAATTCCTTCGCGAAAAAACCTATTACCCCAAACTCTGCCTCGTCCAGGTGAGCGATCCCGATGGCAACGCCGCGGCCATTGATCCGATTGACGGCAATCTGGATCTCGCGCCCCTCTTCGATCTTTTCATGAACCCGAAAGTCCTGAAGGTGATTCATTCGGGGCGACAGGACCTCGAGATTTTTTACAATCTTACGGGCAAAGTTGTGACGCCGTTTTTTGACACGCAGATTGCGGCGATGGTTTGCGGGTACGGGGATTCCATCGGCTATGAAAGCCTGGTGCGCGGGTTGACGGGGCACAGCCTTGATAAATCGGTGCAATTCACGGACTGGTCGAAGCGACCATTATCCAAGCGGCAGATTGATTACGCGCTGGGCGATGTGATTTATCTCGCGGAAATTTATAAAAAGCTGCGGAAGGAGCTTGAAAAGAACGGGCGCACCGAGTGGGTGTTCGAGGAAGAAGAAATCCTTGCGAATCCCGAGACCTACCAGAATTCACCGGAGCGGGCGTGGGAACGGATCAAGCTGCGCAGCCCGAAGCCAAAGATGCTGGCGATTTTAAAAGTGCTGGCGGCATGGCGCGAAAAGCGCGCACAGGACAAGAATTTGCCACGCAGCTGGATCATGAAAGATGAAACTCTGGCCGACATGGCTGCGCAGATGCCGGAGACGGTGGATCAGCTCAAGAAAATTCGAGGCGTGACGCCGGACATGGCGGGCGGGCACATCGGAAAGACGCTGCTGGAGATTATTGCGAGCGCTGCGTCCTCGGATAAAAGCGCATGGCCAAAACCGGCGGAGCGCAAATTGATTTCGCCGCAGGCGACGGCGACGATTGATATTCTCAAGATGCTTTTGAAAATCCAGGCGGCGGAGCACGGCGTGGCGGCGAAGCTGATTGCGGATCAGGATGATATTGAACGGATCGCGACGGAAGACCAGCCGGATGTATTGCCGCTGAAAGGCTGGCGATTTGAAGTGTTCGGGAGCGAGGCGCAGGCGTTGAAGGCGGGGAAAATCGCCGTGGGCCTCAAGAATTCCAAGATCACGAAATATAACGTTTCGGACCTGTAGCCGATGAAACGTCTGATGATACTCCGTCATGCTCAGACCGAGCCCGCCAGCGAAGGCGGCGACCGCGAACGCAAACTGACGCCCAAAGGACTGGAAGATGCGCGCGCGCTCGGCGAGATGATGACGGCGAAAAATTATGCGCCTGATTTTATTTTATGCTCGCCGGTGACGCGCACACGGCAGACGCTGGACCAGATGGTGGCCACGCTCGGGAAAATCCAGACCGAGTTTCAAAAGGTGATTTATGAAGGCGGATATGACGAGATTTTGAAACTGGTGCGCGGCGTCGATGATTCCTGTGCGGCGTTATTAGTGGTCGGGCATAACCCGGCGATTCACCAGTTCGCAGCGAGCATGGCGCGCGAGGATCACGCGCTTACGGACAGGCTTTCGTTCGGGTACGCGCCCGCGACTTTATCTGTGCTCGATGTACCGCGCGCGCGCTGGGCTGATTTACAGCCGGGCGAAAATTCTATTATCGATTTAATCGAGACTTAATCTTCCTGAAGTTCGGAAAGGACCTGGCGGAGCAGCGGCACGGAGATGCCGCGTTTCTGCGCGAGGGCAAGTTTGTCGGCGCGTTCGACGATGGTGCGGGCGGCGTCGAAAGACCGTTCCATGCGGGGTAAAATATATTGAATGACATCGTTGGTGACGGACATCTGGCGGTCGCTGAATTGTTTGATGAGGACAGAACCGAGCAACATGTCGTCGGGCGGTTGAATCGGGACGGTGAGCGAGGCGCGCACGCGGGAGGCGAGGTCCGGCACCGCGAACTGGGTCTGGGCGGGCGTCATGCGCATGGTGGCGAGGATGTTCCGCTTTTCACTCCAGAAAATATTGTAGAGATGGAAGAGAGTCGTTTCGGCCTGTCGGTCGCCGAGCCAGGGATCGAGACCGTCGATGACGAGATGTTTGCCCGCCTCGGAAATCTGTTCAGCCGTGCGGGAGAGCAGCATTTCGGGACGGATCGTTTCGGCACCGGCACGGTCACGCCAGACGGCAGCGAGATGCGATTTACCCGACGCGGGCGGGCCGGAAATAATCATGAGCGGCGCGGGCCATTCGGGCCAGCGGTCGATCATGCTGACGGCGGCGACGTTGCAGGCGCCAACGAGGAAATCCTCGCGGCCCAGCGTCTGACGGCTGCCGAGATCTAACGGGATTTGCTGGAGCGGCTCACCCACGCTTGTCACCTTTATAGAACGGGCTGTTTTTATATTGGCGGATGGCGAAGGCGGCGAGGACGCTGATGATCGCGGCGACGGGCACGGCGATTAAAAGGCCGAGGAAGCCGAGCAGGCTGGCGCCCGCCATAAGCGCAAAGAATATCCAGAGGGGGTGCAGGCCGACGCGGTCGCCGACGATTTTGGGGGTGAGAAGATTGCCCTCGATGATCTGGCCGATGATGAAGACGGAGGCCACGGCTAGCGCGAATTGCCATTCACCGGTCTGCAGCCATGCAGCCAGCGTAGCGACGAAAAAGCCGCCGACAGAACCGACCATGGGAATAATCGAGAGCAAGCCGGAAGCCAGACCGATCAGGAAACCGTATTTAAGGCCTAGAACGGTCAGAGCAACGGCGTAAGAGACCGCGAGGATGAGCGCAACAGTCACCTGCCCGCGGATGAAGCCGGAAAGCTTGGTATCAATCTCACGGAAGAGACCTAGAATCGTATCTCTACGTTTTGGCGGCATCAGGTCCTTGCCCCAAGCAATGATGCGGGGCCACTCCTTCATCATAAAATAGGCAACAATCGGCGTGATAACAATCAGGCCGATTATATGCAGGAAGGCCTGGCCGCCCTGCGCCACCCCGCCCGCGATAACGCCAGCGGCGGCAGCGGCAGCACCCGCATGTTCCTTGGTTATTTCATTTAAGGCGGGCGTGCCTTCAGGATAAAGGAACGCCTCGAGCCGCGCGCGGTGCGGGGCGAATAACGCCTCGAGCTTATCGAGATAAGCAGGAAGGGTGTTGTAAAATTCGGCGGTTTCACGGGCGAGAACAGGCAGAGTCAACGCCATAAGGCCGCCCACAATCACAGAAAAGATACCGAGGATAAGCAGCGCGGCGGGACCGCGACCTATTTTCCTGCGGCCCAGCGCATCGACGGCGGGATTTAAAAGATAAGCGATGACCGCGCCCAGAATAAATGGCAGCAGAATTTCACTGAACACGAACAGCAGCAGAATAAATGAAGCAAGAGCCAGGCCCCAGAATATGAAATGGCGCTGCGCGGTCATGGATTATTCCTTCCTAAAAGCGGCCTGTGTAGGAATCCTGTTGCCCGCGAGGCTGGATGGGATAGCCGTGCGGCGATGTGTCGCCGATCTGGTCACGCGGCAAGGGGCGCGAGGGCTGGTAGCCCGGCGGTTTAGGAGATTGTTGGGGCGATTGATAGGAAGATGGCTGCATTTGCTGGACCGGACGGCCGCCAACGACGAGATCATAAATAAGGTGGTTGCCGTCGGTCGGTGACTGGTAGCCGGCGAATTTCGGATGGGACAAGGTCATGCCGGCCTGTGCGAGCGCCTGACGGAGCATTTGTTCATCGCCACGGAAGGCAAGCTCAACCAGCGCCTCGCGTGGGGAAAGCGATTTCAAAGTCGTATGCGTGATGGCGTTGACGCGGGCGAGCGATTGCTGTGTCCGCGCCCATTCCTCGAGGCTGGCGATTTTCACGCGTGCGACGACGGCGTTTTTGGTTTCGCCGGGAACTTCACGGATGGTCGAGACGACGGTTTTTTCTTTCCAGTTCTGTTTCAAGGCGGTCTGCACTTCGCCGACGGCGCGGTCGAGCAGTTTGGAGAGCGTATCGCCGGGCTGCGCTTCGACGACCATCTCGCGGACATGCTCGGGCTGGCCGCGGTCGGTGCGGTAAAGGCTGACGGTTAAAGACGCGCCATTGACCTGATCGCTTTCGGTCGCGCGGGCAAGATTGCCGTCGGGCGCGGCGACGGCGATGACGGCGTCACCTGCGTCATAACGTTTCAGGAGGGCTGCCAGTTTGGAAGGGTTATAGCTGAAGACATCGTCGTCGCCGATGTCGCTGACGTCTTCCAGATCGCCCATCGGGACGATGACCGGGACAAGAGCGCCGGCCGCGCCGCCGGTACGGTTCCACGCCCGCATCCAGCTATTGTAAGGCGACCATAAATAGGTGCGACCGCCTGCCTGATAGAATGGCAAGATGACCAAGGGCGCGCTGGAGACGTTCGTATAGGAATTACCCTGAACATTCAGATAGCGCTCGACCGCGCTGGCGCGGAAACGAAACGTATAGGTTCCAATATAACGCACACTCGAAAGCTTTTCGGCGGTGACTTCGTAGTCCTGAACCATGGAAGAAATATTGGCTACATCAGGCGCGGTGAAACCAGCCAGTTCCGATTCGGAGAGCATCCGGCCCGCCAGAACCATAAAGGCATCGGCCTGGGCCTTGTCGAAGGCCTGGTCGCGGGCGGCCAGGGCACTGTCAGCCGTAACGTCCACCTGGACCCCTTCCACCGTGAAAAGGTCGGCCTGCGCCAGCGCCGGGACGGCGGACAGTAAAAAACATGCCAAAATCGCGTAAAGGACTGTACGGATTGCGCGAAAAGTCTTATAGATTGTGGCCATCGGACATCCTGTTAGGGGTGGAATGATGGTTATAACTCCCCCACACTAAAGATGCAAAATGAAAGAAAGCGCATACAAACAAGCCGGAGTTGATATTGACGCGGCAGACGAGCTGATAGAGCGGATCAAGCCCCATATCAGGAAGACCAATCGCAGCGGCGTCGTTTCCGGCATCGGCGGTTTCGGCGCTCTGTTCGATCTCAAAAGCACGGGCTTCAAGGACCCTGTTCTCGTCTCGTCGACAGACGGCGTCGGCACAAAGATAAAAATCGCGATAGATACCAATACTCATGACACTATCGGCATCGACTGCGTTGCGATGTGCGTGAACGATATCGTTGTACAGGGGGCTGAGCCGCTGTTCTTTCTTGATTACTTCGCAACAGGCAAGCTGGAAAATGATGTTGCGGAAAAGGTTATCGCCGGCGTCGCGGCCGGATGCCTTCAGGCGGGGTGCGCACTTATTGGCGGCGAAACGGCCGAGATGCCAGGTCTTTATGCGCCGGGGGATTACGACCTTGCCGGATTCGCCGTTGGCGCCGTCGAGCGCGATGGCGTGATCGACGGAAAGAACATCAAGGAGGGCGACGTTATTCTTGGGCTGGCGTCCAGTGGGGTTCATTCGAATGGCTATTCTTTGGTCCGGAGAATTATTAGCACGACACAGGGTTATACGTATGAAGGCAAGGCACCCTTTGGATCGGGTTCAATGAAGGACGCGGTGTTGACACCCACCAGAATCTACGTGAAACCGGCGCTGGAAGCCATGAAAATCAAGGGCTCCAGCGGACAATCCTCAATAAAAGGCATGGCTCATATTACGGGCGGCGGCTTGTATGAAAACATCCCGCGGATTTTACCGGATGATGCATGCGCCCATCTTGACGCAAAGGCGTGGGAGTTTCTGCCTGTATTCAAATGGCTTTTGCAGGCCGGGCGTATTGAACCGGCGGATATGGCGCGGACGCTGAATTGCGGCATTGGGCTGGTTGTCGTCGTGGAGCCTGCGCAGGCCGACGCGGTTAAAAAATCGTTCGAGAAATCGGGCGAGACGGTTTCGATCATCGGCAAGATTACGAAGCGCTCTAAAGACTTTGGAGACGCCGCAGTCATCATAGACAATCTGGACACATGGCAATAAAGAAGATCAACCTTGCGGTTTTGATTTCCGGCAGCGGAAGCAATCTCCAGGCGTTGATCGATGCGTGCGCGGCGCCGGATTACCCGGCGAAAATCAACGTGGTGATTTCAAACAGGCCGGATGCGTTCGGGCTGCAGCGCGCAGAAAAAGCAGGCATTCCCGCTGAGACCGTTGATCATACGAAATACGCGAACCGGGGCGATTTTGAAAACGTGCTGCATAATGTTCTGGGCAAATATAATGTCGATTTGATCTGCCTGGCCGGTTTTATGAGAATCCTGACGCCGGATTTCATCGCGAAGTGGGAAGGCAAAATCATCAACACGCACCCTGCCCTGCTGCCCAGGCATGGCGGCGAGGGTATGTATGGCGATCATGTGCACAAGGCGGTGCTGGCGGCCGGAGATAAAGAGAGTGGCGTGACCATTCATTATGTGATCCCCGATGTGGACCGGGGTGAAATCATCCTGCAAAAACGCGTAAAGGTTGAGCCGGGTGACACACATGAGGCCCTGGCCAGGCGTGTCCTGGCGGAGGAGCACAAGGCTTATGCAGAAGCCGTGCGGATGATTGCAGAAAAAAACTTGAAAAAAACCGCCTGAGCGCTATCAATTAACAGAAGAGAATGGAGATTTATTCATGGCCCAGCATACCCCCGTCGAGGCAGACCCCAAGGAAATCCAGCGCGCGCAGGAAACATGGCACAACGCCACGAAGGCCGGAAAATGGGGCATTGTTGCCGTTGTTATTGTCCTGGCTGGGCTGGCGCTGCTTTTCATAGATTTCTAAAAACTTAACCACTTTCATACAAAAGTTAATTATAATGGCGAAGGGGAGTTTTCCGTTTCGCAATGTCACCTATACCCATGCCAAATTTAAGAATTTTGACCTTTGCCCTGCTCGGCCTGGCAGCGCTGCTTATGGCATGGCCGGTTTCGGCGCAGATCACGCGCACGGCGCGGATCGAGCTTGGCGAAACCACAAAAGAGCTTAATTTCGGCGCGGACGTCTATATTACCTTCGATAAGGAAAAAAGGCTGAACGAGCAGATCGTCGCCACCCGCCATGAAAACAATCTGCGCGGCGCACGGCAGGATTCCGACATCATCAATCTTGGCGTCGATCCAGGCCCGACATGGCTGGTGTTTTCCATCACCAACAATTCGAAACAGGAAGAGTGGGTTTTAGACTTCGGAATGTTCACCGAAGGCCGGATGGGCAAGGTGAAAAAACTGGTCGTTAAAAATCACACGCGCGATGAAACTTTCGTCCGCGCGATGCGCGAGGACGACAAACCGGAGTCCCTCGGCAAATCTCTGAGAGGCACCGGCATCCCGGTCAAGATAAGCATCCAGAAATCGGAACTTTTCGTCGTTTACATCGAAACCGAAGGAAACCTGCCGGCGACATTCGTGCCCAAGCTGACGAGCGAGCATGAACAGATGAATGGATTCTCGGCATCGAAGATCTCCGCATGGGTTTTGATTGCCTTCTTCATCGCCGCCGCGACATTCTTCGCGGCTGCGGCGTATCTTGAGAAAAAACCAACCTTCAGCCTTTTTTCTGCTTATTACGCCATGAATATGATCATGTTCGTGCTACTGCTGGTCGTTTTCTTTATTCCTTTTTCGCCGGGCGGTTATATCGCTGCGCTTTTATATCCGACCTGTTTCCTGATCGGCATCGTGATGACGTGGATGTTCCTGGATATATCCGCGGAAGATTACAGCGATAATGCCGTCGTTCTTTCGCTTGGCTCGTTCATTGTCGTCAGTTCCCTGATCGCCGCCGTTCTGCCGGACCGCTCGACGGTTTTCAATGAGCTTTTGACATTCCTGCCCTGCACGATCGGTATGCTGGCACTCGCGGCGCTGGCGTTCAGCCATGCGCAGAACGGAAAATTCGCAGCGTACTATCTGGCCAGCGGATGGCTGATGGCATTCTTCGGCAGCATGCTGACCCTGCTCTCCGGCGCGCAAATTTTCGGCAGTAACGTGATACTCCTGAATGCTTACTGGATTTCGCTGGTGCCGCAGGCGCTGTTTTTTGCCGGCGGATTTTCGAAGAAAATTTTGGAAATGCGCGAAGCCGAGCGCGTAGCTTTCTCGCGCGAAAACCGCGCGGCGCAGTCATTGGCAAGACTCAAGCAATCGAAGGAAACAGCCGACCAGGCGAGATTACTGCGCGTTATCGAACGCGAACGAGAATTGATGGCCGAACTGCGCGAGCAGGAAATGCAGCGCACCGAAGAGATGCGCCGCGCCAAGGAAATGGCAGACCACGCCAACCGCGCGAAATCGGCATTCCTGGCCGTCGTCAGCCATGAAATCCGCACACCGATGACGGGCATCATGGGTATTTTGCGGTTATTCAGGGACACGAAACTTTCGAAAGAGCAAAGCGATTACCTGCTGACGATCCAGAAATCCGGCGACACGATGATGGTGCTGCTGAATGACATTCTCGATTTCGAAAAGATTGAGAGCGGCAATATGGAACTCGAGGAGATCGATTTCGACCTGCCGAAACTAGTGCAAGGCGTTGTGACGTTGATGGCGGGCCACGCCGCCGACCGCAATGTTATGCTACAAAGCGATGTTCCGGCGGATTTCCCTGTAGCACTGATGGGCGACCCCACCCGTCTGAGACAAGTCCTGCTGAACCTCGTCAACAATGCAATCAAATTTACCGAAAATGGCAGCGTCACCATTCGCCTGCGCGCCACGCGTCTGGAAAATAAAAAAGACGGCGTGAAAGGCAATTACGAGATTTACCTGGCCGTAGAAGACACTGGTATCGGCATATCGGAAAAGGCGCAGGAAAAATTGTTCACCCCGTTCGAACAGGCCGACGCATCCGTCTCGCGCAAATATGGCGGAACGGGTTTGGGATTGGCGATTTGCCGCAAGCTCGTCACAGCGATGGGCGGCACGATCAGCCTGTCGAGCCAGATCGGCGTCGGCAGCACGTTCTTTTTCTCGCTCCTGATGAAAGAAGGAAGCGCGGATGCGAGCGAAGAGAGTACACTCGACGATTACGCCACGCAGGATCCGGTGCCGTCCGGCCCACCATTGAGACTGCTTGTGGTCGAGGACAACGAGATCAACAGGAAGGTTCTTCAAAATTTCCTGGAGAAGCAGCATCATATGGTGTCGCTGGCGGACAGCGGAGAAATGGGTCTGGATATTTTCGGACGGAGCGAATTCGACGCGGTGTTCATGGATATCAATCTGAGCGGTATGAACGGCGTCGAAACCGCGAAAATCATACGCATGATGCCAGACAAGCGCATGGCAGAAACGCCGATGATTGCACTGACGGGTAATGTCGATGAAGAAGACGTAAAGTCATTCCACCGCGCGGGTTTCAATGCCGTCATGGCCAAGCCGATCGATTACGATCAGTTGATCCATCTGCTTAACGAGGTGCGCAAAAACAAGCCCGCGCATTCGGATTCAGCCGGCAGCACTCCGCCACCGCCGCGCCATGAGCCGCGGGAAGCCCCGCCGGAAGAAGAAGTTATAGAAATGCCGCCGCCGCAATATGCGCAGGACGATAGCATGCACAAAACCGATGAAGAACTCACACCCCTGCACAAATTCCTGCAGGAACAGGAACAGGTCCCGGCAGAGAAAATGGATTTCAGCGCCGTATTCGATGTGAAAATGCTGGATGGGCTGCTGCGCTCACTTGGCAAGGACCAGCTCATAGAGCTGCTCGACGGCTTCATACAAAAGACCGATGAGATCGTCGCGGCGTTAATGGCGGCCTCAGAAAAAGGCGATAATGTTGCGGCTCATGAAAGTGCACATGAACTGCGCGGGATGGCCGCCAATTTCGGCATGAAGGAACTCGCGGCAATCGCGGCGGTCATAGAAAAAGCGATGCATAATAACCAGCCGGAAAAGGCGGTGCCTGAGATCGCGAAACTGCCAGAGGCCGCGGAGCGGACCAAAGCGGCGATCAGGTCATGGTTAAGCTAGAAGCTTAGCCAACGATTTCTTCAGATTTAAAGAAATAAGCGATTTCGGTTTTCGCGTTCTCGAGGCTGTCGGAGCCATGGACGGAATTTTCACCGATGTTGAGCGCGAAATCTTTCCTGATGGTGCCGGGAGCGGCCTCTTTCGGGTTGGTTGCGCCCATGACTTCGCGGTTTTTCGCAACGGCATTGACACCTTCAAGAACCTGGACCACGACGGGCCCGGAGCTCATGAATTCGGTCAGTTCACCGAAGAAGGGGCGTTCTTTGTGTACGGCATAGAATCCTTCGGCCTGGGCTTTGGACATATGGATGCGCTTCTGGGCGACGATGCGGAGGCCTGCGGCTTCGAGTTTCGCGTTAATCGCGCCGGTCAGGTTGCGGCGGGTGGCATCGGGTTTGATGATTGAAAATGTGCGTTCCTGCGCCATGGTTTTCGTCCTCAATTGGGTCAAAATAGTTTCGTGGATGCGTTATATATAGGCCCGGCCATTGCAGCGCAACCCCCCGCCTCTCCTTTAAGAAAGTCCCCATATTTTTGCATTATGTTAAATTTTATGGTAAGGTATCGTTGTTTCCTGGGGAGCGAATCTCTTGAAATAAAGTTTTCCCCTTGAATCAAACAGGGTTTTATTGTTGCCTTAAACAAGGGAAAAGTACTTTTATAAGTACAATAAAGATAAAAAAATGACATTGGCTGGGAAAAAATTCGCGACTGCTGCCGTTGAAGGCTACGACCCTAAAAAGGGTTGGGAAGAGCTTGAGCAGCCTGTTCCCGATCTCTCCCCACGAGATTATATAGAGCTTGCAACCCATGCGGCACCCGGCCTGTCTCAAAGCGCCCGGGACTTTTGCGATGAAAACGGTTTCTCTTTTATTGAAATCCCGCACAGTATTTTTGCGGACAGTTATGAGAAAGGGACCATTCCTTTCCGCCCATGGCTTAATGATTATTGCGAACGCAACCACCTTCCCAAAAATGCCCAGGTCGCAATTATCGGACCACGCATAAAATCACTTGAATCCGCCGAAAGAAAACAGGGGGACAAAGACAAGCGACCCAGTCAGAATTCTGATTATCTGGGCATCATGATGGTTATGCTTAAAAGCGGTACGCCCCTCAAAGGCTACAAAGATAAAAAAGATCTTGCCGCCCTTGCAAAAGCGATCGACGCGATTGAAAAAGATCCCAGATCACTTGCAAGGAAGAATTCCTATTGGAGGCCGCACGAAGTCACGGGCTTTCGGGACCATAAATCTATTTGGGAGCAAGTCATAACCAGCGGAGGGTTTAAGGGCTGGCCGATGCATGCCGAGGTTAAAATCGAGGACGAGCGCCATATGGATGTCGACAGGCAAACCAGAAACCAGATTATTGCGCTGAGCAGACAAACCGGAACATGGCTCTCGGCCTTACATTCCTCTGTTGCATTTGATTCAAATATCAGCGGACATTCAAGACGCGCGAAAGAACGCAGCGATTTTACAACCCGTGTCGGTATTCAAATATACAACAGGGTTTTCGCGGATAATGGATTCAACCGCCTCATGAACCCCGAATTGGCGCACGATTATGCTCCGAAGAGTCATGAAGAAATAATAAAAATGATTTTGAATGAGGGATTAAAAGTCTCTACGCGTGGACAGGTCCAGCATTTACTTACAGGTGTGATGAATTCCGGCATGCTGGATCCAACCAGAAAAACGTACCGCAGCCCTTTTCAGCTTCCCGAACATTCAGCAGCCATGCATTGATGCGGACTTAGGCCGCCAGCGCTTTTTCGATTTTTGATACAGCATCGTTTGCCGCGCCCGCATTGGGGCCGCCGGCCTGTGCCATGTCGGGACGACCGCCGCCGCCCTTGCCGCCCAGCGCTTCGGCGCCGATTTTGACGAGATCGACGGCGGAGATTTTACCCGTGAGATCGGATGTGACGGCGACGACGAGCGAGGCTTTGCCCTCTTCCGTCGAGACCAGCGCAATAACGCCGGAGCCGAGCTTGGCTTTCAGGTCATCGGCCATAGGTTTGAGGTCTTTTGCGGGGAAACCCTCGAGCACCTTACCGATGAATTTGACGCTGCCGATGGTTTTGATTTCGTCAGCGGAATCAGTCGCGGATTTGCGGCGAAGATCAGCGATGAGTTTTTCCAGCTTGCGGTTTTCCTTATCGAGGTCGCCTTCGGATGCGGGTGCCGAGCCGCCGAGGGATTTCAGTTCGGCGAGGAGTTTTTTGTTTTCATTGCTGAGTTTATCGGCGGCGTCCTTAGAGGCCTGCGCCTTGTTTTGTTCATAGGCGTCGGCGCGGGAACCGGTGACAGCCTCTAAACGACGGATACCGGCGGAAAGCGCGGATTCGGACGTGATTTTCAGGCGGACGATATCGCCGGTTTTTTTCGTGTGTGTGCCGCCACAAAGTTCGACGGAAAATGCGTGGTTGGCGCCCTTGGCTTGTGTCCCCATGGAAACAACGCGGACTTCGTCGGAATATTTTTCGCCGAAGAGTGCGCGGGCGCCGGAATCACGCGCTTCGTCGAGCGGCAGAACGCGGGTGATGACATCAGTGTTGGCCTTGATTTCGTCGTTGACGATTTTTTCGACGCGTTCGAGCTCTTCTTTCGTAATCGCTTTCGGATGCGAGATGTCGAAGCGCGTGCGGCCAGCGTCTTGTAATGAGCCTTTCTGCGCGACGTGATCGCCGAGAACCTGTCTCAGCGCCTCGTGCAGCAGGTGCGTGGCGGAGTGGTTGGCGCGGATGGCGCTGCGGCGTGCATTGTCGACTTTCAGTTCGACGCCCTGTCCGACTTTAATTTCGCCCTGTCCCATTTTGACGATGTGCAGCCAGAGTGCGCCGACCTGTTTTTTCGTGTCGGTGATTTGGACGGTGGCTGATGCCTGCTTGCCGTCTGCGGATGCGGCGGAAACGAGGAACCCCGTGTCGCCGACCTGGCCGCCGGATTCAGCGTAGAATGGCGTCTGGTTGACGATGACGATGCCCTCTTCGCCTGATTTAAGGCTTTGGACTTTTTTGCCGTCTTTGACGATGGCTTTGATCTGGCCTTCGGCGATTTCGTTTTCGTAGCCGAGGAATTCGGTGGGGCCTGCTTCTTCGAGAATTTCGAACCAGAGTTTTTCCGTTCCCGCATCGCCCGAACCCGCCCATGATTTGCGGGCTTCGGCTTTTTGTTTTTCCATGGATTTTTCGAAGCCAGCGGTATCGACGGCGATGCCCTTGGCTTTCAGCGCGTCCTGCGTGAGGTCTAAAGGAAATCCATAGGTGTCGTAGAGTTTGAAGGCGACGTCGCCCGCGAGTGTGCCGCCTTTAGAGAGATTTCTGGTTTCCTCGTCGAGGAGCTTGAGGCCGCGCTCGAGCGTAGTTTTGAAACGAGTTTCTTCCTGTTTCAGTGTTTCGGTGATGAGGCTTTCGGCGCGCTTTAGTTCCGGGTATGCCGCGCCCATCATGGTGAGGAGCGTCGGGAACAAACGGTACATCAGCGGCTCTTTGGCACCGAGCAAATGCGCGTGGCGCATGCCGCGGCGCATGATGCGGCGGAGGACGTAACCACGGCCTTCGTTCGAGGGCATGACGCCGTCGGCGAGCAGGAAAGAGGAGCAGCGGAGGTGATCGGCGATGACGCGGTGGCTCGGCGCTTCTTTGCCATCCGGTGAAATGCCCGTCAGGTCGGCGCTGTGCTCGATGATATTTCTGAGCAGATCGATATCGTAGTTCGAGGATTTGCCCTGCATGAGCGCAGCGGTGCGCTCTAATCCGAGGCCCGTGTCGATCGAGGGCTTTGGCAACGGTTTACGATTATGGCCGCCGTTGCCGTCAGGTTCCTGCTCGAACTGCATGAAGACGTTGTTCCAGAATTCGAGGAAGCGGTCGCCATCCTGATCGGGGGAGCCCGGCGGGCCGCCCTGCAATTTGTCGCCCTGGTCGTAGAAAATTTCCGAGCACGGACCGCAGGGGCCGTAATCGCCCATCATCCAGAAATTGTCGTTGGTCGGAATGCGGATGATTTTGGAGTCACTAAAGCCGGAAACTTTTTTCCAGATGGCGGCCGCCTCTTCGTCGGAGGAATGAACGGTGACGAGAAGCTTGTCCGGGTTCATGCCGAAATTTTTGGTCACAAGCTCCCATGCGAAGGCGATGGCGTCTTCCTTGAAATAATCGCCGAAGGAGAAGTTACCCATCATTTCGAAGAAGGTGTGATGGCGCGCGGTGTAGCCGACATTATCCAGGTCGTTGTGCTTGCCGCCCGCGCGGACGCATTTCTGGGCGGTGGTGGCGCGGGTGTAGGGGCGTTTTTCAACGCCGGTGAAGACGTTCTTGAACTGGACCATGCCGGAGTTGGCGAACATCAAGGTCGGATCATTTTGCGGCACGAGGGGGCTCGAGGGCACGATTTCGTGGCCCTTCCCTTTGAAGAAATTCAAAAATTCCGAACGTATGTCATTGACGCTTTTCATGGCTTCACTCTATTCTGACCCCTGTTTCTCCAGCAAGAGGCTATTTATGCAGGAATTTCTGACGCTTGCCAATGGGTTGGCCGATCTTTCGGGCAAAATTGCCCTGAAGTATTTCCGCCAGCCTTTCGAGGTGATTTCGAAGGCGGATGAAAGCCCGGTAACGATTGCTGACCGTTCAATCGAGGAAGCTATCCGCACGGCCATCGAAAAGGCGCGTCCCGAGGACGGGATTTACGGCGAGGAGTTCGGGATCAAGCCGAGCAAGAACGGCCTGACATGGGTGATCGATCCGATCGATGGGACAAAATCATTCGTGATCGGGCGGGCGACATTCGGGACGCTGATCGCGCTCTGCAAGGACGATGTGCCGGTTTTGGGTATTATCGACCAGCCGATATTGAGGGAGAGATGGACGGGCGCTGACGGCAAGACGACATTTAATGGCAAGGCGGTGAAGGTTCGCCCCTGCCCTGATTTAAAATCCGCGTGCGTGGGCAGCACGACGCCCGCGATGTTCAACAAGACAGGGCCGGTTTACGAGAAAATCGAGAAGGCCGCGAAGATGCTGGCCTGGGGCGGTGATTGTTACATGTATGGATTGCTGGCTAGCGGCAATATGGATGCATGTTTTGAAGCGAGCTTATCGCCTTATGATTTCTGTGCGCTGGTTCCTGTCGTTGAAAATGCGGGCGGGATGATCACCGACTGGTCGGGGAAAAAGCTGACGATCAAGTCGGATGGCAAGGTCGTCGCAGCGGGCGATAAGAAAATTCACGCGGAATTACTTAAATTGTTGAAATAATCTTGTGTCATCCCACTGCTTGTCCGGGGGATCCATGGATACTCCGCCTTCGCGGAGTATGACGGTTTTTATTGCGCTGAGGCCGTCTGATACGGGCCTTTATGTTCCGAAACATTGTTATGCGTATATTTCGCGATTTTTCCTGTGGCGAGCGAGTCCAGCGTCGGCGTCGGCTGGCCGTCTTTCAGACGGTAAATCCAGAAATTCGCCAGCACGCGTTCGACATAGGCGCGGGTTTCGGATGACGGGATAAGCTCGATGAAGAGCAGCGGGTCCTTCACCTCGGGCCATTGTTTTTTCCATTTCGCGAGATTGCCAGGCCCGGCATTGTAGGCGATAAGCAGCATGACCATGTCGCCCTGCACGGATTTATCCTTCAGCAGATTTTCAAGATAACGCTGCGCCACCTCGAGATTTTCCTGCGGGTTGGTCAGGGATGGATCTTCGACGATCGAAGACGCAGTGGATGGCATAACCTGCATAAGGCCGACGGCACCTGCGGAGCTTTTGGCCAGCGGATCGAATTTCGATTCCTGGCGCGTGATGGCGTAGATGAGGGCGGGATCAATTTTATACCCCTCTTCAGGTTTCCAAGGACCAGTGGGATATAGCGCGGCGTCGTAAAAAGCGCCCGCTTCGTCGGAAACAAGGCTGGCGAGGCGCATGCCGAGCGAGGGCAGATCGGCGTAACCAGCATAGGCCAGCAACGCATCACGCATATTGTCATCTTCAGGTTTCATGCGGATCAGCTCGTTTTCCGCGAGGTGCGGCTGCCCGGCGGCGACAAGCGCAATCGCGCGGTTGCCTGAATCGGTTTTCATCAGGGTATCGAAATAATTTTTCGTGAAGGTCGGGACCTTCCAGTTGAAATCGAAATCGCGACCCAGCGAGCGCGTTGCGATCAGGCCATAGAATGTGCGCGGGTGTTCCATTCCAACCTCCAGCCATTTGCTGACGACGCGGACGTTTCCGGCACGCATATGAGCGCGCGCGGCCCAATAAGATGCGGCGGCAGCGGTCCAGCCAGACGCGTAATCGGAGGTCGCGGGAATTTCAAATGCGGCTGCTGATTTTTTATACTCGCCGTTTTCCCATGCGGCTAAACCGGCGACCCAGCCCGCCATCGGGACGTATTTACCAGAGCGTTTCAACGAGGCGGCAGCGAGTTCGCCCGCGCGTTTTCCGTTGCCGGAATATAAATAGGAAGCGGCGATTTTCGATTGAATCTGGTCGTATTCGACGGAGTCGAACAGTTTAATATTGGACTGGAGTTTCGAAAGCGCGGCGGTGGGTTTGTAATCGCCCGCGAGAGTCAAAATTTCGTTGCGGGTCTTATCGATGGTTTTTACCTGTTCGTCCGTGCGCTTGCGCGGGGAGCCGTAAGTTTTGCCGACGATCATGGTGGGCTCAAGATGGGGGCCGATGATTTCAGCGCTTTCCGGCTTGGAAATGTTGCCGTCAAAAGTTTCGGGCATGCGACCGTTCGCCATGCGGTAGATTTTTTCGGCACCGGGGTGATCGCTGTAGAGCGCCAGCCAGTCATGCAGTTCGTCGAAGCCGGATTTATAATCTGCGTGCATATAACGTTGGTATAGGACATGGCCCATCAGCCGGCGGTCATGGAGCTTTTTAATCTGGCGGTCGGCGGCCTCGATCTTGCCGTCCTCCTGGTAGTCGAAGATGGCCTGGTAGGTGCGGGCATCGGCATCGGACATGGGCTCGTCCGGATAAACGACAGGTTCAGGCGCTTTGCGCGAGGCCGCTTTCTCAACGGGGGCCGGAGCGGCCTCAAGGCCAAGCAGATTACGGGCGAAACCCTGCACTGTTGTCGGCTGGGCGGCAGGCTGTTCCGCCGCCTGCGCAGGGGCGGCCTCGGAAGGGGTATTTTGCTGGGCAGGCTTGAGCGGGGGCACCGGAACCACGCCATCAGTACGCGCCATGACGGGGCCGGACACACACCCCAAAGCCAGGACGGCGGCACCAAGCCGCACTATGTTCTTTATGTTTGTTCCTTGCATAAGGCGCCCTGAATACACCAAGGGGCTTTTTTTGTCCAGTTTTCGGGGTAAAAACTAGGTTTTTTGTCCTATTTCCAGATACTTAGCTTGGAGGTTCAGCATGTCCTGCCAGACCGCTCTTTTCTGGGATGGGGTGCGCAGAAGATAGGCCGGGTGATAGGTAGCAATCGCGGGGATGGGGACGCCGTCTTTCAGGAAAGGCGAAGACGGCCTGTAATCGTGCCACTTGCCGCGCAATCTCGAAACGCTCTGCTCCGTATTGAGGAGCGCCTGGGCGGAAACGCCGCCGCAGAGAATCAGGAGCTTCGGTTTGATCAGGGCGATGTGCTTTTCAATGAAGGGCAAGCTGACGTCGATTTCAGCGGGGCTGGGCGTGCGGTTGCCGGGCGGACGCCAGTTCAGGATGTTGGAGATGTAGATGGCTTTGGCCGCATCTTCTTCCCTGCGGTCGAGATTGATGCATTTGAGGATTTTATCGAGGAGCTGGCCGCTGACGCCTACGAACGGTTTGCCGAGGCGGTCCTCGTCCGCACCGGGAGCCTCGCCGACCAGCATGATCGAGGCATTCGGATTGCCGTCGCAGAATACCATATTCGTGGCGGTCTTTTTCAGGGCGATGCCGTCGAAAGCGGCAATGCTCTCGCGCAGTTCGTCCAGCGTCGAGGCGGCGGCGGCCAGTTTTTCCGATTCGGCGCGTGCATCGCTGCGGCCCATTAATGGTACTGCAGGCGCGGCAGGCACAGCGGTTACGCCAACCGGAGGCTTTTCAGGCAGGGATTCGATAACCGGCGCGACAACCGGCTGGCGCTTCGGCGGCTCGTTATCCAGCGCTTCATCGACCCCGTTATCGAGATGCCATTCAAGGGCGGCTTTGTAGGCTTGCGTGCTGGCCATAAGTTGCAAAAAACCTGTCTTAGAATCTAGGGAACGTCTTCAAAATACGTTAAAGTGAGTGGAGCCACAAGATAAGGAAAAACCTATGCCCCCTTCCGTCCGCCCTGACCGCGAAAGCATGGAATACGATGTCGTGATCGTCGGCGCGGGACCGTCGGGACTTTCCTGCGCGATTCGATTGAAACAACTGAAACCGGAACTGACGGTTTGTATTTTAGAAAAAGGTTCGGAAGTCGGCGCGCATCTTTTATCAGGCGCAGCGCTGGAGCCGCGCGCACTTAATGAATTGATTCCAGACTGGAAAGAGAAAAACGCGCCGCTGAATGTGAAGTGCACAACCGATAAGTTTATTTTCCTGACGAAAAATTCCGCGTTTCGGTTTATAACACCGCCACAAATGAACAATCACGGAAATTACATTATCTCGCTGGGTAATTTCGGGAGATGGCTGGCCGTGCAAGCTGAACAATTGGGAGTGGAAATTTTTCCGGGCTTCGCCGCCGCGGAAGTTCTCTATAACGCGAACGGTGCCGTGATCGGCGTCGCGACTGGCGATATGGGCATTAACAAGGAAGGCGAAAGAACCGCCGACTTTGCGCCCGGCATGGAGCTGCATGCGAAGCAGACCTTATTCGCCGAGGGTTGCCACGGTTCACTCACCAAAACGCTTATCAAGAAATTCGACCTCAGAAAAAACAGCGATCCGCAGACCTACGCCATCGGAATCAAGGAGATCTGGGAAGTGCCCGCTTCGAGCCACCGCGCGGGTGAAATCGTTCATACTTTGGGCTGGCCGCTCGATTCAAAAACCTATGGCGGATCGTTCATTTATCATTTCGAGAACAACCAGATTGCGCTCGGGTTAGTCATCGGGCTCGATTACCAAAATCCTTACCTGCACCCGTACAAGGAGATGCAGCGATTCAAAACGCATCCGGCCATCAGAAAAATGCTGGAGGGAGGACGGCGCGTGACTTATGGCGCGCGTGCGTTGGTCGAAGGCGGATTTCAGTCGCTGCCGAAACTTACATTCCCCGGCGGGTTGCTGATTGGCGACACTGCAGGATTTCTGAACGTGCCGAAAATCAAGGGCACGCACACGGCGATGAAGTCAGGCATGCTGGCGGCGGAAGCGATTGCAGAAGGCACGATTGATTTTGGAAGCGAGAGTGTTGCGTATACTGAGAAGCTGAAAAATTCGTGGCTGTGGAGCGAGTTGAAAAAAGTCCGCAACATCCGCCCGGGTTTCCACTGGGGCATGTGGATCGGCCTTATCAATGCCGGACTTGAGACGATGCTCTGCGGCCTGACGCCCTGGACGCTAAAAAATCATTCCGATCACAACCAGTTAAAGAAGGCATCGGAGAGCAAAAAGATCGAATATCCGAAGCCGGACGGAGTGCTGACCTTTGACATCCTGACCTCGGTTTCCTTCTCGAATACCAACCATGCCGAGGACCAGCCGAGCCACCTGCAATTGATAGATCCGACGGTCCCGACCCGGGTGAACCTGCCTTTGTATGACGAACCCGCCCAGAGATACTGCCCGGCGGCGGTTTACGAAATAGTTAAGGATAATCAGGGGGTTGCAAAACTCCAGATTAACGCCCAGAACTGCGTACATTGTAAAACCTGCGACATTAAGGACCCGTCGCAGAACATAAACTGGACGGTTCCACAGGGCGGTGGGGGGCCGAATTACCCGAATATGTAAGACTTAAGAAACCATTTATCTGGTACAATATTTAAGGATGGATATGAGGAAAGTTGGGATTGGTTTTTGCGGGATTTTAGGCGTTTGCGCAGCTTATTACAGCTATAGCGCATTGACGACGTCGCGGCTGGCTGAACTCCAGACGATGGCAGGCCAGGAACAGACAGTCGGACAAATCGGCCCGGCCGTTTTCGGTGATTATCTCAACAGCCAGTTCGCACAGCAGCATCACGACTGGAAACGTGCGGGCAATTACCTGACGCGCGTGATGGTGCAAACGCCGGATGATCCGCAGGTTCTGAAACGCGCGATGATTTTGGCGATGGGCGCGGGTGAGACAAAAAAATCCGTTGAACTTGCCGCGCAAGTTGCCGCCGCAGAAAAAGACAATGCGCTGGCGCTGTTGTTCCTGACTACGGGCGCGATGCACGACAAAAATTATGCTGCAGCAGACGCGTATCTGAAAGCGATGCCAGCGGGCAGCCTTTCCGATTTCATCATGCCGCTGCTCGAGAGCTGGATACAGGCCGGGCTCGGCAATTACACGGGCGACAAGCTGACGGGCAATACCGCGCATATGTATCACGCGATCCTGCTTGCCGATTACATGGGCAAGAATGACGAGATTAGAAAGCTGCTTGAGAAAATTCTGGACGGCAAGGCACCCTCGCCTGCGGATGCCGAGCGGATTGCGGATATTTACGCGCATATCGGCGACAAGGAACAAGCCATAGGGCTTTACACGAAAGCCCTGCAGGACAACCCCGCAGATATCGATCTCAGCAAAAAACTGGCTGACGTGCAGGCCGGAAAAACCCCAGACAGCATTGAGCGTGTGACGTCACCGGAGCAAGGCGTTGCGATGGCGCTTTATAATATGTCGGAGCTTTTATACCAGGAGCATGCCGACGACAGCGCGCGTGTGTTTGCCAATATCGCGCTTTTCCTTGATCCATCGATGACCGACACGCAGCTTTTGCTGGCGGCGATTACGTCGCGCAACGACCGCACGAATGACGCGATCGATTATTATCGCAGCGTGAAACCGGAGAGCGAATATTACCTGGAATCGCGCCGCCGCGCGGCTGATTTGCTGGAAGATTCAAAACGCACGGATGAAGCGCTGGCGGAATTAAGTTCACTCGTGAAAAATCATAATGATGTCGAGTCCCTGATACGCATCGGCGACATCTACCGCCGCCAGGAAGATTTTCAAAAGGCGCTGGTGAGTTATAACGAGGCGGCGGCACGTTTCGGCGATAAAATTCCGAAAGAATACTGGCACCTTCTTTATGCGCGCGGCATGTCGCTGGAGCGTTTAGGCGAGTGGGATAAAGCCGAGAGCGATTTACGCGCGGCACTTTCATATCAGCCGGATCATCCTTATGTGCTGAATTATCTCGGCTATGCGTGGACGGACCAGGGCGTGAATTTAGGTGAAGCGCTGACGATGATCAAAAAGGCGGCGGAACTTCGCCCGACGGACGGTTATATCGCCGACTCGCTGGGATGGGTTTATTACCGCATGGAAAATTACAAGGAAGCGGTGCCCTCGCTTGAGGCCGCCGTTGAATTGCTACCTTATGATCCTGTTATCAATGATCACCTCGGCGATGCGTACTGGCAGGCGGGGCGCAAGCTTGAAGCACGGTTCCAGTGGCAGCGTGCGCGCAATTATTCCGAGGACCAGTCGCTGAACGCGATGATCGACCAAAAGCTCACACAGGGCTTGATAGCGCCCGCACCGGTCAAGCATGCGCAGTCCAAGACTTCCGACCCTGCTACGGTGCACGGAGCGAATACCGGCGCAGATTCCGGGATTATGAGCCCTTAATTCAAGGCCTTTCATGAGCGCAACGGAAACCAGACTCCTGACAATCTTCGCCCCGGCGAAAATCAATCTTTATCTGCATATCACCGGGCGGCTGGATAACGGCTATCATATGCTGGATTCACTCGTGGCGTTTGCGGATATAGGCGATTCCATCGAGATCGAACCAGCAACCGAATTTGAATTCAGGATTGAGGGGCCTTATGCAGGCGGCTTTGGGCCCAAGGACCGCGACCATTCGCCGGATTCATCGAACCTCGTCGTACAGGCCGTGTGGGCGTTGGCACGTGCCGCGCAGAAAATTCCCAATGTGCGGATCAAGCTGACAAAGAACCTGCCGATTGCGTCGGGCCTTGGCGGCGGATCGTCGGATGCGGCGGCGGTGATATGGGGTTTGCTGGAGTGGTGGAAAATTCCGCGCCAGACGCATTATCTGCAGGGATTGATGGCGCGGCTCGGCGCCGATATTCCGGCGTGTCTTACTTGCGCCCCTGTGCGCGTGCGGGGCATTGGCGACATACTGGACCCAGCGCCGGCGATGAATGAGATTCCGATCGTGCTGGTCAACCCGGGTAAACCGTGTCTAACAGGCGAAGTGTTTTCAAAGTTTAACGGGTCATACCGCGAGCCGATGGCGTTGCCGCCCAGCCTTGAAAAATCCGGCGCGCTGATTTCCTTCCTCGCGCAGCAGCGCAATGATCTGATGAAACCGGCCAGCGAGACCGTGCCCGAGATCGGCAATGTTTTGAACATCCTGAATGTGCAGGATGGCTGCACGCTGGCCCGACTGACGGGTTCGGGTGCGACATGTTTTGGATTGTTCGATGACGAAGCAAAGGCGCGCAAGGCGGCGAAATCCATCGCGGCGGATAATCCCGACTGGTGGGTGAAAAGCGGCTGGCTGAATAGGCCGGAGCGCTACTAGTTGTAATTGTGCGCGTCAGACTGGCGCACGTCCGCGTTATCTTCCGAAAGCATATGGACCAGCAGAGCGGCGCTTGCGGTACCGTCAGCGTCCAGACCATTAAGTTTCTGATAGGTGCGGATGGCATCCTGTGACAGCGGGCTGTCGGCGCCGTCGGCAGGGCCGGGATAAAGACCGATACCCATCAAATGTTCCTGAATCTGCGCCAGCACGGCGCGGTCGTTGGCTGGTGGCGGCGGCGCAACGTCGCTGCGGGTTTCCTCACGTGGCGCGGGCGCGACCGAGGTTGGAGGAGAGGTTGCTTCTCTACCCTGCCTGACATCGTCAACCATTTTGTTGATTTCATCGACGCCGATATTGAGTGTTTTTGCGAGTTGCTCGAGTGCGGCTTTGGCTTCGGGGCTGCCTTTGTCGGCGGCGGTTTTATACCAGACCAGCGCCTCCTCAGGCTGCGGCTTGCCAAGCAGGCCATTCTCGTAGATCAGGCCGAGATTATAGGCGGCTTCCATGATGCCCTGCGCGGCGGCCTTTTCGAAATAGGCATTGGCCCTGAACGGATCGTAGGAAACGCCGACACCTTCGATGTAGGCGATGCCGAGATTATATTGCGCCTCTGGATGGCCGAGATCGGCGGCGCGTGTGTACCAGTCAATCGCCTTTTTAAGATCGGGCGCAGTGCCAAGGCCCTGATGATTCAGAACACCGAGATTGTAGGCAGCATTGGACACGCCCGCATTGGCGGCCTGTTCGAACCAGAACAATGCGCGCTCGTAATTCTGTTTCACGTTGCCGTGACCGGCGGTGTAGATGGCGGCGAGATCATGCTGGGCTTCCGGCATGCCGTCGAACGCTCGCTCCTCTATTCTTTTAACGGATTCAGGGAGATTTGAATCCGGGCTGATGAGCGAGCGCACATCGACATCTGATTTTTTATAAACCGGCGCGGCGGGCGCTGGAGCGACTTCGGGCGTTACGGCTTCAGGTGTTGCAGTTTCGGCAACGGGCGCGGTTTCCGGAGCAATTTCCTCAGCCGGGGGAAGGCTGGCGGTTTTTATTTCTTCCGTGACCGGAGCGGCAGCAGGTTCCTGCGGCGTGGTTGCCGGTTCAGCAGCAATGTCGGACGGCTCGAGCTTGTTGAGTTCGGCAGCCAGCGCATCGGGATCTTCCTCGAGCATCTTCTGCAATGTTATCTGGTCGGTGATGTCGATGCCGATATCATCCGATGGATCAGGTTCCGTAACGGCAGCGGGCGGGTTTTCCGTTTGCTCAGTGCCCGAGAAAGCGCTGGTGTCTTCGCTGACGCGCCATTTGTCGACGATGGCGTCTGCCTGTTCGGTTAAATTGGTTTCTTCTGCGGCAGCAGGCGGTGTTGTTTCGGCAATCTGGAATTCATCCGCGCTGCCTATAGGCTGACGGATTTCATTGACGGCCCAGCCTGCCAGAATACCGCCGACGACCAGAAGCAGAATGGCGGCAGCCTGCAGGCCGCGCGCATTGCTCCATGAGCCGGGCTGGAATTCCGTGTCAGGAATTGCAGTCGGGATGCCGGGTTCCTGTGCTTTGAATACATCATCGATATCGGCGGATACGGAGCCTGCGACGTTCTGACCAGTGAGCAGGACCATAGCCTTGGCGTTCAGTGCATCGCGCGTCTGGACAACCGTTTCCTCGATACGCTCGATCTTGCGCATAAAGCGCGTGCGGTCTTCGATGGCCTTTTCGATCTGGCGCATGATTTTTGATTGCTGCGCGCTTGCTTCCTCGACCTTGCGGACGATTTCTTCCTGTTTCTGCTCGGAGCTCTGCAAGCGTTTTGCAAGATTATGGTAGGTTCCGGCACCGGCGCGGATTTTTTCGGAATTCGCCTTGCCTTCTTTTTCGATGCCTGACTGGCGTTCTTCGAGATCAAGGAGGAGTTTGCGCGTCTCCTCCAGTTCCTTCATCGTTTCTTTCGCCATCTGCTCGGCGCGTTCGCCGCGATTGGCTTTCGTCTGCAGGTTGTCCATCGCCTGGCGGTAATTTTCGAGTTCGCTGCGCATGGAGTTGCGCTCGACCTGCGTGGCTTTCAGTTTTTCATTCAGCGAGCGCAGAAGCGCGAGAATCTGGAGCTGCGTGGGACCTTGATGAGCGGAGCCGGGTTCTGGGCGCGTATCGACGGGCTGGCGCGGCGCTGCGGATTTCGGATTGTTGCGTCCATCATTCGCAGAACTGCCATTACCGGAGCCCTGAAAAAACACGCGGCCTTCAGTTGTCTTTTTAAATGCCATGGAAAGGTGATCCCCGGTCTAGTTACTTTTATATATATGTGGTTGGAATCGACTATACAGGGTTTTGGAAAATCGTGCCAAGAAAAACGGCAGCGTTTTAAGGGGTAAATAGTTAACGGCTGGCGGCGGGCAAAGGTAATTTTATTAGCGTTTATCAAGGATTTACTAATTAAACAATCGCAGGTGAGCCGGAGGGCGGGCTTAAGTTATCATCGAAGCTGAACGTGGCGGCGTCGACATTTTTAAGCAGGGCCAGTGCGATGGCGGGAGCGGTGCCACCGCCATCAGAATCGAACGAGAAGACAGCATTGCTGCTGCCGTCGTCGTCGATGCCAACATAACCGTCGAGGACGGGATTGCTGCCGCTATATCCCGCAAGTTCAAGCAGGATATCGATGTTGAGTATGTCGCCGCCAGGACCTGTGACGAAGTCTTCTACAATGTCGGCGTATTCAAGGCCGGTTGCGGCGACGGGCGGCGCAAAAACTTCGTCCCAGACGCTTTTGTCGAAAATGAACGAGTCGGATCCACCGCCGCCGTAGAGTGTATCGGTGCCTGCCCCTGCCACGATCATGTCGTTTCCGTCCTGCGCTTCGATTTTGTCGTTGCCGAGTGTACCTATGACCAGATCGGGCGCTGCTGTGCCGTCGATATCGAGGCCGCTGATGACCGGGGGTGCGGTTTCAGGATGGATGATAAGGTTATGTTCGACAGAGAAGCTGGCGATATCAACGTCGGCGAGGGTCGCGAGATATTTCGGGCCAGAGCCACCGGGGCCGTTCGCGTCGAAGTATAATTTCGTGCGGGTGCCATCGGCGACAAGTTTGAAATAACCATCGGCAATCGGGTCGTCGCCTGTGTAGCCTATGCCTGCGAGAAGGCCGCTGATATCGACGCGGTCGCCGCCTTCACCGGCCTGAAATTTGTTTATAAAATCGGCATGGAGCGAGACATCAGGCAACAACTCCGCACCGAAAACGATTGTATCCCGACCGGAGGCCGCGGTAATGCTGTCTTTGCCCTGCCCGCCTTCCAGAATATTCACGCCACCCAGCGCTATGATTTTATCGACGCCCGCAAGTCCGTGTATTTCGCTGCCGGTGCCGAGGCCAGTGAGGCGGTCGTCGCCGCTGGTGCCGTTTACAACGCTCGGCCCGTTATTCGAAGCAGGATGAATTTTCAGGTCAGCCAGCGCGCGCACAGGGTACGGACCGGGATTGCTTATGACATGATTGGTGCCAAAATCGGCGGATATGAATCCGGCGAGACGGTCGCCGATAATTTCGCGGTCATCGTAATCCATGTGCCAGACATCGGTTGGATAGGTGACGGGATCGGTGTCATGCAGCATTCTAAGGTCGCTGTAATTAGCGGCGAGATGAATGTCGGTGCGTTCCAGCGCCATATCTTCCTGCGCAGTGTGCAAAAGATCGAGACCGCGTAGAACGAGCGCGATTTCCGCTTCGCTTTCGCCCGCAACGCGCGCGGCATCGACGTTATAGCGCCCGGTTTCCATGATATAGAACTGGATGTCGTCACCGAGGCGGGCCTTGATGTAATCGAACACGTCATAGGTAGAATCTATGTAGCGATCGACATTGGCCTGGAAGTTCGGTCCCTTGCCCAGAAGCCGCGTTTCAGCCTCGCCCTGCCCCCAGACGATGATGGGTGTAACCGCACCTCGCGCGCGGAGTTCGGCCATTTGTGTGGCCATGATGTCGACGGCGCGCAACAGGACTTCGCCGGGGCGATTTTGATCGGGATACCACCAGATTTGATCGGGCTTGTAATTGGTGTTGCGGTTGCCATCGACCGTTGTACCGCCGACGGCGATGTCAATAGGCGTGCCGCCGTCGCGCTGAAGCGTGATAATTTCATCATAGTCAGTCGACGCCAGAAGGCCCGCGCGAAGACGTGTGGCGCCGGATTCACCATCGGCGCCGCCTGTGCTGAGGCCCTTGGCGTTCGACTGGCCAAGAATGGCGGCGTATAAAATTGAAGGTGAATTGATAATGAGGTTATTGATTGTGAAATTCGCGAGCGGTGTATCGATGAGCGTGGCAAGATGTTGTGCAGCTGCGCTGCCGGAGCCATCGGGATCAAATTGAATTCTCAAGTCATCGCCATTGATGACGCCGAGTTTTATATAGGCATCGGCGATGGGATTGGCACCCATATAACCGACCTCCTGCAATAAGGCGCTTATGTCGATTTTATCGCTGGTTGTGAATTCATATATATTGTCGCGGTTATTGGTGATATTTCCTAAAATAGTAGTGTCTATGACGATTTTATCAATGTCAGCGTCAATGCCGAGATAAATATTGTCGCGACCGGTGCCCGAATTAATGATGTCTGCGCCCACTTCGCCGTAGAGACGGTCGTCACCCGCGCCACCCATGAGATGATCGTTGCCGGTCCCGCCGTAAAGGCGATCAGCGCCAAGGCCACCAATGATCGTATTATTCACATCATCCTGCCCGTCGATACGGTCAGCGAAATCCGTGCCGATAACATTTTCAATACCGACAAGCATGTCGTAACTGCCGTAGCCATCCGTTGCGACATGGGTGGTTTTATTGTTGAGAAACATAGTGACACCAGATGTAGCGTCGCTATAGCTGACAGTGTCACGATCAGTGACTGGATCGCTTTCATTGCTGCCGACGATCAGATCGTTGCCCGCGCCGCCGCGCAGAATATCGTTGCCTGCATCGCCATAAATAACATCATCACCTGCGCCCGTTGAGACGTAATCAGCGCCGCCCTGCGCCGATATAAAATCATGCGCGGCAGCAAGAACGATGAAATCAAGCCTCGTGGTGGACGGCGCGCTGCCCTGCGTATTTTTAAGATGTGCGCCGTATTGCGAGGGCGCAGGATAAAGATGCGTGTTCAACCTGCTCAGCATCTGACCAGAGTCGATAGTCGTGCCGGGTGCATCTACAAATCCATAAAAAGACGCAAAGCCGGGCCACCAGGCAGGCTTGTTTATTATAGGCATAAGGGTTACTCCGATAAGGCGTAATATCAATGGATGCGCCCTAAACTAAGTTCCATTTGAGACAATTTTTATAGGATTATTTTCATTATATTTAGCTTTGAAAAATGAATCTGCCCGTTTGAAAATTTTTCACACGCGCAATTAAGAACATGTTCCCATTAGAAAAAATCCGCGAAAAAGATTTGAAAAAATCGTTCCTTCTGTAACGGACTGAATTCAGACTGAAAATTGATTTCCATCCACACGAAGAGCAAATTTTTTGAACTTATTCTGGTTTTCAATTAAATATTTTTTTACTGTTCGGGAACCAAAATTAAAGAAACCAGATATTTGGTACCAAAAAAAATGTAAGTCCAAGTTGGTGGGAAATTAATCCCAAGTAAATAAACAAAAAATCAGAGGTAAAAACATGGCTCTTCCTGCAGGCGTCAGCTATGACGCCCAAACCCTTACCTATGCAATTTCTACTGGCACATCCACGACATCCATCAAAAGTGTAATCGCCCAGGCCGCATCTGGGTCGACGATACTTTTCGAGCGAGGCACGCATACGATCACGGGCACGCTGGAAATCACGCGCAACGACATCACTGTTAAAGGCGAAGGAAGAACCAACACAAAGCTCGTCTTTGATTTCCCAGGTGATGCGGGTGACGGAATTCATGTAAAAGGCTCCTACTCTTCTTATTCCGGAATGCTGAGCAGCAATGCCAGCGCCGGAAGCTCTACTGTTACATTGAAAAGCGTATCGGGATTAAAAGTGGGCGATATCCTGCATATTCAGCAAAAAAATACTTCAAGCTGGCTGGATGCGAACGGGTACGACAATATTTCATCGAGTGATGCGGGAAAATTTCCGATCAACGAGACACTTGTCGAGATTAAAGCCATCAGCGGCAACACGGTGACACTAAAAACACCTGTGACGCACGCCATCAGCGCTTCGCTCTCAACTGTAGAAATTATCAAGACGGTAGATAAGGTAACGCTCTCGG
This sequence comes from Alphaproteobacteria bacterium, assembly GCA_017999645.1. GTDB lineage: Bacteria > Pseudomonadota > Alphaproteobacteria > Micavibrionales > Micavibrionaceae > UBA7657. Next base: position 54,699 of record JAGNLJ010000010.1, read on the forward strand.
ATTTCAGCCTGACTTACAATCTGGGAACACCTGACGCGGATGATATGAGCAATGCGCGGCCACGCGATGCCGGTACAATCGCCATATATATGGACAAGACGCAGGATGCGGTGATTAAAAATGTGAACGTGACAAATGCGCCCTCGCATAGCATAGAGTTCCGCACGAGTTTAACGCCCAAGGTCGATAGCGTTAAGATAGACGGCGCGCATAACAAGGGCGATGATGGCAACGGTTACGGCCTCCAGGTCGCCGAGACGTATTACGGCGTTTTTGAGAATCTGGATATTCAGAATGTGCGCCATGCATTCGTATTTTCGAGCTGGCATACGGAAGTCGGGAACAAGGTGCATATCACTTCGACCAATCGTGACATCAATTTTCATGGCGGGCCGGATTATAATAATATCGTTACAGTGGATAGCGATATTTATCGGCTGGGCGATACGGTGTGGCGTATCGTCAGTCCAGGCGGCAGCATGCACCCGACAACCGATCTTTCCAAAAATACCGTTTTATTCGGGATAGCCAGCGCAGGATCCAAAGACGACGTCATGCATGGATGGGACAGCGGGGCATGGCTGGACGGCAATGACGGCAAGGATACGCTGCATGGCGGCGACAGCGCCGATGTTTTGATCGGCGGACTTAAGAATGACACGCTGATCGGGGGCGGCGGGCGCGATAAATTCGTGTTCGAAGTCAATGGCGGCGTCGATACGATCAAGGATTTTAAAACCGGGAGCAGTGGCGATTACATCGTTCTGAATGGGTTTTCCGGCGTGACATCGGTTTCGAAAGTGACGGTGAACTCGGTTTCAGGCGGGGTAAATCTCGTGGCTGGCGGAAAAACTATCGCGTATCTTGAAGGCGTCAGCAAATCGGCGCTGACGGCATCGCATTTCATTTTTAATGATAATGACCTGACGAGAATTCCGGATGGTTTAATTCCAGCGATGCAAGAGCCGGATGCTCCTCCTCCGCCATTGCCGGAACTGCCGCCTGTTCTTCCTCCTATCGTGATCCCCCCGATTATTGCGGGGTTAATCACAAGCCTGACGTCGAAAATTGAATCGATTACCGGCACGGCGTCCAATGAAACAATTCGCGCTTACACCGCGCAACTGACGGCGAGCGATACGATTGATCTCAAGGCTGGTTTTGACACGCTGAAATTTGAATCGACTTCCCTGACCTTTAACAGCAGCCTTTATGCGCAGCTGGATGGTATCGACAATATTGACGTGAGCGATGCAGGGCTGCGTGCCAAGCTCGTTCTCGACAGTTCCTTCCTACAATCGACCGATGAAGGGGAGGTGACGGTTAGTTACGGCTCGAAAGGGCTGGGCGGGCTGGATACCAGTGGCATAAGTGCATCGCATAAAGTTTATCTGAACGGTAGCGGCGTCGCCAATTTATCAGCGAGCGATGACACCGTTTATGTCGCGGACGGCAGCCAGGGCCGTGTTTACGGCTTGTATGGCGAGGATAGACTCTACGGCAATGACGGCGCGGATTTCCTGTATGGCGATACCGGCAATGATTTGCTCGTTGGCGGGCGTGGCGCGGATACGCTGAGCGGCGGTGCGGGCGTGGATATATTCAGATATGAAGATATCCTGGATGGCGGCGATACCATTGTCGATTTCGGCGGCGGCGACTTGCTCGACCTTACCGCCCTGCTCGCCAGCAATGGATTCGCAGATGTGAACGACGCTGTTGCTAACGGATATCTAGAAATCGTTCAACATGGCGAGGATGTTCAAGTCTCGGCTGAATCGCAGTTACTGGTTACCGTGAAAAATTATGATGCGGACGGCCTGCTTACGAATGCACTAGCCGTATAGAATAAGCAAACGCTTGCTTGCTTTATTTATGTAAATAATAATGGGCGCCCTTTATTTTTCCTTGAAATAACCCCCCCGCCCCTTTAGAGATACTGGCTCAACCGCAGAGTGGGCAGTTAGCTCAGCGGTAGAGCACTAGCTCGACACGCTAGGGGTCACAGGTTCAATCCCTGTACTGCCCACCATTTTTCAAAAACAGTACGCTTTTATAGAGTACATCTTCTGGTTGTTTCTTACACCCAGATGCAATTGTCCTTGACTATGAAGCACTGCGTGTAAATATTTTTTGATTAAAAATAAATCCGGGGGGATTTCTTATGCGCTCGTTCATCATTTCTGCGTGCCTTCTTATTTTAACCGGATGCACGGGGTCGGCCTACCAATTGCCGACCGTGGATGACGCGGCCCTGCAGGCGATGCAGGAAGATATGTATGCAAACCGCGCCCCGCTCAAGATGCACCACCGCAGCAAATCTAAATATGAGAAAATGCTGGCGGACATCAATAACCGACTTGTCGAGAACGCGCAGCCCCTGTGTGACCATGCAGGATATATCAGTTGCCTTTTCCAGACATCTTACAGCGGGGGCGATGACGCAAACGCCTATGCCAGCGAAGAATATAAAATCACCGTTTATCGCGGGCTGCTGCAATATCTGGAAAGCGATGATGAAATAGCCGCAGTCGTTGCACATGAAATGGGCCATCACCTGGCACATCATAATAAAGAAAAAGGGGAAAACATCGCCACGGGCGCAGTTGTTACAGGTGTTCTCGCTGCGGTTCTTGTGGGTGCGACCAGCGCCAACAATCCATACCATACCGCTTATAACCAACAGCAGGATGCCGCGGCCGTTCAGGATATGATGGAATTCGGCGCCGAGATGGGCTCGATCAGTTATTCGAAGGAGCAGGAGCGCGAGGCCGATCTGCTCGGGGCCTATTTGCTCGCACGCGCAGGCTATGATCTTGACCGCGAAAAAAATACTCTGATGGTGTTGTCAAAATTGCCCGGCGGAACCGACCGGTCGAGGGCATCGCTTACGGATACACATCCCGCGAGCGCCGAGCGGCTGGTTGCATGGGAAAAGGCCATTGACGAAGTTCGCAACAATCATTCGAAGCTTCCCTATCTTAAAGAAGATAACGCCGAAAGCGATTAATCTAAATTGAAGAAACGCCATAAAACCAGTAGGCTGCGCAGATGAAAAAAATTCTCATCAGTGGGGCGGGTATTGGGGGATTGGCTGCGGCGATCCGCCTGGCTCATAATAATTACGACGTTACGATTGTTGAAAAAAACAAGCTTTCACGCACTGGCGGGTATCTGGTTGCCCTGTCGCATCAATCTTACATCTTCGCGGAGGAAATGGGGCTTATCCCGGACCTGAAGCCCTTTGACCTGGGCATTGAGTTCTCCAGCTATCATGACAAAAAAGGCCGCAACCTTCTGGCCCTGGACTACGGGAAGATGATGGAGGGCCTTGATATCATCCAGCTGATGCGCGGCGATCTCGCTCATGTTTTATATCAGCATGCGGAAAAAAAATGCGACATTCGTTTCGGCGATACCATTACGTCCATTGATGGTTCGCAGGTTATATTCGCTTCCGGCAAGCAGGAAGAATTCGACATCGTTATCGGCGCCGACGGCGTGCATTCCGGCGTACGCGACATTGCCTTTGATGATGAAGTCACTCACAATTATCTTGATCTGCACTGTGCAGCATTCCGCCTGCCGAATGTTCTTGGACTCAAGAAAGAATTTCAGACTCACATGGAGCGGAACCGCTATATGGCTGCGTTCAACACGCTGGATGGTGATCTGGGGGCTGTGTTCGTATGGGCAAATGATGCGAGGAGTTTGCCGCCACCGGAAACTCGCCGGGATGCGTTTCTGCAGGCCTTCGCCGGGTGCGGCGCAATTATTGAGAAAGTATTGCCGTACTGCCCTGAAGGCGGGCCTCCCTATATGGATGTCCTCAGCCAGATTTACATGCCTGTCTGGCATAAGGGACGTAGCGTCCTGGTCGGAGACGCAGCGCATTGCCTGACTTTGTTTTCAGGGCGCGGCGCGGCGGCGGCTTTTGCGGGGGCGTGCAGGCTCTGTAATGCCATCATCGCCAACGACACGCCGGAAGCGGCATTCAAGGCCTATGAGGCGGAGATGCGTCCGATCATCAACGAGATCATGCCGGCGACGCGCGGCGCGGTGAAATGGTATGTGCCGATGAACGCAAAAAACCATATCCTTCGCGATTCATTGATGCGCTACGTGCCAAATTCGTTATTCCGGCAGTATTTTAAAATGAAATATTCGAACGTGTGATGGGCGAGACGATTACATTCACATTAGACCTGGAAGATCATCGGCCTGATGAGTCCCTGCCCGTGCGATATCCCGAGATGACAGAAAAAATCCTCGAATTTCTGGAGCGGTGGAATGTCAAAGCTACGGTTTTTACGGTGGGATCGCTGGCAAAAAAAGATCCTGAAACCGTTCGCAAGGTACACGCGGCGGGTCATGAAATCGCGCATCATTCCTACGACCACATCACTTTGAATAAACAAAGTCCAGCTGAATTTTATGAAGATACGCGCCTTGCAAAAGAAGTGATTGAAGATGTTATCGGGGAAGAAGTACGCGGATACCGCGCGCCGGTTTTTTCGCTGACACGCCAGACGATCTGGGCGGTGGATATTTTAAAGGAGCTGGGCTTTACTTACTCCTCAAGCGTGTTGCCTGCGGCCAACCCCCTGCATGGCATCCCCGGCGCGCCGCACACGCCGTTTCGGTGGAGCAACGGTTTGCTGGAAATCCCCGCGCCGGTCGGCAAGATCGGGCCGTTTTTAATGCCCTATCTGGGCGGTTTTTATTTCCGTTACCTGCCGTTTCCGATTGTTCGCAGGCAGATTAAAGCCGGTGACAGCAATGCGCTCTGGACGTATTGGCACCCTTATGATTTCGACGCAGAGGAAAAAAACTGGCGCATCAAGAATGCGTCGGCGCCTGTAAGCTTCCTGTTGTGGCTGAACAGAAAGAACACATTTAAAAAACTCGGCAGGCTAGCTGAAAACTTCAAATTTGACGCGCCGCTACGTGACCGGAATTTCGGCAGCGATTTGAAGATTGTCGATCCGGCTAGACTATAGCCTTATACAAGATCGGCCCTAAGATATTGGCAACCGACAAAGGCAATTTTTTCCAGGTGGAAATGAGGAATTTATTGCGCGGGTTATCGGGATTTATGTCCGGAACGCTTTCGGCTTTTACTAAATGATAATGATAAGGCAGAGGCTCCGGCTCGAACCCGAAATTGCTCTTGAAGGCGAACGCCCCGCTATCGCGCATGGAACGGCCGAAATCAAAAATCCGGAAACCGTTATCCACCGAGCGCTCCATCAGTTTCCAGTACATGTAAGGATAGGCGCTATGGTCACGCGCCGCAGGCAGGCCGCCGCCGTAATAAGGGATCATGCGGTTCTTGTATTTGAAGCTGAAAACACTGGTGAGCGGTTGACCTTGACTGGAAACGGTCATGATTTCCACAGAATTGCCGAAAGTATTGATCAGCGCTTTAAGATATTTTTTGGGAAAAACGGGCGTGCCGAGATTACGGACGCTCGTCGCATAGATTTTATAAAATAGATCGACATCTTGATCGGTTTTTGTTTCAAGATTGGCGGCCATGCCCTTGCGCACTTCGGCACGCTGCTTGCGCGGGATGGCCTTCAGGTTTTCATCGTGACTGGTTGAAAGCGTACGCTGGAAATTGAAGAACGTACTGCCTGAAGTCATATTTTGTGTACCTTGCGCCGGGCCACGAAGTTCAAGATATTTGACGCCGAGCGATTGTGCTTTTTTTGCGGCGGCTTCTTCGAGCGCGGCGCAACTTCCTAATCCACCGCCATGAACGCAAAGAGGCGTAGAGATCAGCGCAGGCCCAAAAAGGGGACGCTTAACCAACGCAAGAGGCAAAACGCCCGTTATTGAGTTCCCGCTTCTTTCCATCAGGTAAAAAGTTTTGAAACCGAAAGCGTCTTCCATCACTTTTTTCCACCCCGCGAGATGAAAAAATGTGCCGTTCGGATCGTTCTGAACGAAATCGTTCCAAGCTTCTTCGTGGCCGTTATCCAGCTCGGAAATGCTCATGATTTTCTCAGCACGAGGAATTGCGAAGCCCCGATGATGTTTGCGCCCGGAGCATCTGGAGAAATCATGCGCAAGCCGAGAAATGGCAGGGTTACCGCCTTTTTCTCAACGGTTAACCCCGCCTTTGCGGCAAAAGATTCGATTTCCTTGAAGCTGTGCACATATTGCGGGAAAGGCGGCTGTCCGGAAAATTTATCCAGAACAGTAAAAACGGCGTGCGCCGAAATGTGAATAAAAGAACGCGCGTGACGCCAGAGAATAATGAGCTGCCCGCCTGGTTTCAAAACACGCGCAGATTCCTGTATGAACTTTTCAGTTTGCGCTGCGGGTTGCTGATTTAAAAACTGGCAATTCACGATCTGGCCTATGGTTCCATCCGGCAATGGTGTATTAAAGGCATCGCCGCGTATGATTTTTATACCGTTCATATGAGCGGCCACGCACGCATCCGCATTAAAATCGAGGCCATATACGTTATGTCCTTGATTTAACAAAGGCGCGAGCATAAGACCGGAACCGCAAGCGATATCTAGAAACGGGCCGTTATTTCGATCTATTGCGGAGAATAAAGCTTCCTGATCTCTTTTAAATATGCGGTCCAGGCGGTAACCGTTAGCCGCGGGGTTGGCGGTTCCGTGGCGGTTGCGCAGATAGTCATACCGCCCATCGACGTCTTTATCGCCGCTGATTTTTAAAGGCTTGTTCATATGCCGAGCCTTTTTTTCAAATTCAAGCCGCCCATTACTATTGCCCAGAAAATAAACGGAAAAATTAAAATTACAAAACGGATCATAAGGCTCGCACTTGCAGCCGTGGAAACGTCAAGGCCTGTGCCTGTGAGCAAAAGAGCGAGACCTGCTTCGCCAATGCCGATGCCGCCGATTGTCTGGAGGGGAATGATTGCGAGGAAGTTATAGGCCGCTGCGACCGTGACATTCTTAAATATGTCCAGTCCGAGATGTAGCGACATGAACAGAAATACCAGAGCGGCAAGATTACTGACCCACTTTATAAAAGTAAAAAGCAGCGCCAGCGGAATGTCGCGGTTTTTAAAACCATGACGGCTGTACAGGCGGGCCTGCAGAATCAGGCGCAGGAGTTTTTTAGGCGCTTTTTTGAAGAGCATGGCGGCTATTGTCAAAAAGAACTCCAGACGAATTAGCACAAAAAATACAAAGCCAATTAACCCTAGAGAAGCAATGCTCATAAAAGTCTTGTCGATGAAATCGCCGAGGCCGAGCAAGGCTATAAGAAAAATGGTGCCGAGAACAATCATGTCGTAAAGGCGTTGCATGATAATGCTCATTGCCGCCGCACCGTATTTTTGACCCAGGTAGCGCTCCAACACGACCACGGCGGCAACCTCGCCCAGCCTCGCGGGTAGAATGACCAACAGGAGAACGTACCAGGCATTGGCCTTTAGCGCCTCGCTCAAACATGGTCTTTTTCCTGCGAACAACCAGAGACGAAGAGCGGTGGCGATCCCCTCCATGATCAGGAACACAAACGCCACCCCCAGGAAACTCCATGAAATATTTTGGAACATGGAAGCGGCCTGGCCGACATCAACCTGCATAATGACAAGCGCCAGCAACCCTAGGCTGATGGCAAGCGAAATGCCCCAGAGCAAAGGCTTATTTATGGCGGATTTTTGCGAGAATTTTGCCAGCATAGAGATGGATATACCATGCCATAGCAAGGGCATAAAGCGCGATTAAAGGCAGATTATAACGCGGAATGCTGACCGACAACCCGGCATGGAATGCCACCATGAAGAGTAGCGGTGCGGCCATGATAAGGATGCTGTAATCCTTGCGCCGGAATGTGTAGATTCCGAGAGCCAGCGCCGCGATAAAGCCAATCAAGCCCCAATATTTCGCAATAAAGATGCCGCGGATGGCCAGCGGCACGCTAACTGCAAAATGCTTGGGCGTCAGAACTTCCTTGCGGAGGAGATAGCCCACCACCTTGTCTTCGCCTCCCAGCATTTTAGCAAAGTCGTCTTTGTTTTTTCGATAGCGCTTGTAATAGGACTCCTCATCCCAACTGAGTTTTTTGTATAGCTCTTCCGCGAAAAGTTTAGGGGCAAGGGAATCTCCAAAATCAGGCAGCCAGTAGATCATCGCCACACCGACTTCCTTCCAGCTCATCTGGTTATAGCTTATGCGCTGGCTCAGAATAGTTTCAGCATACCCGCCCGAAGTGAGCGCATAGGAATCAAAGTGCGCTTTGTTCCTCAGTGTCCATGGCAGAACGGCAATGACGAAAGAGGCGATTAAAAATCCGGTTTTTATAAATGAATTACGATCCCGCTTGACTACGCAAAGCACAACAAAAAACAATGCGAAGGTGTAAAACAAGTAGAGGTACGAGGGCCGCGTTAATGTCAGGAACGCCAGGCTGAGCCCGATAAACGTCACATATCTCCATTTTTTGCGCCGATATAATTGCAGACAGAATATAAGCAACGCGCAGAATGCGGGCAGAATAAGAATCTCCGTCATGATCATATAGGAGAATTCCTGGAAAATTCCTGAAGCGAGGGCGAGTAATGCCGCAAGCCAGCCGATGCTTTTTTTACCGCTGAACTGAAAAGCCAGCACATATATAAGGTAGAGGCACAGAACCGATATCCCGGCCTGGAATATAAAGAGGCTATCGAAATTCTGAGGGCATTGATTTTTTATTCCCTGCTCCGCTATGCAGAGAAGACTCTCAGCAAATTCCCGATCCAGAAGCATCGCCCCATATATAAGCGTCGAATAGACCGGAGCGTTCGCGTTACCCGGCGGCGGCGGCTTTGTTGCAATATTTTTTTCTGCGTACCCGTAGACGCCGTGCTCATGCATCGACACGGCGTAACCGATATAGCGCATGTCGTCGCCGTTAAATTCGTAAATGTTTTCTGGTCCGGGCTTTGATAGCCAGAGGGCCAGCGCAAAAACTGTGAGAAACGCAGGGACTTCAAATATGCGCCAAAATTTATTCATAGCTTCAGCCGGAATGGAGATATGCCTGTTCAAGCTGTAATATATCCAAGAGGTGGCCGCAAGAGAATTGATCTTAAGTATATGAAATAATTAATAGATTTTTTGATTACCCCCAAATGCCGGAATTTTCTTATTTGTTTTTCTCATGACAATGAGTGCTTTTTTTGAAAAAGTTTTTCTTATTATATACAAAATGTGAAATTTCAAAAAAATCTTCGTTAAAATCAATCACGTTAAAACCGTTTTCCTGCGAACGAAGGCGGCTAGAAATTGCTGTCGAAGCGCTGGCAAAAACCGTGTTTTGAATTGTTGTTAACGATGCATGATGTACGTGGCCGGTGAGAACCAGATCAACTTGCATATCATGGATAGCTTGCATCGCCGCCGATGCGCCGAATACCGTTACATTTAATGGAGCTTTCTCCGCCTTATGAAGGGGATGATGCATGACACATATACGATATGCATTTCGCTCGCCCGCAAAAAAATCTTTAAGGCGCTTGATCTGTGCTTGAGAAATCGCGCCGTTAGCCCAGTTCCAATGTGGAAGAACAGCACGAGCTGTATTAAGTCCGATCATAATATATTGATCGCCAGTTAAAACAGGCTCAAGATTTTCATTTACGTACTTTTTATATTTTTTGTATGGATTTAAAAAGCGCTCCGCCCAGTTATAACGCGGGATATCATGATTTCCAGCAACACAAAAAACTGGAGAAGGTAAAGAATTTATAAAATTTCGGGCTTTTTCGAATTCTTTATCATTTGCAATCTGTACAAAGTCACCGCTTATTACAATTAAATCGGGCGTAAGCGTTGTAACGACATCCATTAAATGCTGCACGATGTCTTCCGCTTCAGTGCCAAAATGTAAATCTGATAAATGCAAAAAGCGCAAAAATTCTCCTTATTTTTTGGGAATTAATATACTCAGGGTTCCCGGATGGGCAACAAATGACAAGGGCGTACGAAAATTGTATATCTCCCCATCCAACAAAACACTAATCTTACGCTTGGGCGTATTTAATTTTAGTTTTTTTGTATTAAAAAAGTCCAATCCTGCCGCATTTTTCCACGCACCCAGCGCAAGCCTAGATAATAAGGCAATACTTTCTAGCGCACCTTCAGGATTTACCGTGTAAATTGAAAGTATGCCATCTGTCAGGGATTTTTTCTTGAAAGTGCCCAAGCCGCTTGAATCTTCGTATTCATTATTAGCAATGACAGCGGCCTTAATGAATTTTTGCTCTATGATGCCCTCATAATTGAGAGACATAAGCCGTCCACGATTTTCTGATAATTTACGTACTCCCCTTTTTACAAGATCAATCCATGTGAAAAGAGTTTCTTTGTCCCTGGCTTTTTCACGTTTTTTTGCAATATCAGAGGGGATTCCGACCATGGCGTTGCATAAAAAAATTTCATTATTCACGCTTGCCGAGTCTATTTGAATAATTTTGCAATTTTTATAGCTCTCGGCCAGCTTAAAAATATCCGGCTCGAGTGACAAATCCTTTGCAAAAAGATTCATTGTGCCGAGAGGCAATATTCCGAATGGTATTTTACGATTTTTTAATATCGAAGCCGCCGTCCTGATGGTGCCGTCACCGCCGCCAATTAACAGATTTTTTTCATGGTCGATGGTTTTTAATTCATGCGTCAATTCTTCAGGGTTAAGAAACTTTATGCTCTCACGCCCCACTTCCAAAGAAGTTTGGAATTTTTTAGAAAGCGCGTCCACGCCGTAGTTGGCAATGCTTCCGGAGTTTTGATTAATCAAAACCGTGAAAGACATTAAAATTTCTTCTTGAAAATCCGGCTTGCCCCGATGAGGATACATGCTCCGATAAAACCGGCGACTAAATAACCGACCCAGCCCGTTACGACGATATCCATGGCCAGTAAAATAGAATTTGCAATCGTGGCTCCAATAACGCCCAGCACTATGTTTGCAAGAAGGCTATGGTCAGATTTCATGATTTTCTCTGCCAGCCAACCGGCCAATCCGCCAATGATAATGGCGGCAAACCATCCAATTTGCTGTTCTTCCATTGCAATTACCTCTTTTTCATGTTGAACCTACGAAGCTAAAATAGGAATTGTTCCACAATCCCGTAAATTAATTGCATAATATATAGTCTGGAGTTGTGACCTTCCCCCTATAAATGAGTCCGTCTCTGGAGTGGATCCGGATAAATTTTTTGGACTGTTTGCAGGAGTAGTAAGAATGGCAAGGAAGCGTTATGCGGCGGAGCAGATTATAGGATTTCTGCGTCAGGATGAGGTGATGGTTGGTCAAGGCAAGAGTATCGCGGAGGTTCTGCGCGAGATTGGCGTAACGGCCAATACATACCTGTATTTCACACGCCTTAGCTTTGTACCGTGGGGCATGACATGCAGGTAAAGCCCGCCTGTATCATATATTTTATAAGCTTTTTCTGTTGGTTTTGCTGACTTACAGCCTGTATCGCTTAGGGTCATTGGGGGTATCCTATCTCCTGAAATTTTTAGTGCCCCATGCAGTTTACATCTCATTAAAGCTGAGGCCTTGCACAAAGCTTTATAATTAGTGTAGTTTCTGTCACTATTTTAACGGATTGGGGCGTAGCCAAGCGGTAAGGCAGCGGTTTTTGGTACCGCCATTCCTAGGTTCGATCCCTAGCGCCCCAGCCATCTAGTCACCTGTTTGACACGCGGTGAGAGAATATCCCCCAAAAGCCCCACATACCGCGCCCTTTTGGCCTATGCCCATTTCCGACACGCACTGAGAACCCGAATTCCAATGCTGAAATAGCCATTTCTCTCAGTTGTGAAATTTTCTGCGTGGCGGATTTAGCTAAAAATTTGGCCTCAAGCAGCATTGGGTACAAGAACTTCTCGTACACTGCCTGTGCCTCGCTCATCGGAAATATGTGCAAGGCCATATCTTCTGTATCCCGCGCTTCACTATGAAGCGCGTGGTTTAAGCTTGAATTTTTTGAAAATATTACAGAGTCTGCGCCCGTACTTTTAAACGGATATGTCTGCTATAAAACTGATGTTTTTTCTGAGAGTTGCCTGCAATCGCGTGTCATAAGAAAGGACGGAATTTTTTACAGGTCAACAGCTAACAATACAACAGGAATGGTAAATCGCAAAGAGTTATTTAAAAAGCTGATTATTATCAATGCTTATTTATAAAACTCCACGTAGAAGGACACCAAGCCTAATGGCTTAATATGGTGCGGTATAAGCGGCTCGATGACACCATCCCGTTCAGGATCTAATATATGAGACTCTTCATTTTGAATGGTGTATTCAAGCTTTCCTGACTGCACTTGTATCAGACCCCAAACATTTTCTTTGGTTGTATGGTCCTTTAACAAGCCCTTTGGCACAGTGTCCTGCGTAAAAGTTGCGGTGCGGCTGTAAGATTGGACGTTTTGGGGAAGAGATTTCATTTGCACCTGTCAGAATCTTATTATGATTTTGTTTGTTGGGCTAAAAAGAAGCTTCTGTCTTTAACAGTGTCCGCGAGGGTATATTTATTGATGGTGGTGATAAAGGATTGTCCGGCTTCATAAAGATAATGCTTCAGCTGACAGGAATTTGTCATGCGGCATGTATTAGTTTGGTTATCAAAACATTCCACTATCTTCATTGGCTCCAGATGTTTGATCAGATCGCCCAGCTTTATATTTTTTGCATCGCGCGCAAGACGTATGCCGCCCCCTTTTCCTTTGCTGCTTTCGATATAATCCAACTGCGCCAATTTATGAACGACTTTCACCAAATGATTGCGTGAAATCCCGTAATGTTCGGCAATCTCTTTGACGCTCGAAATTCTATCCGGATGTGCCGCCAGAAACATCAAGCTGCGCAAGGCATAATCTGTAAACAAAGTTAATTGCATATTGGGATCCTGAAATCGTTTGACATTTATACCTGAATTCTTAATATGTGTCAAAAATACATATTAGGAGAAAGCCCCATGCTCAGTAATCAGACCATTACAATCGTAAAATCTACAGCTCCCGTACTGGAACAGCATGGAGAAGCACTTACGAAACACTTCTACAAGCGCATGTTTTCTCATAATCCAGAAGTTGCACCCTTGTTCAATCCAGCGAACCAGTTTGCGGGATCACAACAACGCGCATTAGCCGCCGCGATTTGTGCTTACGCTGCGAATATCGACAATCTGGAAGTTCTGGGCGGCGCTGTCGAATTGATTGCTCAAAAACATGCATCCTTGCGAATTAAGCCAGAGCACTATCCGATTGTAGGCGAAAATCTTCTGGCTTCGATTCGTGAAGTCCTTGGCGAAGCCGCCACGGATGAAATCATCAATTCGTGGGGAGAAGCTTATGGCTTTCTGGCAGACATTCTCATCGGGCGTGAGGCACAAATTTATAAGGAACAGTCAGCAGCTCCTGGAGGTTGGGAAGAATTTAAATCTTTCCGCGTGACCCGTAAGGATAAAGAAAGCGACATCATTACCTCTTTCTATCTGGTGCCAGCAGATGGTGGTCAATTGCCTGCTTTCAAACCCGGCCAATACATCACGGTACGTGTGCCTAGCCCTTGTGGCCATACAACGATGCGTAACTACAGCCTGTCTGATAAACCAGGACAGGATTATTTTCGTATCAGCGTTAAACGAGAAACTGGGCCGAAGGCTGATACGCCGAAAGGTTACGTATCCAATCTTCTCCATGACTCTGTCGAAGTCGGATCAACTATTGAAATTGCGCCTCCCTGCGGCGAGTTCTTTCTTGATGTCACGGAAAAGCATGAGCGTCCGCTGGTATTGCTTGCGGGCGGCATCGGTATTACACCGATATACAGCATTCTTAAAGCAGCGCTCGAAGCCATGCCGGACCGAAAAATCATTCTGCTTCACGGGAGTTTACACGAAGGCGTCCAGCCATTCCGGAAAGAGATTGAGCAGATTGCCGCTCAACACGCCAATTTTAAAACCCATTTCCGTTACAGTGAGCCGCCGCGCGATGGTATAACCAGAAATGCAGCGGATGATACAGGTATGATTGATGCCGCGCTCATTGAACGTCTTATGCCCGAAAAAGATTCTGACTATTACTTCTGCGGCCCAAAACCGTTCATGGTGAATATGTACCACCAGTTACTTGAGTGGGGCATTCCTGCTTCACAGGTTCATTTTGAGTTCTTTGGCCCGAAACAAGAGCTGGAGCGCAAAGCTGCGTAATACAAACACATCAAATGGCAAGAAAATCTATGAAGATGCTGAGGGGTAAAAAGGGTTTGGTAGTTGGATTGCATATGAGGATTCGATAGCGTGAGGATGAGCGAAAGCATTTCACGATCATGGCGCAGTATCCCTTTTAAAAAATCTTCCGTTTAATCTCTTCCCAAGCTTTTATAAAATTGATAGATTTCATTTCATCTATGAGTTTTATAAATGGGTAAATATGCCCTTTCATGTTGATACTTTGCTACTCAAAAGCTTTATCGCTGTTGCTGAAACAAGAAGTTTTAGCGACGCAGCCGATACGGTGGGGCGTTCGCAATCAGCCGTTAGCTTGCAGATTAAGAAACTGGAAGAGGGGCTCAAATGCGTTCTCTTCGACTGTAGCAACAGACAAGTGACATTGACCGAACAGGGTGAAATATTTCTTGGCTATGCAAGGCGTATGATAGAGTTGCAATGGGAGGCTTATAACTATCTCAGCACTGCTGAGAGGTCTTCAATGTGGCAACAGATTAAAAAAACCTGTCAAAAGCGTTTATAAGTCCTATTATAAAGAGCATGAGCAGAAAAAATCGTTATGAACGACAAATTGTTCTGCCGGAAATCGGCGCAACAGGGCAGGGAAAAATATCGAAGGCTTCCGTCCTTTGCATCGGCGCAGGCGGGCTCGGTTGCCCGGCCTTGCTGTATCTTACGGCGGCAGGCGTGGGCCGAATCGGGATTGTCGATTACGATTCCGTCGACGAAACAAACCTGCAACGGCAGGTTCTTTTTACGGTGGCGCAGATCGGCCAGAACAAAGCCGAAGCGGCAAAAGAACGGCTGGAAGCTCTTAATCCAGATACATCGATTAAATCCTACCCTGTCGAACTGACCGATAAAAACGCGGGAGTCTTATTCGATGATTACGATATCATCATCGACGGCACGGATAATTTTGCCGCAAAATTCCTGATCAACGACGCCGCCGTTAAATGCGGAAAGCCTTTCATATACGGCTCCATTCTTGGCTTTGACGGGCAGATTTCCGTTTTTAATGCGCCAGGCGAGCCCTGCTATCGTTGCCTGTTCCCGGGGCCTCCCAAAGGTTATGTGCCTAACTGCGCAGAGGCGGGAGTCATTGGTGCTGTGGCAGGCATGCTCGGAACGGCACAGGCGATGGAGGCTATAAAAATTATTGTTGAACATGAAAGCATGCGTCCGCTGAATGGAAAGCTTTGGACAATCGACATGCGCAGCATGGAAACCAGGCTTTTGTCTGTCTCCAAAAACCCTGATTGCCCGGTTTGTTCGAAAGCAAGGGACAAGATAACCCCAAAATATGCATCCCTCGTCTGTGGATTGATCCCTGAGTTAACGCCTAAACTGGCCCGCCAGAATAAAACAGCGCTGATTATAGATGTCCGAGAAAAAGAAGAGTGGGACGCAGGTCATATCGAAGGTGCAAAACTCATCCCTCTTTCAGAATTAGTGCGGGAGCAGATTCCCAATTTGCCGAAAGACTGCGACATCATAATACACTGCCAGAAAGGAACGCGCGGTTTACATGCGGCGGAAATTTTACGGGCGCGCGGCTATCTCAATGTAAGCAACATGGAAGGCGGCTACGAGGCATGGCTGAAGTCCTCCTAGGATACGCACTTACTCCGGACAACCTTCCATCTTCAAAATAAAATATCCTTTAGAATCTATATCTTTTTTCCAGTCGGGTCTGATATGTTCCGTATGGCAAAAATTGCACCGTTCCACATGCAGCATGGCAGGGTCCTCTCCAAGAGATCTCAGCCATTTCTGTGCAAAGCAATAGGCAACAGCTTTTTCTGTGCCGTCGGGAACAAGAACGTCGAAGTGCATCATACGCCCGTCGCTGGCTGTAAAATATGTGTCATAAACATCAATTTTCATCGAGAAGTAATCTCCTTATTTTTTTGCCTTGCCTGTTTTTCCCCAGAGTAAAATCTATTGATAAGGAGAGTCAAATGAATGGTTGCAGGATTTCCTTCAGGCGACCATCATTCACCAGCGCAACAAAAGTTTCCCAGAAACGTACAATACCAAAACTGCGGTCACAATACGTAATGCCTGAGGATTAAGACGTACAGCGCCAAAATAGGAGCCGATCTGTCCGCCCGCCAGCACGGTCGGTAACAACACCCAATAGGGGGCAATATTTATTATGATCTGCGCGTCACCTATTTTCATGGCCTGCCCCGCCAGCCCCGCGATGGAATTGACAAGAATAAAGATACTGCACGCGGCAGCTATTTTTTTTGCACTATCCCAGCGCAGGAGATGCAATGCCGGTGCCAGGAAAATCCCGCCGCCAATGCCAACCATTCCGGCCAGAAAACCAAGGACTGCGCCGATAACGGGCGCTACAAATGACGCCTGCGCAACGGGAAAATTTCCATGATTCCGATCCCTATTTTTCTGAAAGAGCATTTTCAAACCTGAAAATAAAAGAGAAAATCCCAGAAGTCCAACAAAGAACTTTTCAGAAACAGGAAGATACCCGCCCAGCCAAGCCGCCGGAACGGACGTAACGATCCATGGGGCAATACGGCGAAAATCGACATAACCGGCGCGTGCGAAGCGATGCGTTCCACCCGCTGCGACGATCAGATTGCAAACAAGAGCAATCGCCGGCAGGACGCGATAATCCGTTCCAGCCAGAACCAGAAGCGCGTTATAGGTTGATCCTCCGGCAAACCCAACCGAAGCGTAGAGCGCAGCCGTAACAAAAAAGGAAAGAGCCAGAAATATCATCGCGCCGCAGCTTTCCGGCTGTCGGCGCGCAGATCGACCTGCAACGTAGCAGAAAGATCGCCGACCTGTTGTTCCAGCCCGGCGCGGCTGCGGCCCATATCGGAAAGCTCTTGAATTTTTAGCGGCGGCAAAAGAAGGTTTAAATAAACATCTCCGTCATCGACGACCAGTTTCGAGGTCACAATGGATTCACGGCTTCGTGGATTGATCGTAACAACAAGCGCTTTATCCATTACTTTCACTTCCATGTGAATGCATTGGCCATTCAGAAGGGTGTTCAATTCCTCTTCTGTGATTTTAAACTGAAAAGCTCCGTCTTTTATTTTGACGTTCATGCGCGCAAGGCCTCCTGCCATTCGTCTGGTGTATTGACATTCGCCATGAAAGATTCAAATTTCTCCGGCAAGGCAAGAGTTTTAATTTCCCATGCCTGTAATAACTGGCGGACGGAAGCGACAGACTGACGCGAGACCGGTTGCGCGATAAAGGCAGGAAGCGGCCTTCCTTCAAAATGCGCGCCGCGTAGCTGACCTAGCAAAATTCGCAAAACCTCGGGCGTTAAAAACGGCATGTCCACCGGCACAAACAGCGCGCCGTCATCTTCCTTAAGTGTGGCCATCACATCGCAAATTGCCTGCGCCGGACCGCTATGGGGCAATGAATCGGGAACACAGCGATAACCTTCAAGATCACCACTTACGTAAACATCCTGCAATCCTGTTTTTTTTAGAATTTGAATCATGTGGTCGGCCAGACGTATTCCTTTGTAATCGAGCAATGCCTTGTTTTTACCCATCCGCGAAGAACGTCCGCCTGCCAGAACGATGCCCACGACCTTTCGTTTATCCACCGGCGGCCTCCCTTAAAGAATGCCCAGGCAGCCATTCGGATGGTCCGGATTCGTAATGTTCCTGCTTCCAGACCGGCGCGCGTTTTTTGAGTTCCTCGATCACGTAGCGGCAAGCTTCAAAGCTTTCCGCCCGGTGTGGGGAGCCGACGGCTATCAGGACACTGATCCCGCCGACATCAAGATATCCTTTGAAATGCGAGAGATATATTTTCACCTCCTGCCATCGATCCAAGGCGTCATAGCAGATTTCCGTGAATATTTTTTCCGCCAGCGCCTCGTGAATATCATAGGTGATGCCGGTCACCGGCTTTCCCTCGTGATGATTGCGTACGGCGCCGATAAATACATCAGCCGCGCCATGAGCTGTGTCAGAGACAAAATCATATGAGTCCTGAATTTTCAGAGGCGCGGAAGAAACGCTGGCGTGGATCAGGCGCGGCATCATTACCCCCCACATACCGGCGGCAGGATGGAAAGCCGCGAGTCTGATTCAAAAATATGACTGTCCGGCAATATTGCGTTATCGTTGGCAAGAACGGAGTCGAAAACAAGCGCTGCTTCGTTTCCCTTTAGTAAGCCGCTTATGGCTTTTTTGATCGCTGCGCCGCTACTGCCAGAAGGCACAGAAAAATTCAGCGCCTCGCCGAATTTGCGGAAGGCGCCGAATAATTTTATATGTATGGCGATCTCTTTCATAGCGCAAATCCCTGTTTCGCGATCTTGTCCAGCGCATCGCCCAGGAACGGCTCGATAATATCCCAGCATTCTTTCACGGCTTTCGGGCTGCCGGGGAAAGCGATGACCAGCGCGGCACCCACCATTCCCGCCGTCATGCGCGAGAGCCACGCAGTATCGGTGAAATTCAGGCTCTCGGCGCGCAGGAGATCACCCAGCCCCTCCAGCATGCGGTCGCTAATGCCCTTGAGTACGTCGGGCGTCACATCGCGCGGGCCCGGCCCGGTGCCGCCCGAGGCGATCAAAAGATCGGGCCTGTGCGTACGGCACAGCGTGCGGATGCTTTCGGCGATCTCGCGCATGTCATCCAGAATAATTTTGCACTCTACGACCTCCGCCCCTGATTTTTTCAAAAGATCCACCAGAACAGGGCCGGATTGATCTTCGTATTCACCTTTGAAGGCGCGGTCGCTCATGACCAAAACGGCGGCCTTCTTGCCTTTCAGGCTGTGCGGATCAGGGAGCTGCGCCGCCAGCCAATCCGGAACACCTTCCGGATTAATCCAGACACCGCTTTTACCGCCGGTCTTCACAAGCAACTTAATATCGCCGATTTTCAGGGCCGGATCGGTTCCCTTGGTCAGATCCCAGATCGTCAGCAGCGCCGCATTCGCCCCGGACAGCGCTTCCATCTCTACACCGGTTTTTGCAAAAGCTGCGGCCTGGCAGTAGACCGTGATGCTGTTTTCGCGGTCATCCAGCGCACAATGAATGGTGACCTGATCCAGCGGCAATGTATGACACATCGGGATCAAATCGGGCGTTTTCTTGGCGCCCGTTATCCCTGCGGCCTCGGCCAACGCCAAAACGTTTCCTTTTGGCAATTTTCCGGCCTTTATTTTCTCGAAAGCCTCGGCGTTCATGTAAATCGTTCCGGCGGCAACAGCGCGGCGGCGCGTTGCGCGTTTGCGGCCCACATCGATCATTTTGAAATTCGGCTCCATCGTCAGCGGAAATTCGATAACCTGTTTTATTGTTTTACTCATTCTATCCTCCTATCGATGCCAGATGATCGCGCACGCCGCTGTCGTCCTCGTGCAGGAAATGCGCGCTGCGTTTGAAATTCATAAGCCCCATGATTTTCTCCTGAAGCTCTTCGACCTGATCGTCGTCTTGTAAATAATCGCGCAGAGAATAACCGCCTTCGCCAAACAAGCATAAATGCAAAGCACCCTTTGCCGATACGCGCAGGCGATTGCATGTTTTACAAAAATCCTTGGAATAGGGCGCAATCAGACCGATGCGCCCGATGCTTTGCGGATGTTCAAATTCCAGGGCCGGGCCCGCGCCCTCGGCGCGCGGCAAAATCCGCCACCCCCGCGCCAGCAGCTTTTCCGTGACCGCCGTGCCCGGCAAGTGATGGGCTTTAAAATAATCCTGATTATCGTGGGTTCGCATCAACTCGATAAAACGCAGCGATATGGGCTTGCTTGCGACAAAATCGATAAAATGATCGAGTTCGCCGTCATTCAAACCCTTGAGCAACACGGTGTTGATTTTGACCGATTCAAACCCTGCGTCGAAGGAGGCCTTTACCCCGTCCAGAACTTCTTCCAGTCGGTCATGGCCGGTGATTTTCTTGAATTGTTCCGGTTTGAGAGAGTCGATGCTGATATTGATCGCCCGCAGGCCGGCATCGTAATAATCCTGCGCCCGTTCAGGTAGGCGGTAGCCGTTAGTGGTAAAGGCCAGTTTACGGATACCGGGAACATCCGCAACCGCCGTAGCGATGGCGACGAAATCGGGCCGCACCGTCGGCTCGCCGCCCGTCAGGCGGATTTTCCACACGCCCAGCCCGGCGAAAGCGCGAACGAGACGAATAATTTCCTCAGCGGAGAGAAAAGGATCACA
>JAGNLJ010000011.1 GCA_017999645.1 Alphaproteobacteria bacterium
CCGCCATTTATTAAAGGGCAGCCTGGATGCCAAAAGGCATAGAATTTCATTTTTTAAATGGAAAGCATTTTTCTTCCAGCCTGAAAAAAAAGATCAGGCATGAAGCAACTATAGCTTTTGAAAAAATTCATGCGCTTATTCAGGAGCAACCTTTAAATGTATTTTTTCATCATGCTCCCGACCGGACCATCCCCGGCTTGTATATTGGCGGATACTGCCCGAATTCCCTGAACCTGAATATTTATCTGGATACCGGATATAAGAGAATTTTAAGTGTTGTTAAGGGCATGATGAAGAACACGCTTGCGCATGAATATCATCATGCTTCGCGTTGGGCATCACCAGGCTATGGTAGAGCCCTGGGTAAGGCAATTATATCAGAGGGATTGGCAGATATTTTCAGCCTTGAAGCCTTTCCGGCGGAGCCGCCTCCCTGGTGCACGGCATTGGGACAAGAACAAACCGAAGTTTTGTTGCAAAGAGCTGCGGCCTCTTTTAATCAAAAAAACTATAATCACGTCGACTGGTTTTTCGGCGATGGCTCGGACCACCCGCGTTGGGGTGGATATACTCTAGGGTACAAAGTCGTTAAAAGTTATCTGGAGAGACATCCTAAAAAGACCGCTGCTTCTCTTGTTCACACCCCGGCTTCTACTATTCTGAAGGGCAGCGGCCTCGTAAGAGATTTTGCCTAACCCTCCTTATAAGCCTTCTCAATCTCCGCGATATCCAGCTTCACCATGCCCATGACCGCCTTCATCACCCTGTTGGTTTTCGCCTGGTCTTTATCGTTCAGGTGCTTTTCGATGATGCGCGGCACGACCTGCCACGAAAGGCCGAATTTATCCTTCAGCCAGCCGCACTGAACAGGCTGTCCGCCCGCCGCCGTGAGCTTGTCCCAGTAATAATCAATTTCCTCCTGCGTATCGCAGGGGATCATCAGTGAAATCGCTTCATCGAACTTGAATTCCGGCCCGCCATTAAGCGCCATAAATTGCTGACCCATGATTTCAAACGTAATTGTCAGGACCGTGCCCTCGGGCAGATGCATGCCGGGGCCGTAATAGGATGTGCTCAGGATTTTCCCGTCCTTGAAAATGGACGTATAAAATTTGACGGCCTCTTCGGCATTGCCGTCGAACCACAGGCAGGGGGTGATCGTTTTCATGTGTCCTCCAATGGGCGGTTTGATTGAAAACCAACATCTGTTCCGCTTTTTTGCTCCATGCTATGTTTACCACCGGAGGCATTCATGGGCAAAGGCAGACTTGAGGCATTCAGCGACGGCGTGCTGGCCATCATCATCACCATCATGGTGCTGGAAATGAAAGTTCCGCACGGCGTTGAAATTGCGGCCCTGAAACCGTTATTTCCGGTTTTAATGAGCTATCTGCTCAGCTTCATCTATATCGGCATCTACTGGAACAACCACCACCACATGCTCCACGCCGCGAAAAGAGTCAGCGGCGCGGTAATGTGGGCCAATCTGCACCTATTATTCTGGCTCTCGTTAATTCCCTTCGTCACCGGCTGGATGGGCGAAAACAATTTCGCCTCGGTGCCGACCGCGCTTTATGGCGTAGTGCTGTTTCTCTCGGCTATCGCATACTGGATTTTACAATCCGTCATCGTGCGCGAACATCACGGCGACACAATCCTTGCCCAGACATCGAAGCTGAAAATAAGAATATCGCCCGTTCTTTATGTCGCGGCTATTATCTGCGCTTTTTATGTGGAGTGGCTGGCGGGCGCTTTATACGCGCTTGTCGCGCTGATGTGGCTGGTGCCGGATCGCCGTATCGAACGCGCGCTCGGCGAACATTAAGCTTTGGTGAGCAGGGTGGACAGCGCACCGTTCGGTTTCTGAAGCGCCGTTACATCGATATATGTGCTGATATTATGAATGTTCCAGCCTTCTTCCTTGCGGTAGATGCTCGCAAACGCAAAAGCCGATTTTGCCTTGCCCTCGAGATGCGTGAGCGGCATCACCAGGAAATTATGATTGCTGTATCCGTCGGCTAATCTGATTTCAGGTGAATCAATTTCACCGAACGTATGGCCGCTTTTTATCGTCGCAACAAACATGATGTAGTGAATGGACGGGTCGAGCTTCAGCAACTCGACTGAAACCTGTTCGTCATCGCCGTCGCCTTCGCCCGCGACATTATCGCCGCTGTGATAGATACGGCCCGATCCATCCGTGGAATAGCCCGGGATCGCCGAAATTGTTCCCAGTAGATTTTTTTGCTCATCGAACGTCAGGCAGGCGAGGTCGAGATCGTGATTGATGCTTTTAAGCCCGATGGCCGCGCCGAGCTTATCCAATATTCCGGCATGCGCATGCGGCTCCCATCCAAGGCCCGCGAGGACCCGGTGTTCGGCCTTTTTGGTCACGTTAAGGGAACAGTGCTCGCCCTTTTCAAGTCTTGGCATTGCGCGTAATCCTTTGAATTCAAGGCCACCCCGGGGCAAAGCCTTGTTTAAACTCCTATTTTAGAAGAATATGGCTTAAGAATTGGTATCCATATTCTGGAAATACGTATTGCCATGCAAAAAATCAGGGATTTTCTCCAGCGCGAACAGGTCGATAAGGCAACCCTCCTGACCATCCTTGTCGCGGCGCTCGGCTATTTCGTCGATATTTTCGACCTGCTGATGTTCAGCATCGTCCGCGTCCAGAGCCTCAAGAGCATCGGCGTGCCGGAAGACCAGATCCTCGAAACCGGCATCTTCCTGATCAACACCCAGATGGCGGGCCTGCTCATCGGCGGCATCGTCTGGGGAATTTGGGGCGATAAACTGGGACGCATCTCCGTTTTGTTCGGCTCCATTCTTTTGTACTCAATCGCCAACATCGCGAACGGCTTCGTGCACGACGTTGAAATGTACGCGGTGTTTCGTTTCATCGCGGGCGTCGGCCTCGCGGGCGAACTTGGGGCAGGGGTGACGCTCGCCTCCGAACTTTTCCCGCGCGCGTGGCGCGGTTTGGGAACAACCTTCATTGCCTCCATCGGCGTTCTCGGCGCGGTGTTCGCCGCCTTCGTCGCGGAAATGACCGACTGGCGCACGGCCTACATCATCGGCGGCATCATGGGACTTGCGTTGTTACTGCTTCGTATCAATGTCCGCGAATCCGGTCTCTATGAAAAAATGGCGAAAAGCGCGCAGAATGTTTCGCGCGGCAATTTCCTGATGCTGCTGACCAACGGAAAATTATTCACGCGCTATCTCGCCGTCATTCTCGTCGGCGCGCCGCTCTGGGGCATCGTCGGGCTATTCATCACCTTCACGCCGGAATTCGCCAAGGATTTCGGCATGACCGAAATACCCAAGGCAGGTACCGCCGTTCTTGCATGTTATGCGGGCCTGTTTGTCGGTGATGCGCTTAGCGGGATTTTGAGCCAGTTCCTCCGCAGCCGCCGCAAGGCCGTTGCCATCTGCCTCGTCTTCATGAGTGTCTCCATCGCCGCTTACGTTCTCGCGCCGCATGAAACCCTGTTCGAATATTACAGCCTCTGCTTCATGATGGGCGTCGGCGCGGGCTATTGGGCGATGTTCGTGCAGATGGGCGCCGAGCAGTTCGGCACCAACATCCGTGCCACCGCCGCGACATCCATTCCGAACATGGTACGCGGCTTCATCATCCCCATGAGCGGGGCATTCCATTTCCTTATCCCCTATACGGGCGTGACAATGGCAGGCGTAACGGTTCTGGCGGTGATGATTTCGCTGGCGTTTCTCTCGCTGATTGTCCTGCGTGAGACATTCCACGAAGATCTGGATTACGTCGAGGTTTAGGTTTGATCGTTCGTGAGTTGATCGATAGCGCGTTTGGCTTCTTCGATACGTTGGGATTTTACACCGGCCCACTTTTCCGGCGTCCAGAGTTCAAAATGATTGCCTCTGCCAACCATTATCAGATCTGTTTTTTCAGTATTATCGCCTGTCGCAGCGCGCTGAAAGGCGGCAGGAATAAGAATTCTTCCGCTTTTATCGATATGAACCGGGCATGAAACCAGGGCAACTGCCTGCAACGCTTCATCGGAAAGCTTTGCAACTTGAGAGGGGGGGAATAGCAAAAACATGCTTTCTTCCTTTGTATTTCTCACCAATAAATATTCCGAAAGTTCATCTTCCTCATCCGGGCGCATTTTCGCAGGGATGGTGAAACGATTTTTCTCATCCCTGTGAACCGTGCGCACGCCGTAGCAGGCAAATATTCTGGTTAAACTTGGTTTATCTGCGTTTGCCATAATGTTAAATTATTACGGCAGAAACCTTCAATTAGCAACAAAATTGCAATTTTTGAACGAAATTAAGGGCTTAATTTCTTCTTCAGCAGATCATTAATGATGTTCGGGTTCGCCTTGCCTTGCGATTTTTTCATCACCTGGCCGACGAAGAATCCGAACAATTTGTCCTTACCCGAGCGGTAGGCCGCGACATTATCCGGGTTCTCCGCGATCACCTCGTCGACAATCTTTTCAATCGCGCCGGTATCGGTGACTTGTTTCAACCCTTTTTCCTCGACGATTTGCGCCGGGTCTTTGCCGCTCTTGTACATCTCGGCGAAAACATCCTTGGCGATCTTGCCGGAAATCGTGTTGTCGGAAATCAAATCAATCAACTGGCCGAGTTGCGCGGCGGCAATCACAGAATCCGTAATTCCCTTGCCATCCTTGTTCAGCGCGCCGAGCAATTCATTCAGCACCCAGTTTGCCGCCAGTTTCGCATCGCGCCCCTTGGCGACGGTCTCGTAATAATCCGCGCGCACGCGCTCCGCGATTAAAACATTCGCATCATACGCCGACAGGCCGAAATCTTTCATGAAGCGGTGCTTCTTCTGGTCAGGCAGTTCCGGCAGCGTCTCACGTACGCGCTCAATCCATATATCCGCCACATGCAGGGGCAGGAGGTCCGGGTCCGGGAAGTAACGATAATCATGCGCTTCTTCTTTCGAACGCATCGAGCGCGTCTCGCCCTTGGCCGGGTCCCAGAGACGTGTTTCCTGGTCGATCTTCCCGCCGCCCTCGATAATCTCCACCTGGCGCTGTGCTTCGTATTCAATCGCCTGCTGCACGGCCTTCAGCGAGTTGACGTTCTTAACCTCGCAGCGTGTTCCCAATCCGTCACCCGGTTTGCGCACGGAAATATTCACGTCGGCCCGCATCGAGCCTTCTTCCATGTTGCCGTCGCACGTATCCAGATAACGCAAAATCATGCGCAGCTTGGAAAGGTAAGCCGTGGCTTCATCGGGGCTGCGGATATCCGGCTCGGAAACGATTTCCATCAGCGCGCAGCCCGAGCGATTCAAATCCACGTAACTTTTTGTCGGGTGCTGGTCGTGCACCGATTTCCCTGCGTCCTGCTCAAGATGCAAACGGGTGATGCCGATTGTTTTTGCCGTGCCGTCGGGCAGGTCGATTTCAATCTCTCCCTTGCCGACAATCGGGTGCAGGAACTGCGAAATCTGGTAACCCTGCGGCAGGTCGGGATAAAAATAATTCTTCCGCTCGAAAACGGAGGTCTTGTTGATCTGCGCGTTCAGACCAAGGCCGGTACGAATGGCCTGCTCGACGCAATATTCATTCAGGACGGGAAGCATCCCCGGCATCGCCGCATCGACGAGCGACACTTGCGAATTCGGCTCCGCGCCAAACGAGGCCGCCGCGCCGGAAAATAATTTGGATTCAGCGATCACCTGCGCATGGACTTCCATGCCGATCACCACTTCCCATGTGCCTTTTTCGCCCTGAATTTGATAAGTCATCAATATGTCCTTTAACGGCGCTTACATTAGTAAGGCCGGGCGGCGCTGTCTAGTCGGGTTTATTGCTTGAAGGCACCGTGCTGCTGGATGCAACCCGTAAAGGTCGCATTGACCTGCGCCTGGTATTCCTGGCTGTTCAGGAAAGCCCCCAGCGGGTCCATGTCGGCCGGGTTGGCCGCGAGCTTCTGCGCCAGGATCGGCTGCGCGTTCATCGCCACATAGGCCGCCATATTCTGGGCCAGGCATCCGCAGATCGCTTCGCCGTTAATGGATTGCCCGCCAGCCGTTTTCTTAAGCTTCTCCTGATAACTGTTGCACTGGTTCATCAGCAACGCGCGCGATGGATATTCCATGCACGGGGCGTAAACATCGGTCACCATGCGGTTGCGCTGGACCTGTCCCTCCGGGGTATCGGTCGTCATAGTCTCGACTTCCGCGACGGTCATCTTTTCCTGCAGCTTCGATGCCGTGCAGGCGCACAGCATTCGCAGATCGTCGCCCTTCAGAATTTCATTCTTTTTCTTCAGGCAGTTTTCATTGTAACGCTTGGCAAAGCTTTCAATGGATTCTTTCTCGGCCTGGGGCGCGGCCTGCGGTGATGGCATCTGCTGCAGTTGCGGCGCGGGCTGCGGAGCCAGTTGTTGTTGTGCCGGCACATCGGGCAGGGCGTTATCCTTGACCGGCTTGTTGAAGATGTCCGCCGCAAGGGCGGGAAGGGCCGCGAAAGCCACAACCAGGGCAATGATCAAAAATGTTCTCATAGCTTGATTGTATCAAAAACCGGGGCGGGCACAAATGTTACTTCTTGCCGAAGCCATACGACTCGGTCATGACGCATTGCTCGAATAGCCCCCTGGATTGCCGTTCGAAATTGCTGCTGCCGATAATATGAGCCAATGGATTGGGCACCGCTTTTGAAGTGTTAAATCCTTCTCTTGTCATGCCGGGCACGAAAAACTCGGCCTTCGAGGCAATGTGGTCAGCCATTTTATGACTATAGCACTCGCAGATTTTACGCGGGCTGTTCATCTTTTTCCGCATCTCGTGGGGAAAATAACAACTGTCGAAAACGAACTCTTTGATGGACTCATAAAGACAAGGCATATAGGCCAGCATCATAACCCGGCCTTGCTGAAAATCGCCTTCCTGGCCTTTGCTGAACAGGGACTTCATATTTTTCAGCTCCATAAACTCCGGCAGCTTTGACGCCGTGCAGGCGCATTGCGTCACCACATATTCATCGAGTTGCGTTTCGGTATTCGCATCGTGGCAGTTCTTGTAATAAATATTGGCGTATTCGCTGATGGTTTGCGGCACGCCGCCATGCTTGTCGAGCAGTTTTGCCGCCGGGTCGTCGTTGCGGTGCTCGCGCAAGACATCCTGCGCAGAGGCGGGCTGGATCAGAACGGCAAAAAAGGCTGCGAGAAGAAACAGGACTTTCATAAATCCATTTTACATGAAAACAGGCGGTTAGGCAGCCTTTTGCACGGATTCAGGCAGGGCGGTGAAATTCGCGGCTTTTTCAATCACGCCCGCGACATTGAACAGCGTTTCCTCACCCCACGGACGGCCAAGAAGTTGCAGCCCCAGCGGCAGGCCCTTCGCATCCAGCCCGGCGGGCAGGGCAAGGCCCGGAAGGCCCGCAAGGTTCCCGGTCACGGTGAACACGTCGTTCAGATACATTTTAACCGGGTCGTCCTCGTTCTCGCCGATGGGAAACGCCGCCGACGGCGCGGTCGGTGTTAACAGAACATCGCATTTCTCAAACGCGCTCATGAAATCGTTGTAGATCAATCGGCGGACGCGCTGCGCCTTGATGTAATAGGCGTCATAGTAACCCGCTGACAGAACATACGTGCCAACCAGAATACGGCGGCGCACTTCCTCGCCGAAACCTTCGGCGCGGGTTTTCTGGTACATGTCTTTCAGGTCTTTGCCCGATGTCACACGCTGCCCGTAACGCACGCCGTCATAACGCGCTAAGTTCGACGAAGCCTCCGCCGGGGCGATGATGTAATAAACGGGCAGGGCATATTTCGTGTGCGGCAACGACACATCGACGATCTCCGCGCCTGCAGCCTTCAGCCACTCTATGCCCTGCTGCCACATTTTCTCGATCTCTAGAGGCATGCCGTCGACGCGGTATTCTTTCGGCACGCCGATTTTAAGACCTTTGATATTTCCCGTCATCGCCGCGGCGTAATCTGGCACCGGCCTGTCGGCGGATGTTGAATCTTTCGCGTCATACCCGGCCATTGAACGCAGTAACAGCGCGTTGTCTTTCACCGTGCGTGCAAACGGCCCGGCTTGGTCAAGCGAAGACGCGAACGCAACGACACCCCAGCGCGAACAACGGCCATAAGTTGGTTTGATGCCCGTGATGCCGCAGAACGCTGCCGGCTGCCTGATCGATCCGCCCGTATCCGTTCCCGTAGCACCCATGCAGATGCGCGCTGCAACGGCGGCGCTTGAACCGCCCGATGAACCGCCGGGAACCAGGTCCGTATTGTCGCCCTTGCGCTTCCAGGGGTTGATTACATTACCAAATGCGCTCGTGGTGTTCGACGACCCCATCGCGAATTCGTCTAAATTGGTTTTACCGAGCATCACCGCGCCATCGCGAAACAAATTCGCCGTGACGGTCGATTCATACTGTGGTTTGAATCCTTCGAGAATTTTGCTGGCTGCTGTGGTCTGGACGCCCTTCGTGCAAAACAGATCTTTAATCCCGAGCGGAATACCGTCCAGCAACCCCGCCTTGTCGCCTGCGCGGCGCTTGTCGGATTCCGCTGCCTGTTTTAATGCGATCTCCGGCGTCTCGACGATGTAGGCATTGAGCGCGCGGAATTTCTCCATTGCCTTGATATGCGCCTGCGTCAATTCAACCGCGGTGAATTCTTTTTTCTCAAGGCCGTTGAGCGCCTGTTCAATCGTGAGGTGGGTCAGGTTTGTCATTTCAATTTACGCATTCTCATTTTTTCAACATATGGCACGGCGATAATACAAAGCCCGATAAGCAAAAATGCCCATGAAACCATCGTAATGGTCTGCGCGCTGTAACCCGTGAAATTCTGCAAAGGGGTAATCACCAGAAGACAGAAAGATCCGAACGCCATCACCACGATGCCAAGCCCCTGCATCAGGGTGGTCATGGTTTTTATCGCGTCATCGATTTTTTTATGGCTTTCTTCGGGCGTCGTCATTCGACCACCTTCGGCACGACGAAATATCCGGCTGTTGTTTCCGGCGCGTTAGCCAGAACCTTGTCCGCGCTATTGCCATCGGTCACGGCGTCGGTGCGGAGCTTCAGTTCAATATTGGCGACATTCGCCAGCGGCTCGACATTGTCCGTATTCAGGGCCTGCAGCTGCTCGATCCATTGCAGGATGCCGTTCAGCTTCGGGGTCATTTTCTCGAGCCCGGCCTCGTCTATTTCCAGGCGGGCGAGCGAGGCAACCTTGCGGACGGTGTTTTTGTCTATGGACATGATATATAAACCCTTCGGACTTGTTTTTTAACGGCCATGGCGTAAAGGCGCAAGGGTTATGACGATAGGATTGCTGAAGGATATAGCGGACAGGGCGCCAAAAGGCCACAGCCTGCTCGGCATCGATGTCGGGGCCAAAACCCTTGGCCTCGCCGTTTGCGATGACGGCCACAAGGTCGCCACGCCGATCCAGACCCTGCGCCGGACCAAATTCACCCGCGACGTCGAGGAACTGGCCAATATCGTCCAGGATTACGAAATCGGCGGTTTCGTCCTCGGCTTGCCGCTGAATATGGACGGCAGCGAGGGGCCTCGCTGCCAGTCTGTCCGTGATTTCGCCTTGGAGCTGGTCAGATACCCCGCCGTCGTCGGGGGCAGACCATGGATCGCCCTTTGGGACGAAAGGTTATCCACAGTTTCTGTGGAAAACTTTGTGGATAACTCTGTGGGTATTAAGAGATCCAAGGCTAAGGATAAAGGCATCACCGACAAGCTCGCCGCCCAGCTTATTTTACAGGGTGCATTGGATTATCTGGACAGGATAACAAAATGATCGTTATAAGAGCGTTTAAGAAAGAAACGAGCAGATAATTATGCTGACATTGTTATATTCTTCAACAGTTGCACAGGCTGATGCAAAAAATTGCCATCAAGTACTAATCGGCTTACAGCCCTTGAGATACACTTTCGCGTCTGCAAACCAAAAGAAGATTGCCGACTATCGGGAACAGCATCCCGGCACCTACACAGTTGCATATCTCGGGGACAATAGTGACGAAAGCTCAAAAGTTGTCGTGGATCGTGACGAAGTAAAGATCCCTGCCTTACATCCTCAGGCAGTCGCGGCAATGGCCTGATTAATCCTCGACCGCGTCGGTATATCCGTAACGCATCAGGTCCTGGCCGAAATTCTGCATCCAGTATTGACCTTCAAGGAAATCGTCTGAAATCGCGCGGCACAAATTCCAGAAGTGTCGTCCGTGGTTCATGTGACGCAGGTGAGCCACCTCATGAGCCACCACATAATCCAGCGCAACTTCGGGCGCAAAGATCAGTCTCCACGAAAAAGACAGGCCGCCATCATCGGCGCAACTGCCCCAGCGTGACTTTGTGTCGCGCACGTGAATCTCTTTAATTTTCTCGCCGATCTCGGCGGCCTTTTCCCCGGCCAGTTCGGTCAGGCGAAGTTTGGCCCATTTGGCGAGGGCGCGTTTAACTTTCTGCGTCGGATCGTCGAGATTCGTAACAACCAGAATCTCATTCTGTTTCAAGATGACATCAGTCGTCTTTAATGTTTTTCTTTTAATGACGCGGATGGTGCGGTGACGTCCGAAAATCGGAATGCTTTCGCCGTGATTGAATGAAACCGGGCGAGGCAGTTCGCGCAGTTTTTCCTTCATCCAGCGTTCATGTTCTTCGATAAATGCGGTAGCGCTTCTGACGCTCATGCCGCGCGGGAGAACCAGGTGAAAAACACGTTCCTTGGCGTCCAGGCGAAGGGCCATACGGCGCGCGCGGGCGCTCTTCTTCACCTTGATGTAGGATGGCAGTTTCGGTTCACGTGATCTGGTCATTTGCAGTTCTGCCCTTGTTTACACAGTAGGTTAAATTAGTCGGCCATCTCCTTGTAATTATGCTGCTGGTTCTCTTTCAACCAGCGCCGTATAGCTACAATTCCATGCTTATCCCGGTTATATCTCTCAGGTGCAAGGTCGGCAACCCTCTCCAGATCATTTTTTGGAACAGGGTCCTTGTCCGGGTCCATAAGCCTAATGAAATGGCGGATTCTCGGCATAATTTCTTCACGCCACTTACGACCGTTGAAAATTCCATAATGACCGGTTTGCAACTGGAAATGGTGATATTGCTTGTGCTGCGGCAGTGAATAACATAACTCGTGCGCGGCGGTGGTTTGCCCCCGTGCTGAAATATCATCTAGCTCACCCTCAATGGTAAGCAAGGCTGTGTGTTCGATATCCTGCGGGCGAACATCGACCAGCTGGTTGTTGAGCGGATCGCGCCATTTCATCAGGCCGCGCGGGAGGAGGTGACGCTGGAACACTGTCTCAATCGTCTGCAGATAAAATTCCGCCGGAATATCCATGACCGAAAGATATTCGTCATAGAATTTTCTATGCGCATCGGCCGAACTGCCATCACCGGTAATCAGATGCTGGAAGAATTTCATGTGCGAGCCGACATGGCGGTCGAGATTCATCGACATGAACCCGGTGAGTTGCAGGAAACCCGGGTAAACTTTTCTGAACGCGCCGGGATAATAAAACGGCACCTCCTGAATGACTGATTTTTCAAACCACTGCATCGGGCGGTTCTCGGCGAGATCCGTGACTTCCGTTTTCGAAATCCGCGTATCGACCGGCCCACCCATCAAAGTCATAGACAGTGGCTGGTTTGGATCATTTTCGGATGCCATCAGCGCAACTGTCGCCAGTGTTCCCGGCGCGGGCTGGCACACCGCGATCAAATGTGTCTCCGGCCCGAGCAGGCTGAGATATTCGCGCAGGTACGTAATATAACTGTCGAGATTGAAAACGCCTTCCTTCAGCGGAACCTGGCGCGCATCTTCCCAGTCCGTAATATAAACTTCGTGATGCGGGAGCAGGGCCTTCACCGTGCCGCGAAGCAGCGTCGCGTAATGTCCCGACATCGGCGCGACGATCAGAACTTTCGGATCGTTACGTTTAATATTGCGTTTGAAATGCAGCAGGTTACCCCACGGCTTGTCGACGATAATCTCTTCAACGACCTCGACAGTTTTACCGTCGATCTTCGTTTCATGCAGTCTAAAATCGGGCCGTCCGAAACGGCGGGTTGAACGTTCCAGCAATTCCGCACCTGCGGCCATGGTCCGCCCCACTTGAGTATAGGAGAGGGGATTCCAGGGACTCTGGAATACATTGCGGGCCACCTCGGCCTGAAACCTGACCGGGGTCAGCAACGCATGTTGAAGCTCATAAAGTTGATAAAGCACGGTGTTTTTTGCCCCTCCGCCTATACTATTATTATACGTTATATAGTGTTTTTTAGCCTTAAAATCGGGAAAAATGGCCTGTTGCATAAATTTTGCCAAGATAGTTTTACCGCATTGCGGTAATATCCGGAAGGGACTGGAAAGACATATTTTATGCAAAACCTAACTTCATATTTTAGCACCCTCCATAGCAATATTATGGACCCCGACCGCATTCCGCTGGCGATTTCGGCCATAGTGCTGGCGGCGATTCTCGGGGTTATAACCGGCCCGGTGGCCGGAAATGCCAATCCGCTGCTCTGGCTTTTGTACGATAAAACCCTCGGCGGCTTCGGCGACCGGCTCGACCGCCTGCACCGTGCGCCCGCCGATCTCGCTTTGCGGGGATTTGCGATCACCGCCATCGGCCTCGCCGCTGGTCTTCTAATCGGAAAATTCTACGCAGCGCTCGTCTGGGAAAAACCCGTCTCCGGCCTCACCGAAATCATCCTGCTTTCGACTCTTATTACAAGCGGCAGTATCTGGTACGCGCTGCTCCGTCTTTATTTCGCGCTGGAGAAAAAGCAGGCGCTGCAGGGCTCATATCTCGCTATTTCCCGCTCGACACGTATCAATCTCTCCGCCACCGATGATTTCGGCATCACTCGCGCGGGCATGGGTTTCGCTGCGCGTGCCTTCGACAAGGGACTCGTCTCGCCTGTTTTCTGGTACCTCATCGGTGGCCTGCCGCTCGCGGTCATCTATTCGGTGCTTGCGGCGCTTGGCTGGCGCTTCGGCAAGGACGGTTTCTCGAAAGGCTTCGGTGCCGTGCCGCTCGCACTCGAAAAACTGATGGGTTATGTGCCCTCACTTTTCGCTGCTACGCTAATGACCCTTGCCACCATCATCACGCCGACCGCCGCCATCCATAAGGGCGTCGCCGCCTGGTTCGGCCATAAAAACCGCGCGCCATACGAGCAGGGGGGATATCCCTTATCCGCACTGGCCTGGTCCCTGAATGTCAGTTTAGGGGGCGCCAGTCAGGATCTGGGGGGCAGCGCCCTCCACAGCGTATGGGTAGGCCCCGAAGGGGCCACGGCCAAAAACGACCACAAACACCTCCGCCGGGCCATTTATATCAATTTTGCCGCCACTATTTTGCTCATGGCCTCCCTCTGCGGTGCCTATTTATGGTCCGGCCTATAAAAGCTTGACTTAAGGGGGCCATTTCCCTTATTTTCCGCCATCGATTTGATTAATTTATATAAGGAATGGCCCCCCCGAGGCCCCGAGGAAAATAAAATGAGCCGTCGTTGCATGATTACCGGAAAAGGCGTTATGAGCGGGAACAATGTTTCCCACGCTGAAAACAGAACGCGCCGCAAATGGCTGCCGAACGTCAAGGACGCCAACATTTACAGCGAAGCGCTGAAGCGCTGGGTTCGCATCCGCGTCAGCCCGAACGGCCTGCGCACGATTGAGCACAAGGGCGGCCTCGATGCCTACATCATCGACACGGCCAAAACCAAGCTGGACGTTAAACTGCGCCCGCTGAAAGCCCAGATCGAAAAGGCCCAGGCTAATAAAAAAGCCTAAGCTCCGTGCTTCAATATCCCGGCTTTGATTTTAAAATCCTCCACCGCGATGGAAAAACGTCTGCGCGCCTCGGGCGCCTGACGACCCCGCACGGCACCATCGAAACACCCAATTATATTTTCTGCGGAACGAAAGCTGCTATCAAAGGCCTCTCGCCCGCGCAGGTGAAAGAAGCGCGCACCGATATCATCCTCGCGAACACTTATCACCTGATGCTTCAGCCCGGCGCCGACCTCGTCGAAAAAATGGGTGGCCTTCACAAATTCATGCAATGGGACGGCCCCATGCTCACCGACTCCGGCGGCTTCCAGGTGTTCTCCATGGGAGAGGGCGCCATGGCCAGTGAAATCAAGGGCAACCGCAACAAACCCCACGATAATAAATCCCTCCTGAAAATCTCGGAGGAGGGAACTGAGTTTCGCTCGTACGTTGACGGCTCTAAAATAAAACTCACGCCCGAAAGCGCCATGGAGATTCAAAGAAAACTCGGTGCCGATCTGCTCATGCAGTTCGACGAATGCACGCCGTATCACGCGACAAAAGATTACACCGCCCGCTCGATGGAAATGTCGATGCGCTGGGGCGACCGCTGCCTCGCAGAGTTCGAACGCAAACATAACGGCAAGCAGGCGGTGTATGGAATCGTGCAGGGTGGCGTGCACGCCGATCTTCGCCGCATCAGCGCCGAATACACCGCCGACCGCCCGTTTTTTGGAACTGCTATCGGCGGCTGTTTAGGGGGCACCGATGAAGAAATGCTCACTACGGTCGCCGCCAGCATGCCGTTCGTAAATCCATCGCGGCCCGTTCATTTTCTCGGTATCGGCCGTATAAAAGACGTCTTCACGTTCGTGCGCCTCGGCATCGACACGTTCGATTGTGTGATCCCGACACGTCTCGCTCGCCACGGCACAGCGTTCTTAAAAGGTGTGAAAGGCGAAACCATTAACCTGATGAACGCCCGTTACCGCGACGACGCCGAACCGCTAGACCCCGAAAACGACATCCCCGCCAGCCGCGATTTCTCAAAAGCCTACATCCATCACTTATTAAAGGCCGGCGAACTGCTCGCCCCCCAGATCATTGCCCAGCACAACGTCGCCACCTTCAATCGCCTGATGCGCGAGGTCCGGGTCGCCATTAAGAAGGGCACCCTCGATAAGCTCGAAAAAGAGTGGCTTCCTTAGGCTTTACGGCCCTATTTAACGAAATCAGTTAACCATTTAGGTACTTTTCCAGTGTAATTTAGAGAGGTTAAAACTCCTGATTCATGTGAAACCTCATGGCATTACATTACGACCTGGATACCGACATTAAAGCTTTGGAAGCCGTTCTGGACGAATACACAGAATGGTTTCTCCAGGTCACGCGCCGCATCTTCTATCCGCAACACATCAGCGACAACAAGAACCAGATTTTTTCCTGTCCGCCCTCTTTTGAGGCCTGGGTCAAAAGCGCGAGTAGCGTCCGCCCTGATATCGTGCGCACCCTTCGTGCCCTGCATGACGATCTCTGCAAGCGCTCTGAACTTTTAATGAACAATGCCGTACGCGAGCGAAAGCCTCCGGTCTATGAAGAATTTTTAAAACTCACGGTCCTGTTTGAGGAATTCACCGGGCGCATTCGCCGCTTTGAAAAAGACCTCGTGCTGGGCGACAGCGGTATCGACGCGCTGACCGGTCTGCGCAGTATGCACGCGCTGGAAAAAGATACAAAACGCGAAATGGAACGCCTCGCGCGGCAGGGAAAAACATTCGCTATGGCGCTCGTGCGCATCGACCACTTCAAGGACATCCAGAAAGAAGACCCGCAGGAAGTCGAACATTGCATCAAAATCGTCGCGGAACTTGTAAAGAAATCCATGCGCTCTTTTGATGACGCCTATCGCGGCGAAGACGGTATGTTCATTCTTTCGCTGAAACAGACCGGTACGCCCGGCGGTATCAAAGCGCTCAAGCGTCTTAAAAAGGAACTCGATGAATCAAAGCTGATGTATAAAAGCAAGGGCGTCGATACGCTCGTCACGCTTTCTTCCTGCATCGGCGAGCCGAATGAGGGCGAGGAACTCAAAACCTTCCTCGACAATTTGCAAAAAGATCTCGATGTTTACCGTGAAGACATGGGTTCGGTGCTCGAGCATTTCGACCTGAGCCCGCTTCAGCGTTACATCCGCGACAAGGACCAGAATCAGGGATAATATGACCGCGACAAGACACGGCGAGCTTTTTCAAAGGATGCCCGTACCGCGTTTCATCGTCGAGGCGCGGGGCGGCGAAGAATATGTCGTAGCCGAAATCAACGATCTAGCTTTGAGATATTTCGACCTCAGCGCCGAGCAGATCGTCGGCCATAATATCCGGGACTTCATGAGCCCCGAAAATGCCCGGCACTTCCAGCAATCTTTCGAGGTTTCCTGCACGAAACGTCGCGCTGTAACAATTCAGGCCTTGCCCGGCGTGCCGAGCAATCTGCGCGTTTACGGCTTTTACATCAGCCCGATTATGGGCGCTCCGATCATGGGCTCCGACGGTGATATCACTTATCTCGATGTCATCGGCCAGCTTGACGTCTCCGATCAATCCATTCTCCAGCGCGAGCGCGACGATGCCATTTCGCTCATGTCCTCGATCTTTGACGTATCCGAAGTCGGCGTTGTCGTTACCGATCACAACACCCGCATCATCCGCGTGAACGAAAGCTTCGTTCGTACCTATGGCTGGTCGCGCGACGAGCTTATCAATTCCGATGTCATCACGCTTGTGACGCCGGACGAAAGAAATCTCGCGCGCCGCAACCACGATGAATTTATCAGGACCGGAATCCGCAGCTCCGGCGAAATGAAAATAATCCGCAAGGACGGCAACATCGCAAACGCACTGTTCACCACCGCGACGCTGGAACTCAGCCAGAAACGGCGCTACCAGGTCACAACGGTCATGGACATTACGCTGCGTAAGCAGATGGAAGAATCCCTCCGCCTCGCGAAAGACCAGGCCGACACCGCCAACCGCGCCAAATCGGCCTTCCTTGCCAATATGAGCCATGAACTCCGCACGCCGCTTAACGCCATCATCGGTTTTTCCGAAATGATGATCAAGGAAACTTTCGGCGCGCTCGGTCATGACAAATACAAGGAATATCTCGGCGACGTGCATGCCAGCGCCAATCACCTGCTGGAAATCATCAACGAAGTTCTCGATATGTCCAAAATCGAGGCCGGGCGCATCGAACTGGATGAAAGCGGCGTCGATATCGGCGAAACGGTATCCTCCGTCACACGCATGATGGCCTCGAAGGCGTTCGGCAGCAGTCTCAAAATTAATATCGACGTGCCCGCCGATCTGCCCGGAATCAACGCCGACCAGCGTCTCGTGCGCCAGATTTTCATCAATCTTCTCTCCAACGCAGTTAAATTCTCGCGCCCCGGCGGCAACATCGACGTTCACGCCGAAATGCTGAAAGACGGTCGCTTGCAGGTCGATATTAGGGACGAAGGCGTAGGCATCCCGACCGCCAAGATCAACCAGGCCATGGAGCCCTTCGGGCAGGTCAGCGACCGCGCCGAAAATGCTCAGTATCAACAGGGCACCGGCCTCGGCCTGCCGCTCGCTAAGGCCATGATCGAGCTGCACGATGGCAAGATGAAACTCGAATCGGAAGAGGGTAAGGGAACCCGCGTTACCATCATCTTCCCGGCCTACCGCGTCATGGTGCCGGAAACCGCGCAGCCCGCCATCCTGAAAGCCAACTGAACTTAAACTTGCCGACCGTTCCCCATCTGTCTAATATCCACCCATGCAGCTAGCCAAGGTGGAGAATCATATGACGGAACTCGAGAAGGCCTGCGCCGAGAAGGGTTTGAAAATGACCGGCCAGCGCCGCGTGATCCTGCGCGTGCTCGGCAGCTCCGAAGACCACCCCTCCGTCGAAACCGTTTATGAGCGCGCCAAGGAAATCGACCCGTCCATTTCCATCGCCACCGTTTACCGCACGCTCAGCCTGCTCGACGAAATGAATCTCGTCATCCGCCATGAATTCCAGGAAGGCCATTCCCGTTACGAACTTAATTGGGACCACCACCACCACCTGATTGATCTCGAAACCGGCCACGTGATCGAGTTCCAGAATGACGACCTCGAAAAACTGAAAAAGAAAATCGCCCGCGATCTCGGCTACGATCTCATCGATCACCGCCTTGAACTCTACGGCAAAAAAATCAAAAAAGCCGATAACACCAAGAAATAGAGTATCACTATGTCCTGTAACGAAACCAAAAAAGGTAAAATCGAATTCGACGGCGACTGCAAATGCCAGAACGCCGTGATGCGCGCCTACAAGGGATTGCTTACCGCAGGCACGCCCGAAAGCCGCGCGCTCGAGGCCGCAAAAATCGTTTATTCCCACCACCACCCGGAAGATCCCGCCGATATCGCCGCTTTGACTGTCGAGCGCTGGGTCAACGCCGGGCACTTCCATTAATGCCTGATCTGTCAGCCCCGGCAGCGAGCCGACAGGCGAGCGTAAACGGGGACCTGGCATATAAATGCCGCGAAGCGGCCTGCCGTCAAAAAGACTGGGCCCCCGCTTTCGCGGGGGTGACAGAGGTGATGTATGGATGACACGCGCCTGCCGACCGCGCTCTGGGTCGAGGCGCATTTGCGGCGCCTGACGCAGGAAGGAATTCCGTATTACATCGCCAACACCGGCGCGTACGCCGCCGGAACCGTGCTTGTGAAAATCAACGGGC
Source organism: Alphaproteobacteria bacterium (assembly GCA_017999645.1). Taxonomy (GTDB): domain Bacteria; phylum Pseudomonadota; class Alphaproteobacteria; order Micavibrionales; family Micavibrionaceae; genus UBA7657. The sequence goes on from JAGNLJ010000011.1 coordinate 18,572, forward strand.
TGGAGAAGGGGTGCCGCCTGTTAATCCAGCAGCGCAACCTCGACGGCATTCTTGGCTGGGCCGACGCGACAAAAGACCAAATCCTCGAGGAAAAAAAAGCCGACGAATACATCAGTCGCGCTGTCTCCCGTGATCCCGACATCTGGGTCATCGAAACCGAAGACCGCCGCATGCAAAATCCGTTTGAACATCCTCAGGTTTGACAGAGGCCGGATTTATTAGTATTAGGTAAAATAAATCATCGAAACCTGGAAGGAGTAGCTAAAATGAATCAGGCAGGCATTAGATACAAATACGCAGAAGGAACCGCCACAGACAAAAGCGCAGATTTTACAAGACATGCGAAAAGTCTTTTATGGGGCTACCAGGTTAAGCCATGGGATGGCGGCCCTATAACTGTAGATTTATATCAGATTGAGGAATTGCATGCGTGGGGCAAGCAACCAAACGCTGCGGCAGTCGATGTCGAAAATAGTAAAGATTTCGGACGGGCTCTTGTTGATATTAAAAAAGCTCAAAATCTCAAAGCCACCTCGTCGCCGCACAACCCGACACACGGCTAATTTTGAAAGAAACCTTCAACCCCGACGCGATATGATGACTTTAATGAAAATAGAAACCTCTGGGTCATCGAAACCGAATACCGCCGCATGCAAAATCCGTTCGAGGGAACCAATATTTGACAGAAACGTTGTATTTTTGTCATAACATACACAATAGTAAAATTGTGAATAAAATCCGCGCCCGGCTCAGCCAGAAAAAATACGCGGCTATAATAACCAGATAAAAAGAGACGCCTATGCGTCCGAAAATAACAGGACAGGGAATAAAAATGCAGAAACAACGTGAACCTCTATCGCCGCATTTTTTTGTAAATGTAATACCATCGCAAACGCCTGAACCTGATTTTTTAATCGAATCTGTACCACTGAAAAAATATACATTTCTTCGGGATAAACCTTCACCGGATCCCGAAAAGGTATATCTCAGCGAAGTCACCGCACTTTCAGGTGAAACCCCGGAGGAGGTTCTTAAAAACGCAAATGAATGTCAGGCAATTTTATATGCCGCTTTCAAAAATCCCCATGACTTCTCGTCCTCGCACAACAATTACGAAATGGGCCAGGCACTTACCTTTTTAAGGCGACGGGCATATAACCCCATGCCAATTGTTTAAAAATATATTCTTCTGGTTATCATGCTTGTTTTAACCCGATATGTTTTGTCACAAAATTTAAATGCACCTAAAAATAATTTCGGAGTCTCGTATGCCGGAAATTTTTGACCCTAGGTCTTGGTACGAGTACCTAAGGCTCATTGAGAACGACGCAAAAAAAGGCCCTGACCGTGTTGAGGCCCGCTTTAATAAAGCTGCGCGGACTTATTGGGGATTTGGTATATTGCGACCCGCAATAATAGGTGAAGAGGAATGTTTAGCTTTGGCTAAGTGCTATAGAAATGTAGTTCCTCAAACGCTGGCGCATAAGGATATGACCGAGCTTTTTGAAAATACTGCAAGTCGCATTCGTGCTGAGAAAATTAAATTGTGCCTTATATCGGCGCCTGCGGAAAACGCGGCCCCAATAGAAAGCGTCCCAGGTTAGTAAAGCTGATTATTCTTGCCATCAAACTATATTAGGTTTATATTCCTATATGGTTTGGAGCGAAGAACGCAGGCAAAAACAACGCGAAATCATCAATCGCAATAAACCGTGGGAAAAATCCACGGGTCCCCGGACGCGCAAGGGCAAGGCCCGCGCCAGTCTCAATGCAATAAAAAACGGCCTTCACTCCCGCTCGGGTCGCGAAATCAGGAAACTCCTGTTCCACAACCGCGAATTTCTCAAGGCCTACCGCGAGCACGCTGAGTGGGAAGTGCTCATGCGATTACTTCGTTTGGAACAGGCCCCGGAACGAACTGTTGAAAAATCCTTTGAAATCAGTCATACCCCGGGGGCACCCCCGCCAAACGGGGCAAACGAACTGAATGTAAATGACGACAGAAACCGAAATTCAAAAACGCCGCACCTTCGCGATCATCGCCCACCCCGATGCCGGTAAAACCACGCTGACGGAAAAGCTGCTGCTGTTCGGCGGCGCGATTGAACTTGCAGGCGCGGTCAAGGCCAAGGGCGACCGCCGCCGCGCGCGCTCCGACTGGATGAAGGTCGAGCAGGAGCGGGGCATTTCCGTCGCATCCTCCGTCATGACCTTCGACCATAAGGGCAAAGTCTTCAACCTGCTCGACACACCCGGTCACGAAGATTTCTCCGAAGACACATACCGCACCCTCACCGCCGTCGACAGCGCCGTCATGGTCCTCGACAACGCGAAAGGTATTGAAACCCAGACATTGAAACTCTTCGAGGTCTGCCGCCTCCGTGATGTTCCCATCATCACCTTCATCAACAAGATGGACCGCGAGGGGCAGGACCCGTTCAATCTGTTAGATGAAATCGAGCAGAAACTCGCGCTTGATGTCACGCCCGCGAGCTGGCCCATCGGCATGGGCCGCGATTTCAAGGGCTGTTACGATCTGTTGAATGACGAACTCGTTCTTTTCGACCGCACCAAGGGCGAAAAACTCCAGGACACCGTCAAATGCTCCGGCCTCGACGATCCCAAAATCGATGAACTGCTTCCTGCCGACCAGGCCGCAAAACTCCGCGCCGATGTCGAGATGGTGCGCGGCCTTTGCAAGGAATTCGATATGCAATCCTATCTTGAAGGCCACATGACGCCCGTTTTCTTCGGCTCTGCCGTGAACAATTTCGGCGTGCGCGAATTGCTGGATGGGATCGGCGGCTACGCCCCACAGCCGCGCCCGCAAAAAGCAGTGCAGCGCATGGTCGAGCCCACCGAGAAAAAAGTCACGGCCTTTATCTTCAAAATTCAGGCCAACATGGACCCGAAACACCGCGACCGCATCGCGTTCACGCGCATCTGCTCCGGCGAATTCAAAAAGGGCATGAAATTAAAACATGTCCGCAGCGGTAAAATGATGACGGTGCATTCGCCGCTTCTTTTTTTGGCGCAGGACCGCGAAATGGCGCAGGAAGCCTTCGCGGGCGATATTCTCGGCCTGCCGAATTACGGCGGCCTGCGCATTGGTGACGCCTTCACCGAAGGCGAAGACCTGACTTTTACGGGCATCCCGAGCTTCGCGCCCGAGCTCATGCAGCGTGCGCGTCCCATCGACCCGCTCAAGGCCAAGCATCTTGGTAAAGCGCTGGAGCAACTGGCGGAAGAGGGTGCAGCCCGGGTGTTCAAGCCAGTCATGGATTCCGACTGGATCGTCGGCGTCGTCGGCGCATTGCAGTTCGACGTTCTGGCCGATCGCATCCGCACCGAATACAGCATCCCTGTGAAATTCGAGGAAACGCCGCTCTTCACCGCCCGCTGGGTCGCGGCGGACGATCCGCAGGTTCTGAAGAAATTCCTCGATTCAAATCAGGCGGCGATTGCCAATGACCATGACGGCGACCCTGTTTTCCTGGCGCGCAACAGCTGGCACCTGGGCGACGCGCAGGATAAAAACAAGGACATTAAATTTATGACGACCAAATAGGACGGTGGAGTAATCAGTAATCCGTCTGCTCCGCCTCTTTCTTGGCGGCTTCTATTTCCTTGCTGCGCTGGAATCCTGTCACGTTATTAAGCACCCGGAAAATGTTCGAATATTGGTCGGTCCACGGTTTGACGCCCTTGCGCGACCGCGCATCGGTCCATCCCATCTCTCGCAGTTTATTTTTGAAGGTTTCATTTTTGGTGAACAAAACCCAATGGCTTGCGTAAGCCTTGATTTCCGTTCCGGGAATTTCCGTGTCATCGCTCATCCCGACAATCGCCGGAACACCGAGAACCTGCGACGCTTCGTACAGCACAGGCTCAAGGTCGAGGAAACGGTTCGAGATATGAACCAGAACAGCTCCATCATCCTTGATCTTGTTCAGGTACATCTGCAGCGCTTCGACCGTCAGCAGGTGAATGGGAATGTTATCCGAGGTAAACGCATCCGTGACAATCAGGTCATATGTATCGTCCGGCTTCTTGGCGACCGTCAGTCGTCCATCGCCCAATATGACTTCGTAATCCGTTCCGCAATCCTTCAGGAAGGTGAAGTATTGCGGGTCTTCGGCGATCTCCTGTACCAGCTTGTCGATCTCGAAGTAATCGATGGTTCGTCCGGGCTTCTTGAAGCATGCCGTCACGCCGATTCCGAGGCCGAGAATGCCGATCTTCTGCTCGCCGGGCTTGTCATCCAGAACCTTGAAGACATTACGGATCGGGCTATGGATGCTGTAATAGGACATTGGCGTCAGGCGGAACTTTTCATCCATAACCTGTGTGCCGTGATTGGTCGTGCCGTGCAGCAGGATGCGCTCACCCTGCTTGGTGTTGGCAATCTTCACGATGCCGAAGAAGTTCCGGTCGCGGTGGATGACCTCGTTATACGCATCGCCGCCCCAGTGATAACCCAGCGGGAAAAATCCGAATATCATCGCCACCAGGAAACTGAACAGCCAGCGGCGATCCATCATATAGGACAGGATCATCGCAATCAGTGCCGAGCCGCCAAACAACACGAATTTAGAAGATGTGTTGAACAGGAACACCGTGATGAAAAGGGCGACGAAGGACATAAGGAAAGGCCCGCTGAACAGGCTGTCGACACCTTTCTGCCTGAGCGTGTTTTTTACGCTATCGAGGGCCGCCTGAAAGCTCCTCGCCGGGTTGCCGGCGTGACGGACCATGCAGGCCAGCACGAGCGCGAAAACATACTCCAACGGAATGACCATGAATTGCGGCGCGATGATCGCGTTGAAAAATCCGCCAAGGGCACCGCCCAGCGACATGATTAGATAGAATTCAGTCAGGTTCCGCGCATCGGGCCGCGACTGCGCGAGCTGGATATGGCACGTCATCGCCGAGAAGAAGAACACCGAAAGATGAATGGCGATCAGGAACAGCGGGTCGATAAAGGGGAAGGAGATTTTCTGCGCGATAAGCACAATCAGCATTGCCGCCTGCAACGTTATGGCGTTATCGAGGCTGAGAAGCTGCTTGCGCGCAAAAACCAGAATGAACGTGCCGACATAAATCGCCAGCGGCAAAATCCACAGCATCGGCACCGCCGCAATATCCATGGTCATGAAGGTCGTGACGCCGAGCATGAGCGACGAGGGAATAAACGCCAGCGTCAGCCACAGGAAACGCTGCTTCCATGTCACGCCGCCAGACGATGAGGCAGCGCGCGCGGGTACAGATGCAGGCGCGGCTTTCCAAATCATGAATGCCGAAAGGCCGGTCAGCGCGATCAACGCGAAATACCCGAGCATCCATGTGTGCGCCTGCCCCGAGAGCGGCAATAACGGCTCGATAAGAACCGGGTAGAGAAGCAGCGATGTCATCGAGCCGAGATTGCTCGCGCCATACAGGAAATAGGGATTGCTGGAATCCTTGTCGCCGCTCGCGGCGAACCAGCGCTGAAGCATCGGCGCCGAGGCGGCTAAAACGAAAAACGGCCCGCCGACTGTGGTGAGCATCAGGCCAAGTTGCCACAATGTCGGGTCCAGGCCCTCGGGCGGTTCGACACCAACCGGAATGACGATCGGCAGAACGATTGTAAACAGCGCCAGCAATCCAATCTGTAAAATTGCCTGCATCCGGATGCTCAGATATTTCGTCGTCCCGTGCGCATAGGCATACCCGCCGAGCAACATTACCTGGAAAAACAGCATGCAGGTGTTCCAGACCTGCGGCGTGCCGCCCAGATACGGCAGCACCATTTTCGAGAACATCGGCTGGACCGAGAACAGCAGCGCGGCGCTGAGGAGCAGGGTCAGGGAATAGAGGGAGACAAGCGGTGAAAGCTTCATGAGACGCAAACCATTGGCGGGGGTGAACAAATCGACCAAATAAGGGTACTATGAGGGCCGGGAGACATAACATGGGAATTTAGTCGGACCCCCCACTTTTCCCTTGAAAAATGGGGGGCAAGATGACAAATAATTGGTACATTTTTAGTCCTGAATGGAATTGAGATTGATTCTCAACAACTTAAGGCGGGTTTTTGAATGATTAAAGTATCCAAAATGGCTGATTACGCAGTGGTGGTTCTCGCGGCGCTTGCACGCAGCGATGACGCGCTCATGACGGCCTCCGGCGTCTCGGCAAAAACCGGCCTGCCTGAGCCGACCGTTGCCAAAGTTCTGAAACTTCTTTCGCGTGGAAACTTTTTGGACTCCGTGCGCGGCGCGACCGGCGGTTACAAACTCGCGATGCCGCCCGAAAAAATTTCCGTGGCAAAAATTATTACAGCCGTCGATGGCCCGATCTCGCTCACCTCATGCGTCGATGATACCGACCAGAGCTGCGGTTACAGCAATCGCTGCGCCGTGAAGGGGCGGTGGAACGGGGTCAACTACGCCGTGCGCGGCGCGCTTGAATCCGTAACCCTTGCCGACATGATGAACAATGAATGCCACTCCTCGCGCAGCGACGAAGTGGTGATTGAAGGTCTCGCATGAGCTCGATCACCGAAGAGACAATCAAGACGGTCGAAGGCCTTGGGCAAAAATACACCGCCGGGTTCGTGACCGATATTGAATCCGAAAAAGCGCCCAAGGGCCTGTCCGAAGACACCGTTCGTTTTATTTCGGCGAAAAAAGGCGAGCCTGAATGGCTGCTGGAGTGGCGCCTGAAAGCCTTCCGCCACTGGCAGAAAATGCCCGAGCCGACATGGGCGAAGGTTGACTTCCCGCCAATCGATTACCAGGACGCCTATTATTACGCCGCGCCGAAAAGTGCTGGCGATGGCCCCAAAAGTCTGGACGAGATCGACCCCAAACTTCTCGAGACCTACGAGAAGCTCGGCATTCCGCTGCGTGAGCGCGAAATGCTCGCGGGCGTCGCCGTTGATGTCGTGTTCGACTCCGTTTCAGTCGCGACAACCTTCAAGGCGAAATTAAAAGAGGCGGGGGTTATTTTCTGCTCGATCTCCGAAGCGGTGAAGGAACACCCGGAACTGGTCAAAAAATATATGGGCTCGGTCGTGCCCTTCGCGGATAACAAGCATGCGTGCCTCAACAGCGCGGTATTCACGGATGGTTCATTCGTCTACATCCCGCCCGGCGTGCGCTGCCCGATGGAGCTTTCGACATATTTCAGGATCAATGAACTCAACACCGGCCAGTTCGAGCGCACGCTCATCATCGCGGACAAGGGCTCGTACGTGTCGTATCTTGAGGGCTGCACCGCACCGATGCGCGATGTGCGCCAGCTTCACGCTGCCGTGGTCGAACTTATTGCCCATGATGACGCGACGATCAAATATTCGACCGTCCAGAACTGGTTCCCCGGCGATGAAAACGGAAAAGGCGGGATTTATAACTTCGTCACCAAGCGCGGCCTGTGTGAGGGGCGCAATTCCAAAATTTCCTGGACGCAGGTTGAGACGGGCTCGGCGATTACATGGAAATACCCATCCTGCATCCTGAAGGGCGATAATTCTCAAGGAGAATTTTATTCCGTCGCGATCACGAACGGCATGCAGCAGGCCGACACCGGCACGAAAATGATTCACCTCGGCAAAAACACCCGCAGCCGGATTGTCTCGAAAGGCATCAGCGCCGGAAAATCCGACAACACCTATCGCGGCCTCGTGAAAATCATGCCGAAGGCCGAAGGTGCGCGAAACTTCACCCAGTGCGACAGCTTGCTTATCGGCGATAATTGCGGCGCCCACACCGTGCCTTATATCGAGAGCCGGAATAAGAGCGCGAATTTAGAACACGAGGCTACGACGTCCAAAATATCCGAAGACCAGATGTTCTACTGCATGCAGCGCGGTCTTAGCCAGGAAGAGGCCGTCGCCCTCATCGTCAACGGCTTCGCCCGCGAAGTGCTGCAGAATTTACCGATGGAGTTTGCGGTGGAAGCACAAAAACTTGTCGGCATTTCATTGGAAGGGAGTGTCGGATGATTAGTCGCATTCGTCATTGCGAGCGCAGCGAAGCAATCCAGTCTTTTTCTGTCTTCCCCGTGAAGGCGGGGATCTGGATTGCCGCGTCGGCCTTCGGCCTCCTCGCAATGACGCTCTCAACCGCAATCCCGGCGAAAGCCGGGACCCATAAGGTCTGTGTGAACAACGCATGGACCCCGGTTTTCAGCGGGGTTGCGGATAATGAATTCGCCGTCGAGGCGCAGAAGCTGGTGGGGATCTCTCTTAAGGGGAGCGTGGGATAAATGGAAGAAGAAGTAGAAGCGGCTAAGAAAAAATTTGAAAAACACGATAACGAATACTTATTAGCTGAGGCAGCAAGAATATCGGACAGCATAGGAGAAGTTTCTAAAGATTTTTCTAAGTTGCCACCCGAGACGAGAAAGCAAGTCATTGATTATTGTGCGATCAGGTTTTTGCTTAGAAGTAGGTCACAGGAAAATCGAGAGTTTTGGATTTTTAATAAAAAACAAGCAGCAATAATTGTTTTTTTTACCGGAGTCATGGCTGTCTGTTCACTTGGCGGATTAATAATTCAATTTTTGGAGTATTTGGAAAAATGATCAAAATTAAAAACCTCCACGCCTCGATCGAAACGGACGAGGGGCAGAAAGAAATCCTGAAAGGCATCTCGCTCGAGATTAAGCCGGGTGAAGTCCATGCCATCATGGGCCCGAACGGCAGCGGCAAATCGACGCTGTCTTACGTTCTGGCGGGGCGCGAGGATTATGAAGTCACGAAAGGCTCCATCGAACTCGACGGCAAGGACATTCTTGAGCTGCCGCCGGAAGAGCGCGCCGCAGCGGGCCTGTTCCTCGCGTTCCAGTACCCGGTCGAAATTCCCGGGGTCAACATGAGCACGTTCCTGAAAACCTCCGTCAACGCCGTGCGCAAGCAACGCGGGCAGGAGGAGTTAGACGCCCTCGCCATGCTGAAACTCATCCGCGAAAAATCAAAAGAGCTCGGCATCTCCGACGACATGATGAAACGCGCCGTGAATGTCGGCTTCTCCGGCGGCGAAAAGAAACGCAACGAAATTCTCCAGATGGCGATTCTGGATCCGAAATTCTGCGTCCTCGACGAAACGGACTCGGGCCTCGACATCGACGCGCTCAAAATCGTCGCCGACGGCGTGAACAAGATGCGCGGCAACAACCGCTCATTCCTCGTCATCACGCACTATCAAAGACTGCTTGATTACATCAAGCCGGACGTCGTGCATGTCATGGCGGCGGGCAAGATCATCAAAACCGGCGGCCCGGAACTTGCGTTAGAGCTTGAGAAAACCGGCTACGCCGCCCTAACGGGAATAGCTTCGGGTAAAGCCGCATGAGCGCATTAGCAGCACTCCAGCCGCAAAACCTGCCAACCCCCGTTCAGGAAGAATGGAAATACACCAACCTGCCGAAATCAATTCCGGCTGGGCTTTCTGTCCTACAACCTGAACCCCATTCTATCCACAGAAACAGGGGACAAGTTGGTGGACAAGCTGTGGAGCTGTTGTGGACAGGCCGGGATGGAACGCTGCAAGCGCCTGTTCTGAAAGTCGTTTTGGAAGAGGGCGCAGACCTTACACTCATAGAGCGACATGATGGTACCGGTTCATACTGGAAAAACATGACGACGGAAATCATCGTCGGCCCGAACGCGAAATTCAATCACATCCGCATACAGAATGACGCGCTTGAAGCCGTGCACACCAATATGGTGAGGGTAACGCTCGATCGCGACGGAACTTATAACGGCTTCGCGCTCAATCTCGGCGGCAAAATGATGCGCCATGAAATTCACGCCATCCTGAACGGCGCGAATACCGAATGCAGTTTCAACGGCCTCAACCTCGCAAACGGCCAGCAGCACACCGACACCACCATATTAATGGAGCACAAGGCGCCGCATTGCCGCTCGAACCAGTTTTACCGCAGCGTTCTCGATGACTCCGCGCGCGGCGTTTTCCAGGGCAAGGTCCACGTCCATAAACCCGCCCAGAAAACCGACGGTTATCAATTGTCCAACGCGATCCTCCTTTCCGAGAAGGCCGAAATGGACACCAAGCCCGAGTTAGAGATTTATGCCGACGATGTGAAATGCTCGCACGGCGCGACAACCGGTCAGCTCGACGAAGAACCGCTCTTTTATCTCCGCTCACGCGGGTTAACCGACGCACAGGCGCGTTTGCTCCTCATGGACGCCTTTGTGGATGAAGTGGTGGACAAGATTGAGGATGAAAAGTTTAAAACTATTATTCAGCAACAGGCTCAGGAATGGCTGCACAAAGCCCTGTCAAAGCGATAACCGGAATTGAAAAATTCCGCGCCGACTTCCCCGTTCTCAAAACGAAGATGAACGGACAGCCGCTCGCGTTCCTCGATACGGCCGCCAGCGCCCAGAAACCGCAGGCCGTTTTAGATGCCATGAACGCGGTGTACGAGGGTGCGTACGCCAATATCCACCGCGGGCTTTACCGCCTCTCCACCGACCTGACCGAAAAATTCGAGAACGTACGCGCACGCGTCGCCAAATTCATCGGCGCGACTGAACGCGAAATCGTCTTCACCCGCAACGCGACCGAAGGCGTCAATTTAGTTGCCATGAGCTGGGGCCACAGGAATTTACGCCAGGGCGATGAAATCATCCTCACGGAAATGGAGCACCACGCGAACATCGTGCCTTGGCAGATCCTCCGCGATCATATCGGCATCGTCATCAAAACCGTGCCGTTCGATTCAAACGGCGTGCTCGATCTCGACGCCTTCGAAAAACTTTTATCCCCAAAGACGAAGCTTATTGGCCTTGTGCATATCTCGAATGCACTCGGCACTATCAATCCGGTCAAAGATATCATCAGGATGGCGCGCGGTTACAACAAGGATATCCACATCCTGATCGACGGTTCGCAAGGAATTGTCCACGGACCTGTCAACATGCGCGATCTCGACGCCGATTTCTACGTTTTCACCGGACACAAACTTTACGGTCCCACGGGAATCGGCGTTCTCTACGGCAAATTCGACGTGCTGAACGCCATGCCGCCATACCAGGGCGGCGGCGACATGATCGCCCGCGTCAGCTTCGAAAAAACCACGTACAAGGACGCACCCTATAGGTTCGAAGCCGGTACGCCCGCGATTGCCGAAGTCATCGGGTTAGGGGCCGCGATCGATTACATGCAGTCCATCGGCATGGACAAAATAGCCGCCCATGAAAACGACCTGCTCGGCCACGCAACTGAACAACTCAAGCAAATTGACGGCCTCACCATCCACGGCACGGCGCCGGAGAAAGCTGGCATTCTGAGCTTCACGATGAAAAACGCCCATCCGAGTGATATCGGTATAGTGCTCGACCAGTGCGGCGTCGCCGTACGCGCCGGGCATCATTGCTGCATGCCGCTGATGGCAAAATTAGGACTGGATTCCACCGTGCGTGCGTCATTAGGGCTGTACTCTGACAAAAATGATATAATTCAATTGGTGGAGGGGCTGCACAAGGTGCAGAAACTGTTCGCATGATGAAGATCGACCCGATAGCCGACCAGGATATGGTCAAGCAGGCGGTAGGCGAGGAAGCGTACGACGAACTGTCGGAGCCGCCGAATGTCGACATGCCGCGCGCGCACCCGCTCTGGCCGAAAATCCAGGCGGCGCTCCGCGAGATTTACGACCCGGAAATCCCGGTCAACATTTACGAGCTCGGCCTGATCTACAAAATTACGGTTAAGGACGAAGAAGGTGAAGGCGAGGGGGAAGAAGGCAAAGGCGGGGTTAAGAGTAATGTCGATGTCAAAATGACCCTGACCTCGCCCGGCTGCCCGGTCGCGCAGGAAATGCCCGTCTGGGTGCAGAGCGCAATTTTACCGATCGAAGGCGTCGGCGATGTCGATGTCGAGATCATCTGGGACCCCGCGTGGGACCCGTCGCACATGGCGGAAACCGCGAAAATGCAACTGAACATGTTTTATTAAATAGAAAACACAAATGGCATTTGAAAAAAGAATTGGTAAAGACGGCTCTTATTTAGAAGACTTAGACCGTAACATCATATTGAAAAAGGTGATTGGCGGGCCGGATTTTGCTGGATATGAACTTAAAATCGATGACGATAAATTTTTAATACAGCTAACTGTAAAAACGACTAAAGAGGGAGAGTGCTGGGATTTACATACGATAAACTTCCCCAAAAATTATGATCCACGTCGGAAAGACGATATTACCAGTATCGCTAAAGAAGCCATTAATGCAGCGTTGGATCTTTTTTATAAGAGAACAAGATCCTTGCTTCATCTTACCTATTCCATTGATCAACCCAATTAAAGGAGAAAGAAAATGGACCAGCCGATCAACATTACCGAAAGCGCCGCCGCGCAGATTGAAAAATTACTGTCGAAAGCACCGGACGGCACGCAGGGCGTACGCCTGAACGTCAAGCCGCGCGGCTGCTCGGGCAGCAGCTACCAGATGGAATATATCAAGTCCGGTGAAGACATCGCAGCTGACGAAGCGTTCAAACAGGGTAACGCGACGCTGTATATCCCGAAGCTCCACAGCTGGATGCTGTTCGGCATCACCATCGACTACGCCGAGGATGAAATGGGTAACGCGAAATTCCGTTTCAAGAATCCGAACGAGAAAGGCCGCTGCGGTTGTGGTGAATCTTTTTATGTTGCTGACGAGCAGAACAAAGGCCACATCGAGAAGGTCTAAGACCTTACCAATCAATAATTCGTCCAATAATCTCAACGACTCCTTGCGCCAGTATGGCGAAGGGCAGAATAATTAACGTTGCTAGTGCTAACATCATTATGAAGCTGCAGACAATCTCAATTGTGCCCATTGCAACATTGCTCATGCCGTGGGCTAAAGCTGTGCCGTAAAATGCAGCAATGCATCCAAGAATTAAAGAACCGATCAATGGAATTTTATATCTTTTCATGCCGCCAGCCTCTGCTTGCCTTCCATCATCTCCAGCGCTTTGAGCAACACGCTTTCATCCGCGCCGTCTTCGTGGGGCAGGGTGCTCAGGGCACGCCGCCACGCTTTCGCACCCGGCAATTCATGGTACAACCCGATCATGTGCCGCGTGAGGGATTTGATCGGCGTGTCGTATAATTTTCTCTGCTCGCGGGCATAGCTGTGCATTTTCATCACAACCGTTTCCCGGCTTAAACCCTCACCCGATCCTCGCTTGATGCTCGGATCACCCTCTCCCTCAGGGAGAGGGAGGCGAAGCGAAGCTGAGCGGGGTGAGGGGTTACGGCTGAAAAATTCTTTTTCAATCTCCGTCAGGAACCACGGGTTCTGGTACGCCTTGCGGCCGATCATCGCGCCGTCGACGCCTGCGGCCTTGATGCCGCCAATCGTCGTCAGCCCGCCATTCAAAATTATCCTCAGCTGGGGATATTTCGCCTTGATCTCGCGCACACGTTCATAGTCTAACGGCGGCACTTCACGATTTTCTTTCGGCGACAAACCTTTGAGCCACGCCTTGCGTGCGTGGATGACAAAAGTTTTACACCCTTTATCCGCAATTTCGCCCACAAATTTATCGAGGAATTCAAAACTGTCTTCGTCGTCGATGCCGATGCGGCATTTAACAGTCACGGGAATATTCACGGCTTTGATCATCGCCTCGATGCAATCGGCGACATGAGACGGCTCGCGCATCAGGCAGGCGCCGAAACGTCCCGACTGCACGCGGTCAGACGGGCAGCCGCAGTTCAGGTTGATTTCGTCATAATCGGAATTCTCCCCGGCCTTGGCGCAGAAAGCCAGGTCTTCGGCGTCCGACCCGCCAAGCTGCAGGGCAATCGGGTGCTGTGAATCGTCAAAACGCAGGAAACGGTCCTTGTCGCCATGCAGAATAGCCCCGGTCGTCACCATTTCCGTGTAGAGCTTCACACTGGGCGAAAGCAGCCGGTGGAAATACCGGCAATGGCGGTCGGTCCAGTCCATCATCGGCGCGACGGAAATTTCGGGGAGATTCAACACTCGGTCTTGCATGGCCGGGTTTTTATCATACAATGGGTTCGAATGACCAATAAAACCTCAAATATGGCCTTTCTGGCTATTTTAGCTCTTATAGTCGTGATTATGGCGGTTTTCGGCATTTCCTATGCCGCTAGCCCGCCCGGCGGCGATGCCTTCCGCTCGACGGCTTTCCCTTTGCCGCGCTTCGTCTCCCTGTCGTCGGAGGAGGTTTTTGTACGCTCCGGACCCGGGTCGCGCTACCCGGTTAAATATGTATATAGAAAGAAGGGCTTGCCGGTCGAAGTTATCCTTGAATATGAAGTCTGGCGCAAGATTAAGGATTTCGAGGGCGAAACCGGCTGGGTCCACCAGTCCCTGATCTCCGGCAAGCGCACCGGCATGGTTAAGGACGGCAAGAACATAACCCTGTTCCAAAAGCCCAAAGAGGGCTCCCGCAAGGCCGCCGTTCTCGAGCCCCGTGTCATCATCGGCCTTGATAAATGCGGCGATGGCGACTGGTGTGAAGTCAGCGCGGCAGGCTACAAAGGCTGGCTCGAACGCGACCAGATCTGGGGAATTTATGAAAAAGAAAAAATAGAGTAGCTATAAGCATCATTTTTCCTTTTCCCACCCATTTACGAATCGCAAAATTTCACTTATCCTATGATTCATAAGGCTGATTCGAACCCGGCCCTAATTTCCTACAGATTCTATCTACTTAGTTTTCCACACTCCCCCGAACCCCGCATTTTACTGAATCACATGTTTGCACTGACCAACAAGCCCGACATGGGAGGCCGGTTGTATGCCGGACTCATTCGTCTTGCCACCGATTCCAAGCGGGGCACGGACGCGATGAGGGTCATCCAGCATATGGCGGGTGTCTTGGTTGAAACCTATCTCGTCTTTGACGATCCCGATTTATCCATGCATGCCGGGTTTAAAAAGCTCGGCAATTTGCTTGGTTGCCAGCCCGCGCAGGGCGTATTAACCGCCACGGCGCTGCCGCCTGCTCACCTGCTCGACCAGGAAACCGAACGCGGCCGTCAGGCGGCGCGGGAGTTTTTCGAGGAATGGCTGGATTGCTCTTTTGAATTTCATGAACTCATCATGGTCATTCTTCACAATATTATTGTCAGCTGGGAAGACGACGGCCAGCCGCGCGAGGAATCATTGCGCCTTCTGATTGAATGTTCGTTACGTTGCATGGCCTTTGAAATATCGGCACAGGAGCTGTGCGATATCGTGATCGAAAAGAAGGTCGCCGAGGAGGGCTGGTCGCTTGGCGATTGCATCGCCGCGCTTGCTGCCGTCTCTGGCCGTCGGCTTGCCTTGTCATTAAATTCCGACTGCTGCCAGCTTTTCCGCGGCGCCGATCTGCCCGAAAATCTCGACCTTATAACCAATGTGATGACGCAGGAGGCCGTGCGCCTCGGCGTGCCCGCCGGTTCCGACTGGCGCTTCGGCCTTGCCGCCAACGATACGCCGCTGAATGCGCCGGTTGACCTCATTATGGGCATCGAGCCTTACTGCCAGGGCTTTTTCGCGGCCATCCAGGTAAAAAACCAGTACGACCAGTCCGTGGCCTGCGCCAAGGCGGCGGGGCGGATGATCGCTGTGGCCTCGGGCGGGGAAGTGCCCGATCTCGAGCCCGCCATTGCCAAGCCCCTGGCCATGATGGCTATCACGGAAACCTATAAATCCGTGTGCATGACCCACATAATGGCCTCAGGGTAAGACTCGGTTTCGGCTGCTAACGGCTTGCGCCAGTGGGCTTTTCCCCCTATAACTCTCTTTCATGACAAACACAGCAGCAAGGCCCGTAATGTCCTTCCAGCCGAAGTCCAGCTATTCCTATGACGACCTGATCGATTGCGGTCATGGCCGTATTTTTGGGCCCGGCAATGCCCGTCTGCCACTGCCGCCCATGCTTATGTTCGACCGCATTACCAATGTTTCCATTGATGGCGGAGCGCACGGCAAAGGCGTGATCGAGGCCGAATTCGATATCAAGCCGTCTTTATGGTTCTTCGATTGCCACTTTGAATCCGACCCCGTTATGCCGGGCTGCCTTGGTCTTGATGCGCTCTGGCAGCTTCTGGGATTTTATCTCGGCTGGACCGGTGCGCTTGGCTCTGGCCGCGCACTTGGCCTTGGTGAATTGAAATTAACCGGCCAGGTATTACCTGAAGTCAAACTGGTTAAATATGTCGTCGACCTGAAGCGCGTGATCAACCGCAAACTCGTGCTCGGCATCGGCGATGGCAAAATGTACGCCGACGGCAAACTGATCTACGAAGCTGCCGACCTGAAAGTGGGATTGTTCGATAATCCCAAGGCCCTGTAGGGAAAAACTCAAATGACACAACATCTGCGCCGCGTTGTTATCACCGGGATGGGGATCATATCCTGCATCGGCAATTCGATTGAGGAAGTTTCGAAATCGCTTAAGGCCGGAAAATCCGGCATCATCGGCGCGCCCGATTATCACCAACTCGGTTTTCGCAGCCAGGTCTACGGCAAGCCGCAGATCAATCCTGAAGAGCTAATCGACAAGCGCCTCTACCGCTTCATGGGCGATGCCGCGGCCTATGTTCACCTCGCGATGACGCAGGCGATCAAACATGCGGGCCTCGAGGAAAAAGACGTCAGCAACGAGCGCACGGGCATTATCGTCGGCTCCGGCGGGCCTTCGACGAAAGTGCAGGTTGCTGCGGCTGAAACGACATTGACCAAGGGGCCGAAACGCGTTGGCCCGTTCGCAGTGCCTAAATGCATGAGCTCCACGACATCCGCCACCGCTGCGACCAATTTCAAAATCAAGGGCGTGAATTATTCGATTTCTTCTGCGTGCTCGACCTCGGCGCACTGCATCGGCAACGCCGCAGAGCAAATCCAGTGGGGCAAGCAGGACGTTATGTTCGCAGGCGGCGGCGAGGATCTGGATTGGACTCTTTCCGTCCTGTTCGACGCCATGGGCGCGATGTCGTCCAAATATAACGACACGCCTTCGCGCGCATCCCGTGCCTACGACAAAGACCGCGATGGATTCGTCATTTCCGGCGGCGGTGGAATTGTAGTTCTAGAAGAGCTTGAACACGCAAAAGCGCGCGGCGCAAAAATTTACGGCGAAATCACCGGCTACGGCGCAACATCCGACGGCGCCGACATGGTCGCCCCGAGCGGCGAGGGCGCGGAACGTTGTATGCGCCAGGCGATCTCAACTGTTAAAACGCCTGTCACTTATATCAATACGCACGGCACATCGACGCCCGTCGGCGATATTACCGAGTTGGGCGCCATCAAGAATGTGTTCGGCGAGAAGAAGCCCTATATCAGCGCAACCAAATCCATGACCGGTCACAGCCTCGGCGCGACCGGCGTGCAGGAAGCGATTTACTGCCTGCTGATGATGAACGAGAATTTCGTCGCGCCCAGCATCAACGTTGAAAACATGGACGAGGGCGCAGTCGGTATGAACATCGCGACCAAGCGCGTCGATAACGTCACGCACCAGACCGTGCTGTCGAATTCCTTCGGCTTTGGCGGCACGAACGCGACGCTCGCCCTTTCACGGTATGAGGGCTAGATGAGCGCGCAACTTATGAAAGGCAAAAAAGGACTGGTGATGGGCGTCGCCAACGACCACTCCATCGCCTGGGGCATGGCGGAAATGCTGCACAAGCACGGCGCCGAAATGGCATTCACCTATCAGGGTGAAGCCTTTGGCAAGCGCGTGAAACCGCTCGTCGCCGAAATCGGCTCCAAGATCGTCATCGACTGTGACGTCCAGAAAGAAGAAAGCCTCGACAAGGTTTTTGAAACCCTCAAAAAAGAATGGGGCGAACTCGATTTCATCATTCACGCCGTGGCGTACTCGAACAAGGACGAACTGCAGGGCCGCTACGTCAACACGACGTTAGATAACTTCCTGCAGACGATGCACATTTCCTGCTATTCATTCACCTCCGTTATGCGCCGGGCGAAAAGCCTGATGAAAGACGGCGGCAGCGCTGTCACGCTTTCCTATTACGGCGCGGACAAAGTCATGCCGAGTTACAACGTCATGGGCGTCGCCAAGGCCGCGCTCGAAGCCTCGACGCGCTATCTGGCGGCGGATCTCGGCCCCGATGGAATCCGTGTCAACGCGATTTCGGCTGGCCCGATGAGAACACTCGCCGGCGCTGTTATCGGCGGCGCGCGCAAGACGTTCAAATATTCGACTCTCGCTTCGCCGTTGCGCCGTTCCGTCGAGCTTGAAGAAATCGGCGGGGCGGGGCTTTATCTGCTGTCCGACCTCTCATCCGCCGTCACCGGCGAAATTCACTATGTCGATTGCGGCTTCAATGCCGTCGGCATGCCCGCGCACGATCAATTAGATGCGATTGCCAAGAACGGCAACGGCGGCTAGTGCACCCTGAAAATCGCGTCTTTCAGCACATCGGGCGCGTCGGTGAAAAACGCATCCACGCCCCAGCCCTGTAAAATCCGTGCGCGGTCGGGATCGTTGATCGTGTAGGCCAGGATCGGCTTTTCCAGATCCAGCAATTCATCAATCTCGTCCCGCGTGACCTTGTTGCCGTTCACGTTGAACGTGGTGACATCGAGATATTCAGCGAGCTCCTTCCAGTTCTCCGGCCATTCCTCGGGCAGCAGAAAACCACGGTGCCAGTCACCAGCCATATCAAGCGCCGTCTCCATCGACACATGCGAAAAGCTGGAAATTAATAAGCGGTCATGTTCATCCCAGACCTGTGACAACACATCGAGCGCGGCCTCGGCGGTTTCCTTCTCGCGGCCCGGGCAGGGTTTGATCTCCAGATTCAAACCCATGCCATGTTGAATAACAACTTCGAGCGCTTCCTCCAGCGTCGGAATTTTGATCCCTGCGAATGAATCCGCGAACCAGCTTCCCGCCTCGAACTGCCGGATTTCATCGTATGTAAGCTGAGCGATCGGCGTATCGCCGCCATTCGTCGTGCGCTCAAGTGTCTCATCGTGAAACAGGATCGGCACCTGGTCCTTCGTGAGTTTCACGTCGAACTCCACCCACTCCACGCCCATGTCGGCGGCGGTGTGGATTCCCTCCAGCGTGTTTTCAGGGGCATAAGCCGCCGCGCCACGGTGACCGATAATCTTGGGAAGTTTAAGCGCCATAAAAATATCTCACTAACAAATACAGGCCTGTTAAAATCGTCACGGCCTCGAAAGCCCGCTTGATCCATGTGCTGCCTTTTAAAATACCAAGATGCGAGCCCAGATAGCCACCCAAAAAAGAACCCAGCAAAAGGGCGGGCATCCAGCTCCATTCGATATACTGGCCGAACGCGACGACGGAAACCGCGCCGCTCGCGTTCCAGAACAGGCCCCCGGCGGTGATCATGTACATCACGGCGCTTTTATAATCGAACCCGTACCAGAGAATGAGGAGTAACGTCAGGAACATCCCGCTGCCCGACGAGAGCGAGCCGTTGTAAACACCGATCAGGAACATGAGAACGCCGCCGATGATATAGCCCCTGAGGTCGCGGTTCTTTGGCTCCGACGTGAGGCCCATCGTTTTCCGGCACGCCGAATAAATCCCGATGCTGATGGTGATGATGCCAAGGCACAGTTCAGCGATACGGTCGGGCGTCTGCACGATGATGAACGCGCCGAGAATGGTGCCCGGCACACCGCACAGCAAAATCCAGCCAGCGATTTTCCAGTCGTAATCGCCGGGATTTTTGAAATAGCGGTAGGTGGAGCCGAGCCCGAGCGCGACGGTGGCAACCTTGTGCGTCGCCAGCGCCACGGAAAACGGCAGGCCGAGGAATAAAAGAACTGGGAACTGCACCAGCCCCGCGCCCCCGCCGGCAAAGGCCGACATTGTGTTCGCGAAGAGGGAGGCTATGAAGAGGATGATCTGCTCAAACATGGCGCTTTATAGTTCGTTTGGTCCGGGAGGCCTAGGGGGGTGGGGGTGATCCTTGATAATAAAGGATTTTCTATTAGTCCGTTCCGGGCCCTGTTTTAAACGAAGTAATGCTTCCGGCGCTGTTTCACCCCTGTTTTCCATCCGGATATTATAGGAATAAATTCATATACAGGCAAGTGATAGATCCAAAAAGCCGGGCTTTTATTTTTCAAAATCTTTAATGGCAAGCCTGCATAAAAAGATATAGCAATATCTGGCTTTGGAGACGCAATGACCAGGAAAAGAAATAACTACGGATTAAAAGGCGCGCACATTATCTGGAAGGCTGTGCCGAAGAAGGGCCGGGGCGTTTTCACAACCCGTAATATCAAAAAAGGCGAAATCATCGAGGTCTCGCCTGTCGTAACGATGAAGTCAAAGAACGTGCCGAAGGACGAGGCCCCGGATGGCTGGGTGCTGGACTGGGATGAAAATAACAGGAATAAAAAATACGCTTTAGGCCTTGGTTATCTGATGCTTTACAACCACAGCGCAAAGCCGAATATCCGGCTTGAATCTGATCTGGAAAAAAATCTTATAACGGTCTTTGCTCTCCGTAATATCAAGGCGGGTGAGGAACTTGCATGGAATTACGGCGTCGAGGTCTGGTTTTAACCTGTAAAAAATGCCCGCTTTTGAGGGCGGGCATTTTTTTATTTCCGTCATTGCGAGGAGGCTTTTAGAGCCGACGAAGCAATCCAGTACTTTCTAAAAAATGGATTGCTTCGGTCGCTTTGCTCCCTCGCAATGACGCGTTTTTGATTACCCCCGGTTACGGCGCGGGCCACGGTCGCGTCCGCGATCACGGTCGCCACCTTCACGGCGGGGACGCGGTGCAGATACTTCATCAGGCGAAGGAAGTTCGCCGATGATCTCGCCATTCTCCTGATTGACGCGCTTGATCGACAGTTTCACCTTGCCGCGGTCATCCATGCCAAGCACGACGACTTTCACCTGGTCGCCTTCGTTGACGACATCGGTGGTTTGCGCAACGCGTTGGTCGGCCAGTTCGGAGATGTGAACGAGGCCGTCTTTCGCGCCCATGAAATTGACGAACGCGCCGAATTCCATGGTCTTCACGACTTTACCGCTATAGACCTTGCCGGCTTCGGGTTCTTCCGTGATGCCTTTGATCATGTTGACGGCTTTCTCAATGGCGTCGGCATTAACGGCCGATACCTTGATCGTGCCGTCATCCTCGATATCCACTTTCGCGCCGGACACTTCGCAGATTTCGCGAATGACCTTGCCGCCGGTGCCGATAACCTCGCGGATTTTATCCGTCGGGATTTTCAGCGTGACGATCTGCGGTGCGAACTTCGAGAGCTCGCCGCGCGCTTCGGTCAAGGCTTTGTTCATTTCGCCGAGAATGTGCAGGCGGCCATGTTTCGCCTGTTCGACAGCGATCTTCATGATTTCCTCGGTGATCGAGGTAATCTTGATGTCCATCTGCAGGGCGGTGATGCCGTTTTCGGTTCCCGCGACTTTAAAGTCCATGTCGCCAAGGTGGTCTTCATCGCCGAGAATGTCGGACAGGACGGCGAATTCATTGCCTTCCTTGATGAGGCCCATAGCGATACCGGCAACAGGCGCTTTCAGGGGCGCGCCGGCATCCATAAGAGCCAGCGAGGTGCCGCAAACAGTTGCCATCGAGGAGGAACCGTTCGATTCCGTGATCTCGGAGACCACGCGCATCGTGTACGGGAAATCCTCGACTGACGGTAGTAACGGGTTGATCGCGCGCCATGCGAGCTTACCGTGACCGATTTCGCGGCGGCCCGGTGCACCCATGCGTCCGGCTTCACCGACGGAGTATGGCGGGAAGTTATAGTGGAGCATGAAGCGCTGCTTGTATTCGCCTTCCAGCGCGTCGATGATTTGTTCGTCCTGGCCGGTGCCGAGCGTCGTAACGACCAGCGCCTGGGTTTCGCCGCGTGTGAACAGGGCGGAACCGTGGGTGCGGGGCAGAACGCCGGTTTCTGCAACGATCGGGCGGACAGTTTTGGTGTCGCGCTGATCGATGCGGCGGCCGGTTTTCAGGATGTTGCCGCGAACGACATCGGCTTCGAGTTCTTTGAATTTACCGACAATCGTGTTGTCGTTGATTTCATCAGACTTGAACTGCTCGATCGCCTTTTTCTTGGCGGCATCGACCGCATCGCGGCGCTCGCCCTTGTTAACGAGAGCGTAAGCATCGCGCACTTCTTTCTCATAGCCGGATTTGATATCGGCGGTGAGTTTCTTGATGTGAGCAGGCGTCTCGGTGATCGGCCATGGCTCTTTCGCGCACATTTCGGCGAGATCGATAATGCCATCAATAACCGGCTGGAACGCTTTCCAGCCCTTGGTGACTGCATCGAGCATGATTTCTTCCGAAAGCTCTTTCGCTTCAGATTCAACCATCAGGACGCCTTCCTTGGTGCCTGCGACAACGAGGTCGAGCGCGCTTTCTTTCATCTCCGACATGGTCGGGTTGATGGCGAGCTGGCCGTTGATGTAGCCGACGCGTACGCCGCCGATCGGGCCCATGAACGGGATACCCGAAATCGTGAGCGCTGCCGAGCAGCCGATCAATGCGATCATGTCAGGGTCGTTCTCTAAATCGTGTGAAACGACGGTGGCGATAACCTGAACTTCATTGTAGAAATCCTTCGGGAACAGCGGACGGATCGGGCGGTCGATCAGGCGGGAGGTCAGCGTCTCTTTCTCAGAGGGACGCGCTTCGCGCTTGAAGAAGCCGCCGGGGATTTTACCGGCTGCGTAGGTTTTTTCCTGGTAGTGA
The DNA here is from genome assembly GCA_017999645.1 of Alphaproteobacteria bacterium. Classification (GTDB taxonomy): domain Bacteria; phylum Pseudomonadota; class Alphaproteobacteria; order Micavibrionales; family Micavibrionaceae; genus UBA7657. The sequence goes on from JAGNLJ010000011.1 coordinate 41,278, forward strand.
ACCGTGAGGGGGAAGAAATCCTGGCCTTCCTTCACTTTTTTGGCGCCGACAACGGTACAGAGCACAGTCGTTTCGCCGATGGTCGCCATAATGGCCGCATCGGCCTGGCGGGCAACTTTACCGGTTTCGAGGATAATTGTTTTACCTGCGAAATCGATTTCTTTTCTAAAGACATTAAACATAGTTTTTATTTCCTTATATGATTTGACCCCTCCCGTACCTTTACGGGAGGTGATTGTATGTTCGGTGGGAGCGGGGAACTGGTTCCGGGCGGACAGTGGAAACCACTTTGGGGTGGGTTCAACAGTCAACCGGGAAACAGGGCCATTCCCGCCTCTTTACTGCGCATACAAATGCCATTATTTATAACCAAAGTCAAAGGAATCTTTAGGTCAAAAGGCGCTAATATAATGAATTACCTAGTACTTTTAAGGCACGGCCAGAGCCAGTGGAACCTCGAAAACCGATTTACGGGTTTCCGCGATGTCGATTTGACCAAAATTGGCGAGGAAGAGGCCAAAAAGGCTGGCGAAATGATCAAAAAAGCCGGTTTGAGCTTCGATCATGTCTTCAGCTCAACCCAGACGAGGGCCAACCGCACCGCCCAGATGGCACTTGCCGCGTCGGGACAGCCAGAGCTTTTCAATGAAATGGTTCGCCACGATGATCTGCGCGAGCGTGATTACGGTGATCTCACAGGCCTGAACAAGGATGAAACCCGCGAAAAATATGGGGCGGAACAAGTTCATATTTGGCGTCGTTCATATGATGTGGCACCGCCCGGCGGAGAGTGCCTCGGCGATGTCGTGGAAAAACGCGTACGGCCCTATTTCAATGGAAACATCAAGCCGTTGCTGGAAAAGGGCGAGAATGTACTGATCGCGGCGCATGGCAATTCCCTGCGCGCCGTATTGATCATTCTGGGCGCTGAATCACCGGAGACAATTAACGACGCCGAATTTCCAACCGGCATACCGCTCGTGTTTAAACTGGATAAAGGCAAGATTTTGGAAAGGTATTTTTTAAAATGAGTAAGAGTATAAAAATTATACTGATTGCCCTGCTGCTTGCAGTTGGCGCTTTTGCCGCCGATGCCTTCATATTCATGAACCACATGAAATCTGAATCCGCACGCGTTAAAAATATCAGCGGAGAGGAACTCGAGAAAGTCTGCGAGACCGCTCTCGCTGCCCCGGCCAGTGCCGCAGAAGTCACAAAATTCATGGAACAGCATCAAGGCGAAACGCCGGGAACGGAATATGATTTCCCAGTTGTGGCCCTTCGCCGCCACCATGTCTGGACTTATAAAATCACCCTGCCATGCAAGGTGAAGGTCAGGGTTGCGGAGCAACCTGCAACGGCGCCAGTTCCGGCACCGGCTCCAGCCCCAGTTCCGGCTCAGTAATAAAAAACCCCGCCGAAGCGGGGTTTTTAAATTGTAGCTCGGAAAATTATTCCGGGCTGCCGTCTCTAGCATCATCGATATCATCCTTGATGCGCTCGGCAGGCGTACGGTCTTCAAGCTCGCGGGCGGCATCATCAACGCCTTCATCAAGCTTGCTGATGGCATCGCCGACATGCTCGCCGGTGCTGCGTTGATCGGGCTGGTTCAGAACCATATAGCCAACGACAACAACCAGAACGACGATAACCAGACCTATAAGTGTGTTTCTGTTATTCATTACAAAACTCCCTTAAATATTAAGCTTCCGTGGCACTAACGCCTGAAATCAGGAAAAGTTTCCTGAAATAAAAAACGCCCCCGATATTAACCGGGGGCGTTTTATGAATTCTGTTATTAGCGGCGGATGTTCAGGCGCTCGATCAGGCTCTGGTAACGGTCGTTGCTCGTGCGCTTCAGGTAGTCGAGAAGCTTGCGGCGCTTGGCAACCATCATCAGAAGGCCACGGCGGCTGTGAACGTCTTTCTTGTGCGTCTGGAGGTGTTCCGACAGGTAATTGATGCGGTCGGTTAGGATGGCAATCTGCACATCGGCCGAACCGGTGTCGTTTTTCTCGGTCTGGTATTCTTGAATGACTTTTGCTTTGCGCTCTGCGCTCTTCTGTAATGCCGACATCGTGTACTCCTTTTCGGGGTTATATGTTTAAAATCCGAACGGGTCTGACTTCAGGTCCTTCCGCCTCTACAAGTGCCACCGGTTTGTTGTTACACATCACCAGCGCTTCTTGAAGCGTCCCATCCAGACCTGCACGCCCAAGGCGCTCGAAGTCGGGGCGGGATATGAAGGCGAGAACTTGCCCGTTTCTCAATCTGGCTGCTTCATCCTCCCTTACGGCCAACGCCGGGATGTCGTCCAGCGCGGTCTCAAGGGGGAGTAAAACGGCCTCGTTGAGGCGGGCAATATCGTCCAAACCCGCCAGTTTGTCCAGAGAAATAGAGGATTCCAGCGTAAAAGGGCCGACTTTCTCGCGTTTCAGGGCGGTTATATAGCCCAGGCACCCCAATTCCCGGCCCATATCCCGGGCCAGGGACCGGACATAGGTGCCCTTGCCGCAGACCATGCGGAAGTCGGCTGTATCCGGCGTGGCGGTCAGGAGGCTCAAGCTTTCGATGTAAACCTCGCGCTCTTTCAACTCGACCTCTTCGCCGTCACGGGCGAGGTCATAGGCACGGGCGCCGTCAATTTTAATCGCCGAGAATTTAGGCGGCGTCTGCATGATCGTCCCGGTGTAATTCTTCAGGATCGATTCAATTTGTTCTTTTGACGGGCGCACATCGGACGTAGCGATGATCTTGCCTTCGCCGTCATCCGTATCGCGCTGCTCGCCCCATTGCACGGTGAAGGAATAGGTCTTGAAGCCGTCCTGTATGTAGGAAATCGTTTTAGTCGCTTCGCCGAGCGCAATGGGAAGAATGCCTGTAGCGAGGGGATCTAACGTTCCGGCATGCCCGGCTTTCTGCGCCTTCATCAGCCAGCGCACTTTCGCCATGGCTTGTGTTGAAGTTAAACCGAGGGGTTTATCGAGGTTGATCCAGCCGTCGATTTTGTCGCCTTTGCGCTTGCGGGCCATAGTAATCTCTGGGGCTATTCTTTTTCGGCGTGGATTTCGCGGAGGATGTTTTCGATCTTCTCCGCTTCGTTGAATGAGTTATCAGCGACAAAGCGGATCGTCGGCGTGAAACGCAAACCCGCATTCCGCGCGATTTCTTTTTTGAAAACATTTCGGTCTTTATTCAGCGCCGGGAGGATTTCATCCATATTGATGCCGCCCAGGGCCATGACATAGGCCGTGGCGTGCTTGAGATCAGGGCTGAGCTTCACCTCGGAGATGCTTAAATGAGCGTCAATCAGGACGGGTTCGTTAAAATGACCGCGTTGCATGGTTTCCGCGAGGATGTGGCGGATCTGTTCGCCGACCCTGAGCTGGCGCTGCGTGGGTTCACTGGATTTGCTGTTACGCATTTACGTGACCGTGCGGGCTTCTTCTACGATCTGGTAGCACTCGATGACGTCGCCGTCTTTCAGGTCGTCGTAATCCTGGAATGCCATACCGCATTCCGTGCCTTCTTTGACCTCTTTGACTTCATCCTTGAAACGCTTGAGGGTTTTGAGCGTGCCTTCGTGAATGACAACGTTGTCGCGGAGCAAGCGGACTTTCGCGCCGCGCTTGACCCAGCCTTCCATGACCATACAGCCCGCGATCTTGCCGACCTTGGTGATGTTGAAGACCTGCTTGACCTGCGCCTGGCCGATATATTCCTCGCGCTTGGTCGGGGAAAGCATGCCGGTGAGGATCGCTTTTACGTCATCGATAATGTTGTAAATGATGTTGTAGTAATGAATTTGTACAGCATCGCGCTGCGCGAGGTCGCGGGCCTGATTGTTGGCGCGGACGTTAAAGCCGATGATAATGCCGCCCGATGCTCTAGCGAGGGTAACGTCGGATTCCGTAATCCCGCCGACGCCGCTATGCAGGACCTGCACGGCGATGCCCTGGTTGTCATCGACCATTTTCTGCAAGCTGCCGGCAATCGCCTCGACCGATCCATGCACGTCGCCCTTGATGACGACGGGCAGGGTGGTTTTTTCGCCTTCCTGCTTGATAAGCAGAAGGTCTTCCATAGTCGTGCGGCCTTTGACGGCCTTCGTAGCCTGCATTTCGCGCTTTTTACGCTGGCGATAATCGGCAATTTCACGCGCCTTGTTCTCGTCGCCGACAACAGTGAACGTATCGCCCGCGTCCGGCGTTCCGCCGAAACCAAGTACCTCGACCGGCTGGCCGGGCAGGGCTTTCTGGATATTCTGGCCACGGTCATCGACGATGGCGCGGACACGGCCCGACTCTTTACCCGCGACAAAAATATCTCCGACTTTCAGCGTGCCCTTCTGGATCAGGACGGTAGCAACCGAGCCTCGGCCTTTTTCCAGCTTGGATTCCACGACGAAACCGTGCGCTTCGCGGTTTGGATTGGCTTTAAGCTCAAGAACCTCGGCCTGCAGGAGAATGGCCTCTTCCAGCTTGTCGAGATTTGTCTTTTTCTTGGCCGAAACTTCAACGGTCTGGACGTCCCCGCCCATTTCCTCGACCACCACTTCATATTGAAGCAGGTCCTGGCGCACTTTTTGCGCATTGGCGGACGGCATATCGATTTTGTTGATCGCGATGATGATCGGCACTTTCGCCGCGCGGGCATGGCTGATCGATTCAATCGTCTGCGGCATGATGCTGTCTTCGGCGGATACGACGATAACGACGATATCCGTGACGTTGGCACCGCGTGCGCGCATCTCGGTAAACGCCGCGTGGCCGGGCGTATCGAGGAAGGTAATCTTCGCGCCGGATTTCAGGGTAACCTGGTAAGCGCCGATATGTTGCGTAATGCCGCCTGCTTCGCCTGCGACGACGTCAGTGTGACGCAAGGCATCGAGCAGCGAGGTTTTACCGTGGTCGACGTGACCCATGATGGTGACAACGGGCGGGCGTGGCTGCAGATCGGCATCGGTGTCCTGAATGCCTTCCATGCCGATTTCGACGTCGGCTTCGGTAACGCGTTTAACCTTGTGGCCGAACTCTCCGGCGATCAGTTCCGCCGTGTCGGCGTCGATTGGTTCATTGATCGTCGCCATGACGCCCATTTTCATCAGCGCCTTGATAACTTCGCTGCCGGGCTCGGCCATACGGTTGGCCAGTTCAGCAACAGTCAGGATTTCAGGAAGAATAACTTCGCGCAGGATTTTTTGCGCCGGTTCCTGCACGCCAAGAGCGGCAAGGCGCGCTTTTTCGCGGGCGCGTTTTTGCGCCGCGAGTGATTTGCCACGTACGCGTTCATAATCTTCGTTAAGTGCCTGCGCAACGGTCAAACGTCCGCCGCGCTGATCGGGTGTCATACGCTTTTGCGGGCGGGGCGGTGGTTTCTTGAAGCGGTCGCGGAATCCGCCGCCGCTGCTTTCTTCTTCGCCGCCAGGGCGACCGCGGCGTGCCGCGTCACCCGGACGTACGAAGCCGGGAGCAGCCGGTTTGTCTCCGCGTTCCACCTGCTCGATACGGCGCATTTCTTCAAGTTCACTTGCAGCGGCGTCAGGCGCGGATTCCGCCTTAATGATCTCTTCCTTCTTGACGTCTTCAATCGTACGGCGCTTGGGAAGATTGGTTTTCGGTCTTGCGCCATCGGCCATGGCGTTCTGAAGAGCGCGGGCGCGGGCGTCGCGCTCCTCGTTCGTCAGTTGCACATCGTCCTGTTGCTGCTGGTCCTGGGTGGTGGAAGGCCCGCTGCGTTTGCGGCGAACCTCAACCGAAAATCCGCCGGAGGACTGACCCATGTTCGGACGAAGCTGCCCGGCATTGCCTTTCAGGCTCAGCGTGCCTTTGGCACCGAGCGTGAGTTTCTTGCCGTCTTCTGCTTTGTCTTTAGTTTCTGTCATTTGTCCTTACCAGCATGCTTTATACACCAGAACGTCGCCTGCGTACAATTAAGCCGGTTGCTCTTCCGTTTGTGTTGCAGCTTGCTGTTCATCAGCAAACCAGTGCGCCCGCGCGTTCATAATAACCACGTTGGCATCTTTTTCGGTGATTTGACCGGCACCCAGCATTTCAACCAACTCGTCAGCGGCAAGATCCGCGAGGTCGTCGCGTGTCTTGATGCCGGCTTCGCCGATTTTGATAAGCTGCGCAGGAGATAGGCCCTCGATGCTGACCAGATCGTCTTTCATGCCAAGTTCTTTCTGCTTTTGCTCAAGTTCTTTTTTCTTGGCAGCGAGGAAGGTCTGGGCACGTGTAACCAGTTCGTTCGAGATTTCTTCCTCGAAGCCCTGAATACGGTTCAGTTCATCGACCGATGTGTCGGCCAGTTCCTCAACGGTCGCGAAACCTTCAGCAACCAGCAGGTGGGCAATAACATCGTCAACGTCAAGCGCCTCGATAAACAGAGCGGAGCGCGTCTTGAGTTCTTCCGCGCGGCGGGCCGATTCCTCGGCTTCCGTCAGGATATCGATATCCCAGCCGGTGAGGATGGAAGCCAGACGCACGTTCTGGCCGCGGCGACCGATGGCGAGTGAAAGCTGCTCGTCCGGCACGACAACGTCCATGCGTTTCTTGTCTTCATCGAGAACGACTTTAACAACCGTAGCAGGCTGGAGCGCGCTGACGACGAAGGAGCCGATATCGTCCGTCCACGGCACGATGTCGATTTTCTCGCCTTGCAGTTCGCCGACGACGGCCTGAACGCGGGAGCCGCGCATACCGACGCAGGCACCGACAGGGTCGATGGAGCTATCGCGGGAAACAACCGCGATCTTGGCGCGTGAACCAGGGTCGCGGGCGACGGCCTTGATTGTGATGATGCCGTCATAAATTTCCGGCACTTCCTGCATGAACAGTTTCGCCATGAATTCCGGGTGCGTACGCGACAGGAAAATCTGCGGACCGCGCTGTTCTTCACGGACTTCGTAAATGATCGCACGGACGCGGTCACCGTTTTTCAGGTGTTCGCGTGGCAGTGTTTCATCGCGGCGGAGCAATGCTTCTGCGCGGCCTTGAATGTCGATAGTCGCGTTGCCGTATTCGACGCGCTTGATGACGCCGTTGACGATTTCGCCAACCTTGTCCTTGAATTCGCCGTACTGGCGCGAACGCTCGGCTTCACGCACTTTCTGCATGATGACCTGTTTCGCGGTCTGGGCTGCGATGCGGCCGAAATCCAGCGGCGGCAGGTCGTCGATTATGAACTCACCGGGCTTTACGCTCGAGTTGATTTTCTTCGCCTGCGAAGACGTAAGCTGCGCAACTTCATTCTCGATGAGCGCGCCGTCTTCCATCACCTGGCGGTAGCGCTTCAACTCGATAACGCCCGAGCGGCGGTCGATATGAGCGCGGATGTCATGATCGTGGCCGTATTTCGAGCGGCCCGCCTTTTGAATGGCTTCTTCCATCGCCCCGATGACGATTTCACGATCAATATTTTTTTCTCTTGCGACGTTATCAGCGACTTGCAGCAGTTCCATGGTTCACCTTTTAGTTAATACCTTTCGAGGTTTGTTTAAGCAGTTTGTCGTTTAAAACCAGTTTTGCCTTGTTAAGGGCGGTAAAAGGAATTTCAGCGGTGCCTTGCTCGGTCTCGATTACAACAGATTGACCGTTCACGCCACGTAAAACGCCTTTAAATCTTTTTTGCCCCGTTACATCGACGGGCATATCGCTCTCCAGTTTCGCTTCGAAACCTTTGTAAGTTTCAAAATCCTCGATTTTCACCAGCGGGCGGTCGATGCCCGGCGAGCTGACCTCGAGACGGTACGCACCGTTGATCGGGTCCTCGACATCGAGCAGGGCCGAGAGCGCCTTGCTGAGTTTCGTGCAGTCTTCGACGCCGAGATTTTTAGTGGCCGGGTTCTCCGCCAGCACCTGGACGTTCGTGCCGCCGCCTTCGCCGAGGATTTTGACAGAAACAATCTCCAGCCCCATATCCGCAGCGGCGGGGCGGGCTATTTCTGCAATCCTGTTCTCAAGCGGCGTCGAGCGCATAAAACCTTATATTATCAGTCGTTTAGGCACGGGTTTTTGCCCGGGCTTTTTATTAAGCCCATCCATATCGTTTTAGCAATATTGGGATGATGCGGTTTATATAGGCTTATTTCAGTGGCTTGGCAAGGTTTTTAAAAACCAGAAACGTCTGCCGCCGCCCGGCCTGCTTGCCCTTGAACGCGTAGCGCGTCTCGATCCATTCGGCGGGCGGTGTCTGCCAGTCCTTTGAGGAATTTGCCGTCCATTCGAAATCCGGGTGGATCATGCATTGCGTAACCATCCATTCAGCGAGATCATCGACATCGGTCGCCAATACCAATTTCCCACCGGGTTTCAACACGCGCGCGAATTCATCGAGATTACCCTGCGAAACGATCCGGCGCTTGTGATGGCGCGTCTTAGGCCACGGGTCGGGATTGAGAATATAAATCCGCCCGAGCGATTTGTCTTTCAGCGAACGAACGATCATCATCGCATCATCCATGTGAACGCGGACATTGCTTAAATCATCGCCCGCGTCTTTGAGAAAATTCGCCATACCATTAACAAACGGCTCAGCGCCGATAAATCCGACGTCCGGAAACCCGTTCTTCAAAGCGATCAAGTGTTCGCCATTGCCGAAGCCGATCTCGAACCAGTAATCGCTGAACGGTTTCACGAATAATGAAGCGGGATCGAGATTCCGTGCATCGGTGATTTTGTCTTCAGAAATGGCGACGACAGGGAGAACGTTTTCAATCGCGTGCAGGCGATCTTTCTTGAGAGGCCGCCCCATGCGGCGGCCCCATAAACGTCTCTTTAATGATGATAAATCGTCGGCGTTAGCCGAGGACTTTGCGGAGCTGTTCGACAAGGTCCAGCTTTTCCCATGAGAAACCGCCATCTGGATCGGGGTCGCGGCCAAAATGGCCGTACGCCGCGGTCCGTGCGTAAATCGGGCGGTTGAGTTTCAGATGTTCGCGAATGCCGCGGGGCGAAAGGTCGATCAGCTGGTTGATCGCGTTGACGATCACCGCTTCCGGCGCGTTGCCCGTACCGTGCGTATTCAGGTACAGCGAAATCGGCTTCGATACGCCGATGGCATAGGAAAGCTGGATCGTGCAGGCCTTGGCGTAACCGGCGGCGACAATATTTTTCGCGAGGTAACGTGCGGCGTATGTTGCCGAGCGGTCGACCTTCGTTGGGTCCTTGCCGGAGAACGCGCCGCCGCCATGCGGAGCCGCGCCGCCGTAAGTGTCGACGATAATCTTGCGTCCCGTGAGACCGGCATCGCCGACCGGACCGCCGATAACGAAACGACCCGTCGGGTTAACGTAGAATTCGTCTTCTTTCGGCATCCAGCCATCAGGCAGGATATTACGAACGTAAGGACGAACGATTTCTTTGACGTCCGACTGGCTGAGGCCATCTTTGTGCTGTGTCGAAACGACGACAGCGGCAGCGCTGACAGGGCGGTCATTTTTATACTGAAGCGTTACTTGCGATTTCGCATCTGGCTCAAGCTCGGGCAGGGCACCAGAGTGGCGCGCTTCTGCCAGTGAGCGAAGAATGGCGTGCGAATAATAAATCGGCGCAGGCATGAAAGCCGGCGTTTCGTCGCAGGCATAACCGAACATGATGCCCTGGTCGCCCGCGCCTTCGTCTTTGTTTCCAGCAGCATCAACGCCCTGCGCGATGTCGGCTGATTGCTTGTGCAGGCGAACATCGATCTTAACCGTCTTCCAGTTAAAACCTTCCTGTTCGTAACCGATTGTACGGATCGCTTCGCGGGCCGCCGTTTCGATCATTGCAGAGGTAATTTCTTTAGAGCTGCGCGCTTCGCCGCCGACCAGAACGAAATCGGTCGTCGCGAAAGTTTCACAGCCGACGCGCGCGACAGGATCATGCGCGAGAAACAGGTCGAGAACTGAATCGGAAATGCGGTCGCAAACTTTGTCCGGATGTCCTTCAGACACGGACTCGGATGTGAAAATAAAATCCTTGAGGTCAGCTGACGGCAAAGGAATGGGCTTCTTGGAATCGTTGGCTTTATTCATAAGGTTCTTCCGCTCTCTGGGGTGGTTTTCGTAAAACAACCCGTGCAGGGTAATGTTTCAGAGAGCAGGATTCAAGAGATTATTCTATTCGGATTCGCCTTCGCCGCCCATGCGGTTTGCCATGGATTTGACGAATTTGAGGATGTCCTTACGGATTTCCGGATTGTCGATGGTGTAGAAGGCGCGAACGAGATCAAGGGTTTCCTTGTTCTGCATGAGATCGCCAGCTGCGAATTCTTCCTGGTCGTTATCCGCAAGACCGTAAGTTGCTGAAGAATAAGCCTTAGCTGCATTGCCGAGTTGGTCATAAAAATATGTGACCGGAACTTCGAGGATTTTGCTGAACTGATACAGACGTCCGGCGCTGATGCGGTTCATGCCGCGCTCATATTTCTGGATTTGCTGGAATGTGAGGCCGATCGATTCAGCCAGTTTCTCCTGGCTGAGCCCCAGCAGGGAACGGCGTACACGCAGACGTTGACCGACGTGAACGTCGACCGGATCCGGTGTGCCCTTAGTTTTTCTCGCGTGTGAAGCCATTAATTTTGTTCTTCCTGATTTTTTAGTAAATTCTAATACACCTTATAGACATATAGTGCGCCTACGACAGTGTGCAACTAACCTCAGGTGTTTTTACCATCTGTTTATTCAACCATACTCATTATTTCGGGTGTTTAGCCGGGCGCAAGGTTCTTGCGCCGGACGAGGTATCCGAAAGCGGTAAAAAGCAGCACCATCCCTGTAAAAATAACGTTCTTGATTAAATTATTGTTCCTAAAAATCATATTTTTATGCGGGAGCGCAAGTGTTTTTTCATATTGCTCGAAAAGTGGGGATAGGCCGTGAACTCGGCCCAAAGGATCGATAAGTCCGCTCAAACCGGTGTTCGCAGCCCGAATCACGGGTATTCCTTCCTCTACTGCGCGGAAGATGGCCTGGGTGAAATGCTGGTGCGGCCCGGCGCTGATGCCGTACCACGCATCGTTGGTAATGTTCACTATAAAATCAGGCGTGTCAGGCCCCACGACTTTGCCTGAGAATATAATCTCATAACAAATTACCGGACTGTATTTCAGGCCGAAGGCTTCGAATGTTTTAACGCCCGAGCCGAGAATGAAGCCTGTGAACTCGACGACCGGCTTCAGCGGTATCCATTTCTGGAACGGAATATATTCGCCGAACGGGACAAGGTGATATTTATCGTAAACGTTCGAGATTTTGCCTTCCGCGTCGAACATGACCAGCGAATTGAAATAGGATTTTGTTTCCGCTTCATGACGAAGCATGCCGGTCATAAGTACCGCGCCGCCGGGGTAAGCCTGAAGCGTATCAGTTATATATTGAACCGCTTGCGGATCTTCGGCGAGCCAGAATCCCATCGCGGTTTCAGGCCAGACGATAATTGTTTTGTTTTTAGATCCTTCTGCGGGCTGTGAGAGTTGAATCGATTTCAGGAAATGCTGGCCGGTTTTGGAACGGTCCCATTTTTCCGACTGGTCGATATCAGGCTGGACGATGCGGATGTCGACATTCGGCACTGTTGTGATTTGCGCCGTCTGCAGGCGGACAATCCCGAAGACCATGCACAAAGCGAAGCTGCCGAGCGCTGCCGCGATAAGTGCCGTCTTTTCTTTTTTTTGTAAAGTTTTGAGAAATAAAAATCCCGGCAGCGTGAACCAGAAAATCGTCAGCCATGTCAGGAAATAAATATTACCGACGGCGACCGTCTGGATCATCGGCGGCGTGCCGGCCCATGTGTAGCCAAACAAATTCCACGGATAGCCCGTGAAAACGAATCCGCGCCCCCATTCAACCAGTGCGATGAAAGCCGTGAAAGCTAAAAACCCTGCGCCTGTTTTCAAATCGGCAAAACGTTTCGCTGCCCACGCGCCGACCGCGATGAAAAGCGCAAGCAGTGAAGGCAGGCCCGCTACGGCAAGCGGCCATATCCATGAAAAAGGGTTGCCATCAACCAGCAGTGCATTCTTGACCCAGAACAGCCCGGTGAAAAAATATCCGAACGCGAACAGCCAGCCGTAAACCAGCGCGCCGCGCGGTGAGCCCGTGCGGTCGATCAGAAGATAAAAAGCGGAAAGGCAGAGAATAAGAACGGGCCACGCATTATAAGGTGCCATACCGAGCGCGCCCAATGCGCCGAGCGCAAAGCACGCCAAGGCGCGCTGTGGTCGGTTGGCTTTTTCAATCAGGGCATGAAAATTCATTTTTATTCCGGCGCAGGCAGGGAGGGAATGTTGCTGATGCGGAGCAGGTTAATGCGGCGCGGCCCGGCATCAATCACTTCAAATAACATACCGGTATGATGCGTAATGATTTCCCCGCGCGCAGGAATGCGCCCGGCGAGGAAAAACACAAGGCCGCTTAGCGTATCGCTGACATTTCTTTCCTCGTCAGTCAGGACCTGCCCGAAGCGGTTGTCGAATTCCTCGACAGGCATGCGTGCATCAGCGAGCACCGAGCCGTCGTCATGAACTACAAGCTGCGGGATTTCATCCACAGCATGTTCGTCATCAATCTCGCCGACAATGGCCTCAATCACGTTACCGATGGTCACCAATCCGTCGATGCCGCCATACTCATCAACGACCAGCGTCATATGGCGGCTGCTCTGGCGCATTTTCAGGAGCAGATTGAGAATGGTCATGGCAGGCGAGACAATAGGAATATCGGTAATCAGTTTCTTGATATCAGGCTGCTCACCACGCGCAACGGCGCTGAGCACGTCCTTGGCGTGAATGGTGCCGAGCACATCGTCCAGCGTGTCGCGGTAAACCGGAATGCGGCTGTACTGCTTCTCGGACACCAGCGCCAGCAATTCCTTGGGCGATGTATCGACTTCGATGGCGACGATGTTGGCGCGCGGCACCATGACATTGATCACCTTAAGTTCACGCAGCTTTAAAATATTAGACAGCAGGATACGCTCATGGCTCGTGATGAAATCATAGGCCGGGTTCGCGCCATTATTACCATCGGGCGCATTGGCGTTTTCAGCCGCAGCGGGCTTCGCAAGACTCTTGATCCATTTAAGGAGAGTGTTTTGTCTGGGGGGCGTCAGGTCCGACAGTGTTCCGGGCGGGTTACTTTGGGGGTCAGGCATAGGAACATAATATAAAGCCGGGGGGCTATTTCACAATATCTTAGTAGGGGTTTTTTATACCGAGGCTTTCCAGAACGCGGATTTCAAGCGATTCCATCTCCTCGGCCTCGGCGTCTTCCTCATGGTCGTAAGCCAGCAAATGCAAAATTCCGTGCACCAGAAGGTGCGTAACGTGATTTTCGAAACTCTTTTTTTGTGAAATAGCTTCCTTTTTCACGGTTTCATAGGCCAGGACAACATCGCCCAGATTGGTCACCTTATCGTCGTTCCCGGGATCTTGCGGGAAGGACAGGACATTGGTCGGTTTGTCCTTGCCCCTGTAAGTCCTGTTCAGGTTTTGAATAAACGCGTTGTCAGCGAGAACAATGCTGATTTCAGTCGTGCGTCCTGAAAATTCATGAAAGACCAGGTTTTCATTCAGCGCTTCGATCACGCTTTCGGTGATGTCTGAAATGTCGGGCCAGTCGGCGCAAAGGACATTGGTGTCTGGCTGGATATCCGGCAGGGTCATTTTTTCTTGTCGTAGGCATTGACGATCTTGCCGACAAGCGGGTGGCGGATGACGTCTTCCTTGGTGAAGTGAACGAACTTGATCTCATCGACATTCTCGAGAATTTCAACCGCATCACGCAGGCCGGACTTGATGCCGACGGGCAAGTCGGTTTGGGTCAGGTCGCCCGTAATCACCATGCGCGAGGATTCGCCCATCCGCGTCAGGAACATTTTCATCTGCGTTGCAGTTGTGTTCTGCGCCTCATCGAGGATAACAAAGGCATTGCTGAGCGTGCGTCCGCGCATGAAGGCGAGCGGTGCAACTTCGATCTCGCCTGTTTCCATTTTCTTGACCAGCATGTCCATGGGCATCATGTCCTGAAGCGCGTCATAGATCGGGCGGAGGTAAGGATCGACTTTTTCTTTCATGTCTCCAGGCAGAAAGCCAAGACGTTCGCCCGCTTCAACAGCCGGGCGGCAGAAAATCAAACGCTCGACCTCGCCGCTCAGGAACATGTTCACGGCGCTTGATACCGCGAGATAGGTTTTACCCGTGCCGGCAGGGCCAAGGCCGAACACCATCGCGTTTTCCTGGATCGTCTTGATATACAGCGCCTGGTTCGGCGAGCGCGGGCCGATTGTCTTTTTCTTCGTGTGAATGGCGAGCTTGTCGTCGTTCATTTCATATTTGCCGTTTTTACCGTTGGTTTTTTTGCTATCCAAAAAACGCAGGGCGGCGTCGATCTCCGCCGTGCCGACATCCTGATTTTTATTCAGCATCTCCCATAGAGAGTTTAAGACTTTGCCGGCTTTTTCGACAGAAGTTTTGTCACCAGACAATGTTAATTGATTGCCGCGATCTGAAATTGAAATTCCGAGCTTTTTTTCAAGGTGGGCGATATGCGTGTTGCGCTCGCCGAAAAGGAGGGGAACCAGGTCGTTATTCCTGAACTCTAAAACTTGGTTTTCAGCCAAATAGGCATCCTTTCAAGGTCAATCTTATTATACAGCAATAAGGATTAAAATGTAAGAAAAGCCTGAACAATCAAGCCCTAAGCACGGTTTCATGCTGTTTTATTGAGCCCGTCAGGGACTGGTCGAAACCCTCCTGTATGTGAACTTCGACGATCTGGCCCATCAGGCGTTCATTAGCCGTGACAAAAACTGACTGGTTATAAGGCGAGCGCCCCTGAATCTGGCCGGCGCGTTTGCCCTTGCGGTCGAGAAGCACGGGCAGGGTCAAGCCCACGCATTTCTTATTAAAGGCAATCTGCTGCTCAAGGATAAGAGCCTGCAGTTTCTGTAGACGCTCATTCGCAATCTTGCTGTGAACAAGGTTCTTCATGTTGGCAGCAGGCGTGCCCGGGCGTGCACTGTAAGTAAAAGAGTAGCAGGACGCAAAGCCTACATCGCGCACGAGCTGCATCGTTGCTTCATGATCTTCATCGGTTTCACCGGGAAAGCCGATAATAAAGTCTGATGAGAAGGCAATGTCAGGACGCGCGGCGCGGAGACGGTCGATAACCCGGCGGTAGTCATCGGACGTGTGCTTGCGGTTCATGGCCTCCAGAATTTTGTCCGAGCCTGACTGAACCGGCAGGTGCAGGAACGGCATAAGCTTCTCGACGCTGCCATGCGTTTCGATCAGTTCGTCATCCATATCGCGCGGGTGCGAGGTCGTGTAGCGGATGCGCTCGAGACCATCCATTTCGGCCAGCGTTTTGATCAAACAGCCCAGACCCCAGACTTTCCCATCCGGTCCTTCACCATGGAAGGCATTGACGTTCTGACCCAGCAGCGTGATTTCCTTCGATCCACCTTCAACCAGTCTCTTAGCTTCAGCCAATATCTTGCTTACATCACGGGAATATTCAGAGCCACGCGTATAGGGCACCACGCAAAAGGTGCAGAACTTGTCGCACCCTTCCTGGATCGAAAGAAACGCGGATGGGCCGGTGCTCTGGTGCTCCTCTGGCAGATAATCGAATTTAGATTCAGCCGGGAAGTCCGTGTTTATAATCCGGTTTTTGCCATACGCGCCCGTGGCCTTCGCGACCATTTCAGGGAGTTCATGATACGTTTGCGGTCCGAAAACCATATCGACGTAAGGTGCGCGCTCGGCGATGAAGGCACCTTCAGCCTGCGCCACACAGCCCGCCACGGCCATGATCATCCTGCCACCGTCTTCCTTTTTCTTGTCCTGATGCTCGCGGAGGCGGCCAAGTTCGGAAAAAACTTTATCGGTGGCTTTTTCGCGGATGTGGCAGGTGTTCAGGATAACCATATCCGCGCCATCCGGCGTATCCACGGCTTTATAGCCCAGCGGAGCCAGCACATCGGCCATCCGGTTGCTGTCATAGACATTCATCTGGCAGCCCCAGGTCTTGATAAACAGCTTCTTTTGCGCGTGTTCGGTCATGCGGTTTCCGTAGCAGGAATGGGGTCAAAAAACAAACATATTGCAGGAAAATGGCCATTATAATATGACATGAGCCTTCGGATTCTGAGGAGCGGTGTATGAAAAGAGTGTTTTTGTTTGTTCTGGCGGGCGTTGTAATGCTGCCGTCATTGGCTTTTGCCGAGCTTGAGCTCACCGTTAACCCCAATAAGCAACCGGGCAGAAAATGCTACAGCGCCGCCGAAGCCGAGGCCGAGCAGGGCATCCGTATCCATAGCGAACTGATGGTCATTGGCCTCAACTGCAACCACATGGGCAAGCGCCACGGCCAGCCGCTTTATTCCATGTACCGGGAATTCACTGCCAGGTACGGAGATTTGTTTGCGCAGTACGAAACTATCCTGATCGATTATTTCAAAATTAACGGCGACCCGAAACCTGTTGCCACTTTGAACACTCTGCGCACCAGCTTCGCTAATAAAATTTCAAATGACGCCGCCAAGGCAAGACCCGACATTTTCTGCTCGCAATATGCGCCCCGCGTTTTAAAGGCCGCGGAAATGCGCAAGGAAGATGTGCGTAAATGGGCGGCGACGATCTACCCGTCGCACCCGGTTTCGCAACCTGCGTGCAAGCCCGGGAAATAAAAAATCCTTATCCACAGAAGTCAGGCTTTTTCACCGTAACTCCCGGGGAATATTCACGTTTGTTAATGTGAATAACTTTTCCGCTTTTTCTTGAATGCGCGCATGTGCCGTGGCCTATTCAGGATGTCTCAAAATAATGCGTTCCAACCCACGCCTGTGCCGCTTCACAGGAACAAGGAGCTTTAATCTATGTCTGAACTTTCCGCCCTCAAAAAAATCCCCGAGATCCAACAAGACGATACACAAGTCGATCTGAAAACGGATCTGCGAGCGGAACGTACAAAAGATTTGCGGAAAAAAGCGTCCAGCATTGGCGGTTTGAAAATCACGTCGGTTTCTGCGGCTCCCGCCCAGCCTCAAACTCAATCTCAGCCACAGGCGAGCAAGCCCAAAGCCGAGGAAAAAGAAACGTTCGACCTCGATGAAGAATCGGTCCTCGTTCTCAGTCCCGCGGCGCGCGTGCCGATGGCGCGTATCGGCGTTATCATCAAGGCGGTTTATATTGCGGCTGGCGCATTGACGGCTGTCTGGGTCGTTTATTCCCTTGGCTTTATCGCGGTCAGCGGCGCCGCCAATCCCAACGAACTTGGCGGCATGCTTGCAGGAATGCTGGCGCCCCCGGCGATGCTGTGGCTGTTGCTCTCCGTTCTGCATCGCCGCTCGGACGTCCATCAATATTCGCAGGCCCTGCGCACGGAACTGCAGTCGCTCCTGTTCCCCTCTGCGGAAACAGGCCAGCTCATCAATAAAGACATCGAGCGTCTCTGCGCTCAGGCCGCCGAAATTTCTTCGGCATCGAAAACGGTTCTGAAATCGCTCCAGCGCGCCCGTCAGGGTCTGCGCGTCGAGATGCGTGATTTCTCCGGCGTTTCGAAAAAAGCCGAATTCCACATCGACCGTCTTGCGGAATCCCTGCAGGAAAAAGCCGCAAAATTGAAAACGCTCACCGACGAGATCGAGCAGCGCACAGCAAGCATCGATGCAAAAGCGCAGGCAGGTGCTGAAGCCTGGGATCAGGCAACGCTTAAAATTCTTGAGCGTGCGGGCGAAATGGAATCCTCGCTCGGTAAAGGCGCGGATAAAATTCTCGGCGCGGCGGACAAAGCAGGCGAGCGCACGAGCGATATCGAATCCAGCCTCAACAAGAGCTATGAAGGTCTTAATGAGATCGTCGACCGTGTGGCCGAGCGTCTCAAGGGCCTGGGTTCGCAGTTCAGGGACCACACCGAAAATCTGGCATCAGTCGTCGGCAATGTCGGCTCCGAAACCGAGAAGCTTGCCGTCATGATGACGTCGGGCGTCGAAAACCTCGAGGCCGTTACCGACCGCACGATTGACGCCATGAACCGCTCGACCGAAACCATCGGTCAGCACAAGGACGCCCTCGATCTCGGCGCGCAATCCATCGCCGAGCAGGCCGAGAAAATCGTCGGCTCCATCGATGTCAGCATCAAAAAACTGGATGACGCCGTCGAAGGCGTGGTCCAGAAAACAGGCGATCTTTCCGTTCGTCTCGATGAAAAAACCGTTGCGCTTCATGATGTCATTAAAGGCATTACGAAAGAAGCCGATGGCATCGAGCAGGCCGGTGAGCATGCGGCCAACAAGCTTGGGGAAGCATTGTCCGTCGCTGTTTCGGGTGCGGAATCCATCAACTCCGCCGTTCGCCGCGCCATGGAAAACGTAGAAAAAACCAGCACGAACGCAAAAGAACAGGCCGAAAGCCTTATGGCGCAGACACAGGAAAAAGTCGTCGAGCTCAACAAGGCTGGCGAAAACAATCTCGAGAGCATCAAGAGCATGGTCGAGATGCTTGAGAAAAGCCGCGGCAGCATCGCCGAGGTTACGGAATCAACGCAACTTAATGTCACGAAACTCGCGGCGACTATCGAAGACCAGAGTGAAAAACTCAATCTTTCCGCCGTCAGCTTATCCGAACGCGTTGAGAAAGTACGCGAAACGCTTGAGGAACCCGTCAAGGAACTTCAGGCTGCCGTACGCAATGCCGACGAACGTCACGAAGCGATTGAAACCATCCTGACGCGCCGCGTTGCCGAACTGAACGATGCAAGCGAAAAAGCCTCGGCCAGCGCCGAGAATATCCGCACTATCCTGCGCGTTCAGGCGCAGGAAATCTCGACTCTGTCGGGTCAGGTCGCGGGTCATGCGCGCACGATCAACGAGCAGATGATGCTCCAGAAGGATGCGCTGTCCGGCCAGGTTTCGGATTGCATGCAGAGCGTTGAGAAAATTGCCGAGTCCCTCGGCGTTCAGGCGAAAAACCTGCACGACGTTTCAGGCACAGCAAAAGAAGATGTTTCCACGCTCCGCGATGAAATCTCGACGCGCTGTCAGGAAATTTCCGAATTCACGACCAAAGCCTTCACTCAACTCGTCGAGATCGATGAATCGCTCAACGATAAAATCCTGCTGCTCCGTCAGCAGGCCGATACGGCGGCGGATTCCATCCTTAAGGTCCGCGAAAGCCTCGTCGAAACGGCGCAGGACATGGAGCCTGTCTGTGAAAAGGCCCTGCAGGGCGCTGAATCGGTCAATACGCGCTTCGAAGCGTTGAAAGCCGGATTCGACGTCACCGCCACCAGCAATCTTTCGAAGCTTCAGCAGATCGGCAATGTCTTTGACGAGCGCCTGCATTCTCTTAAATCGGGCTCCGACGATGCTTCGCGTCTTCTGCGCACATCCAGCGAAGATCTGCGCGAGCGCGTAGCAGATATCGAAAGCGCTTCGAACTCCGCCAGCGATAAAATGCGTGAAATCGCACAATCTATCGAAGGCCAGTCCTCGGACATCCACCTTCTTACCGACCAGGCATTGCTCAAGGTCGAGGCCATTCAAAAAGCCATCAACGAGCAGTTCCAGGAATTCTCGGCGTCAGTCGGACAGGCCGTGGCGCAGCTCAAGGATGCGGGTGATGAATTCGTCACTAATTCCCGCGCTGTTCATGACGAAGCAGAAAAAGCCCGTGAAAGCTTCGAGTTGGCCGGCGAGCAGGTGCGCGAGGAAACGCGCTCTCTGTCCGAACAGGCCGAAGATGTCACAATCCGCGCCGAAACCATGGCCACCCGCGTCCGCAGGGAAGCGGAAGGATTGCTGGAAAGCGCGACAGAAAGCCTCTCCGAACTCAGGAAGGCAGGCGATACGTTTGCGATCCGCGCGCATGAAGTCGGCGAGCAGATGAAAGCCTCGCAGCAGACCACCGAAAGCTACAGCCGCGACCTGAAATCACAGGCCGCCGCCGTTGCCGACCTTACCTCGCAATCCGCGCAGGAACTCGGCCAGGTGGTTTCGGTTCTTACCTCCAAGATGGACGATGTCGGCAAATCGGCTGGCAACGTTATCAAACAGGTCGAAAAAGCCGGCGACCGTCTCTCGACGGAATCTGAACGCCTCGTGCATGTCTCGAGCGCTGCGCTCGAAGCTGCGAAAGACGCCGCCGTTACCTTCGGCCGCCAGTCGGAATCGCTGTTCAAGGCATCGCAGGATGCCGCGCAGTTCGTCCGCGAGATCGAGGGCGCAGGTTCGAAATCTCAGCGCGATGCCTTCCTCACATCGTCGAAATTTATTATCGAGAGCCTGTACTCGCTCTCGGTCGATGTTTCGCGCCTTATGGATGGCGACATCTCCGAGAAAAACTGGAAGGCGTTCCAGAAAGGCGATGTTGCCGCCTTCACACGGCGACTGGTTGCCCTCGGCGACGAATGGCCGGTCGACAAGGCGCGCGAGAAATTCGGCAAGGATTCTGAATTCCGCACCTTCGTCCAGCGTTACTTGCGCCAGTTCGAGGAAATGTACGACCAGGCCGTGGATACCGACCATGGGGCGCTGCTCAGCACCACCATCGGCTCCAGCGAAGTGGCAAGGCTGTACCAGTTCCTTTGCCAGGTCGCAGGCCGCGATTCCCGCCTTGGCCGCGAGAACCTGAAGGCTGCATAAGCATTTCCTGAAAAACGGTTGATTCCGGGGACCAAAGCCATAATAATGGCTTTGGTTTCAAGTGCTTCCCACAGGGTATCAAGTCAGGACTTCATGAGCGCCATTGTTAAAACAAAGTTTTGTCAGGGGATATCCGACATATCCGACAGCTATATGGGCTTTATCATCGACCAGTGGGGCGTGCTCCATGACGGCGAGCGGCCTTATCCAGGCGTTCTGGATTGCCTGAAGGAACTCAAGAACCGCAACAAGCACATCATTATTCTGTCCAATTCCGGCAAGCGCTCGGAGCAGAACAAGGAGCGCCTGAAAAAAATCGGCATCGGCCCGGGGCTGTACGACGAGCTCATTACCTCCGGCGAATTGGCCTGGCAGGGTATGAAGAACCAGGACGATGGCTTCTTCAAAGGCCTCGGCAAAAAGGTCTACATCATAAGCCGCGGCGGCGACCGCTCCATTGTTGATGACCTCGATCTTGAAGTTGTCGAGGACATCAAGAAGGCAACATTCCTCGTCATCAGCGGTGCCGACTCGCCGGAAATGTCGCTCGAAGATTACGAGCCGGTTCTCAAAGAAGCCGCCCGTAAGCAGATCAAGGCACTATGCGCCAATCCCGACAGCTTAGGGGTCATGGGCAACCAGAACATCATGGGCCCGGGAACGCTCGCGCGGCGTTACCAGGATTTCGGCGGCGTCGTGCATTATATGGGCAAGCCGCACCAGCCTATCTTCCAGCATTGCATCCGCCAGCTGCAGGCCAAGGAAATTTATCCCGGCCAGACGATTGTCATAGGTGATACGATGGCGCACGACATTCTCGGTGGTAATCTCGTAAACATCGATACATGCCTCGTGAAATGCGGCCTGCACGCGCCGACTTTTGTGAATGCGACAACACCGGGGCAGGTGAACCGCGCACTGACGCTGCTCGTTAATCAGTACAACAGCGTCCGTCCGAAATACCTTGTCGAAACCCTGAAATGGGGACGCGCGCTTCCGGACCGCAAGCACAAGAAACGCGCGGTTAAGAAGTAATCCACTTCGTCATTGCGAGCGATAGCGAAGCAATCCAGAAAAAATGGATTGCCGCGTCGCTTACGCTCCTCGCAATGACGGAGATTTACTTTTTCTTGCTACCGTTATTATCACGCGGCAGGAACAGCTTCATTGCATCGCGGATCGTCGGCATATTCCGCTCGCAGGCTTCGTCGCCCAACGTAATCAACTCTTTCGCGCGCTCGAATTCCAGCAGTCCGATATGACCGATCAGGGGCTTGATGTGAATGTCCGGCGGGTCGGCGGCAAGACGTGAGCGCGTCATGCGGTCCTGCATAATGCCGAGCGACGAAATCATCACGCCAAATAAACTCGGGCTGTTCTGCTCACGGCGGAACAGGCGGCGCGTGAGACTCGAATTGATTTTCTGTTGTTCTTCGGGCGGAACATCCTTGTCACTGAAAGGATCGAACCCGGCGACGGTTTGAAATTGCTGGCCGGGTTTCGCGGCTTTACCGATGATATCCGCGTGAAGGTCGACACCTATTGTCATGCGCGCGCCGAGCGCCTGGCATGCCGCGACGGGAACCGGGTTTACAAGCGCGCCATCAACGAGCAAACGCCCGTTTCTTTCAACCGGCGGGAAAACGCCGGGCAGGGCGAATGATGCCGTCATGGCTTTCATCACTTCGCCGCGACGGATCCAGACTTCGTGACCGGTTTTCAGGTCAGCAGCCACCGTAACGAATGGAATGGGCAGGTCTTCCATCATCGTATCCTGAAAATGCTCCCTAAGAAGATTATTCAGACGTGATCCGCCGATCATCCCAGCGCTGCGCACGCGGATGTCGAGGTAAGACAGAATTTTAAGACGGTTGAGGGAGAGGGCCCAGTCCTCGATCACCTGCAGCTTGCCGACGAGATAGGCCGCGCCGACCACAGATCCGATGGATGTTCCAGCTAAGATGGCAGGTTTAATTCCGTGCCGGTCGAGGCATTTCAACACCCCGATATGGGCGAAACCGCGGGCCATACCGCCGCCCAAAGCCAGGCCAATACCCGGATTCGGAGCTGTCCCCAGATCCAGAATCCCTTTTTCACCACCACCGTTGCTCAACTGATTACCCTGTTGAAACTTGAAGTTTTCCTTATACTCAGTATAACACAGGAGCCATGCCCAGAGATATGACTATAGCTGCTGCAGCGCCAAAGAATTCCAGTCTTAACCTTATGAAAAGGTTAATAAAAACTTACATGAGTCCTTATGCGGGTTCATGGGCTTTTGGCATGGTCTTTATGCTGATCGAGGCCCTGATGACAGCGGCATTAGCCCAGTTGATGCAGCCCCTGATGGACAGGGTGCTGGGCGGCAAGGAGACCAGTCTGATTGTGCCTTTCGGTTTCACCATTCTGGCTGTTTTCACCATTCGCGGCCTCTCCAGCTATATGCACAGCATTATCATGAACAAGGTCGGCCAGCGCGTCGTCGGCGACATTCAGAAAGACCTGTTTTCGCATTTCATGAGTCTGGACCTCGCGTTCTTTCATGCCAACCCGAGCGGCCAGTTGATCTCGCGCGTTGTAAATGACGTCAGCATCATGCGTATGGCGGTATCGGAAACCACCGCCGCATTCGGCAAAAGCCTGCTGACGCTGTTCTTCCTGATCATCGTGATGATCATCCAGGACTGGAAACTGGCAATTTGCGCGCTCGTGATTTTTCCGTTCGCCACTTTGTTCGTCGCCAATATCGGACGCAAGATCCGCAAGGTTTCAAAAAGCATCCAGGGCGAAACCGCAATTCTTTCCGACCGGCTTTCGCAAATTTTCCAGGGCATCCGGCAGGTCAAAGCCTATGGCGCTGAAACATATGAGGGGGGGAAGGCAGGCACCGCCATCGACAAGGTGCGGAACCTGATGGTCAAATCCATCCGCATCGGCAACCTTGCAACGCCGGTCAATGAAATCCTGATCGGCTCGGTCATCTGCAGCCTCGTGATTTACGGCGGCTACCGCATCGCCGACGGTACCATGAGCCTCGGCCAGCTCGTCGCATTCCTGACGGCATTTACACTGGCATATGAACCGATGAAAAAACTGGCGCGCCTGAACAACTCGATTCAAATGGGCATCGGCGCCGCCGACCGCGTCTTTGAAATGATGGACATGAAGCCGACGATTTTGGAAAAACCCGGCGCGCCGGATCTTGACGCAGCAAATGCGGAAATTAAGTTCGACAATGTTTCTTTCCTCTACGACCAGAAAGAGCAGCGCGCGCTTGACGGCATTTCATTCACCGCACGTCCCGGCAAGGTAACAGCGCTCGTCGGCCCGTCCGGCGGCGGCAAAAGCACCATCATCAATCTCATCCCGCGTTTTTACGATCCGCAGTCGGGCAGCGTTTCGGTCAATGGCAGTGACTTAAAAAACATAACCATTAAATCCCTGCGCAAGCATATTGCGCTCGTATCGCAGGACATCACGATTTTCGATGACACCGTTGAGGCCAACATCGCCTATGGCGCGCCGGAAGCCAGCGAAGATGATGTGCGCCGCGCCGCCAAAGCCGCTGCTGCTGATGGATTTATTTCCGAACTCGAAAACGGTTACAAAACCCGCCTCGGTGAAGACGGCGTTAAACTTTCAGGCGGCCAGAGACAACGCATCGCGATCGCTCGTGCCATCCTGCGCAACGCGCCGGTCCTTTTACTCGACGAAGCCACCTCGGCGCTCGACAATGAATCGGAAAAAGCGGTGCAGGCCGCGCTGCAGGAACTTGAAAAAGGCCGCACCACTATCGTCATTGCGCACCGGCTTTCGACGGTTCAGACTGCCGACCAGATTATCGTCCTTGATAAAGGACAAATCGTCGAGCAGGGCCGTCACGAAGAATTGCTGAAAAATAACGGCCTTTACGCCCGCATGTACAAAACCGGCCTCAGAGAATAAAAAACAAAAATGACCCGGAAAAAAATGATTGATTACCTGATTATTGCGCTTCTCGTTTATCTCGGCTCGCTCGCCTATCTTTATTTTAATCAACGCAACATGATTTATCACCCCGACACTGCACGGCCTGCGACAGTGAACGGTGTTCAGGATGCTAAAGTCTCAACGAAAGATAACCTGACGCTGTGGGGCTGGTTCCTGCCGCCGCAGGGTGACAAACCCATCGTCATTTTATTCCATGGCAATGCCGGAAATTATTCGCACCGCATCTCGAAAGCGATGACGATGAATGAGCAGGGCTACGGCGTCATCCTCGCCGAATATCGCGGCTATGGCGGCAATGAAGGACGGCCCAGCAAAGATGGTTTGCTGGACGATGGCCGGCCCTGGATGGAATTTGCTTTAGCGCAGAACCGCCCGGTCATCATTTACGGGGAATCAATTGGCTCGGCTATCGCGACTGCCATGGCAGCCGAAAACGACCCGGCTGGTCTGATCCTGGAAGCGCCCTTCGACTCGCTGGCCGGGGTCGCCCAGGCAATGTACCCGGTCGTGCCGGTAAGCCTGCTGCTGAAGGATAAATTCGACAGCGCCGTGCTGATCAAAAACGTCAAAGCGCCCAAGCTCTTCATCCATGGCGAGCGCGACAGAACGGTTCCCATCCGGTTCGGCAAAGCGCTCTTCGAGGCCGCCGGGGAGCCCAAAAGCTTTGTTTCAATAGATTCGGCGGCTCATAACGACCTCTACGACCATGGCGCGGCATTGCATGTTTTGCAGTTTTTGAGCACAATAGAGGGCAATAAAAAGGATTAACCATGCCCAGCCATGCCGCCATGAACGACAAGTTTCTCACCGCTTCGCCCGGCGACAATGTCGGCGATACGCTGAAAGCGATGAAAAAGGCCAGGGCCGATATCGTCCCGGTTCTCGATGACAAGGGCGCGGTAATGGGTGTTTTCACAGTCGACATCGTTCTTGAGAATTTACTGCCGGTTTCGGTTGCTATGAATGATGGCATCCAGCTCGATATCCAGATCGGCGCGGCACCCGGCATCGCCAAGCGCCTGAATAAAGTTTTGCCCTTGAGCGTCGGCGACCTGATGAACCGGAAATTCAACACCGTTTATCCGGAAACGCCGCTCTGGGAAACCGTCAACCAGATCGTCATGAATAACAAACCTGTAATCGTGGTCGATCCGAAATCAGGCAAGGCGCTCGGCGTCATCGACAGCAAGTCCGCCCTGGAAGAGCTCAACAAAATGAAGGACTCAGCATGATGAGAACTCTTTTCTACGCATTCATGGTTTTAGCCGCACTAAGCGCCCCGGTTCCGGTGTTCGCCAATGACGCGAAAAGCGAAACCGTGGAAGCCCAGTATCTCCCCCGTGATGTCATCACCATCGAAACCAAATCCGGGCAGGATTACATTTTCGAGGTCGAAATGGCCACCGAAGGCACCGACCAGGCCCGCGGCCTGATGTACCGCACCAGCCTCAATAATGACTCCGGCATGCTGTTTTTATTCCGCGGCGAGAGCCAGCGGACCTTCTGGATGAAAAACACACTTATTCCCCTCGACATGTTTTTCATCGCCCATGACGGCACAATCCAGCATATCCACCATAACGCCAAACCCCAGGACGAAACCCGCATCACCTCCGACACCGAGGCCATGGCGGTGCTGGAGATCAATGGTGGCCTGGCCGGCACGCTGAACATTAACGAAGGCGACAAGGTTCTTCACCCGGCCTTCCGTAATGTTCTTGCCCCGGAATAGGGCTATCGTCTATAAGGTGGCATCTTCACGGTAACGGAGTGTAGCGCAGTCTGGTAGCGCATCTGCTTTGGGAGCAGAGGGCCGGGGGTTCGAATCCCTCCACTCCGACCATCCTTCGCAGTAGCGAGCCTGGGGCGAGCGTATACGAGAAGGATGTCCCGCCGCAGCCTTGGCAAAGGCGGACCTTAGAAGCTGCTTCGGCTCGGCAAGCCATAGGTGCTTAATGATCTATGTATATATTTTGAAAAGCCTTAGCCATCCCGAAAGCTTTTATTGTGGCATTACAGAAGATTTAAAGGCGCGGCTTAAGGAACATAATACAGGCGAAGTTTCTCACACTGCCAAATACGTCCCTTGGACAATTAAAAATTATTTCGCTTTTGAAGATCGTAAAAAAGCTTATGACTTTGAGAAATACTTAAAGTCAGGCTCTGGAAGAGCTTTCGCCAAAAAAAGGTTTTAAGCCGCTTTCCTGAGCAGCTTGGTATAGCCTTCTTCGCCGAGCGCGTTCATCAGCATCTGCAGCAGGCCGTCATATTTGTTGTTATCCCGGCCCTTGCGGGTGTCGTACAGGATGCGGTCCTCGTAACCGGAGATCCAGAGCGCTTCCGGGTTGCTCTTGGCGATGATCAGGTCGGACTGCGATTCCGCTTCGTGCGGCGAGCGGTGGACGCGGAAAATGGTCA
The DNA here is from genome assembly GCA_017999645.1 of Alphaproteobacteria bacterium. GTDB lineage: Bacteria > Pseudomonadota > Alphaproteobacteria > Micavibrionales > Micavibrionaceae > UBA7657. The sequence continues at coordinate 68,310 of JAGNLJ010000011.1, forward strand.
AGCCCTGGCCGAACAATTCATTGAGCATCAACTGCATCACGCCGGGCATGGCCTGGTCGTCGGCGATTTTGATCGGGTCAATGACGGAAACAACTTCCATCTTGCCCCATTCGGTCGAAAGCGAGAAACGCGAGCGGGCGGTATCGGATAAGCCCCTCATCGCGTCGGTGTGAACGCGCCATGCTTTTTCGACGGGAACCGAGAACGCCTTGTGGCCCTGGATGTCGCGGCCCTGGAACAGATATTTCGGCTTGATGCCCATGCGGCGGGATTCTTCGTGCAGGATACGCAGCGATTCAGCGTCGTCGTTAACCTTGGAAATAATTGGTGTCTGTGTTTCAATTGAGACATAGGGAAGCGATAGCATGCGCTCGACCGCTTCCTTGCTTTTCGGCATCCACTGATAGCCCGGGCCGTTTTCATTCGGAATGTATTTTCCATCCGCATCGCGCATCAGGAATTCATCGGGATGGCTAAGATGCGACACGATGTTGATATGCATGTGCGGGAATTGTTCGTGGATGATGGCGAATGTTTCAGCCAGACCTTCATCAAGGCGTTCTGGACGGAAAGCGAGTTCCTTGGACCCGATACGGAGCAAATTCACCTTCGCCTGGCCCGCAGCAAACATATAACGGTAAAGCAGGGCATTATTCAGCACCAGCGGATCGCCGCCCGAAAGCAACAATTCACGCACAGGATACCGGCGCTCGCCGGTTTTAGCATCAATGCCGTTATTTTTCTCTAACGTCGCGTTGTAATTTAGAATGTAATCGCGCAGTTCTTCCGGTCGAACACTCGCCTTGCCGGTATCCTTGTTGAAGAGGTCGAGGCGGTAGCAGTAACGGCAATGCGCCGAGCAAACCTGTGACGCGTAACCGAGAACGATCTCGTCGTATTTATGAAGCAGCTTGCCATGATAGCCGTTATCGCTCGGTGTGTAATTCATCTGGTTGGACGGGTCTTTCGCGCCGTCCATGCTCAGCGTTTCATTGAGGCGCGGCAGGATGAGCGCACCGACGGATTTGCTGGGCGGCATGGCAGGCACGAGAACATTGCCCTCCATGTCGCAGAGTTCTTCGCCCATCACGAGGGCCTGGTAATGCGGATTGGTGCCGAACATCATGCGCTTGTCGACGCCGGCCTTCTGCATGTCGGCATATTCTTCGTCACCGTGAATTTCAGTAAGCAACGCGCGAACCCGGTCATGCGTGAAACGGCCACGCAAAGGACGAACAGGTTTCATGTTCGATTTAGGGACGCGGGGGTCGGTGTGGATTTCGCCACCTTCTACTATCATCGCTAACTTTCTTTTTTGAAAACAGGCTGAGCTATGCAACGCAGGAATAAGTGTCGACGATGATGTAAAAAGAATTTTAAGTCAATTGTACTTGGGCAATTCGATTGTTTATTACTCGTTACTTCGCAGCGCAATATTTTTTTGTGCAATTGCGAAGTAAAAAATAATTTATTGCAGAGCAAAAAAAAATTTAATCCCACCGATATTGAACATCTATGCTACGGCGTCTCTTTTTGCTAGGTTATCTCAGGCACAAAGGAGCCAAAAATGGACGCCAGGATATACAAGCCGAGCAAGACAGCCATGCAGTCCGGTCATGGCAACACCGAGCACTGGGTGCTTGAATATGAGTCAAAATCGAATCGCGAGCCAGAGTCCCTGATGGGCTGGACGACCGGCGACACGCTCGGGCAGGTCTGCCTCGAATTCCCGACTTTGGATGAGGCCAGGAACTATGCCGCCCGCAAGGGCCTATCTGTGACCATCCAGCCTGCGCATGGCCGAAAGCTCAAGCCGCGCAATTATGTCGATAATTTTCGCTACCGTCCCGAGGACGAGGCCTGATATACCCTGTTCATAAGACTCCGTAGCTCAACGGATAGAGCACCTGCCTTCTAAGCAGGGGGTTGCAGGTTCAAGTCCTGCCGGGGTCGCCATTTCCCTATTGACTCATGTCAATTTTTTCATAAAAGTTAGCGCAATAGGTAAAGGGAGTATCACATGGAATTAGCAACAAACTTTCAAAGACTGGCAATCGACGCGGTAGAAACTTACCGCAAGGAACATCCGGAAGCGCAAATCAGCGAGGGCTTTAACGAGAGACGTGGTTGGGGCTTTCATATACGTAACGATAAAGGCGGCGCGCCGACTGTGTTGTATATTTTTGATCCCGGCGCGGGAATTAAACGGGCAGTACCCAATCTCGACGCTTAATGTGTCCAATCAAACCAGTTTCAAAAGGCGGCTCAATAGGCCGCCTTTTTTGCTTATTCCTTAGGAAATCGATGAAATGGGGTCCAAAAAAAGGTCCGGAGACCTTGCGATGCTCCGGACAAACGGCGGTAATAGAGGGTGTGTACATTCTTTATATGTCACTTCCGGACCCATTGCAAGAAAAAAGCCGCGGATTTAGCTAAAATTTTATCAAAACCGAACCTAATTGTAATCAATGATCTTGTTTTAAGTATAATCGATAAATAACCATGTAATAAAATGCCATTTAAAGTACTTATGATTATTTATTTCAGCTGAAAACAGTCAAAAATACGGCTTTTTTTAAGATAAAGACTTAAAAACCTAATATTTATACTTAAACTATTTTCTGTTTATTTAGTCGGGCAGGGTGAATATCTCGACCGGTTCTTCCCGTCCGCGGATCTCGACAGGGCCCAGCGACTTGGTTCTTTTCTGCAATTGCTTACTCATATACTGGCGGACGTTGCGGGAGAGCAGGATTCGGGTGCCCATATCCTTGTTGAGCTGCTCGATTCTCGAGGCCGTATTCACGACATCCCCGTAAACCCCCAGGAAAAGCTTCTCCTCGCCGATCTGGCTGATAACCACGTTGCCGGCATGAACCCCCATGCGGAAGTTGGGAACGATGCCGTAATCGTCTTCATAATACTGCCTGCGGGTCTCCAGGCGGTCGACCAGCGTGTCATAGGCACGCGCCACCCGGTCGCCCTGGAACAAAGGCCAGAGCACCATCAGCCCGTCGCCCGTGTAATTCACGATATCGCCGCCATTGATACGGCAGGAATGACAGGCGTCGAAAATGAAGTTCGCGATCAGCTCCATGCTTTTCTTGGGTGTCAGCCGCTCAGCCGCGGCCGAAGAACCGACCATGTCGAAAAACACGACGATGCGTTTTTTCTCCTCGGGCCGGTGGTAGGTGCCGAGCAGGAAGTAAAAGACGTGCTGCTCGCCGATCATGTCGACGATCTTGAGAATACTGATCGTCAGCGTTGGAATGCCGATCGCGATAGCAAGACATTGCTGGAGCAGCGGCGTATGCACGCCTGTCACCCAGGCCTGGCCAAAATAAATAAGGCCGGTCAACGCACACGAGCCTCCAACTGCCAGCGCCATGAAGGTGAAATAATAAACAAGCTGCCCGGTCGGGTGGAGCTGGCGGATGCTGTAGCCGAGCATGCTGCGCCGGATCTCGAAATAGACCAGCCAGAAAAGCGAGTAGAGCGCCCAGAACGTCATGGGAATTTTCATGTCGCCCATGAAGGTGATGTTCTTCAGCCCCGCCATGTAGCTGACGACGATCAGGAGGAAAAAGAAAATCAGCAGGTGTTTCGCGTAGGCGAAAAGCGCGAGAGCGCCGATGATAACGGTTTCGCCCCAGTAGACGTACCAGGTGTATTGCCACGGCCATATGCCCTTATACGCAAGCGCCCACGCCGCGACGTTGAACGCAGTCAGGAAGATAAGACAGAGAATGATATTGGCTGTAGTGGCTTTCATCGGTATGTGGCAAGAAATTGCGCCGAGGATTCGGCAATAAACCAGCATATTACATGCGGCGATTTATGGCTATAGATAGAGGACCGAAAGCTTAAATCTCAACGCCCAGCAATTTACGCTCCCACGAAGACATGCTTTGGTCTTTTAAGTGAGGCAGATAAACGCCCTTGCGCCAGTTCCATGGCATGACGAAGGCAAAAGGCGTGATGTACTGGAAGGTCAGCATGATGCGCGGCGCGCTGCCCTCGCGCGACCCATAGTGGAAACAACGGCTAGTGTCGATCAGGGCAAGTGTTCCGGGCGGTCCCGTCAGCGGTCTGGCCGCGCCGCTGCCGGCGATGCCGTAAACGGTTTCATCTTCGATCTGCTTGTTGTCGGGCGTCATCTTATAGTTGATCGCGCTCTGGATTTTTTCGGATTGAGCTGCGGGGATGAGCGTGAACGGGCCATTATTGGGGCCGATATCCTCGATGAACATGAAAGCTTTAATCTGCCTGTAATCCTCGTGGTCGAGGTGGAATTTCTGGCTGCCCGTTTCCTGCCCCGGAAGATTGGGCGAATACCAGACCGCGATAAAGGAAAGGATAGGGAAGCATTTCAGGTAACGCGCGACGCATCCCACGACTTCGCGGTGCGAAACAAGTTTATAAATGGCGGAATCGCGGGTGATTTCCGAACCTTTGATTACCGAAAGCAGATACGGTTTCTTGGAGGTCTTCCTGATTGATTCAACATCAATATTTTGCAACCGTGCGCGAATTTCCGCGACGACATCCTGGGCAAGATTGTCGGGAACCTGCGACGGCGAAAAAACGGAAAAACCATCCGCGTCCTCGATCGTCAGTTTTTTTGCGGAATAAGTGTCGGCGTTGTCGTTGCAACGCTTCAGAAAAGTCTGGACGTGCGCGGCACGCGACAGGGCGTGATAAAAACTTCTGAGCGGCTTCGACTGGTAGCGAAAGAACGCACCGGGATATGTCATCGCGGTCGTCATTTTACGAGCAAGGTTCTGCATTTTAATCGCTCCTACCTGTTGTATGAACTTTCTTCGAAAAAGCAGAAAAGTAATTATAACCAGGTTTGACGGGGCGCGGGCTGTGCAGGTCGGAATCCCTGCAGGCATGACTATGCATGTGGTCTTTCATGTAGTGGACCGTGGCTTTTCGGCCATCGATCAGGACCAACTTGGGATCTTTTAATTCGAGAGCATTGGTTGTGACGCCTGTCTTGCGGGCAATACCTTCAAAGTGGCCGCCGGGACCGTCGATGAATACGAGATCAAAAGTTTCATCAAAATTGATGTCGTATTTTAATTGGGGGGGGGTCAGGTTTGCAAAGCCAAAGGCCTTGGCGAATACGATTTTAACGTTGTCATTGCCCGCCAGATAAGTCCTGGCTTTCTCAGCCCATCCTTCATCGCTCTCAACGCTGACGACTTCCGCACCGTTTTTAGCCGCGTAATCAGCAAAAATCATGGTAGAAGAACCACTGCCGAATTCGAGAATTTTTTTGGGTTTTTGCTCTTCGAGAATTTGCACCAGCGTCCAGAGCTTGTAGGGCTGGTAGGAATTCTTTTTTTAGTTCGGGCGTTTTGTATTTCTGAATAACGCCGTCAACGTAGGAATAATCATGCGTCACGCGGTGCAGAAAATGCGCCGTGAATACACTTGCCTCACGTATCTTGCCCAGGACCTTGGTGTAAAGCTTGGTTATCATCGCTAATGTGTTTTCAGGAAAAATGGCTCC